>CAWHAW010000010.1:0-92469 GCA_963827455.1 uncultured Solirubrobacteraceae bacterium | reverse complement strand
CGCTGTTTCTGGTCGTCGACAAGGTGACGCCGGACAAGGCCGTCGCGGCGCTGAGCAGGTACGGCGGCCGCGTCGTTAAGGACGCCGCTGTCGGAGGACGCCGAGCAGAAACTCCAGGAGGCGCTGGCAGGCGCCGGGCCCCGACCGGAGCCGCCGCATAATCCTAGGCAGGCTCGCGAGCGCGGCAGGCGGGCTGAAGCAGGAGCGGATCGTCCGGGTTTGCTGCACCCTTCGCTTCGAGGTGCTCAGCCGCGCTTGATCGCCCAGGCGGGCGTCCTACCGACCAGGGGAGGAGTTCCGCCAGGCGGACCTCAAAGCCAACGATCAAGGAGAGTGCCATGACGACCATGCTGGTGGAGCCGTTCGCACCATGGCTGCGGGAGTTGAGCCAGGCCTCGGTGCAGACCCCGGAACGGTCGGGCGCGTTCGTCCCTCCGGCGGACCTGCTGGTCGGTGAAGACGGGGTCAGCGTGTACATGGACGTTCCGGGCCTGCGCGTGGAGGACTTGGAGATCGAGCTCGAGAACGACGCACTCGCGGTTCGCGGTGACCGGCCCTTCCCCTATGGGAGCGAGGATGGCGCGACCGGGGCGCGGCGCATCGAGCGCGGCTTCGGGGCTTCGAGCGCAGCCTGCGGGTGCCTGGCGGCCTAGATCCGGACGCGATTGAGGCGACGCTCGCCGACGGGGTGCTGAGCCTTGCATCCCACTCCCAAGACGCCACGTGCCAAGCGGATCGAAATCAAGGCCAAAGGAACGGCGGCAACCGCTCCCGGCGTGAAGGCGACGGCGACGGCTCGCAGCAGCCAAGTGGAGGGTCCCGCCAGCAAGACGCGAGGACTTGACTCCGGCCTCGCGGCGCGATCCGGAGTGGCCGGCGAGAACGCGGGCCGCTTGAAGGTCGTTAAGCTCAACGTCTTTCCGGGCGTGCTGTTCCTGTTGGCCCGCAGCTTTCACGCGCCGCGTTTGCTCCTGCGGGCGAGGGGCCTATAGGAGCCGCCATGGACGTCGTCATCGCCGGCGGGCACGGCAAGGTCGCACCGCGGCTGAGCCGGCGCCTGCACCTCAGGGGCGACCGGGTGCGCGCGCTGATCCGCAAGCCGGTCCAGATGACAGCGTCGTGGAGGCCGGCGCGGAGCCGGTGGTCTGCGACCTCGAGCAGGTCGACGACGACATCCTTGCCGCGACGATCGCCAGCGCCGACGCCGTCGTGTTCGCGGCCGGAGCCGGACCCGGCAGCGGGCCGAGCGCAAATGGCCGTCGACTATGGGGGCGCGGTCAAGCTGGTGCGCGCCGCGCAGGCCGACGGGATCGAGCGCTACGTGATGCTGAGCTCCCGCGGGGCGGACCCCGAGGCGCCGGGCGACAACGTTCGCCGTGTACCTGCGCGCGAAGGGAAAGGCTGACGCCGAACTGGGCGAGAGCGGGCTCGCGTACACAATCGTGCGCCCGGGCCGGCTCACCGACGACCCCGGCACGGACCGGGTGCGCGCCGGAGCGGACGTCGGCGACGGCTCGATCAGCCGCGACGACGTCGCCGCCGTGCTCGCCTTCGCCGTCCACGACCCGGCGCTCGCCACCGTCACCTTCGAGGTCGTTGCAGGCGAGACGCCGATCGTGGAGGCGCTCGCCGCGTGCCGGTCGGCCGGCGCGCACAGCCCACCGGGACTGTCGCCGGCGGAGCCCTCGTGAGTGTGGAGCTGAACGCACTCCATGATTGCCGTTGACCGCGCCTCGAGAACCGACTTCGAGACGCGCCTCGCCAAGGAGCAAGCCGGCGATGCCGTCGACCTGAGACAGCTCGTCGAGCTGTACGGCTTCAGGCGCGCCGCGTCCCCGCCCCGATGCAGGAGGGTTGTCGCGTCGGCGTGCCGACCTACTGCTCGGAAGAAGCGATGGCAACCGCGACGCGTAGCCCCTTCGCGACGGTGAACCCGTATACGGGCGAGATCGTACGCGAGTTCGAGCTGATCAGTGACGAGCAGCTTGACGGACTGATCCGCACCTCTTCGACCGCGTACCAGTCGTGGTCCCGGCGCCCCGTCGCCGAGCGCGCGGCGGTCGTGGGACGTGCGGCGGAGCTGCTGCGCGAGCGCAGCGAGGAGGTGGCGCGAACGATCACGCTCGAGATGGGCAAGCTGATCCGCCATAGCCGCGCGGAGCTCGACCTCGGCGTGCGCATCCTCGAGTACTACGCGGAGAAGGGACCGGATCTGCTTGCCGAGGAGCCGCTCGAGATCGACGGCGGGTCCGCGGTCGTCGTCAACGAGCCGCTGGGGCCGCTGCTGGCGATCGAGCCGTGGAACTTTCCGGTTTACCAGGTGGTGCGCATGGCCGCACCGAACCTCGTGCTGGGGAACACGATCCTGCTGAAACACGCGAACATCACGCCGCTGTCGGGGATCGCGATGGAGCAGCTGTTCGCGGACGCGGGAGCGCCGCCGGGCGTCTACACGAACCTCCTGATCGACATTCCGCAGGTACGCAGGATCCTGGACAACCCGCTCGTACAGGCAGCATCGCTGACGGGCAGCGACCGCGCCGGATCGAGCGTCGGCGAGAACGCAGGCAGAGCGGTGAAGAAGACGGTGCTCGAGCTCGGCGGCAGCGATCCGTTCGTCGTGCTCGACGGCGAGCAGCTGGAGCGCACGATTCAATCGGCGATGGTGGGGCGTATGCACAACATGGGCCAGGTATGCACGAGCGCGAAGCGAATGATCGTGGTCGACGGGCTTTTCGACGAGTTCGTCGCGGCGATCGCGGAGCGAATGCGCTCGCTGCAGCCGGGCGACCCGAGCGACGAGCGTACGGAGCTCGCGCCGCTGTCCTCCGAGCGGGCGGTGCGGCTGCTGCTCGAGCAGGTGCAGGACGCGCGCGAGCAAGGCGCCACGGCTGTGGTGGGTGGCGAGCGTCTGGACCGTGCGGGCAGCTTCTTCGCTCCCACCGTGCTGACAGGTGTGACACCCGAGATGCGCGCCTACCACGAGGAGCTGTTCGGGCCCGTCGCTGTCGTGTACCGCGTGGCCGGCGACGACGAGGCAGTCGCGCTCGCGAACGATTCGCCCTACGGCCTCGGCGGCTCGGTGTTTTGCGCCGATCTCGAGCGGGCGCGCGCCGTCGCCGAGCGCATCGAGAGCGGCATGGTCTTCATCAACCACCCCACCGCCTCGGAGCCGCAGCTGCCGTTCGGAGGCGTCAAGCGCTCGGGCTACGGTCGCGAGCTGTCGTACATCGGCGCGACTGAATTCGCGAACCGCAAGCTGATCGTGACGATGCCCGCCGACGCGCCGATCAGGGACGCGCTGGGCTGACTGACCGGCGGATCGCGCGTGCAGCAGGAGGTACCCGGCGTATGCGTAAAGGTCTGTGATCTTCACATCGAGAGCGTTAGTGATTCTCGTCAACAACCCGCGCCGCGGGGTGACGAACCTGCCGCTCTCGATACGGTGAATCGTTGAATGTGAAACGCACGCTTGATCCGCAAGGCGCCTTATCGAGAGGCCGTGCCCGATCACCTCGGCGTGTGGCACATGTCACGCTGTCCTAGTGTCGCGGCCGCTACGCTGCGAGCGGAAGTGTGATCGGTTCAGTCGGCGCCCGGCTCGCCGGGCACCCGTGCCAGCAAAACGAAGGGGGACGAAATCGTGGCACGCCTGCGTGCAGTTTCCGTTGCTGTGGTCGCCGCAGCCGCGCTCGGAGGACCGGTGAGCTCCGGTTCGCCGGGCGTCGACGAGGCGGTCGCCGCGCCGAATCCGGCAAACCAACAGACCTACCAGTTCTACCTCGACGGAGAACGATTTGGTGCGGTCGAGGTCAACACGGCGACCCACAAGTGCACCTTTGCCGAACTACCGGAAATAGAACTAGAAACAAAGGCCGTATGCTCAATGGGATCGGGCGAAAAAAGCGTCTTGGCTTGGCTCCACATAGTCGACCTCAATCCTACCTTCCCCGGAGAAGAGACCCTTCTGTTCACGGTCCACCGACGGCTCGGTCCCGTCGCATACTCCGGCCTGGGTCTGGAGTTTTTTCACGACGAAGGAATCAGGCGGACGGTGCCAATTTGGGTCGAGTTGGAGGCCTGACGCCGCCCGGTACCGTTGCACGCTACCCGCGCCGCGCCGCAGGGCAAAACGCCCTACGTCGAGGACGGCCCTCTGAAGGGCTCCTCGGATGCCCTCCGGCACGGGGCTGATCGCCCGAGCCCCGGGAGACGAGACGATTCGACGACCGATATCGACGAGGCTCTCGGCGCCCTATCCGACCTCGTGCGCGCCGGCACCCGCCGGTCCGGGCGCGTTCGATCCCGTCGCGAGCGATCGCATCGCGACTGCCACGCCACTTTCATCAAGCGGCACCCCCGCCGCACCGAGGCCGAGCTCGACCGCGCCGAGAACCCCGATCAGCATCGCATCGTTGAAGTCGCCGATATGCCCGATGCGAAACGCCTTTCCCGCGAGCGCACCGAGGCCTGCGCCCAGCGAGACGCCATAACCGTCGAGGATCACACGACGGAGCTCCCGCTCGTCTGATCCGTCAGGCGCCAGCACGGCGGTGACAACCGCGCTCGCCCGCTCGGAGGCCTGGCAGACGGTCTGCAGCCCCCAGGCGTGGACCGCACTGCGCGTCGCCGCGCCGTGTCTGCGGTGGCGCACAAAGACCGCGTCGAGACCCTCCTCGCGCAGCATCGACAGAGCCTCGCGCAGGCCGAACAGGAGGTTGGTGGGTGGCGTGTAGGGGAAGTGGCCTTGCGCGTTCGCCTCGAGGATCGGGCCCCAGTCCCAGTAGGATCGCGCGCCGCCGGCGACTTTCGCGACGGCGAGCGCTCGCTCGCTGGGCACGTTGAAGGACAGCCCCGGCGGCAGCAGCAGCCCCTTCTGCGACGCGCCAACCGTCACATCCACACGCCACTCGTCATGGCGGTAGTCGATCGACCCGAGCGAGGAGACGGTGTCGACGAGCAGCAACGCAGGATGACCGCTGCGATCGATTGCCGCGCGGCACGCCGCGACATCGTTCACCACGCCGGTCGATGTCTCGTTGTGGACGAGCAGTACCGCAGCCAACTCACCTCCTGGGTCCTCGCCGAGTCGGCGTTGAAGCTCGCTCTCTGACACACCGCGGCTCCAGTCGCCCTCGATCAGCTCGGCGACGTAGCCAAGCCGGTTGGCGACCTCGGCCCACACGCGCGCGAAGTGGCCGGTGTCGAACGCGAGCAGGCCGGCGCCGGGGGTAAGCGTGTTCACGAGCGCCGCCTCCCAGGCACCCGTCCCCGAGGCCGGGAAGATCACAACCGGTTGCTCCGTGCGCAGGAGCTCCTGCATGCCCGCGAGGATCTCGCGCGTCAGACTCGCGAATGACGCGCCCCGATGATCGATCGTGGGAGCGGCCATCGCGCGCAGTACACGCCCCGGCACGTTGGTCGGTCCGGGGGTCTGGAGGAAGTGAAACCCGGGCGGGCCCGCGCCGTCAGCCGTCGGTGCCGGGCCGCCCGCTCCCGACGAACCTGCCGTCAGCTTCGCTGGTGATCCGTTCGTCAGCATCACAGCGGCGGACGCTCGCGGCCGAAGCCGGTCGCCGCCTCGAACGCTCGTGCCAGGCGCAGCAGGCCGGACTCGTCGCGGTAGCGGCCGACGAGCTGGATGCCGACCGGCAAGCCACTCGCGGTGAAGCCTCCAGGCAAGCTGATCGCGGGATGAGCCGTCACGCTTATGCGGCTGCAGGTCCGCTGCCAGGCGACATAGTGCTCCATCGGAACCCCGGCGATCTCGCGGACCCAGTCGACCTCGACTGGGAACGGGACGACCTGCGAGACGGGCAGCACGAGCGCGTCGAAGCGCTCGAAGAAGGCGAGCGTCCGCTGCACGATCTCGCTGCGTGCGCTGATCGCGTGGGCGATGCGCAACGGCGTGAGCTCGAGCCCGGCCTCGATGTTCCACACGACCGTGTCCTTGAGGAGCGCGCGCTGGGAGAGCAGCTTCTCGTGATGGGCGGCGAGGAAGCCGAGCGCCCGCAGCACGTCGAACACCTCGTCGGCCTCGCTGAGATCCGGCTCGGCTTCCTGCACCTCGCAACCCAGATCCTCGAACACCGATCGCGCTGCGCCCATCACTTCCGCGACCTGCGCTTCGACAGGCAGCCCGCCGAGATCCGCGCTCCACGCGATGCGCAGGCCGCGCACGTCCTCCTCGAGGCCCTCGCGATAGGACCCCTCGAGCGGCGCGACGCTCATCGGGGCGCGGGGATCCGGCACCGCGATCGCGTCGAGCAGCAGCGCGAGGTCCTCCACGCTGCGCGCCATCGGCCCGCTCACCGACATCGGGTCCCAAACGTCGCCGACCGGCCTGTTGGTGACGAGCCCAGGCGACGGGCGCAGGCCGACCACGTTGCAGAACGAGGCCGGGTTGCGCAGGCTGCCGCCGAGGTCCGAGCCGTCGGCAATCGGGAGCATCCCCGCCGCCAGCGCGGCGGCGGCGCCGCCGCTGCTCCCGCCCGCCGAGCGTTCGCGGTCGTAGGGGTTGCGGGTCACGCCGAAGACCTGGTTGAACGTGTGCGAGCCGGCACCGAACTCGGGCGTGTTCGTCTTGCCGAGCACGATCGCGCCGGCGTCCTTCATGCGCGTGACGAGCGAGGCGTCGGTATCGGGCACGTTCTCGGCGAAGATCGGCGAGCCGTAGGTCGTGCGAATGCCGGCTGTCTCCACTAGGTCCTTGACCCCGACGGGGAGCCCGTGCAGCGGCCCGAGCGCCAGGCCCCGGAGGCGCGCATCGTCGGCTGCCCTCGCGGCGAGGAGCGCTTCCTCGGCGGCGAGCGTGACGATCGCGTTCAGCGCCGGGTTGCAGAGCTCGATGCGCTCGAGGTGGGCGCCGAGGACCTCCACCGCGGAGACGCTGCCCGCGACCATCAGGTCGCGCAGTTGCACGGCCTGCAGCTCGCACAGGCCGGAGCTCACGACGACGCCGTCAGGCATCGAGCAGGGCGCGATCCACGGCCACGCGGACGGTGGCCCACGAGTTGACGATCTGGCTGATCTCCAGATCCGCGCACAGCGTGAGCAGCACGTAGGCTTCGTCCGCCGTGAGACTGGTTTCGCCGGCGAGCGCGATCACCATGTCGTTGATCGCGAGCGCGCAGGCCTGCTCGATCGTGTCGGCCGAGGCGAGTGTCATGAAGCGATCGGCTGTGAGCACGCGCGGACGCTGCAGCGAAAGCCCCTTGACCACTTCCACGCGAATCGTCACCTCGGCGTCGGTCTCCGGCGGCGCGCCCGTCATCTCACCGTCGCCCTGCAGCGCGTGGCAGTCGCCGAGCACCAGGCCTGCACCCTGCTCGAAGACGGGGAGCAGCACGGTCGCTCCCGGCGCTATGTGCCTGGTGTCGAGATTACCGCCGTGATCGCCCACACTCGTGCTGGGGGTCGTCTCCGACGCGGGCGCCACCGCTATACAGCCGACCATCGGCCGCAGCGCCAGGGACAGTCGTCCCACTTGCAGGCGCCCGTCCTGGACCTTGAGGATGTCGACCGGGAGCGCGTGCCAGTCGAGGGCGCTCGAGCCGCGGTAGGGGCCGATGACAGGGTCGCCGACGAGCTCGATCGCTTCGATGTGCACCGCGAGCGCATCGCCGACCTCGGCGCCGCTCACGAAGACCGGCCCTGTCAGCGGGTCAGCCCGTCCCGGTGGCGGACCGACGACCTCCAGGCCGTAGACCAGCTCGGCCTCGCCGAAGGCGGTGCGTGTCTCGACGATGAGCCGCTCGCCGGGGGACACGGTCGCTACCGGCTGCCGTTTCGGGGCGTATGTGTAGACCAGCTCGGTCTTGGGAATGCGACGCAGCGCCCCATTCGACGCGGCGCTGGAGGGGTCGCTCACAGGTGCGCTCAATGGGCCTCCTCGGGCAGGGTGTACCAGCGCTTGCGCTCGCCGATCCGCGCCCGCAGCTTCCAGGCGCGCGACTTGGGCGCATCCTCGAGCGCCTCGAGGAAGCTGCACACCTGTCTATGCACGCGATCCCTCGACGCGAGCCCGGTCAGCTGCGCCGCCCACGCGTCGGCGCGCCGCGCGACCATCGTTACGGTGCGCCACAGCCCCCAGTCGTTGGCGGCGAGGTCGGCGAGGTAGGCAAGGTCGATGCCCTCGTCCAAGCCCTCGGTGAAGTCCTGATCTTTCAGTAGGCAGACAATGTCACGCAGGTCCTTCTCGTTGGACTCCACGATCTGCAGCTTCATCAGCAGCAGGTCGGCGTAGGTGAGCGCTGGCCCTGGGCCGTCCAACCGACCGCGCAGGTCGATCACGTGACACATCTCGACCTTGTCGAGGAACACGTCGAACTGGCGGGTGTTGGCGTCGTCCCAGAAGAACAGCCGCCGCGCGCCGTGCATCGCGTTGAACATCTCATCGGCGGCGTAGCCGAGGCCGGCGAGCAGCGCGATGATCGACTCCCGCTCGCGAGCGTGGCCGACGACGTCGATGTCGCTGTAGGACCGGGCGAGCAACTCCTCGCCGGCGCTGTGGCAGGTGAGCGCCACGCCGACTCCGCCAGTGACGCGCAGTGTGACGCCCGCCGCGTCGGCCGCCTCCGTCACACGCCCGGCCTCCTCCGTTACGGACTCCAGCGCCCGCTCCCGCTCAGAGACCATGCGCCGCGCCTCCCAGATAGCGCTTGGCGATCTTGCACACGTAGGTGAAGTGTGGGTTGACCAGCTGCGTACAGCGCGCCTCGGCGACCTGGCCGAGCAGCAGCATGGCGTCGGCGACGCTGAAGCCGTAGTCATCCGCGAGCCAGTGGGCGAGGTCCCGCGCGGCAAGCCGGAACGCGTCCTCCAGAGGCCGTGCGCATGCCACGGTGCCGATGTGGGTTGCATCCTCGAAGCGCGGCCAGCGCATCGCGGGGGGCCGCGGCGCCACGTCCACGCGGATCGTGACCTGCGAGCGGATCTCGATCGCGCCGAAGCCGCACAGCTCGCCGTCGCCCTGCACGGCGTGACAGTCGCCGAGGAACAGCAGGGCCCCCTCCACCGCCACCGGCAGGTACACGCGTGCGCCGGGCCCGAGCTCCTGTGCGTCGAGATTGCCACCGTGGGGGCCGCAGTCCATCGTGGAGATCGCCTCCAGCGCAGGGGCGGTGCCGAGCACGCCGACCATCGGCCTGATCGGGATGCGGGTGTGCTCGTCCCACAGCACGTGCCCATCGCGCACGTCGACCACGCGGTGTGGCGCGCGCGCGGTGTGGGAGCGCTCCTGATCGATGAACGGCCACAGGTCGGGCGCGAGCGCTGTGAAGCCAGGCGGGATCAGCTCCATCGCCTCGATGTCACAGATCAGCACGTGCGCGCAGGTGGCGCCGCGAACACAGATCGGCCCGGTCGCTCCATTCAGGAACGGCGCGGCGGCCATCGACAGGTCGAACGTGTCGCCGAGATCGTGCAAGTGATCGCCGATGTTCAGCTCGGTCTCCACGCGCAGGCGCTCGCCGGGGTCGACGGTGGCCGTGGGGGCGTGGGCGGCCGAGAGCGTGTGGTGGACGCTCCCCTTGCTCAGCCTGATCGGCGCGCCGATGCCGCCGAGCACATGCTCCGCAGTGTCTGACCCCGGGATCACAGCGCCGCCATCTAGCCCACCACGAGCTGGTGGGAGAGGACCTTGTGGTCGCCGAGCGTGACGATCGCGCCCGCGAGCGTGCCCTCGGTGTACTCCGAGCCGGGGTTGATGCAGAGCGTGCGGCCGATGCTCTCCGCAGCGCGCGACTCGTGGACGTGGCCGTGCAGGCCGAGCAGCGGCTGAGTGGCCTCGATGAAGCTGCGCACGGCGGTGGAGCCGACCGGCACCATCCGCGGCGAGCCGCCCTCGAGCTGCACCACGAAGTCCTCGTCGATCGCGGGGGCGTGATCCAGCAGCGTGTCGAACGGCGGCGGATGCACGACCGCGATCAGGTTCTCCGGGTCGCTGACGACGGCGCTCATCTCGGTGAGCCGGGCGAGCATCTGCTCCTCGGGCATCTCGCGCGGCGAGTCCCACGGGGTGATGTTGGAGTACCCGGACGTGATCATCTCGTGTTCGTCCAGGCGCACTGTGCTGCCCTCCACGAACTCGACCACGTCGGACTCGCGCAGCGCCTGGTCGATGTCGAAGTAGTCGTCGTTGCCGGGCGTGACGAAGCAGCGGATGCCGCTCCCCTGCAGGCGCTCCTCGGCTAGCGCCACCCAGCGGCGGATGCCCTCGGTGATTGCCGCGCGGAAGACCGCGTCGCGGTGGCTGGGGTCCTGCAGCGCGAGCAGCTCGTCGCGCTCGCCGACATACGGGTACTGGCCGTGGTCGCGGATGCGCTGTTCCAGCGCCTCGCACTCGGCCGCGCCGATGTCCATGTACTGGTGGTCGTTGAACTGCGCGGAGAAGCCGCGCGCCGTCCGCTCGATCGGGACGAGCGACTTGCCGGTGATGTCGCCGCCGAGGATCAGGTAGTCCACGCCGTAGAAGCGCCCGGCGTTGACGAACTTGCGGAAACAGCGATCTGAGCCGTGGATGTCGGTGGCGAAGAAGATCCGCCTGCCCGTGCCTGCGCCGTTGCCCGGGGCGCGCCGCGTGAACAGCCCCATCACTCCGGCGGGATCGTGCTGTAGGCGAGGTCGAGCTGGATGCCTTCTTTGCGGCGCAGCATGCGCGCGGCCGCGTACCAGAGCCCACCGAAGGCGAGGATCGCGAACGGCAGCGCGGCGGCCTGCCAGAGGTTGAAGGCGAGTTCCTTGTGGAAGTAGAGCGCGGTGCCGATCGCCACGACGCCCACCAGGAAGCAGCCGACGCCGGCGACCGGCAGGACCTCCACGCCCCGCACGCGCCACTCGGCGGGCGAGCCCTTGTAGAGGTCCGGGCGGCGGTACTTCACGGCGACGGCGGCGATGCCCACGAACACCATCGGGACGAAGGACAGCAGCAGCATGATGCCGAGCACTTCGAAGAAGCTCGGGCTGAACGCCACCCACGCGCAGCCGGCCAGGCCCCCGAGTGTGACGATCGCGATCGCCACCAGCGGCGTGTGCGTCTTGGCGTTGACGTAGGCCACCCTCTTCGGCAGCAGGCCGTCGAGCGAGTAGCTGAGCAGCGCGCGCTGGGCCATCGCCATGTTCACGTAAAGGCCCGGGAGCCACCAGCCCATGAAGGCGAGCGACAGCACCACGACCAGGAACGTGTTCGGTGCCGCCACGCCGGCGAAGTACACATAACCGGCGAGGCCGACCGTGCCGCCGCCGGGACCGGCGAAGTTGCCCCCGAGGGCGGAGATGAAGAAGTCGTAGCCGACCGTGTTCAGGAACACCACCGCGCCGAGCAGCACGAGGAAGATCTGACCCACACCCGAGCCAACCATCGTGGTGAGCTCGCGCTTGCGCTGGCCGGCGCCCCTGAACTCGGCGATCGTGTACGCGCCCACCCAGCAGAACACGGTGTTCGAGAGGCAGTAATAGGCGGCGCCGATCGTCGATCGGGTGCTGTAGCCGCCGATCGGGAACAGGCTCGAGGAGCCCTTGGAGATCGTCTTGGCGTAGCTGCCCGCGCCGCCGAGGTGGTTGATTTTCGAGACGAAGCTGGCGTGGCTCGTCAACGCGAGGATCAGGATGTCGACGACGAAGCCCGCCGCGGCGATCACGAACAGCGCGGTGATCACACGGAAGGCGACCTTGGTGCCGAGCGCCGATAGAACGCTCATCAGGATCAGCGCACCCGCCGCCACGAGGAAGCAGTTGACGTGGTGTTCGGGTCCGAATGAAGCACCGAGTTCGGTGAGGCCCTTGGAGTTCGTGACCGCGCCGATGACCGAGAAGGCGGGTGAGAGACCCTGCTCGGCCACCCAGTAGCACCACAACCCCGCGGCCATCATCGAGCCGAAGAAGAACGCGAGGTTGCTGCCGAGCCCCAGCGCGGGGTTGAGGATGCGCGAGACGAACGCGTAGTCGCCACCGACGCGCGGCATCATCGCGCTGAGCAGCGCAAACGTGACCCACGCGAACACGCCGCACACCAACGCGATCGCCATCGCGATGAAGAAGTTGCTCTTGGGGAACAGCGTGAGTGCGAACAGGGCGAGCACGAGCGTGACCCCGAGCGGACTGCCGGAGGCCGAGAAGACACTCTGGCCGCCGACGCCGATCTGGCGCACGAGTCCGGTTGACTTGCGGGCATACGACGCGGGGATCGCGCCCGAAGGCGGTGCTGGGGTATCGCTGCTCGTCACTGTGGCCACGGGAAAGCGCTCCTCTAAGCGGGGATTTGGTTGAAGCGTGGGCGACCTTGGCCGCCGGTGGCGGGCCGCGACGACCTGCCCGCAACCCGGCGTCATTGTCAGCGGCACGCGTGGCACGGCGATACGGACGAATGTCCAATCATCGGGTAGGGCCTTCGGCCGTCGGTCCATACAACGGAATCAAGATGCGCTTTGATTCCGTGGTACGGGATATCCGTACCCGATAGAGCGGGTTACACGTGTACAGTTACCGGCATGTCGCGCGAGGAAATGCCCGTCCGATCGGTTCAGCGAGCACTCGAGCTTCTCAGCGCGGTGGCGCACGGCGAGGAGATGCCCCTAGCCCAATTGGCGGAGACGACGTCGCTCGCGCCGAGCACCGCGCATCGCCTGCTGACGACGCTCGTGGATCTCGGCTTCGTCCAGCAGGACACCTCGCGCCGCTACGGTCCGGGCCAGCGTCTCCTCGGCCTCGTGTCCGCGGCCGAGCAGCGCGTGGCAGCTCTCAGGGCAGCCGCGCTCCCTCACATGACCGAGCTCGTGGAAGCGTGCGGCGAGACCGCGCATCTGACGATCCTCGACGGACGCGAGGTCGTGTTCGTCGACCAGGTGCTCGGGCCGGGCACGATCCGCATGGAGGTGAAGGTGGGAACGCGCATGGACGCCCACGTGACGGCCGCGGGCAAGGCGCTGCTCGCGTGGCAGTCCGACGCCTACGTGGGCACCCTGCTAGAGAATGGTCTGCAGCGCTTCACGCCGCAGACGATCACCGACCCCGACGACGTGCGCCGCGAGCTGACACAGGTGCGCCGGCGCGGCTGGGCTACGGAGAGCGAGGAGCACGAGCATGGAGCGGCCTGCGTTGCCGCCCCGATTCTCGGCACCACCGGGCCGCCGCTTGCGTCGCTCAGCATCTCCGGCCCGACCTCGCGCCTGCGCCCGCGCGAGATGACCTCGCTCGGCACGCGCATCCGCGACGCGGCCGACGGAGTGGCGCGTTCGCTGGAGAGCTCTCCCGCTCCCCGGCCCGACGAGGCGACGCAGCTGATATCGAGTGCCCCGCGCGGCTAGACGACGAAGGGAATAAGCATCTTCGTGGTGGCGCGCTGGAGTATGTGCATTTCGTTTTGAGGAGCCGGGTGATAGGCGGACGCCCACCCGCCGACGGCTCAGATGGAGGCTTCACGCTAGCGGGCAGACGTCGACGTGAACACCCGTTCCCGGCAGCGCGACCATCCGCATGTATTCCGCGCTGGAATGGGCGGCGCCGATATCGACTGGTGCTTCGTCGTGGCAGCGGCGATTCTCATGCAATGAGCGCACTGGAGCTGCATTCACGAGGTCACGGAGCGGGCGCGCCGCCGATCGCCGAGCGCACTGTGCCAACAGGGGAGCCAGAGACCCCGAGTCAGCTGTTTGCGAACCTCGGACCGAATTGGTTCGCCTCCGTCATGGGCACGGGCATCGTTGCGATTGCTGCCGTGCTGCTGCCGGTGAAGATCGCGGGACTGCGCACAGGCGCGCTGGTAATTTGGGCACTCGCCGCGGCGATGCTTGCGCTGCTGGTGATCGCCACCGCGGTGCAGTGGGCGGGTGACACCGAAAAGGCACGCTCACACGCACGCAATCCCGCGATGGCGCCCTTCTACGGGGCGCCGGCGATGGCATTTCTGACAGTCGGGGCCGGCACGCTCCTGGTCGGGCGAGACCTGATCGGAGGACATGCTGCCGTCATTGGTGACAGTGTGCTCTGGAGCATCGGCACGGCCGCGGGACTCGTGAGCAGTGTTGTGGTTCCCTATCTGATGTTCACGCATCATCGCCTCGAGCAGAAGGACGCGTTCGGAAGCTGGCTGATGCCGATCGTGCCGCCGATGGTCTCCGCCACCACGGGAGCCGCGCTCGTCGCGCATCTGCCCGCGGGGCAGGCGAGACTGACGTTGCTGCTCGGATGCTACGCGATGTTCGGCTTGAGCCTGATCGCGTCGCTGGTAATCATCAGCGTTGTCTGGGCACGACTTCTCTACCACGGGCCAGGCGCAACCAAGACGGTGCCAACTGTCTGGATCGTGCTCGGGCCAGTGGGGCAATCGATCACAGCTGTCAACCTGCTCGCGAGCGCCGCCCCCCAAGCCGTCGGGCAGCCGTATTCGCTTGCGATGCAGGCGATGGCTGTCCTGTACGGCGTACCCGCTTGGGGCTTTGCGATGCTTTGGCTGTCGATCGCTGCTGCGGTCACCATTCGCGCGGCGCGCGAAGGATTGACGTTCACGCCTACTTGGTGGAGCTTCGTGTTCCCGATCGGCACCGTGGTGACGGGCACTTCCGAGCTCGCGGCGCGAACCCACCTGGTCGTCCTCACAGTGCTATCGGTGACTCTCTACGTATTGCTGGTTGCGGTCTGGCTGACCGTCGTTAGCGGCACGGCCGGCGATGTGCGTTTGCGGGGTCGGCACCCCGCAGACCCATTTCACCGCCGGTGGGCGTTCAGCCGTCTGTTTGCCTGAGGGCCTGCGGAGCAATTGTTCTCTCGAGCCAACGCCAGAACGCGCGAGCGGGGTCTTGAAGAGCGGGCCGCGATCGACGCACTGCGCGCAGCGAGCGGCGCAGCGCCACTCCGGAGACTGGTAGGCCGACGAGCACGCCGGCGGCGATCTCCGCGGCGACGACACGCTCGGAGAGCAGCGCGTACCCACCGTCGAGCACCGCACGCTTCAGGCCCTCGGCGCTCGAGAGCTCGAGCGCAGGCTGCAACTCGACACCGACGTCCGCAAGCCTCGCGCTGACCACCGCACGCGTGCCGGAGCCCGCCTCGCGCGCGAAGAAGGGCTCCAGTGCCAGGTCCCTCACCGCGACCGAGCGTCGGCGCGCCCAGGGGTGCTCGGCGCCGACGACCACGTGAATCTCGTCGTGGGCGACGACGAGCTCACGCAGCCCGCGCATGCTGCCTCCCGGTCCCTCGATGAAGCCGACCTCCGTGGCGCCGGCGCGGACGCTGTGCACGACCTGCTCGGAGTTCGTGATGGCGGCTGACACGCGGCACGGTGGCGCGGCGGCTCGAAAGGATGCAAGCCACTGAGGCAGGAGCGTCTCGCCGATCGTGCGACTGGCGTGAATGCGCAGCAACGGTGCGTCGTCCGGTGATGTGACCGCCGTCTCGGCGCGCTCGAGCACGCCAAGCGCCTCCCGGGCGAGCGGGTAGAGCACCGCCCCGGCAGCGGTTGGTCGCACTCCGAAAGCCCCGCGCTCCAGCAGTTGGCGACCCACGCGGCGCTCGAGCGCCTGCAAGCGCTTGGTCGCAGCCGACTGGGTCAGCGACAGCGCGTCGGCGGCGCCCTGCACCGAGCCGCTCTCGACAGCCGTCACGAACGCGGCCAGATCTCGACCGGGCAAGGGGTCACCGAGAGACATTCCGCGACGGAATGTTATGCACCGACGACGACTGGCGCGAGCCGGCCCGCGGTCGGATCATCGACTCACATCCACTTACAACAAGGAGATTTGACGATGTCGACCGTAACCGCCAATCATCCGTATCACACGACTCTCGCTCCTGCCCGATACGGGGTCGATCGATGCGCGCGCCGACGGCGCGCACCCTCGGGCGTTGCGCTGGTTCTCGTCATCGGCGCAGGGATACTCGGCGTCTTTGCGCTCGTGGCCGCAACCGCTCCCTTCGGCGTGCTCGGCGCCGCTGCGGCGTTCCTGGCCACGATCCTCGCCGGGGCCGCGATTCTTGTAGTGACATTCCGCCTCCTCGACGGTGAGGATGCGCGATGACCGCCGTCTTCCCCGAACGCCGCTGGCACATCCTAAAGTCTCGGTGTACACGATTTGGTACACTTCTCCCTGATGACGAAGACGATCCCGGTACGCGAGTTTCGGAGCAAGCTGGCTGAGCTGCTCAGCGATGTGGCCGACCGACGTGATCACGTCGTCGTGACGCGCAACGGGCGGCCAGCCGCGGCGCTCGTACCAATCGACGAGTACCAAGCGCTCGAGGAGACTGCCGAGATACTCTCGGATGCGTCAACCGTAGAGGCACTGCAGGCAGGTCTCGATGAGATCGCACGCGGTGAGACAGTCGAGCTGAGCGACCTGCACGGTGAGTTGGCGGAGAAACGAGCTGCGAGATAGCCGGTGGCGCGGCTGATGCTCGCGCGTCGCGCTCGTGCAGAGCTCCTTGCGCTTGACTGGCCTTTGATTGACGCCGCCGAGGAAGCTCTCGCGGTGCTTGCACGCGAACCAGACGCCGGCTATCCGTTGCGCGGCAGACTTCGCGGCCTGCACTCACTGCGAGTGGGGTCCTACCGGATCATCTACCAGCTCTCAGACAGCGGCAAGACCGTCCGCGTAGCCACCATCCGCCACCGCTCTGTCGCCTACGGCGGCGATCCGCGCTAGCGATTTGCTCCTAGCTCGCGCAGTTCCACCCCGCGGCCGTTTTGCCGCTCGCGAGGCACGGCAGGATCGTCGGCGGCGTCCAGTGGCTCGGCGCCGCCTTCGAGGATGCCCTCGATTGCTGATTCATCGGTCCCGTAGAGACGCATGATCAGCTGGAACGCTCCGGCGGGCGCCGGCAGCCAGTTGTCCTGCTCGGCTTCACGTCGTCGGCTCCCAGTTTGGATGTAGACGTTCAGCGACCCGTTTTTTTCGTACTGGAGATTCGAGCGGTCGCCGAGCGTGTAGCGTTCCAGCGGATTGGCGACGAAGAAGCCGTTTGCTTCGTACATCGTCAGCGACCAGAACGCCTGTACCGGCACCGGGAAATCACCTGCGGGGAAGTGCGCGACGTAGCGCGTGCTGACGCCGTTGAGCGGAAACCCAATGCGTTCGGTGTGCGCGTTCGCGTAGATCGCGATGTTCGGCGGCAGCGCCCCGAGGCCGATCTTGTCGGCTATCGCCCTCAGCGAGTAGTCGGTCCCGTATTCTCCTAGATCTGCCGTCAGCCAGCCGTTGTGCGCGGTGAAGCCGGCGTGGAACACGTCCGTCAGTTCCTTGGCGACCTGCCCGGGACCGGCCACCACGGCCGCGCGCAGACCCGCGAGCGTGCCGGCGCTGAGGTTCTCATTGGCGGGAAATTTGCCCGGCCCGATCCCGACGCTCGCGAGTCGCGCGAGCTCTGGTAGATCGGCGAGCGGTGGCTTGAACCGCTCCAGCGCTGCTCCGAGCGCGTTCCAGTAGGTGAGCGGTTCCTCCCATGGCTGCGTGCCCGGAACCCTGTATTCGATCGGTGTCGTGACTTCCCTCGCGGGCTTCGGCGGCACGTAGTTGACGCCTTCCGTCTTCCAATCGTTCAGCGGCACGAGCTTTGTCTGCGCCTGCAGGGCCACCGCGTTGGGCAGGTCTTCGTGGCTTTTGACGAGCGTGCGCTGGATGATCCATACCCGGTCATACGGCGAATGGATCACCTGCATGCCTTGGATCTCTCGCACGCCGTCATACTGCTTTCCCGCAGCGACGACGTAGTTGCCCGGCGCCATGATGCCGGAGGCTCCTTCGCCGATATCGCCGAAGTTTTCGGTGTATGGGGTCATCAGGGGAACGACGTCGAAGCGCCCCGGGCTCGAGGGGACGTGCAGGACAATCGGCTGTGGCTTCAGCTCAAGCCATGCGATCGAGTACAAAGTGTCAGCGTTCGGAGCGACAACGAGGCTCTTTTTGGTGCTCGCGAGTTCTGTCAAATGGGAGAACTGGTTGACAGGTGCGTCACCCATATGGTCGGGAACGGTCACGCTGGTCAAGGTCCGGTAGATGCGCTGCATGTCGAGCAAAGGCTCGCCGTACACGTAGGCCTGCGTCCCCACGCTCAGAGCGTGTTCATATTCCTCGTTGTATTCTTCGGCCGACGCACCGGTGGTTGTGACCGCAGTGATCGCACACGTAAGCGCAACCGCGGCGGCGACGTGCCGCCAGCTGCTCGCGATTCGCCCCCTCATGATCGATCCCGCTCCTTCCGGCGTGAGCGCTAGCCAAGTCCCCTTTCTCGATGATACGCCTCGGAGCGAACCCGTGGCTGCTCGGCGCGCGTGCCTGGCGGAAGCCTGACAGTGGCTGTCCCGAGCAGCTGCTGGGATCTTCCGAGGTGGCCGTAGAGCACTTCGATCGTGGCACTCGTGCGCATGCTCACCTGCCCGAGACGGCAGCTCTTGTAGAAGAGCGCCGCGGCGGGGAGCGATTGGGTGACGGTTTCGCCGCGTGCGACGTCGCGGCCGAGTGACTGCACGACGCCACCCTCGCCCATAGCCGTGCACCGCGACGGGACGAACACTCTGTAGTCCTCGCCGGCGGCGGTTATCGCGAAGGGCGCGGTGAAGCTGAGCGTGACCGCTGTGACGAGGCCGTGGTGGACGACGAGCTGCACGTGCAGCGGCTCGTGGAGGTTGAGCGGTCGCGTGTAGAGGCTGTGCGGGAAATGCGGCTGGGTGCAGGGATGCGCCAGGTGCCCGGTGGCCCCGGGCGGCAAGCTCGGGCCGCGCTGGCAGAGCGTGCCCCCCAGGCCCAGGTCGTAGGTGATCGCCGTGAGCGGCGGGGAAGGCGCCAGGTCGCCGCTGGTGCCGAGCGCTTCACCGCCGTAGCCGGCCTGCTCGCCGGCGTTGGTACGGCGCACGATCAGATACGCGCCGAGGGGCGCGAGCACCGCGGCCGTCGCTTCGCGGCGCCCGGCACGGTAGCTGACGCTGACCGCGTGCGGTCCAAGGATGCCGTAGTAGATGTCGCGTAGCTCGCTCCTGGGCTTTGCTTCTGGGTGTGCGTTTGCGCCACCGCCGCTGCGGTCGACGCCGAGGTGCTCGCCCGCGACGACCTGGTCGGCGAGCGCGCAACTGACGGTCTGAGTCGCATCTTCATTGCTCGCCGCGCTCCCCGGTCCTGCTGGTTTCAGGGAGCACGTCTGTCGGCAGCGGGTGAAAGCGCCCATCGTCATGGAATACGCCATCCACGCCGAGCTCTCCGAGCTGCCCATCCTGGACGCGTCCGATCTGTACGCACAGCTCGCCACGAGTGGTGTGGACGATCCGCATCCCCCAGGGCAGGCCACCTTCCGGGTCTGCGACACGCAACGACAGGAGCAGCGCTGCCCCCGGAGTCGGCACGCCCTCGCCGACGCGCGGGTTGAGCTGCCCTTCGGGACGCACGGGCGCTCCCGTCAGGATCACACCGCTCGCGGCGAGCGCGATCGTCGCCGTGGCGAGTACGCACCCGAACACGAGCACTCCCAGCCGCAACCTGCGCGCGCGGACGCGCACGCGGCGGGGCACGCTCGGCGTTGCCGCCGGCGCATCCTCGGCCGAGGAGTCGTTTGCGCCGGGCGGCGTCCAACAGGTCTCGTTCGAGCTGCGGGAGGATGCTCATCGTTCACCGGCCAATCTTGCTCGTAGGGTGCGCAGGCCACGACTGACTCGCTGGCGTATGACGGCCTCCGAACAGCGCAGCTCGCCTGCTATCTCCGCGTACGCGCGGTCCTGGATGACGCGTGCGTGGATCGCGCGCTGCTGCTCCTCGGGAAGCTCGGCGAGCGCCAAGCTCGCCGACTCCTCGCCGGCCGCGAGCTGCGCGATCGTCTCAGCGGCGTGATCCTCGAGGACCAAAGGCGGCAGACCGAGACGCATGCGAGCAGCGGACTCGACCTGACCCTGGCGGTAGCTGCCGGCAAGCACGTTGCGTGCGATCCCAAACAGCCACTGATCGCCGCGCCCTCTCGCCGGATCGTAGTTCTCGACACTCTCGAGCGCCCGCGCGAACGTCTCGGCAGCCAGATCAGCCGCGACCTCGGCGCGGCCGGTGGCACGCATGAAGAAACCGAGCACCGGCCGCTCGAGCGCCCGGTAGAACGCGCCGAAGCCGTCCGCATCATCCGTCGGGGACACGTCAACCGGTCGCATCTTCAGCTATTGGGCCTGAGCCCCGCGCTTGTGACCGGCAGAGATCCTCAACGTCGAGACAGTTTGATGGTGCGGCGCGAGAATCCCGGCTCGCCGCCTCTCGGTCCGCTCTAAGCTGGTCTCCGCCGGCAAGACGAAGCTCGCCAAGGAGATGACCGATGGCCGTCACAGCCCCAATCGAAATTGACCGACAGCGCGTGGAGGCCCTCGCCGAGGAGGAGCTCGCGCGCCTGAACGAGCGCACTGCGCGGTCGGCCACGATGTTCGAGCGCGCACGAGCGTCGCTCAGCGGCGGCGTCGCTTCGTCCTACCAGCTGCGCGACCCGTGGCCGATCTATCTTGCCAGCGGTGAGGGGCCGACGGTCACAGACGTCGACGGCAATCGCTACTGGGACTTCCACAACGGATTCGGCTCGATGGTGCAGGGCCACGCCAACCCCGCGATCGTGCGAGCCCTGCGCGATCGCGCGGAGCTCGGCACCCACTTCGCGGCCGTCACAGAGGACACCGTGGTGGTCGCTGAGGCTCTCGCCGAGCGATTCCGGCTGCCGCTGTGGCGCTTCGTCAACTCGGGCTCGGAGGCGACCATGGATGCCATCCGGATCGCGCGGGCGCTCACGCGACGCGAGACGATCATGAAGATCTTCGGCTCCTATCACGGCCACCACGACGCGGTGATGGTCTCGATCGGCGTCCCCTACGAGGAGATCGGAGACCGCGAGGAACTCGTGTCGCTTCCCTACGGGGCCGGGATCCCCGCCGCGGTGACCGAGCTCACGATCGCGGTGCCGTTCAACGACGCAGACGCGATGGAGCGGCGCATCGAACGCCTCGAGGCCGAAGGCCGCGCGCCTGCCTGCGTGATCATGGAGGCCGCGATGATGAACCTCGGAGTCGTGCTGCCCCAGCCCGGGTACCTGGAGCAGGTTCGGGAGATCACCTCGCGCCACGGCGTCGTGCTCATCTTCGACGAGGTCAAGACCGGCCTCGCGATCGCGCCCGGCGGAGCGACGGAGCGCTTCGGCGTGCAACCGGACATGGTCACGCTCGCAAAGACGCTCGGCGGCGGCTTGCCGGCCGGCGCGATCGGCGGCAGCGAGCACGTGATGAGCGTCGTGGAGGACGGCAGCGTCTACCAGGTCGGGACCTATAACGGCAACCCGCTCACGATGGCGGCCGCGCGAGCGAGCCTCGAGCACGTGCTCACGCCAGACGCCTACCGCCACCTCGACGCGCTCAACGAGCGCATTCTCGCGGGCTGCGAAGCGGTCATCGAGCGCCACCGGCTTCCCGGCTACGCGGTCGGCATCGGCTCGAAGGGCTGTGTCACCTTCTCCCCCACGAAGATCGTCGACTACGAAAGCTTCAAGGCCAACCAGGACGTGCCCCTCACCGAACTCGCCTGGCTGTGGAACATGAACCGCGGCATCTACATGACCCCGGGCCGCGAGGAGGAGTGGACGCTGTCGGTGACGCACACCGACGAGGCTGTAGACGCCTACGTCGAGGCTTTCGACGAGATGGCCGCCGCGCTCGCGGCGTAGAGCCGCTGCTTGAAGAACGACAGGATCTCATCGCGCGCGACGACCGTCGGTTGGCCCGCTTCGTCGATCAGGTGCGCCGTCACGACGCTGTGGGGGCTCGCGACCACGTGCTCGAAGAACGGCGGCGTGTCGCCGTTGGCTGCGCTGTCGGGGAGCACTCGCGCGACGAAGCGCTCGCCGAGCGCCTCCGCGTACGCCGCGAAGCGCTCCGCCCTGCAGTGCCGATCGCCGGCGAAGCGATAGGCCATCACCGTCAGGTCCTCCTGCTCCAGGCGCCGCCGGACGGCGGCGAGCTCTTCCGGGGCGATCTCCAGGCCCGCGGGATCATCGAGCGGCAACGACGGCTGGGACAGAACGGGCGCGAGCATCGCCGGCTCGAGCATCATCGTCAGCGCGAAGTTGCCCGTGAAGCACATCCCGATCGCGCCCACGCCCGGGCCACCGCACTGCTCGTGCGCGAGGCGCGCCAGCGCGCGCAGCCACTGTGTCGCCGGACTCGAAGCGTTCGCAGCGAAAGCGCGAAACTCGGCGCTCATACAAGCCCGCCGCAGCACCGCGCCGCCCTCCTCGACAGCGGGCACCGCGCCGTCGCGACCGAACAGCGAGGGCATGTACACGGTGAAGCCGGCGTCCCTCACCCAGCGACTGAAACGAGCGACATGCGGGCTGATGCCCGGCATCTCGGCCATCACGATCACCGCCGGGCCGCCACCGGCGACGTGCACCACCTTGGTCTCGCCTTCCAGGGTGATCGGGCGCGGCTCGAAGTCGTCGAGTGGGTCGTCGGCGTCGCTGCCACCGTTGGGCATCTTCGAAGGCTCCTCTCGGTGGCGCAGGACGACACAACATAGACGATCGTCCGTATACTTGTCTAGACTTGCTTCAGTGGCACGAGCGCTCCGCGACAAGACGGCCATCGACCCGCTGACGGCTCACCGGCAGCGCGCGCCGCTACTCGAGCGACCCCCACAGCAGGAGCCGAGCGATGGCAGGCGCGCCCGCGGGATGCGCAGCCGCGCTGCCATTCTCGAGCGCTCGGTGCAGATGGCTTCGCGCGATGGCCTCGAAGGGCTCACGATCGGCGCGCTGGCCGCGGATCTCGGCGTGCACAAGAGCAGCGTGCACGCGCTGTTCGGCTCAAAGGAAGAGCTGCAGCTCGCGACGCTCGCCGCCGCGCGGGCGATCCTCGTCGAGCACGTGATCTCGCCGGGGCTCTCGCGCGAAGCGGGACTGCCACGTCTGCAGGCGATCGGGGAAGCATGGTGGGACTATCTCGCAGCCGACGTGTTCGCTGGCGGCTGTTTTCTGTGCGCCGCGTCGGCCGAGATGGACGGGCGACCGGGACCGCTCCGCGACGCCGTGGCCTCCGTCATGCGCGAATGGATCGCCGTGCTGGGCGCCAACATCGAGGCCGCCCTCGCAGCGGGGGAGTTGGCCGGCGGGATCGACCCGAACGCGCTGGCCTTCCGCCTGAACGCCCTCGGCATGGCGGCCAACTGGCAGAAGCAGCTGCTCAACGATGCCTCCGGGATCGAGCAGGCGCGCTCGGCCTGGCGCGATGAGCTGGCGCGCGCTGCGCAGCCCTGACTTGGCAGATTCATTCCCTGCACGCGTCTTAGGACGCGCCAGCGCCTGCTTCCGCGCCGTCGTCTAGGCTGCGCAGCTCAAACGCTCGACGGTCTGAGGAACCGGAGCGCTCCGATCGTCATGGAAGCCGACGCTCCACCAATCGCCCCCGCCGACTGCCTCAGTGTGGTCGAGGACGCGATGGCGCGCACAGACGAAACCCTCGAGCTGGCGACGCGCCATCTGGATCCCTCGCTCGTCGATGTGCTCAGCATCCTCGGCTTCGACGAGGAGTACGTATCCGCTCAGGGGTCCTACCTCTATGACGCGACCGGTCGTGCGTATCTCGACTTCCACACGGGCGAGGGCTTCGCCAGCCTCGGCCACAACCATCCCGACGTGCGCGACGTTCTGCAGGCAACGCTGTCCGCGGACCTCCTCGACGGGGTCCAGATCCACTACTCGCCGCTCGCCGGCATGCTCGCCGAGGCGCTCTCACAGCGGCTGCCGCCGGGTCTCGACGCTGTGTTCTTCGCGAGCACCGGCGCCGAGGCGGTGGACTCCGCGATGAAGTTCGCGCGCGCGGCGACGGGCCGGCCGCGGTTGATCTCCTGCGACTCGAGCTTTCACGGCGTGACGCTCGGGCCGCTGTCGCTCGTCGGCGACGACTTCTTCAAGGAGGACTTCGGCCCGCTGCTCCCCGGTTGCGAGCGCGTCGCGTTCGGCGACCTCGCAGCCCTAGAGGCGCAGCTGCGCGCCAAGGACGTCGCGGCGTTCATCGTCGAGCCGATCCAGGGCCGCACGGTGACGCTGCCGCCCGCCGACTACCTGCTCCAGGCGCAGGAGCTGTGCCGGCGCCACGGGACGATGTTCATCGTCGATGAGATCCAAACCGGGCTCGGACGCACGGGCAGGTGGTTCGCGTTGGAGCACTGGGCGCTCGAGCCGGACTTCGTGCTCATCGGCAAGGCGCTCAGCGGCGGCTACATGCCCGTCGCGGCGATGGTCACGCGCCGCGACACATATCAGAAGGCCGTCGGGACGCTCGAGCGCTCCTACGTACATCAGTCGACCTTCGGGCGCAATCGCCTGTCGATGGCCGCGGGGCTTGCGACCCTGAGGATCATCGAGCGCGACGGCCTCGTCGAGCACGCCGAGCGTATCGGCGCGGTGCTGCGCGACGGACTCGCAGAGCTGCAGGAGCGCTACGAGATGATCAAGGAGGTGCGCGCCAGCGGGCTGATGATCGGGATCGAGCTGGGCGCGCCCAGCGCCCGCGTCGCCCGGCTCAACTGGCGGTTGATCCACATGGCCAGCGAGGGCCTCTTCCCGCAGCTGATCGTGATCCCGTTGCACCGCGACCACGGCGTGATCACGATGGCGTCGGGCAAGAACGACGTGATCAAGCTGCTGCCACCGCTGACGTTGTGCGAGAGCGAGGCGCACAGCTTTCTCGGAGCACTCGACGCCGTGCTGGCCGAGTGTCACGGCGGCTCGAGCCGCAACTTCGCCCTCGTCCGCGAGATCGCACTCACGACCCTCCGTCGCCAGGCGCGCACGAAGTTCCGGTGAGCGAGGACACTGCCGCTCCCCCCTCCTCCGCTCGGCCTTCACGCGATGAGCTCTGCCTGATAACCGGCGCGACCGGTTTCATCGGCGGGCGCCTCGCCGCACGCCTCGTCCACGAGGGGTACCCGGTGCGCTGCCTCGCCCGTGCGAGCAGCGACACCTCCCGCCTGCAGGAGCTCGACGTCGAGATCGTCGTCGGCGACCTCACCGATGCGGGCTCGCTCGCCCGTGCCGTTGCCGGCTGCCACTACGTCTGCCACTGCGGCGCGCTCGTGTCGGACTGGGCCACGACCGAGGAGATCGCGAGCACCAACGTCGGCGGAACGCGGGACCTGCTCGCGGCCTGCGTCGGCGCGTCGGTGGGGCGCTTTCTGCACTTCAGCACGACCGACGTCTACGGCCATCCCGATCGGCGCGCGGTCGATGAGACGTATACCCCGACGCGGTTTCGCAACTGGTACGCGCAGACCAAGCTCGACGCGGAGCTCGAGCTTCGGCGCATCGAGGGCACCACCTCGCTCGAGGCGGTGATCCTGCGTCCTGCGACCGTCTACGGCCCTGGATCGAAGGACGTGATCGGCGAGATCGCCCGCGCGATCAGGGGCGGGCACATGCTGCTGATCGACGCAGGGCGCGCGATCGCCGGCCTCTGCTACGTCGAGAACCTGCTCGACGCGGCGCTCATCGCGCTCCGCCACCAAGCCGCGCCCGGCGAGGCGTTCAATGTCAGCGACGGCCTCGGCGTCACCTGGAGGCAGCTCGTCGATGACCTCGCAGCGGGTCTGGGCTACCCGCGGGTCCGCTGGAGCATGCCCTACCGGCTCGCGATCGCGATCGGCTTCACGCTGGAGCACGGCTACAGATCGTTGCGCAGGGCCACGGGCGTGAGCGCACCGGCGCTGCTCTCTCGTCAAGCCGTGCAGGTGCTCGGCAGAGACCAGGATTTCAGCAATCGCAAGCTGGCAGAGACGCTCGGCTGGGAGCCGCGGGTCGGTTATGCCGAGGGTCTCGACGCGACGCTAGCTTGGCTGACCGTCAGCTCTTGACGAGCTTTTCGATCGCTTCGTCGAACGCTCCCGATTCGGTGAGCGAGCCGCTAACGCGGTAGGTGAAACGGGATCGTCGTGACGACGATCTTGGGTAGCGGCCGCAGCGCGCGCCGCAGGCGCGGCGCGGTCCGGTTGTGAAGCGCACGGTGCCACCAGCGCCGCACGACGAGCTCGGGGAGGATCACGGTCAGCGTCAGGTCGGGGCGCAGGCGGTGCAGCGACTCGATGTAGTTGACGAGCGGTGCGGCGATCGCGCGATACGGTGAAACGACGACCTCGAGCGGCAGATGATCCCCCCAGGTGCGCCAGTACGAGCCAAAGCGCTCGGCCTCCTCCTCGGCGGGACTCACATGCAGCGCGAGTACCGGCTGCTGCAGCGAAGCGGCGTACGCGAGCGCGCGCATGCTGGCGAGGTCGAGCGAGTTGACCGCCACGAGGATCAGGTGGTGAATTTCCTCCGGGGTCTCCTCGGTCTCGGCCCCGGCCTGCGCGCGCCGCTCGCCGTCGGTCCTGGCGTCGGTGCCGGCGCGGCCGTTCGGCACGATCGTCTGCGATGGCACTTCGATCGCGTGCGGATGCAACGCGATCGCCTCCGCGACCGCTTCGTAGTGGCGGCGGATGGCGTTTGCGACCGTGACAAACACCACGACCACGAGCAGCGAGACCCACGCGCCCTCGGTGAACTTCGTGATCCCGGCTGTGATGAACACGATCGCCGAGAGGAACGCGCCGGTGGCGTTGATCGCGAGGCTTCTACGCCAGTGCGGGTCGCGCAGGCGCCACCAGTGCACGACCATCCCCGTCTGAGAAAGGGTGAACGCGAGGAACACGCCGACGGCATAAAGCGGTATCAGCGGCGCGGTCCTGCCGCCGAACCCGACGAAGATGGCGAGCGCGGCCAAAGAGAGCACGAGGATGCCGTTGCTGAACGCGAGCCGGTCGCCCATGCGCAGGAAGAGCCGCGGCGCCTGGAAGTCGCGCGCGAGCAGGAACAGCACCCGCGGGAAGTCGTTGTAGGCGGTGTTGGCGGCGAGCAGCAGGATCGCCGCCGTCGCGGCCTGCAGGACCGGATACATGAAGCCGGAGCCGAAGGTGCGGTGGGCGAGCTGTGAGAGGATCGTTTCGTGGGCGCTCGGCACGACCCCGGTGAGCTCCACGAGCACGATCGTGCCGGCGAACAGCGCGACCAGCAGCCCGACCATCCACGTCAGCGTTGTGCGCGCGTTGCGCCACTCGGTCGGCTTGAACACCGGCACCGCGTTGGAGATCGCCTCGATGCCGGTCATCGCGGTCGAGCCGGATGAGAAGGCGCGCAGGATCAGCAGCACGCCGACCCCCTCGGTCGCGGTCAGCGGCGGCCTGGGCGTGGCGTGGAAGCTGCGCCCGCCGGCGTCGATCAGGCCCACTGCGATCAGCACGAACATCGCGACGATGAACACGTACGTCGGCGCCGCGAACAGCGCCCCCGCCTGGCGCACGCCGCGCAGATTGCCGGCGAGCAGCACGACGATCACCCCCGACCCGATCGCGACGGTGTCCGGCGCCAGCGACGGGATCGCCGAGGTGACAGCTTCGAGTCCCGACGCCACGGACACGGCGACCGTGAGGATGTAGTCGGTTATCAGGCCCGCTGCGGCGACGAGCCCGGCCATGCGCCCGAGGTTGTCGGAGGCGACGATGTATGACCCGCCACCGTGTGGATAGGCGCGGATCGTCTGCCTGTAGGAGGCGCCGACGGCGAGCATCAGGAACGCGATCGCGCCGGCGATCGGCAGCGAGTAGCTCAGCCCCCCGCTGCCGGCGAGCACGAGCACCACGAGCATCGCTTCCGGGCCGTAGGCGACCGACGAGAGCGCGTCGGCGGAGAGCACCGGCAGCGCGACCAGCTTGCGCATCCGCTCGCGGGCGATCGCGCTGCTGCGCAGTGGCGGTCCGAGCAGCGCGCGGCGCAGCCGGTAGTCCAGGCGTCCGGGACGCGAGGGCTCGACCTCGGCCGCTGGTGTCGCCTCGACCTCTGGGAG
Organism: uncultured Solirubrobacteraceae bacterium; assembly: GCA_963827455.1. Classification (GTDB taxonomy): domain Bacteria; phylum Actinomycetota; class Thermoleophilia; order Solirubrobacterales; family Solirubrobacteraceae; genus Palsa-744. The sequence continues at coordinate 64,604 of CAWHAW010000010.1, read as the reverse complement.
CGGCCCGCTCTCCACCGGCACGAAGCGCCCGAAGCGGGTCGGGCGGACGTCGGTTGCGGCGGGGAACTGGCCGAGATTGGGGTCGATCGGCAACGCCCGTCGCCACCGCTCCGGGTTGCCGCAGACTCTGCCCCACTCGCGCCCGACCTCACGAAGGACACCAAGCTGACGCTCGTCGAGGCGTGGCAGCTGCGCGTCGGGGCTCGGCGCGCTCTGCTCGGTCGAGCTCACGCCCGTAACGCTAAAGGTTCGACCCCCATCGCTAGAGGTTCAACTCCAGTACCTTCACGACCGTGACACTTCAGGAGCTGAGAGAGGCGGTCGCGGACGGGTCGATCGACACGGTGCTGTTGGCGATGACCGACATGCAGGGGCGCCTGCAGGGCAAGCGCCTGACGGCGAGCCACTTCCTCGACGAGGTGGCCGAGCACGGCGCGGAGAGCTGCAACTACCTGCTGGCGGTCGACGTCGACATGCGCACCGTCGACGGCTACGCGATGTCCTCGTGGCAGGGCGGCTACGGGGACATGGTGCTCAGGCCGGATCTCACAACGCTGCGTCCGGTCCCCTGGCAGGAGGGGACGGTGGTGTGCCTCGCGGACGTCGCATGGCCGGACGGCTCCGACGTCGCAGCCTCGCCCCGCCAGATCCTGCGCGGGCAGCTCGCCCGCCTGGCCGAACGCGGCTGGGGCGCGAACGCGGGCACCGAGCTCGAGTTCCTGGTTTTCAACGACACCTACGAGCAGGCGTGGGAGAAGGGCTATCGCGAGCTGAGCCCGGCGAACCTCTACAACGTCGACTACTCGCTGCTGGGCACCGCACGCGTCGAGCCGCTGATCCGGCGGATCCGCAACAGCATGGTGGCGGCCGGGATGGTCGTGGAGGACTCCAAGGGCGAGTGCAACTTCGGCCAGCACGAGATCAACTTCCACTACGCCGACGCGCTGCGCACCGCCGACGAGCACTCGATCTACAAGAACGGTGCCAAGGAGATCGCGTCGCAGGAGGGCGTGGCGATCACGTTCATGGCGAAGTTCGACCAGCGTGAGGGCAACTCATGCCACATCCACTTCTCGCTCGCAGACGAGCACGGCCCGTTGTTCGCGCGCGAGGAGGCGGTGTTCCAGTCGTTCCTGGCTGGACAGCTGGCGTGCCTACGCGAGCTGACGCTGCTGCTGGCGCCCCACATCAACTCCTACAAGCGCTACGCGGCGGGCAGCTTTGCGCCGACGACTGTCGCGTGGGGCCACGACAACCGCACGTGCTCGCTGCGCGTCGTCGGTCACGGCCCGTCGTTGCGATTCGAGAACCGCGTGGGCGGCGCCGATCTGAATCCGTATCTCGCGCTGAGCGCGATCATCGCCTCAGGGCTGCACGGGATCGACGCGGGCCTCGAGCTCGAGCCGGCGCTGGAGGGCAGCGCCTACGCGGCGCGCGAGCGCCCGCAGCTGCCGGCGACGCTCGCGCACGCGCGCGAGCTGTTTGCGGCCAGCGTCCTCGCCCGGACGGCGCTCGGCGAGGAGGTCGTCGCGCACTATCTCAACGCGGCCGACGTCGAGCTCGAGACGTTCAACGCGGCCGTGACAGACTGGGAGCGGGTGCGCGGCTTCGAGCGTCTGTGATCAGCAGGGGGAACAGGAGGACGAAATGGCGGGTGGAGCTGAGGATCGAGCGGCCGGCGCGACGGTGACGCTGCCGAGCGCGGTTTTCGGTCCGGTGCGCTCGCAGACGGCGTTCGAGGAGACGGTCGATCGGCTTGGCACGGCGATCAAGCTCGGGCTGCTCGCCCCCGGCTCGCAACTGCCGGCCGAGCGCGAGCTGTGCGCGCGCCTCGGGATCGCGCGCTCGACGCTCCGTCAGGCGTTGACGGCGCTCGGCCAGAGCGGACACGTGTTCGCGACGCGCGGGCGTGGAGGTGGCACGTTCGTCTCGGATCCGCTGCCGCCTGCCGACCCGCCCTCGCCGCAGATGCTCGCGCGCTGGCGCGAGACCTGCGACCAGCGCCTGGCGGTCGAGTTGGGGGTGGCGGTGCTCGCAGCCGAACGCGCCGAAAGCGCGGACCTCGACGCCCTGGATGAGGTCGCGGCGACGCTCGAGGCGACGCTCGAGGACTTCATCGCCTACCGCCAGGCCGACGTGCGCCTGCACGTCGGGCTCGCCGAGGCGACCCGCTCCGCGCAGCTCGTCCGTGCGATGACCGAGGCCCAGGGCGCGATGACCGACCTGATCTCCTACATCGCACACCCGCCGCAGGTGCTCGCCTCCTCGAACGCGCAGCACCGCCGGCTGCTGGCGGCGGTGCGCGAGCGCGACGCGATGCGCGCGGTGCGCGTCATGTGTGAGCACTTGCAGGGCACCGAGCACATCCTCGCCGGGCTGCTGCCCGGCGGCTGATCTGCGCTCGGGACTGCACATGTGCGGGCGGTTGAGCTGTTGCGGATCGGCGGGATCTGCAGCTCCGTTCAGTCCTTGGCCACCTGTCCGCACCGAAGCTCGCGATTTGCGGCAACCGCACTTGACACCCGTCCGGGATCGAGCGTATTGTCACGATTGAAGGACGGACAACCAAACCTTTTCTTGGAGGGGGCTAGCGGATGAGCGCGACGGAGAGTTTGGGCAGCGACGAGCAGAAACTTGCCGAGCTCGGCTACAAACAGGAGCTGAACCGGGGCTGGAGCGGGTTCTCGAACTTCGCGATCTCGTTCTCGATCATCTGCATCCTCGCCGGCTGCTTCACGACCTACGGCCAAGCGCTCAAGAACGGCGGGCCGATCGCGATCTCGATCGCGTGGCCGCTGATCTGCGTGCTGATCCTCGCTGTGGCGGTCTCGATGTCCGAGCTGGCCTCCGCGTACCCGACGGCCGGCGGCATCTACTACTGGGCCTCGCGCCTGGGCGGTCCGGGCTGGGGCTGGTTCACCGGCTGGTTCAACCTGATCGGCCTGGTCGCCGTGGTCGCGTCGGTGGTTTACGTCAGCGCGACCTTCCTGATCAACCTGCTCGGCCTCTACGAAGTGCACTTCATCTTCAACTTCGTCAAGGCGGCGGCGGGGACGAACGTCCACTACTCAGCCCATGTGAACTTCGCGATGTTCGTGTTCATCGCGGTCATCGCCGGTCTGATCAACGTCTTTCGCAGTCATCTCGTATCGGTCCTGTACAGCTTCTCGGTCTGGTGGAACATCGTCGGCGTTCTGGCAATCGTGGTGATCCTGATCGCGGTGCCCTCGCACCACGCGAGCCTCTCCTACGTCTTCGGCCACAGGGCCAACGAATCGGGCTTCGCCGGGGGCGCCACGAGCGGGCTCAAATTCTGGATCTACATCCTGCCGCTCGGCTTCCTGCTGACGATGTACACGATCACCGGCTACGACGCCTCGGCGCACATCTCCGAGGAGACGCACGGCGCTGAACACTCCTCCGCGCAGGGCATCTGGCGTTCGGTGTTCTACTCGGCGATCTTCGGCTGGATCGTGCTGCTGGCGATCACGTTCGCGATCCAGAAGGGCCACGAAGCCGAAATCTACAAAGCAGGCTTCCCGGCGCTGGCGATCTTCACCTCCGCGCTCAGCTCGGCCGGCGACAAGGCGGTCGTGCTGATCTCCACGGTCGGTCAGCTGTTCTGCGGAGTCGCATGCATCACGAGCGCCTCACGCATGACGTTCGCTTTCTCGCGCGACGGCGCCGTCCCCGGGCACAGCCTCTGGCGACGCCTCAGCCCGAGCAAGACGCCCACCTGGGCCGTGTTCTTCGTGGTTGTGTTCGCCATCGTCGTCACCATCCCGGCGTACTTCCCGAACCACCTCGGCACGCCGGTGGCGTTCCTGGCGGTCACCTCGATCTCCGTGATCGGGCTGTACATCGCGTACACGATCCCGGTGTTCCTCCGCTGGCGCGCCGGCGACAGCTTCGTCACGGGGACATGGACGCTCGGGCGCAAATACAGGTGGATCAATCCGATCGCTGTCGTGTGGGTGGGTCTCTGCGTGATCATCTTCTGCCTGCCGTTCAGCCCCGAAGGGGTTCCATGGGAAAAGGCCTTCAACTGGTCGGCAGTCAACTACGCTCCGATCGTGACGATCGGCGTGATGGTGGCCGTGACCGTTTGGTTCGCGGTCTCGGCGAAAAGGACGTTCAAGGGCCCGATCCGCACGATCGACGAGCTCGATACGGAAGTCGCGCTCCCGGACATCGCCCAGGCGCCCTAGGAGGAAACAGCGTTGATCTCTCCCGCCTGGGCCCGGCAGCCCAGACAGTCACGGACGGGCTGAGCGCTTGAGCGATCTGCTGTCAGTTCTCGAGCCCGCCACCGAGACGGTGCTCGCCGAGGTGGCGCGCGCAGGCGTCGAGCAGGTCGACGAGGCTGTCGCGCGCGCGCAGGCGGCGCTGCCGGCGTGGCGCGCGCTGGCGCCGGCTGAGCGCGCGCGGGCTGCTGTATGCGCTCACGGACGCGCTCGCAGCGCACCGCGAGGAGCTGTCGGTGCTCGAGGCGCGCAACGCGGGCAAGGCGATCTCCGACGCGCGCGGGGAGATGGGGATGGTGGTCGACACGTTCCGCTACTACGCGGGCGCGCCCGAGCGGCTGCTCGGCGACACGATCCCGGTGGCCGGTGGCCAGGCGTTCACGGTGCGCGAGCCGGTCGGCGTCGTCGGGCTGATCACGCCGTGGAACTTCCCGCTGACGATCGCCTCGTGGAAGCTCGCGCCGGCGCTCGCCGCCGGCAACACCGTGGTGCTGAAGCCGGCCGAGCTGACGCCGCTGACGGCGCTGCGCTTCGCCGAGCTCGCGCGCGAGGCCGGCATCCCGGATGGCGTCGTGAACGTCGTCGTGGGACCGGGGAGCACCTGCGGGCAGCGCTTGGTGGAGCATCCGGACGTGGCGAAGATCGCGTTCACGGGCTCGACCGAGGTGGGCCGTTCGATCGCCGCGGGCGCGGCCGCTTCGATCAAGCGGGTGACGCTCGAGCTGGGCGGGAAGTCGGCGAACATCGTGTTCGCCGACGCCGACCTCGAGGCCGCGGCGGCCGCGGCGCCGCTGGCGGTGTTCGGCAACGCCGGCCAGGACTGCTGCGCGCGCTCGCGCATCCTCGTCCAGGAGAGCGCGCTCGAGCGTTTCCTGGAGCTGTTGGAGGTCCACGTGAAGGCGCTGCGGGTGGGCGACCCGCTCGACGAGGACACGCAGATGGGGCCGCTGATCTCCGCAGGCCAGCGCGAGACGGTCGAGTCGTTCCTCGACGGGCAGGCGCCGATCGCCTTCCGCGGCTCAGCGCCCGAGGGTCCGGGCTTCTGGTTCGCGCCGACCGTGCTCTCCCCCGTGCGCGCGAGCGACCGCGTCGCCCGGGAGGAGGTCTTCGGCCCGATCGCAGCGGTGATCTCGTTCACCGACGAGGCCGACGCGATCCGTCTGGCCAACGACACGATCTACGGCCTGTCGGGTTCGATCTGGACTCGCGACGGCGCTCGCGCGCTGCGCGTGGCCCGCGCGGTGGACACGGGGGTGCTGTCGATCAACGCCAACACCTCGGTGCGGGTGAGCACGCCGTTCGGGGGCTTCAAGCAGTCGGGCTACGGACGCGAGCTGGGACCGCACGCGCTGGAGGCATACAGCGAGGTTAAGACGATCTTCTACGCAACCGAGGAGCGATGAGCGACCGGCGGGCGCCTGGCGGGGCGCGTGTGCGTGGTGACGGGCGCGGGCGGCGGCATCGGCGCGGCGACGGTGGCGCTGTTCGAGCGCGAGGGAGCGACCGTGGTCGGCGTGGATCTGCAGGCGGACGCGCCGGGCGACCTGGCGCTGCAGGTGGATGTGACCGACGAGCAGCAGGTGCGCGAGGCCTTCCAGGCGGTGCGCGAGCGCTACGGGCACATCGACGTGCTGTTCAACAACGCCGGCATCTCCCCCAACGACGACGGCTCGGTGCTCGAGACGACGCTCGACGCGTGGGAGCGCGTCCAGAGCGTGAACCTGCGCAGCGTGTTCCTCTGCTGCAAGCACGGGATCCCGCATCTGCTCGAGAACGACGGCCCGGAGCGGGGATCGGTGATCAACACGGCGTCGTTCGTCGCGGTGATGGGTGCGGCGACCTCGCAGATCTCCTACACCGCCTCCAAGGGCGGCGTGCTCGCGCTCTCGCGCGAGCTCGGCGTGGAGTTCGCGCGCCGCGGCGTGCGCGTGAACGCACTGTGCCCCGGCCCCGTGGACACGCCGCTGCTCAAAGAGCTGTTCGCCAAGGATCCCGAGAAGGCGGCGCGCCGCCTCGTGCACGTGCCGATCGGCCGCTTCGCGCGCGCGCGAGGAGATCGCCCAGGGCGCGCTGTTCCTCGCGAGCGACTGACTCGAGCTATGTGACCGCGTCGACGTTCCTGATCGACGGCGGGCTGAGCGGCGCGTACACGACGCCGTTGGACTGACCCATGTCGGCCGGCGCGCGCGTGGCGGCGCGGCTCTGCGCCGCGCGGTAGGAGGAGCCGCGCGGCGCAAAGACTCCGCCGCTCTAGCGCACGGTCACGCTCAAGACCGTGGAGCCGGCCCCCGGACGACCGCTGGCGCCCGCCCACTGGGCGACGAACACCGACGAGGAGCTGATGTGCCAGCTGGTGGTGAAGCTGCCGCCGTTGGCTCCAGCGACGACCTCCTGGTGCTGCCATTCGCCGCCTGAGAGGTTGCGGCGTGAGACGACGACCTGCTCGCCGCCGAGCGCGCCGCCGAGCGTGCCGTTGATCGTGACGGTGTCGTGCGCTGCCTTGAGCGCACGCTTGGAGAACCTGCGCCTGCCGGTGCTCAGCGTCAGTGGCTCCTGTGTGCCGGACTGATCGCCGCCGTTGCTGGTGGCGAACAGCTCGCGATCGAGCGGGGTGTTGCTCACCGACACCCCGTCGATCAGCACCGACGCATCGAGCGAGCTGCTTGCGAGGATCCCGTCGCTCGGGATCGAGCCGGCGGTGATCTCCTGCGGGTGCCAGCTTATGCCGCCGTTGATCGTGCGCAGGACATAGGCGTTGCCTTCGGCGTGCCCGAAGCCGCCGAGGCTGAGATAGCCGTGCGCGGCGTCGGAGAAGGCGAGCTGGATGCCTTCGCCAGTGCCGGCCGAGAGGATCTGGGTCCACCTGGCACCGGCGTCGCGGGTCACCCAGATGCGACCGGCGGTGTCGAGCAGGAAGCCCGTGGTCGGGCTCGCGAACGCGACGCTGCGAATCAAGTCGCGGGTCGTGCCCTTGCGATTGGTCACCGGCAGCCGGATCGTGCGCCAGCTCGCGCCCAGGCTCGTCGAGCGGATCAGGGTGTGAGTTCCAAGCCCGAACGCGAACACCGTCGAGCCGGTGAGGTCGTAGTCGGAGAGGCTCGCCGTGGCGAGCGCCTTCCCGCCGACCGGCTCGAAGCGACCCCCGTTGACCGCACGGTGGATACCGACCGGACCGATCAGCAGCACCGCCTGCGTGCCGAGCGCGACCAACGCGCTCGGGCGCGCCGTCGTGCCGGGATTCAGCGTCTGCCAGCTCGCGCCGCCGTTGTTCGTCTGCTGCAGACCACCGCCCGCGTCCAGCGCGTAGCCGATCTGCGGCGTCGAGAACGCCACGTCGACGAGTTCGGCGGAGGTCTGCGTCGCGATCACCTGCCAACTGAGGCCACCGTTTGTCGACAGCGCGAAATCGCCTTTGGCCCCCGGTGCGAGCACCAGCCCGTCAGGGCCCGCACGGAGGTGGCTGTATTCGCCGCCGATGTCGGCGCTGGAGGAGGAGAACGTGGCTCCGCCATCGCCGGAGAGAACGGTGGCTCCGTTCGCGCCCACCGCCACGATCTGCGTGCGGGCTGGCGTAGGCGGCGCCGTAGATCAGCGAGCTCGACGTGGTTTTGACCGTATCGGTTGCACCGCCGTCGGTCGTCTTCACCAGCTGGTTGCCCGCGGCCACGGTCAGGATGCATTCGGTCGCGCTCGCGCAGTCGATCGAGTTGAATTCCTTCCCGGCGGCGATCTTCTGCGCTTCCCACGTTTCACCACCGTTGCTCGTGCGCAGCAGCGTGTTCGGGCCGATCGCGTATGCGTCCTTCGCGTCGACGAAGTGAATCGCCGTCACCCTCGCGTCGGCCGGAAGTGTGACCTGACTCCATGACACGCCTCCGTCGGGGGTTATGTAAGCGGAGCTGAGACCGGAGTTGGGATTGTTGACGAACGCGATACCGACGGTCGCCGAGAGAAAGTGGACCGCGACGCCCGCCTCGCCGCCGCCCCCGCTGGAGGACGGGGTCCCCGGCACGCCGGTTCTGCGGGTGAAGGTTTCGCCCCCGTCGACGGTGGACTCGAGCGAGCCGTTGCCCAGCAACAGGAAGCCGACCTGTGGGGAGACGAAACTGAACGCAGCCACGGGTTCCGGACAGTTCGATTCAGCGACGTTGAAGATACGCGAGAAAGTCTCTCCGCCATTGTTGGAGACACGTGTGATGCAACCCTTCCCTCCTCCGACGACGACGCTTGACGGTGACAGCACCTGCACGCTTTCCAAAGTGCCAGTCGTGCCGGTGGTCAAACCGCTCCACGACGCTCCGGCATTGCCGGTCGAGAGAACGGTGCCGCCGTTGCCAACCGCGTAGCCGACGCCACCCGCGAAGGCGATTGCGTTGAGCGTCCTACCCTGCGGAGCGGGATTGCCCCACGACCACCCCGAATCGCTGACATTCACTGCCGCGTCGCCGACGCCCGCCACTGCAAGCAAAGCAAGCAGGGCACAGAGCGCGACAGCAGTCACGTAATTCCTGGCTGCAGTCCACATTTCACTAACCCCCGTGCGGATCGTATTTGTGGAGAGTGAAACCTGTAGAAGATCAGAAAGTTGCGCCGTTCCCGAAACTCACAGATCGCGGCCGGCGCGCGCGAGCAGCAACGCGGCTGCGGCGCTATAACGACGGGTCTACTGAACGAGAGGAGCATCGCGATGCAGCAGCTCACGTACACCGGCCCCGACGCGCTCGAGTGGCGAGAAGCTCCCGAGCCGCGACCGAGCTCGGATGCCGCGGCGCTCGTGCGCCCGCTTGCGGTCGCGACCTGTGACCTCGATGCGCTGATCATCGAGGGGGTCTCCCCCTTTCCGGCGCCGTTTCCGATTGGACATGAGTGCGTGGCGGAGGTGCTCGAGGTCGGCGACGCGGTCACGACCCTCGAGCCGGGCCAACGCGTGAGCGTGCCGTTCCAGATCTCCTGTGGCGAGTGCGCCGCGTGTATGCAGGGACGGACATCGAACTGCACCGGTGTCGCGTTCATGTCGAGCTACGGCTTCGGCCCAGCGGTCGAGCGGTGGGGCGGCTTCCTGTCCGACGTCGTGTGCGTGCCCTACGCGGAGCACATGCTCGTGCCGATCCCCGCCGGCCTCGAGCCGACGGCGGTGGCGAGCGCGTCCGACAACATCAGCGACGCTTGGCGTGCGGTCGGACCGCCGCTGGCCGAGTGGCCGGGCGCGCACGTGCTGGTCGTTGGCGGCGCCGGCCCCGGATCGATCGGCCTATATGCGGCCGGACTGGCGGTGGCGCTGGGATCGGAGTCGGTGCTCTACGTGGACGCGGACGAATCGCGGCGCGAGACGGCGGCGAAGCTGGGCGCGCAGACGCTCGCGGAGACGCCCAAGCGCGTGGGCCCGTACGCGGTCACGGTCGACGCGAGCGCGGATCCCGACGGCCTCGCGCTGGCGCTGCGCTCAACCGCCCCCGACGGCGTCTGCACGAGCACCGCGATCTACTTCGGCGAGCAGCCGCCCCTACCGCTGCTCGAGATGTACACGAAGGGCATCACGTTCAAGACAGGTCGCGTCAACGCACGGACGGCGATGCCTCACGTGCTCGGATTGGCGGCGTCGGGCGCCCTGCGTCCCGAGCTGGTGACAACGCGTGTGGTCGCGTGGAGCGACGCCGCGCCCGCGCTGGCGGAGCGAGACTGGACGAAGCTCGTGATCGAGCGCTGACCCCGCGCCTGGCGCGGGCGCCCGCCTGGGTTCAGCCGGACTCGGCCTCAGCGATGGCGCGCTCCAGCGCGGCGTGCCCGCCGTGAAGCACCGGGTCGCCGTGGGAGACGAGCACCCGCTCGATCGGTAGCTCGAGCAGTGGGCGCATCAGCCCGGCGAGATCTGCGCGGTTCGCGCGGACATCCGCGAGCCAACTCTGCGGGCACACGAGGACCCCTCCGTCACCGTCGCCCACCAGCCGGTCGCCGGCGACGAGCGTGGCGACGCCTGGAAGCCAGAACAACGTCTCGCCGGCACCGCGCAGCGGGCGCTGCTCGACCCCGCGGGGAACGAAGTTCCCCGCGCGCGTCGTATTGGCGCGGTAGCGCTCGGCGAGCGCCTCCCGGTCGCGGCGGTGCCACCGGATCGTCGTAAGGATGCTGACGGGACGTCCCGCGACGCGCTGATCGAGCCAATCGAGGAACTCGGCCCGCTCGTCTGTCGGCAGAAGGGGGTCGATCAGGACGACTGTGCCAGGCGGTTCGTAGAGCACCGATCCGACCATCTGACCCCAGTCGCCGGAGCTGCCGGGCTGCGCGTGCGGATCCCACTCGGGGTGCGCCGCGGTCCAGCGCAACAGCCTGGGAGCGATCTCGACTGGGAGTGCGCCCATGCTCTAAGCAGGCTAACCTAGCTTCACGCTTCCGGGCGAACGACAAGCGACCGCAGACGCGGGGTGAAGCTGAGCTCATGGAGACCTACTTCCTGGGCATGGTGATTGGTCTGCCGTTGGTGGTCCTGGTAATCGCCCTGATGGCCGGCTACCTGCACCGTGACGGATACGCGGACCTGCTCGACTGGAAGCCCACGCGTTCGCCCGAGCGGGAAGTGGAGCTGGAAATGAGCGACATCGATCAGATGCTCGCGGCGCAGAACCGGCATCGTCGCCGACGCGGCGCGCCTGAGCGTACGCTCGAGGAAGTCACCGACGCTTGTGCGAATGGGACGCCACTCGGCCGCTCGCTGTCGCCTTGGAAGGGAAACTGAGCGCGGAAACGGGCGGCCGTATCGCCGATACGGAGACCTCAGTCGAACGCGCGTGCCGGCAGCACGAACCTTCGTGTCGGGCCGACCCCCTGCTCGGCGCCCGCGTTGCCATGCGAGCCGTGCAGCCCACGGCTACGGATAGGGGCCTCGGTGGAGTCGGCGACGCCGTCGTGATCGGAAATCCAGGTGAGAATCGCCGCCGAGCCGGTGCCCTCGGCGAGGATCACGGAGCGCTCGATCACCATGCCCCCCGACACGTGCGGACGGGCCAGGCGTCGCACCAAAGCGCGTGTCGCATCTGCCGGCGCATCTGTTCCCATGGCGTCCACTCTACTCCCGGCTCGATCGCAGCTCGATGTGCCCGACGGCGTCCGCCAGCTCGCTTCGAGGCGTAGTGTCCGAAATGTGCGCCTGCAGGCGCTTCCTTAGGGGTGAGCGATGGGGCTCGAACCCACGACCGCCTGGACCACAACCAGGAGCTCTACCAACTGAGCTACGCCCACCACGGGTTGAGAGACCCGAGTTTAGCGACCGCCTGCCCGGGCAGCACGCAGTTCGAGCTGCGCGTCAGCCGTGCAGCTGTCGTTCCGCCAGCGCGAGGCTCTCACTCGGCGTCAGGCCTGCCGAGCGTGCGGCGACCTCGCGCCAGGCTGCCAGCAGCCCCGCGGGATCCTCGCCGAGAAGCGCGGCGAGCTCCACGCCGAGCGCCAGCGGATCGGCGAGCCGGCCGTTCGCCGCGGCCGTCTGCGCGGCAGCGGGCGGCGTCGGCGGGTGCGCTGCGGCGGCCAGCGCGTCCCTGGCGGCCGCGAGGACGGCATCGGTGACGTTCTCGCTCTGGCGTTCGGCGGCGCGCCAGCCGCGCCCCATGGTCAGCTGCTCGAGCGCCAGGCGCGGTCCGTCGAAGATCGTGATTTTCGCCTGTTGCGGGCTCCACTTGCGTTCCCCGAACTCGACCATCTGCTGCCGCACCCACGGCTCGACGATCGTGCTCAGCTCCGCCTCCGTGAGGTTGAAGCGGCACATGTTGTGTGGGAACTGGCGCAACTCGACGTGGTACATGCCCAAAGGCTCGCACGTCGCCGTACGCGGCGACGCCCTCTACTTCGCCGACCCGGCCGCTGGACGCGCTGCCCCGCCGCCCACGCCGCCGCTCGCGCCCTCGCCCAGGCGCGCGCGCATGATCGCGACAGCGTCGGGGTTGGAGTCGATCAGGATGAAGTGCCGGCCCAGCTGCGCAGCCACGGCGCCGAGCGTGCCGCTACCGGCGAAGAAGTCCAGGCACCAGTCGCCCGGTCGCGTCGAGGCACGCACCATGCGGCGCACGATCCCCTCGGGCTTCTGCGTCGGGTAGCCCGTCTTCTCGTGGCCGCTCGTCGGGACGATCGTGTGCCACCACACGTCGGTCGGTAGCTTGCCCCTGGCGGCCTTCTCGGGCGTTACGAGGCCTGGGGCCATGTACGGCTCGCGGTCGACCTCGGTCGAGTCGAAGTAGTACGCGGTGGGATCCTTGACGTAGACGAGGATCGTGTCGTGCTTCGCAGGCCAGCGCCGCTTGCTGCGCGCGCCGTAGTCGTAGGCCCAGATGATCTCGTTCAGGAAGCACTCCCGGCCGAAGATCTCGTCGAGCAGCAGCTTGCAGTGGTGAGCCTCGCGGTAGTCGATGTGGAAATACAGCGTGCCCTCCCGCGCCAGAAGCCGGTGCGCCTGCTCTAGTCGCGGCGTCAGAAACGCCAGGTAGTCGTCGAAGCAGTCGGCGTAGCTCGACTCGGCCAGCAGTCGCGTGCTGTAGCGGCGCCCCTGGAAACCGGTGCGCTCACCGTCCTCGTCGCGTACCACCTGCAGTGTCCTGCGCGTCTGCAGCTTGCCGGTGTTGAACGGCGGGTCGGCGTACACCAGCTGAAACGACCCGTCGACAAACGACGGCAGCAGCTGCATGTTCTCACCGAGCAAGATCTGGTCGATCGCGGGCGACTCGCTCGGGCTCACCTCCGAGAGACTACGTTCGGGCCCCGATGGAGCGTGGATCTCCTTCGCCTTGCTTCCGGCGAGGACAGCGGCTGGTGAGCGATTCGGAGCTCGGAGCTCCCTTGCGCGCAGTGCTCCCGGGTACTACTGTGCAGTCCAAGGGGCGCGCTCAATACATCACGGTGGGTTGAGACGCTCGTACAGGGGACAAGCGAAAGGCCAGGCCGTCTGTGCGGCCACAGAAGCCCCAGCACCGCCGCATCGGGCCAAGGAGCCTCGCGCGTGGACGCCCGAACGCGAGAGGTGCGGTGTGAGCGCCGAGAATCCCCTGCGCGGCGGCGAGCTTGCGGCAGCGATCTCGAACCTCGTCGTTCGTGAACTCGCCAGCACGACCGGGCGCGGCCCCACGAAGGCGAAGACGACCTTGGGCGAGAACGCGGTGTTCGTCGTGTTGCAGGACACCCTCACGCGAGGCGAGCTGAATCTCGTCGAGGCGGGCGAGAGCGAGGCGGTGCTCGGCCTGCGCAGACTTTGGCAACAGGTCATGCGCGGCAGCTGTAGCCGCGCGATCGAGGAGCTGACCGGTCGCAAGGTGGTGGGCTTCATGAGCGACAACCACATCGACCCGGACATCGCCGTCGAGGTCTTCATCCTCGACCCGCCTCGCGAGGACCCGACGGTTCGGGTCGCGCTCGCGCTCGCAGACTCGCGTCCAGGATGACTTCGGATGATGTCGGCCGGTTGCGCCCGAGCCCGGAGCGCTGAGGACAGTTGCTCACCAGGCTTTTCAGTGCCCCCGGCTGGATTCGAACCAGCGACCCTCGGATTAGAAGTCCGATGCTCTATCCAGCTGAGCTACGGGGGCGGGCACCCGCTCGCAGCGGCAGGCGCTCAAACGCGGTCGCGCCACCGCATGCTCTCAGGCCTTTTCGGTGCCGCTATCGTGGCACGTTCACGAGATCGAAAAGCGCCCGCGGCGAGCGAAGCCGTGTACGTCCGCGAAGCTAGTTCGTCGCGGACGCGCAGAAATCTGTAAAAGTTCCCGTATGAGCCCAGTGGAGAGCGACGAGGCCGACCTCACGCGCAAGCAGCGCCGCGAGCAGGCGCGCGCGCAACGCAAAGCGATGGAGGAGGCCGTCCGCCGCCGCCGGCGCGCGGCGCGCGCGGCTGACGCAGCTCGGGATCGTCGCGGCCGTCGTGGTCGTCGCGATCGTCGTCATCTTGATCGCCACCGGCGGGGGCGCCAAAAAAGGCATCCCGCCGACCAAACACGGACAGACTCAGGTCACCAACGAAGTCACCGCGCTCGTCGGCGGGATCCCCCAGAGCGGCAACGTCCTCGGGTCGCCGACGGCGCCCGTGACCCTCCAGTACTTCGGCGACCTCGAGTGCCCGATCTGCCAGAAGTTCACGCTGGGAGCGTTGCCCACCGTCATCCAGAAGTGGGTGCGCACGGGCAAGCTCAAGATCGAATACCGCTCGCTCGAGACAGCCACGCGCGAACCGGAAGTCTTCAAGTCTCAGCAGGTCGCGGCGCTGGCCGCGGGCAAGCAGGACAAGATGTGGAACTTCGTCGAGACCTTCTACCACGAGCAGGGCGAAGAGGACTCGGGCTACGTGACCGAAAGCTATCTCCAGAACATCGCCAGCCAGGTGCCCGGGCTCAACCTCGCGCAGTGGAGCACCGCCCGCGGTGATCCGCAACTGGCCGAACAGGTGAGCACGACGGACGCGCAGGCCGCAAGCAACGCCGGCTTCAACGGGACGCCCTCGTTCCTGATCGGGCGCACCGGGGGCGCGATGAGCAAGCTCGAATACAGCAACCCCGAAGACCCGACGTTCGTCAACGAAGCCGTCGAAAAGCTCGTCAAAGCGTAGACCGCGATGAGCGCTCGAACCCTGAGGCTCGTGCTGATCGCCCTCACGGTCCTGGGCGTGGCGCTCGCCAGCTACCTGACGTACGTCCACTACGCCGAAATCAAGCCTCTGTGCACCGCCGGGAACGCGTGCATCAAGGTGCAGAGCTCGATCTACTCGAAGCTCGCCGGGGTTCCGGTGGCGTTGATCGGGCTGATCGGCTACGTCGCGATCCTCGGCTCGCTGCTGGCGCCCGAAAACGAGACCAGCAGGCTCGCGACGATGTCGCTGACGCTCGTCGGATTCGGCTTCAGCGCCTATCTGACTTACCGCGAGCTGTTCTCGATCCACGCCATTTGTGAGGAGTGCGCGACGAGCGCCGGCATCCTGACGGTGCTGATGGCGCTTTCGGTGTGGCGATTCCTGCGCGGCGACCCGGACGTGCGTGGCGCGGGCGCAGCGCCTGCTGCGCAAAGCCAGGGCACCGAGGCGACCGCACGGCTCGGCAGCGCCTCCTGACTCCCACAGCCTCGCGCGTCTCCCCGCTCGCCTCCTGACGGCGCTCCGCGTCTGCTCCGCGACAGGCGCTGCACGTGGGCTATCCGTCCAATGAATCGGGGCCAACCGGCGCAACGGGGCGCTAAACGCCGACTTGTCAGTAGGCATGGGTTCCCACGCGACGAGCACGCAGGTCAACGCGAGCATCGACTTGCCGGTAGACGGCGAGGCGCGCATCGCGCGCCTGTTCGAGATGACGAGCGACCTGCTCGCGATGATCTCGCTCGAGGGGCGCTTCACGCTGCTCAACCCCGCATGGGAGCAGCTGCTCGGCTGGACGCGGGATGAGCTGCGGGCGCGGCCTGTGCGGGACCTGTTGCACCCTGAGGACATCGAGCAGGCGCTCGGCGCGATGCTCGACCCCGACGGCGCGACCACCGAGCTCGAGAACATCACGACCCGCTACCAGCACCGCGACGGCTCGTGGCGGTGGCTGCTGTGGAGTGCACGACGCGACGGCGACAGCTGGTACACCGCGGCCAAGGACGTGACCGACCGGGTGTGGCTGGAGCGTCAGGCGCTGCACGATCCCCTCACGAGCCTGCCCAACCGGCTGCTGCTGATGGACCGGGCGCGCCAGGCGCTCGCGCGGCTGCACCGCAGCCATGGGGCGGTCGCGATGCTGTTCATCGACCTCGACAAGTTCAAGGCCGTAAACGACAACCTCGGCCACGACGTCGGCGACCGGCTGCTGCTGTCGGTGTCCGAGCGCCTCGCCGAGCTGATGCGCGACAGCGACACGGTCGCGCGTCTCGGAGGGGACGAGTTCGTGATCCTCGCGGAGGAAATCGAGAGCGACGACGAAGCGCTGGCGCTTGCCGAGCGTGTGCTCGACGCGCTCGAGCGACCGTTCCCCCTCGGCTCTTCCGAAGTGGCGATCCTCGCGAGCGTCGGCATCGCCGTGTCGCGCAACCCCGATGGCGACCCCGAGACGATGCTGCGTGAGGCCGACGTGGCGATGTATCGCGCCAAGGAGGACGGCGGCCGCCGCCTCGAGCTGTTCGACGAGGGGCTGCGTCAGGAGCTCAGCGCGCACATGGAGCTCGAGAGCCGTCTGCGCGATGCCCTCCCCCAGCACGAGCTGCTGCTCGCCTACCAGCCGATCCTGCGACTCGCCGGCGGCCAGGCGCTGGGCGTCGAGGCGCTGGTGCGCTGGCGCCCGACCGGCTCCGGTGACCTGGCGAGCGCGACGGTGCTGCCATCGAAGTTTCTCCCGCCCGCAGAGAACAGCGAGCTGATCGTCCAGATCGGCAACTGGGTGCTGCACACGGCGTGCGCGCAGGCGGACGAGTGGCGGCGAAGCGGCATCACGATCCCGCTTTCGGTCAACGTCTCCGCCCGCGAGCTGACCGAGCTCGATCTCGCCCAGCGCGTGCACGACGAGCTCGCCTACCGTCGCCTCCCGGGCAGGGCGCTGTGCCTGGAGATCAGCGAGGAGGCGGTGATGCGCGATCCCGAGCGGGCGCGCTCGGCGCTGAAAGACCTCAAGCGCCTCGGGGTGATGATCGCGCTCGACAACTTCGGCTACGGACAGCTATCCCTGGGGCTGCCGAGCAACCTGCCACTGGATGTGGTCAAGCTCGACCGGGCGCTGACGAGCGCGCTGCACCAGGACAAGGAGCGGCGCGCGATGTTCGCCGCGACGATCGCGCTCGCCAAGGAGGCCGGCCTGACCGCGGTCGCCGTCGGCATCGAGACCAACCGCCAGCTGGCGCTCGCGCGCGAGCTGGACTGCGCTGTGGGCCAGGGATTCCTGCTGCACGGACCGGCCTCGGCAGACCGCGTTCGCCTCAGAGGACCATCCGGGGCGGTAACGTCCGCGCCATGGCGTCCTCTCGTGCGACTGCGCGGCAGCGGCAAGGCCCGCTGAGCGGCGAGGGACCAGTCGAAGAGCAGAAGCGCGCCGCTGCGCGCGCAGCCGCCGAGCTGATCGAGGACGGCATGTGCGTCGGTCTGGGAACGGGCACCACCGTCGCCTACCTGCTTCCGGCGATCGCCGAGAGCGCTGCCAAGGGCCTGCGCTGCGTGGCCACCTCGCCTGCGACGGAGGCCGCCGCGCGGGCACTGGGGCTGACGGTCGAATCGCTCGACGAGGTCGGCGAGCTGGATATCGCGATCGACGGCGCTGACCAGATCGACCCGCAAGGGTGGCTCGTGAAGGGCGGTGGCGGGGCGCACACGCGCGAGAAGATCGTCGCCGTGTCGGCTCGCCGCTTCGTCGTGATCGCCTCCGCCAACAAGGCCGTACCCGAGCTCTCACCGCCGGTGCCGCTCGAGCTGGTGCCTTTCGGCGTCGGACATACGCTTGCGAGCGTCGCGCCGGCGCGGCTGCGTGGATTGCCGCCCAGTCCCGACGGAGGGCTGATCGCGGACTATCTCGGGCCGGTCGCGGACCCGCGCGAGCTCGCGGCGCGACTCAGCGCCACCGTTGGCGTGGTCGAGCACGGGCTATTCGAGCCGGAGCTCGTCAGCCTGATTCTGATCGCCGGCGCAGACTCGGTTCAGCGGCTGGCGGGTGCCAAGCCGAGCTCCTAGCTCGCCTAGTCGGCGCCGGTGGGCGCGCGCAGCTCGTGCTCGGAGGAGACCGGATGGCGAGCCAGCACGCCGTCCTCGCCGATCGCGTACGCCCCCATACGCAGCAACGGCGGTGAGTACACGTGCAGTGTGACCGCGGGATCCGAGCCGGCGTGGCTCACCCGGTGGATGTCTGACGCCGCGAAGTGGAAGCTGGCTCCGGCGCGAAAGACACCGCGTCGGGTCGGGCCGTCGATCGCCAGACGCTCCTCGCGCACGGCGCCGCTGACGACGGCGACCGCACCGCAGGAGAGGTCGTGATCGTGAAAGCCGGTGTCGTGCTCGTCCATCCAGCAGATCAGCCATGCCGTCAGATGCCGATCGCTCAACAGCTCCTGATACACGCGCTGGGTGGAGTCGTGCTTGACGAGCTGGATCCACAGCTCCGGCCGATCAGCGAGCTCGGTTACAAACGCTTGGAGCTCGGTGGCGGAAAGATCGCGCCCGAGCGGACGCGGGAGCGCAGCGAGCTGCTGTGGATCGATCGCTCCCGCGGAGGCCCCGAGCCGCGTCCCGGCATGCTGCGCCACGACGCTCATACGGGCACCGCCGGGGCTATCGCCGTCTGCCAGGCGCCGAGCGCACGACGCGTGCCCTCGACGGTCGTGCCCCACGCAACGCCATCGGGCATGCCGAGCTCAGCCGGCTCGACTACCGGTCGGTCTGATCCGTAGAGCAGCTGCTCGGGGCCGACGAGCTCCCCGAGCAGGCGGACCGTCGCCGGGCCGTAGGAGGAGGTCTCGTAGAAGAGGAGCGGGTCGGGCAGGGACGGGCGCGGTCCGCCGCGTGAGGCCAGCCGCTCAACCTGCATCGGCGCGAGCCCCGCGAGCATCGAGAAGATCACCCGTAACCGCGGATGGCGCGGGCGCCCCGCCGCGAGCAGGGCGAGCCACGCAGCCTGCATCGCGGCCACGTAGCGCGTGAGCGCCGGCCACCACAATGGCTCCTCCAGGGACGTCTCTCTGCCGGCTCGATGGGCATGGGCGCCCATTCGGGGCCCCGGGTGCACGAGCAGCGGCGCCCCCCGAGCCTCGAGACGTTCCAGCAGTGGCGAGATCGCGGTCAGGGCCTCAACGCCCGCGAGTGCGCCCGCGGGAAGCGACAGGCCGATGCATCCGCGAGCGAGCGCACGGTCGATGTCATCAGGGTCAGCGTGATCCAAAGCGATTGCCGCCCAGACGCCAAACGGCTCGGGCAGCGACAGCGCGCCCTCGTGATAGGCATCGATCAACGGCCTCGCCTGCTCGCGCGGGAGCCACTCGATACCCAGCGGGCTTGACAGGCAGACGAGCGCCCGGTCGAGCCCGTCGCTCCACACCAGCGCGGCGCGGCGCTCGGGATCCTCGCCCGTGAGGTCGATCACGTAGGGACGCTCGTCGGCCAGGTAGAGCACCGTCAGGCCGTGCTCGCGACGCACGAACGGGAACTCGCTGCGCGAGGCGAGCGCCTGCACGAGCGGCTCGGTCCAGAGATGTTGGTGCACGTCGATCTTCATCAGATTGTCGATCAAGTTTATGGAGATTAGCAGATGCCTCGGCTCTCGAAAGACACCGCCTGAAGTGCCGCAACGGATCCAGCGACCTCCAGCGACCGCCAGCACGCCGAAGCGCGATGGCGGAATCTCGCACACCAGAGCGGGATTCCGCATCGCCGAGCCAAGCGGGGGACCCAGGAATCGAACCTGGCGTTGCGGTTTTGGAGACCACCGTGTTACCGATACACCAGTCCCCCGCGAGCCGGGATTGTAGGCCCTCCAGACACCCGGGCTCTCGCTGCTGGCGCCCCGCGCGTTGGTGGCATTCGAGGGGTCTGCGCCTCGAGTCGCAGCTGCCCTGAGCCGCCGATGCCAAGTGTTTATCGGCGCTCTCGATCGCTAAAGCCGCCGTTGCGCCGTGCCGACACGTGATTGAAGACGCCTCTTGGTACTCATGCGCACGCCATTCCCCACAGCCGGGCCGGGATTCTGCCGCTGGCAGCGGGTGACCCATCCCTGGATCGGGGCAGCGCGCCAAAGGACAGCGGCGCCTGCCGGTAGCCAGCGACTCGCGGCTGTCCGTAGGCATTGGGCGGCAGAGACGGGGTTCAGCTTGATCGAAGTGCTCGTCGCCTCCCTGATCACAGCCGTGATCGCCGTCGGCACGCTCACGGGCATCATCGCCGCTGGTCACAGCACTGCGGATACGCGCTCCCACGCGCAGGCCACGCAGCTCGCCAGCCAGGACGAGGAACGCCTGCGCGGCCTCACCACCACCGTGCTGGGCCAGCTCGGCACCGCCACCACAAGCAGAGCCGAAAACGGCAGCTGTCTGGAATCGGTCTCCGGGAAATGGCAGTACTGGAGCAAAGGCAGCACGACGTTCTGCGAAAACCCAACCGGGCTGAGCGGCACGGCCTACACCGCCACCGTCTACACGGTCACGTCCTCGGCAACCTACGTGACCGCTGAAACAGGCGGGACCAAATCGAACCTCACGTGCGAAACGACAGCGGGCACCGCCAACTACCTGCAGACGACATCGTCGGTGACCTGGTCCTCGCTGGGCAAACGCGAACCGGTCAGCCAATCGAGCATCATCACCGTGCCGACCAGCAACACGCTGCAAGTGAAAGTCCTCAACCAGAAGAACGAACCGGTCGAAGGCGCGACGGTGACCGTCTCTGGCATCTCGCCCGAACTCAGCCAGGCCACGCCGTCTGCCGGCTGCGTCGTCTTCGGCAGCCTCTCCTCCACCAGCGTCAAAGCCACGGCCACCAAAGTCGGCTGGGTCAACAAGAACGGCGAAGCTGCTCCGACACCCAAGGCCCTTACAGTGTCGAAAACGGCCACTACCACGCAAACCTTCTATCTCGCTGAACCGGGCGGCATCGAAGTGAAATTCACCGAAGCCGCCAAATCGGCTGTACCCGGCTCCACGTTCTACGCGTTCCAGACCGGCATCGAAACCCCCGACGGGTATGTGGGCGGTAGTCCCAGCACCTACACCACGACTGCGGCACTCGGCAAGATCCTCTTCCCGTTCCGCAACTCAGAAACCCCACCTGGCGAAAACCGCTACACGGTGTTCGCCGGCGACTGCGAAGCCAACAACCCGAACCTCGTCAACCCGGCCGTCACCGACGCCACCGCTCAGGTGGAACCGAACGCAATAAAAGAAGTCAGCGTTCAGATGCCTAAAGTCACCGTCCTCGTCGCCGAAGGCACGAGCGGCAGCAAAGCGTTTGCCAGCGTCGAACACGCGATGATCGTGAACAAGGGCTGCGAAGCGGTCCCGGCAGCCCGCACCGGCAGCGTTCCTTACAAGCACGAAGTGACGCTCAACGCTGCCGGCCATCTCGTTCCTGAATACCAGCCCTACGCGAAAGAACTCACGGTGTGCATCGCCGTGCACAACACCGTCACCAAAGGCTATTACAAGTACACCAAAACCTTCGAAAACAAAGGGCCGACCGAAACGGTCTTGGGAACCATCTACCCCGAAGCCGGCACGAAACTCTCGACCGCCCAGACCTGCCCGTAGCCGATGCGCCACCGCCTCACATCCACCCTCCGCGCCGAGCACGGCGCCTCGCTACTCGAACTGCTGGTCGCGATGGCCAGCGCCACAATCATCATGATCGCGATGGTCGCCCTCCTGGAGTTCACGACCAGCCAGGCCTCCCGCATCAGCGAACGTGTGCAGTCCGACAGGCTCGGTCGACTCGCGATGACGAGGGTGGTCGAAGAGCTTCACTCGAGCTGCACCGGCTTCGGGTCGCAGGCGATTCAGGGCCCGAGCACCACGCCAAGCTCGCCGCTAGAAACGGCCGGCCCGACGAACCTCTGGTACGTCAGCGCATATGGGTCCTCAACCAGCAAGAGCGCTGTCGAGAAAACGGTGTACCTGCACGACATCAGCTGGGCCGAAGAAGCCGCGAAAAAAGGGCAGGGCACGCTAACCGACTACTCCTTCGAAAGCGTCGCCGGCAGCGGCCCGGGCACGACGGCCGGCAATTGGGAATTCCCCAAACTCGAAGCAGCCAATGCGAAAAAACGCGTGCTTGCGACGAAGGTTACGCCCGTCACCATCTCTGGCACCAAGACCGTCTTCCAGTACTACACGCTCTCGAGCACCACCGGCGCCTTCACACAGCTCACTGAAAAAATCCCCGCCGAAGCCTCAGCAAGCAGGATCGCCAAGGTGGCGATCAGTTTCACACAGGCCCCGGAAAGCGGCGAAACGAAGCGCGGCCGCACCGTACCGTTCAACGACGCGGTCGTGTTGCGCCTGAACCCGACGGAAACCGGCGAAGGAGCTAAGGACGAAACATGCACCTGATCACCTCCCAACACTACCGCCGGGCTGTGCGGGACGAGAGCGGCTTCGCGATGATCTTCGCTGTGATGTTGCTGCTCGTGTGCACGCTGCTCGTGGCTGCCGCGATCACATCCGCGACGCAGGACGTCGCGCTTACCCGCCTGAACTCAAACCAGCAGCGCGCGTACTTCGCTGCGCTCGCGGGCGTCGACGCCTACAAATACCAGCTCAGTGCAAACAGCTCCTACTGGAACACGTGCCCGAAAACGGCGGCCGCCGTCGAAGTTCCGGGCGTCAAAGAAGAGACGTACACCTACGAAACGCTCCCATCTACCGCTGCCGAAGTCGCAAAAAAAGGGTGCGAATCCGGCAAACTCTCCAGCATCATCGAGACCGCCGACTCGGCGTCCGGAACCTTCCGCATCAAGGCGACCGGCACGGTCCTCCACAGCAAATGTGGCGCGAGCGTGTGCACGCGCTCGATCGTGGCCACGTTCTCGCACCCAAGCTTCCTCGACTACGCGTTTGTGAGCAATTACGAACTGGTGGACCCGTTCACCGTCGGGCGCACAACAGCTGAATGCGAACACTACCACAACGAAAGAATCCACGAAGCCAAACCATGCGTCAGCTTCCCCTGGATCTCCGAAGACGCGATCGAAGGACCCTTCCACACCAACGACGCGGCTGACATCAGCGGCTCGCCGAGCTTCGGGCGCGAAGGCCACAACGACACGATCGAAATGGACGAGGGCTACTACGGCGGCACGCCTGAACTAATCGGCAACGGCTACAAAGCCGGCGGCCCGATCCTGCTCCCGCCGGAAGCCGGGCCGGAACTCATTGCGGAAGCCGAAACGAAATTCAAAGGTAGGACCGTCATCGTCCTCAAAGAAGGCACCCCGGGGACGATGGAAGTGAAAAACGCCGGCACAACCGAAACGAAGAGCTTCCCGGCCAACGGCGTCGTCGCGGTGGTAAACGGCGCCGGCGGCTGTGGCGTCACATACACGCCGTTCTTCCCGAGCTACACCGCTGACACCGGATGTGGCGATGTCTACATCTCTGGTAAATACACGCAGTCTCTCACCGTGATCGCCGAAAACGACGTGATCATCAACGGCAACGTCACGACAACGGGAGGATCCGCCGGCGGCGAACCGACCGGGACGGCGACGCTCGGCCTAATCGCCGACAAATACGTGCGCCTCTACCACCCGGTCAAAGGGGCGTGCGAAGCCGGCATCACCTCCAGCTGCAAGACGGAAGAATCGCCGACGGGCTCGGCTCAGTACACGTGTAACCAGGAAAACGCCACAACGGCGGAAAGGGCCGCCACCACAGAACTTGGCGTCGCTCTCAACAACCCGGTCATCGACGCCGCATTGCTGAGCACGAAGAACTCGTGGGGCGTCGATAACTTCGCCTGCGGCAAACCGCTCGGGACGATCAACGTCTGGGGCTCAATCGCCGAGGAATGGCGCGGACGCGTGACGTGCTGCGCGTCGGGCGGCGACTATGTCAAGAGTTACAAATGGGACGGCCGCTTCGAAATCGAGCAGCCGCCGGACTTCCTCGCCCCCACCACGAACAGCGGCTGGAAAATCAAACGCGAGACACAGCCGTAGCGGCCGCGGATCGCTACGCGACGCGGCGGCTCAACGCTGCATCGCCCCCATTTGGGGTTTCGGGCTCAGCTTCGACGCGTGCATGTGATGGCCTGGGGACATTCCCATCGCACGCATGGCGGTTGCGCTGCCCGGAATCGTGAGCATCGGGACTCGGGCGGGCGCGACGGCCACGCCGAGCGCGACCACCGCCAGCAGGGGCGCGACGGTCGCGGTGGCAATACGCCGCCACGGCAGCAGCCTCTCGCCGGCGATCAGCCCTGATATCAACACCATCCAGCCAACGCTCATCGCTCCGAGCGCGAACAGCGCGGCCATCAACGCCCAGCAGCACCCCAGGCACCAGATGCCGTGCCTCATCCCGGTGCGCAGGGCGCCGTCGCGACCGTCGCGCGAGCCCGCCTGCAGCAACTCGCGCCGGCTTCTGCATCGGGCTAGGCACGCGGACTTCAACGGCGTCAGCTGGTAGAGCGCGGCGGCCACGAGCACGCCGGAGGCAGCCCAGCGTCCGCCGCTGCCCCACGCGAAGAACTCGCCGGCGAGCGAGCGGCCGCCCTCGAGCAGCACGTAGCCGATCAGTCCCGCGCTGGCCCAAACGGCGAGATAGCCGGCGAGGAACAGTGCCGTATGCCCGGCGACGGCGCTGCGCTGCTGCCCCCCGCGCTCATGCCGGCTCTCGCGATATGCGAGCACCATCGGCGTGACCGCCGGGAGCATCATCGCCGCCATCATCACGACCCACGTGCTCAGGTAGAAGCCGAGTGAACCCGGATTCGTGCCAGGTCCAGCGTCCATGCCGGCCATCCTCAGATCGGTCGCGACCCACGCCGCGACTGCCAGCGCCAGCAGCGCCCCGACCAGCGCCGGTTGCTCGCCGACGAGTACGCGCGCCCATTCTCTGCCGGTCGCGGGCGCGCCCGTGACCGAGGCGGCTCTGGAATCTCGCCGGTCCAGCATCCCTAGCCGTAGTTGAGTTGAGGGTGAAAGCTGGTACCGCGACCTCCCGGCGTCAGGTCGAGGATGTTCCACAGCGGCCACATGAAGTCGACGTGCCGAGGGTCCTCACCAGGGTCGCGGGCAGCGAACGCGAGCTCGCTGCTCCAGAAGTGGTGGACCTTTCCATCGCGCCGCACGAACACGGTGGCGATCGGTAGCTGACTGCCCTCGGCGGTCTCAGCGTGGTAGTCGTGGTTGTAGGTCGTGTTTGCGGCGGACAGCATGCGAATGTTCCGCCACCCTCGCGTATCGGCGTGCTCGCGCAACTGCTGGATCGGGACCTTGGCGGCGATTGCGAGGTTGATCAGTTGCGTGAGGTGTGGGGCTTGCCCATCGACCGCGTCGATGATCGAGGTGCACGACGGGCAGGCGGCGCCCAGCGGCGCACCGGACTCGTCAGGGATGAACATGAAGCTGTAGAGAACGAGGGTGTCCTTGCCCTCCTCGAACAGCTCAGAGAGGCGAACCATCCGCGTCATCCCGGCCTCTGCGCCCGACTCCTCGAAGCCGTAGTCGGTGGGCACCTCGCCGCCCAGTGGCAGGTGGCGACGCTGGGCCGAGAGAGCCTCGCTCTGGCGGCGTAGATCGATCTCAGCCTGCAACAGGGCGTCGCGTGCCAGCCGTAGCTCATCGGTCTCGCCCGGAAAGCGGACCGTGTGGAGCGGTTCAGTCATTCCCGTTTCCTCCCTGTGAGAGTAGTTCGTCGAGTGCTGCGAGCTTCTCGGTCCATCCGCCGGTGGTTTTCCTGACCGTGCGCTCATCGGATTCGCCGGTGTGGCTCAACGTCAGGCGAGTTCCCTCCCCGTCGTCCTCCAGCTCGATGATCAGTCGCGTGATCGCAGGATCCTCGGCGCCGCGCCACGACCAGACGATACGCCGCGGCGGTGAGAGCTCGAGCACCTCGCACTCGACGTGGCCCCGACAGCCCGCACGCGGGGCGTCGCCGAGCGTGAACCGCGCACCCACCTGCGCCTCGTAGCCGTCCGGCTTCATCAGCCAGCGCTCGATCATCACCGGATCGGTCAGAGCGTGCCAGACACGCTCGATCGGCACCGCGAACCGCTCCTGCATCGAGATCTCGAGCCTCACGGCTGCTCGCCCAGGAGCTCGCCGAGCGCGTCAAGGCGGGCCCGCCAGAACTCCCTGTAGCGACCCGACCAGTCGTAGACCTCGCGCAGCCCCGCCGGACGAAGCCGATAGATCCGCTGCCGCCCCGACGCCTCGCTCGTGACCAGCCCGGCTCGTCGCAGGGTCGCCAGATGTTGAGAGGTTGCCGAGTAGGACAGCCCCGACGCGACCACGAGCTCACCCACCGCGCGGGGACCCAGCTCCATCAGGTCGATCAGCTCCCGGCGATTGCCGTCGGCGATCGCGTGAAAGACATCTTCGCTCGCGCTCGGTCGTGACACCGCCGTCATTTTAGCAAAACCTAAAATGGACATTGCGGGCCAGAGGACTCGAACCTTCGAGCTTCGGCGTAGGCCTGGATCGTGCCGGCACCGCCCGAGCGCAAGCTGATCCCGATCGAGATCGCACTCGGCGGGCGCCCGAGCGCTTCGAGACACGTCTGGCGCTCCGCTGGCGGCGTACGCCGTCAAAGGAGAGCGCCTCGCGCAGGCTGTCTTAACGCTTGTCGGGGTGTAAGGTGCGCCGGCATGCTCACCCGCATCAACGCAGACCGGGCACGCACCGGCCTTCGTGCGCCGGTCCTCCTCACCGCCGCGCTCGCCGCGAGCCTTGCCGGATGCGGCGGCGCCTCGAGCAACGGCGTCGCCTCTAAATCACCGAATGAAATCTACGCCGCCAGCTTGGCTGCCGTCGATAACGCCACCTCGGTTCAGGCCGCGTCGGTCCAGGGGCGCGGGCCGCTCGCGGGCAAAACGAAAGTGCAGCTGACGAGCAACGGCGGAATGGTGCAGATCACCGTGGCGAGCACCACGCTCGAACTGATCCGCATAGGTGACACCCTCTACGTCAAAGGCATCCCTACCGTCTACAGCAATCTCGGCGCCCGCAGGCCTGTGGCCGAAGGCCAATGGCTGAAGCTGCCCGCCAGCAGCCGGCGCGCGGCCCAGCTCGCCGGATACACAGAGCTGTCAAAAGAGGTCAATCAGTTGATCGGCGGCCCCGGCACGCTCACGAAGGGCGGCACCACCACCGTGAACGGCCAGAAGGCCATCGCACTCAAGCAGAAGAACAAGTACTACACACGCTACCTCTACATCGCGACGACCGGAAAGCCGTACCCCGTAGAGCTTCTCCTGAGCGGCGAGGTGACGGGACAGCTCACCTTCTCCAATTGGGATAAGCCCATATCGCTGACGCCACCGGCAAACGCGGTCGAACTCAGCAAGCTCTAAGCGGCGGGCACTCGAGCGTCAGGCATCCATGTGGTCTCTTGCGCTGGCGCCGACACGTGAGCGCCCGAAGCGGGCGCCGCAGCTCGTCAAGAGTGCTCGCAGCGCTTCGTTGGTCCTGCTCTCAGAGCGCCAAGTCGACCACTGAGCCTCTGTCTCGACGCGAGTGCACTGGTCAAGCGCCACGTCGCCGAGCCAGGGCAGCCTGATGCAGTACATCTGGCGGCTGCTCTCGTGCCTCCGAGGGACAGCCGGCGGTGTCGTGGATCAGCGCGAGCGCCTCGATCTCGCGCGGCGCTCCGTCGTCGAGCGCGAGCGTGCCGTGCGTGAGCACGCGGGCCTGCTTGCGGGTCCACACCTCGAAGCCCCCATGCGGGCATAGCGCTTCGATGCCGGCACCCCCGCCGCGGTGAGATCGAGCGCAACGCCGCTGGAGGAGGCCGCGTGAGTCCGGGGCGCTCTTCGATGCCGCGCGGGTAGGCGACGGCACGACGAGCGCCGCCTTGTTGAAGATCGTGTTAGACGCGCCTTGAGGCGGGTAGTAAGGGGCGTGGCAATGCAGTGACGTTGCCTGCGCTTCAGGCGACGGAGCCGACGCGACGCATGGGGAGTCTCTGACGTTGGGGACGACAGCCGAACGCCGGCCAATCTAAATCCCCCGAGGGAAAAAGGAGCAGTGGAATAGATGAAATGCATCAGGATCACGGGGCTGTGCCTCGTCTCCGCCTTTGCGCTCGCCGCGATCGGTGCTGGGACGGCGTCCGCCCTGCCGGAAATCGGCCGGTGCCAGGCGAGCACAACCGGCAAATACAAGAACGACACCTGCACGGTGAAAGCGAAATCCACGGAAAAAACCACCGAAAAATGGGAATGGCACAAAGGCGCCAAATCCGAAACTGAAGGTGTCCACTTCACCTCCGCTGGCGGCGAAGCCACGCTCGAAACGAAGAGCGGCACGAGGATCACCTGCACGTCGCAGGGCGCGACGGGCAAATACGACGAGGACTCCGGCGCCATCAAAGAAGTGGAGACCGTTGTAGCCACATTCAAAGGCTGCGGGATTCCCGCGATCGGCGCCATTTGTCAGACCAAAGGGCACCCGACGGGCGAAATCGTGACCAACGACCTGAAGGGCCCGGTCGGCTTCATCTCCGGAGAAAAAACGACGTCGCCGGTAGTCGGGGAGGAACTGACCACCGAAAAAGCGAAAGGCCTCTTCACCGAATTCGAATGCCTCGAAGGCTCGATCGTAGTCAAAGTCAAGGGCTCGGCGACCAAAGAAGGCGAACACGCCGGCGGCAACTGCGTCATCGCGCCGGTTGAACCCGTGAACCAAATGACGAGCACGAGCAAAGAGATCTACAAAGGTTCAGGAGGCGTGCAGGAACCGCAACACTTCGAGAAAGCGACGTCGAAATTCTGCAACCTCGAAAGCAACACCAACGGTGGAGCGTTCGAACGCGCCACGCAGTTCCTCACAACCACCGTCACAGGCGAAGAAGAACTCGAGGTCCTCGCTGGGATCTGAGTAGCCGCTCTGAGCTCAGCTGATCTCAACAAGTGATCGCAGGGAAACGCAAGTAAGCGGGCCGGGACGAGATCGTTCCGGCCCGCAAGGAGTTGAAGTTTGATTATGGGAGAGGAGCTTTCGGGAGAGATGCAGGTTCTTGCCGTGATGCGGGCGGTCGTATTGCAGGCGCGCGCGCTACCGGGCACTCTATATTGCGCGCTCACGCTCGCGCTGGCCTTCGCCGCGTTGGCTGGTGCGCTTCTCTTCTCGAGTGTGTCCGCTGTCGCCGCGACCGCGACGGGCCACAGGTTCCTGGCGCAGGTCACCGAAGCTCCTCCCGGGACCGAACTCAGCGAACCGGAAGCCGTCGCTGTCGATAACGACGGCACTGCTTTCGTCGTCACACACAACGAAAACGGAGAACCGGTCGTCGACGTTTTCAGCTCGTCCCATGACTATCTGACGCAGTTCGGGTCGGGCACGCTCGCAGGAGAAGAAGGCCTTCGGCTGGCTGTGGACTCGGCCGGCAAAGTCTACGTCAGCGATCCCGAAACCAATACGCTGGATGTCTTCAAGCCGAACGACAAGAGCGACCCGGCAAAGGGTTATTCGCTCCTTTCGAAGTGGACCGGAGCCGACACGACGGCGGGAGAATTTACCGAACCCGCGGGTGTGGCGATCGACGATTCGACGAGTAACCCCGCCGCGGGCGACGTGTACGTCATCAGCAGAGGGGAACCGGCGGTGGTGGACGTCTTCAAGCCCGAACCTGAAGGAGCGACAGAAGCCGAAGAAGGTCAATTCGTCGCAACGCTCAAGCATAAGTTCGAAACACCGAGCGCCGTGGCTGTCAACTCGACCACGGGCCAGGTGTACGTCGCAGCCAGCGGTGAACACAGCGCGGTGGTGGTGTTCAATGACGCCGGAGCACTCGAAACGGTCAAAATCACCGGTAAAGGCTCGCCCACCAAATCGTTCGGCGAAAGCATCCCGGCGGTTGCGCTCGACGAAACGACAGGCGACGTGTATGTCGCGGCTGCGGAAAACGACGCCGTGGATCAATTCAATGCTGCCGGCGAATGGCTCGGTTGGCTGACCGTCGCGGAACCCGGTGGCAAGCCTGAAGGCTTCTCAAGCCTGCTCGGCGTTGCTGTCGACAATTCGTCGGGCACGGCGGCGGGCGACGTGTATGTTTCCGCGGGCGTTATCAACATCTTCGGCCCGAACGAACCGGTACCGCGCGTGGTGACCAGCAAGGCGACCAAGATCGAACGCACGAGTGCTGTGCTCAACGGAACACTCGACACGGGGGGAACACCCGCAGAATACCAATACCATTTCGCATACGGCGAAGGTGGAGAACTCAACGAGAGGACGCCGACCGTCGCGGCCCCTGAAGGGGAATCGAGCGTCAAGGAAACGGTCGCCGGCCTGAAGGCAGGTGTCAGATATGACTTCCGGCTGGTGGTCGAACGGCTAAGCGAACACCGAGCCTTCTACACGGGTACAGGCGAATTCACGACTGCGCCGGCCGTAGCTGGCGTGAGCACCGGCGCGGCCGAAAGTGTCACGCCGACCAGCGCGACGCTGACCGGCTCGTTGGAACCGGACGGCTTCGCCACGAAATACGATTTCGAATACGGCGAAACGGAGCTATACGGCAGCAACAGCCCCGTCCCGTTCGCCCAGACCAGCGTACACGAAGTGGTCCACGCGCTGACCAACCTGACCGGCCTGAAGCCGGACACGACATATCACTACCGCCTGGTCGCAACGAACGAGTTTGGGACGACGTGGGGCGAAGACGCCCACTTCAGCACAGCGGGCCCCGGCGTCACCACCGAGACAGCCGAACCAGTCGGGCAGACTTCCGCGACGCTGAACGCGAAGGTCAATCCAAACAAACTCGCGACGAAATTCCACTTTGAATACGGCGAAACGAGCGTTTCGGAAAACAAAACGGCCGAAGGCGAACTCGCCTCTGGTGAAGCTCCCGTCGCAGTGTCTGCTCCGATCACGGCGCTGAAGCTGGCGACGACCTACCATTTCCGCATTGTGGCGGAAAACGGCGCCGGCCGCTTCGTGGGGCCCGAACAGGAATTCACAACGGTCCTGATCGAGAGCGAGTCGGCGAAGCAAGTGACTGGTGAAAGCGCGAACCTGCAGGCGCAGGTAAATCCGCTCGGAGTCAGGGCGACGTACCACTTCGAATACGGCGAAACGACGGCCTCCGAAAACAAGACCCCGGAAGCGGATGTTATCGCGCCCGAAGGCAGCTTCAAGGGTGAGTGGTCGAGCGTCACGGCATATGGCGAAGGCGATATCGTCGAGGAAGGCGGGAAATACTTCATTTCGCTGAAGGGCGCGAATACGAGCCACAAACCGAGCGAACTGGGTGAATGGTGGGCGAAAGAGGGCGACGTGCTTGCCGAAGAGATCGTCCGTGGGCTTCGTCCCGAAACCACCTACCACTACCGCGTCGTCGTGACTGTGGGTGACGTCGCAGCCGATGGCCCTGAACTCGCGCTCACGACACCTGCGAGTGGTGTCGGCTTCACGCTGCCCGATGGCCGTGGCTACGAGATGGTCTCCCCCCCAACAAGGAGGGCGCTCACATCGAACCGATCGACCAAGTGGGTGGGGCTATTCAGGCGGCCGAAGGTGGCAACGCCTTGGCGTACTTCGTGGACGGACCGCTCGTCGAGGGTCCCGAAGGCAACTACAGCCCGCTGCCCGAGCAAGTAGTCGCGACTCGTGGCGAGCATGAATGGGAATGGTCATCGCAGGAGATCGCGGCGGCGCACGAACGAGCGCCTGGCTTGCGCGACGGAGAGCCCGCAGAATTCCAGGTGTTCTCGCCGAATCTTTCGCTCGCGCTCGTCCAGCCGCTCCCGATCGCGCTCACCCCGCTCGCCGAACCGCCGCTCTCGCCGCCCTTGACGGCTGCCGAACGCGGGCACCAAGAAAAAACTGTCTACCTTCGCGAGGACGCGCCCATCCAGCCCGGCGCCGCCGAAGGAGCGATCTACGCGGAAGCCACGCGAAACGGCGAAATCCTCGCGAGCGAACACGGTGAAGCACCGCGATCGGGTTATCTCCCGCTCGTTAGCACCGCCAACGTGCCCCCAGGGACGAAATTTGGCGGCACACCGGTCCTCGAAGAAGGCGTTGAAAGCCGCCTCACCGTCAACCAGGTGCTCACGGTCGAAGGCTCGACGCCGGACTTGAGCCACGTCGTGCTCTTCTCAACGCTGCCGCTTGCGCTGGACCCCCCGTCTGCCGCTGGTCTCTATGAGTGGGCCGAAAACAAGCTGCAGCTCGTGAGCTTGATGCCCTGCTCGCCAGAGCCATGCCAGGGCACGCCCGCAGAACTGAGAGAAGGTGGAGGACGCCCTGCGCTCGGTTTCACAAAAGACCGTGCCTCTGATGCGGCAAGGCACGCGATCTCAACAGACGGGACCAGAATCATCTGGACGAGTTCGAAGGAACATCTCTACCTGCGCGACACGACGAGACAAGAAACGGTCCAGCTTGACAAGCCCGCCAACGGACTTCCGGAAGGCAATCCCGGAGAAGCAGAGTTCCAAATCGCCAGCGCAGACGGCACGAAGGTATTCTTTACCGACGCGCAGAAACTCACAGAAGACTCGACCGCCACGAGCAGGAAGCCTGACCTGTACGAGTGTGAAATCCCTAGAGAAGGGCCGCTCGAATGCAAACTCCGTGATCTCACCGTCGATGCCAACGCCGGTGAAAGCGCCGATGTTCGAGGCCTGGTGCAGGGCGCGTCGGAAGACGGCTCGTACGTCTATTTTGTCGCCACCGGGAAGCTCGCTGAAGGTGCGAACAGTGGCGCGAACAACCTGTATGTGCTTCATCGCGATGGAGCTGCGACGACCACGAGCTTCATCGCCGCCCTTTCAAACGAAGACGCGCCAGATGGGTTCGACAATGAACTGGGTTACAACAAAGAAAACGTGCTCCTCGTCAATCTGACGGCACGCGTCTCGCCCCACGGCCAGTTCCTCGCATTCATGTCAAACCGGTCGCTCACGGGATACGACAACGTCGACGTGAACGAAGAACACGGCGAACGCCACCACGACGAGGAGGTCTTCCTCTACGACACGCAAGGGACGCCGCATCTGAAATGCGTGTCGTGCGACCCGACTCATGCCCGCCCGAGAGGCGTTCTCGATACCGAGTTGGCCGGTGAAGGGACTGGGCTGCTCGTTGACCGACCGTTGACCTGGGATGGACCAAACGTCGATCACTGGCTCGCGGGAAGCATCCCAGGATGGACGACGTTACAGCAGGAACGCTCGGTGTACCAGTCCGGGTACCTGTCCGACAGCGGAAGGTTGTTCTTCACCAGTGCGGACGCGCTCGTTCCGCAGGCCGCGGGCGACACGCGTAAGGAGACGCTATTCCCTGGACAGACAGAACCCGCGTCCGTCGGGGTCGAGAATGTCTACGAGTACAAGCCGAACGGCGAAGTCGCTCTGATCTCGTCAGGGACCTCCGAACATGAATCGGCGTTCTTGGACGCGACCCCGACCGGTGGCGACGTGTTCTTCCTCACATCGTCTCGACTCGCCCCGCAAGACACGGATACAGCGCCGGACATATACGACGCTCACGTGTGCGGCGAAGACGGATGCCTGCCGCCCGTGCCGCCACCGTCTTCGGCGTGCGGAACCACGCCCGAATGCCGCGGGGGGTCCACGCCCGCCCCGTCGTTCGAAGCCCCCCCAAGCTTCTCCGGGCCCGGCAACACGCTTCATTCCGTGCCGGCCGGCGGGACGCTCCCGACCAAGGTGACCAAGCCACCGCCTCTGACACGCGCGCAGAAGCTCGCGCTGGCGCTGAAGCAGTGCCGCAAACTCCCGCATAGGACGCAAGCGCAAAAGAAAAAGCGCGCGAACTGTGAAGCGCGGGCCAAGAAGAACTACGGGGCCAAAAAGGCCGCCAAGAAGGCCAAGCGCGGACGGGGCGTGAAGTGAGGTCAGGACCGTCGATCCACCTTCGGTGCACCGCCCTGGCCTGGTTTGCGGCCGCGGGTCTGGCGGCGCTCGGAACGGTGGGCGTGTCGAGCGCTCTCGCGGCGCCCGTACCGTACTGGTCACTGTCGTCGAGGGCGGTTCCGGCCAATTTTCGGCCCGGCACTGAAGGAAGACTTACCAACAATGGCAATACGGGACCGGTCATCATAGTGACCGCATCCGACCTTGGCGACGAGCCGATCAGTGGCGAAAAAGTGCCTATCACCCTCACCGATGCGCTGCCCACGGGCCTGACCGCTGTTGAAGTGGCTGGCGCGGAAACGTTCGACTCCGGCAACACGCTGACATGCGAACCGCCGTCCACGGCTCCAATACGGTGCACCTTTAGCGGCACAATTTCGCCAGGGGATGGCGTCAGCCTTCGCATTGCCGTCAAGGTCACCGATTCGGGTGAAGCGGTTCTACAGAATAAGGTTACTGCGAGCGGCGGTGAAGGGGCAGGTGGTCTTGCTGTGGGGACCGACTCGGTCGAACGACCGGTCAAGATCAGCGCCGAAGAACCTCGCTTCGGCGTCGAATACTACGAACTCAAGCCGGAAGAAGAGGGCGGGGCTGAGGACGCCCAGGCGGGCTCTCATCCATTCCAGCTAACGACGACCCTCGCTTTGAACCAGAACGCCCACGAAGAACCGATCGCGCTTCCGAGGAATCTGAGCTTCGAGCTGCCTCCGGGCCTTATCGGTAATCCGAAAGCCACCGCACAGTGCACCGAGGGCCAGTTCGATGCGATAATCGAAGGGGTATTTGGACAGAGTCGGCCCGTCAACGGGTGCCCCGCGAATACGGCGGTGGGCATCGCAGAAGTCGAGATAGATGAACCTCACACGTACCACAGCCAGCCGGCGCAGCTCACTGTACCTGTGTTCAACCTGGAACCCGCTCAGGGCGAACCCGCACGCTTCGGCTTCGACCCACTCAAGGTCCCGATCGTTTTGGATACCTCAGTTCGCACCGGAAAAAACTACAGCGTTGTGGTTACCGCCAAGAACACTCCGCAGATCGCCGGGCTCATCTCGAGCAAGGTAACGATCTGGGGCGTGCCGGCCAGCGCAAGCCACAGTACGTTGCGAGGCTGGGCGTGCGCGGGTGTGCGTTTCGGATTCCCGTCGTGCACAGAACAACAGCACAACGAAGAAAAGGAAGGACCAATGCCCGAAAAGCCCTTCCTTTCCCTCCCTACATCGTGCGGGACGCCGTTGAGTGCCCCGATGGAAGCCCAGTCCTGGGTGCCCGGCGCTGCACCGGTGGGACCGTATGAATCGAAGTTCGCCGAAAGCAAGGAAGGACGGGAAGGACTGAAGGGCTGCGAATCCGAAGGCCTGAAGTTCGAACCGGCGCTCATCGGGGAAGTCCCTTCCGGGGAGGAAGCACCGCTGCCCGGCGTCGAATTGCCGGAAACGCAATCGGGGAGCACGCCCGCGGCGTTCACGGTCCGCGTTTCTGTTCCTCAGCCTGAAACGGCCGGCGGTCTTGCGGAGTCGGCCGTCAAGAGCACGACAGTTGCGCTTCCCCCGGGTATGCAGTTGAACCCGGCCGCGGCCAACCGCCTCGTCGCGTGCTCCGTGTTCGACGTCGGCTTCACCGGGTTCGAAGAAGGTGTTCCGGAATCGGCGCAGACGGAAAACGATCACTTCACGGAAGGCCCGGCAGCATGTCCAGACGCCGCGAAGGTGGGCACTGTCAGGATCAAGTCTCCGGACTTGACGAACGAACTCACCGGCGCTGTGTACCTCGCGGCGCAGGACACCAACCCGTTCAGGCCGCCTCTCGTGCTCTACCTGATCGCCGAAGATCCCGTGTCCGGAGTCCGCGTCAAGCTCGCCGGAACGACGACGCCGAACGAACAGACCGGCCAGGTGATCTCGACGTTTGAAGACACTCCAGAGGTCCCCTTCGAACACCTGACCCTGACCTTCTTCGGCGGCGGTGGCGCGTCGCTATCGACCCCGCCACTGTGCGGCAGCTACGCGGCGACGGCATCCTTTGTGCCGTGGTCCGGCCAGGCAGCCCATCCGTCCTCTGCGAGCTTCAACATCGCCTCGGGCGCCGGCGGCGGCGGTTGCTCGACGAATCCGTTGCCCTTCTCGCCGTCCTTCAACGCAGACCCCACGAATGTGCAAGCCGGCACGTTCACCGACTTCCCTCTCACGATCTACCGGCCGGACGGCGACCAGGCCCTGACGGGGCTCACGGTCCAACTCCCTGAGGGCGTAGCGGCGATGCTGTCCTCCGTGACGCCTTGCCCAATCGAACAGGCTGACCTCGCGCAGTGCGGGACTGAAAGCCTCGTCGGGCACTCGACCAGCCTCACCGGCCTCGGAAACGAACCATATTCGCTCGCGGGAAGCGTATATCTGACCGCAGGCTTCGACAACGCGCCGTTTGGCCTCTCGGTAGCCACGCCAGCGGTCGCCGGTCCCTTCAACCTTGGCACGGTGATCGCCAACTCGACAATCCAGGTCAACCCGACCACAACGGCCGTTACGGTCACTGCTGTTCAATCACGTCTGCTCGACGCAGGAGGTGGGATCACGGAACTCGGCTCTCCGCTGCCCACGATCGTGAAAGGCGTGCCAGTTCAGCTCAAAGCGATCAACGTGAAGGTGGATCGACCCAACTTCCAGTTCAACCCCACCAGCTGCAACCCCATGAGCACGACGGCGACACTGACCGGAGCTGAAGGCGGGGTAGCGCAGACGTCCTCGCCGTTCCAGGTCGCCAACTGCGCGAGCCTGCCCTTCCACCCGAAGCTAACGGCGTCCGTCGGAGCGCAGGGAAGCAAAGCCAACGGGGTCAGCTTCAACGTCACGGTCACATCGAGTGGACTCGGCGCCGCAGGCATAGCCAAAGTCGACCTCGCGCTGCCAGCAGCGCTTCCCTCGCGGCTGACGACGATCCAGAAAGCATGCCCGGAAGCCGTGTTCAACGCCAATCCCGCCACGTGCGACGAAGGGTCCGTGATCGGCAAAGGGATCATCCACACGCCCGTCCTCAAGAACCCGCTGAGCGGCCCGGCGTATCTCGTCTCCCACGGGAACGCAGCGTTCCCGGACGTCGAGTTCCTGCTGCAGGGCGAAGGCATCACCCTTCTGCTCGACGGCAAGACTGACATCAAAAAGGGGATCACGTACTCGCGGTTCGAAAACAATCCCGACGCGCCGTTCACCACGTTTGAAACGCAACTCCCCGCAGGCCCGCATTCGGCGCTCACGGATGTCGTCCCGGCGAGCAAGAACTACAACCTCTGCGGCACCAGTCTGCAGATCCCACTCGAAATGACCGGCCAGAACGGTGCATTCTTCAAGGAAACGACGAACGTTGCGACCATCGGGTGCCAGTCCGTCAAGGCCTTCAAAGCCAGCCGAGCCCAGCTGCTTGCGAAAGCGCTCGCCGCGTGCAAGAAGAAATACAGGCACTCGAAGAGCAAGCGGGTCGCCTGCGAAAAGCAGGCCCGCAAGAAGTATGGCCGCAAAACGGCCGCCAAGACCAAAAAGAAAAAGTAACGCGATCCGAGAAAAAGAGGGAGCAGATGAGACAGGCATTGGAGAAGGCCGACGGGATCGAGGTAGGCGTACGCCGGGCGACCCTCGCGGCCTTGACCTGCGCGGTGGCCGTGCTGGGAGCTTTGGCAGCAGCTTCGCCCGCACTCGCATCGCTCAAGCAGGACCTGCAGCGCTTCAGCAACTGTCCCTACAACAACCCAAAGGTCGTCAAGTGCATTTACTCCACGACGCCGAGCGGGGAATTCGTGATTGGCAAAAGCACGGTGCCGATCAACAAGACGGTCACGATTCAGGCTGGTCTTGAAGCGCTCGGCGTCTTCGCGCCAGCGACCAATGGCGAAACGCTCTCGAAAACGCCGTTGCAGGTTCCGGGTGGGCTCGTCGGCATCGAACTGCCCGGGAACTTCACGGAAGTCACGGCCACGGCTGAACTTGCAGGGCAGGCAGCGCTGACCACGTCGGTCGAACTGCCTTTGAAGGTCAAACTGGGCAACCTCGCGCTTGGATCGTCATGCTATATCGGCTCGGAAGCGGAACCCCTAAGCCTGCATCTCGTCGACCACAACGCCGTCGTCACCACCAAGGACAAAGGGGAAATCCTCGTGCTTGGGGGTACCCTCATTGACAGCACGTTCGCCGCGCCGGGGGCGAACGGATGCACGCTGCTCCCGCTCGTGGGCGACCTCGCGGTCGACACGAAGGTAGGCCTCCCGTCTCCAGCGGGATCGAACCTGGCGAGCATGAACTCGACGACCGAAGAGGTGAACGCCTCGCTCGTGAAGGCGGTGCTACCGCTCCCGGACCTCGGAAGGTGCGAGAAACTCGAAGGCGTCGCCAAAGGCAAAACGCTGGTCTTCGACGGCGGCTACACGAACTCTGGCTGCACGGTCGAAAGTCCAGGGAACTCCGGCAAGTGGGAATGGATCACAGGGCCTGGTACTGCCACGAAATTCACCGGAGCCGGCAAAGCGCTGACGCTGGAAACCGTCGGTAAAACAACGGTGAGCTGTACGGCGAGCTCGGCGGCCGGTGAATACACTGGCCCGAAGACGCAAATCGTCTCGCTGACGCTGACCGGATGCCACCAAGGCAAAGGAATCGCATGCCAGAGCGGCGCGACGGCCGGCGAAATCAAGACGGCCTCGCTTGAAGGCGGAATGGAATTCATCAAAGAGAACGAAGGAACGGAAATTCCGATCGTGGGCGTCGACCTCAAGCCGGCCTCGGGAACCGATCTCGCATCGTTCGAATGTGGCGGCAAGTCGGTATCGGTCGGCGGCTCGGTGATCGCTCCGATCACCTCTGTCGACAAAATGCTGGGTTCGTTCAAAGTAAAGCCCAGTCAGTCGGGGGGCAAACAGAGTCCTGAAGAATTTGAAGTGGGCTCGAAGGACACGCTCACCTTCAACGAGGGACTCGGCGAAGAACAGGCCGGGTTGAAGACCACGGAGACGAACACGAACGAAGAATCGCTTGAGATCAAAGCGGTCGCATAGCGGCGCCGGCGCTAGCCGAGTTTACAAAACGCGATCGGAGCGAGGCCGGCGACGACCTCGCTCCGATCGGAGCGGCCGCGCCGTAGGCGGGGCACGAGTAAACGGTGCCGGCAAGGGCCTGAACGTGATCGGCGCGGCTGGCAGGATCGACGCCGGGGACGGCGAGCTGCAGGCGGA
This sequence comes from uncultured Solirubrobacteraceae bacterium, assembly GCA_963827455.1. GTDB lineage: Bacteria > Actinomycetota > Thermoleophilia > Solirubrobacterales > Solirubrobacteraceae > Palsa-744. Next base: position 25,648 of record CAWHAW010000010.1, on the reverse strand, counting down.
TGCGGGCGAGAGGACTCGAACCTCCAAGGGCTAGCGCCCACCGGCTCCTAAGGCCGGCGTGTCTACCAATTCCACCACGCCCGCGCGCCTCTGAGAGCGTACTCGGCCGCGCGAGCTTGTATCGTTAATCGCGCGATGTCCTCGGCGTCCGGCCCGGAGAGCAGGGAAGGCGTGATCATCACGCACCCCAACCGCGACAAGCCCGTCGTGCAGGCCACGCGTGCCACCGTCGTGGTGCTGCTGCTCGTCAGCGCTGGACTGATCCTGATCATCACGATCGGGGGCTGGAACGTGCTCGAGGGCGCGGTCGCGATCCAGATCGCCTACATCGCGATCTACCTCGTGTTCGCGTTCTACGCCGCCCGCTGGAACCGCGGCGTGCTGCCGATCTCCGCGTCGCTCGCGGTACTGCTGATGATCTTCGCCGGCGTCGCCGGGCCCGGATGGTTCGCGCGCGACAAGACCGGTTTCGCCGAACCGGCGCTCAACGCGAGCCTGCTGGGGCTGCTGACGCTTCTGATCGTGCCCGTGCAGATCCTGCTGATCACGTTCGCGATGCGCGGCTTCTCGCAGGGATGGAACGTCGAGGTCGAGCGCCGCGAACCCGCCGCCGTGTCGGACGGCTACGCCGACGCGCCGCTGTACCCCGCCTGAGCCGCCGATATCCTCGCTTCGTCGACCACATTGCGGCGGTGGCGGAACGGCAGACGCGGGGCCCTCAAAAGGCCCTGTCCGAAAGGGCGTGTGGGTTCGAGTCCCACCCGCCGCATCGAGCGGTCATCACGGACCGCCGACAAGCTCCAGCAGCGGCTCAGCGAGCGCGGGGCGCGTCGCGAGGATCCCCCATGGGAGCTGCTCGTGCACGGGCAGCTCGAGCACGCGCAGCCCAGCGCGCTCGCAGATGAGCGCACCGGCGGCGATGTCCCATTGCTTGACGGTGCGCTCGAAGTACCCGTCGTAGCGCCCGGCGGCGGTCCAGGCAAGGTCTAGCGCGGCGCTGCCGAGGCGGCGCACGTCGCGCACGCGTGGAAGCACGCGCGTGAGCACCCGAGCCTGCGCGGCACGCACGCCCGCGTCGTAGGCGAAGCCGGTGGCGAGCATCGCGTTCGAGAGCTCGTCGTCGCGAGCGCTGCCTGCGAGCTCGGCTTCGCCGTGGGGTCCGGCGAGCATCGCGCGCCCCTCTGCGGTTGCGCTGAAGAGCTCGTCGCGGTTGGGGTCGTACACCGCCCCGGCGATCGTTCCGTGGCTGTCGATGACCGCGACGCTGACGCACCACTGCGGTATCCCGAAGAGGAAGTTGACGGTGCCGTCGAGCGGGTCGACGACCCAGCTGAGGCCGCTGGTGCCCTCGGCGTGATCGCCCTCCTCCCCGACGAAGCCATCGCTCGGTCGCCGCGCGGCGAGCAGCTCGCGGATCGCGCGCTCGGACGCGAGGTCGGCCTCGCTGACGAGGTCCGTGGGCGTGCTCTTGCTGGCGATGCTCCGCTCTGCGCCGCGGCTCACACGCTCGAGCAGCAGGGCGCCGGCGCTCGTGGCGGCCTCCACCGCGATCCCCAGCAGCGCGTCGGGTTCGTGCGCGTCGGCGGCGGCGCGCGTGGGCGCGTCGCTCACGAGAACTCTGGCGGGCGCTGCCCGGCCCACTGGCGCTCGGCTTCGAGCTGGCCTGCGAGCGACAGCAGCGTCGCCTCGTCAGCCGGGCGCCCGACGATCTGCACCGCGCGCGGCAGCCCGTCTGCGCCGAAACCCGCCGGCACCGACGCGGCCGGCTGGCCGGTGACGTTCCAGACGCCGTTGTAGGGGACCCAGCCGGCGACCGCGTTGAGCGTCCACAGCGCGCCGCGCCCCTGGAGCTGACCGATACGTGGGGGCGGTGCCGCGGTGGCGGGCGTCAGCAGCACGTCGTGGCCCTCGAACACGCGGTTCAACGTGCGTGTGAGCTCGGCCTCGCCGGCCAGCGAGCGTTCGAGCAGGGACGGCGGGATCAGGCCGCCCATCCGCGACATCGCGCGAGTGCGCCGTTCCAGGCGCTCCGGGTGCGCGAGCTTGACCGCCTCGTCGTGGATGCCGCGCAGGTAGCGACGCGTGACCTGCACCATCACCGCCGCTTTGACGGCTGGTGTGTATTCGGGATCGTGCTCGCTGACCTGGTGCCCGAGCGAGCGCAGCAGCTCGACCGTCTCCTCCAACGCGCGGCGGGCGTCTTCGTCGAGCTTCGCGATCACGCCCGCCGGGAAGCTCGTCGAGTAGGCGATCCGCAGCGACGCGGGGGGCGTGGCGGCGGAGGTTGCGAACGGGACCGCCGGTGCCGGCACGCTGTCGACGTCCACGTCGATGGCGCCGGAGGCGACGTCGTGGAAGAGCGCCGTGTCGGCGACCCTGCGTGCGAGCATGCCTTTGACCGACAGCCCGTGCCAGCCGCGCGCGCGCGGCGCCATCGAGACGCGGCCGCGCTGGGGCTTCAGCCCGAACAGGCCGCACCACGCGGCGGGAATGCGAATCGAGCCGGCGCCGTCGGAGCCGAGCGCCGCGCCGACCAGGCCGGCGGCGACCGCCGCGGCGCTGCCGCCGCTCGAGCCACCCGGCGCATGCTGCTGATCCCAGGGATTGCGTGTGGCGCCGAACGTGGCCGTCTCGGTGAACGGCCACATCGTCAGCTCGGGCACGTTGGTCTTGCCGATGATCACCGCGCCCGCCTCGCGCAGGCGCCGAACGACCTCTGCGTCCGCGGTCGCGGGTGCACCGTACGCGTTGGTGCCGTAGGTGGTCACCTCGCCGGCGACGTCGATGTCGTCCTTGACCGCGATCGGCACGCCGAGCAGTGGCCGGCCGGCCGCCTCCCCTCCGGCTCCGCGGCGCGCGTCAGCCTGGTCGGCCTCGAGGCGCGCGCGTTCGGCGAACACGATGCGGAACGCGTTCAGGCGCGGATCCAGCCGCGCAATGCGATCGAGATACGTGTCGAGCAGCTCGCGCGAGGAGATCTCCCCGGCGGCGATCAGCTCTGCCTGGCGGGCGATTCCGGCGTACGCGAGCTCGACGGCGTCCATCGACTCGGCAATGTATTGCAAAGCCGGGCACCGCGGCCTCTGTATTGCCATGGCTATACAGACTCGCCAACGCAATACATACGAGCTCCGCTACACAGGCGTCACCGGGTTGTGCTTTGCGGGCCACTCACGCTGCTTGCCGGCCGCGTGCGCGAAGCGGCGCACGAGCTCCGCGCGCAGCGCTTCGGGCTCGATCACCGCATCGATCACGAGCTCGGAGGCGAGGTGCAGGATGTCGATGTCCTGCGCGTACTCCTCGCGCAGCTGCTCGGTCCTGGCGGCACGCTCGTCCGCGTCGTCGATCGCCTGCAGCTGGTTGTAGTAGACGGCGTTGATCGCCGCCTGCGGACCCATCACGGCGATCGACGCGCTCGGCAGCGCGATGCAGCAGTCGGGCTCGAACGCGGGCCCGGCCATCGCGTACAGCCCGGCCCCGTAGGCCTTGCGCACGATCACCGAGATCTTCGGCACGGTTGCCTCGCTGACGGCGCTGATCATCTTCGCGCCATGGCGGATGATGCCCTCGCGCTCCACCTGCGTGCCGATCATGAAGCCGGGCACGTCGGCGAGGAACAGCAGCGGCACGTTGAACGCGTTGCACGTCCAGATGAAGCGCGCGGCCTTGTCGGCGGAGTCCGTGAACAGCACGCCGCCCTTGTGCTTGGGCTGGTTGGCCACGATCCCGATCGCGCGCCCGTCCAGGCGCGCGAAGCCGACCACGAGCTCCTTGGCCCAGCGTGGCTGGATCTCGAGCAGCGAGCCCTCATCGATCAGCGCGTCGATCAGCAGCTTCATGTCGAATGGCTTGTTCTCGTCCGCCGGGATCAGCTCGGCGATCGCGCCCCCGGCGTCCGCGTCGCCAGGCGGCGCCGGCACGGCGACCGGCGGACCGTCCTGCCAGCTGCTCGGAAGATATGAGAGGTAGCGCTGTGCGCAGTGAATCCCGTCGGCGTCGCTGTCGACGAGCTGGTGGGCGCAGCCGGAGACGCCCGTGTGCATGCGCGCACCCCCCATCTGCTCGAGCGTGACCTTCTCGCCGATCACCATCTCCGCCATGCGCGGCGAGCCCAGGTACATCGACGCGTTGCCCTCGCGCATGATCACGATGTCGCAGAACGCCGGGATGTAGGCGCCGCCGGCGGCGCTCGGGCCGAACAGCACGCATACCTGCGGCACGACCCCCGACAGCTTCACCTGGTTGTGGAAGATGCGCCCGGCGCCCCGGCGGCCGGGGAACATCTGCACCTGCTCTGTGATGCGCGCGCCCGCAGAGTCGACGAGGTAGACCATCGGGACTCGCAGGCTCAGCGCGCGTTCCTGGATGCGCAGGATCTTCTCGACGGTCTTCGGCCCCCACGAGCCGGCCTTGACGGTCGGGTCGTTGGCCATCAGCGCGACAGCGCGCCCGCCGATCTCCCCCACGCCTGTGACGACGCCGTCGGCGCCGAGGCCGTCCTGGAGCCAATTCGCCAGCAGCGCCTCCTCGGCGAACGAGCCGTCGTCGAGCAGCAGCGCGATCCGCTCGCGCACCGGCAGCTTGCCCTGCTCGAGCGCCTTCTGCCGGTGACGCTCCGGGCCGCCACCGAGCGCGCGCTCGGTGGCGTCGCTCAGTTCGCTCACGGGCGCGGCAGCCCTCGATACCGGTGGCGCCCGCGGCGCCCACGCGAGAGATTGCGTTCGTGGCGCGCCTGCAGGCGCGCTTCGACGATGTCGAGGTCCGACGCCGGTCCGAACAGCCGCCAGGAGTCGCGGATCACCGGCAGCAGCGTGATCGCGATCACCCACGCCGGCCAGAACTCGCCGTGATGGTGCCCGCCGGTGAGCAGCCACACGGCCACGCTCAGCGCTGAGATGCCGATCGCGCCGCCGGCCTCCTGCGCCAGCCGGCGACGCAACTGGCTCTTGCGCTTGACGAGCGCCAGCTTCACCGACCCCGAGCTGACCGGCAGGTCGGCGCGCAGCGCGTCGAGGTCGCCGCGCGTGGAGGCGCTGTAGGCGCCGCCGATGCGCTCCTCGAGCTCCTCCGAGGTGAGCCTGCCCGCGAGCGCGTGCTCACGCAGCTCATCCACGAGCTGCTCGCGATCGGCGTCCGCGACACGCAGGCTCGACAACTCGCTCATCCGTTGAATGTACCTCGCAGCGAGAAATCCTGGGCGCTTGCAAACGCACGGACCTCGATTAGGGCGCCCGGCGCCGGGGCCGCCCCGGTCGATCGCTCCTATAGAGCCGTGTTCTCGGCGGGCTCCGCGCCCGAGTAGTCGTAGAAGCCGATACCCGACTTGCGCCCGAACCAGCCCGCGCTGAGCATCTTGCGCAACGTCGGCGGACGCGCGAAGCGCCGCTCGCGGAACTCGTCGAAGAGCACGTCGCAGATCGACCCCATCGTGTCCAGGCCGACGAAGTCCGCCAGCGTCAGCGGCCCCATCGGGTGCCCGGCGCCGGCCTTCATCGCTTCGTCGATCTCGGCCACCGAGCCGACGCCCTCTTCGTAGGCGCGGATCGCGTCGAGCATGTACGGCACGAGCAGCCGGTTGACGATGAAGCCCGCCTTGTCCTTGGTGGGGATCGCCAGCTTGCCCTCGGAGCGCGCGAACGCCAGCGCGGTGTCGAACGCCTCGTCGCTGGTGGTGATGCAGCGCACGACCTCGACGAGCTTCATCACCTGCGCCGGGTTGAAGTAGTGAAGCCCCACGAACTGGCCGGGGCGGCCCGTGGCGGCGGCCTGGTCGATGACCGCCAGCGACGAGGTGTTGGTCGCGAACACCGCCTCGGACTTGACGATCGGGTCGATCTCGCGCCACATCTCGAGCTTCAGCGCCAGGCTCTCGGTGATCGCCTCGATCACCAGGTCGCAGTCCGCGAGATCGGCGTAGTCGATCGTGCCCTGAATCCGTCCGCGCAACGCATCGGCATCCTCCTGCGAGGAGCGGCCCTTCTCGACGGCGCGCGCGAGCTGCTTCTCGATCTTGCCGATGCCCTTCTGCAGGGCCGACTCGTCGAGCTCGCGCAGCGTCACCTGGTAGCCGGCTTCCGCCGCCACCTGCGCGATCCCGTGCCCCATGAGGCCCGCTCCGAGCACTCCCACCTTCTCGATCTGCTTCGCCATCCCAGCCCTCGCCTTCCGTTCGTGGGCGCCAACCCTATTACGTGCGGGAAGGTCGGGCGATGGCCGGAGTCCTTGCAGCTTGAAGGCTCAATCGATTGACCATCTTCAAAATCGCTTGGAGGGCAGACATGCTCAAGCGCTTCGTGTTCCTTGCCGCGCTGGTCGCGGTCGCTGCGTTCGCGCCGGCGTCCGCGCTGGCGTTTCACCAGCCGTTTCTTGGCCAGTTCAGCACCGTCTCGCAGATCGGCTCGACGGTGCCGGCAAACGGCGACGTGAACCCCTACGGGATCGTCACCGTGCCCAGCAGCGTCGGCTCGCTCGTGCGCGGCGACATCCTGATCAGCAATTTCAACGACGAAGAAAACCTGCAGGGCACGGGCAGCACGATCGTGCAGGAGAGCCCCACCGGGCACCTGTCGCTGTTCGCCCACATCAGCGCAGACAGCGTCCCGTTCGGCGTCGGGTTGACGACGGCGCTCGCGATCCTGCCCGGCGGCGACGTCGTCGTCGGGAGCCTGCCGACGACGACCGGCAAAGCGCCGACCGCGACGGCAGGCGGCCTGATCGTGCTCGACAGCACCGGCCACGTGATCAAGACGATCTCGGGCGCCCCGGGCACTCCGATCAACGGACCGTGGGACCTGACGGCGGTCTCGGCGGGCGCATTCACGGACCTGTTCGTCACGAACGTGCTCAACAACACGGTCGCAAACGGCGAAACCGTGACGGACCGCGGGACCGTCACGCGGATCGGGCTCGTGACGCCGCCCGGCCACGCGCCGATCGTGCTCTCCGAGCGCGTGATCGCAACCGGCTTCCCGGAGCGCACGAGCGAAGCGGCGCTCGTGGTGGGACCCACCGGCGACGGGCTCGGCCCGGAAGGAACGCTGTATGTGGCCGACACGCAGGGCAACCGCATCGCCGCGATCCCCCAGGCGCTGTTCCGTCTGACGCCGCTTGCAGGCGGCGGCCTGACGGTCGCCAGGGGCGGCTTCCTGAACGGTCCGCTGGGGCTGGCGATCGCGCCGAACGGCGACATCCTGACGGCGAACGCCAACGACGGCAACCTCGTCGAGACGAACCCGTCCGGCCATGAGTTCCCGCCGTTTGAAACGACGGCGGGCGAAGGCGGACTGTTCGGGCTGGCGGTCGTCCCGAACGGGCAGGGGTTGTATTTCGTCAACGACTCCAACAACACGCTCGAGGAGCTGCACTGACGTCGTCCGTCCAGACCGGAGGCCCGCCGCGCACGTGGGGCGGCGGGCCTCCCGGTCCGGGTACCCTCAACGCAGTGAGCGCTGAGGACACGTTCGATCTTGCGGCAGCCGGCCTGCGCGGCGACGGCACGGATCTCGCGATCTCGGTCGAGGTGCTCGCGAGCAAGCTCGAGCAGGCGCTCCCCGGGCGTGCGCGGGTCGAGCGCCGTGGCTCGGGCATGCTCGGGCGCGGCGAGAAGCGTGTGCGTCGCGTGCACGTGGAGCTCGGACCGTGCGCGTATGAGCTGGCGGTGGAGGGCGGGCGCGTGGAGGGCTTTCGCGAGCGCCAGTCCGGCGGCATCGCGATCAAGCGCGAGGCGCTCACACCGGATCAGTGGATCGCTGCGCTGACCGCGGACCTGCGCGCGGAGGCCGAGCGCAGCGCCCAGGCGCGCACCGCGCTCGAGGAGCTCCTGCGCTGAGATGACCGACCCCGATCCGCAGCCCGAGTCCGAGCAGGAGGAGCAGCAGCAGTCGCTGGCGCGGATCGAACAGGGCGGCATCCCGCTGTCGGCCGAACGACGCCTGCGCGAGCTGGGCGAGCACGGCGGGGCGGCGTCCTTCACGTCCGACCTGTCCGTCAACGGATTCGCGCTGTGCCACCAGCTCGGCCTGAAGCCGCTGTCGCAGGTGATGGGCAGCTCGATCTACCAGATGGGCTACCAGTCCTCATGGGGCAACATGGGCTATGGCGGCACGGTCCTGTTCGAGCTCGACACGCTGTCGCAGGCACTCAACGAGGTCCGCGGCAGGGCGCTGGTGCGCCTCGGCGAGGAGGCGCGCCACGTCGGCGCCGACGCGGTCGTGGGCGTGCAGACGCGCGCCGGCGAAAGCCAGCTGGAAACAGGCACGCTGGCGCTCGAGCACGTCGTCTTCGGCACCGCTGTTCGCCGCGAAGCCGCGCGCGCGGAGCACCCGGTGCTGACCGAGCTGTCGGTGGCGGAATACGCGATGCTCGTGCGCGGCGGCTTCGAGCCGCTCGGAATCGTCGCGTGGAGCGCGGTGTTCTTCACGAGCTACGTCTTCGGGGGGATGATGGGTGGCGGCAACACCCTGACGATGGGCATGCAGAACTTCGAGCTGCGCGAGTTCACCCAGGCGATATACAGCGCGCGGGAGGCGGTCATGCAACGAGTCAGCGGCCAGGCCGCCGCGCTCGGCGCCTCCGGCATCGTCGGCATGAACATCGGGCACACCGTGCGACCCCAGACGCTCGGAGGCGGCGTCGGCATGCGCGAGATCAGAGGGCTGATGGTGACCTTCACCGCCGTCGGCACGGCGATTCGCCAGGACGAAGACCACACCATCCCGCCACCGAAACCAGTAGTCGACCTGTTCACCTGAGAAGGAGCACGAACGACATGAACGAGCGCGAGACCCCGTATGACCCCTCATCGCTGGAGGGCGTCCCAGAGGCGGGCCGCGCCCGCCTGCAACAGAATCGTGCGGGACTTTTCACCTCAGACCTATCAGTCAACGAGTTCCTGCTCGTCAAGCAGGCGGGCTTCGAGCCGATGGGCCTCGTGGTCGGGAGCTCGATCTACCACATCGGCATCCAGATGGCGGGCTGGAAGAAAAGCCAGGAGATGACGGTCCTCTCGGAAGCGATGTACGGCGCACGCCAGCTGGCGATGACGCGCATGGAGGAGGAGGCCGACCAGCTCGGCGCGGACGGCGTGGTGGGCGTGCGCCTGGACATCGGGCGCTACGAGTGGGGTCAGGACATGGCCGAGTTCATCGCGATCGGCACCGCGGTCAAGCACCGCGAAGGCGCGATGCACCGCGCCCCCAACGGCAGGCCGTTCACGAGCGATCTCTCTGGCCAGGACTTCTGGACGCTGCTGCGCACCGGCCACCGGCCGGTGGGCATGGTGATGGGCAGCTGCGTCTACCACGTGGCGCACCGCGGCATGTTCCAGTCGATGGCGCAGACCGGACGCAACGTCGAGCTCTCGAACTTCACCCAGGCGCTGTATGACGCGCGCGAGCTGGCGATGGAGCGGATGCAGTCAGAGGCCCAGGAAATCAGCGCCGAGGGGATCGTCGGCGTCCAGCTGCAGGAGAAGAGCCACGGCTGGGGCAGCCACACGATCGAGTTCTTCGCGGTCGGCACCGCGATCATCCCGCGCGAGGGCCACACCGAAGAGATCGAAGCGCCGACGACGGTGCTCGACCTCAGCTGACAGACAGCTTCAAGGGCTCCGCCTACGGCTCCGCCGCTCGTGCGTGCGCGTGGCTCGCGCTACGCGGGCAGCAGTTCGAGCGCGTCGACGTGCCGAGGGCGCATGACGGCGAAGTGGCGGTGGTCGAGCGTCGCCAGCTTGGGCTCGCGCAGCCGCTCGACGATGGCCAGAACGGCGGCATCGACGAAGCCCACCCGCAGGTCGGCGTAGGTGGTGAGCAGCTCTCGCACTCGGCGGTAGTCGACCGGCATGAGGTCCTCGACCTGATAGGCGCCCCTGTCGATTTCTTCGAGCATTGCCGTGACGCTGAGACGGTCGCGCTGCCGAGATGCGAGGTAGTCGAGCTCGACAAGCACCGGCGCCGGCACGATTCGCGCCTCACGCGCCTCAGACAGAAGGCGCGTGCACGACGCATGGTCGGCGTCATCGCGGTCCAACGTGGCCCATAGCGGACCGGTGTCGAGAATCAGCGAAATGGCTCGGGCTCGAAGATGTCTTCGCTGGCGAGGCGCGACAGGTCGCTGCGACCTGAAGAGGCGATTCCGATGCACCTGAGCGGCGGCGGGATCGGCTCCTCCTCGCCAGCGCCGAGCTCATGCTCCAGCGCCTCGCGCACCACCTGCGCCACGGACACGCCGCGTTCGCGCGCCCGCCGCTTGGCGCGCTCCACGAGCTCGGGGTCAGCCTGGATCATCAGCCTCTGCATCATCGGTGCAATCATGCTATCAGTCGCCTCCTTCCGTAGGCTGTGATGACCAAATGGCCCTGTACGAGGCTCATCCGACCGGAAGATGCCCGACGGGACGCTCATCTACAGGAGGGCCGCGCAAATGAGCATCGTCTTCGCGGAGGACCGCGGCCACGTCAGACACGTGGTGCTGAACCGGCCGGAGAAGCGCAACGCGATGAACCAGGAGCTGCTGCTGGCGCTCGGAGGAATGCTGCGCGAGGCGGCCGCAGACCCTGCTGTGCACTGCGTGGTGCTGCGCGGCGAGGGACCGGTCTTCTCCGCGGGCGTCGATCTCGTCGAGCTCGCCTCATCGACTGGCACGCCAGGCATGCTGCGCCCGTTCAGGAAAGTGTTCCTCGACTGCGCCAACATCTGCGAAGAGATGGCCAAGCCGGTCATCTGCCAGATCCACCGCACGTGCGTCGGCGGCGCGCTCGAGGTGGCGCTCGGCTGCGACCTGCGGATCGCCTCCAGCGACGCGAGCTTGGGACTGCCGGAGGTGAAGTTCGGGATCATCCCCGACGTCGGCGGCTCGACGCGCCTGCCCGCGGTCGTCGGCCTCGGACGCGCCAAGGAGCTGATCATGACGGCCCGTATGATCGACGCCGCCGAGGCCGAGCGCATCGGCCTGGTCAACCGCGTCGTCGCGCCCGATGAGCTCGAACAGGCCACACAGACGCTCGTGGACGAGCTGCTCGCGAACTCGCACATCGCCGTCGGCCGCGCCAAGCGCGTGATCGACGCGTCCGCACGCCCGGCGCTGGCGCAGACGCTCGAGATGGAGGTCGCGGTCCAGGAGTACTGCGTGGCGGCCGCCCGCGAGAGCGCCCGCGAGCAGAGCCACGCCGAGGAGCCGGTGGCGAGCCTTTGAACGCATGGCCGGGCTAGACGCGGGGCAGCCGATCGTCCGTGACGCGACGGAGCGCGACTCCGCGGCATGTGCCGCCATCTACGCGCCGTATGTCACTGACACGGCGATAACGTTCGAGTCCGACCCACCCTCGCCGGCAGACATGGCCGCGCGAATCAGCGCCGCGCTGCGCACTCACGCGTGGGTCGTCCTCGAAGACGAGGGACGCGTCGTCGGCTATGCGTACGGCGGCCCTTTCGAATCGCGCGCCGCCTACCGGTGGGCGTGTGCGGTCAGCGTGTACGTCGAGCCGGGGCGCCGGCGCACAGGCAGCGGCAGGAGCCTCTACGAAGCGCTCTTCCGCCGCCTCGCGGCGCGTGGCTTCCGCGTGGCCGTCGCCGGCATGACGCTGCCGAACGACGCCAGCGTCGGCCTGCATCGTGCCCTGGGGTTCGAGCCGGTGGGGACCTACCGGCGCATCGGCTTCAAGCACGGCAGCTGGCACGACGTGGCCTGGACACAGCGATCACTCGCCGACGGCGGCGATCCGCCTGCGGAGCCGGCGTAGGCGCTCACCGATCCCAGTCGACCGGCCCGGCCACGAGCGTGTGGCTGCCGAGCGGCCGGCCGAGGATCTCCTGCACGCGCCGCGCGCAGGCGAGCAGCGCCTCGAGGTCGATGCCGGTCTCGATCCCCATCTCGTGCAGCATCGAGACAAGGTCCTCGGTGGCGATGTTGCCGGTGGCGCCGGCCGGCACGGGGCAGCCGCCGAGCTCGCCGAAGCTCGACTCGAAGCTGCGCACCCCGGCGTCGAGCGCCGCGAGCACATTCGCGAGCCCCTGCCCGCGCGTGTTGTGGAAGTGCGCCGTGAGCTCCACTCCGTCCCCCAGCTGCTCTCGGGCCGCGGCGAAGAACTCGCGCACCTGGCGCGGGTTGGCCATGCCGGTGGTATCGCCGAAGCCGATCTCCTGGGCGCCCGCGTCGCGCAGGCGCGCCGCGATCTCGAGCACCCGCTCCGCCGGCACGCGGCCCTCATAGGGGCAGCCGAAGGACGTCGAGATCACGCCCTCGCAGCGGAGCCCCTCCCCGCGTGCACGCCCGAGCACGGCTTCCAGCCCGGCGAGCGACTCGGCGATCGAGCGGTTGACGTTGTTGCGGTTGTGGGTCTCGGAGGCGGACATGAAGACGTTGATCTCATCGAACGCCGGGCGCCCGCCGGCCAGCTTCTCATGCAGCTCGAGCGCGGCGTCCAGCCCGCGCTCGTTGGGAATCAGCACCGACACGCTCACATCCGGCGGCGCGTCGATCCGCTCCAGCACCTCGACAGCGTCGGCGAGCTGGGGGATCACATCCGGGCGGACGAAGCTCGTCGCCTCGAGCCGGCGCAGACCGGTGCGCGCGAGCGCGTCGATCAGCTCGACCTTGCGCTCGGTGGGGATCACCTCGGGCTCGTTCTGGAAGCCGTCGCGCGGGCCGACCTCCCTGATGCTGACCGCTCGGGGCAGCTCGCTCACAGCACTGCGCCTCGCTCGAGCCTCATCTCGTGGAGCCTATACTCGGCCGGCGTGGCCGCGTTCAGCCCCGATCCCGTCGCAGTCATCGGCGCCTCAGGGGCGCTCGGCTTCGGCCTCGCGGTGAGACTCGCGCGCACGGGCGTGCCAATCGCGATCGGCTCGCGCCACGCCGCACGCGCGAGCGAAACCGGTGAGCGCGCCCGGGCGATCGTCCCCGAGGCCTCGGTCTCGGCTCACGAGAACGCCGACGCGGTACGCGCGGTGGGCGCCACGGGGACCGTGATCCTGAGCGTCCCCTTTCGCAACCAGTCAGAGACCCTCGCCGACCTGAAGGAAGCGCTCGTCCCGGGGCAGCTGCTGATCGACGCGACGGTGCCGCTGGCTGCGGCCGTCGGCGGCAAGGCCACGCGCATGCTCGGCGTGTGGCAGGGCTCAGCCGCACAGCAGGCGCTCGAGATGGTTCCGGAGGGCGTGCACGTGGTCTCGGCGCTGCACACGGTCAGCGCCGCGTCGCTGAGCGACCTCGAGCATCCGCTGGCGCAGGACGTGCTCGTGTGCGGCGACTCGCGCGCGGACAAGCGCCGCGCGGCCGCGCTGATCGAGCGGATCGACGGCCTGCGCTGCGTCGACTGCGGAAAACTCGAGATGTCACGCACGACCGAGGCGCTGACCGCGCTGCTGATCGCCGTCAACGCCCGCTACAAGGCACACGCGGGCGTCCGCCTGACGAGCCTGCCCGATGCCCTGTGGGAGTGAGCGAGCCGGACATCGTGATCCTCACGGGCGGCACCGGCGGTGCCAAGCTCGCGTGCGGGATCGCCGAGGTCGCCGGTCCTGAGCGTCTGGCCGCGATCGTCAACACGGGCGATGACATCGAGATCTACGGCGCGCACGTGTCTCCCGACCCCGACCTCGTCTCCTTCTGGCTGGCGGGCGCGATCGATGAGCGCGGCTGGGGCCTGCGCGGCGACAGCTTCGCGGTGATGGACGCGCTGCGCGAGCTCGGTCTCGAGGTCTGGTTCAACCTTGGCGACCGCGACCTCGCGTGGTGCGTGGAGCGTGCGCGGATGCTCGCCGAAGGGCTCTCTCCGACCGCGGCGCTGGCGCGCCTGAACGAGGCGCTGGGCGTGCGCTCGCGGGTGCTGCCGATGAGCGACGACCCGGTGCGCACGTGGGTCCGCACGGGCTCCGCGGGCTGGCTCACCTTCCAGGAGTTCATGATTCGCGAGCGCGCCGCCGGCATGGTCGAGGGACTCGAGTACCGGGGCGCCGAGCAGGCGCGACCCAGCGAGCAGGCGCTCGCCGCGATCGCGAGCGCCAACGTGATCGTGATCGGGCCCTCCAACCCGCTCGCCTCGATCGCGCCGATCCTCGCGGTGCCGGGCATCCACGAGGCGCTGCAGGCCGCAGCCGCGCCCGTCGTCGCCGTCAGCCCGATCGTCGCGGGCGAGGTGCTGAAGGGACCGACTGCTTCGTTCATGGCGTTCGGCGCACTCGAGCTGAACGCCGACGGGATCGCCGATTTCTACGGCGAGCTGCTCGACGGGATCATCGCCGACGAAGACGTCGGGCGGCTGACGACGCTGCAGACCGACACGCGCATGGACGACGCCGCCGGGCGCGCCCGCGTGGCCGAGGAGACCCTGTCGTTCGCCGCCGCGCTCGCCGGCTAGCTCGAGGCCGTTCGCGCGGTCGCCGGCTGCGCGCGCCGTCCGGCCGTGACACCGCTGGCCGCGCTCACGCGAACTCCTGGGCGTGCCGCTCGCGCCACTCCGTCAGCTTGGCCAGGCCCCCATCGATCACGCGGCCGAGGAACTCGCCGCGGTCGTTGGCGTGCGGCAGCGGCTCGTCGGGCACGTCGACGCCGAGGAACTCGCACAGCGGCTCCCAGCCATCGGTCACCCGCCACACGAGCAGGCGCTCGGGCGGCACGGTGCGCTTGACCTGCTCGTTGTGCGCGTGCATCTGCTCGATCAGCTGCTGCGGCTCGTGCCCGTTCGCAAACGTGCCCTGCGGTCCCCAGAACATGCGCTCGACGAGCGCGAGGTAACGCTCGAACGTGGGATCGACCTGCGCGCGTGCGCGCGCCACGAGCGCCATGACCGACTCCCCGTAGGACATCTCGACGATCGTCTCGCGGAAGCTGGGCTCCCACGACTCGCCCTCGCGCACGCTCAGCAGCACCTTCGCGTCGGGGTAGGCGTCCATCAGCTCGCGGTAGAAGTAGCCGCCCGGCCAGTCCGCGCTCGAACGCTGCCCCGCGAACACCTCATCCCAAGGAGCCTCGCCGTCGAGCGCCCGATCCCACAGCGGGACCTGGGTCGCCAGGTCGGCGAGCACGTTCACCCAGTGGTAGCAAGGGGCCAAGCCGAGCTGTTCGAACGCGAGCTTCTGCGTCAGCGTGCCGGTGCGCGGCAGTCCGGCCCCTATCAGCTCGATGCTCATCTGCGCGCAATCTCTCCCAGGACGCCTGTAATGCCTGTAACCTACCGCGTAGCGCTGCCCGGGTCGTTGCGTGAGGGTCAAAGGACCTGCCAGGCACGCGAAGAACTCAATAAGAAGGGCGCCCGGGCACCAGCTAGTGTGGAGTCTTGCGCATATCGTCGGAACCACAACTGGACGGCACTGACCGGGTTTCAGTAGCACAGTCCTCCGCCACACAAGGAGTCTCGACTTTGTACAACGACCGCTCGAATCGCGGCCGCGCAGGCTCAGTTCTCGTCGATCCGCGCGCGAGCGCACGCCGATCCGCGCGCCGCGTCGGCACGCGGATCGCCGCGATCGCGGTCTCCGACTCCGAAGTCGTCCTGTCGCAGGAGCAGGTGCTGGCGCGTCTCGGCCTCACGGGCGACGAGTTCGCCGAGCGGATCTTCGCGCGCAGTGGCGTCGAGCGCCGCCACCTGAACCTGAGCGACGACTTCCTCGGGCGCACGATGCAGGGACGCGCCAAGCAGATCGAGCAGGACCTCCTGAGCCACTCGCTTCGGGCGATCGAGGCGACGGAACTCGATCCGTCGCAGGTCGGCACCGTCGTCAGCTCGAGCCTCTACTCGCTCGGCTGCCCGACGCTCGCCCATCAGGTAGTCGATCACTACGGGATGAACCCGAGCACCGACAAGTACCACGTCAGCGGCGTGGGCTGCGCGAGCGCAGTGCCGCTGATGCGCCTGGCGGCGCAGACGATGGGTGAGAGCCCCGACAAGCACGCGCTTGTCGTGACGGCCGAGTCCATGAGCGGCATCCTCACGCGCGCCACGGCGGAGGATCCAAAGGCCAAGACGGTCGGCTCGGCGCTGTTCGGAGATGGCTGCGCCGTGGCGGTGCTCTCCTGCGAGGAGTCGGCGGGCGGACCGATCATCCTCGACTCCCAGGTCCACCAGTTGACGGGCACGCTCGACGCCGTTCGCCTGGACCTCACCGCCGAGGACAGCTATCTGCACCTCGCCCGTGACCTGCCGGACCTGGCCGGACAGGGACTGCCGGATGTCCTCGCCGCGTTCCTGCGCCGCAATGAGCTCGAGCGCTCGGACATCGATCACTGGATGGCCCATCCCGGTGGAAGGCGCGTCGTCGAGAACGTGCAGAACGCGCTCGAGCTATCGCGTGAGGATCTCGCGACGAGCTGGAACTCGCTCGCCGAGCACGGGAATGTGGGCACGCCATCGATCCTGTACGTGCTGAAAGAGACGATCGAGCGCTACGCGCCCGAGCCTGGTGAGCACGGGCTGCTCGTGACGATCGGCCCCGGGGTGACCCTGGGGCTGATGCTGCTCGGCTGGTAGCCCGAGAGCGCAGCGCGAGCGGCCGGTAGCCCGAGACCGCAGCGCAGCGGCCGGCCGACGCTCGAGCCGGCGTACCCCGGTCGAGCGCGGGACAGGGATACGCTCTCCTCGATGCGCACCGCAGCGATCCTGCCCGTCAAGCGCTTCGTGCGCGCCAAGCAGCGCCTCGGCGCGAGTGTGGCCGATCCACTGCGAGTCGAGCTCGCGGAAGCGATGGTCGCCGACGTGCTGCTCGCGCTCGCGCAGACGCGCGCGATCGAGCGGACGTTCCTCGTGACCGGCGAGCGCTCGGTCGCCGCGGCCGCGCGCCGGCGGGGCGCGATCGTGATCGAGGATGAGCACGAACACGGGCAGCCGGCGGCAGCGGAGCTCGGCGTACGGCACGCGCTAGCCGCCGGCATCGAGCGCGTGCTGTGCGTCCCGGGAGACTGTCCGACGCTCGACCCGGCGGAGCTGAACGCGCTGCTCGACAGCGACCCGGACGCCGCTGGCGCAGGCCACGTCGTCATCGTGCCCGATCGCCACGGCACCGGCACCAACGGGCTGCTGCTCGCGCCTCCAAGCGCCATCTCCCCCAGCTTCGGGCCGGGCAGCTGCGAGCGCCACCGGACGCTCGCCAGGGAGGCGGGCGTGGCGTGCCGCGTCGAGCGCGTCCCGTCGCTGCTGCTGGACATCGACACGGGTGCGGACCTCGACGTGCTGCGGGCGCGGCTCGCGGGCCATCCTGCGCGCGCCCTGAGCACGAGAGCTGTGCTCGGAGGAGGCGAACGCAGCGGCGTGCTCTCGATGACCGGCTCCGGCTGAGCCGCGTCGCGTGGCGAGCCTCTCAGCACACGGCCTGCCCGGCCTGCCGGAGCTGCGCGCAGGCGACGACATCGCCGCGCTGATACTCGCGGCGCTCGACGGCGAGCGTCTACGCGACGGCCAGCTCGTGGCGATCGCGCAGAAGGCGGTCTCCAAGTCAGAGGGTGCGGTCGTTGCGCTCGCGGATGTCCGTCCCAGCCCCCGTGCGGTCGAGCTCGCAGCCTCAGCGCCCGGCGGCGAGCCGAAGGACCCACGCGCGGTGCAGGTGGTACTCGACGAGTCGCTGGAGGTGCTGCGCGCCGAGCGCGGCGTGCTGATCTGTCGCACCCGCCACGGCTTCGTGTGCGCGAACGCCGGTGTAGATGCCTCGAACGCATCGCACGACGGCGGCGAGGAGGCGCTCGTGCTGCTGCCACGCGACCCGGACGCCTCGGCGCGCCGGATCCGCGCGCGCCTGCGCCAGCTGAGCGGCGCCCACGTCGCGGTGCTGATCAGCGACAGCTTCGGGCGCGCGTGGCGTCACGGACAGCTCGACGTCGCCATCGGCCTTGCCGGCATGCAGCCGCTGGACGACTGGCGCGGGCGCAGCGACGCGAGCGGCCTCGAGCTGCGTGCCACGTGGCTGGCGGTGGCGGACGCAGCCGCCGCGAGCGCCGACCTGGCGCGGGCAAAGGACTCGCGCGAGCCGGTGGTGATCATCGACGGCCTCGAGCGCTTCTTCACCGACGAGGACGGCCCCGGGGCGGCGGCGCTGTTGCGTCCGCTGCAGGAGGATCTGTTTCGCTGACGCGCGCCGAGCCGTGGCGCGAGTGTGCGCGGCGCGCTAAGCGGCGACCGGCACTCCGCCGCTTGCCGGCCCGGACAGGATGGGGTAGCGGCGCCTGATGTCGTAGAGCGTTGTGCGCTCGGCCGCCGGGCGACCGGCCTCGTGCGCGGCGGCCACGAGCTGCGACGGCTCCAGGCGCGTGCCGTGGTAGCTGCCGGCCAGGCGGCTGATCGACTCCTCCATCAGGGTCCCACCGAGATCGTTGACGCCCCAACGCAGCGACTCTGTTGCGGCGTCGAGGCCCATCTTCACCCAGCTCGCCTGGACGCTCGCAACGGTGCGCCCGAGCGCGAGTCGAAAGACCGCGGTGTGCTTGAGGTTCTCAGCTCGAGAGATCTCCTCCACGCCATGTGTCCGTCCCAGCAGGGTTTGAAAGGGGATGAACGACAGCGGCACGAACTCGGTGATGCCGCCGGTACGCTCCTGCAGCTCACGGATCACGCGCATGTGCTCGGCCAGCTCCCACGGCTCCTCGATGTGCCCGAACATGACAGTCGCGGTCGAGCGCAGTCCGGCGGCGTGCGAAGCCTCGATGATCTCGACCCAGCGCGCGACGGGGAGCTTGTTCGGCGAGATGCGCTCGCGCACGCCGTCATGGAGCACCTCGGCGGCCGTCCCGGGCGTGGAGCCGAGCCCGGCGTCGCGCAGGCGCTCAAAGACCTCTGCGGGCGTCAACCCCGAGATGTCGCACATGTGTGCGATCTCCATCGGGCTGTAGGCGTGCAGGTGCAACTCGCGGCCCGCCGCCGCGGCGGTCCGCTTCGCCAGTCGCAGCCAGCCGAGGTAGTCCTCCAGCGTCCAATCGGGGTGGATGCCGGATTGGATGCAAAGCTCGGTGGCTCCGAACTCGAGCGCATCGTGGATGCGTGCGATGAACTCCCGCTCGTCGTGCTCGTAGGCGTCGGGCGAGCGCTTGCCCTGGCCGAAGCCGCAGAAAGCGCAGCCGACCGTACACACGTTGGAGATGTTGATGTTGCGGTTGACCACGAACGTCACGAGCTCGCCCGCCAGCTCGGCTCGCAGCTCATCGGCGGCCTGGCGCATCTCCTCGATCGCCTGCGGCCGCGTCTCTGCGAACATCGCCGTCAGCTCGTCCGGCGTCAGCGCAAGGCCATCGCGGGCGCGTGAGACCGCGCCGGAAACCAGCTCCGCGCGGATCGGCGCGGGCGGGTCGGTGCGGGTGGGCGGGCCTCCAGATCCCTGACGCGGGATGAAGCTCCAGTACTTGACCTTGATCGTGTCCATCACGCCCTGCGCGACCCACTCCGGGCCGATGTACTGCGGATAGATGCACAGCCGCTCGGTCAGCGCGACACCGTCCTGCTGCAGCTGCTTGCGCACCTGATGCGGCGAGGGGAACGGATGCTCAGGAGAGATGTGATCGCCGTTGGCGCTGAGGCCGCCCAGGTCGGTCGCGCCAGCCCCGACGAGCTCACCCCACCAGTCGGCGAGGTTGGGCGGGACCTGGATGCCGACGTCTGGCATCAGCCGGCGCGTCTCGGCGATCAGGCGCCTCATGTCCTCGATGTTCACCGGCGAGGCCCAGCCCGGGAGCGGCAGCTCGGGACGGGCGTCAGCGACGCCGGTTCGCCAGTACTCGCGTGCCGCGGCATCGGCGATCTCAGCGGGCTCCTGGCCGTAGTAGCGCTGGTGGGGCACGAAGTTCTGCAGGATCACCTCCTGGATGTGGCCGTACTCGGCGTGCACGGCCGCGAGCGCTTCGAGCGATCCGATCCGCTCCTGCTCGCTCTCCCCTATCCCCACGAGGATCCCGCTCGTGAACGGGATGCGCAGCTCGCCCGCCGCGCGGATCGTCTCCAGACGCCGCTCAGGATGCTTGGTCGGCGAGCCCGCGTGGACGGTCTGCATCAGCCGCTCGGAGATCGACTCGAGCATCAGGCCCTGCGACGCGGTCACCTCGCGCAGCCGCGCCAGATCCTCGCGCGCGAGCACGCCGAGGTTGGTGTGCGGCAACAGCCCTCGCTCGAGCGCGCGTTCACACGTCCACACCACGTAGGCGGTGAAGTCCTCGTGGCCATACTCGCGCAGCCTGGCGGCGACGACCGGGTTGACCTCGGGGCGCTCGCCCGTCAGCACGAGTAGCTCCTTGACCTGCCGGCGCGCGCCACCGTCAATGATCTCGAGGACCTCCTCGGGCGCGTACAGGTGCGCCTGATGCGTCGCGAACGCGCAGTACTTGCAGTAGCAGCGGCATGTCCTCGACAGCGACAGCGTCAGGTTGCGCGAGAAGGTGACCCGGCGACGCATGTCCCGCTCAGTGTAGGCGCGTCGGCACGCCGGAGCTTCAATCCGACAGCGGCACGTCGCCGCGAATCGCCGCGATCGCGGCGTCGCGATCCTGCGTGGCCGGCGTCTCGCGCTCGAAGCCGGTCAGCTCGAGCACGCGCTTCGCGCTCGAACCCGCAGGGCAGACCACGCGCAGTGCCTGGCCGCGCCGCTTGAGGCTGTGCTGCAGCCTGAACAGCAGGCCGAGCGTCGCGCTGTCGATGTAGGTCGCCGAGCTCAGGTCGAGCACGATGCCGAGCGCGTCGTTGGACAGGTCGAACGTCGCGTCCTCGAGCGCGCCGACGTTTGAGATGTCCAGCTCGCCGGCGACTGAGACGATGCGCACGCCGTCCTGATCGACAAGCTCTATCTCAGCCAAGGGGACCGTCAGCCGGTGCCCCCCATCCAGCGACTCAGAGCTGCCGCCGGTCACGGCGCCTTGCGCATCCGCACCGTGGTCCCCGTGGATGTCCGCTCCACGTCTACCGCGTCCATCATCTCCTCGATCATACGCAGACCCAGGCCGCGCCGCGAACCGCGCGGCGACCGCCAGCGACCACAGTCGGAGACCTGGACCACGACGGCGCCCGACGAACGCTCTGCCAGCACGCGAAACGTGCGGCCGTGCTCGGGACCGTACGCGTGCTCGACCGCGTTGGAGCACACCTCGCTCACCGCCAGCTTGATCGCGAACACGTCGTCGCGTCCATCGCCCGTCTCGAGCAGCCACCGCTCGAGCTGACGCCTGGCCACGGGCACCGAGCCGGGCTCGGCCGGCAGATCGAGCTCGAGCAATCCCAGGGACCGCTCCGAGAGCCGCGCGGCCAACAGCGCCGCGTCGTCCTGAACGTCCGAGGCGCCTGGGGCGTGGGCGAGGATGTGCGAGCACAGCTCCTCCAGCTCGGCCGGCCCGGTCGCCAGCGCCCCGCGCAGCCGCTCGAGCCCGACGTCGATCGCCTCGTCGCGACGCTCGACGAGTCCGTCGGTGTAGAGCAGCATCGTGGTGCCCGGGCTCAGCTCGCACTCCCAACTCTCGAACCGGGCATGCTCGGCGACGCCGAGCGGGGGAAGCGTCGCGTGCTCGAGGAAGCGAGCGACCCCGTCGGCGCTCATCAGCAGCGGCGGCAGATGACCAGCGCTCGCGAAGCGGACACGAGCGCCGTCGGCATCGACGACGACATACAGCAGCGTCGCGACCATCTCGTTGGGATGCGTCCGCGCAACGAGCGAGTTCAGGAGCGTGAGCGCCGCGCCCGGGGAATGCGGCTCGGTCACCGCGTAGGCTCGTAACGCAGCCCGCAGCTCGCCCATCAACGTGGCCGCGCGCAGACCATGCCCGACGACGTCGCCGATCGCGAGGCCGACACCCCCGCCGGGAAGCACGATCGCGTCATACCAGTCTCCACCGACCTGCGCGGCGCGCTCGCTGGGCCTGTAGCGCGCCGCCATCGTGAGCGCGGGCACCGTGGGCAACTGCTCCGGCAGCAGGTGACGCTGCAGCGTGCTGGCGATCGCTTCGGCCTCGACGCGCGCACGCGCCTCGCGCACGCGCTCGCCGCGCTCGCGTTGCAGTTCGACGAACACCGCCACCTTGCTGCGCAACACGTCCGGGTCGAACGGCTTGACGACGTAGTCGACCGCACCGGCGGCGTATGCGCGAAAGACCTGCTCGACGTCCTCGGCGTGACCCGTCAGGAAGATGATCGGGATGTGGCGCGTCCGCGCCCGCGCGTTGATGTAACGGGCGGTCTCCAGCCCGTCGAGCCCCGGCATCCGCACGTCCAGCAGGATCAGCGCGAACTCCTCGCGCAGCAGCAGCCGCAGGGCTTGCTCGCCGGAGCGCGCCGTGACGAGCCGCTGTCCGAGCGGCTCGAGCACCGCACGCAGCGCGTGCAGACCGGCCTCGTCGTCGTCGACCAGCAGGATGCCCGTCGTGCCCGGCTCGGGCGCCGGGGACGATGGAACACGCCGGAACGCCAGCGGTTGCTCCGCAGCTGGGCCTGCCGGCGCGCGTGTCAGGCTTGCAGCCACGTCCCGATCAGCGAGAGCAGACGCTCGGGCTCCACCGGCTTGGTGATGTAGTCGGAGGCCCCGGCCGACAGGCTGCGCTCGCGATCGCCCTCCATCGCCTTGGCGGTGACCGCGATGATCGGCAGCTCGCGCAGACCAGGTGTCCGGCGAATCGCGGCGATCGTCTGGTTCCCGTCCATGCCGGGCATCATGATGTCCATCAGGACGATGTCGACGTCGCCGTGGCGCTTGAGCGCCGCGAGCGCCTCCTTGCCGGTCTCGCCGAAGAGGACCTCCATGCCGCGATCCTCCAGCAGGCTCGCGAGCGCGAACAGGTTGCGTACGTCGTCATCGACGAGCAGCACCTTCTTGCCGCGCATCGCCTCCGAGCCGGGCTGCTCCTCCCCGGCGCCCTCACCGGGGTGCGTCCGGCCGGCCGCGGCCCGCACCGGCTGGCGCATGTAGAGCGACGGCGGCCTCCGCGGCCAGCTGTTCGGGAGAGTCGACGACCTTGGCCGCGACCGCGGGGCCGAGGCGTCGCAGGCGCGCCTGCTCGCGCGCAGTCAGCGCGCGGTCCGGGCAGAGGATGAAGCGTGCGTCGCGTGCGAAGCCGCGGCTCGGCGCTCGTCTGTTCGAGCAGCCCGAAGAGTCGACGCCTTCGGGATGCCGGGGCCCAGCACGACGCAGTCGAACGGGGTCCCGGCGAGCACAGCCGCCGCCTCGTCGATCGAGGAGGCGCTCGTCGTCAGTATCCCGTCCGCCTCTCCGGCCAGGCCCGAGATCGCCTCCATGGCGGCGCCGCCGCGCTCGACGACCAGCACGCGCCTGGCGAGGCGCGCGGCGTCCTCGCTCGGGGAGCTCGAGACGTCGACGAGGCCGCCGGCCATGAGCGCTCCGCGCGGCTGCGAGGCGGGCGTGTGCGTGCGCGCCAGCGCGCGCTCTGCGAGCACCGAGCGGGCCGGGCGAAGCGGTCCGGTCCACGCGCGCGTCGACCGGCGCGTCGAGTGACGGGCCGAGCGGACGCGAGTAGGTCGATCGGCAGGATCAGCGTGAAGGTGGTGCCGTCGCCGACCGTGCTCGACGACCTTGATCTCGCCACCGAGCGCGCGGGCCAGCTCGCGGCTGATCGACAGCCCGAGGCCGGTGCCGCCGTACTTGCGGCTGGTCGTGCCGTCCGCCTGCTGGAAGGCCTCGAAGATCACCTGCAGCTTGTCCGGCGGGATGCCGACGCCGGTGTCGGACACCGCGAAGGAGACCTGCTCGCCGGGCAGCGCGTCTGATGCTGAGCGTGACGCCTCCCGTCTCGGTGAACTTGAAGGCGTTCGAGAGCAGGTTGCGCAGGATCTGCTCCAGCCGCTGCTCGTCGGTGACGATCGTCGCTCGGCAGCGTCGCGATCGGCGTCGATCTCGAAGCGAAGGCCCTTGTCGGCGGCGATCGGCTCGAACGTGCGCGTCACGTAGGCCTGCACGTCGGCGAGGCTGACGAGGTCCGGCAGGATCTCCATCTTGCCCGCCTCGATCTTGGAGAGGTCGAGGATGTCGCTGATCAGCTGCAGCAGATCGGTGCCGGCCGCGTGGATCGTGCGCGCGAACTCGAGCTGCTTCTCGTGTGAGATTGCCGCGCTCGTTCTCGAGCAGCAGCTTGGAGAGGATCAGCAGGCTGTTGAGCGGCGTGCGCAGCTCGTGGGACATGTTGGCCAGGAACTCGGACTTGTACTTCGATGACAGGGCGAGCTGCGCCGCCTTCTCCTCGAGCGCCGAGGCGCGCCAGCTCGATCTCGCGGTTCTTGGTCTCGATGTCGAGGTTGCGCTCCTCCAGCAGCGCCGCCTTCTCCTGCAGCTCCTCGTTGGCTCGCTGCAGCTTCTCCTGTTGGGATTGGAGCAGCTCCTCAGACGCCTTCAACGACTGCGCCTGCTGCTCGAGCTCGGCGTTCGAGCGCTTGAGCTCCTCCTGGCGGCTGCTGCAGCTCCTCCTGGCGGCGCTGAAGCTCCTCCGACTGAGTCTGCAGCTCCTGCGTCAGCGACTGCGACTGCTGCAGCAGCTCCTCGGTGCGCATGTTGGCCATGATCGTGTTGAGCACCACGCCGAGCGTCTCCATCAGCTGCTCGCAGGAAGGTGCGGTGGATCTCGCTGTAGCGGCTTCAGCGAGGCCAGCTCGATCACGCCGAGCACCTGCTCCTCGAACAGGATCGGCATGACGATGATGTTCACCGGCGCAGCGGCGCCGAGCCCCGAGGTGATCTGGATGTAGTCGGTGGGGCGCGTCGGTGATGAGGATGCTCTTGTGCTCGACGGCCGCCTGGCCGACGAGCCCCTCGCCCAGCTCGAAGCTGTTCGAGACGCTCTTGCGCTGCTGATAGCCGTAGCTGGCGATCAGCCGCAGGCGCGTCTTGGAGTCGTCGTCCGTCGGGCGATCCGCCAGGAAGAAGGCGCCGTGCTGCGCGGAGACGGTCGGCGTCAGCTCGGACATGATCAGCTGGGTGACGGTGCGCAGCTCGCGCTGGCCCTGCATCAGACCCGAGATCCGCGCCAGGTTCGTCTTCAGCCAGTCCTGCTCCTCGTTGCGGTTCGTGGTGTCGCGCAGGTTGGCGATCATCTGGTTGATGTTGTCCTTGAGCTCGGCGACCTCGCCCTGGGCCTCCACCGAGATCGAACGCGTGAGGTCGCCCTGGGTGACCGCGGTCGAGACCTCGGCGATCGCGCGCACCTGAGTGGTGAGGTTGCCGGCGAGCTGATTGACGTTCTCGGTCAGCCGCCGCCAGGTGCCGGACACGCCCTCCACCTCGGCCTGCCCGCCGAGCTTGCCCTCGGTGCCCACCTCGCGCGCGACGCGCGTGACCTCGTCGGCGAACGAGGAGAGCTGGTCGACCATCGTGTTGATCGTGTTCTTCAGCTCGAGGATCTCGCCCTTGGCATCGACGGTGATCTTCTGCGAGAGGTCGCCCTGGGCGACCGCGGTCGTGACCTGCGCGATGTTGCGGACCTGGTCGGTGAGGTTCGAGGCCATCAGGTTCACGTTCTCGGTCAGCCCGCGCCAGGTGCCCGATACGTCCTCGACCTCGGCCTGGCCGCCGAGCTTGCCCTCGGTACCGACCTCGCGCGCGACGCGCGTAACCTCGGCGGCGAAAGAACGCGAGCTGCTCGACCATCGTGTTGATCGTGTCCGCGAGCGCGGCGACCTCACCCTTGGCCTCGACAGTGATCTTCTGAGACAGGTCCCCCTTGGCCACGGCGGTGGCGACCTGAGCGATGTTGC
>CAWHAW010000009.1:0-193764 GCA_963827455.1 uncultured Solirubrobacteraceae bacterium | reverse complement strand
GCGTGCCGAGCCGACGCGCTCTGGCCAGGATCACCCGGCATTGCTCGAACGCATCCTCGGGCTGCTCTGTCATCGGCGCCGAGGATACGCCGGGCGCGAGTCGGGCGCAACTTGTTCCGATAGCGTTCCGACGGCCCCCGCAGAATGTGCCGATTAGCAGGCACTTCGGTCATGGGCGATACTGGGCTCGAACTCGCTGCCCGTCCTCCACTCAGCCGTCGAGCCCCGGATTCATTGAGCTGAGCTGCTCTGAGATCACCTGAGATTCGCTCAGGTTGTTCCGACGGTGTTCCGACGTAAACGTCCCTGGACACCGCTCACCGTACGCGGCGGGCGGCTCTGCGCCGCTCGGTTTTGGCCGTCGCTCGGTCAATGAAGCGGCGCACGCGGGCCTCATCGATCCACTGGAACCGGCGTGCTGAGATGATGAGGCCAATCCCGAAGACCGGAGCCGCAAGCGAGTACCACAACATCGTCTGGTCCCCCGCCTCACTCACGGTCGACGGGAACGGGGGGACCAACCTCACATACGGATCAAGCGCGTCGATCGACCCGTGGGCGGCCTCTTCCCATCCGGTAGATCACCTGGTAGAGGCCGTGGAAGGAGAGGAGGTGACCCGCAGCCTGCAATCCCCGAACCCGCCCCGGCCAGTACTGATCCAGCTCGCGAGCCATCACCTCGACGCTCGGCGTACCGGTAGCGGCTTCGGAATCTGCGACCTCAACCGGCGACAAAATTGTCTGCCCGTAGGCGAGGGCCTGATTGTGCCGTATCAGGATTTGCCGCTTGCTTTCGTTCCACCACTTCTCGTGACGCGCGTCGGGCTCGATAGCGACCCACGCTACGAGAACCGTCTGCTCATATAGCGACCGGAGCAGGATGAGTGCGTCTTCGTCCTTCCGGCTGCCAAGCAGCAGCATCATCGCTTCGACGGTGTCGCACGCGCGAAGAAGTGCGGCAGCCGCGAACATCGTTGCATCCGGCTCTCCCCAATAGAAGCGCATCGGGAAGTTGGCGCGCACGTATTGGACGAACTCTCGGTTGACTCGCCTCAGCTTCGTGGGCATCAGGTACAGCGGCGGTTCGGCAGCCATAGTCCCAAGATGCTCGACCCTCAGCCGGACGGCCCTGCCGCACCGCCAACCCTGGTGGGAGCGTCGTATCCCCGCGAGTGATGGCTCGCGACGAGCGGCGACTGACGTCCGAAGATCAGCGCGAGCGCTAGCGCGATCGGCCATCCGAGACTTAGCGCGACGAAGAGGAACCCCCACATGGAGAAGCCTTCGGTATCAGCACGCAACGCGACGAGGATCGCGGGTAGGAGATAGAGGAGGAGGAACGCAGCACCAACCGCGATGAGCACTCCTGTCTCTCCGCCTTCGACTTCGGTTGTGAATGTCGCAAGCACGGCTCCCTCCCGGCGTCGATGTCAGGGCGGTGCGGATCATCCCAACCCGGTCGGATCGACAGCGCTGGATTGTTCGTCTAGCCGGGCCGATTGCACGACTTGCAGGCGTGACGGCTACCGCCATCGTCGGGCTAGACGACCGTGCCGTGCAGATGAGCGAGGCGATGGCACACCTCTGCTCAGGTCGTGTTTGGCCCTAGGCGACTGCCGCACTCGTCAGGTGCCCGCACCTGACGCGCCTCGCGAGGGCCCGCTCACGCGAAGCCGCCACCTACACGCAATGGGCTCGCAACGTACCGTCACGGAGACTATGCGCCTATGCGGGCGCATGCCATCGGTCACCCGTACCCCGAGCCGTTCCACAGTCTCGGGTCGATCCGAGAGCACCTGCCCGGCTACGTCAACAGCGCCTCGCTGAAAGCCCCGAACGGCCTCCCCGGCGGTGAATGGCCTGACGACAGTCAAGCTGGCCGCCGCCCTCGGCGTCCCCGCTGGGGATCTACTCGAGAGGCTCTGACGCGAGCCGGGGGACGCCCTTGCGGAGAGCAATTCGCGAATCTGCCGCCATCGCTCGCAACACGAGCGTCAGTCACATTTCGAGGCCGATGCGGAATTGGCGCGCTTTGTTCCGCTGATGTTCCGACGAGCGGCCTAAATGCACCTCTTTGCAGGCATTTCCGCGATGGGCGATACTGGGCTCGAACCAGTGACCTCCGCCTTGTCGAGGCGGCGCTCTCCCAGCTGAGCTAATCGCCCTGGGGCCGCCAAGAGTATCAACGCTGCCGCCGCTCGATCAGGAGGCCAGTGCAGCGATCCAGCTCCTCCTCGGGCGCATGAGACCCGGGCGCGGTTGTGGAACTCCTCCCAGCAGCGCCCGGGTCTGATGCGCCATCACGGCACGATTACAACCCGACCTTCTCTGCCTCCTTCGCCGGACGTTTCGGGACCGGAGGCCGATTCAGCCGCCGCACGGGCGGCTTCAGCTTCTTCGCCGGTGGCGCCGCGTCGGCCGTACGGGCTCGCTTCTTCGGCTTCTTCGCCGGCCGCGCCCCGGCGCCCAAACGGGCTGACCCGTGTTTGCGCGGTTTGCTGGACTGACGCGTAAGTGACACCTTGGCCTGCCTCAATCTTCTTGACCACTTCGGCAACCGTGTTCGAGGAGATCGCGAAGCCCACGCCTGTGCTGCCGGGCTGTGAGCCGCCTACCGTCGAGGCGTCGCTGGCGATCTGGGAGTTGACGCCGATCACGTTGCCTTCTTCGTTGAGCAGCGGTCCACCTGAGTTTCCGGGGTTGAGCGCAGCATCGGTCTGGATCGCGCCCGTGATCTTGGAGCCGTCGGGCGCGGAGATTTCGCGTCCGAGCGCCGAGACGATCCCTTTCGTCAGCGTCTCTTCGAGGCCGTAGGGGTTGCCGATCGCGTAGACGGTGTCACCGACCTGCACCGCGCTCGAGCTCGCGAGCGTCAGTGCTTTCAGCCCGAGGCCGGACGGATCGACGCTGATTAGCGCGAGGTCCTGGTTGGCTTCTTCGCCGACGACCTTTGCGCTTCGAGTGGTGCTCGAGGACCCGTTCGCCTCCACGGTGATGCTCGTGGCGCCTGCGATCACGTGGTCGTTCGTGAGGATCAAGCCTTTTTCGTTGAGCACGATCCCCGTGCCCTCGTCCTCGCCGTTGGCGGTGATCGCCTTGATAGCCACGACTCCTTTGGAGTCGCCCTGGTAGACCTGCGTTGCGGATGGCGTCGTCGAGGCCGCCTCACGGCGCGCGCCCGTCGCGGCGACCGCGGTAGACGCGGTCGTAGTAGTAGTCATTGAGCCGTGGGCGCCGCCGAACAGCAGTACGGCTCCGCCCGCCACGATTGCTCCGACGAGCGCCGCCATCAACATTGGTACAAAAAGCCTTTTCACGCGATCACCTCTGAGTTCTTCGGGGAGATCCAGCGTGCGACGGCGGGCTGTACGGGCGCTAACGATGCCCGAAAGCAACGCTAAGCGCGCGAGAAGAAGTTCATAACGGCGACCGGGACCGTCGGATCCGACGACCG
Organism: uncultured Solirubrobacteraceae bacterium; assembly: GCA_963827455.1. GTDB lineage: Bacteria > Actinomycetota > Thermoleophilia > Solirubrobacterales > Solirubrobacteraceae > Palsa-744. The sequence continues at coordinate 190,310 of CAWHAW010000009.1, read as the reverse complement.
GCGCGCTCGACCGCAGCATCCCTCGCCGGGCCGGAGGCGAACGCCGCCGCCCGATACGCTGTTAGCCCTTCTGGCGACGTGGCGGAGTGGCTACGCAGCGGCCTGCAAAGCCGTCTACACCGGTTCGATTCCGGTCGTCGCCTCTATCTGTTCCGCCGGATGTCAGCTCCGCTGCGCAGCCTGCCCGAGCGTCGCAGCGTGCTCGCGCAGATACTCACGCAGGTACGGGAGCGCGAACTGAACACGCCCATAGCCCGCTGGGGCGATGAGCTCCAGAGCGATGAGCCGCAGCCGGTACTGGCTCGCGTAGTTGGAGTTGACCTTCAGGCGGTTGGCAATGTCACCGAGGAGCGATGAGCCGTCGTCTTTCGCCATTGCGAGAAGAAAGGACTTGTCGACGTCGGAGGCCTCGGCGAGCGCAGGCGCGTGTACCAGCTGACCCAGCCGCCGCCGCGCAGCGGCGATGCCCTCGTCTGCTGCAGCACTGGTGATCTCGCTGGCGGTGCCGGCCTTACGCCACACCTGGTCGCCCAGGAGCTGGATGAAGAACGGATATCCCCCTGCTGCCGCAACCATCGCATCGAGTGCGTCGTCGGCGATCGACTTGCCGTGCGTGGCGATGGGCTCGGCGATGGCTTCGCGGACCGCAGCATCAGCCACAATTCCCACATGATGTCGATCGGCGCGACGCATGAAGGTGAGAACCTCGTCGTTCAGCAACTCGTCGATCGCGGCTGGCAGCGCAGCACCAGCGAACGCGAGTTGACGTCTCTCCCGGAACGCGTGCTGCACGACCGTCCCGAACTCCCGTAGCTCACTCGCCTGTCGGTAGTGAAGCTCATCGAGCGTGATGAGCAGCCCCGTCTGGTTCGGAGCGAGCAGATCCGTGAGCAACTCGACCTTCGAGCGGAAAGACAGCGTCCGGGTGTGCCGCTCGATGGTCTGCCAGTCGAGTGAGCCGAGGCTCGCCGGCAGTCCGAATCCACTCAGGCGGCGCTTGAGGGCGTCGGGGTCGTGCTCAGCGAGCAGCCGCGGCAGATGATCGTCGGAGAGCCGCGCGAGAAATCCCGGGGTCGCGGTCTCGGCAACGATCAGCCACCCGCGCTCCCGCGCGGTGTCCTCGACCTCGTTGAGCAGAACGGTCTTTCCAGCCCCGCGGGGGCCGGTGTAGAGAGTCGCACGGCCCGCCGAGCCGGGCCCGTCGTCGAGTGCCTCGCCGAAGGCCTCGATCAAGTCATCGCGACCGGCAAGAAGCGGCGGCGGTGAGCCGAACGTTGGTGTGAACGGATTGTTGGTCGCGATGACTACAGTCTAGCGCCACCTTTAGTTGTCTTTAGTTCTTTTAGTTCCCTTTAGTGGCGACCGTGATGATCGGCGACGCTGTGGAAGCTGGGGATCGCTCCGTTGCTTTGGCGTGACGCCGTTACATTGACGCGATGACGTTGCAGCTCTCCGGCGGAGAGGACAGACACACCCCGTCGGCAACGAGGAGGTGATGATGGAATCCCGGATCGACGTAATCACCCTCGCAGTTGCCGATTTGGAGCGGGCCCTCGACTTCTACCGGGACGGCCTCGGTTTAGAGTCACGCGGAGTGATCGGCACCGAGTTCGTCGGTGACGATGTCAACCCGAATGGGGCCATCGCGATGTTCGAGCTGGGTGGTGGGCTGATCCTGTGCCTGTATCCACGCACGGAGCTGGCGAAGGACGCCAAGGTCCCGCTCGCTCCGCCCAAGACCGGCGAGTTCAGCATCGGACACGCGGTAGCAAGCAAAGCTGAGGTCGACGCGCTCCTGGCCCGCGCCGAGGCCGCCGGCGCGACTCTGACCGACGAGCCGCACGACCGGCCGTGGGGAATCTACTCGGGCTACTTTCGCGATCTCGACGGACACCTATGGGAGGTGCTCTGGAACCCGCGGCTCCTCACCATGCCTGAGTGATCGCGCCAGTTCCGATGAGTTTCCGCGCGGCGACGGGTCTTAGGGATGTCAACCACAACGGATGGAGGATGCAATGAGCACCACGGCAACCCGGATCCGCCAGATCAGTCTGGTCTGCGTTCCGACCATCGAGCAGGACCGCGCGATCGAGTTCTACGAGTCGCTCGGCTTCGAGAAGCGGACCGACATCGCATTCGGCGGGGGTGTCTACCGCTGGGTCGAGGTCTACCCGCCCGAGGGCGCAACCGGGATCGCGCTGGCGCCGCCTCCCGCGGAACAGGAGATCGTTCCCACCCAGACGGGCATCACGCTGACCACCGACGACATCGACGCCACGCACGCCGAGCTGCGCTCACTGGGGGTTGACGTCGATGCAGAGGTCTCGCGCATGGGCGACCCCGTGCCGCCGATGTTCTGGTTTCGCGACCCGACCGGGCACACCCTGATGGTGGTCGAGCAGGCCTGAGCCCCGTGTCTCCCCAAGACGAGCGCGACTTCGCGGAGCTCGTCGAGCTGCACCGAGCCGAGCTGCACGCTCATTGCTACAGGATGCTCGGCTCGGTGCACGACGCCGACGACGCTCTGCAGGACACGCTCGTGCGCGCATGGCGCGGCGCCGCCGGACTGCGCGACGATCGTGCCGCGAGATCCTGGCTGTATCGGATCGCCACCAACGTCTGCCTGACCGAGCTCGGACGGCGAGGCCGGAGGGTGCTCCCGCACGACTTCGGGCCGGCGGCCGAGCCGCTCACGCCGCCGGGGACGCCCGTGGCCGAGTCGACCTGGCTCGAGCCCTACCCGGACGAGACGATCGGCATCACCGCCGGGCGCGCGTCGCCGGAGGCGAGCTACGAGCAGCGCGAGGGCGTCGAGCTCGCGTTCGTCGCGGCGCTCCAGCATCTCGGAGCCAATCAGCGAGCCGTGCTGATCCTCCGCGAGGTGCTCGGTTTCACCGCGCAGGAGGCCGCGTCGATGCTCGAGACGACCGTCGCGTCGGTCAACAGCGCCCTGCAGCGCGCGCGAAGCGGCGTCCGCGAGCGGGTGCCCGCGCGCAGCCAGCAGGCAACCCTCCAGACGCTCGGCGATCAGGGCCTGCATCAGCTGGTCGAGCGCTACGTGGACGCGTGGGAGCGCTGCGACGTGAACGCGTTCACGTCGCTACTGACAGAGGACGCCACGTTTGCGATGCCGCCGCTGGCGACGTGGTACACGCCGCGCGAGACGATCGGCGCCTGGGCACGCGACTTCTCCCTCTCCGGGGCATGGCATTGGCGAACCGTGCTCACGCGCGCCAACGCACAGCCCGCCCTCGCCTTCTACGCCCGGGACGACCCGAGCGGCGCCTATCTGCCGTTCGCCCTGAACGTGCTGAGCCTGAGCGACGGGCTCGTCAGCGACGTCACCGCCTTCATCGTCCGCTCGATCGATGCGCCCGAGCCGGAGGCATACGTCCGCTTCCCCGAGCAGCCGTTCAACGCGCGGAGCCTAGCTGGCACGTTCGGTCGATTCGGGCTGCCCGACCGCCTCGATTGAGCCAGGCGCCTGCCAGGAGCGTGCGCCTCAGCTGTGTTCGACGCTGGCGAGCGCCGTCTGCAGCGAGCGCACGCTCTGCGGGCCGATCAGCGTCGCACGGATGCGCGAGTGGGCGTCGATGACGAACGTCGTCGGCACATTCCGCAGCTGGTAGGAGTACCCGACGGCGCCTTCGGCGTCGCGCAGGCTCGGGAACGTCCACCCGTAACGGCGGACGAACGATCGCGCTTCCGAGAGCAACGGATCGCTCCAGTCGACGCCGACGATCCTCCCGCGCCCAGCGGCGCTGCGCGCGAAGCGCTCGAGTTCCGGCGCCTCCTGCGCGCACGGCCCGCACCAGCTCGCCCAGAAGACGACCGCGGCCGGGCGCCCGCGGGCGCCCGCCAAGAGGCTCGTCAGCGTCACGGGGCCGCCGGAAAGCGATTCGCGCGGCAGCGCCGGCGCCGCGCGCCCGCTCGCCGTGTGCGAGGAGGCCAAGCCAAACACCGCCGCCGCCGCCAGGACTGCCCCGAGGCCGAGCGTCCAAGCGAGCAGTCGCAGCTGCCGTGACATCCTCGGGCTCTCAGAGCTCGGCGAGCTCGGGCACGTCGTGCGCGATTTCCGAGGGCTGGAAGCTCGACGCGTAGAGGGTGAGCCGCTTGCCAGACGCGGTGACCCCGTAGACGATCCCCGTGTGGTTGATGAACTGCGGCTCCTGGACGTCGCGTTCGGAGCCGACCCCCCACGCCTTCCACACGCGTGCGAGTTCCTTGGCCGAGCCGATGAGGTACTGCATGCGCCCTGTCATCCCGTGGCGGGCCAGGAACGACGCGACGGCCTTCGGCGTGTCGTTACGCGGATCCACCGACACGGCGATCACCTGCACTTTGGACGCGGTCGCCGGGCCCATCGCATTCAGCGCCACACGCAGGTTCGAAGCGATCAGCGGGCAGACATCCGGGCAATTCGTGTACAGGAAGGTCACCAGCACTGCCTTACCTCGGTAGGAGTCGATGTTCACACGCTGGCCCAGGTAGTTGTGAAGCGCGAGCGGCGGCGCGGGCTTCGCCGGTTCGAGCACCGCCGCGGCGTCGAAGTGGTGCGCGAGCGCCTGCTCGTGTTTGGCCTGTTCTCCGCTTTGGCTGCCGATCGCGGCCACGGCGATCCCGCCCGCGACGAGCACGAGCGCGAGCAAACCGATCAGCACTCGGAAGTCGAGTCCGTTCTTGCGCATCAGACAGCGAACTTACCAGCGCCGGCGCTCGCGCGCGAAGGCCGGCGTCGGCAAAAACGCTTGCACACCTCCCTCTGTGATGCATCTTGCAACGAGATGTGTTAGTTTGCCGCCCGTTCGTGCCGAGTCCTGGGCCCCATGGGGTGCAGGAGCGGGGGACCCAAAGCAGCCGCGAGGCTGCAAGGGGCGAATCGCCACGCAGTGTGGCGTAGCGTAGAAGTTTACGCGAGCCCGTCAGCTAACCCCGTAGGCGCCATGAAATGGAATTTGAGAAAGGACGCCTCGGATGCCGGGTTACCCGCGTGATCTTGCTGTTGTCGACCATTGGAGCGCATCGCTCGAGCGCTCTCTGGCCCGTCGCGGGCGTGCAGGTGGCGCACGACCCCGCCGTGGCGCCCACTCGAGCTCATCGTTGTCGATGCTGCTCGACGCCCGCGGCGCACTGCGCCTGCCGCGTGACCTCGCCGACGAGGAGCCCTGGCAGCTGTCACTCGGCCGTTCCCGCGCCCGCCGTCGCGCCAGGGAGCTGCGCTTCGTGCCGACGGGCTCGCGCGCCAAGCGCGTCTCGCTCGGCGCACTCGCCGCGCTGACCGTCGGCCCCGCCACGAGCCTCGCCAGCGGCCAGTCGACGATCTCCTCCGCCAACCCCGAACCGGTGACCACCACCGAACACGTGATCGTCCTCAGCAGCGGCAGCGAAGGCAGACAGGTGCAGCTGCTGCAGAAGGCCCTCGGCTCGATCACAGTCGACGGCATCTTCGGCCCGGAAACGGAAGCCGCCGTGCGCAGCTTCCAGGCCAGCAAGGGTCTTGGCGTGGACGGAGTCGTCGGACCGCTCACGAGCGCCGCGCTACGCAGCCAGAGCGCCGGCGCCGCGTTCATCGCGGACGTCAGCAGCGCGCTCCCGGGCACAGCATCGCTGCCCGTCGCCACGACGACGCCGGCATCGACGCAGGACGCGACGAGCGTCTCGGCAAGCACCGAAGGCGTTACGCAACCCGCGAGCGCCAGCACCGGCGGCGCGGAAGCCACGGCGGAAATCGAACCCGCCGAAGCCGAAGCCGAAGCCAAGACCGTGGCGGCCGAAAAGCAGGCGGAAGAAACACACGTCGAAGAAGCCGGCGTGGGCGCGGTCAAGCAGCTGCAGAGTGCGCTGCACGTCTCCGCCGATGGCAACTTCGGCCCCGAAACAGAGGCCGCTGTGCGCCGCCTGCAGGCCCGCCACGGGCTCTCCGTGGATGGCATCGTCGGGCCGGCCACGTGGAGTCTGATCGGCGTTACAGGCAAGGAAACGCTCACGCCGCCGGCCTCCGCGCTGCCGAAGCCTGCGAGCCACAGTCACTCCGCCGCGATCGCCGCGACGAGCGACGTCGGGCTGACTGCCGGCAGCGGTGGATCCTCCGATACACCCCAGCCGGAAACCGCCACGGGCGCAACCGCGGTCGAGTGGCTGCAGAAGGCGCTGAAGCTCTCCGTGGACGGTGAATTCGGCCCCGAAACCGAGGCCGCGGTACGCCGCCTGCAGGCCCGCCACGGGCTGCCCGTAGATGGCGTGGTCGGCCCATCGACCTGGTCGGTGATTGGCGTGCACAGTGCCGAAACGCTCACGCCGCCGGCCTCCGCCCTCGTCGCGCCCAGCTCTCCCGGCGCCAGCTCGGACACCGGCTCGACGGGCAGCGCGAGCAGCGGTGGCGGTGGCGCCAGCGGAGGCGAATCCGAAGGCGTCGTCGGGCGCGTGATCGCCGCGGCCAACGAAATCGCGACGCGTCCCTACGTCTGGGGCGGCGGGCACGGCTCGTTCGAATCAGAGGGCTATGACTGCTCGGGCTCGGTCTCCTACGCGCTCCACGGCGGCGGCCTGCTCAGCTCTCCCGAGGACTCGACCGGGCTCGAGTCCTACGGCGAACCCGGGCCGGGCAAGTACATCACGATCTACGCCAACGCCGAACACGCCTACATGGTCATCGACGGCAAACGCTTCGACACCGTCGCCCTCGCCGAAGGCGGCTCGCGCTGGGGCGGATCATCGGATGACGGCGGTGGCTTCGTCGAACGCCACCCCGCCGGGCTGTAGCAGCAGCCGAGCCTCAGCGCTTCGGGGGCGTGCGCCGCACGCCCCCGCGCGGGGACCGACCGAGCGTCCCATCCCAAGCGCTCTCTAGCTTGCGCCGCTCCATACCTCAACAGCGGCGAGGAGACACGAGGCGATGCTGGCACGCGCCCACGCGTTCACGATCGAGGGCCTTCACACGCGGCACGTCACCGTCGAGGTGGACGTCCGCGCGGGACTGCCGGCGTTCGCGATCGTCGGCCTCGCCGACACGGCCGTGCGCGAGGCGCGCGAGCGCATCCAGGCCGCGATCCTCAACTCGGGGTACGAGTTCCCCGCGAGGCGCATAACCGCCAACCTCGCGCCGGGGGACGTGCGCAAGGCGGGCGCAGGCCTCGACCTGGCGCTCGCGTGCGCAGTGCTCGCGGCCGGCGGACAGCTGCCGTGCGAGGAGCTCGAGCGAGTTGCGCTGTTCGGCGAGCTGGGGCTCGACGGCAGCGTGCGGCGCGCTCATGGCGCGCTGGCGGTTGCGCACGCAGCAAGGCGCGCGGGTATGCGCGCGCTCGCGCTCGCGCCCGCGTGTGCGCGCGAGGCGATGCTGATCGACGGTCTCGAGGTGGCGGTGGTCGAGCATCTGCGCAGCGCGGCGCGGGTGCTGAGCGGCGGCTGCGGCGATCCGCTTGGCGAGGCAGACGCCGGCGCCCCGCTCGAGCGCACACGGCCAGGCCCGCGGACGGGCGGCGTGGACGGCGGCGATCTAAGCGAGGTGCGCGGCCAGCATCACGCCGTCAAAGCGATCGTGATCGCCGCAGCTGGCGCCCACAACGCGCTGTTGAGCGGGGCTCCGGGCACGGGCAAGACGATGCTCGCCCAGCGGATCACCTCGATCCTGCCTCCGCTGAGCCGCCCGGAAGCCGTGGAGGTGACGCGCATCCACAGCCTGACGGGCGTGCGCGTCGACGCACTGGCCATGAGCCGGCCGTTCCGCGCTCCGCACCACTCGATCACCCCCGCCGGGCTCGTTGGCGGGGCCGCCCGTGGGTCGCTCGGCGAGATCGTGCTGGCTCACAACGGTGTGCTGTTCCTCGACGAGCTATCGGAGTTCTCGCGCCCGACGCTCGAGGCCTTGCGCCAGCCGCTCGAGGATGGTCGCGTGGCGATCGCCAGGGCACGCCACTCGGCGGTCTATCCCGCGCGTTTCGTGCTCGTCGCTGCCACCAATCCCTGCCCGTGTGGCTTCGCCGGCGAGGGAGATCGCTGCTCGTGCAGCGAAGCTGAGCTGGCACGGCATCGTCGCCGGCTGAGCGGACCGATGCTCGATCGCATCGACCTGCTCGCCGACCTCCATCTCGAAACGCACGACCAGCGGGCGCCCGCGCTGATGACGAGCGCGCAGGCGCGGGAGCGGGTGGCGCGCGCCCGTGAGCTCCAGGCGAGGCGACTCGCACCGGATGGTGTCAGCGTGAACTCGCGCATGGACGGGCGCATGCTGCGCAACCACGTCAAGCTCGATGAGTCCAGTGACCGGATGCTGCGCGACGCTCGCGCGGCGGGCATGCTCAGCGCGCGCGGCGAGGATCGCGTGCTTCGAGTCGCGCGGACGATCGCAGACCTCGACGCGAGCGGGCGCGTGCGGGCACGCGATCTCGGCGCGGCGCTCGCGCTGCGTCCGGACGCGAGCATCGCCGGCAATCGGGCGGCATGAGCTCAGCGTCCGCAGCGGTGGAGACAGCAGGCGCATGCGCGGATTGCCTGAGGCGGAGCTGGTTGCTGTCGAGCCTTGGCGGCCCGATGGAGTACTGCGCGCGAGACCGTGCCCGCCTGCTCGAGCTGCTGGCGCTCCCTGACGTGCCGCTGCTCGAAGCGCTCGCCGGCAGGCGCGCAGGGGAGCTGCGCACGCGCTACGAGCGCTTTTGCACAGACGAGCTGCCGCACGACCCGCGGCTGCAATCCACCTGCCGTCACCGACGCTGGCTACCCGCGCTCGCTGGACGGCCGCGCCGCGCCGCCGATGCTGCACGTCGCCGGCGGCGCGACTCGGCTCGCGAAGCTCACGGCAGGGCCGGTCGTCACGATCCTCGGCAGCCGCGCGGCCAGCGACTACGGCATGCAGATGGCCAGGAATCTCGCCCGCGGGCTCGCGGCGAGCGGCGTGACCGTGGCGGCAAGCCTGACCGACGGGATCGCAGTCGCCGCGCATGCGGGGGCGCTCGACGGGGGCGGCGGCAGCGTCGCCGTGATCGGCGGCGGCCTCGGCGTGTCGTGCTCGCCACGCCGACGAACGCTGTATGAACGGGTAACGCGCGACGGCTGCGCTGTGTCAGAGCTGCCACACGACTGCAGGGGACGGCGCTGGGGGCTCTTGGCGAGTGAACGGATCCTCGCCGAACTGCCGTGCGTGGCAGTCGTGGTGGAGGCCGACGCGAGTCCGGGAGAGCTCGCGGCGGCGCGCAACGCACAGGCACTCGGGCGCGCCGTCGCGGCGGTCCCGGGCCGCGTCACCTCACCCCTCTCCCGCGGGACGAACACGCTGTTGATGGACGGTGCCGGCCTGGTCCGCGGCCCGGGAGACGTGCTCGATCTGTTGCACGCCGCCGGCGCAACGCAACCTCGCGAGTCGGTCTCGGCACCCTGTCAGCGTGGCGGGGCGGAACGATCTGCGACCGGCGCTGCGGGCGGTACTCGAGCGCATCGGCGCCGGGTGCGATACGCCGAACGAGCTCGCGCGTGCGGGAGTTGAGCTCTCGGAGGCGTTGCTGGCGCTCAGCGAGCTCGAGCTGATGGGGCTGCTCGTCCGCGGCGACGGCGGTCGTTATCTGCCACGAAATCCTCTGTAGCACTGAAAAACCAGTTGTCTATTGGAAACGAGCCATTCTCAAGAAGGAGTCTGAAACCGCCGACGCCACCGCTGTATGACCGACCAGTTCACAGCATCGGCCCCAGCATGCCCGCATCGGTGAAACCAAGCGCGAGCCGCGAGCCCGACGGCGAGGTCCGGCGACTCGGCGAAGCGCTTGGCGCACGCGTCGAGGACGTGGTGCAGCGCGCGGCTGAGCGCGGGCGGAGTCGCGGTCACTCGGAGCTCGTGCCCGCCATCGTCGAGAGCTTTGAACGCATCGGTAGGAGCTCGACGACGGCAGTTGCACAATGGATGGCGGGCGGCAAGCCGGAGGCCGGCCTCGAGACGGGGCGCGAGGCGTGGCACACCTACGGTCAGCTCGCCGCCCAGAACGCCGCGCCGTTGCACGAGGTGACAAAGCGCTGCCTACGCTGGCGCGATGCCGTGATCGAGGTGCTGCACGAGAGCGCGGAAGATGAGAACGTCTCGCCCGCGGCGCTCGCTGCGGCCGCGTCGATGGTGCAGCGAACGCTCGATGTGACGCTGGTCCGGATGTGCGAGGCGTTCGAGCAGGAGCGCGCACGGATCTCCGATGAGCTCACACGCCGCGACGAGGAGCTCGTGTTCATGACAACCCACGACGCGCTGACGGGGCTGCCGAACAGGACACTGATCCTCGACCGTGGCGAGCAGATGCTCGTCCGTGCACGCCGGCTGGACACCCCCGTCGCGGCGCTGCTGATCGATCTCGACAACTTCACAGGGATAAACGACACGCTCGGACACGCCGTCGGCGACGAGTTGCTGCAGGCGATAGCAGCGAGGCTCGACGGCGTCATACGCAACGCCGCCACGCTCGGGCGCATCGGCGGCGACGAGTTCGTGGTGCTGGCCGAACAGTCTCGGTGAGACAGCAAACGCCGAGTTGATAGCCGAGCGGTTGCGCCAGGCGCTGAAGGCCCCGTTCATCCTTACCGGCAGCGACTACGGGGGAATCACCGTGAGTGCCAGCATCGGGGTCGCCACGGGAGAGCGTGCGTCGGTGGAGGACTTCCTGCGCGACGCCGACATCGCGATGCACCGCGCCAAGTGGGACGGCAAGAACCGCCACGTCGTCTTCGAGTCGGGGATGCAGGACATGGTGCAGAGTCGCATGGAGCTCGAGATGGACCTGCGCAGCGCGCTCGAGCACGACGAGTTCTTCCTTCTCTACCAGCCCACGTTCGACCTGCGTGGAATGGTGCCCACGGGCGTGGAGGCTTTGATCCGCTGGCGCAGCGGCGTGCGCGGCGTCGTCCAGCCGAACGACTTCATCCCGCTGCTCGAGGAGACCGGTCTGATCGTCGAGGTCGGCAGATGGGTGCTCGACGAGGCATGCCGCCAGGCGGCGGTCTGGCACGAGCGCGAGCATCCGATCAATGTGGCGGTGAACGTCTCGGCGCGTCAGCTCGAGACCGACGACTTCATCGCCGACGTCAGCCACGCACTGGCAGCCAGCGGACTGAAGCCCAGCGCGCTCACGCTCGAGATCACTGAGACCGCGCTCATGCGCAATCCCGAGCAGACAGCCCGTCGGCTGCACGCCGTCAAGGATCTCGGGGTGCGCATCGCGATCGACGACTTCGGCACCGGCTACTCGTCGTTTGCCCATCTCAAACAGTTTCCCGTCGACACACTCAAGATCGACCGCTCGTTCATCTCGCAGCTGAGCGAGAACCCCGAAGGCGAGACGCTGCTACGCACACTGGTGCAACTTGGCAAGGCCCTCGCAATCGAGACGCTCGCCGAGGGCATCGAGCTCGAGCACCAACTGGAGCTGCTGCAGGACGAGCACTGCGACAGCGGCCAGGGCTTCCTGTTCGCGCGGCCGCTCAGCGTCGAGGACGCCGAAGCGCTGCTGCAGAACTGGCGCCCCGGCGACCGCCCGCAGGCCACAGACGAGCTCGAACCGCCAGCTGCGCCCCAGCCCACCTCGCACGAGGGCTCGCGCACGCACTCCGAGGTGCTGAGCACCGGCACCCGCTCAAAGCGAATACTCGCCGCCGGCAGCGAGGGCAGCTGAGCACCCGCGTCGTGCCCGGTTGACCGTGGTACGGTCGGGTGGTGCTGCAGCGGATCAGGCGCTTGATCAAGCATCGCGAGGAAGATGAGCCGCGCGTGGACGTGGGACCGATGTTCCGCGCAGAGGCTCCCGTGAAACTGGGGGATGCCGGCGTCATCGAAGCCTCTGACACGGTCAATCGCCTGCCGACGAGGGACTACATCGGTGAGGAGCCGGGAGACCTGACTCCCGATCCCGCTACCGATGAGCAACGCTGGGAGCACGAGCGCGAGCTTTACAAAGAGAAGGACGAGGACCCACGGTCCGCTGACTGATGGCAAATAGCGAGACGAACGCTTCCAAACAGATCGACGCGAGGATTCGGGAGCTGGACGATTGGCGCGGCGAGATGCTCAGCAAGGTGCGAGGAATCATCAAGGCAGCTGACCCAGATGTCGTCGAGGAGTGGAAGTGGGTGAAGGCCACGAACCCCGGAACACCGGTCTGGTCGCACAGCGGGGATATCTGTACCGGTGAGTCCTACAAGAACGTGGTCAAGCTGACCTTCTTCAAGGGTGCCGCCTTGAAGGATCCTTCAGGCCTGTTCAACTCGAGCCTCGAGGGGAAAGTCAGGCGCGCGATCGACATCAAAGAGAACGACAAGATCGACGCGCGTGGACTGAAGAACCTCATTCGTGAAGCGGTGGCGCTAAATCTGGAGACCAAGTGACGAGCGCGTAGCCAGCTCGTCGCGGATGCGTGAGCCGACGTCCCGGCATCTCTCACATCAGCGTCGATCGGTCGAGACGGCGTGCGCCACTAGGCGCGATCGAGTCGGTCCACGACGGCGGCTGGGCGCTACAATGACGCACATGGAGTTCGTGGGTATCCGCGAGATGCGCCAAAACCTCAGTCGCTACACGCGCAGGGCACGGAGCGGCGAGTCGTTCGTCATCACGGATCGCGGACAGACGGTGGCTCAGCTCACACCGGCGCCGGGACGCGCCTCGGTGATCGACAGGCTCGTCGCCGAGCGCGGCGCAAGGCGCGGCCAGGGCAGCCTGCTTGATGTGCTGGAGGAACTGCCCGAGCCGATCGCGGGCCCGCCGTCTGAGGCGGTGCTTGACGAGCTTCGCGGCGAGCGCCAGTAGAGCGCTTGCCGGCCTACCTCGACACATCCGCCTTCGTCAAGCTGGTGCGCTCGGAGCCCGAGAGCCACGCGTTGCGCGACAAGCTGCGCGGCACCGAGACGGAGCTCATCAGCAGCGTCCTGCTCTCGGTCGAGGGCCGTCGCGCGGCGCGGCGCTACGGCAAGCTCGCCTCCATCCGCGCCAACGCAGCCTTGACGACGGTCACACTGCTCGCGCTGGACCAGCCGATCATCGAAATCGCAGGCGACCTCGAACCCGCGGAGCTGCGCGCGCTCGACGCCCTACACCTCGCCACGATCCTAAGCCTCGGCGAGGACATCGAGCGCGTGTACTGCTACGACGCGCGCCTGACCAGCGCGGCGCGAAGCCTGGGCATAGAGGTCGCCGAACCTGCGTAGCAACTCACGCACGCTGGTCACCGCCGACGCCACGATGCGGGGCTTTGCATCGCTGAAAACGATCTGGTAGCCCAGGATTCGGTAAAAGCGGATGAAGGGATTCGAACCCTCGACCTTCGCCATGGCAAGGAGCTAGAACTACACCGAGCCCCGCAGACTCAGCCGATTTGAGTCTATAAGCGCGATTCCGGGGTGGCCGATTCCATTCGTTTGGTACCCATCGTGGTACCCATGGTGTAGGCTCGACCTACCCAACGAAAGGCGAAGGTTGCAAATGGCCCTCCGTCCCATCATCCGTCAGCAGGGCGAGCACGTCTTCTACGAGGTCAAGTTCCGCCACGACGGCAAACAGGTCAAGCGACGGATCGGGGCGGCGTGGTTGGAGCCTGAAACGCTGGAGCGTCGCAAGGGCCGCGTGCCCGACGGCTTCTATGACAAGGAGGGCGCCACTGTCCAGGCCGCAAAGATCATTGAGCAGCACGCGGAGGACGCGAGGAACCGCGAGCGCATCGAGCAGGAGCGTAGGCAGGCCGGCGTGACCTTCCGCGAGGTCGCCATGGGGTATCTGGAGTGGCTTGAGGCGGTGCGCGGCGCCAAGCCCTCGACGCTGCGCGATCACCAAAGCGTTCTGGCTGACCCTGGGACTCCGCGCAAACGCGGCTCCGGGACCCTCAACGGACACGTCATGGCCGATCTTGGCGACCGTCCAGCGACGGAGATCACGACGCGCGATGTCGACAAGCTCCTGGCCAAGGTCAGCAAGACCGGAGCGTCCGCCAGTACCGTCAACAAGTACCGCTCTCAGGTATCAGCCGTGTTCGCCTACGGGATGCGCGAGGCGACATTTGCGCTGCCAGCGAATCCTGGAGCCGGCACCGACAAACGCCGCGAGCCCGGACGCGGCGTCCTCGCCTTCTACACGCCCGATGAGATCGAGGCCCTTGCTCGGGCGCTCGCCTCTGGCGATGGACGCGACCGCGAGGGAGCCCAGACGTGGAAGATCAAGGACGAGACGCGGCAGCAAATGGCAGACGAGGATCGCCAGGACGCCGAGCTGGTGCGCGTGGCGGCATACGCTGGCCTTCGGATGGGAGAGCTGCTTGCGTTGCGCTGGCGCGACGTGGACTTCACTGGCCACGCACTGACGATCAGTCGTGGGATGAGCGCCGGCATCGAGTCGAGCACAAAGAGCGGGACCGTCCGGCGCGTCCCGCTTCCCGATCAAGCGGCGGGAGCGCTCGACCGTCTCAGCAAGCGCCAGGACTTCACCGCGGCCGGCGAGCTGGTGTTCGTGAATGTGCTCGGGCGGACGCTGGACGGCTCAGCGCTTCGTCGGCGCTTCAAGCGGGCGCGGGACGCCGCCGGCCTTCGACCGCTGCGCTTCCACGATCTACGGCACACCTACGGATCGCTGCTGGCCGCTTCGGGTGTGGATCTCGTGACCATTCAGAGCGCGATGGGACACGCCGATCTCGCCACGACCGGGCGCTATCTGCACGCTAGGCCGGCATCGGAGCAGGCGGCGATCTTCACGCGCGCATTCGCGCTTTCCGACCCGGACGAGCAGGAGGACGCTCCCGCGGCAAAGTCGCATCCCCGGTGAGATCCCATCGTCACGGCCGGCGACGGACGCGAGAGGGGCGTTTCACGGGGCGCTGACGGACCGTGCGCGGCGTGTTCGGCGGCCCGGCGGCTGAGGGCTCTCGATCGGGACTAGATGGGCGCGGATACGCTCGTCCTCGGGCGCCAGGTCGTCGGCGTCGATCTCGTCACCGTGCAGGATGGGCGTCCCGGTGGCCAGGTGATCGTGTGGGCCGACGTACAGGTCAGTCACCGTCGGCGTCTCCATCAGCGCTCTGACCTTCCGTGATCGGTTCGCCTGCGTGCGGGAGTTGAAGTCCGAGAGCGCGCCTAGCCAGGGCATCGGCTGACGCTTGCTCCGTCGGGTGTTTGCCGCCCGTGTCGCCGCCGCGAGCAGCGTTGACGGCCCTCGCATGGATTGTCTCGTCGGCAATGATCGGACCGAGAATGCTGCCGGGGCTCGTGACTAGCTCGCTCACTGGTTCAGGCTCTCGCTGAACGAGTTGCCAATCGGGTTGGCTTTCGTGGCCTGAGAGCTGAACGCCGGGCCGCTGATTCCTGGCAACTGGCCTGCCTGAATCTTCGATCCTTCACCAGCGACGATCTCCACGACCTCGGGGGCGTCGTGCTGCGGCACGCTAAGGAATTGGTTAGTGCCGCGGCTTTTGTCAGCGAGAATGTAGTCGCCGGGCAGCTCGCGTGAGGCGTCGGCCTGTGAGTCAGTCATTTGTCATTGTCTCCTAGAGGATTATTGGCGGGACGCTCGGGCGCGTTGGCATGGGGCGCGGGGCTTGGCTCTTGGCCGTCATCATTCGGCGCTCGCTACCTCAGGTAGATTGGCGATCGGAGTAGCTACCGGCGATTGCGCGATACTCAGCGGCGCCTTGTCGGGGATCGCTTTCTTGATATTCAGAATGAATGGCGACGGATTGCCAGCTATCGTGTTCGTCTCGGCGATCGGGCTTAGTGCATTGACCGGTTTTAGCTCCCTCGCGGGCATGGTGTGATCCTGTCTATTGAAGTTGGAGGCTCAATCCTTCAGGCTCTACCCATCGCGGGCGAATACCTGAAGGACTGAGGGGGCGCAATGACCAGACGCCTGGCGTGGCTCTCAGTGCGCTGCTACCCGCCGAGCCGTGCGAGCAGCCTTGCCGCGACCGGAGGATGACCGTCGGCGGCGAAGTCGGTGTTAGACCAGGTCGAGCGCGTCGTGGCTGACGTAGGGCGCCCGCGCATAGTCACCGATCGGAATGTCGGTGCGGAGGATGGGCGCGGTTCGACCTAGCAGCATGGCCAGGGTGTCGGTCAGCTCGTCGTGCTCCCGGCGAAGCGGCGTGAGAGCAGCCTCCGCCGCTGCCTCAGCGGCCTTGATGTCGGCGTGAACCTTCGCGGCGGCTGGCTTGAGCTCGTTCGCCAGGGCGAGCGCGTGCGTTTCGATCTCGCTATCGAGCTCGGCGCGAGCTGGATCAATCTGAGCGCGCGCGGCGTCGAGCTGCTTGCGCCATGTGTCGGGATCGTGCGTCGAGAGAAAACGAGCCCGCTGAGCCTGAGCATCAATCACGTTCTGACCATCGCCAACGTCGCGCGCGTTCTGCTCGATCGCTGCGTCTACCCTCGCGTTGAGTTCCTGCGCCGCTGCCTGTTTGTCGCGTCCGTCCTGCTCGATCTCGGCGACGCGGCGCACCTTCGCGTCCAGGTCGTCAGCTCGTGCGTTGATCCTGTCCGCAATCGGGCCGGTGAATCGCGCGGGGAGTCGCGTGGGCGCTGACCACGGCTGCCAGGTGTCGCGTGCATCTTGCGCCGTGATGCGGGCGAGTGCGTCACTCCCACTCACGGGAGCGGCTGTTGCGAAACCGACGGTGTCGCTGGTGAAGATTGTCGTAGCTGTCATTTATTCATCCTCCGACTTGTGGGTTGGTTACGGCGTAGGTGTGATGGCGGGCGAGATCCGTTGGAGGATCGCGTGATGTGCTGCCTTCGGCCGGTTGAGCGCGGCTAGAAGCGGCGAGGCTGACGCCGCCTTGTCCGCCTCTCGTGCCTCAAAACGTCCGGTGGCCTCATTGCGTGACTGATCCATGACGGCCTCTCTTTTCATACTGCGTGGACAATGCTGGCTAGCGTGGCGCCCATCCCCCATCGGGCATTAGGCAGGCTGTGCCGCGCTGCGAGTTCGCGGTGCAGACCGTTGAGCCGCGCCCCGTCGTCTGAAAACACGGCGCACGGGTCGGCCTTGTGGAAGTGCGCGCGCACCGTCTCGACGTCGGCGTTCAAGGTCAGCTCGTCGTACCCGACGGCGAACAGCCACGGCCGACGCGCGACGCAGTCCTCGCCCGTCAATCTCACTGAGGCGAGTTGGTGATCGGTAGGCAGGAACGCCGAGCGGTTCTCTCGGAGCCAGCGAAGCAGGGCGTCACCTTCAAGATAGTCCGGCGGCGTCTCCGTGCTCGTCGCCGCTCGCGGCGTCTCGGACGCTCGCTGCGCCCGCGCTCGATTGCTCGTCATTTTCCCCATTACGATGCCGCCGATGCTCTGCGCGTGGTGTTCGCCCTCGCGGAGCGCTCCCTACTCCGCACGACACGGCCACGCTTGGCCGGACCGGGGTCTTTGTCGAGCGCGAGCTGACGGAGCAATGTCGAGATCAGCCGCGCCGCTTGCCGTTCAATGCTCAGCTCGGCGCGCGGCTTGATCGCGCCCGTCTTGGTCGTGTAGGTCATCCCCTGCTTGGCGATCACCTTGCGCGCCTGCTCCTGAAGGTCGAACTGCTCGCAGACCATGCAGAGCAACGCGAGCTGCTGCGATTCGAGATCGTGCTCTGTGACGATCGTCGTCCAGAAGTCCTTGCCGTCTTTGCGTAGATGTCGCGGCGGTGCGGGGATGTCATCAGCCATTGGGTCCTCCGGTAACGGTCGGCAGCCGAAGGCCGCTGGCCAGGGGTTAGAGAAACGAAACGAGCGCCTTAGAGCACGTTCTGAGCGGTTCTGAGCGCGTTTGCGCCCGTGTGGCACCGTTCTCGACGGGGTCGAAACGGCGAAACGGCCCGGATTCACGGGGGATTGCCCCAAAAACGCTGCGATTTGACCGTCAACTTGATAGAAGACCGGCCACCAGGCGTAGGCAACTCAGGGTTCCAGGTACTACCCCACCCGCTTGACCCCAATGGGCACGACGGCAGCCGAACGCCACGCAATACTGCTAGAGCGCGGCGTGACGCGTTCGGACGTGGCGCAGCATGCTAGGGCACACCGACGGCCCTCTGAGGCAGGCGCACGGGCAGCTCGCGCCGCGTCAGCGCCTACTACGGATATTCCCGAACCGCGCGCGCGACGTAATATTCGTAGAAGCTCTGACCTGGGAACGACTCATGGCGAACGCCGCGCTCAAGCATGAAGCTTTCGCCGTTCTCCGTATAGCGCAGCGTTAGGCGCGTGAAGTGCCCATTCTGGGGAGCAGAGGCGCGTATTTTGACCGGGACAGATGAGAAGGTCCCTTCTGCATCGTTGGGGATGCCGTTGTCGGTCCACAGCGCGCCGGTTCCCGTTGCAGCTTGGTTAGTCCACGTCAGCCAAGAGATTCGACCGAACTCGTTTCTGCCCTCGATTCTCCCGCGCCCTTCTGAACCACCGATATAGCCGGTTCCGTCTCCTGTGTAGCCGATTACAGGAGGCCGTACTACGAACCTAACGCCGGTAAGCATGGGGAGCAACCCGGGGAGCTTTGCTGCGGAGCTTGCTGCGGGCAGCGCCAAGATGGCGGCGCAAGCGAGGCTTGCGGAGAGCATCGTGCGGCGGTTCATGGCGTAGAGGATAACCGCCGCCCCGTGCGCTGGGGGCAGGTGCCCGCGAGGCGCAAGGGCAAGTCCATCGGCGTTGGCCGCTATTCTCGCGGCCGATGTCTTCTACTGATCCCGCCCGCAGTCCTCGCAGTCACGATGAGACGGTCGAGCGCCTGCGTAGTCAATACGCATTTCTAGTGCGCTCCGCACAGGCGTTCGACGCTGGTGCTGAGGATGAGGCGGTGCGCCTCGCGGGCACCTGCCGGGTGCTTTTCAGCTCAAGCAGAGGGCAATCGCTCATGCAACAGCTCGGAGCGCACAAGTCAATTGTCCTTCCGGATACAGCGATTCTTGACTTTCAGCCGATCGGACCTGGGATGGGAGTCCAGCTTATGGGCACCAAGGCGGGAAGTGACGAGCAGGTAGTGCTAAATGCTGGGGGACCCGGCGGCGTGGTGGACCTCGTTGACACTCCGGAGGGGATGCGCTGGATCGCCCCGCTCGACGCCCGAATGGCACAGGCGACGTGGAAGAAACTGCCCCAATGGATGTCTGCCGTTGCGGTGCGAGGGAGTACCGGCATAACTCACAGCCGATGGGACTTCATTCGCGTCCTCGCTAATCAGGAGGGGGGCGCCCATGTCGATCCGAGCGTAGAGATCACATATCGCGACCTTCGCATAGACACGCTTGGCGTTCTCAGCGGCCCAGTCGAGATCCCTCCGGGTGGTGGTTTGCCCGAGAAGATTGATATCGAGGCATTGCAGCCGCCGGACTCAAACGTCGTTGAGGCTGCAATGCGCCAGATCGCGCACGAGACGATCCGAGCGCTAGAGAAGCAGTTTCCGTCCGAGCTGTCCTAGTGTCGAACGAGCCTCAGTCCGTAATTGAAGCCCGCGAGCTTTTGGACTCGCTATACGCCTTCGATAACGACGATGAGACCACTCGTTACGTCATGGCGGACCAGTTCCGAGACGATGCCGTTCGCATGGTGGTCCTGCACTTTCATCTAATCTCCGAGGAACTGCTGAAGGCCATGACGTACGAGGCACTACGCCAGGTCGACGGTCCGGAAACGTTCACCGCCGATCAAGACATTGCATATATCCAAGGCCTGGGGAGTGCCGACACGATTGACCTATCCGCGCGCCTGGGGGTTATCGGAAAAGATAGCTATAGGCTCTTGGCCGACCTCAACGCCATGCGCAACAGGGCAAGCCACCACTGGATCTTGTCGAGCTACCCGCGAGGTCACAAGCGCGAGAAGGATGCCCAAAACCGTCCTCGCGCGCCCCTGGAATGGAAGAACAAGCTGCTGACGCCTGCGCGATGCAAAGCCGAGTTCATCCCGACCTACGGCGCTCTGTATATGGACCTGTGGATGGCCCACTACGGCGACCCTGAGGATGCCGAACGCATCAAGAAGTGATCTCTCGTTCGGGTTGGACGTGGGAAGGCGGGAGCGTCGCCTATTGGACCGCTGGAAGCCCCGCTAGCTAGATGTGTGTGGCTACGACAACAATCGTGCGGCGAAGTACACCAACGGCCCGACAAACCCCAACAACGACCATCGAAGCCGCGTGTCCTTTAGCTCGCTGAGTTTGAACGCGCTTTCCGCGCGAGCCAGCCAATGCTCGAGGATCCTTCGACGCAGGACAATCCGGTCCACGTCGGGCGAGTGCCGGACGACGTAAAGGGTTCGCTTGACGATGTCAGACGGCCGCTCCTCTGGTGCCAGCTTTGCACCCCCTAGACATCTCGGGGTCGTCCACGAGACAAAGCGAGCTAGATTCGCCCAGGCGACGGCCCAAACGAGGCCCACCAGGGCCACGATCAAGCCCACGATCAAGCCCACATGCGGGTGCGGTTGGCGAGCGTAGTCCGCGAGCACAAATGCGGCTACCGCGAGCGCTGCCGCGACCACGGCGTTGGCCTGGGTCTCGCCTGACAGCCTGCGAGTGTCGTACAGCGCAAACTGCTGCCTCTCAAACTCAGCCCGGTCTTCGAGGTCTGCAAGTGCGGGGTCGTCCACCATTGGCCACAGCATGCCGGAAGTGCCGGATGCTGCGAGGGGCCTTTGGAGCGATCTGGCCCTCAATCCCGAGTCGGAGACACGCCTTGCGCGCGTCGCGCCGGTCGGGCATCGTCGATCCGTGTGCCAGCCAATGTGGCGACGACATTCGGCGAGGGCGTCGGCGGATTCGACTTGCGCGCGGCATCGGTCATGACGCGGTCACGCGATCGAGCGGCCTCGCACACGGCCACCTGTCCACGATCGAGCGCGGCTTGCGCGGCCCGACGCTTGAGACGATCGTCAGACTTGCGCGGGCGTTGGACATGACACCGGCCGAACTGGTGCGCGAGGCGCTAAAGGATTGATCTGAGGTCGCCGGTAGACTCGCGCCCCATGTGGAGGGTCTACGGGGGAGCTGTGGCGATCATCATCGGCATCGCTGCCTTCATCGAGGCGCACAGCCACGCACCCGCAGTCATATACGCCTGCCGTCACCCCAGCGAAGAAGAAGGCACCTGCGGACTTGGAGCCGGAAGCCGCTACGAAGTCCATCTTGGCCTCAGCCATACCGTCTATGACCTACTCCGCATCGGCGCGTGGGCGCTCGTGATCCTCGGAGCGTTGACCGTGGTGCTCGGGCTCGTCGGTTACTGGCAACGAGTGGTGGAGCCTGCGGGATGAGGCTATCCGCTCTCCTAGCGAGCGGTGCCGCTGCGCTCGTGCTTAGCGCCTGCGGCAGTGGCGGAGAATCAGCCGCCGGGTCCTACGTGGGACGCGCGAGCAACGCGCGCGTTTTCATTCAATGGACGCGAGCCGGCAACAGCCTGACCGGCTCGTTGCAGGAGGCGATCGCAAAGGAAGGCGAAGGCGCGGGCGTCGAATCGTCTTCACGAGCCTTCACCGGGACGACCGCAAATAACGGGCTGACGCTCACGCTCAATGAAGGGCTCGGCTCAACTAAGGCCCTCGTGGGCAGAATGACCGGCCAGGGGTTCGTCCTGACGTTCCCCGGTGCTCATCATGGCCTCATTACGATCACGTTCGCGCCTGGCCAGGTCTCGGACTACAACGCCGCGGTGGACGAACTCGAAGCCCAGAGCACACCTGCGCTGGCGACGGCGCCGAACGCGACCACGCCGACGACCCGGCCGGAACCTTCGTCAGGTGAATCCTCGGCGACCCCCACGCGCGGCGCGCTCGTTGGCAACGATTGCGAAAGTCTTCCGGGTCCGTCTGGCCAATACGCAATCACGGCCGGCGTAGGCGTGAGCTGTCCGATCGCGCGTAAAGTGTTCGGCGACCTCTTCACAGACAAGGGCGAACATCACGAAGGCGCCGACTCGGCAGAATCGTACACGCGGGTCGATGGGTGGACTTGTGGGAGCGGGACCGGAGGATTCGGCTGCTCTCTGGCGAGCGCTCGGATAGAAGCCGACTTGGAATAAGTTGCAGCGTTGTGACAGGCCGCCTTTTACGCTGGACAGATCGCCGACGGCGTACTGACTAGTTCATCTGGGGTCGACTGACCGCCACCCCATCCTTTAGAGGGATGCCATGTCAAGCGCACAACCGCGCGTACGGCGCTGCCTGGCGCGTCCACCCCACAGTTATACGGGAGTGACTGTACTTCGTCGATTTTGAAGCGTGCGTTCGTCGCTCGGGTTGTGATCCTTCCGCTGCGGACGAACGCCCCTTCCGTGCCGTTTCGCAGCTCCTGGAAGTAAGTCACCGTCCTGACCCCCGCGGGGTCGCAGCCCGTCAGCCCTTCCGCTTGGAAGCGAGTCCGATATGCGCTAGTAGACCCGGCGACATATCCGGCAACTGGCACACCCGGAGCCTCGTGCGAGACCCTGGCGCATTCTTCGCCGCCCTTCCTTTTCGTGAGGCCGCAGAGGACGGTGTTGTAGTGGGCGGTTCCAAAGTGACATTCGAGGCGCGGCGCTCCTGACGCAAGCGGCGAGATCAGCAGCGAGCAACTCACGGCAAGGAAGGCGACCGGCAGCGCGCAGGCTGCGAGTCGCTGTTGAGGGCGCTTGAAGGTGCGCATGATCTGCTGATAGCCTCCCCGTTGTCTCGGCAAAGAGCGCGCACTGTACCACGCGGCAGCCTCAAGTCTGTCGCCGAGAGACAGTGCTGACACGGTCCTCTGAACGCGGCCCGCGTCAACGTCCGATACCGGATCGCGCGCGACGATCGTGACTTGGACGGGCTCGCTTTCGTGTAGCAGCCGAGTGCGTCGGGGTTTGCGATCTTCGTAGGTCCACTGGAGGTCAGGGGCGATGGTGTCGGGTACGACGCGCTGGCGCTTCATGTGGATGGCTCCCTTCGGAGTGGGTCGGATGTTCTCGGCTTCGCGTCAATGCGTATTGCGAGGAGATCATTTCCCTGGCGAGGATAGGCGGGATAGACAACCGTCGCCAGGTGCTCGATCACCGCGAGATACGCGGTCTGAGCGCTGATCCTTGGCGGTTGGCATTAGTTTGGAGTGGAGGCTTCCACCCCCGCAGACCGTCGCGCCGCTTACTACGCGAGGGGCGGTTTCGCTGAACGCTCCTCCCTATGTAGCGCGGTTAGTGCGGGGGTTTCCTTGCGGACACGCTTGTGTGTGACGTGCGCTAGCTGTCCGGTCCGCGCTTAGCGTGTGTAGGTATGGAGACTAGAAGTGGTTGTCCGGTGGATGCTTAGCGTGACGGTATGGAGATTGATCGACCTGTCGGCGCTTAGTGTTGTCCGAATGAAACGAGTTGCAGCACAGCGCCGCCGTAGCGTTCCATCCATGGATGTTGCAGAGTCGGCGCTTAGCGTTATCGGCATGGAATCTGCTGCACAGTCGCGGGGTACCGTTCGTCGAATGAACACTCTGTCGCACAGGCACGGGCGATAGTCACCTCTATGACCACTCCACTCACCGCGGCTGATGTCATGTGCGCCTCTGAGGTCGCCAAGCTGCTTCACATGCCGCAGAGCACGGTCGAACACCTCGCCAGGGTTGGGGCGCTGCCAAGTCGCAAGCTCGGCCGGCGGAGACTCTTTCTCCGGTCGAAGATCGAGGCGCTACTCGTAGGCGAGTCCACATGAGGACGGACGAGGCCACAACGCCCTACGTCCGAGCGTTGCAAGCGGAGGGCCGCGAGTTCGCGTCTGTCTATCTGCACGCGCTCGATGCTGAACCCTATGTCCGATACGGCGACCCGCTCCGCAGGATCTTGGCCGTCTACGTGCGGCTTCTGACGTTCTCGCAGGCCGCAGTCGCCGAGCTTGAGAAGCTACTCGTCCGCGCCGCCGCCGAGCTGCCCGCACCTGCCGGTGAAACCCCTGAGACGGGCCTAGAAGCCGTCAAGGCGCTGCGCGCTCGGCGACGTGGACTTGCGCTAGAGGCGGTCGGCGCCGTTGCGCGATTCACGCCCCGTGGCGACGAGGTCGGTAAGGCGGAACGTGGTCGAGCGAAGAAGGCGCCCGAGGCACGCATCAGGCTCACCGACTCGCTACGACCCTTCAAGGGTGTGACCCGCCTATCGCTGACCGACAAGCTCGCCCGCTATGCCTCCGACGGTGATGAGCTTGAGAGCCGACTCCGCGCACTGGCGAGGGTCGCGCACGAGCTGTTCATGCAGGAGGGCAGACCAGTTTATCTCGAAGCGATTCTCATTGAGCGAGACGCCCAGACACACGACAATGATCTAGACCTCGACGAACTCGCCCGCGTCTACGGCATACCCACGGGAGTCATTGGCGAATGGCTTCGTAATTCACCGCACCCGCTTGAGGGTCTGTACGACGATGAGGACTCGGCGCCCGCTCCCTATCGCCAGAGTGCGGGACGCGACGACGCGGGTGAGTTTCACAGCCTCCACGCGCACGGAATCAATACCAGCCCCGACAAGCAAGATGCTTTCGGCTTCTCTGTCTTCCGAGCAAGCGGACTGGACAAGGGCCGACCTTCCGCCGAGCGCGACGTGTCTCAGATCATTGAAGATGCGACGGGCTTCACGCTTGACCACTGTCTAAAGCTCATGCGCCCCGGTCGGCCACGCAAGGACACTCTCGCCGATCGATATTGGCTAGACGCGATGCTCGCCAACATTGTCGCTCGGAAAGAAGCGGCGATCGTAGGACTCGCGGAGACGCTGAAATGCGACCGCGGCACGGTCGAAGCCCGTGTGATTGATGGCGACTTCGAGCCGATTCCCGCGACGGGTGCGCCGCCCGAATGGCAGGGCGAACGCGAAGTCGAACTCAGGCGCGTCGGCGTCCGTTGGACCGCGCCGCAGACATGCACCTCGACACCTAGCGAGGTCGCGGCACGTATCGAGGCCGACAGGCAGCTTGAGCGGGAATCGCAGCGCCTTCGCCGCTATAGCCCTGAGCGGTTCCCTGAACACTCGGGTTCAACGGCGATCGGCTGGGACTCGGCGACGGTCGATGAACCGTCTGACGACCTCGATAGACCGGCCGAGGCAACGACGGACGATCGCGGGCACCTCGACGCCGAAGCGGATCGGCTCGTGGGCGACGAGCTCGTCTATGAGTCCGAGATAGCCAACGTCGCTCGCTGACACCCGTGCGTTTGGTACCCAATCGCGGTACCCATCCTGTCGGCGCCTCGCCTTTGTCCGACCCTGAAAAGCGGAAAACCCTGCGATTTACAGGGCTTTCGCTTGAAGCGGATGAAGGGATTCGAACCCTCGACCTTCGCCATGGCAAGGCGACGCTCTAGCCAGCTGAGCTACATCCGCAACGTGGCGCCATTCTACAGCGGGCGGCGGGCTCGTACCTGGTAGACGGCCAGTTCGCCCGCCTCGAAGCCGTGGCCGGCGGAGCGCAGGTAGAGCCGCCAGACGCGCGTGCGCTCGGCGCCGGCGAGGCCCTCGGCCTCGTCGAGGTGCTCATCCAGGCGCCGCGTCCAGTGACGCAGCGTCTCCGCGTAGTCCTCGCGAAAGCCCTCCACGTGTCCCGTCCAGAAGCCCGCGCGCTCGAGCGCAAGCTGCACGCGCGAGAGCGGCAACGGCTCGCCGTCTGGGAACACGTAGCGCGTCGAGAACAGGTCGTCCAGCGGAGTCGCGTTCGGATCGAGCGCCGAGATCGCGTGGTTGAGCAGTTTGCCGCCCGGTCGTAGCAGCGAGAAGAGCGTGCGCGCATATACGTCGATCTGGCTCTCCCCCACGTGCTCGGACATGCCGATGCTCGCGATCGCGTCGAAGGTGCCGTGCGCGAGCTGGCGGTAGTCCTGCACGCGGATCTCCACCTGCTCGGTGAGGCCCGCATCCGCGACGCGCTCGCGCGCGCGCTCGGCCTGCTTCTGCGAAAGCGTGATCCCCGTGACGTGCACGCCGTACTCACGCGCGGCGTGCATCGCGAAGCTCCCCCAGCCGCAGCCGACGTCGAGCACGCGCATCCCCGGCTCAAGGTCGAGCTTGCCCGCCACCAGCTCGAGTTTCCTGCGCTGCGCCTCCTCGAGCGTCTGCGCGCCTTTGGAGAAGACCGCGCAGCTGTAGGTCATCGAGTCGTCGAGGAACAGCGCGAAGAAGTCGTTGCCGACGTCGTAGTGGTAGCGCACCGCCGCCGCGTCGCGCTCGGCGCTGTGCAGCCGCCCGCGCAGCAGCAGCTCGATGCTCGGACGGCGCGGCAGCCCGCCCGGGAGCGCGGCGGTCGCCGCCGCCAGCGCCAGCCGCGCGCGGTCGGCGAGGCTCAGCGGCGGCGGTTCGAACGCGTCGACCACGCGCAGCGCACCGTCGAGGTCATCGACCGCCAGCGAGCCGTCCACATACGCCCGGCCGAGCCCCAGCGTGCCCGGCGCCGAGAGGACGTGAGCGAGCGCCGTCGGGCGCCTCACGAAGAACGTCGGTGCCCCGTTTTCGGTGGTGGCCGCAACCGTGCCGCCGTCCCAGAAGCGCACGTTGAACGGCCGCGATGGAAACACTCGCTGCAGCTCGCGGCCAAGTGGTCTGCTCACCTGGATGATCGCCACGCGCGTACGATCGCATATCAGCGTCAGCCCTTGAAGGTCGAGCGCCCCAGATCGCCGAACGGCTCGTCGCGCTCGCGCACCGCCTCGCGGAATCCGGCCTCGCTCGCGCGTGCACGGAACGCGTGGCCCTCCGCGGTGTGGCGGGCGATCCCGTCGAACACCGTGCCCAGCATCTGCGCGCCGTAGAGGCCCTGGGCGAAGAGCGTCTGGTTGACCAGCAGCTTCATCATCATCAGCTGGTTGAGCGGCATCCGTGCGATCCGCTCGAGCAGGATCTCCGTGCGCTCCACGAGGCGCTCTGACGGCGGCGCCTCGATCGCGAGCCCCCACTCCACGGCCTCGCTGCCCGACAACGAGTCGCCCGTGAACAGCAGCCGCTTGGCGCGCTGCGGGCCGACGCGGTGCGCCCACAGCGCGGTCGTGGGCGAGCCCCAGACGCGCGCCGGCGGATAGCCGATCTTCGCGTCCTCGGCGATCACCAGCAGATCCGAGCACAGCGCCATGTCGGTGCCGCCCGCCACGCAGAAGCCGTGCACCATGCACACCACCGGCTTGCCGCAATGCAGCAGGCTCATGAAGCCGCGAACGTTGCGGCTCATCATCGCGTAGTCCACCATCGGGTCCCACGTCGCGTCCGGGTCGTGGTTCGCGGCCATCACCGCCGGGTCCAGCGGCGAGCCCGCGGGCGCGCCGGCCGTCGCCGCGGCCCCCATGTGCGCGCCGGCGCTCTCGGCGCTCTCCACGAGGTCATAGCCGCCGCAGAAGCCCGGGCCGGCGCCCGCGAGCACCAGCACGTGCACAGCCGGATCCAGGTCAGCGCGCTCGACGCACGCGACCAGCTCCCTGACGAGCTGCGCTGTGATCCCGTTGCCGCGCTCGGGACGATCGAGCGTCAGGCGCGCGACGCGTCCGGTGACCTCGTAGCGGACCGCCGCGGGCTCGCTCACGCGCGCCGCCTGGAGCTCCACGCGGAGCAGGTCGGTGACGTGCGTGCAGCCCCGAACGTTGACACCGGCGTGACTCTACCCGCGGAGCAAAGCGCTCGCGCGGCGCGTGCATGGCTCGCGCGCGGGATCGCGCTAGCCTGAGCGCATGGGGCTTTTCGGACGCAGCAAGAGCACGATGGTCGACCCGGCCGACGCGCTGCCGGGACGCACCGAGGAAGTGCGCGTGCCCGAGCGACACGAGGTGCTCGGCACGCCGCTGCGGGGACCGTTTCCCGAGGGCGTCCAGACGGCGGTCTTCGGCATGGGCTGCTTCTGGGGCGCCGAGCGGATCTTCTGGGAAGCCGACGGCGTCTACACCACCGCGGTCGGCTACGCCGGCGGAACGACGCCCAACCCCACCTACGAGGAGGCCTGCAGCGGTCGCACCGGGCACGCCGAGGTGGTGCTGGTCGCGTTCGACACCGCTAAGACCAGCTACCCGGACATGCTCAGGCTCTTCTGGGAGGGACACGACCCGACGCAGGGAATGCGCCAAGGCAACGACGTCGGCACCCAGTACCGCTCGCTGATCATGTGGCAGGACGAGGAGCAGCGCGCCGCCGCGGTCGCGTCGCTCGACGCCTACCAGCAGCTGCTCAACGCCGTCGGCTACGGCCCGATCACCACAGAGCTCGCCGAGCTCGACGCCGAGCACCCCTTCTACTACGCCGAGGACTACCACCAGCAGTACCTCGCCAAGAACCCCGGCGGCTACTGCGGGCTCGGCGGGACGGGCGTCAGTTGCCCCGTCGGGTTGACAGCTCAGCAGTAGTCGGCGCGTCCGTGATCAGACTGCGTGGCGTGAATCGCGGCCGATTCCGGCTGAGGCTATTTGACAACCCTTGATTCGAGGATCAAGCACCACCGTGGTCGCTGCCAACATCATTCGCCGCCACCGTCATCGGTGCCGCCGTCATCGCTCCCGCCGTCATCGCTGCCGCCGTCGTCGCTCCCGCCACCACCATCGTCGAAGCCTGTGTCGGCGTCGCTCCCCCCACCACCATCGTCGAAGCCCATCCCGGCATCGCTCCCCCCACCACCGTCATCGAAGCCGGCGCCACCATCGTCGAACCCAGTGTCAGTGTCGCCGCCACCGGCATCGAATCCCACCCCGGGATCGCTCCCCCCACCACCGTCATCAACGCCCATCCCGGCATCGCTCCCCCCGCCACCGTCATCAAAGCCCATCCCGGCATCGCTCCCCCCACCACCGTCGTCGAAGCCCATCCCCGCTTCGCTCCCCCCGCCACCATCGTCGAAGCCCATCCCGGCATCGCTCCCCCCACCACCGTCATCGAAGCCGGCGCCACCATCATCGAACCCTAGGCCACCATCGTCGAACGCCGTACCGACATCGCTCGCCCCCCCGCCATCGTCAAACCCCATCCCCGCATCGTTCCCACCGCCACCGTCATCGAACCCCATGCCATCATCGTCGAACCCTGTGGCGGCGTCGTTGCCACCGTCATCGAAGCCGGTCCCGGCTTCGCTCGCCCCCCCACCATCGTCAAACCCCATCCCCGCATCGCTCCCACCGCCACCGTCATCAAACCCCATGCCACCATCGTCGAACCCCGTACCGACGTCGCTCGCCCCCCCACCATCGTCAAACCCCGCGCCGGCGTCGCTAGCACCGTCTTCGAAGCCAGTGCCGTCGTCAAACCCGGCGTTGTCATCGAACCCAGCTCCGTCATTGAAGGCCGTGCTGTCACCTACGTCTGTGCTGGTGTCGCTCGTACCGGTGCCGTCGTCGAGGCTGACGCCGTCGTCGTAGCCGAATAGTCCACCGGGATCGTCGTCCGACGGCTGCGGATCGTGCGAAGGCGCTGGCGGTGCCTTGTCGGAATCCGGCGGCAGTGCATAGAAGTCCAGCAACCGCTGCCACCCGGCGCTCGAGTGATCCAGCAACAACGACGGATCGAGATCGTGGGCACTAGTCGGGTCCAGGGAGAGAGGCAAAACCACGCCGGGGGTGCTGTGGCCAGACGCGTCGGCCCAGGGGACGAAAATGTTACCCGCGCCGGTATCCGTCACTGCCGTGGCGGTCGATGGGCTATCGGGGGAAAATGACATGTTGGTGGGTGGCGAGTCGGCTGCTGGCGGCATCGAACTGCTCGATGCCGTGCCAATGGCTGGCGAGTCGGCGTGCGGCGCCGGGTCGGGCCGCGACGACGCCGCCGTGGTTGGCGATGCGTTCGATACCGGCGCGCCGGTCGGCGTTGGCTCGGTCGAAGGCGAAACACGCAGTGAGGGCGTAGCTCCGCCGCCTGGGAACTGCAAAGCAGGCGGTGTGTTCGTTGGTGGCGGAGGCGGGGTCGACGCGGCTGACGTTGGCGCTGACGGTGCGTGTCCAGAGAGCTCGGGCATGGCGGGCGGGGGAGTGGGATGCGCGGAGCTTGCGCTCTCGTGTGCCGGCCCGGACCGGGCAGGGCTGTGGCGGGGCTGCGGCGGATGCGCGGCTCCTCTTAGAGCATTCGCCATCTCTTGCCCGCTGGCAGCGCGTATTCCGACATGCACGTGATCGTGATGCCCATCCGCCTTCCAGATGACTTGAACGCGAAGGCCATGAACGACGTCGATTACGTTGCGAGTGCCTCCTGTGTGGGCCCACGCCGTCGCCTGCTCGGGTGCGATGCCCGCTTGGATGAGGGCCGCGGCGGCTATCCGGTCGCCCAGCGGATCGTCCGACGCGTTTATCTTGAGATCCACGGCTTGGCCGAGCGCGTGCTGGGACTCGGTCGTAGTGACCTTCCCGTTCTTCTCCACGAACCGTTTGTGGTTCGTCCCGTGGGATATGACGAGCTGCTCGCCGGACGAACGGGCCATGCGCTCGGCCATCCCGTCGGCAAATCGCAGCATGACTGGGTCGAGCGGCCCATTCACAGTCGCTCCTGGGGCGATTACCGCGCCTCCGACCGACTGCTCTATTCCCTCAGGCGTGCTGAGGTTGGCATCAGCTGGGGTGAAGTTCGGAAGTTTCATTCCGGCTCCTAGTAGGTCGCGAGGAAATTGATCTCCGTTACGCGCGATCCAGCTCGGCGCAGGACCTGCGGCGTCAATCGCACACAGGTCCGTCGCCTTGGTTCAAATTCGGCCCCTCCGGCCGCCATAGGGCAGCGGCCGGCGAGCGGTCACGTCACCCATTCGCCTGCGCTTGCCTCACCGCGCTTTCAGTACGCCGCTGGGATTCCTGAGCCTGCCGCATGAGTTCCTGCGCTTCGTTCCTGACACCGGTAACGGTGAACTGCTCTTCGCGGCCCACGCTGGTTCCTTCGCCAGTCGCCGTGATCGTCCGGAAGAACCCGTTCGCGTTGCTCGGGATGGTGATCGTCGCGTTGCTGAACACCCCTTTAGAATTCGCAACGGCCTGCCCCACCTCTTCGGGACCGTACCGGAAGATAACCGTTTCCCGCGGCAGCCAGTGGGCGCCAGAGACCGCGATCTTGCCGTTCGGCGTACCGGACGAGCGTGACAGGCTGAACGCCGCGTGCTCCTCGACGCTGGTGATTGACTGTACCTGTTTGAACACCCCAATGCCGGTAGAGAACACCTCCACGTAGAGGACGACGACAACTGCGGCGACTCCCAGCAGCCCTGCTACCAGAACCATTGGATGGCGGAACAGGATCGGAAAGGCTTGGAACTTGTTCACTACCCCGTAGGTACTGGCGAACGGCGTCTTCGTTGTGAGGTTCTCGACCCGATGGGGCCGCAGCACCTGGCCGGGAATCCACTGTTCGCGAACCTCCACCCAATCGCCGCTGCTGATGTTGCCCTTGAAGGACATCGAGCGCATCTCGACGGGGACCGAGGGAAGTGGATCGCCCGCAGCGTTACGTCGTTCGATCCGGAACCTGCAGACGTTGATGTGGAGATGTGCCTCGACCTGCCACTGCAGGTCGCGCACGATACCTTGACCTACCGTTCCCGTGGCAGGCGCACCGCGTTCTCCAACGGTCGACCGCGGAGGATGTTCGTGGGTGAAGCGCAACGCACCCACACGCTGCCGATCCCGACTCCGCTTGAGTCCGGCCTCTTGCTCGCGGAATCGCGCCGCCCGTCCTCTCGCATCCGCCGCTTGAGCCAACGCGTCAAAGTGGTTGGCCTGCGCGCGCGCCGCGGCGGCGCTCGCTCCACTGCGCTGCGCAGCAGACGCGCGACTGGAACCGGCCTGCGCACGAAACGCGTTCGCTTGTGATTTTGCACCGAAGCTGCTCATGATGACCTCGCATTTCGGGGAGTGCCAGACGGACTCAGTGATCGAAACGCAGCATGAAGCAGCGGCGCATGCCCGTGTGTGCGGTTGCACACGCTCGCGGTCAGGCCCTCGAGCACTTCCAGCGCTCGAAAAGACCGACGGCCCCGCCGAAGCGGGGCCGTCGTCTGTCCTCAACCCTTGGCGGGCGCGTCCGTGGGGAGGCCGCGCCCGCGCCGGGAGAAGCGATTGCCGCCTATGACGCTCCTGCGCCCGCGGGCAGCGTGCCGCCGGCACCCGGCTGCCACGCCGGCGGGTGAGGGCCGCCGAGCGTCGGCACGTCCGACGGGTAGACCTCGTTGCCGTGGATCGCGTGGTCGCCGATCTCCAGCTCCTCGTCGGATAGCCGCAAGGGGATGAAGATGCCGATCACCTTCAGGATGATGAACGTCGCCACAGCGGTGTACGCGATCACCCAGCCGGCGGTCTCGGCCTGCCATCGCAGCAGCGTCCAGCCGCCGCCGAGCAGCAGACCCTCTTTGCCCGGCAGGTTGGACGCGCCGCCGACGCCGATGTACTCGACCATCGCTGGGTCGGCGAGCAGCCCGACCAGCAGACCGCCGCACAGACCGGCGATGCCGTGGGTGAAGATCACCCCGAGCGTGTCGTCGACGTCCCTGAACGGTCGCACGCGGCTGAGGTAGCGGATCGCCATCCAGACGATCGTCGCGTCGACGACGCCGATGATGATCGCGCCCCAGCCGTTGACGAACCCGGCGGCAGGGGTGATACCCACCAGCCCTGTGATCATCCCGTTGACCGCGCCGATCATCGACGGCTTGTCGCGGAAGATGTAGTCCCACGCGATCCACACCATCATCGCCACGGCGGTGCACAGGTTCGTGTTGAGCACAGCCGCCGACGCATCGGCGCCCGCGTAGTAGGAGTCCCCGCCGTTGAAGCCGTTCCAGCCGAGCCACAGCAGACCGGCGCCGACGGCCAGCATCAGCAGGTTGTTGGGCGCGTCGACCTCTCGATCTCGTTGCAGGCGTGGACCGATGACGGCCGCGAACACGAAGCCGGAGACACCCGCGGCGAGGTGGATGACGTACCCACCGGAGTAGTCCAGCGCGCCGTGCGCGGCGAAGTAGCCGCCGCCCCAGATCAGGAACGCGTTGACCGTGTACACGACCGTGATCCACAGCGCCACGTAGGGGATCCACGCCTTGAAGTTGACGCGCCCGAGCACCGAGCCGAGCGCCAGGATCGGCGTGATCGCGGCGAACACGAACTGGAAGTACACGAGCGAGGCCTCGGGGAAGTGGAACGGCGGGCCTTCCGTGACAGACGGGATGATCGCCTGCGCCTCCTCGCCGGTGTGGCTGAGGACGCTGCCGGGCTCACCGAGAAAGGTCCCGAGGAAGCCTTTGGTCCCGAAGACACCCGAGCCGCTGTGCGCGATCGGGGCTCCGAAGCCCATCTTGAACGCCCACAGACACCAGACGATCAGCGTCACGCAGAACGCGACGAACGTGAGCATCATCGCGTTGACCGACCAGCGCTTCTGCATGACGCCGCCGTACAGCACAGCGAGGCCGGGCAGGCTCATCAGCCCCACGAACGTCGCCGCGGTCATCTGCCACGCGTTGTCCCCCGCGTTCAGCCAACTTGGGTATGCCAGCCAGGTCATGTGCCTCCGTTCCTACAGTTGTTTTAAGTTGGCGGACCGCGTCCACGCAGCACGAACGCCGCTCGCCGATAACGGTTCCGGGTATGAAATCCGCCAGGCGGGAGACGGGGTAGGGCCATCCTGGCCAAGTCTTGGGCCGTGCGTTTCGACATTTGTCTAGACGGCCCTCACGGGCCGGGAGCGGCGTGCGCGAGGACGCCGATCAGGGCGCGAAAAAATCAGCGCAAAGTGGTCAATCGACCGGGAAGCCGGCGCGCCGGCACGACGCGTGCAGTTCCGCCGCCTCGTGCGGAAACGCGCCCGGCGTCGCGCACACTTTGCGCGCAGCGGCGCCGCACGCGCGGTCGGTGGCGCCGCCGAGCGTCGAGGCGAAGTTGACTTCGATGCAGTCCTTGCGCGCCGGCCCGCCGCTCGTCAGCGCGTAGGCCCCCAGCCCGACGAGCGCCAGCACCACGCACCCGAGCAGCACCGCGACCACCGTCTTCTCGCGCCTGCCCCAGCGCAGCGGCTCGGACAGCCGGCGCGACTGGTCTTGCATGATCATCGCCCGGGGAAGGCTACTCGTCAGGCGTGTCTGCGGGCGTGGCTGCGGGCGCGAACGACAGCGCGGCCGAGTTGATGCAGTAGCGCTGGCCGGTCGGACCCGGCCCGTCGTCGAAGACGTGCCCGAGGTGCCCGCCGCAGGTGCGGCAGATGACCTCCGTGCGGCGCATGAGCAGGCTGTTGTCGGGGCGCAGCTCGACCGCCTCCGCGACCGCCGGCTCGGTGAAGCTCGGCCAGCCCGTTCCCGACTCGAACTTCGTGTCGGCGCTGAACAGCACCGCCCCGCACGCCGCGCACGTGTAGTCGCCGGACTCCTTGTTGTAGACGTACTCGCCCGTGAACGGCGGCTCGGTGCCGGCCTTGCGCAGCACCTCGTACTGCGCCGGCGTCAGCTGCTCGCGCCACTCCTGCTCCGACTTGACGACCTTCGGGCCGCTCGCTGCCATACCCACGTTTTAGCAGCGCGCGCCGGCACGCCTGCTATCGTGATCCTTACGTTCACGTCAGATTCAAAAAGCCGGAGGTCAGAGCGCGAGAACGCGGCCCTGCCGACCGGCGTCAGCGGCGCCGCCACCCCGCCCGCATCGCGCTTCGGCGTCGCCGCGGGGCACGCGAACTACAAGTGGTGGGCGCTGTCGTGCACGAGCCTCGGCATGCTGCTCGCGGCCACCAACTCCGGGACGCTGATCATCGCGCTGCCCGATCTCGAGCGCTCGCTGCACACGAGCCTGCTCGCGCTCGTGTGGGTGATCCTCGCCTACCTGATCGCCGCGACCGTGCTCGTGCTGATGGCCGGCCGCCTCTCCGACCTGTTCGGGCGCAAGCGCGCCTACGTCGGCGGCTTCGTCGTGTTCGCGCTCGCCTCGCTCGGCGCCGGCTTCTCCGGCGATGCCACCGTGCTGATCCTGTGGCGCATCCTGCAGGGCATCGGCTCGGCGTTCCTGTTCGCCAACGCCGCCGCGCTCGTCACCGACGCGTTCCCCAAGGAGGAGCTCGGACTGGCGATGGGCGCCAACACGATGGTCGCCGCGATCGGGCTCGTGCTCGGCCCCGTGCTCGGCGGCGCGCTCGTCGCGATCTCCTGGCACTGGGTCTTCTGGTTCAACGTGCCGTTCGCGCTCGCAGGCGCCGCCTGGGGCGCGCTGATCCTGCGCGAGCTCGCCAAACCCGACTCCGTGCGCGGCTACGACGTGCTCGGCACGAGCACCTTCGTGATCGGCCTCACCGGCCTCGTCTACGGGGTCTCGCGCGGCGGCATCAGCGGCTGGAACGACGGCCTCGTGATCGGCGCGCTGCTCATCGCCGCCGTGCTGCTGCCGCTGTGGGTCGTGATCGAGCGCCGCTCGCGCGCGCCGATGCTCGACCTCGGCCTGTTCCGCAACCGCCTGTTCGCCGCCGCCAGCGCCGCGTCGTTCATCAACGGGCTCGCGCGCTTCGCGCTGATGTTCCTGTTCGTCTTCTACTACCAGGGCGCGCAGGGCGCCACGCCGATCCAGGCCGGGGTCAAGCTGATCCCGCTGGCGCTCGGCATGCTGATCGCCTCCCCGATCGCCGGCATCTACGCCGACCGTCACGGCTCGCGCGCGCTCGCCGCGCTCGGCATGCTCGTCACCGCCGCCGGCCTCGCCGCGATGACGACGCTTCAGGTGCACAGCGCCTACTGGCAGAGCGGCCTGTGGCTGTTCGTCGTCGGCGTCGGCTCGGGCATGTTCAACAGCCCCAACACGGCCGCGATGATGGGCACCGTGCCGGCCTACCGGCGCGGCATCGCCGCCGGCGCGCGCACGCTGCTTGCAGAACACCGGCGCGGTGCTGTCGATCGCGTTCGTGCTCGCGATCGTCACCTCCGCGATCCCCAAAGCGACGCTGTTCGCGGTCTTCTCCGGCCTCGCCAAGGGCCTCTCCGAGCAGAAGCTCGCGCCGTTCATCGCCAACATGCACGCCGCGCTGTGGGTGCTCGCCGCGACCTCGCTGGTGGGCGTGTTCGTCTGCCTGCTGCGCCCGCGCCACGTGCAACCGGACGAGCACAGCCTCAGAGCTCCCCTCCCAGGTCGCCGAGGATCTCGCAAGCGGACGGGTCACCGTATGAGCCTCCGGATCGGAGACGTCGCCCGCCTCGTCGGCACCACGCCGCGCACGATCCGCTACTACGAGGAGATCGGCCTGCTGCCCGAGGCCCCCGCGCGGCCCGCCGGCCAGCACCGCCTCTACACCGACGAGGAGGTCGAGCGCCTGCGCGAGGTGATCCGCCTGAAGGAGCTGCTGGGCGTGTCGCTCGATGAGCTCAAGACGCTGCTCAGCGCGGAGGAGGCGCGCGCCGAGGTGCGCGCGCAGCTGCGCCGCGACGACGTCGACGCCGAGCGCCGCCGCGAGCTGCTCAGCGAGGCGCTCGGCCACATCGACCGCCAGCTCGAGCTCGTGCGCCACCGCGCCGCCGAGCTCGCCAAGCTCGAACTCGAGCTGCTCGAGACGCGCAAGCGCGCCAAACGCAAGATCCGCGAGCTGGAGGCGGATTCCGCGCTCGTCACGTCCTCGCGCGGGTAGCCCACACGCGACACCCACCGAAGGGAGCAGCAGGCATGACCGCGACCCCCGTCAAGCCGAGCCCCGGGGGCGTCCCCGGCGCCGTCACCGATCCAACACGTATCGTCGCCGAGGAGCTCACCTTCCCCAGCGCCGATCGGCACGCCGATCAACGGCTACCTCGCCCGCCCCGCCGATGCCACGAAACCGCTGCCCGCGATGATCGTCATCCACGAGGCCGGCGGCCTGAACGAGCACATCCGCGACGTCACCAACCGCTTCGCCAACCTCGGCTACGTGTCGCTCGGCGTCGACCTGTACACGCGCGAAGGCGGCCCGCCGCCCGCCGGCGACATGCAGGCGTTGATCGAGCGGCTGTTCTCGATGTCCGACGCGACCGTGCTCGGCGACCTCGAGGGCGCCGCCGACCACCTGCGCGCGCGCGATGACACCACCGGCAAGCTCGGCTGCATCGGCTTCTGCATGGGCGGGCGCTACACGCTGCTGTTCGCCGTCGCCAGCGACCGGCTGGACGCCGCCGTCGACTGCTGGGGCGGCTTCATCGACAAAGCCACGCCCGATGAGCGCTCGACGCCCGAGCGCCCCACGCCGCCGCTGGAACGCGCCGAGGAACTGCACTGCCCGCTGCTCGCCGCCGTCGGCGCCGAGGACACCAACCCCTCGCCCGAGATCGGCGCGCAGCTGCGCGAGCGCGCCGCCGCCAGCGGGCAGGAGGTCAAAGTCGACGTCTACGAGGGCGCCGGGCACGCGTTCTTCGCCGACTACCGGCCGACCTACAGGCCCGAGGCCGCCGCGAAGCTGTGGCGGGAGATCGTGCCGTTCCTGGAACGCCACCTCGGCAACGCCTGAGCGCACGCCGCAGGCGCAGGCCGGAAGGCCGGAGCCCCGTTCATATAGTGCTTTGGAGCACGTCCGGAGAGGAAAGCGAGGAGCCGCGTGGAGCGCAAATGGTGGACCCTGATCGCGGTGTCGGTGGCGATCTTCATGCTGCTGCTGGACATCACCGTCGTCAACGTCGCGCTGCCCGACATCCAGCGCTCGCTGCACTCCTGTTCTCGGACCTGCAGTGGGTCGTCAACGCGTACTCGCTGACGCTCGCCGCGTTCCTGCTGACGGCCGGCTCGGTCGCGGACCTGGTCGGACGCAGGCGCGTGTTCGTCACCGGCCTGATCGTGTTCACGGCTTCCTCCGCCGTGTGCGGCCTCTCCACCAGCCCGCTGATGCTCAACCTCGCCCGCGCCGTGCAGGGCACCGGCGGGGCGATGATGTTCGCGACCTCGCTGGCGCTGATCGCGCAGGCGTTCCACGGCAAGGAGCGCGGCATCGCCTTCGGCGTCTTCGGCGGCGTGATCGGCGCGGCCGTCGCGATCGGCCCGGTCGTCGGCGGCGTGATCACCTCGGGCATCGGCTGGGAATGGATCTTCTTCGTCAACGTCCCGATCGGCATCGCCGCCGTGTTCCTGACGCTCAGCCAGGTCAGCGAGTCGCGCGACCCGGACGCCAAAGGCGTCGACTGGCTCGGCCTCGTCACGTTCTCCGGGTCGCTGTTCCTGCTCGTGTTCGCGCTGATCCAGGGCAACGAAAAGGGCTGGGGCTCCACCCGGATCCTCGGCTTCTTGATCGGCGCGGCGCTCCTGTTCGTGGTGTTCCTGATCGCCGAGCACCGCCAGGCGCGCCCGATGCTCGACCTGACGCTGTTCCGGCGTCCCGCGTTCGCCGGCGCGAGCATCGTCGCCTTCTGCGTGTCCGCGTCGATGTTCTCGATGTTCCTCTACCTCACCCTCTACATCCAGGACGTGCTCGGCTACGACCCGCTGCAGGCGGGCCTGCGCTTCCTGCCGATCACGCTGATGACGTTCGTCGTCGCTCCCGTCTCGGGCAAACTCAGCGTCCGCGTGCCCGTGCGCCTGCTGCTCGGCGTGGGCATGCTGTTCGTCAGCGCCGGGCTGCTCGCGATGACCGCCGTGGATCCCAGCTCGGGCTGGACGACGCTGATCCCCGGCTTCCTGCTCGCCGGCTTCGGCGTCGGCACGATCAACCCGCCGCTCGCCTCCACCGCGGTCGGCGTCGTGCACTACTCGCGCAGCGGCATGGCCTCCGGCATCAACAACACCTTCCGCCAGGTCGGCATCGCCACCGGGATCGCAGGCCTCGGCGCCGTCTTCCAGCACGAGGTCACGCGCAAGACCACCGCCGTGCTGTCCTCGAGCGCGCCCGGCCACCAGGTGCTCGGCGCCGCGCACGGCCAGCTCAGCGGCGCGCTCGTCTCCGGCGATGTCTCACAGGTCGCGAGCCACCTTCCCCCCGCCGCGCGCGCGGCCCTCGGCCACGCCTACCGCGTCGGCTTCACGAGCGGGTTCACCACGATCCTGATCATCGCCTCCGCGGTCGCGTTCACCGGTGCTGTGTGCGGGTTCGCGCTCGTGCGCAGCCGCGACTTCGTCGCCTCGGGCGAGGGCGAGGGCGCAGCCCAGGAGCGGCCCGCCGAGGCCGCAGCGGTTTGACGGTCGCACAGGCGCTCACGACGCCTGGCGGCGCTCGTAGCCGTCGCACTCGAGCACCGGCAGCCGCGGATAACGGGGATACGCGGGATCGGTGCGCGAGAGCAGGCACAGCGAGAACACCGAACCGCGCGTGGTGGGCACGAGCTGCTGGTGGGCGCATGAGGCGCACAGCCCCGCCCGCGGCCCAGCCTGCGAGCCCGAATGCGGGGATCGGCTCGGCGGCAGCGGAACCATCGGCGGAGCTTAGGACAGCGTCGCCGCGGGCAGCGCACGCACCTCGGGCGCCCCTGCGATAATCGTTGACTATACAACTATGAAGACCTTCTATCGACTACTGGGGTTCCTGAAGCCATACAAGCGCGGCCTCAGCATCTCGTGGGGGCTGGCGAGCCTCGCGATGGTGATGAGCGTCGCCTTGCCGGCGCTGACCGGGCGCGCTGTGGAAGCGATTCGCAAGGGCGCCGCGGACCTCCACGGCCACGCGCTCGAGCGCGCGCACGACCGCCACACGCTGCTGGTGCTCTCGCTGGTGATCCTCGGCGCAGTGCTCGCGCGCTGGGTATTCATGTACTGGCGTCGCATCGTCGCGGGACGCGTGTCGCTGGCGGTCGAATACGACCAGCGCGAGCGTATCTACCGCCAGCTGCAGCGGCTCGAGCTGGGGTTCTTCGATCACCAGCAGACCGGACAGCTGATGTCGCGCGCCACCGTCGACCTCGCCGCTGTGCGCTTCTTCCTTGGCTACGGGCTCGTGTTCATCCTGCAGTCGATCCTCACGATCGCGCTCGCCGGAGCGGTCATGCTCGCGATCAACCCCCAGCTCGGGCTGATCGCGCTCGTTCCCGTGCCGTTCGTCGTGCTGATCTCCTACCGCTACGGCCGCCGCGCGCGCCCGGCGATCCAGGAAACGCAGCAGCGCATCGCCGAGCTGACCGCCGACGCCGAGGAGAACATCTCGGGGGTCCGCGTCGTCAAGGCATTCGCGCGCGAGGATCGGCAGCTGACGCGCTTCCGCAACACGGTCGGTCGTGTCTTCAGCCAGGCGATGGTCGCCACGCGCCTGGAAGCGACGTACAACCCCGTCATCGGCTTCCTGCCCCAGCTCGGGCTCGCGGCGGTGCTGCTGGTGGGAGGCGAGTCTGTGATCCACGCACACCTCACGCTCGGCCAGTTCACCGCGTTCTACCTGTACGTCAACATGCTGATCACGCCGATGCGCGCGCTCGGCGTCACACTCAACCTCGCCCAGCGCGCCACCGCATCCGGCGCCCGCATCTTCCAGCTGCTCGACCGCGAGCCGCACCTCACCGACGCGCCGAACGCGCCCGAGCTGCCGCCCGGCAACGGGCACGTGCAGATGCGCGACGTGACGCTGCGCTACGAGGACCCGCGCGACGAGCTCGGCGCGAGCGCCCTCGCGGATGCCGTGCCCGCAGCGCCCAAGAGCGGACGGGCCGTGCTGCGCGACATCAACCTCGATGTCCCCGCCGGGCGCACCGTCGCCCTGGTCGGGCCCACCGGCTCGGGCAAGACGAGCCTCGTCGCGCTGATCTCGCGGCTGTATGACCCCGTGGCCGGCGAGGTGCTGCTCGACGGCGCCGACGTGCGCGAGGTGACCGTGCGCTCCGTGCGCGCCGCCGTGGCCGTCGTCAGCGACGACCCCTTCCTGTTCTCGGCGAGCGTCGCCGAGAACATCGCCTACGCGCGGGCGGACGGGCCTCCAGTCAGCGCCGCCGAGATCGAACAGGCCGCCCGCGACGCGCAGGCACACGAGTTCATCTCGCGGCTGCCGCAGGGGTACGAAACCCAGGTCGGCGAGCGCGGCGTCACGCTGTCCGGAGGGCAGCGCCAGCGTCTGGCGATCGCGCGCGCGCTCGTCGCCAACCCGCGTGTGCTCGTGCTCGACGACGCCACCTCGTCGGTCGATGCCTCCACCGAGCAGAGCATCAAGCTCGCGCTCGTCGAGGCGATGGCCGGTCGCACCACCTTCGTCATCGCCCATCGCCTCTCGACGATCGAACTCGCCGATCAGATCGTCGTGCTCGATCACGGCCGCATCGTCGCCCAGGGAAGCCACGACGAGCTGCTCGAGGCCTCAGAGCTCTACCGCGAGATCGTCGCCGGCACGTCTTCCGCCGCGGACACCAGCGAGGGGGCCGTCGAGCAGATGCTGACGGCCAACGCCGGCGCCGAACCGAATGCCGGGGGGCGGCTATGAGCCCGACCGTGGGCATCGGCGGTGGCGGCGGCGGGCGCGGCGGCGGCGCCGCGCGCATGGGCCTCGGCCCGGGCGGCCCGCGCGGCGGCACCGGCTGGGCCGGCGAGCGACCGAGCCGCGGCAGCCGCGGCCGCAACCTGCGCGGACTGCTCGAGCTCCTGCGCCCCTACCGGCTGCGCACCGCTGCGGCGCTCGTCGCGCTCGTGCTCGGCACCGCCGCCGCGCTGACACCGCCGCTGCTCGCCAAGCTCGCGATCGACTCGGGTATCGAAAAGCACGACATCCAAACGCTCGAGCTGGTCGTGCTCGCCTTCCTGCTCTCGGCGCTGCTCGTCTGGGTTGCAACCTACGCGCAGACCTACCTCGTGGGCTGGGTCGGGCAGCGCGCGCTCGCCGACCTGCGCATCCGCATCTTCACGCACCTGCAGAGCCAGCCGATCGGCTTCTACGAGAGCCGGCCCGCGGGCGTGCTGATCTCGCGCATGACAAACGACGTCGAGGCGCTCGAAAGCCTCGTCACCGACTCGGTGGTGACGCTGTTTCAGTCTGGCCTCACGCTGATCGGCGCAGTCGGCGTGCTGCTCTATCTCGATGTCAAGCTGGCGCTGCTGACGTTCTGCGTCGTCCCGTT
The DNA here is from genome assembly GCA_963827455.1 of uncultured Solirubrobacteraceae bacterium. Lineage (GTDB taxonomy): Bacteria > Actinomycetota > Thermoleophilia > Solirubrobacterales > Solirubrobacteraceae > Palsa-744. The sequence continues at coordinate 148,497 of CAWHAW010000009.1, read as the reverse complement.
CGTCGCCGCCCTCAGCATCTGGTTCCGGCTGATCTCCGCCGACGCGTTCCGGCGCACGCGAGAGACGATCGGCGCGATCACCGGCTACCTGCAGGAGACGCTGTCGGGCATCCGCGTCGTGCGCAGCTTCGGCCAGGAGCCCGCGCATGAGGCGCGCTTCGCTGAGCTCGACGAGGACAATCGCGCGGCGAACATGGTCACGGTGCACCTCAACGCCACGTACTTCCCGGCGGTTGAAATGCTCTCCGGGGTCGCGCTGGCGCTGATCGTGCTGTACGGCGGCTACCAGGCGATCGACGGGCACATCACCGTCGGCACGATCGTCGCGTTCGTCGCGACGCTGTCGTTCCTGTTCGAACCGATCCAGCAGCTCTCTCAGCTCTACACCACCTACCAGTCCGGCATGGCCGCGCTCGAGAAGATCTTCCAGCTGCTCGACGTCAAGCCGACGCTCGAGGACGCCCCCAACGCGCCCGCCATCGGTCCGATCCGCGGCGCAGTTCGCTTCGACGACGTGTCGTTTGCCTACAAACCGCGCTCGCAACGAGCAAAGCGCCGCGACAACGCGCGCCTCGCGGGCGAGCCCGCAGACGCCGCGCCCGAGCCCGCCGAGCAGGAGCCCGACGAGGTGCTGGCGCTGGAGCACATCGACCTGGACGTGCCCGCGGGTCAGACGATCGCGCTGGTCGGCGCCACCGGCGCCGGCAAGTCGACGATGGCCAAGCTCGCGGCGCGCTTCTATGACCCGACGCGGGGGCGCGTGCTCGTCGACGATCACGATCTGCGCCAGATCTCGAGCCACTCGCTGCGCTCACAGATGGGCATCGTGCCCCAGGAGGCGTTCCTGTTCTCGGGCACCGTGCGCGAGAACATCGCCTTCGGGCGCCCCGACGCCGACGACGCCCAGGTACGCGCCGCCGCCGAGGCCGTCGGCGCCGACGAGTTCATCTCGGAGCTGCCCAGCGGCTACGACACCGAAGTCGGCGAGCGCGGCGCGCAGCTCTCGGCCGGTCAGCGCCAGCTGATCGCCTTCGCGCGCGCGCTGATCGCCGACCCGCGCATCCTGATTCTCGACGAGGCCACCTCCAACGTCGACCTGCACACCGAGGGCCGCATCGAAGCGGCGATGCGCCGACTGCTCGCCGGGCGGACCTCGATCGTCATCGCGCACCGCCTCTCCACCATCCGCCAGGCCGGACGGATCGTCGTGCTCGAGCACGGGCGCATCGCCGAGCAGGGCACGCACGACGAGCTGATCGCGGCGCGCGGACGCTACTTCGAGCTGTATCGCGACTGGGCCTCGCAGGCGGCGGCCGCGTAGTCGTCGGCCCCCCGGGGGGAGCGCGCATGAGACTTAATGCTCTCCTGCGGGCGCGCGCTTGAGACTTAATGCTCTCCCGCGAGTGCTGTATAGCCATGGTCACACACCACCGCCTTGGGTCTGTGCGTTTACGTGGCAGAATGCCCCGCGGCGGCTAACACGTCCACCAAGCGCGCGAGGAGAAGGGAACACGTGATGAAGAAACTGATCGAGCTGATCCTCTGCATCCTGCATCCGGTCGCCGTGATCCTGATCTGGATCAGCCTGCTGTTCCGCCGCGACATCGGCTTCATCGCCAAGCTCACGTGGGGGATCGCATCGATCGTGCCGTTTGTGCCGTTCGTGTACGTGCTGACAGGAAACGACTTCCTCTAGGCGTTGGGTATTCGCCGCTAGGGCGCTGGGGGATCGTCCGGCTTCAGGCGCTTGCGCCCACGCTGGTCGCTGCGCCCTGTGCCGATGCACTCGCGGCACACGACCCATCTGCCCTCTGGATCTTCCTCAGCCGACCACCACGTCCAGCCCGCGCCCTTGCAGGTCTGGCAGCGATCCTTCTCGGCGATCAAGCGATCGGACTGGGTCATCGCGTCGGAGCATATCCGTCCGACTGAATCGGGCTCACCCGCTAGGGATGATGCACCGGCCTACCTAGCTCGCCAGGCCGACGGCTTCGAGTCCCTCTTGCCACGTGTTGTATGCCTTCACCTCGGCGATCTGCTCACCGCGAAACCTCGCGAGCAAGCCGACCCTCTGGCGTAGCGCGACAGAATCGGCCTTGGTTCGCCCCACCATCTCGGCGAGGACGAGCACACGATCTTGGGCGTCTCGGATGTCGTGGACCTCCCAGCCGTAGTCGTCGAAGCTCGCATGCCACACCGCATCCTGTCTGCGATTGGCGTCGATGCCCTCGTATGCGGAGTCCTCCGGCCACTCGGCCGCGGCCAGCCACACGACATCTGGCGTGTAATACGGCAATACGGCCTCGAGTCCGCCCTCGGCGTACGCCGCGAACGCGCTGCGCACCAGTTCCACTTTCGCCTGCGACATTACTCCCCCTGTCTTCGACGAGTCCCCTGGTTTCGACACGACTCTCGTCGATGTCAGGTAAATCTTACCCCGCCGCGCAACTTTGGTGCTCCGGCCGAAGGCGTGGCTGTCACGTAGAGCGCCCGAGTGTTCACGGGGCGCTCAAATACTCCGGGACAGGGACTCGAACCCCAATCTCCCGGACCAGAACCGGGCGTCACTGCCAATTGGACTATCCCGGACAGTGTCTGGCGTAGAGAATAGCCAACTCGCCAGCGGGTCCGCCTCAGAATGTGGCCGGTTGACCGTTCGGCGCGAAGTAGGCGGTGATCGCCTCCTCGAGGCCGGGGTCGAGCACGAGCAGCACCTCGTCACCGGCTTCGATCATGGTGTCGTGCTTGGGCACGAAGCCCGAGCCGCCACGCAGCACGGAGATGATCAGCGCGCCTTCGGGCAGCGCGATGTCGGACACCTTCTCGCCGACGGTCGGCGCGTCGGCGCTGACCTCGAGCTCGATGATCTCCAGGCGCTCCTCTTCGAGCGCGAGCAGGTGCACGAGGCCGTAGCGAGGCACCTCGTGCTCGATCAGCCGCAGGATCAGGTCGGTCGCCGAGACCGCCGGCTGGATGCCGAGCAGCCTGAAGTGGTCGTGGTTGCGCGGGTTGTTGACGCGCGCGATGATGCGCTCGCACAGGTACTTCTCCTTGGCCACCTGGCAGACGAGGATGTTGTCCTCGTCATCGCCGGTGACCGCGATCACGAGGTCGGCGCGCTGGATCCCCGCACGCTCGAGCACCCACAGCTCGGTGGCGTCTCCGTACTGGATCGCGTGCTCGAACTCCTCCTCGCTCGCGAGGTAGCAGCTGCGCGAGTTCTCGATCAGCGTGACTTCGTGCTCCTTGGCGATCAGCTCCCGCGCGAGGTTGCGCCCGACCTTGCCGGCGCCGGCGATGATTGCGTACATTTCTACGCCGCCTCCGGTGCGAGCGCGCGCTCGAACATCTCGATCGCGTGCTTGGTCGGGGAGATGGTCTGCAGTCCCTGCTCGCCGTACCAGTCCGCACGCGCCGGGTCCATCACGCGCACGATCGACTTCTCCACGCCGAAGCGCTTCTGCGCGAGCTGCGCGATCACGAGGTTCGTGTTGTCGCCGGCGGTCGAGGCGATGAACGCGTCGGCGCGCTCGATTCCGGCCTGGATCAGGGCGTCTGTCTCGAGCGCGGTGCCGACCGTGAACTGGCCACCCGAGTCCTCCCAGCTCTTGCTCTGGCCGGCATCGAGCCGCTCGTGCGAAAGCGGGTCCTCGTCGAGTACCGACACTTCGTGGCCGGCAGCCAGCGCCGACTTGGCGACGGCCGCACCGACGCGGCCCGCGCCGACGATCAGGACGAACATGCGGGTGCCAGGTGGGGCTGGTGTGGGGGCGAGAGCAGCAAGGATCAAAGGCCGCGGAAGCAGATCTCCATAGGTGCGCAGGTTAGACCATTGGGGCCCCGGCACGGTTGGCACGACGGGCCAGCTCGACCGGTGCGTCGCGCGCGGCTGGGGCAGTGACTATTACGCGGCAGCTCGCCTTGCGGATCACGTACTTGGTGATGTCTCCGACGTATCCCTCGAGCGGACCGCCGCGACCCCCGAGACGCGCGCCACCACGGATCAGCGACGGTTCCTCGGCCCCGAGCACGATCGCCTCGACTCCCCGCCGGCGGGCCTCATCGACGATCGCGTAACCGGCACGGCGGGTGCGCACGATCGCGGTCGCGACGTGTACGCCCGTGTACTCCTCGCCCACGGCCTTCGCGCGCGCGAGAACCTGTCTCGCGTGCTTGAGCTGAGCCTCGGGCAAGCTCGCGTCGAGCGGCAGTGACATCGGGATCACGAACACCCACACCGCCTCGATCGTGGCGGCGTCGATCGCCGCCTCATCGGTCGGCTCGCCGGCGACGAGCCGCGCGGCGGTCTGCACGATGTCATCGTCGAGCTCGCTGCCGAACAGCGGCACGAGGATCGAGCCGTAGTCGCGCTCGCTCGTCGGCTCCACCGACAGCGCGCGCGGCGAGACCGTCACGCGCCGCAGCAGCGAGGTTTCATCCGCCCGTCGGTAGACGACGTACAGCACGATCCCCACCAGCATCCATCCGATGCCGACATAGCGCGCCTCCGGGTGCACGACGAGCACCGCCACGAAGCCGCCGGCGGACGCCAGCGCGCCGAACACCGCCGGCAGCGGCAGCTCCCCCTTGCCGAGCCGCACCGACAGCGGCACCCGGTAGGGACGGTCGCGGTCGGGCTCGGAGTAGCGCAGGCGGCAGATCGACAGGTGAGCGATCGTGAACGCGAGCGTCGCGCCGAGCGCGTAGATCCCGATCAGGAAGTCGAGGTCCGCGGTCGCCGCCAACCCCGCCGCGATCACGCCGGCGAGGATGATCAGCACGTAGGGGGTCGAGCGCTGCGGGTGCAGGCGCCCGAGACCGCTGGGAATCTGACGGTTGGTGGACAGCGAGTAGGCCAGGCGCGAGAGCCCGAGCATCGCCGAGTTGGCGGCCGCGACGAGCGTGACAGCGGCCATCGCCGCGACCAGATAGGTCAACGTCTTGCCGAGCCAGTGCGGGTGCACGTGGCTCACGACGCCGATCATCGGTGCGTTCAGGAAGCGCGTTGAAAGTTCCGTATGACCGTCTTGCACAGGCAACGCCGTGACGGCGACCAGTGCGATGCCGACGTACAGGAAGGCCACGGTCGCGGTCGTGCTCGCCACCAGCCGCTTCAGGCCGCGGCGGCTGATTCGCACCTCGCCCGCGAGTCCCGACGCGGACTCGAGGCTCGTGAACGAGATCACCGCGACCGTCACCGCGAACACCAGCCCCGACCACGTCGGCGCGGTGCCGAGGTGGATCGGGCCGGTGAGCGTGTGCGGGTTGAAGAACAGCACGAGCCCCAGCACGACGATGAAGCCCTGCAGCACCAGATCGCCCGCGAGCAGGATGCCGACGCGCTGCGCGCGGCGACCGCCGAAGCCGCGGATGTTGCTGAGCACGACCAGCGCGATGAACGCCAGCGACAGCGCCAGCGCCTCGCCGCGATTCCCGAGCGGGCTCCAGAAGACCTTCAGGTACTGCGTCGCCGAGTACGCGGTGACCGCGATCAGGATCACGTAGTCGAGCAGGATCGCCCAGCCGGCGATGAAGCTGACGAGCTCGTTGAACGCGTAGCGCGCGAACACGGTCGAGCCGCCGCGGTCCTGGTGCAGCGACGCGCCCTCGACGTATGTCATCGCGGTCACCGCGTAGAGGACAGCCGCGATCAGGAACACCACCGGCGTGAGCCCGAGCGCGTGCCCGGCGACGACCCCCAGGGAGAAGTAGATCGCGCTCGCCAGCGACGAGTAGACGATCGTGAAAAGAATCGGCGAGCCGATGCTGCGGCGAACGATCACGCGCGAGCGTGCCGCGAGCTCCGAGCCCTGGCCCGGCTGCGCGCTCATCTCCCCCGCGTCCTGCGGATCTCCACGTACCAGCGACCGCAGCCGGCGGCGATGAACAGCACGCCGAGCAGCAGTCGCGGCGAAATCGAGCTCGCGTGCCCGGTGAGCGCCTGGACGATCAGCGCAAGGCCGATCACAGCCATCGCAAGCGACAGCGCGAAAGTGCCCATGCGGTGGGCCTGTCGACCGTTCATCTCATCTGAGCTTAGGGCCGCGCCCGCACGGGCACATACGTGCCTGCAGGTCTCTCAGGTGATCAGCGGGATGATCAGGATGGCGACGATGTTCGCGACCTTGATCATCGGGTTGATCGCCGGTCCGGCGGTGTCCTTGAAGGGGTCGCCGACCGTGTCGCCGGTGACCGATGCGGCGTGCGCGTCCGAGCCCTTGCCGCCGAACGAACCGTCCTCGATGAGCTTCTTGGCGTTGTCCCACGCCCCACCCCCGGCGGTCATCAACACCGCGAAGAAGTAGCCCACGACGATCACCCCGATCAGCAGCCCGCCGAGCGCCTGCTCGTCGATCAGCCCTACGACCAGAGTCAACAGGATCGGCAGCAGCGACGGCAGGATCATCTCGCGCTGCGCCGTCTTCGTGACGATGTCCACGCATGTCGCGTAGTCGGGCTCTTCTGTGTAGTCCATGATCCCCGGGTGCTCGCGGAACTGACGACGCACCTCCTCGACCACCGCCCCGCCGGCGCGCCCCACCGCCTCGATCGACAGCGAGGCGAACAGGCACACCATCAGGCCGCCGAGCAGCAGTCCGATCAGCACGGGCGGTTCGTTGATCCCGAACGAGATCAGGTGGCCGGCCTTGGCCTCGAGTTCTTTCTCGAACCCTGCGAACAGCACGATCGCGGCGAGCACGGCGGAGCCGATCGCGTAACCCTTCGTCACCGCCTTGGTCGTGTTGCCGACCGCGTCGAGGCGATCGGTGACCTTGCGCACGTCCTCGGGCAGGTCGGCCATCTCGGCGATGCCGCCGGCGTTGTCGGTGATCGGGCCGAAGGCGTCGAGCGCGACGATCAGGCCCGTCAGCGAGAGCAGCCCGACCGCCGCCACGCCGATCCCGTAGATGCCGGTCACGCCGCCACCCGCGAGCTTCCATGAGCCGAGAATGCCAAGCACGATCACGATCGCCGGCAGCGCCGTCGCCTGCAGCCCGGATGCGAAGCCCTGGATGATGTTCGTCGCGTGACCGGTGATCGACGCTTTCGCGGTCTTCTTCACCGGTGAGAATCTCGTCGACGTGTAGTATTCCGTCAGTCCGAACAGCAGCGCCGTCACGGCGATGCCGATCAGCGAGCACAGGTACAGGTGGAACCAGCCCGGCGTGTTGACGGAGGCGCCCACCACCTTGAAGGTGAGGTCGCGCATCATCCAGTAGGTGATCGGGGCGAACGCCGCCGCCGCGAGCACGCCCGAGACGAGCAGGCCCTGGAGCAGCGCGCGCTCGACGTTGTCTGTTTTCGTGCGCACCGCGAACGTGCCGATGATCGAGGCGATGATCGCCACGGCGCCGATCACGAGCGGAAACAGCACGACGCGCGTGGACTCGTTGAAGGTCAGCACGCCGAGGAGCATCACCGCGATCGCCGTCACCGCGTAGGTCTCGAACAGGTCCGCCGCCATGCCGGCGCAGTCGCCGACGTTGTCGCCGACGTTGTCCGCGATCGTCGCGGGGTTGCGCGGGTCATCCTCGGGGATGCCCGCCTCGACCTTGCCGACGAGATCCGCGCCCACATCCGCCGCCTTCGTGAAGATCCCGCCGCCGAGCCTCGCGAACACAGAGATCAGCGAGCCTCCGAAGCCGAGCCCGATCAGCGCGTCCACCGCCGTCTTCTGGCTGTCGTTGAAGATCGACGTCAGCGCGCCGTAGTAGCCGGAGACGCCGATCAGCGCGAGCCCCACCACGAGCAGGCCGGTGATCGCGCCGCCGCGGAACGCGACCTTCAGCGCCGGCGAGACCCCGCCGCGTGCAGCCTCCGCGACGCGCGCGTTGGAGCGCACCGACACGTTCATGCCGATGTAGCCGGTCGAGCCTGAGAGGATCCCGCCGATCAGGAAGCCGCAGGCGACCGCGATGTTCTGGATGAAGATCAGCGCGACGAACAGCACGACGCCAACGCCAGCGATGGTCGTGTACTGGCGGTTCAGGTACGCGCGCGCGCCCTGCTGGACGGCCAAGGAGATGCTCTGCATCTTCTCGTTGCCGGGCGAGAGCGCCAGCAGGGATCGCGTCGTCACGATGCCGTACACCACGGCACATGCGGCGCAAACAAGGGCGACGACGACCCCATGGTTCGTCAGAAAGCTGCTCAACAGAAATCCTCCGCGGTCTGATTTGCGTGCCGCGCGAGGATGTGTCGCGCGCACGTCTGACGGCCGGATCGCTCAGTGCGAGCTTCTATCCGGTGCAAACGCGGGCGCAGTCTATCGTGCCGGCCGGCCGGGTGCCGGCCGGCGTATGCCGACCCGGCGCAGGGGCAGCAGTCCCGCTTACCGTCCGGGCACCCACAGCCTGCCGCTCGACTCCGCCGGCCCCGGACCGGGGGACTGCTCGCCGGCGTCGGGCGTGGCGCTCGTCCCAGCGGCCGGCGCCTCGGGGTTGCCCGCGGCGCCGCCAGGCTGCTCAGGTGCCGCGCCTGCCGGGGCCATCTCACGCGCGTAGGCCATCTGCAGTCGTGAGAGCGCCTCACGCAGCGGCCGCAGCTCCTGCGGGATCCTGCGCTCGAGGATGTCCAGCAGCGCACGCACCGCATCGATCGCATCGCGCGCCTGCTCGAGATCGCGCTCTGAGGGGCGGGTCGGGTCGTCGCTGGGCGGCGCCAGACGCCGCGCACCGAGATTGAGCAGCGACACCGCCGTCTGGGCGATCATGTCGGTGCTCGTCAGGCGGCTGAGTTCCGCCTCATAGGCTGCGCGCAGCTCCTCTTCGGTCGGCTCGCCACCGGCCGGGCCGCCTGCCGTCGGCGCGGGTCCCGGCCCTCCGCTCGTCTCTGCACCATCTGCGCTCAAACCGTCACCTCCTCTGGGTAGCTCTCTCGTGTCTCATTGACGCTCGCAGCGAAGACCTCCTCGCGCGTTGCGCCCGCCTCGATCAGCTGTCGCTGTCGTTGCGCGCCGTTGCGCTCGGGAAACACGGGATCGATTGCGAGCTCCGCCCGCACCGGGGCCGTCCAGGCGAGCAGCCGCTCGATCGCCTCGCGCGCCGGGTACTCGCGGGCGGCGGCGAGGTCGATCAACCGCCCTTCGAGCCCGAAGCGGATCGCACGCCACATGTTCTCCTCGATCAGGCGCGGCTCCGGATCGCTGAACGGAACGCCTTCGTCGACGTCGCGCAGCGCCTGGGCGATGCTCGCGACCATCAGCCCCGCGAGCGCGTCCGACTCGCGCGCGGTCGCCTGCACGTCGCAGATCCGGACCTCCACGGTGCCGAACTTGAAGTGCGGCCGGACCGACCACCACACCTGCGTGAACTCGACGATCGAGTTGGTCCTGCGCAGGAACTCGATGTAGTCGCGATACGCCGGCCAGCCGCCGAACGCGTCGGGTACGCCGCAGCGCGGGAAGCTCTTGGTGAAGCTTTGCGTGCGCGCCGAGTGCAGGCCGCTGTCGCGCCCGTCGAGGAACGGAGAGTTGGCGGAGACTGCGAGCAGCAGCGGCAGGACCGGCCGCAGCCGGTCGCACGCCCGGACCGCGCGGTCGATATCGCGCACGCCGACGTGCACGTGCAGGCTGAAGGTGTTGTTGCGCCAGGCGACGTACTTCAGCCCCTCCTCGACCCGCCGATAGTGCTCGGTGTCGATGATCGGCTGCTGTCGGTAGTCCGCCCACGGGTGCGTGCCCGTCGCACCGAGCGCGACGCCCTCGGCGGCGGCGAGCGCGAAGAGCCGCCGGCGACGCTCTCGCTGGCGCGCGAGCGCATCGTGGAGATCGGCGCCGATCCCGGAGATGATCTCGACCTCCGATGAGATCAGCTCGCCGGCGACGCTCTCGCTCAGCACCGGGTCAGCTTGAGCGGCGGCGCGCAGCTGCTCGAAGCGCGGGATCAGTTCCAGCGTGAGGGGGTCGAGGATCGAGAACTCCTCCTCCACGCCGACCGTCAGGTCTGCGGCGGACGCAAACGTCTCGGCTACTCGATCTAGATCCAGGCTGTTCATCGCTTCGCGTCTGCGTGGTGTCGGTCGGAGCGCTGGAACGTCAAGTGTGACGCACAGCCCCGCGCCAAGGGCCGGAGCTGGATCAGGTCAAGTAGAAGTACAGCGCGTAGAGCAGATCGACCGCAGGGCTGGAGGTGTGGACGGTCACCTCGGGCGGCACGTCGAGCAGTGACTCGGAGTAGTTGAAGATGATCTTCACGCCTGCGTCGACCAGCTCATCGGCCAGGCCCTGGGCGGCTTGCGTGGGCACCGCGAGCACGCCAACGACGATGTCCTCGTCCTCCACCACCTGGCGCAGCTCGTCGATGTCGCGCACCAGCTGGTTTCCGACCTTGCTGCCGACCTTGCTCTGCGAGTTGTCGAAGATCGCGACGACGCGAAAGCCATGATCGGCGAAGATTTCCGAGGATGCGATCGCCTGGCCGAGGTGTCCGGCGCCGATCAGCCCGATGTTGTGCTGGCCGGCGGTGCGCAGGATCTTGCGGATCTGGGAGACGAGCGCCTCGACGTTGTAGCCGACGCCGCGCTTGCCGAACTTGCCGAAGCCGGACAGGTCGCGTCGGATCTGGGTCGAGTTGACGTGCGTGTAGTCCGAGAGCTCCTGCGAGGAGATCGTCTCCTTGCCCATCTTCTTGGCCTGCGTCAGCACCTGCAGGTAACGCGACAGGCGAGCGGCGACGCCCAGCGAGAGCCGCTCGCTCGACACGCCTGCGCCATCGCGCCCTGCGGCTGGGGCGTCGGCCGTCCGTTCTCCGTAGCTCATCGCCGGGACTCTAGACGCTCTCGCACGAGTCGCTCATCGACGAAGTAGTCACACAGCTCCTGGCCGTCGAGCGCCACGACCGGGATGCGCTCGAAATAGGCGCGCTGGAGAGCGTCGTCCGTTGTGATGTCGCGCTCCTCGAGCGTGAACGCCAGCTCGGCCTGCAGCCGCCGCAGCGCCACCATCGCTTCCGTGCACAGGTGGCAGTCGGGCTTGGAGTAGACCGTGATGCAGGGAACCGTCAATGGCGCGCCGCGCGGGAGCGTTCCCCGGTCGCGTAGGCATCGAGGTCGAGGTACTCCGGGTAGCGCAGGCGCGCAGAGAAACGCGCGGCGCTGGCGATCATCGCGGCGTTGTCAGTGCACAGCGGCCGGTCTGGGACGTGGAGCGTCGCGCCGAGCTCCCCCATGCGGCGGCGCAGCGCGCCGTTCGCCGCGACGCCGCCGCCGAGCGCCAGGCGCGCCAGCCCGGTCCGTGTCAGCGCCTGCTCGGCGCGCACGGCGAGCGTCTCGACGATCGCCGCCTGGTAGGAGGCGGCCAGGTCGGCGGCGCGCTCGCCGGCCGGGCCCTCGCCGAGCTCGCGAATCGTGTACAGCAACGCGGTCTTGAGGCCGGCGAACGAGAAGTCCAGGCTGTCGGCGTAGCGTTGGTGGCGGATGCCGCGGCCCCCGCGTGCACGCTCCGCGGGCGAGCCCGGGAACGTGAACGCCTCGCGATCGCCTTCCGCGGCCAGCTGCTCGAGCGCGGCGCCGCCGGGGTAGCCGAGGCCGAGCATGCGTGCCCCCTTGTCGAACGCCTCGCCGGCGGCGTCGTCGAGCGTCGTGCCGATCACCTCGAAGCCGCTGTGCTCGGTGACCAGTGCCAGCAGCGTGTGCCCCCCACTCGCGATCAGGCACACGAACGGCGGCTCGAACGGCGCAGACTGACCGTCGACCGCGTCGAGCAGGAAGTTCGCAGCGACGTGGCCCTGGATGTGATCGACGGCGGCGAACGGCAGCTCTCTTGCGGCTGCCAGCGCCTTCGCGCTTGACAGGCCGACGAGCAGCGCTCCGACGAGCCCCGGGCCCTGCGTCGCGGCGACGAGCTCGACGTCATCGAGCGTCGCTCCAGCCCGCGCGAGCGCCTCGTCGACCACCACGTTGACTAGCTCCAGGTGGTGACGCGATGCGATCTCTGGGACGACGCCGCCAAAGCGGGCGTGCACCTCCTGGGAGGAGATCACGTTCGAGCGCATGCGACCGTCGACATCCACGACCGCCGCGCATGTGTCGTCGCAGCTGGTCTCCAATGCGAGGATCGTCATACCGGCCCCGGATTCGGCACGTCGCCCAGCGAACCTTCGAGCGTCGCCGGGGTGCGCCACATCACGAGCGCGTCCTCGCCGTTGTCCTGGTAGTAGCGCCGTCGCATCCCGGCCGCGCGAAAGCCCTCGCGCTCGTAGAGGTGGATCGCGACGTCGTTGGAGCGGCGCACCTCCAGCGTGAAGCGGGCGTGGGGATCGCCCACGCGCTCGTAGAGCTCCGCGAGCAGCGACGAGGCGAGGCCGCGGCGCTGGTAGGCGCTGTCGACGGCGATGTTCATAACGTGCCACACCGTGTCGTAGCGCGAACAGATGAGATAGGCGACCAGCCGCTGCTCGCCATCCGCCGCGGGCAGCGTCGCCGCGAGACAGATCCCTGACTGCTTGGAGAGCTCGAGCACGAACATCGCGAGCGACCACGGGGTCGGGAACACGCGGCGCTCGATCGCGATCACCTGGGGCAGGTCCTGATAGCTCAACCGCCGGACCTTGGCGGCGGAGGCTTGATCCACCGGCTGCTGAGGGACGGCTCGCTCGCTCATGTCACGGTGTTCCTACCTGCACCCGCCAAGGCTAGCTCCGCGTCGGGCCGGCGACGGTAGTCCGGCAGCAGAGCATGCAGGCTCACCGGCGTCGCGTGGACGGCGAGCTCGCAGACCACAGCAGCGCTCACCTGGTGCAGCGGCGAGGAGTCCGGGGGTACGACGATGCCGGGCGACTCGAGCTGGGCGCGGAAGCGCACGGCGCCGTCGCCCACCGCCAGCCACGGCCCGCGCGCGCCGTCGGTGTCCTCTGCGTCGACCGCGAGGCCCGCGAGCGCCTCCGGCGCCAGCGCGCGCGCCACCGCCAGCTCGCGCGGGCCGTCCTCGCCGGACTCGTACGCAGCGGCAAAGACCTCGCCACGGCGGGCGTCGATCACGGCGAGCACCGTCGCAGGCGCGGAGCCCTCGGCGGCACGCGCTTCGGGGCCGAGCGCTCCGGCGGCGAGCGCGCGCAGGCTCGAGACGCCGACGAGCTCGGCGGACAGCGACTGCGCGAGACCGCGCGCAGTGGCGACGCCGACGCGCAGGCCTGTGAAGGTGCCTGGCCCGACCCCGACCGCGATTCGGTCGATGTCGCGCCAAGCGACGTCCGCGGCCGCCAGCAGCTCGCGAGCCATGTCGAGCAGGCGTGTCGCGTGTCCGGGGTGCGCGCCCGCAGGGGGGTCGTCGCGTGCCTGTGTGGTGCGTCCGTCGGCCAGACGCAGCGCGGCAGCGCTCGCCGCAGTCGAGGTGTCGAGACCGAGGACGATCATCGCGGGTGGCCCCCCACGGCTTGATCGGCGTGCTCGTCGACGTCGATGCGTCGCAGGTCACCACCGCCGTGGCTGAGCGTCACGCGCATGCGCGCGCCGGCGAGCTCGGCGTGTGCGTCCTGCGGCCACTCCACGAACGCGATCCGCCCGGGGCCGAGATAGTCGGCGAGCAGATCCGGGTCCTCTCGCTCCAGGTCCGCCAGCCGGTAGAGATCCAGGTGCGACACGCTCACGGCGAGACCCTCGTAGCGATGACCGATGCTGAACGTGGGGCTCGTGACGGGCCCGCTCACGCCGAGCGCACGGGCCGCGCCGCGGACGAGCGTCGTCTTGCCGGCGCCCAGCTCGCCCCGCACGAGCACCACGTCGCCGTCGCCGAGGGCCGCAGCGAGCTCCGCGCCGAGCGATTCTGTCTCGGCGGGCCCACTGGTTTCGACACTGCGTACGGCCACGACGAGACTCTAGAGCCTGGCCGCCCACGTCCAGCGCCACGAACCCGGGCAAAAAAAAAGACCGGCCCGCGGGAGAATGGGACGCGGGCCGGTCGTTTACTCCTGGAGGGATGGAGACATGACCTTCATCGGCAGCCTTGCCGTGTGGCTTTAGGGACCTGGACACTATTTTCGGCATTGTGAGAGAAATCCCTCGTTTGCAGGGAAAATGCCACTGGACGGATGTCCTAGTGCTCGGTACCTAGATCTAGAACAGCCCGAGCTGATCCACCGCGGTGTCGTCCTGGCCCGCCCCCGTCGACTGCCGCCGAGCGCTCGACGACGACGTCGTCGCATCGGCGGGCTCCGATGGACGGGGAGTCTCGATGAGCTCGGTCGCGTCCGCGAGATCGGGTACCGCCGGCATCGGCGGCTGCTCGGGCGGCCCGAGCGCGAGCAGCTCCGGCAGCCTCATGAAATCCTCGCGCAGCGTCTCGAGCATGCGCGGCGTGTAGAGCGCTGCGGCGGGGTGGTAGATCGGGTACAGGCGCACGGCGCGCGCTCCGAGGACGATGACCTCGGGCTGCCCGTGCAGGCGTGTGATCCCCGTCGGATCACCGCGCAGCAGCTTCGTCGAGAAGTTGCCGAGCGTGCAGATGACAGTCGGCTGGATCAGCTCGACCTGGCGCAGCAGGTACTCCTGGCAGTTCTGGATCTCGATCGGTTGCGGGTCGCGGTTGCCAGGAGGTCGGCACTTGAGCGTGTTCGCAATAAACACGTCCGTACGCTGTTGTCCGATCTCCCCGAGCAGTTGCTCGAGCAGCTTGCCCGCCCTGCCCACGAACGGCACCCCCTGCTCGTCCTCGCTCGCGCCCGGGGCCTCGCCCACGAACATCAGCTCTGCGTCGGCGTTGCCGGCGCCGAACACAACGGTTTTGCGGGTCGCGGCGAGCTCGGGGCAGCGCGTGCAGCCCCGCGCCTGCATCAAGACCTGCTTGAGGGCCTCACGACGCTCGCTCGGCGATCGCTCACGCTCTTGCGCGGACACCGCGCTGATGGTAGTTGCTGAGCGTCGGCGGGCGACCGACCCAGTACCCGGGCTCTTGCAATCGTGCCGCCGGACTGCCGGGAGCCCGTTTTGAGCGATGATCCGCCGATGCCATCATCCAACGAGCACGCTGTGACCGCTCCGTTCGCGGGTGTGGTCGTCGCGATCGCGCACGTGCGTGAGGACCGGGTCGGCGCGGGCAGCCCGCTGATCGTGCTCGAGGCGATGAAGATGGAGCATGAGGTGCTCGCCGAGATCGACGGCGTCGTCGGCGCCCTGGCGGTGGCGGTCGGTGAGGAAGTCCATGAGGGTCAGCTGCTGTTGACCCTCGAGCGCGGCGCGGGCGATCATGACGGCGCCGCGCACGCGGCCACGCCTGCGACGGTGTCCGAGGCAAGCGGCGATGAGCGCGGAGACCTGCGCGCGGTGCGCGAGCGCCACGAGATCGGGTTGGACGCCGCTCGGCCGGAGGCCGTCGCGCAGCGTCATGAGCGCGGCCACCGCACGGCGCGCGAGAACCTCGCCGACCTGCTCGACCCGGGTACGTTCGTCGAGTACGGGCCGCTGCTGTTCGCCGCCCAAGAGCGCCGGCGCCCGCGCGAGGAGCTGATCGCCCGCACCCCCGCCGACGGGCTCGTGGGCGGTGTCGGCCAAGTCCAGGGGCGCCCGTGCGTGGCGATGTCCTACGACTACACCGTCCTCGCGGGCACGCAGGGTATGCGCAACCACGCCAAGAAGGACCGTCTGTTCGAGCTCGCAGAGCGACGGCGCCTGCCGGTGGTGCTGTTCGCCGAGGGCGGCGGCGGGCGCCCCGGGGACGTCGACATGCCGATCGTCGCAGGCTTGGACTGCCGGGCGTTTCAGCTGTTCGCGCAGCTCAGCGGGCACGTTCCGCTCGTGGGTGTCGCGTCAGGCTTCTGCTTTGCGGGAAACGCTGCGCTGCTCGGCTGCTGCGACGTGGTGATCGCGACCGAGAACTCGAGCATCGGCATGGGTGGGCCGGCGATGATCGAGGGCGGCGGGCTCGGCGTGTACGCGCCGAAGGACGTCGGCCCGATCGGAGTGCAAAGCGCCAACGGCGTGGTCGACCTGCGGGCCGCGAACGACGCCGAGGCCGTCGCGCTGGCCAGGCGCTACCTCTCCTTCTTCCAGGGAAACGCCCAGCCCGGCGCCGTGCCCGATCAGGAGCTGCTGCGCGGGCTGGTCCCCGAGCAGCGCAAGCGCGTCTACGACGTTCGCCGCGTGGTCGAGACCCTGTTCGACGAGGAATCCGTGCTCGAGCTGCGCCGCGGGTTCGGGGCGGGGATGCTCACGGCGCTCGCCCGCGTCGACGGCCGCCCGCTCGGGGTGCTCGCCAACGACCCGACGCATCTGGGCGGCGCGATCGACGCCGACGGCGCCGACAAGGCAGCGCGCTTCCTGCAGCTGTGCGACGCGTTCGAGCTGCCGGTGCTGTTCCTGTGCGACACACCCGGCTTCATGGTCGGCCCCGCGGCCGAGCAGACCGCGACGGTGCGCCACTTCGCCCGCATGTTCCTCGGAGGCGCCAATGTGAGCGTGCCGACGGGCACGATCGTGCTGCGCAAGGGCTACGGGCTCGGCGCCCAGGCGATGGCCGGCGGCGGCTTCAAGGCGCCGCTGTTCACGGTCGCCTGGCCCACCTCGGAGTTCGGCGGGATGGGCCTCGAGGGCGCCGTGCGCCTCGGCATGCGTCGTGAGCTCGACGCGATCGAGGACGAGGCCGAGCGGGAGCGCCTGTTCGAGCAGATGGTCGCCGCCGCCTACGAGCGCGGACAGGGCGTCAACATGGCCGCCTACGGCGAGATCGACGACGTGATCGACCCGGCCGACTCCCGCCGCTGGATCGCGACGCTGTTCGACGAGCACTCCGGCGAGTGGTGGCGGCGCGAGGGCAAGAAGCGGGCGTTCGTCGACGCGTGGTAGCGGCGTGAGCGGACTAGGTGTAAGACCCGAGGAGGTTGTTCAGTTCGGCGAGGCGAGTTCCGGGCGGCTTGTGGCTGAGTGAGCCGTGTGGTCGTCGCCAGTTGTACTCCTCGAGCCATCCTGGGAGCGCGGCGGTGCGTTGTGCGCTGTTGGCGTAGATCGCTCCGTAGGCCCAGCCGCCGAGCATCGTCCGGATGAATCTCTCGGCCTTCCCGTTGGTGCGTGGCCTGTAGGGCCGTGTGCGTAGGTGCCTGAGCCCGAGTGTTCTGCAGGCCAGGCTGTGCGCGATCGAGAGGTAGGCGGGCCCGTTGTCGGTCATCACGCGCTGCACCTTGATGCCGTGGGAGCGGTAGAAGGATGTAGCTCTCCGTAGGAAAGCGACAGCGGTGGTGGCTTTCTCGTCAGGGAGGACCTCGACGTAGGCCAGCCTCGTGGCGTCATCCACGCAGACGTGTACGAACTCCCAGCCGGCACCTCTTTTGCGTCGACTGCGGTCCCCGCTGATTCGATGCCCAGCGCCAGCAACGATCCTGGCGAGCTTCTTGACGTCAATATGGATCAGCTCGCCCGGCGAGCGGCGCTCATAGCGGTTCGGTGGCTCAAGTGGCTCCAGGCGGCTGAGCTTGCCCAGTCCGACCGCGGTCAAGATGCCCGAGACGGTCGAAAGCGGCATCCCGAGTGCCATCGCGATCTGCCATCCCGTGAGACGAACACGACGCAGCGCTGCGATCGCCTGGCGGCGATCCTCGGGTATCCGCGTTGGCTGACGAACGGGCACCGAAGAGCGGTCTGGCAAGCCCGCGAGTCCTTCAGCCCGAAAACGCGCAACCCACTTCGCCGCCGTGCGATCACTCACACCACCAGCTGCTGCCGCTTCCGAGACAGACCAGCCGCCAGCGAGCACTCGATCAACCAGCAACTCGCGGCCCTTGACGCTGAGCCGAGCGTTAGCGTGCAATCTCATCCGGTGTCCTCCTTGGGACTGGTTGGCTTCGACACCACCAGCCTCCAAGGAGGCCCGGATGAACAACGTCCTCAGGAACTACAACTAGGCCCGCGGCCGGCGTGCGGTCAGCAGAAGTAGGTACAGGACAAACACCACGATTCCTACCAGCGTGCCGGCCACAAGAGAGACGACAAGCACGAGAGCGACCGCGAACAATGACGCGATCGCACGGTGTCGCCGAAGGCCGTTGCGGTCAACGGGAGGCATCGTCGTCCCCCTTTTCGAGGCTGCGGCCCTTGCGTTGCATCCAGCGACCGAGCGGGCGCAGGACGACCCAGTACGCGACGGCGAGAAAAACAACGAACTCGATCCACTTCGACGTGTCCATAGGCTAAGCATGGCACTACCTGGCGTGCGGGCCATATGTGTGACGTTGAGCACATATATCCCTTCACGGGGGGTACAATGATTCGCATGAGTCCCAGGCCACCCGTTCGAGCCTAGGATTCGCGGCATGTCGTGGCTCGGGGGGACGGTGCAGCGATGGTTCGCGCTAGTGAGCGTCGTCGCCACGGTTGTTGGTGTCGCAACGTTCGCGGTCACCGAACATCTGAAATGGGCATGGCTGGCGATTGCGGGGCTCCTGCTGCTCGCGGCGAGTCTCGCGTGGACTGCTCACGACGAGCATCGGAAGCGGATCGCGGCGGACGAAGCAACCCACCGGCCGCCTGGCGGTGGCATCCCGCTCCTGTCGCCGGTCGAGTATCAGGTGAATGCGCTGCGACACGTCATCCCGAGGCTGTCCGAGGTGATGGATCGCTTTGGCTACATGGAGTTGGATGCTGTGATGAAGAACCTCCCACGGCGTGGGGTCGATCCCGTTTACGAGCCTCTGCGGACGTGGGAAGAGGGGCTAGCGCGCTTGGTCGAGTTGGGGGAGCTGGAACGGGTCAACCAGGGCAGCTGGAGGATCGTCAAGACCTAGGCGGTGCGCGATGAGCGCGCCGCTAGAAGCAGGTCGCTTCGGCGGCTTCGACGATCCCCTTGACCGTCTCAGGCATCTGCTCCAGCGCCCCGATGAGCGGCCGTTCGATCCGGTAGTCGGGCTCGTAGATGGCTACCTCAACGGTGGCTGCTGCATCCACCTCCACGCGCGGGTCGTCGGGCACGAGCACGAGCTTTGCGCCATCTGGGGCCGCGGCGTCGAGCTTGCACGTGAACCTGAATGTCGGTGCTCCCAGGGGGAAGGCGTAGGAACCGTAGGTTCCCTTGGCGATCACATCTCGATGCTTGTCGATGTTCCAGAGTTGGTGGAGGACCCAGAGCGGATGCTCGATGTAGCGTGTCCCCCATTGGTAGGGCTGCGCCGAGCGGATCAGTGCCCGTGCGGGAACGGAGACGCCGCCCGAAACACCGGGGGCGCGTGGCTTCCCATTCTTGTTGGTTCCTGGGTCCGTGGCCTTGACCGGGAAGCATGTCTTCTCGGTCGGCGTGCCTTTGTTCTTCAGTACGAGCTGCCGGGCAAGGTGATCGAGTCCCGAACGCAGGTCGTGGAGATACTCCCCGATGATCGTGTTCAGTCGCGGATCGATCTCTGGGAGCGTGACGGGATCGTTCACGATGTTGCCTCTGCCTCCCGGCCGATCAAAGTCACGCTGATACTCGCCCGTCATGCGGTATTCGTCGGCCTCGTAGTGACTCAGGAGATGGCCCTTGATCGCCTCCAGGTGTTCCTCTGCGCGGTCGAGCCTGTCGGCAATCGTGCGGAGCGAAGCCTCGCTGGTCGGCTCGTCCGTCATCTACCCTTGGAGGACGATGCCAAAGGACGAGAAGGACCAGCAGACGGAGCAGACGCCCACGGGCTTCAAGGTACCGGTGCCGAAGCGTGATGAGTTCTTCGGCAACCTCAAGAAGGCAGCCAAGCCCGAGAAGAAGTCAGCGTCGGTGCTTGCGCCCGATGAGCGGAAACAGGGCGGCTTCGAGCAGCCCGAAGACAACCGCGAATAGCTGCTCCTTCAGACTGGCGGCCCGCTGGACCAGTTGCCGGGGTCCGTGCCGCGCAGTCCGTGCGCGAAGTGGTCCCAGCGTTGCCGCCAAGTCGCGTAGCGATACCAGCGCACCTCGCGCTGGATGCTGCGCCAAGAGAGCAGCACCGCGTCCTTCATTCGCAGGCCCTAAGCAGCAGCGTCTTGAACATCGCCTGCTCGGAGTGCCGCTCGTTGTAGCGGAACGTGAACTCGTTGAGGTAGCCCTGCAGCCACTTGTGGGACACCTTCCGGTAGGTCCCCCGAATGGACGGCTTGAGGTGTCCGAAGAACCCCTCGATTGTGTTCGTGTGCGTGGTGCCGAGCATGTATTCGCCGGCTGCGTGGCGGACTCGACTATGCGCGGCGAAGTCCTTGTGCAGCTGGTTGTAGGCGGGCCACTCGTCTGTGTAGACGATCGCGGTCGGCTCGATCCACTCGACGGCCTGAGCGTGCAGTCCCGGTCCTCTGCGCGAGGGCAGGACGGTTGCCTTGACGCGCCCGCCGCGTTCGACAGCGGCGAACACGGTTGCTCTACTACGCTCCGCGAGTTTCTGGGCCTGCGAGCGCCGCTGGTAGGCGGTGCCGGGCTTGAGGTAGCCTTTGCGGGGCTTCCCGTCGACGGATGTCTCGTCGATCTCTACGTCGCCGGAGAGCGGGTCGTCGTCGGGTGCCATGATCTTGTTGCGGATCAGGGTGAACATCCGCCACGCGGTCTTGTAGGTCACGCCAAGCTCGCGCTCAAGCTGCTTGGCCGACACTCCGCAGCGAGTGCTCGTCATCAGGTGGATGGCGAAGAACCAGAGCTGCAGCGACGTCGAGGACTTGTGGAAGATCGTCCCGGCGAGCGGGTGCAGGTGGTGGCCGCAGGAGTCGCAGTCCCATGCGGGCCGTTCGGCGACCTTGTGGAACTTGCGCTCGCGCTCGCACTTCGGGCACTCGGCGTGGGAGCCATCCTCCGAGAATCGGTTGCGCCAAAGCCAGTCGAGGCAGGCGGCGTCGTTCGGGAACTCGCGCATGAACTCCATGAGCGAGTACTGCGACTCGGAGTACTCGGCGCGGACCGGTTCGTTGCGGTCAACGGGAGGCATCAGGCTTCGACCTTCGTGGTAAGAACGACGCGGGCGGAGTCGCACGCTTGGCAGACCACAACGCGAAAGCGGTCGAGGTCGGGCATGCGCAGACCCTTCGCGTCAGCCCGTTCGCGCGTCCGCTCGACAACGGCGGCGTATCGCTCATCGGAGGCGTCCGCCCAGTCGGAGGCTCCGCAGTCGCAAGGTGGTCGATCCATGCAAGAAACGCTACATCAAAATCTACCCCCTGTCAAGGGATATATGTGACGTTGAGCACACATATGTCCACAAGGTATGTATAATGTAGGGTATGGTCATCGAACCAGCCGTCGCCGTCGCAATCGCGCTTGCTGCGATCGCTGTCATCGTGCTGATCGCCCCCCTCATGTGGTCGTTGATCTGGCCTGAAACGGGCGGCGCGCTGCGCGCAGGGTCGAGCGGTTCTCGCCGCGCCTCGCGCATTGGTACGAACGGATGACTGACGACATTCCGGTTCAAGGCGGTAAGGACGGATGATCGCGCCGCGTGACCGCAACAACCCCGTCCGGCGCAAATCCTCGGAATCGGACTACTCGCTCATGGAGTTCATGGGCATGTTTCCGAACGACGCCGCCTGCCTAGAGCAGCTTTGGCGGGACCGCTTCGCGCCGGATGGCTCGCACGCCTACTGCACCCGCTGCGAGCGGGAGCGGAAGTTCCACCGCACCAAGACAAGGGCGTCGTACACGTGCGACACGTGCGGGCTGCACGTCCACCCGCAGAAGGGCACGATCTTCGAGCGGTCGTCAACGTCCCTACATCTGTGGTTCTACGCGATGTACCTGATGGCTAGCACTCGTTGTGGCATATCGGCCAAGCAGATGGAGCGCGAGCTTGGCGTCACGTACAAGCAGGCGCACAAGATGATGAAGCGCATCCGGACGCTGATGGGCGACGACGGCGAGCCGCTGTCCGGCGATGTTGAGGTTGACGAGACCTCGATCGGTGGCAAGCCGCGCAAACAGCACGGCAAGAACCCCTACATCGCGGTCGGCCCGAGCAGAAAGGGCAAGCGGCCCGAGGGCGCCAAAACGAACCCGACGGTGCTCGGCATGGTCGAGCGTGGCGGGCGCGTTGGCTTCCGCGTGATCGGCTCGCGCTACGGCGCGACCCTTAGTAGAGCCGTGCAGGCGAATGTCAATCCGGACTCGATCATCTTCACGGACGACTGGGCGTCCTACAAACCGCTCGCGCGCCACTACATCGACCATAAGATCGTCAACCACTCAGCCGGCGAGTACGTGCGGGGCGACGTCTATACGAACACGATTGAGGGCGCGTTCGGGAACATGAAGACCGGGATGCGAGGCGTCTACAAGAAGGTGTCGCCAGCCTACCTACAGAACTATCTGGACGAGTACGCGTGGCGGCACAACGCCAAACGCGATGAGGGTGCGCTGTTTGCGCAGCTTCTAGAGCGTGCCGCGAGCGTCTGAGCCGATGGGGCCCCGGGGGCAGACGCGGCGAAAACCGCGTAAGCATTTCGGGCGCGACGTGACCATCCTCGCGGTCCTCCTGCTGGCCTTCGGGACCTGGGGCGGCGTCGAAGACTATGGACGGAGCATTGCGGGTGCCTTTGCTGTGGCGGTAGTCGTCCTCGCGTGCATCGGACTCATCGTCTTCACCGGCACGCGCAACCGCGATAAAGGCCGTTAGTCCCCGCCGCGAGGCGGTGTGTTCGAGGCGCGCTGCAAAAGCCGATCAAAGACTCCGCGCTTCGGCACGGGAATCTCTACCGGCTCGTAAGGCTCGCCCGTCTTCGGGTTGATCCCTTTGGGCTGCGTCGGCTGGGTCGTCTCCAGCACTTCGGCACGGGCGATACCAGCAGCCGAAAAGCGCCACGTGGAGCCGTCGACCTCCGCATAGCCAGCCGTCAGCAAGGTAGGGAGCAGGCGCTCGGCCTCATCCGTGACCGCATCGGTCCAACCTTCCACGCCCATCCCTAGATCCCATGCGCGCACGAGCGCCGCGTCCGTGTCGCTCGGCGTAGGCTCCGCGTCGTGATCGTCGACCATCTACGGCGAGGGTAGCGCGTGGATCGGGTCCCACCATCAGAGCGGTGCGTCTACGACTGCGGCAGCGACCACCCGTTCAACCGTGAGCACATCATCGCCAAACAGGTCGCTGATGCGATGGGCGTGGAGTTCCCCGTGCCCATCAGCTGGGGCGTCTACAGGACAACCAACGGCGAATGGATCGAGCACGGCACGGGCGAAGAGCAAGAGCTGGCAATCGTTCTAGAGAACCGCGTCTGCGAACGGTGCAACCACAAGTGGATGAAAAAAGCAGACGACCGGATGCTCAACTTTATGCGGCCCGCGCTAGCGGAAACGGGGGCAGTCGAGCTAACAAGGCCCCGCCAGGAGATTCTGGCGACCTGGGCGACCAAGGTCGGACAGCTGCTCGCCCTCTGGTTCCACGACGACTCGCTACTCCATCCCGGCCAGCAGGGCGATGCGTTTGTCCCTCTCAACAACCTTTCCCGGCTCTACGAGCGAATCAAACCTCCCGAGCGAACACGTGTCTGGATCGGCGCCATTGACGACTCGGCGCCTCTGCCCTCGGAGGTTCAAGTGATGCCAAAGACGGTGAACGTGAAACTGACCGAGGATGGGCCGGCGATCCCGCTTGGTTACTGCACGCAGCTTCGCCTACGGCGACTCGCCGTCTGGGTGTCCGGCTGGGACCTCAGCTATCCGGGCAGCGTCCCAGACTTCCCAGACCCCGCAAGCATTCTTGGCGATCCCGCCGCCATGGTCCCAATCTGGCCGATCCAATACGACAGCATCGCTTGGCCGCCATCGGCGCGCCTGTCGCCGCGCGACCTCGATCGCGTCGCAGAGAGCAAGCCTTAGGCGCGAGAGGCGCCACCGCAAGTAGCGGTATCTGCGCCCCGGCGTGCGCATCGAGGCCACCCCTGGCAGCACCCCCACACATCGCACAGGCATGCCGACTAGCGCGATCTCGCGCGCTGCCCTGTCACGGGCCATCAGTGTACATACCTTGTGGACATATGTGTGACGTTGAGCACATACGTCGATGTGCCTATTGACACCGCCGCGAGGCCTGTATCATTCCTCACAGGCCGCCAACGGGAACGCTCGTGGTGGACCACACGCAGTAGCTGAAAGCAGCATCCGCTGGAACATCTGAAGTCGCGACCGGTATCCGCATGGAACTGGACCGAAGCCGATGAGCCCCCATCACCGAACCCCGCCCCGCGCATGAGAACCGTGCGCACCGTGGCTGAGCTGCGCGCAGCGCTCGCGCCGGCCCGTCGCGATGGTCGGACGATCGGCCTGGTGCCGACCATGGGTGCGCTGCATGACGGGCATCTGTCGCTCGTAGGACGCGCATGCGAGCAGTGCGACCTCGTGGTCGTGTCGCTGTTCGTCAACCCTGCGCAGTTCAACGAGCGCGCCGACCTCGAGCGCTACCCGCGTGACGAGCGGCGCGACGCCGAGCTCGCCGCGGCGGCCGGCGCCGACGTGCTGTTCGCGCCGAGCGTCGAGGAGGTCTATCCAGGCGGATTCGCAACGACAGTCGAGGTGCTCGGCGTCACCGAGCGCCTCGAGGGAGCGACCCGCGGCGCCGCGCACTTCCGCGGCGTGAGCACCGTCGTCACCAAGCTGCTGTGCATGGCGCTGCCCGACATCGCCTACTTCGGGCAGAAGGACGCCCAGCAGGTCGTGGTCATCCGACGGCTCGCGCGTGACCTGAACCTGCCCGTGCGAATCGAGGCACTGCCGACGGTACGCGAGCACGACGGGCTGGCGATGTCCAGCCGCAACGCGCTGCTGAGCAACGACGAGCGCGCCCGTGCGCTGGCGCTGCCGGCCGCGCTTGACGCGGCCCGCGCGCTCGCGGCAAGCGGTGAGCGCTCGGCGCGCGCACTGCTCGACGCAGCACGCGCGGCGCTGCGCCCGTTCGAGGTCGAACCCGAGTACCTCGCCCTGGTCGAGGCCGACACGCTCGAGCCCGTCGACACGCTCACGGGTGAGGCACTGCTCGCGATCGCGGCGCGGATCGGCGAGGTTCGCCTGATCGACAACGTGGTCCTTACCCCAACTGCAGGCCGTGCGCCCACCACCACCAACCAGCCCGAAGGAGACGCGATCGCGACATGCAACGCGTGATGCTCAAGTCGAAGATCCACCGCGCCACGGTCACCGACTGCGACCTGCATTACGTCGGCTCGATCACGATCGACCCCGACCTGCTCGATGCGGCCGACATGCTCGAGTACGAGCAGGTGCACGTCGTCGACGTCGACAACGGCGCGCGCTTTGAGACGTACACGATCCCCGGCGAGCGCGGCTCCGGTGACATGCGCGTCAACGGCGCCGCCGCGCGCCTCGTGCACCACGGCGACACGATCATCGTCATCTCCTACGGCTCCTACGACGAGGCTGACCTCGAGCGCTACGCACCCCGCGTCGTGCACGTCGAGGCCGATACCAACCGCATCATCACGATCGACGAGCAGGTGGCGACCCTGCTCTCCTGAGAGCGAGCGTCAACCGGCCGTCAGAGAGGAAGCAACCATGTCCAGCCGTCCCACGAGCACACAACGCGGAGCGTTGGGTCAGGCGCCGTCCGACCCCGGCCGGCTGCCGATGACACTGCCGCTGCTGATGGAAAAGAAGCGGCTCGGCGAACCGATCGTGATGGTCACCGCCTACGACTATCCGAGCGCCCGCGCCGCCGAGGCGGCCGGCGTGGACCTCGTACTGGTGGGCGACTCAGCCGCGACCACCGTGCTCGGCTACAACGCCACGACCCCGGTCGAGCTCGACGACATGCTCGTTCTGGCGCGTGCCGTTCGCCGTGGGTTGCGCACACCGCTCTTGATCGGCGACCTGCCGTTCGGCTCCTACGAGGTCTCCGACGAGCAGGCGATCACGACCGCCATGCGCATGGTCAAGGAGGCGGGCTGCGACGCCGTCAAGCTCGAGGGCGGCGGTGAAGCGTCGGTCAAGCGCGCGCGGGCGATCGTCGGCGCCGGCATCCCCGTGATGGGCCACGTCGGGCTGACGCCACAGACGGCGACGGCGCTCGGCGGCTGGAAGGCGCAGGGCCGGACCGCGAACGCCGCCGAGCGCATCGCGAGCGAGGCGCTCGCGCTGCAGGACGTCGGCTGCTTCGCGCTCGTGTTCGAGGCGATCCCAAGCGCTGTCACCGAGGAGCTCATGCGCCTGCTCGAGCTACCCGTGATCGGCATCGGCGCCGGTCCCGCCACAGACGGCCAGGTGCTCGTGTTCCATGACCTGCTCGGCATCCGCGACGGGCTCGGTGCGCGCTTCGTCAAGCGCTACGCCAACCTCCAGCAGGAGA
Organism: uncultured Solirubrobacteraceae bacterium; assembly: GCA_963827455.1. GTDB lineage: Bacteria > Actinomycetota > Thermoleophilia > Solirubrobacterales > Solirubrobacteraceae > Palsa-744. Next base: position 122,305 of record CAWHAW010000009.1, on the reverse strand, counting down.
TGAACGACGGCGTCAGCGCCTACGCCGAGGACGTGCGCGCGCGTCGCTATCCCGCCCCCGAGCACACCTACTCGATCGACCCGGCAGAGCTCGCCGAGCTTCACGCGCGGCTCGCTGAGCAAACGGCTGACGCGGCCTATCGCACGCCGTACACACTTTCGCGCCTGTCGGCTCACCGGCGCCTGATGGGCGGCCCTAACCGCCGCCGCGCTCGGGGCGAGCTCGTCGGACAGGCGCTCCAGCAGCGTAAGCCACCGCGGGTTCTGCGCAACGGCGCGGCGCACAAGCTCGAGGCCCGCATCGACGTCCTCGGCAGCGATGCCGAGGCCCGCCCAGAAGGTCAGCTCATCGGCCTCCGGCGCCAGCTCCGCCGCCGCGGCGTAGAGGCGGGCCGCCGCGCTCGTTGCCCCCTCCGCGGCGAGCTCGTCGGCCTCGCCCGCCATCGCGTACGCCCGAGCCAGGCGCACCAGCCGCCGCAGCTCCTGCAGCGGCTCCGCGTGGTCTTCGACGCGGACATCCAGGCGACTACGCCACGACTCGCCCGCGGCGGGTACGACGAGCAGCGCCGCCGATTGACGGCCGCGGACGTCCCCTCCGACCGTCTCCGCCGCCTCGAGCGCGCACAACAGACGCTCGTCGAACGCGCCATCGTGGCGGCGGTAGGCGCTCGCCATCGCGTCCGGTACTCCCGAGCGGGCCATCATGTTCGCCTGGCACGCGAAGCCCTCACCGAGCACGTGTTCCGCATACGGGATGCAGCCCTCCCCCGTGTGCACACCGACACGCCCGAGAGAATCGACGACACCCAGCTGGCGAAAGCGCGCAAGCTCATCTCCATCCAGCACAGCTTCGACCGCAGCCGGCGCAGCCATCCCCTCCGCCAGGTGCTCGAGCGCGTTTGGTCCGTGTGCGACCTCCGCCACCGACTGCGTCGCGACCGCGCCCACACCAGGCCGCGCCCATGTCACTACGGCGCCGACACCGAACCAATGCGACTGCACAGCGACGCCGAGCTCGCCTGTTGCGCCGTCGCGGGCGACAATCGAATAAGTGCCGCGGCGCATCACTCGATCCGGCGCAGCAGCTTCGCGGGCGCGCCAGCCACGATCGAGAACGGCTCGACGTCGTGCGTCACAACGCTGTTCGCGCCGATCACGCAGCGTTCGCCGATTGTCACGCCGCTGGTGACCACCACGTTCGCCCCCAGCCAGCAGTTATCGCCGACGCGCGTCGGCCCCTTGCTCTCGAACCCCTGCCACGTGAGCGGCCGCTCACGATCCTCGTAGCGGTGGCTCGCGTCCGAGACGAAGCAGCCGTTGGCGAGCATGCAGTGATCGCCGATCTCCACCAGCTCCTGCGACGCCACCATCACCCCCATGTTCAGGAACACTCCCGCGCCGATCCGCACCCGCGCCTCGCCTGGCGCGGTGATCCACACGCCCGGCTCGAGCAGCGTGCCCGCGCCGATCTGCAGGCGCCCCTCGCGCATCGACTCGAGCACGTTGCCGTGCACTGGCCAGCGCACGAACGCTTCTCGGCGCATCAGCTCCCAGTGGATGCGCGCGCGGTTCCACGGCAGCGAGTTGCGCTCATACCAGCGCCACTTCTGCGCCCACAGGCGCGCCTCGCGCGCCAGCTCGTCCACGTTCAGGCGGCTACCTTCGCGCGGCGCCTGCGCGGCGTCGTGCCCGGCTTCGCGCCGTTGCGCGAGGGCTCCGGCTCGAGCAGCTCAGCCAGGAAGTGCCCCGTGTGCGACGCCGGCTCTGCCGCAACCTCCTCGGGCGTGCCCACAGCGATCGCCATGCCGCCCTCCTCCCCACCCTCCGGGCCCATGTCGATCAGCCGGTCGGCGCTCTTGATGACGTCGAGGTTGTGCTCGATCACGACCACGCTGTTGCCCGCGTCCACCAGCCGCTGCAACACCTCCAGCAGCCGCTGCACGTCGGCGAAGTGCAGTCCCGTCGTCGGCTCGTCGAGGATGTACAGCGTCCTGCCGGTCGCGATCTTCGACAGCTCCGTCGCGAGCTTCACCCGCTGCGCCTCGCCACCGGAAAGCGTCGTAGCCGGCTGGCCCAGACGCACGTAGCCGAGGCCCACCGCGTTCAGCGTCTCCAACCTTCGGCGGATCTTGGGGATGTGCTCGAAGAACGTCAGCGCCTCCTCGACCGGCATCTCGAGCACGTCCGCGATCGACTTGCCCTTGAAGCGCACCTCGAGCGTCTCCCGGTTGTAGCGCTTGCCGTGGCACTGCTCGCACGGGACGTACACGTCCGGCAGGAAGTGCATCTCGATCTTGATCTGGCCGTCGCCGCGGCACACCTCGCAGCGCCCGCCCTTCACGTTGAAGCTGAAGCGTCCCGGTTTGTAGCCGCGCGCACGCGCCTCCTGCGTCTTCGCGAACAGGTCGCGGATCACGTCGAACAGGCCGGTATACGTCGCCGGGTTCGAGCGCGGAGTGCGCCCGATCGGCGACTGGTCGACCGCGATGATCTTGTCGAGCTGGTCGAGACCGTGGATCGCGCGGTGCGCGCCCGGGCGCTTGCGCGCGCGGTGCAGACGGTTGGCGACCGCCTTGTACAGGACGTCGTTCACCAGCGTCGACTTGCCCGAGCCCGACACCCCCGTCACGCACGTCAACACGCCCAGCGGCACGTGCACGTCGATGTCGCGCAGATTGTGCTCGCTCGCACCGAGGATCTCGATGTAGCCGCTCGGCGTGCGCCTGCGCTTCGGCGGCTCGATCGTGCGTGTGCCCGCCAGGAACTGGCCCGTCAGCGACTCCTTCACGCGCTGCACCTCCGCCGCCGTGCCCTGCGCGACGATCCGCCCGCCGTGCTCGCCGGCGCCGGGCCCGAGATCGACGAGGTGGTCGGCCGCGCGCATCGTCTGCTCGTCGTGCTCGACCACGATCACCGTGTTGCCCAGGTCGCGCAGTTTCTCGAGCGTCGCGATCAGCTTCGAGTTGTCGCGCTGGTGCAGCCCGATCGACGGCTCGTCGAGGATGTACAGCACGCCCACCAGCGAGGAGCCGATCTGCGTCGCCAGGCGGATGCGCTGCGCCTCCCCGCCCGACAGCGTCGCCGCCGCGCGGTCCATCGACAGGTAGCCGATCCCCACGTTCTCCAGAAAGCGCAGCCGCTCTGAGATCTCGCGCAGGATCAGCCGTGCCACGTGCCTGTCGGTCTCTGACAGCTCGACCTCCTCGAGCCACTCGAGCGCGCGATGCGCCGACAGGGCGGTGAAGTCCTCGATCCGCGTCCCCGCGACCAGCACCGCGCGCGACTCCGCGCGCAGCCTCGCACCGCCGCACACCGGGCACGCGCGCAGCGACATGTACTCCTCGATCTTCTCGCGCGTCCACTCCGAGTCGGTCTCCCGGTATCGGCGTTCGAGGTTCTTGACGATCCCCTCGAAGCGGCTCGCGTACGAGCGCTGGCGCCCGAAGCGGTTGCGGTAGGTGACCTGGACCGGCTCGCCGTTTGTCCCGTACAGGAACACCTCGCGCTGCTCGTCGGTCAGCTCCTCCCACGGCGCGTCCAGGTCGACGTCGTAGAGCTCCGCGATCGCCTCCGTCATCTGCTCGTAGTAGTTCGACGCGCTGCCCGCCCACGGCGCCAGCGCGCCCTCGGCGATCGACAGCGACGGGTCCGGCACCACCAGCTCGGGATCGATCTCCATCTGCGAGCCGAGGCCCGTGCAGCGCTCGCACGCGCCGTGCGGGGAATTGAACGAGAAGATCCGCGGCTCGAGCTCCACCAGCGACGGGCCATGCTCCGGGCACGCGAAGCGCTCCGAGAACGTGAACAGCGTGCCCGGCTCGGCGGCGTCTCGCCCGGGACGATCTGCGCGGCCGCCGCACGCGGACCCTTCGCGCCCCTGCGCCCGCCCGGGTCCCCTCGCTCGCCCGACGGCCGATCACTCGGCGGAGGCCGAACGGCCGGAGCCCACTATCTCAACCTCGACCAGGCCGTCGGCGAGCGCCACCGCCGTCTCGATCGAGTCCGCCAGCCGCTTGCGCACGTCGTGGCGCATCACCAGGCGGTCCACCACCACAGAGATGTCGTGCTTGTAGCGCTTGTCCAGCACGATCGACTCCTCGAGCATCCGCACGCGATCGTCGATCTTCACGCGCGCGAAGCCGTCCGCGCGCAGCTCCTCGAGCAGCTTGCCGTACTCGCCCTTGCGTCCGCGCACCACCGGCGCCAGCACCATGAAGCGCGTCCCCTCGGCCAGCTCCATCACCTGATCGATGATCTGCTCCGCCGACTGGCCCACGATCGGGCGCCCGCAGATCGGGCAGTGGGGCTTGCCGACCCGCGCCCACAGCAGCCGCAGGTAGTCGTAGATCTCCGTCACCGTGCCGACCGTCGAGCGCGGGTTGCGCGAGGTCGTCTTCTGGTCGATCGAGATCGCCGGCGAGAGCCCCTCGATCGAGTCCACGTCCGGCTTGTCCATCTGCCCCAGGAACTGGCGCGCATACGCCGACAGCGACTCGACGTACCGGCGCTGGCCCTCGGCGTAGATCGTGTCGAACGCCAGGCTCGACTTGCCCGAGCCCGACAGGCCCGTTATGACAACCAGTGCGTCCCGCGGCAGCGCCAGCGAGATGTCCTTCAGGTTGTGCTCACGGGCCCCCGATACGACGATTTGGTTGCTCTGTGACATCTACCCATGCATGATACGAGGGCGAACAGATGTTCGTCTCGTCGCCTCGCGCTCCGGGTTGTGTCGCGTCGCGAGTGCTGTATCACCATCGCTATACAGCCTGGCGAATTGTCACATACGCACCCGGGCGATGTAGGAATCATCGGGTAGGAAGTAGTGCTAGCATCGTAGGAATGAAGGCGACAGTATCTGAGAAGGGGCAGGTGACGGTGCCGAAGCCCCTGCGCGATCGCCTCGACATCAGGCCGGGAGACGAGCTCGAGTTCAGCGCGGAGGGGCCGCGGCTCGTCGCCCTCAAGACGACGCCCGAGGACCCGGTGGCCGCCGTGTACGGAAGCGTCGAACTGGGGCGCAGCACCGACGAGATCATCCGCGAGCTTCGCGGCGACGCCGACGCCGTTTGATCACCGCCGTCGACACCAGCATCCTGCTCGACGTCATCGGCGGCGATCCCACGTTCGGCCCCCGCTCCGCAGCCGAGCTGCGTCGATGCGTGCGCGAGGGCCAACTGGTCGCATGTGACGTCGTCTGGGCTGAGTGCGCCGCCGGTCTACCGGACGCGGAGACGACATTGGATCGGCTCGCCACGCTGCGGGTCAGCTTCCGTGCCCTCGACGCTGAGACGGCGCTGACCGCCGGCCGCATGTGGAGGGCATACCGGACCCAGCGCGGGCCACGAGAGCGGATGATCGCGGACTTCCTGATCGGTGCTCACGCGCTGCGCCAGGCGGACCGGCTGCTCACGCGCGATCGCGGCTTCTATCGAGACTACTTCGACGGTCTGGAGATCCTCGACCCGAGCGCGTGAGCCGAGCTCAGCCCTCTATGGCCGAGTAGACCTCGTCGATCAGCTTGAGCCGGTCGGGGAGCTGGAAGTTCTCGGCCAGGTAGCGCTCGGTATCTGCACGCGATTCGCCGTTGAGCGCCATGTTGAGCGCGATCAGGCGCGCGCCGTCGAGGTCGCCGCCTGCCGCACCGGCGGCCTCAGTGCCTGCGGGCATCTGCGCTGCCACCGGCTGAGGCGCTTCGAGCGCGCTGTCGAGCTCGGACTCGAACTGGCTCGACGGCGCCGGCGACTCGAACTGCGGCGACTGCGGCTCAAACTGCTGCGGCGGTTCGGGCTCCGGCGGGGCGTTGCTGCGCCCTGAGGCGGCGTCGTAGAGCTCGTTCATGCCGGTCTCCACCGCGGAGAGATCTGCCGCCAGGCGACCGGCGCCCGCGCGCATGCTCTCCACGAGCGCACCGACCTCGCCGTCCATCGAGCCGACGTGCTCGAGCAACCTCGCCGTCACCTGCGCCACCGCGGAGACATGCTGGCGCGCGCGTCCGAGCGCCTCTTCGCGCGTGCGCTCCGCGTCCCTGTCGGCATCCTCGCGCACCTGGCGCGCGTTCTCCAGCGCGTGCCGCTCGATTTCGGCGGCAGCGGTCTCGGCCGCCTGCAGGATGCTCTGCACCTGGGTTCCCGCCGTCGAGGCGACCGACGCGTCGCCGCCACCGGTGATCGCCCTGCGCTGGAGCTCTTCGAGCTCGTCAGCCAGCGCCCGCAGGTGGGTGTCCACAGCCGCGGGGTCGTACCCGCGCCGGCCGATCGGGAAATCCCTACGCTCGACTGCCTGCCGGTCGAAGTCCACGGCGGGCATCCTAAGCCATGTCGCCGGTGGAAGTCTCGACAGGCAAGATCTCGCCCGCCGTGGGCTCCACCGACTGAATCTCCTGCAGGTCGCGACGCAGCTCGCGCAGCTCGTCGCGCAGCTGCGCCGCGTACTCGAAGCGCAGGTCGTCGGCCGCCGCGAGCATCTCCTCCTCGAGCTCCACCACCATCCGCTCGAGCTCGTGCCGAGGCAGCTCCTCGGCTTTGCCGCGCCTGGCCGTGCGGCGTTTGCGCCCCCGCGGCACCTTCGACTCGGCCTGCAGGAACTCGGCGATGTCGGAGATGCCCTTGACGATCGTCGCCGCGGTGATCCCGTGCTGCTCGTTGTACGCGAGCTGGATCTCACGCCGGCGATCGGTCTCGGAGATCGCCGCTTTCATCGCCCGCGTCTCCTTGTCCGCGTACATCAGCACCGTGCCCTCGATGTTCCGCGCGGCGCGGCCGATCGTCTGGATCAGCGAGGTCTCCCCGCGCAGGAAGCCCTCCTTGTCGGCGTCGAGGATCGCCACAAGCGAGACCTCCGGCAGGTCGAGACCCTCGCGCAGCAGGTTCACGCCGACGAGCACGTCGTACTCGCCCAGCCGCAGGTCGCGGATGATCTGAATGCGTTCGAGCGTGTCGATCTCGGAGTGCAGGTAACGCGTCTTGAAGCCCATCTCCAGCAGGTACTGGGAGAGGTCCTCGGACATCTTCTTCGTCAGCGTCGTCACGAGCACACGCTCGTTGCGATCGACGCGCTTTCGCACCTCGTTCATCAGGTCGTCGATCTGGTTCTTGGTCTCGCGCACCTCGACCGCTGGGTCGACGATCCCGGTCGGCCGCACGATCTGCTCGACGACACGCGTGGACTGCGTGCGCTCGTATTCCCCCGGCGTCGCCGAGACGAACAGCAGCTGCGGGGTGATCGACAGGAACTCGTTGAACGTCTGCGGGCGGTTGTCGAGCGCGCTCGGCAGCCGGAAGCCGTAGTCGACGAGCGTCTGCTTGCGCGAGCGGTCGCCCTCGTGCATACCGCCGATCTGCGGCACCGTCTGGTGGGACTCGTCGATCAGGCAGATGAAGTCCTCGGGGAAGTAGTCGATCAGGCAGTACGGCCGCGAGCCCGGGGCGCGCCCGTCGAGGATCCGTGAGTAGTTCTCGATCCCCGAGCAGAAGCCAACCTCCCTGAGCATCTCCATGTCGTACTGCGTGCGCTGGCGTAGACGGTGGGACTCGAGCTGCTTGCCTTCGGACTCGAGCTTCTCGCAGCGCTCGTTCAGCTCGCGGCCGATCTCCGCGACGCCGCCCTCGATCGTGCCCTCCTTGACGTTGTAATGCGTCGCCGGCCAGATCGCCACGTGCTCGAGATCGTCCGCCATCAGCTCGCCGGTCAGCGGGTCGAACTGCTGCAGGCGTTCGACTTCATCGCCGAACATCGTCGCGCGGAATGCCGACTCCGCATACGCTGGGAACACCTCGAGCGTCTCACCGCGGACGCGAAAGCTCCCGCGCGAGAGCACGCTGTCGTTGCGCGTGTACTGGATCGAGACGAGTTTGCGCAGCAGCCCGTCGCGGTCGATCATCTCGCCGCGCTTCAGGATCTGCATGTTCATCTCGTAGGTCTCCGGGGAGCCGAGGCCGTAGATGCAGGACACCGATGCCACCACGATCACGTCCCTACGCGCAAACACCGCCGCCGTCGCCGCGTGGCGCAGACGATCGACCTCCTGGTTGATCGCCGAGTCCTTCTCGATGTACAGGTCACGGCTCGGGACGTACGCCTCGGGCTGGTAGTAGTCGTAGTAGGAGACGAAGTACTCAACGGCGTTCTCCGGGAAAAATGTGCGGAACTCGTTGCACAGCTGCGCAGCGAGCGTCTTGTTGTGCGCGATCACGAGCGCCGGGCGCTGCACAGCCTCGATCACGCCCGCCATCGCCATCGTCTTGCCTGTCCCCGTCGCCCCCAGCAGCGTCTGGAAGCGCTCGCCGTGCTCGATGCCCTCCGCCAAGGCGGCGATCGCCTTCGGCTGGTCGGCGGTCGGCGTGAAGACGGAGTCGAGCTTGAAATCGGGCATGCGCGGAGCTCGCTCTAGGGTAGCCCGTCGTGCAGCGGCGCCGGTGGGCTGGCTACTAGCCGAGGCCGAGCGCGCGGGGATAGGTCGCGCGGTAGTCGCGTTGAGCGCTCAGCACCCGCTGTACGTATTCGCGGGTCTGCGTGAACGGGATTTCCTGCACGCTCAGCTGCCGGCCGGACGCTTCCGCGTGGGCGACCCAGCGATCGACGTTCGTCTCGCCGCCGTTGTAGGCGGCCACCGCGAGCATCTCGTTGCCGCCGTAGTGATCGAGCAGATAGCGCAGGTAGTAGCTGCCGTACGCGACGTTGACGTCCGGTTCCGCGAGATCGCTGGCCGTGAAGCTCCTCCCGCCCGACAGGCGCGCGAGATAGTAGGCGGTGCTCGGCAGCAGCTGCATCAATCCCTCTGCCCCCGCCGAGGACGGCCGCGGGTCGAACTTCGTCTCGGCGTAGATCACAGCGGCGATCAGAGCCGGGTCGAGTCGCTTCTCGGCTGCCTGCTGGCGGATGATGCTCGCGTCGCTCAGCGGCAGCGCGAGGTTGCGCGTCGCCTGTTGCAGCATCGAGGCGACCACGCCCACGAACAACAGCGTCACGGCGATCGCCGCGAGCGTGCCGAGCAGCCTGCGCGTCATCTTCACAGCTTGGCAAGAACCGCCGACAGCTCCCGCCGGAGATCATCCTCGCTGCCGTCGTTTCCCACCACGAACGTCGCCCGTCGCGCCTTCTCCTCCTGCGAGAGCTGCCGCGCGACGCGCTCGTCGATCAGCACGTGCCCGCGGGCGTCGGCCCGCAGCCTGCGCACCGACTCGCCGGCCACCACCGCGATCGTCGCGTCGTACAGCTCGTCCAGGCCGGCCTCGAACAGCAACGGCACCTCGACCACCGCCGCTCGCGGCGCCGGGCGCATTGCGCGCGCCGCGGTGAGCCACTCCTGTACCCGTGCCGCCACCAGCGGCCACACCTGCCCCTCGAGCCACGCTCGCTCCTCTACCGACGCAAACGCGCGGTGCGCAACGGCCGCGCGATCGACCACGCCCCCGGGGGCGACGTCCGCCCCGAAGCGAGCCACCACTGCCTCGCGCAACTGCTGTCCTTCGTAGAGCTCGTGCACGACGTCGTCGCTCGACAGCACCTCTGCGCCGAGCTCTCCCAGCAGCTTCAGCGCTGTCGACTTGCCTGAGCCCATGCCGCCCGTCAGCCCGACGAACGGCACCGTCGCGTCAACCTTCTCGGCGACGCTCAGCTCGCTTCAGTCCTGCGCGGACTCGGCCGTGAGCGGGTCGGCGTCCGCCTGTCCGTCCGCGGCGACCTTCTCGGGGGCGGCGTCCTCGGCGGGCGCCTCCGCAGCCGGCGGCTCGGGAGCCTCGACGACGTCCTCGACAGCCTCGATTGCCTCGACAGCCTCGATTGCCTCGACAGCCTCGACTCCCTCGACCGCCTCGGCAGCCTCATCGACAGCCTCGACGTCCTCAGCCGCCTCGCCAGCCTCTGCAACCTCGGCGTCCTGCGCAACCTCCTCGTCAGCCACCGCGCTCTCCACGGCCTCTGCGACCGCGTCGTCCGCGGGAGCCTCCACCTCGAGGGCCGCGTCGGGCTCACCTGGGCGCGACACGGGCAGGATCTGGTCCTCGACGCGCTTGGCCGACAGCGACAGGCGTCGGCGCTCTGAGTCGATCTCGAGGATCTTCACGCGGATCTCATCCCCAGGATGGACGATCTCGCGCGGGCTCTCGACGTGGTGGGCGGCCAGCTCTGAGATGTGCACGAGCCCCTCGACGCCGTCAAGGATCTCGACGAACGCGCCGAACGTGACCACCTTGGTGACCTTGCCGGCGAGCTCGTCGCCGACGCTGTACGTATCGACGATCCGCTGCCACGGGTCCTCCTGCGTCTGCTTGAGGCCAAGGGAGATGCGCTGGCGGTCGCGGTCGATGTCGAGCACCTTGACCTTGACCGTGTCGCCGATGTTGAGGATCTCGCTCGGGTGGTTGACGTGCGACCACGAAAGCTCGGAGATGTGTATCAGGCCGTCGATGCCGTCGAGGTCCACGAATGCGCCGAAGTCGACGATGTTCGAGATCTGCCCCTCGACGACGAGCCCTGGCTGCAGCCGGTCGAGGATCTGCTGGCGGACCTCCTTGCGCTCCTCCTCCAGCACCGCGCGTCGCGACAGCACGACGTTGTTGCGCGAGCGGTTCAGCTCGATCACCTTGGTCTCGATCTTCGTGCCCATGTACTCGTCGAGGTTGGGCACGCGCCTGATATCCACTAGGGAGGCGGGGAGGAAGCCGCGCACGCCGAGGTCGATGATCAGCCCGCCCTTGACCACCTCGATCACAGTGCCCTCGACCGGCTCGCCGGACTCGGCCGCCGTTTCGATGCGCCGCCACGCCTTCTCGAAGCGGGCGCGCTTCTTGGACATGATCAGGCGGCCGTCCTGATCCTCCTTGGTCATGACGATCGCGTCGACCTCCTCGCCGAGGTGAACCTCCTCGTTGGGATCGACGGCCTTGCGGATCGAGAGCTCGTTCGCCGGGATGACGCCCTCGGACTTGTAGCCGATGTCGACGAGGACCTCGTCCTTGTCGATGCGCACGACGTGGCCGGTGACGACCTCTCCCTCCTCGATCGGCCGGAAGGTGGCGTCGTAGTTGGGCACGATCTGGCCGTCAACTTCGAGCAAGAGCCCGTTCGACCCGTCGACCACGCGGGCCTGAGGATTCTCTACCACTGTTTGCACCGGCCGAAGCGTAGCGCAGCCGTATCATTGCGGCCACATGCCTGTTCGAGCGACGAAGCGGGGAGAGGAGCGCACCCCCTTGCAGAGCGACTGCGATGTGCTCGTGTGTGGCGCGAGCTTTGCCGGGCTGGCAGTGGCGCGCGAGCTGGCCGGCTCGGGGGCGAAGGTGCTCGTGATCGATCGCTACGAGCTCGGCGAGCGCCAGACGTCGGCGTGTGCGATGCCGACCGACTGGATGCGGGCGCTCGAGGTGATGGACTCGTGGCGTCAGAGCTTCGACGAGATGGTCATCCACACGCCCTATCGGACCGCGCGCTGGACGCTGCCTTGGTCGTTCTCGACGTTCGACTACCGCGAGCTGTGCGCACTGCTGTGGGCGCAGGCAGCTTCCCCCGAGCTCGAGCTCGAGACCGCCACCGTGACCGGTCGCCAGGGCACCACCGTGCACACCGACCGCGGCGAGCTGAGCGCGCCGCTGGTCGTGGATGCACTCGGCTGGCGGCGCGTGCTGTCCAACGCGGAGCCGATCCAGCCACCGAACGCGCGTCTTTCACGCGGCCTCGAGGTTCATCCCGAGGGCCGCGGCGAGCACATGGAACTGTGGATCGATGCAGGGTATGTACGCGCCGGCTACGGCTGGAACTTTCCCGCTCGGGATGAGCTGCGCGTCGGCGTCGGCTCGTTCTGGCCGTCCCATCACGTCAAGGAGCCGACCGTCAGGCTTGCCCGCGACCTCGGCCTGCCCGCGGAGGGCTACCAGGGGAACTGGATCCCCCACCAGCTCCGCGACGCGGTCGAGGACAGCGTGTTCTTCGCCGGCGACTCCGCCGGGCACTGCCTGCCGCTGACCGCCGAGGGCATCCGCACGGCGCTGTACTTCGGGCTCGCCTGCGGGCGGGAGCTGCGCGCGGTCGTCAAAGGCGAGCGCACGCGGGAGCAGGCGCTGTCCCGATATGGCGCCTTCTCGCATTCGCACGAGCGCAAATACCGCTGGATGCTCAACGTCCAGCGCGCAATCGGCCAGATCACGCCGTCTCGCGCCGCCACCGCGATCATCCGCGGCTTCGAGAGCCGCCGCGTGTCCAGCTGGGCCTTCAACCACTATCTGGCGATCGCGCCGCCATCGTTCGTTCGCGGCGCAAACCACCGCTCCACGCCGATCGGCCGCCCCGCGGTGGCCGCGGCGCGCTGAACGGACCGTTACACCGCCAGCATCTCTAGGCCGGGCACGCGCTCGAACTCGCGCACGTTTGCTGTTGCGACGCGCAAGCCGTGAGCAAGCGCCGTCGCAGCGATCCAAAGGTCGTGCGCACCGATGATTTCGCCGCTTTCCTCGAGCTGCGCCCAGAGCTCAGCGTGGACACGCGCGACCTCGACGGTCGCCGGCAGCGTCTCCAGTTCGCCCAAAACGTGCTCGACGAAGGCGCGCCGCTGTGTTCGACGGGACCGGTCGGCAGCACGATGAACGCCATGGAGCAGCTCGCTCACAGTGACCACGCTGATCGCGTGTCCGTCGTCCGCGGGGACGCGGCCAAGGGCCCCGCCACCCCGCTCCGCGCTGACCAGCACGGAAGTATCGATCAACCAGCCGGCCACTTGCTCACGGGAGGCCCGACGCTTCGGCGCGCATCTTCGACGTCGCGCGCGAAGTCCTCGTCAACGACCGGCAGGCTCTCTACGAACCTCCTCCAGTCCTCTCCCGTGAGTCTGCGCGGACGTGACGGCCCACGTAGCTCGGCAACGGGCGCGCCATTGCGAACGATCTCGATCTCCTCGCCGGCGCCGACCCGGTTGATGATGGCCGAAAAGTTCCTGGCCACCTCCGTAGCGCTCATTCGCACCATGGACGGATATTATCAGATAAATCAGATGCTACGCCGGCGTTCGTCTCTCGAGCCGTCTTGCCGCGGACAGCGCATTTACGCGACCTCGTGCAGGCGCGGCCGTGCTCGTTGAGAGCGCCTCCAGGGCCAGGCGGCTGGCCTCGATCGCGCTGGCCCACGAGACTTCAGCCAGCAGCCCCGGCGCGGCGAGCATGTCGCCGACGAGGAACACGCCGTCGCCGCGATCGACGGCCGGTCGGTCGCGCCAGGTCTCGCCGGGCATGTCGAGCGCGCCGCTGCGCGCGTCCATCACCTGGCGCCGGCGCCACGTCTCGCGCTCGCGCCAGTCGGCGACGCCCACATCGAGCAGCCGCTCGAGGCGCAGCGCCGCCTGCTCGACGCCTTCCTGCGGACGGATCGGCATCTGCGCCTGGATCAGCTCCTCGCCCGCCGGCGCGATCGTCGGGTTCGTGGCGGAGTAGCGCCCGATCCAGCCGGACTCGTCCATGTCGGAGACGACCGTCGGGTCGCCACGCCGCTGTTGCAGCCCGAGGTCGAGGCAGACCGTGTTGCCGCTCTTCCAGTGCAGATCCTCGCCGAGCAGCTCGCTCGCCTGCTCAAGCTCGGTCGCGAGGATCACCGGCGGGTCGGGAAGCTCTGACACGCGACTGCCGCTCAGCACGGCGACCCCGAGCTCGCGCACGCGCCGCTCGAGCGACTCGATCAGCGTGCTCCAGCCGCCGACCGGATAGCGCACGATCGTCGGCACGCTCATGAGCAGGCGCACCGCGTGGGTCCACACGAACGCGGCCGACAGCTCACCCGGGTCGTGGTGGAAGGTGAACACGCCGCACGCCGAGGAGAGCATCGCGGCGGTGCGCTCGTCGGTGTGGCGCGTCACCCAGGTGCGAAAGTCGACGTCCACGGGCGCCTTGCGTCCGCGCAGTCGCAGCACGCCGGGGAGCGCGCTGAGCGGAGGCGTGCGCCGCAGCTCGCCCCCTATCCGCAACCGCGCTCCCGTCAGCCGCGGGGTGCTGTGGGCGGGCATCAGCTCGCGCTCGCGCATCCAGCTCACGAACGGCCCCTCGTACAGCGCGTGAGGTCCCAGGTTCGCCTTGTACGGGCCGTCGGTGCTGCGCGCGCGTCCGCCGAGCTGGCCGTGCGCCTCGAGCAGGGTCACCGCCGCGCCCTCCTCGGCGCAGGCGATTGCCGCGGTGAGTCCCGCGATACCTGCGCCCACGATCGTGATTGCGTTCGTCGAGCTGCCGTTGCCGTTGCTGTGACTCATGGTCAAACCTCCTTGGGGAACCGGCTCCTCGCCGGTCGAGAGGGCGATGGGGCGGTAGCTGCAAGGTAGTCCCGTACTGGCCTGCTTTACAGTTCCAGTCATGGCCAGTCGTGCAGGACCAGTTTCGGGCCGATCGGGCCCCGCGCTGCTGCTGGAGATCGACCGCGGTGGTGAGCTGCCGCTGCACGAGCAGATCGAGCGAGGCCTGCGCGAGCGCATCCGCTCGGGGCAACTGAGCAGCGACACGCGCCTGCCCTCGACTCGGGCGCTCGCCCGTGAGCTGGGGATCTCGCGGGGAGTGGTGACCGAGGCTTACGGCCAGCTGGCCGCGGAGGGCTACCTGGCGATCAGCCAGGGCGCACCTGTGCGTGTGGCCAAAGCAGTACGAGCCGCCAGCCCGCGGGCGCCCGCGCGATCGCTGCTCCAGAGCTACACCTACCACTTCCACCCGGGCCTGCCCGACCTGTCGGCGTTTCCGCGCGACGCGTGGCTGCGCTCGCTGCGGACAGCATTGCGCGACTCGCCGCTGGCCGCTGTCGGCTACGGCGACCCGCGCGGCGCGCCCGAGCTGCGCGAAGCGCTCGCCGGCTACCTTGGTCGCGTGCGCGGCGTCGAGGCCGACCCCGAGCACACGCTGATCTGCACCGGGTTCATGCAGGGCTTCGCGCTCGTCTGCCGCGCGCTCCGGGCTCGAGGAGTCGAGCGTGTCGCGCTCGAGGATCCCGGCTGGCACGTGCACCGGCTGATCGTCGAGGAGGCGGGCATGGAGGTTGCGCCGATCTCGGTCGACGAGCGCGGCCTGCGGGTGGACGAGCTCGCCGCCAGCGACGCCGCCGCGGTGCTCGTGACCTCGGCGCACCAGTTCCCGACCGGCGTCGTGCTTGCGCCGGAGCGGCGCGCGCAGCTGATCGAGTGGGCGGAGGAAGAGCGGCTGATCATCGAGGACGACTACGACGCCGAGTATCGCTATGACCGCATCGCCGTCGGCGCGCTCCAGGGTCTCGCGCCCGAGCACGTCGCATATATCGGCTCCGCGAGCAAGCGCCTGGCGCCGGGAATGCGCCTGGGCTGGCTGCTGATGCCGTCGTGGCTGGCGTGGGAGCTGACGACCGCCAAGGCGATCGCGGACGGCGGCTCGGAGGTGATCGGACAGCTGGCGCTGTGCGACTTCATCGCCCGCGGCGAGCTCGACCGACACGTGCGGCGCATGCGCGTGCGCTATCAGCGCCGGCGCGAGACGCTGCTCGAAGCGCTCGCGCGCTGGCTGCCGCAGGGACGCGTCAGCGGTCCCGGAGCGGCGGGCCTGTTCGAGCTGGTTGAGCTGCCGGTAGGGGTGGACGAGCCGCGGCTGCTGCGCGCCGCAGCGGCCCGCGGTGTCGGCATCGAAGGCCTGTCCTGGCACCGCTTCGCTGCTGACGGGCCTCCCGGCGTGCTGCTCGGGTACGGCAACCTGTCCGAGCCTGCGATCGAGCACGGCGTGCGCCTGATCGGCGAGGCGCTCGAGGAGGTCTCGCCGAACTGACAGCCGGCCGCACTACGTGGCGACGCGTGGCTGGCACCCCAGCCGACACACGCGAGCGCCTACCGGCGCACCACCAGCGCCACCCCAGCCACGAGCAGCACGAGCCCGACGATGCGCGAGACGTCGATGTGCTGCTTGGCGAGCCCGAATAGCCCGAAGCGATCGATCGCGACGGAGATGGCCAGCTGGCCGGTGATGACGACGGCGGTGAGTCCGCTCGCGCCGAGCGTGCGCACCGCGATCAGCGCGACGGTCACGTACACCGCGCCGAGCAGACCGCCGATCAGCGCCCACCACGGCGCGCGCCCGACGTTGGCGAGTTCGCCCAGGCCGCCGTTCACGAACGCGGCGATCGCCAGCAGCACGGCTGTCCCGACGAGGAACGAGAAGGTCGCCGCCTGGACGCTCCCCACGGTCTTGCCGAGCCGCGCGTTGATCGGCGCCTGCATCCCCACCAGGCAGCCGGCGGCGACACCCACCAACACGGCCAGCCCACGGCTCATGCCGGTCCCAAGGAGTCGCTGGTCACAACCGGGCTCCGTCTGCAGCTCACGACGCGTATCAGCGCAGCCCACATCCCAGCCGAGCCCGGGGTCGTGTACGGAGGCGTGCCCGCCGCGAAGCGGCCGCACGCCTTCGGACACCGACCCCCGGGCGTCACTTAGCCTCCAGCCACGTGCGCCCGACGCCGATATCCACTCCCAGCGGTGGCTCGCGCTGCTCCCAAACACCGCACATCTCGCGCTCGATCAGCGCCCGCGCCTGCTCCGCCTCGCCTGGCGGCCCTTCGAACAGCAGCTCGTCGTGGATTGTCAGCAGCAGACGCGTCTGCAGCCCGGACTGCGCCAGGGCGCGATCTGTGCGCACCATCGCCAGCTTGATGATGTCCGCGGCGGTGCCCTGGATGACCGTGTTGACCGCGAGGCGCTCGCCGAGCGTGCGCACCTGGTAGTTCCGCGCGCGCAGCTCCGGGATCTGTCGGCGTCGGCCCCACAGCGTCGTCACATAGCCCTGCTCCTTGGCCTGCTCGATCGTCGCCGCCATGAACTCGGCGACGCGGGGGAAGCGCTCGAGGTAGGCGTCGATGAACTCCTTCGCCTCCTCACGCGGGATGTTCAGGCGGTCGGCCAGCCCGAAGTCAGACAGCCCGTAGACGATCCCGTAATTGATCATCTTCGCCTTCGAGCGCATCCCCGGATCGATCTCGTCGCCCTCCACGCCGAACACGCGCGAGGCGGTCGCCGTGTGCACGTCCTCGCCGCGCTCGAAGATCTCCATCAGCACCTGCTCGCCTGCCGCGTGTGCCAGGACGCGCAGCTCGATCTGCGAGTAGTCCGCGGAGATCAGCACGCTGCCCTGCTCAGCCTCGAAGCAGCCTCGGATCTCGCGCCCGAGCGGCGTGCGGATCGGGACGTTCTGCATGTTCGGGTTGGTGCTCGCGAGCCGGCCCGTCTGCGCTCCGGCCTGCAGGAACGTCGTATGGATCCGAGAGCGCTCGTCGACCTCGCCTGGCAGCACATCGAGATACGTCTTGGCGAGAGTCGAGAGCTCGCGCCAGCGCTCGATCCTCGGCACGATCTCGTGCTCGGCGCGAATCGCCTGCAGCACCCGCGCGTCGGTCGAGTAGCCGGTCTTGCCGCGGCGCTTGCGCGAGAGACCGAGCTTCTCGAAGAGGATCTGGCCGAGTTGCTGCGGCGAGCCGATCGTGAACTCCTCTTCGGCGAGCAGGAAGATCTCCTCTTCCAGCGCAGCGATCTCCTCGCGGACGCGGCCGCTGATCTCGGCCAGGCGCTCGAGGTCCAGCCGTACCCCGAGCAGCTCCATCTCGCGCAGCACCGCCACCAGCGGCAGCTCGATCTCGCCCATCACCGCCTCCAGGCCGCGCTCGGCGATCTGCTCTCGCTGCCAGTCCGCGAGCGCGCCCAGCATCACGGCCTCGGCGGCGACGGGGTCCTCCAGGTCGCTGGCGAGACCTCGCTCCTCGAACAGCTCCTCGAGCGGGTAACCGCGCCTGGCAGGCTCGAGCAGGTACGCACCGAGCAGCGTGTCGTGCACGAGCTTGGGCGCAATCAGCCCGAGCGCCTTGGCATCGTGCGCGAGCATCGGGCGCTCGCCCACAGCGGCGACGACCTCCTCCCCTCCGACGCAGTCGCCCACGAGCACTTCGCCGTCGGCGGCGACCGCGAAGCGCCACGGCGCGCCATCAGCGAACAGCGCGCCCTCAGGCGCCTCGCTGGCGCGCACCGCAACGCACAGCTCGCTATCGGCGCGGCCGACGCGCGCGATGTCCGCTGGACTGCCCGCGCGCATGCGTGCGGTCAGGCTCACCTGCGCGTCGGGCGCCGGAGCCGCGAGCTCGGCGTCGCCGAGCGCCTCCTCCAGGCGCCGCAGCGGGTCGCGCAGCTCGAAATGGCGGAACACCTCGCGCAGCCGCGAGCGGTCCGGCTCGCGCAAAGCCTCAGCGGCGATGTCGAAGTCGACCTGCACGTCGCGCTGAACCGTCGCCAGGCGCTTGGACACGCGCGCGTCCTCAGCGTGCTCGATCAGATTCTGTTTGCGCTTGGCGCCTTTTACCTCGTCGACGCGCGCGAGCACGTCCTCGAGCGAGCCGAAGCTCTGGATCAGCTCGCTCGCGGTCTTCTCGCCGATCCCGGGAATGCCCGGGATGTTGTCGGATGTGTCGCCCTTCAGCCCGTAGAAGTCGGGGATCAGCTCCGGAGGGATGCCGTAGCGGTCGATCACCGCCTGACGGTTGTAGATCTTGGTTTCGGTAATCCCGCGCGCGGTCGCCATCACGCGCACCAGGTCGCGATCGTCGATCAGCTGAAAGACGTCGCGGTCGCCGGTCACGATCGTCACCGGCACGGGCGGCTCGGCGTGCAGCGCGTGCTCGGCGAGCGACGCGATCACATCGTCGGCCTCGTAGCCCTCGACGCGCACGTTGCTGTAGCCGAACGCCTCGACGAGCGGTTCCATCGCCGGCCACTGTTGCTTGAGCAGGTCCGGACGCGAGCGTCGCTGGGCCTTGTACTCGGCGAACATCTCGGTCCTGCCCGACGTGCCCGCGTCCCACGCGACCACCGTCGGGCAGACGCCGTAGTCGCTGACGATCTTCACGAGCATCGAGGCGAAGCCGAAGATCGCGTTGGTCGGCTCGCCGGTCGAAGTCGCGATCGACTCGGGCAGCGCGAAGAAGGCCCGGTACACGAGGCTCGGGCCGTCGATCAGGAACAGTCGCCGCTCGCTCGCCGGCGTCGGGCTCGCGGCGCGCGTATTCCCGCGCGTGCCGGGCGCTGCGCCGGTGCTGGCAGGTGCTCGTGTATCGGTGGCCACGTCTGAGCACTCTACGAGCACCGGCGCGCCCTCGGCGGCTGGCCGCCGAGCCAAAGGGAGCACGTGTCGGGACCTCATACCTCCTAAGATGCCGTGCCGCCAACGACCGAGGAGCCGCAGTGAGCGCGACGCCAAGTGCGCAGTACCGTCTGACGATCCGCGTCAGGCTCGATGACTCCCACGGGATCCTCGGGCAGCTGACGAGCGCGATCGGCGACGCGGGTGGGATCGTCGGGGCGGTCGACCTGGTCGAGGTCGACGGCGCCCACAGCCTGCGCGACGTCGTCGTCGACGCGTCGGGCAAGGAGCACTGGACGCGGATCATCGCCGCGATCGCCGCGATCGACGGCGTCGAGGTGATCGACACGAGCGACCGCACGTTCCTGCTGCACGTCGGCGGCAAGATCGAACAGGCGAACAAGCACCCGCTGAAGACGCGCGACGACCTGTCGATGATCTACACCCCCGGCGTCGCGCGCGTGTGCCTGGCGATCGCCGACGACCCCGACAGGGCGTTCCAGTACACGATCAAGCGCAACACCGTGGCGGTCGTCTCCGACGGCACAGCGGTGCTCGGCCTGGGAGACATAGGACCGCGCGCGGCGATGCCGGTGATGGAGGGCAAGTGTTGCCTGTTCAAGGAGTTCGCCGGGGTCGACGCGTTCCCCATCTGCCTCGACACGACTGACCCTGACGAGATCGTTCGCACGGTCAAGCTGATAGCGCCGACGTTCGGTGGCATCAACCTCGAGGACATCTCGGCGCCGCGCTGCTTCGAGATCGAGGAGCGCCTGCAGGAAGAGCTCGACATCCCCGTCTTCCACGACGACCAGCACGGCACCGCGGTGGTCGTGCTGGCAGCGCTGCTGAACGCCGTGAAGCTCACCGATCGCCGCCTGGAGGACCTGAAAGTGCTGATCATCGGCCTCGGCGCCGCCGGGATCGCGGTCGCGAAGATCCTACTCGCCGCCGGCGTCACGAAGATCCTCGGCGCGGACTCACGCGGCGTGCTGCACGTCCAGCGCGAGGACTACCAGTACGGGACGATGAACGCCGCCAAGCGCTGGTTCGCGGAGGCCACAAACCCTGACTGCCGCGACGGTGCGCCGGCGGATGTGATCGACGGCATGGATCTGCTGATCGGCGTCTCCGGCGCGCGTGCCTTGCCGGCGCAGGCGCTCGAGCGGATGAACAGCGACGCGATGGTGTTCGCGATGGCCAACCCCAATCCTGAGGTGATTCCCGAGGAGGCGGAGCCGTACGTGCGGATCATGGCGACCGGCCGCTCGGACTACCCGAACCAGATCAACAACGTGCTCTGTTTCCCGGGCATCTTCCGCGGCGCGCTCGACGTGCGTGCACCGGCGATCACCGAGGAGATGAAGATGTCGGCCGCGCACGCGATCGCGGCGATCGTCGATGAGAACGAACTGCGCGAGGACTACATCATTCCGTCCGTGTTCAACCGCGACGTCGCCCCCGCTGTCGCGGCGGCGGTCGCCGAGCAGGCGCGTGCCGCGGGCAACGCGCTCGCGGGCCAGGAGGTCGGCTTCGCCCACGGCGACGCTGTCGCGGGCACTTCGCCGGGTGCGCAGGTGGTTGACGGGCGCGGGTGACCCCAGCGCACGAGGCGCGCGTATGAGAGGCTGAGCCCATGAGCGACCGATCGAAGATCGGCCAGCGCGTGACAGTCACCGGAGCGACTGGCTTGGTCGGACGATCACTCGTGGCCGCGCTGCGCGAGCGCAGCGCGCAGGTAACGGTGCTCACACGCGACCCCGCGCGTGCGCGCGCGACCCTCGGAGCGGTCGACGCTGTCGGCTGGGATCCGCTGAAAGAGCCCGCGCCGCCAGCCGCGCTCGCGGATCGCGACGCCGTCATTCACCTGGCTGGCGCGCCCGTGGCGCAACGCTGGAGCGCGCGGGCCAAGCGCGCGATCCGCGACAGCCGCACGATCGCGACACGCAACCTCATCGAGGGGCTCGAGCGCGCCCACCAATCGGAGCTGGGCGAGCCTCCGCAGCTGCTCGTCAGCTCGTCGGCGATCGGCTACTACGGACCCCACGGTGAAGAGCCGCTCGACGAGGACGCGCCGCCGGGTGGCGACTTCCTCGCAGAGGTGTGCGTCGCGTGGGAGGCGGCCGCCGCCGGCGCGCGCGAGCTGGGCATGCGCGTCGTGTCGCTGCGCACCGGTGTGGTGCTCGATCGCGACGGTGGCGCGCTCGCGAAGATGCTGCCGGCGTTCCGGCTCGGCGTCGGAGGCCCGGTGGCCGGTGGCTACCAGTACATCTCGTGGATCCATCCCGACGACCTGCGCGGGATGATGCTCGCGACGCTCTCGGACGAGCGCTGGGACGGGCCGGTCAACGCGACGGCACCCGAGCCGGTTTCCAACCGGGAGTTCTCGAGGATCCTCGGTCGCGTGCTCGGACGCCCCTCGGTCTTGCCGGTGCCCGGCGCGGCGCTTCACCTGCTGTACGGCGAGATGGCCGAGATCGTCACCACCGGCGCCCGCGTGATGCCAGCCAAGGCGCTGGTGCTGGGCTATGAGTTCGCATACCCTCGGCTGGAAGACGCGCTGAGCTCGGCGCTCACACGCTAGCCGGCACCGGTTCCGAGCGCGTCAACGGCGCGTTCTGTGTCTCGATGATCACGCGGCACGGCCGCTTGCTGAGCAGGTAGGCAGCGGTCGGCCCGATGCCCTTCTCACCGGCGGGCGCGTGGATCGTCGACCAGTAGATGACGTCGGAGCCCACTCGTTCAGCTTCCTCAACCAGCGCAGCCCCCGGGTTACGCGTACGGATCAGGCCGGTGTGGATCTTGATGCCCCGCCGCCGAGCCTGGATACGGGCGCTCTCGAGCACCGATCGGCCCTGCGCCTCCTCCTCTTCCAGACCCGCCTCGAGCGACAGCTGGCTCGGCACCGGCAGCACGTAGATCGCATACACGACGCCCTCCTCGCCGATCAGCTTGGCGGCGCTGTGCAGGGCGGACGCGCTGACATCGTCGCCGAAGATCGGCACGAGCGCGGTCTTGTACTGAAGCTCTTCGAAGTCCGCCGGGCGCGCCGCATGCTCGATCTTGTAGCTCTTGCGCGCGTCCAGGCCCTGGCGCTTGCGGTAGTAGAAGTAGCCGCCCATCCCGATCACCATCCACGGGATTCCGACGATCTTCGCCTCGGTGTGAAGGACGGTCACGGCGATCCACGCGGCGAACGTGCCGATGCCGCCGATCACCGCGGCCATCGGGATCTCCGCGCCTTTGATGCGAATACCCCAAGGCGTGCGGTACGGGCGCTCGCGGCCGGGGTCGCTGACACGCAGCTTCACGATCGCCGCGTGCGCGACCGTGAACGAGAGCATCGCGCCGAACGAGTACAGGTTGCCGAGGACCGCGGTGTTGCCGTAGATGATCAACGTGCTGGCCAGCATCGAGAAGAAGATCAACGTGAACCACGGCGTGCGGTACTTCTGGTGCAGCTGCGAGAACAGTTGCGGGAGCTGGCGGTGCTCGGAGAGCGACCACGACAGGCGCGAGATCCCGATCATCCCGGCGTTGGTGGCGATGAACAGGATCGTCGCGGCGAGCAGCCCGAGGTAGTACCTGGACAGTTTCAGGACCGTGCCATGCAGCCCGAGGTGTTCGACGACCCCGAGCATCGGGTCGTTTTCGAAGAAGCCGCCGAGCGCGGTCGCGTAGCCGGGCGTCTTGAAGGATTCTTTGAGCTCGGCGCTGTAGCCGACGCCGTGATGCAGCACCGGCAGCGCCGAGAGCGCGACGATTGAGATGCCGGCGTACACACCGAGGACCGCGAGCACGACCAGGTTGACGGCCTTCGGCACCTGCTTGCCGGGGTCCCTGGACTCCTCGGCCATGTTCGCCACCGTCTCGATGCCGGTGTACGCGAGCATCGCCAGCGACAGCGCGAAGATCAGTTCCCTCCAGCTCGGCACCGACCCCAGGTGGACCTGGTTGACCAGCAGGTGCGGGTTCAGGACGAGCGCGATGCCGACGCACGCCAACAGGATCTGCGTCGAGAGGTCGAGCACGGCGAGGACGATGTTGAGCTTCGCCGACTCCCCCAGGCCGCGGATGTTCAGCCACGCGAGCAGACCGACCACGATCAGCCCGCCGAAGATGTCGTCAGGGTTGTGCTTGAGGGCGCCGAGGCCCGGAAATGCGCTCAGGTAGTGCGGCACGAAGAACGCCGAGATGGCGATCGTGAGGATGTAGTCGAGGCTCAACGCCCAGCCGGCGAAGAACGACACGACGTCGTTGAAGGCGTGGCGCGCGAACGACGAGGAGCCGCCCGCTTCGGGGAACATCGACGCGCCCTCGGCGTACGTTTTGGCGGTCAGCGCGAACAGCCCGCCGGCGAACACGAAGACCAGCGGCGTCAGGCCGAGCGCGTGGGCGGCGACCAGTCCGAGCGCGTAGTAGATCGAGGAGCCGACGTTGCCGTAAGCGGTCGCGAACAGGCCGGAGACGCCGACCGACTTGCGCAGTCCGTGCTCTGAGAGTCGTGCCATCGGTCGGGGAGGCTACAGATGCCCAACCGCCCCCCACGGCAGATACGCCCGACAGCCGAGTGCAAAATCCCATTCATGACGGCCGCCAATGCAGGAACGCGCCGTATGATTCCGACGAGCCGGGGCCGGCGGGGATGGACCCCATTCAACCCGGCGCCGACACATGGAAACAGCGCGACGCGAAAACTACGACTCCGGCGAGGACTTCGTCCTCGAATACGGCGAGCTGCGCTTCACGTTCAACGAGGTTGACTTCTCGGAGCGCTGCGAGCAGGCGGCGCTGAAGCTCGGGTTCGTCGGCGGCCGCCTGGGCGAGGAGGAGCTCGAAGACCTCGTCAACCTCGCCGTCAACGGCGAGATCCTCGACCCCGCCTCAGGCCTGGGCGAACACGTCAACGACTGCTGGCCCGAGCTCGTCGGGCCTGCCGAGCGCTCGCTCGTGCATTGGCTGCGTCGCCTCGTCTTCCGCGGAGCGTGGCTGGATCAGCGCGTCAAGGAGGGCGAGCTCAGCGTGAGCTTCGACGAGCAGACCGGCAGCTTCGGCTACGTGCAGCCGGCCGAAGCCGGATCGCCCCGCGCGAGTGAGCCGATCGAGCTCGCGCCAGAGCCATCCTGGAACCGCGTCGCCTACAGGCGATAGCCCCACTACCGTCTAGGGCGGCGCTGGCCAAGCGAGAC
Source organism: uncultured Solirubrobacteraceae bacterium (assembly GCA_963827455.1). GTDB lineage: Bacteria > Actinomycetota > Thermoleophilia > Solirubrobacterales > Solirubrobacteraceae > Palsa-744. The sequence continues at coordinate 98,020 of CAWHAW010000009.1, read as the reverse complement.
AAGGACGCACCCCTTCAGGGCACAGGCAGTTGCGTGGCGTGCGATAGCACGCCAGCGACCGAGGACGCAGTATCGCGCCGGCCAGCGGCCCCCTAGGACTCGATCGCTGCGGCGCGGGCCTTGGAGATCGCCTCGGCGCCGTCCTCGCCGACGAGCAGCTCCGGCTTGAGCGTACCGCTGGCGGCGAGGTCGAGGATCGGCTGGCGCGCGGTGGAGGTGAGCGCGGCGTCGAGTGCGATCACGGTCGTCTCGCCGCCAAGCGGATGCTCCGCTACGGCGATCACGGTGAGCGATCCGCCGTCGCGCAGGTTTCGTGCCGCGGCGAGCGCCTTGCGCGCGGCCGCCGGATGCAGCCCGTCGATGCTGTCGATCGCGACCACCGCGTTGCCGCCGCGGGCGGCGAGACGCTTGGCCGCGTCGATCGCCCGCTCCACCGCTTGATCCTGTGAATCGGCAGACGCGGCGAACGTCAGCGCCGCGGCGGGCGCCACCGGGCCCTCTTGCCGGTCGGCGATCTCCTCGGGGCGTGCGCCGGCCAGCACGAGGCTCGTCTCGAGATCCTCTCGCCCGCTGATCACCGCGAGCATCCGCCGCAATGTCTCGCTCTTGCCCGCGCCCCGCGCCCCGACGATCACCACACGTGAGCCACGGCCGAGCGGGGTCAGCCACTCGATCGCCTCGAGCGTCTGGTCATCCGAGCCAAGGGCGATGCGCTCGCGCGGCCAGTCAACGGGGAGCTCGTCGTAGCGCACCCCGTCGGAGACAGCGTCGGCGGACGCTCCGTTGATCGTGTCGATGCGGACCAGCGAGGGATAGCGCTCGGAGCGCCGGGGCGTGCGCACGGGCCCGGCGACGCGGTCGCCGGAGACGAGCTCGCAACGACGAACCTGTGCGGCAGAGATGTAGACGTCGTCGTCCGAGGGCTCGGGCGGATCGACGCGCAGGAAGGCTGAGCCGTTGCCGAGGACCTCGACGACGCCGTCGGCGATCCACGCGACCTCCTCGCCGCCCTGCTCGGCTCCCTCGCGCGTAGGGGATCCGTCGCGCGCGCCGGCTCGTCCGCGCCCACGCGCCGAGCCGCGTACAGGCGCATCCGCCGCGGCGGAGCCGCTACGCGCGCCCCTGCGACGCCCGCGACGGGCGCCGCCCTCCGCTGCGGTGTCCGCGTCGCCGGCTGCGTCCTCGTCATCGGCATCGGCGGCGACGTCAGCATCTCCGTCGCTGTCGCCGGCGGCCGCCGATGCGCGGCGCGGGCGCAGCGGGCGACGCCTACGTGTGCGCTGGGCGCCCTCGGGGCGCTCGCCCTCGCCGGCCGAGTCCTCCCCATCTCCGCCGGTTCCGGCCTCGCCCAGGATCGCGTCGATCAGATCTGCCTTGCGCAGCCGCCTGAAGCCGTCGAGACCGATCTGGTTGGCGATCGTGTGCAGGTCGGCGAGCGGACTGGCCTCAAGCTCGGAGCGTTCGAGTACTGCCATCTGTGGTTCCTTCTTTCTTGGTGGATGGGCGGTTGGCGTCCCGCAGCGTTGGACAGCGGCGGGCACCCGTGAACGACTGGAGCCTAGCGGTCGTAGCGGAGTTCATCGGACAGGGTGAGATCCCTGCTCGACTCGCTCTCACCCGCGAGCGCCGCGCGCACGGTGAGAAAGTCGGCGGCCCCGGCGACGTCGTGGACACGAAAGACGTGCGCGCCCTGTTCGACTCCGTAGGCAAGCGCGGCCAGCGTGCCGGCCTCGCGAGCGCGCGGCGGGCGTCCGGTGAGCGCGCCGATGAAGTCCTTGCGCGAGATCGCCATCAGCAGGGGCCGTCCGAGCTCGTGCAGACGCCCGAGCTCGCGCAGCAGCCGGATCGTCTGCGCGGGGGTCTTGGCGAAGTCGGGGCCAGGATCGAGGATCAGCTGCTCGCGAGCCACGCCGTGCGCGAGCGCGACCGCGATCCGCTCGCGCAGGAATGCGAGCACCTCTTCGGCGATATCGCCGTAGAGATCGGGATTCTGCAGCCGTTCGCGCGGGGCAGCGCGTGTGTGCATGATCACGAGCGCGGCGCCGGTCTGCGCGCAGAGGTCGGCGAGCGCGGGATCGCGCAGCCCGCTGACGTCGTTGACGATGCGCGCACCGGCAGCGATCGCGGCACGGGCGACCGCCGGCTTGTACGTGTCCACGGAGACGAGCGCACCGAGCTCGCCGGCGAGGATCCGCACGAGCGGCGCGACCCGCTCGATCTCGGCGTCCACCTCCACCGGCGGGCGTCCGGTGGACGCGGACTCGCCGCCGACGTCGAGGATGTCGGCGCCCGCCGCCAGCAGCTCTCGCGCCAGCTCGACCTGCGCGTCCAGGCCCGTGTAGAGCCCGCCGTCGCTGAACGAGTCGGGCGAGGCGTTGACGATGCCCATCAGCCAGGGCCGGGCGCCGAGCTCGAATGTCAGATCGACTGCCCTCAGGGGCGTCAGCGGCGCGCTCACGGCATCGGCGCCGGCGGCGCGTCAGCGCTCGAGGCGGCGCTGCTGACGCTCTCGGCACGCTCGCGGCCCCCGACCAGGCCCTCGGCATTCGCCTCGTCGGCGAAGCTCGCGAGCTCGTGCTCGAGGCGCTCGGCGCTCCAGCCGAGCTCGCGCGCGAGCACCTCCCCCACCCTGCGCACCGGAGCGCCTGGCAGCTCGCGCGCTGCCAGCAATCCAAGGCGCGTGCGGCGCAGCAGCACGTCGCCGATGCTCCGCGCCTGCTCGCGGCGGGCAGCCAGCGCCGCCTCGGCCAGCAGGTCGGGCAGGCCGGTGACGATCGGCTGCGCGAGCTCCTCGCGCTCGCTCGCCAATGCGAGCACGTCGCGCGCGGCGTGTCCGTAGCGGGATGCAAGCGCCTGGTAGGACTCGGCCGCCACGCCCTCGACACGCGGGAGCTCCGCGACTTCGATCGCCTGGCCGAGCGGGATCTCGTGAGTGCGGCACGGCGCCTCGCGCGCGTCGCGCTCGACAAGGCGGTCGACGGTCATCTTCGCCATTCGCCGCCACGTCGTCAGCTTGCCGCCGGTGATCGTGATCATCCCCGAGGAGGTCTCGTATAGCTCGGACTTGCGCGAGATGTCGACCGACTTCTTCGGGTCGCCCGTCGAGATCAGTGGGCGCACGCCGGCGAACGCCCCGGTGAGCTGGGCGGGCGCGAGCTCGGTGCCGAAGAACGTGTTCACGGCCTCGAGCAGGTAGTCGACGTCGTCGCGTGAGGGCTCGATGTGCTCGAGCGGTCCCTCGTAGTCATTGTCGGTGGTGCCGACGAGCGTATGTCCGAGCCACGGCAGCGCGAAGATCGTGCGCCCGCCGCCGGCCGGGACGATCGCGCCGCCGATCAACGGCAGGTCCTCATGGCGGATCGTCACGTGCGTTCCGCGGCTCGGGCGGATGCGTGGCAGCTCGGCCTCCTCGTGCAGCTCGTTGGGGCGCAGCTGGTCTGCCCACACGCCCGTCGCGTTCACCACGTTCGCCGCGCGCACGTCGAAGCGCTCGCCGCTCTCCACGTCGCGCACGTGAACGCCGTATGCGCGTCCGTCCTGCTCGAGCAGCCCGGTGACGTCGAGCCGGTTGGCGCACACCGCGCCGAAGCGCTCCGCCTCGCCGAGCACCGTCAGCACGAGCCGCGCATCGTCGGTTTGGCAGTCATAGAACAGGTAGCCGCTGGTGGGCTCCCGCGCGGCGAGCGCAGGCAGCAGCTCGAGCACCTCCTCGCCGGAGATCACGCGATGGCGTGCCGGGCTCCAGGCCTCACTTCCGTCCAGGCTGCCGGCGGCGGGCGCGCTGCCCTGCCTGTGCCCCGAGGGGTAGGCACGCTCGGCGCGTCCGCGCTTTGCCCTGCGCGAGCGCACCCCCAGGGGCCCAGGCAGGCGATCCCTGTCCACCGCCATCACGTCGTACAGATTCAACCCGACGCCGACGAGGCGGTCCGGGTGCGCGCCCTCGAACGCGGGCACGACGAGCGGCAGCGGTCGCACGAGGTGCGGGGCGAGCGCCACCATCAGCTGGCGCTCGAGCAGCGCCTCGCGGACGAGGCCGAGATCGAAGTTCTGCAGGTAGCGCAGCCCGCCGTGGACGAGCTTGCTCGAGCGGCTCGAGGTGCCGGAGGCGTAATCGGCCCGCTCGAGCAGCGCGACGCTGTAACCACGCGCGGCGGCGTCGAGCGCGACGCCGGCGCCCGTGATGCCGCCGCCGACGACGACCACGTCGAACTCGTCCTGAGAGAGGGCGCCGATGGCCTGGCTGCGCTCGATCATGAACCGCAGTCTCGCACCAGCGGGTCGAGGGCCAAGTCAGGCAAGGACGCAGTGAGCGAAGTGTGCTGTCGCACACGAGCGATCGAGGACGCCGCCTGACGCCGTGCCATCGGCCCGCTGGCTAGATGTTGGCGAGCTCGGCGGTAATTTCGGTGACCGCCGACTTCGCGTCACCGAACAGCATCGTCGTCTCCGGCTCGTAGTAGAGCTCGTTTTCGATGCCTGCGAATCCCGGGTTCATCGAGCGCTTGATGACGATCACCGAATGGCTGTTGGAGACTTCGAGGATCGGCATGCCGTAGATCGGCGAGGACGGCGTGTTCTTGGCCGCCGGGTTGGTGACGTCATTGGCGCCGATCACCAGCGAGACGTCCGTGCGGGCGAACTCCTGGTTGGCCTCGTCCATCTCCTCGAGCTGGTCGTAGGGGACGTCGGCCTCCGCGAGCAGCACGTTCATGTGGCCGGGCATGCGCCCCGCGACCGGGTGGATCGCGAAGCCGACTTCGACGCCGCGCTTTTCGAGCTCTTTGGTGAGCTCGCGCACGGCGTGCTGGGCCTGCGCGACGGCCATGCCATAGCCCGGGACGATCATCACGCGGTTGGCGTAGGCGAGCTGGATGGCGGCGTCGGCGGCGCTCGTCGAACGCACGGTGCCCGCGTGCTCGCCTGCCCCGCTGGCGCCCTCGATCGCGCCGCCGCCGCCGAAGCCGCCGGCGATGATCGCGGGGATCGAGCGGTTCATGGCGGTGGCCATCAGGTTCGTGAGGATCGAGCCCGAGGCGCCGACGATCATGCCCGCGACGATCAGCGCGGGGTTGTTCAGCGCGATACCGGTGGCGGCGGCGGAGAGCCCGGTGAACGCGTTGAGCATCGAGATCACGACCGGCATGTCGGCGCCGCCGATCGGGAACACGACGGCGTTGCCGAGCAGCGCCGCGAACACGAGCATGCCGATGAAGAGCAGTTCGTTGTGGGCGCCGGCCGCGATGTCCGCGCCGGCGGCGACCGCGAGCACGAGCAGGACGAGGTTCACGATCTGCTGGGCCGAGCCGAGGCTGATCGGGCGTCCGGGGATGATTTCCTGGAGCTTGCCGAAGGCGATGTTCGAGCCCCAGAAGGAGACCGAGCCGACGATCGCGGCGAACAGCGAGAAGACGGTGATGTAGGTGGCGGTGTGCGCGAAGCCGTCGGTGAGCCGGAACTCGGCCCAGGAGATCAGGAACACCGCGCCGCCGCCGACGCCGTTGAACAGCGCGACCATCTGCGGCATCGCGGTCATCCTCACCTGGCGGGCTGCGGGTATCCCGACGGCGGCGCCGAGCGCTATGCCGAGCGCGATCAGCCCCCAGTTGCCCTCGTTCGGATTCAGCAGCGTGGCGATCACGGCGATCGCCATGCCGACAGCAGCGATGCGGTTGCCGCGCACGGCGGTCGTCGGTCCCGACAGACCGCGTAGACCCTGGATGAACAGCGAGAAGGCGATGATGTAGAGGACGTCCAGGAAGCTCTGGTTCTGCAGGAAGGACGTCGCGAGCGGAGCCTGGATCACGAGTCGCCGCCCTTCTCGGGCGTATCGCCGTCGTCGGCGCGCTTGCCGCGGTCGGGCTTGGCCTTGAACATCTCGAGCATGCGGTCGGTGACGAGGAACCCACCGAGGATGTTGATCGTGCCGAAAGCGATCGCGATCACGAGGATCACCTTGTTGAAAGCCGAGTTGCCCTCCAGGCCGATGATCAACAGGCCACCAAGCAGCACGATCCCGTGGATCGCGTTGGTGCCCGACATCAACGGCGTGTGCAGCGTGTTGGGCACCTTGGAGATGACCACGAAGCCGATGAACCCGGCGAGCACGAGGATCGCGAGATTGGTCGTGAGGGTGCTCGCGAGGATCATGCGGCCCCTTCCCCGCCCTCGGCCGCGTCGGGACTCGACGCGACCCCGCCGGCCGCGGAAGCGGCCTCCTCTACAGCTTTCTTCGCGCCGGGGTTGACGATCTCGCCGTCGTGCACGATGCACGCGCCTTTGACGATCTCGTCGTCGAAGTCGAGCTGTAGTGCGCCGTCCTCGCCGACGAACAGCTCGAGCAGCGCCTGCACGTTGCGCGCGAACAGCTGCGAGGAGTGCTCGGCCATCGTCGCGGGCAGGTTCAGGGGCGAGACGATCTTGACGTCGTGGCGCACCACCGTGCGGCCTGGCTCGGTCAGCTCGCAGTTGCCGCCCGCCTCGCCCGCGAGGTCGACGATCACCGACCCTGGCTTCATGCCTTCGACCGCCTCGGCGGTGACGAGCTTCGGTGCGGGGCGTCCCGGCACGAGCGCGGTCGTGATCACGACGTCGAAGCCCTTGATCGCGTCCGTCAGCGCCTGCTGCTGAAGCGCTCGCTCCTCCTCGGTCAGCTCGCGCGCGTAGCCTCCCTCGCCGCTGGCCTCGACGCCGAGGTCGAGCCACTGCGCGCCGAGCGATTCGACCTGCTCGGCGACCTCCGGGCGGACGTCGTAGCCGGTGGTGCGCGCCCCCAGGCGTTTGGCGGTCGCGATCGCCTGCAGGCCGGCGACGCCCACGCCCAGTACGAGCACCTTCGCCGGTGGGATCGTGCCGGCGGCGGTCATCAGCATGGGGAAGAAGCGGCCCATGTCCTCGGCGCCGAGCAGCGCGGCTCGGTAGCCCGCGACGTTGCTCTGCGAGGACAGCGCGTCCATCGCCTGAGCGCGCGAGATCCGCGGGATCGCCTCCATCGCGAACGCTGTCGCCTTGGCGTCGGCGAGCGCGCGCGTGGTCTGCGGGCTCGTGAGCGGCGCGAGAAAGCCGATCAGGATCGACCCCGAGCCGAGCCCGCGGATCGCCTCTGGGTCAGGTGGTGCGATCGTGACGACGACGTCGCTCTGCCACACCTCCGCGGCATCGCTCGCGATGTGCGCGCCCGCCTCGATGAACGCGGCGTCGGTCAGCATCGCGTCCGCGCCGGCGCCGGCCTGGACGACTACGTCCAGTCCCTTCCCGTGCAGCTTGCTGACGACCTCCGGCACGAGCGCAACCCGGTGCTCTCCCGCCGCTGTCTCCTTCGGAACGCCGATCCGCATACGAGGTGCGAGAACGTATCCGATCGTGCGCCTGGATGGCAGTCCGGTGTGCCCGGACGGCGGCCCATATCATCAGAGGAGCCGGCTGGAGGCCGGATCTGGAGGGCCGAAGGCCCGGTCAAGGCCGCCCGGACGGCGGCCCATATCATCAGAGGAGCCGGCTGGAGGCCGGATCTGGAGGGCCGAAGGCCCGGTCAAGGCCGCCCGGACGGCGGCCCATATCATCCAGGAGCCGGCCGGAGGCCGGATCTGGCCATGACAATCAACCTGACCCGCATCTACACGAAGCTCGGCGACGACGGCGAGACGCACCTGGGCGACATGAGCCGTGTCTCCAAGCTGCACCCGCGCGTAGAGGCGTACGGCACGGTGGACGAGCTGAACGCGGTGCTCGGCGTGACGCTCCTGCAGCCGGGCCTGCCGGAGCGCTTCGCCGAGTGGCTGCGGCGCGTGCAGAACGACCTGCTCGACGTCGGCGCCGACCTCGCGGTCCCCGGCCCGGCGCCCTCCGCGGGCGAGGAGCGCGCGCGCCTGCGCGTGGGGGCCGATTACACGCAATGGCTCGAGCACGCCTGCGATGAGATCAACGCGACGCTCGAGCCGCTGCGATCGTTCGTGATCCCGGGCGGCAGCCCGGCGGCGGCGCACCTGCACGTGTGCCGCACCGTGTGCCGCCGCGCCGAGCGGCGTGCGATCGCCGTCGGCACAGAGGTCAACCCCGAGGTCGTCCGCTACCTGAACCGGCTGTCAGACCTGCTGTTCATCCTTGGCCGCGCGGCGAACCGGCCGAGCGACGGCGACGCGGACACAGCGGAGGGTGCGGGCACGACGGAGGCAGAGGCGCTGTGGGACCCGGGAGCGCACGAGTCCGCGCCGGGGAAAGCTACGAGCTGACGCGACGCGGCCAGCGCCGCTCGGCGGCCCGCAGCGCGGCGACGAGCAGCGCCGCCCACAGCGTCGCGACCAGGTAGCCACCGACGACGTCGCTCGGCATGTGCCAGGCGAGGATCAACAGCGCGCAGCCGACGGCGAGCGCGAACGCGGCACCGATGCCCGCCACGAGCGGGCGCAGGCGCCGCGGTGTGACGAAGATCGCCGCGAAGACGAGTGCGAGCGCGGCGGTCGAGTGGCCGCTCGGGAACGACGCGGCGCCGATGCTGACGGCGCCGACGTGATCGTGGGACTCCGCCAACAGCGGCTTCAGCGTCTCGGACGTGAACGGCGCGAGCGTCATCAGCGCAATGACGGCGACGGCGACGCGTGGGCGCTCGCGCGCGAGCGCGACGGCGACGATCGCGATTCCCCAGAGCACGAACTGGACGGGTTCGAGCAGATGCAGCAGCGTGTTCAACGGCCCGTTGATGCCGGGCCGACTCAGCAGCGTGAAGTCATACAGCGCGACCGCGTCCTTGACCCGCACGACTGGCACCTCCGCAGCCAGCGCCCATACGAGCGCCAACCCGGCCACGCACAGCACGGCGACGGCGAGGGCGCTCAGGGCGCCCGGGCGCTCGACGCGTTTGACGCCGCGCCGCTGGGGCATGGTCCTCGCCGTGTAGGCGTGTTCGGACATACCTGAGAAGGGTAGGACCTCGAGTAAAGCGACGGTCAAGGCGCGGGCAGCGCGACAGCCGCGCCGGGCGCCAGCGCCACGGCGAAGTGGTCGGCGAGCGCGGTGGGGTTGAACGCGCGTGCTGCGAGTTCGACCCCGCGTTCATCGGTGCCCGTCACGAGCCACACGGGCTGTTCGTTGACGCTCTGCGTCGCCGCGACGAGTCCTGCGTCGCGCGTCAGTCGCTTCACCGGTCTCCCGTGCCGGTCGAGCAGCGTGAGCGCCGCGCCGTCGGATGAGAAGCTCGCAAAGACGCCGCTCACGCCAGGCCCGCGGCCGATGGCCTCGGCGGCCAGTTCGCCGCCGACCCTGCCCCACGCTCCGACGAGCACGCGCAACGTTTCCGGTGCGCCGCCGCTACCGACCGCGGCGATCGCGGCCGGTACCGCGGATGCGCGCATCCCGGCCGTGACGGCTCGGCACGCGCGACCGGAGACCGAGGCGCATTCGATGCGGACCGGGAGGCGCTTGCCTTCGATGCCGTTGAGGAACGGCTCGGGGAACGACCCGACGACGACGGCCTTGCTGTTGGCGTGGCTGGCGTCGTGGAGGTCCCACCAGACATGATCGCCGGGGCGCACGCTGGTCGTGGCGGGCGGGGTCGAGGCCTGGACGCCGTTGACGTAATAGAACCATCCGCCTTGCGGTTCGTGGCCGCCGGCACTCGTCGTGGCGCCTGCGACGGCGCCAGCGCTCGGGACGCCGTCGATGCTCTGCACGTCGCGCCCGTCGGGGCCGACGCGCACCGGGTAGTACTCGCTCAACAGGCCGAGCACCGTCTCGTGAGAGCTCGCACGCAGCGGACCGCTGCGGTGCAGCACGCGCGCGCCGAATTCGCTCGTGACGAGCAGCTGGACGGTCGTCGGCGCGGACGCAGTGATGAGCCCGCAGCCTCCGAGTGCAACCGCGCCCAGCATGAGACCCAGGAGAGCCATGCCTGCGGTAAGTCTTCTCACCGCGACGCGTTGCTCTCGACCGCGTCCTTCAGACGCGACAGGCGTTTTCCCCACGCGGCTTCGGCGCCGCCCAGCCACGCCGAGGCCGGCGCGAGCGCACCCGCGCGCAGCCGGTAGTGGACCTCCCGACCCGAGGCTGGGGCGCGCTCGACGAGACCGGCGTTGTCGAGCGCCGCCAGGTGCTTGGCGACGGCCTGGCGCGTGATCGGCAGCACCGCGCTGAGCGCCGGCACGCTGGTTGTGCCGTCGCGCAGCAGCTCCTCGACCATCAGGCGCCTGGTCGGGTCGGCAAGCGCCCCGAACACCTCGCCCACGGGGTCGTTCAAGCGAGCACCACGGTGAAGCTCGCGGCGAGCATCGCAAGCGGGAACGAGGGCTCGCTCTCGGTCACGATCACACGCGTCGGTAGGTGCGACTCGGTACCGGGGAGGATGAGGAACTCGACGCGCGTCGCCGGCTCCTCGGCGCCGGCCCACCACCACACAAGCCGGTGCGGCGCGTCGAGCAGCTCCACGTGAATGTCGCGCTCGGGCTCATCGAGCCAGCGCTCGCGGCCCTCGTCGGTGGCGAGCGCCACCCAGACCTCTTCGGGCGAGGCGTCGACCTCGATCTCACGTCGTACCGCCATGACGACCTCCCATTGACAACCATCTGGTTGCTATTGTGCTTGACAACTGACCAGTTGTCGAAAGGATAGCCGAGATGCCACTGATCCCGATGGTCGTCGAGCAGAGCGCGCGCGGGGAGCGCTCGTTCGACATCTACTCACGGCTGCTGAACGAGCGCATCGTGTTCATCGGCACGCCCGTCGATGACCAGGTGGCGAACCTCGTGGTCGCGCAGTTGCTGCACCTCGAGAGCGAGGACGCCGACAAGGACGTGTCGCTGTACATCAACTCCCCCGGCGGCGTGGTGTACTCGGGCCTGGCGATCTACGACACGATGCAGTTCATCAAGCCCGACGTGCAGACGATCTGCTTCGGCGTGGCGATGAGCATGGGTTCGCTGCTGCTGGCGGGAGGCGCTGCCGGCAAGCGCATGGCGCTCCCGAACAGCCGCATCCTCATCCACCAGCCCTCCGGCGGGTTCGAGGGACAGGCGGCGGACATCGAGATCCACGCGCGCGAGACGCTCGAGCTGCGCCGTCACATAGACGAGATCTACGCCGAGCACACCGGCCAGTCGATCGAGCGCGTCCACGACGACATGGACCGTGACCGCTACTTCACGGCCGAGCAGGCGCGCGACTACGGCCTGATCGATCGCGTGATCTCCTCACACGAGCTGACGCGCGTGCCGACCGGCTTTGCGGCGTCGCGCGGAGAGCCCGTTTAGATCCAGCCGAGCAGCGGACCGAAGACGAGGCCGGCGAGCAGATCGACTCCCGCGAGCGCGCCCACGATCTGCAGCTGGCGCGCCCGTGGCGCATAGAAGACGGTGAACGCGACGACGTAGAACGTGAGGTAGCCGAACACGACGATCACGGGGAAGCTGGCGACGTTCCACCACCAGTAGTACCAGTGGAACACGCCGTCGGCGTGCAGCAGCAGCTCGACGCCGACCGACACGAGCGAGAGCGCGACGGCCATCACCCAGCGGCTGGGCAGGCCTAGCATGCGCGCCGAGCGATCGGCGGGCAGCAGCTTGGCGAAGACGACGCCGTTGATCGCGAAGAACAGCGTGATCTCGATGGTGAGCCCGATCAGGATCACGAAGCTGCTGCGGCCGGTAACCGTCCACAGGGCTGCGTGACCGTTGAAGTGCAGGACGAGCGCGTTGATGATCTCGTTGGCCCAGTCCATCAGCCAGAAGGCGAGCCCGGCGAGCACGACGCTCCAGTTGGCACGCTCGACCTCGACGGCGTAGACGTAGACGGTGAGCGCGAGCAGCGTGACGGTCGACCAGTCAAATCGCCCCGGCGCGCGCAGCAGGTGCTCGGCTTCGCGTGTGAACTGCGGCACGCCGGCGGCGAGAAGCGATAGGCCCGTCATAGTGGCGTGGCCCGGGCGGGCTTTAGGCGCCGATGGCGGAGAGATCGGAGTCGATGTCGGCGAGCGCGGCGCGCTGTCGCTCGTCGAGCGCGGTCCCTGCGACGATCAGGCGCCGCGCCGTGTCGAGGTCCTCGGAGCGACCCCACGTGAGCGCGCCCGTGACGACGCCGTCCTCGAGGTACCAGTTGGTGAACGCGCCGTCCTCGAACGAGCCGCGCATGATCTCCTCGTCCCATGCGTAGGCCGGCCCCACGTACTCGAGTTCGCCCCAGTCCGCAAACACCGAATAGAAATAAGGGACGACGGCGTGCGGGATGTCCCTGCCGAGCATGTTCAGGGCGGCGGTCTTGCCTTGATTGAAGGCGACGTCCCAGTGCTCGACCCGGATGTGTGCGCCGCCGTGGACGACGGACTCGTATTCGCAGATGTCGCCTGCTGCGTACACGCCTGCGACGGAGCTCTGCAGGCGCGAGGAGCAGCGCACGCCGCCGCGCTCGCCGATCTCGAGCCCGGCCTTCCGCGCGAGCTGGACGTCCGGTGTGACTCCCGCACCGACGACGACCGCGTCGGCCGGCAGCTCGAGCCCGCGCCTGGTGATGACCTTGGCGACGCGTCCCTCGCCCTCGAAGCGCTCGAGCTCGTCGCCCGTGTTGATGGTGACGCCGTGCGATTCGAGCAGCTCCTGGAAGAAGCGCCCGGCGCGCGGACCGAAGTTCCGTTCGAGCGTCACCTGCTCCTGCATGACGATCGTGGCGCGCTTGCCCATCTTCGTCAGCGACGCGGCGACCTCACAGGCGATGAAGGAGCCGCCGATCAGCACGACCTCCTCGGCGCCGGCTACGCCCTCGCGGATCGCGTCGGCGTTGCCGAGCGTGCGCAGGTAGTGGATCTGCTCGAGCTCGCAGCCGCCGACGTTCAGACGGCGCACGTTGGCGCCTGTTGCGATCAGCGCCTTCTCGAACCGGACCTCTTCCTTGCTGGACAGCGCGGCGGTGCGCGTGTCGAGGTCGATGCTCGTGACGCTGGTACGCGCCAACAGGTCCACCCGCTGTTCCGACCACCACTCGGGCGGGCGAAAGAACGTCTCCTCGCGCGTCTCATCCCCGCGCAGGTAGCCCTTGGAGCACTCGGGGCGGTTGTACGGCGGGTCGGGCTCGCGGCCGACCACGAGCACGTCGCCGTCGGCGCCTTCCTGGCGCAGCCAGCGGGCGCAGTTCGCCGAGGCGAGACCTCCTCCGATCAACAGGTAGCTCACCTCGCGGGCAGGCACGGTCGAGACCTTACAACCCCGGCGGGTGACGCACAGACCAGTGCGCCCAGGTGGGGATCTGATCGAGGATCCGCCAGCGCGGGCCGTCTTCGTAGCGGTTGGGGCCCACGTCGCTGCCGTCGTGGCTCGTGTCCAGTCGCAAGCCGGCGATCACGATGAACACGTGTGCGGTCGGGGTGTCGGCGGCGTAGATCGTCACCCAGCGGCCTGGGCCGGGCGCTCCCCAGTCGACGTAGTCCTGCGCAAGTGGATTGTCGCGGACGATTTCACCCAACGGCCTCACGCCGGCGCGATAGAGCACGTAGTTCACGGTGCTCGAGCAGTCCTCTTCGGATGCGCCCAGCGGGTCGGGATGACCGCCCGGGCCGTACGGCAGGTCCTGCAGCTCGTTTCCGGCTACGACCATTGCCTGAACAGTCGCCGGCACCCCCGCGGGGACGAGCGCGAGGTGCCCGTTGGCGGGCGCCAGCTCGGCGTGTTCGCCCGCGACGAAGCGCACGGGTGTCGAGCTCTCGCCAACGAGGCTGGTGTCGGCGCCCTCGACGGCGCCTTCCTCTTCCCCCGCTCCCGCGGCCGGCTGCTGCGGAGCGACCGCGTCGAATGGGGCCGGCGAGCCGCTGTACTTCGCGGCCCAGCTCTCGACCTCGGCGACGTAGGAGCTCGCGTGGTTGTAGGCGTAGATCGCGCGCGCGTAATCGCCAGGCGCCCCCGAGGCGCGCAGATAGTTGGCGGCGCCGTAGATCGCGTCCGCCGGCTTCCAGCGGTCTGGTGCGCCGGTCCCTTCGGCGTCGACTCCGTAGCTCGCCCACGTCGAGGAGATGAACTGCATCGGCCCGCCCGCGCCTGCGGAGTTGACAGCGCCCTCGTGCGTGCACGACGGAGCTGCGTCGCGGCCGTGGTCACACTCGACCTTGCCGATCCCCGCGAGCACCGCCCAGCTGAGACCGTAGCGCTGCGCCGCCTGCTCATACAGACGCAGGTACAGCGGCGGGATTTCGGCCTCTGCGAGCGCCGAGACGCCGGCGCCCTGGTCTTCGGAGAAGCTCGTGCCGCCGGCGTCGACAGACGCGCCACCGAGCGCGGCAAACGCCGCGACGAGTACGAATCCGAGCGCGAGAAGCACCGCGGCGATGACCGCGATCGACCACGCGCCGGCGCTCGGCGCCTGCCCCGTCAGCGGCCGTGCGCTCACGGGCGATCCCTGCCGAGCTGGCGTTTTCGCCGCGCGGCAACCTCGTGCGCGTCGCGCATCACGCTCGAGGGATCGCGGCGGGCGTCGCTCGCGGCCGAACGGCCGGCGCGTCCGCCCTGTTTCCAGTCCTCGAGGGCGGACTGCTCGCGCTGTGACGCCGGCAGCGTGTGTCCCGCCTGCCGCATGCGGAGCTGCAGCGCGCTGTCGAAGCGCCTGTCCGCCCGACGGCGCTCGCGGCGCCCGAGCCGGCCGTCGTCTCCCACGGAGGTGAGCGAGTTGGCGGTCTCGCGAAGCTCTCTGCGCAGCGCGAGCTCGCGGTCGATCTCCAGGCGCGCGGCGCGCTGTCCTGCGGGAGCCAGCCGAGCGTACTCCGCGCGTCCATATCCGGCGAGACCCGCGAGCGCCGCGTAGTCGCGTCGCTCGCCGCTGGCGTGCGCCCGGCCGCCGGCAGGCAGCTCCGCCTGCGCGTCCAGAAAGCGAGCCTGCTCGGCGCGGCGCTCGCGCGACGCGACGTCGCCCGTTCGACGATGCGCCTGCTGTCCCTCGCGCGTGAGCCGCTGCGCCGCGCCGAGCGTCTCCTGCTCGCGCTCGAGCTCGTCGCGCACGCCACCCGCGCGGTGCCCGAGTTCGGAGGCGCGCCTGGTGTCACCCGCCGCCAGCGCGTCGCCGCGCTCCCGGTCCAGGCGCTGCAGCCGAGCGCGCCCTGCGGCGACGCGCGCCTGGATCTCGGGCGCGGCCCCGGCGCGCTGCGCGGCGGCGCGGTGCTCAGCCTCGAGCGCGCGCTCGACCTGCTCGTCGGCCCCGGCTTGCGCCCGCTGACGCCCGATGCTCGCGAGCTTGCGGTCTGGGCCGTCTCGTGCATTCCCCGACAGCCGGCCCCTGGCCCAATGCGCCATCGCAATACCGGCGCGGGGAGTAGCGAGCACGTCACTCACTCCGCGCCCGATCGAGCGCCGCCGGCCACGCACGCCGACCGATCCGGAGTGCGCGGAAGGGGCGCTGGTCGCGCCGAAGAGCTGATGGCGGCGTGCGTAGGTGCCCCACCAGAACGCCGACATGAGCAGCCACTGCGTCCACCAGCCGAGCGCCTCGAGGCTCGACAGGATCGCGAGAACCGCGAGGATGATTCCCAGCAGGAACGAGAACACCAGCTTGGACACGACCGCGCCCAGCAGCTGCACCGCCCACCTGCGAAACAACGCCCGGCCCCCTTGGCCGAACGCGGGAGCAAGCACCATCGCGGGCGCCAGCAGCAGGTAGAGAAGGCTGAAGATCGCCGCTGCCAGCAGCCGCAGCGCCACGAAGCCCAACAGCAGCAGCATGCCGAGCAGGCCACCGGCAATCAGCACGAGGCCTGCCACCCGCGGCCAGGTGCCGCCGTTGGTCCGGAACTCGGCCTGAGCAGCTGTCGGGCCTCGACAGTTCGTCGCTTCGCTGCTCTGGCACAGGGTGCGCAACAGCGATCCCTGTTCGTTGATCGAGTTGCGCGCAGGCCCGTTTGCCGGCAGCGCGAGGAACAGCGCGCCGTTGCTTTGCGCGTCTCGCAGCAGCTCGACGCTGTGCTCGAGCGCCTCAGCCTCGGTGCCGTGGACGGGCGCGCAGGAGCCTTGCACGGCTGAGCTTTCCTGGCAGGCAACCTCGGCGCTCTCCTGCGCGGCGATCTTCAGCGCGGCGGCGCGGAGGACGGGGTCGAGTCGTGACGGCTCGCGACACCAGCCGACGTCTCCGAACTCCAGGTAGCACCAGGGCACTTCGATTGCCGCGCCAAAGACGGTGCCGAGGCTGGCCCCGAGCGCCTGGCGCGGCCCCGATGGAGTCCCGCGGGCAGCGACGGCGAGGGTGCCGAGACTGGCCTGGTTCGCCCACGCGCCCAGGGCGCCGACGGTGGCCGTCGGATCGACGATCACCCAGATGCCGCCCGCCATCATCGCCACCATCACGAGCGCCTCGCCGAGCGTCTCGGCCACGCGACGGCGGATCAGACCGTGGTAGGCCACGAGCACCGAGGCGCTTGCGAGCGCTATCGGCAGCCATGGTTCGGTGACGGACGCCAGCATCTGGCGCAGGCCGCCCCCGACGCCCGCGGCGGCGGCGCTGTCGAGCAGGTCGATCGTGAAGCACCACTCGAGCATCACGACCAGCGCATGCACGATCCAGACGAGGGCCATCCACAGGGGCGTGACGAACAGGTCCTGCACCGTGCTGAGCAGGCCGCCGGAGCTGAAGCCGAGCACACCGGTGTCGATGTGCACGTCCACCCCGAAGTCACCGGTCGGGGCCGCCGCCGCGATGAATCCCGACGTTTCGCAGTTGCTTCTGGCGGCCGACGAGAGTTCGCGCGCGAGCGCGCTCCTGCACGTGGGACTGCCGAGACCGTTGCTGACCAGCGGGTCCGTCTCGGCCTGCGGCCCGGCGTCTTCTTCGCCGCCGTCGCCCGCGCCGATTCCGGCCGTCGTCAGCGGCGGACCGCTCGGCGCAGCGTTCGCGCCGGGCACGGTGGCCGCGGTGTGTGTGTCACTGCGTACCGCCGGCGGGCGGGTGCTCGCGCGCTCCTCGCCGACGGCGCCGGCGCGCGCCGGCTGCGCTGTGCAGGCGGCGCCGAGGAGCAGCGCGAGCGCCGCGAACCTCGCGAGCAAGCTCCACCTGTCCCCCATTCAGCTCGGCGTGGTCGAGAACGCCCGCAGCAGCGAGGGAAGCACCACGTCCACCTGGATCGCCTCAACGCGACCGCTGTGGTCACGGAACAGGCAACGGCCGGCTTCGAGCTCGAGCAGGCTCTGGCACATCCGCCTGTCGTCGGGGTCGAGCCCAAGCAGGGTCAGCGCCCGCGCGGCCTCAGCCTGCGAGCGCATCCCGAAGACGAACGTCGCACCGATCAGGTTCTCGAGCGACTCGCGCTCCCCGATCAGCGCATCGGTGACCAGCTGCGTGCTGATGATCGGGACCGCCAGCTCCGAGCGGCCCATCCGCTGCAGCGACCCAAGCAGCGCCCGCCCGACGGGATCGCTCAGCAGCCGCCATCCCTCGTCGAAAGAGAACAGCTTCAGCCGCCCCCGCTCGGACCCCATCAGGTGCATCGCGAACATCGCAATCAGGCGCACGATCTGCTCGCCCACTCGCTCGGCCTGCGAGTACTCCGAGCGCGGCATGCCCGGCGGCGGCGCAGGTAGATCGCGGATCGGCAGATATGTGACCTGGCTGTCCCCCACGGGCGCCAGCTTCACGGCAGGATCCGCGAAGCCGAGCTGTGTCAGCCCTGAGCGAGCGTAGACCTCGAGCGCCTTGCCGACCTGGACATCGATCTGGTCTCCCTGCTCGAGCGCGCGAACCACCTCGCGGCAGGTCGGATCGCACGAGCGCGTGAGCACACGGTCGACCGCTCCGACCACCGCGGTCTCCCACGCGGGCTCCGCGCGTCCGGGCAGCAGGTCGCGCAGGAACGACACCGCGGCGTCCTGACGCAGATGGGCGGGTGCGACCCTGAGAGGGTCGAGCATGCCCCGCAACGCAGGATCTGGCTGCAGCGTCACGCGCTCGACGTGCGGCAGGACGTCTGGGAGCAGATGGAAGCGATGGTCGCCCTTCGGATCGCAGTCGATCACCCTCGCGCCCTGCAGGAACGCCTCGTACTTGAGCTTTTGCGCAAGCGTCGTCTTGCCCGAGCCGAGCGCTCCCAAGCTGAGAATCGTCGCGTTGCGATTGCTGTCAGAGCCCTCCCGGAGATTGAACGTGACGGGCTGCCTGGAGCCCGACAACGTGTGCCCCAGGTAGAAACCACCGCTCGATCCGGCGGCGTGCGTAGCGGTCGGCATCATCGCGGCGACCTGCTCCGCGGTCAGGGTGTCGTCATAGCCGGCCAGCCTGGTCCGCTGCCCGGGCAGGTGTTGGAAGAACAGCTGCAGCTGGTCGCCCAGCGGCCGGTGCAGCCGGATCTCCCCATAGGCGCGCCTGCACATCTCGACACGCCGCTCGAGCTCCTGCTCGTCAGCGGCCGCGACGGCGAGCGCGAGCGTCGCGCGCAGCAGCGGCGGCTTGCTCGACGCCTGCAGGTAGGCGAGCAGGTCACGTGCCTCGTGCGTGCGCTCGTAGCCAAGGTCGGAGACGCCCTGCTCCCCGCCTGACTCCGCCCGCACGATCTGGTCGGCGTCCTGGATCCGCCTGCGGGCGATCCTCAACGCCAGCTCGTTGGGCAGGAAGCGCGCATTCAGCGAGAGGTCCACCCCGAACGGCAGGCCTTCGACCGGGGCGAACATCAGCTCCGCGCGCGACCCAGGGAACTGCATGCGCTCGGGCAGCGCGCCCATCACCAGCTGCGCCTGCCAGCTGGTGCCGAGCTCGGACTCGATCCTGAGAGCGCGGCCGCGGTTCTCCACGAAGCCGCCGGCCCAGCGCATCACGTCACCCTCGAGTGGCGCCAACAGCGCCTCGCCGTTTCGCTCGAACACGAGCGCACGCGGCTCGTGCAGGCCGTCGACCACGGGTTCCCCCAGACCCCTGCAGTAGGCCCGGCGCACCAGCCACTGCAGCTCGACGCCACGCGCTGCCCGCACGGGCAGGAAGTCCTCGAGGCGCGCGTGCACCTGGTCGGCCCTCACGCGCACCCGCTCGAGCTCCGACGCGCCGAGAACGCGCCCGTCGCGCTGCGCCAGTGCTCGCGTGAGTCCCTTCCACCACTCCTTCGGGTGCTGGCCGGCCGCGCGGGAGACATAGGAGGCGACGTCGCGCTCAGGGTCGCGCAGGCTCACGAGCACGAAGAGCGCGGGCTGGGCCGTCCCGACTCCACCGAGACGGCTGACGTGCTCTGCGATGTAGCGCTCGCGCGAGTCAGCCACGTCATCGGCGCAGGCCGCTCCCGCGGCGTCGCACTGCTCGCGCAATGCATCGGCGTAGCGCTCCAGGCCCCAGCGCCGGCAGACCCGCAGGATCTGCACGTCCGCCTCGATCGCCTCCAGCGCACCAAGCAGCGCGAGGAAGCGTGCGCGCTTGCCTTCCTCGCTCAGCCACGCGTAAGAGGAGACCGGCACGCTGAACGCGGCCCATCGATCGTCGAGGCCCTCGGCGAAGACGCAGTTCCCGTAGACGAACGCGATCGGCGCCACCATCCTCAGCGGCCCCGCGCGTCGCTCGCTCTGACCAGCAGCCGCACTCGAGCGCCGAGCGCGATGACCTGCCCGCTCTCCAGCCGACGCGCTCCGACCGGCTGGCCCAGCGTCAGCGCGGGACCGACTCCCGGGCGTGCAATCGCCCGCGATCCACGCTCGATCGCGCGCCCGCGGCGGTGATGCTCGACGGACACGAGCACCGTGCCTGGGCCCGTGTAGCGAATACGACGCAGGCGACTGTCGGACCCGTCCGGGAGCACCAGGACCTCCGGCGGGTACCAGCGCTCTCCAGGCGGCGCGCAGCGCTGCACACCGGACAGCCGCCGCGGCCTGACGCGATAGCGCACCAACGCGAGCGCCGCCAGGTGGAAGGTGCGACCCTCGATCCGGATCGCGCTCAAAACGGTGGCGGCCGCGCCAGGCAGCGCGATCGCACGCAGGTACCACGGAAGCGCTCCGACGAGAGCGCCGAGCAGCGGCAACTCGCCGGCAAGCAGCCCGGCGATCACGAGCCCGAGGAAGTACATCACTCCCCGCACCGGCACCCCGCCTGGGTTCAGCCGCACGCGGTCGACGCTGTAGATGCGCCGCTCGAGGTCGAAGACCCGCCGGTAGGAGCGGATCTCGATCATGACGCGCCGAACAGCGACGTGACCGTGTCGCGCAGCAGGCTCACGCCCGCCGGAGTCGCGAGCAGCACCGAGACGATCCCCACCGCGAAGACGCCCGCGGCCTCCTTGAAGTCGCGCCGGAATGCCAGCACGGTCGCCGCCACCGAGAACGCAAGGCCGATCAGGCTCATCGCGACCGCCCGGCCCGTGTTGCCGGCCTTCGCGGCAGCCGATTCCAGCGAGCCGCCGCCTTCGCGCGTCGGCGCAGGGGGTGCGCCCGTTGCGCCGGAGCTCGAAACGGCGGCACGGGTAGCGGCGGGCGCCGCCGCGGAGCACACGCACGCGAGCACCGCGATCACGAGCCAAAACGAACATCGCGTCTTCATCGGTCCTCCTCTGATTGGGGTCTACGCATCGGGGTCCGTCTGCACGGCGGAGATCTCCCAGCGCCCCTGGCTGCGAACGACGTCGAGTTCGTACGCGAGCGTGTAGCGGACGCCGCGGGTGTCCTGCGCCCGCACGGTCGCCAGCACCGCGCCCGTTCCCGGCGCCCAGTCCAGGCGCTGCATCGAATCGAGGCTCAGGGCCAGGCCCGGAAGCGAAACCTTTGCGCCGTCGGCGAGATCGGCTGCCAGCTCACTCGAGGATCCCGCGAGGTAGTTGCGCAGAGCGCGCTGCACGACGGTCGCGAGTTCCGGATCGGCCACTTCGCGTAGGTGAGCGCCCGCCTGCACCCGGCCCGCCGACGGCGCACCCACGAACGCGGGGTATCCATCGACCGCAAGCGCGCCGTCCGAGGTGCGCGTCACCGCGACCGTCACGTACAGCAGGCCGGCGGCGTTCGTCTGCGCGGCGACGGTATACACGTGCTCACCGGGCGCCGGTTCGCGCGCCTGGGCGACTTCCGCCCATTCGACGCGCTGCTCGCCGCTCGCCGGAAGCTCGAGCCCGGCGTCGGGTTCGATGCCGCTGCCGAGAAACGATTCGAGCGAGCTGGCGCTCGGCTGAGGTTCCGCAGCGTCCCATGTCAGGTAGCGGCGGACGAACAGGGCCGCGTACGCTTCTGCCGCCTGGTCTCGCTGCGGCGGCTCGCGTAGCGCCACGGCACGCGGATCGGACTGCGGTGGCGCGATCGCGAAGCGGGCGCTCGCCGCCAACCCAGCCAGCGACACAATGCAGAGCAGATATCGAGGCAGCTCGCGCGCCACGCGGATACGCCACATCGCGCGAGTGCTGACGGTGACAGTCGGGCGCACGCGGTCGCGGGCCATGCCTCGACCCTCAGCGCTCGAATCCGAACTCTGACTGTCCGGAGCGCTGCGGCTGCGACGCAACCGCCGTCGCGCCGGCCGAGACGGAAGCCGTGGTCGAAGTCACAGCTTGCATTGGCGCGCTCCTCGGCTGGGCTTCGTCGGCGACCGGCACCATCCGCTCTGGCGAGATGACTCGTGGCTCAGGTCGGTCGAGCGGCGAGCGCGCAACCAGCTCCGCGCGTTGTGGAACCCGCGCGCGACTCGTCGTGCGCTGCCGCGCACCGTGTCTGCGAGACGCGTCGGCGCCCGCCTCGCGCCACACCTCGGCACGCGCCACACGCGCCGAGCGCCGAGACGGCGCTCGGCGCGAGGGGCGGGCAACCAGCGGCCCCGTGTCAACCCGGCGTCGGCTGCCGGCGCCGGAGGACAGGCTCGTGAGCGCCACCAGCCCGCCTACTATTCCCGCGGCGCTCAGCAGCATCGTCGTGCCGGCGATCCTGTGGAGCAACCCATCTGCGCTCGTGGGCGTCGTCGGCTCGACGTCTTGACGCTCGGCAACTCGCTCGTGGAACTCGTCCTCGTCGAAGAGCCGGTAGACCTCGCGAGGCGCTCGTTGGAGCAGCGTCAAGACGCGACCGCCGAGCCGTGCACGCGGGCGGCCGGGAGCCGAAGCGGGAAGCCCTCCGGATCCCGGCCGCTTGCGCGCGGATGAGAGTCGCCGTGCTGCCGTCCGTGCAACCGACCGCCGGCGTCCCTGGGGCCCGTCCTATGAGTGGGGGGAGATATCTGCATAGGTCGGTCCCTGCTGTCTCGTCCGACTGCTCGGGGAAAGTGGGACATCACGATCGTCGCGCGCGAGCAGCCGCCTGAGACGAGCGCGCGCCCTTTGCGCAACCTTGCGGTACTTCTCGGGTGACCATCCATGCAGCCGGCAAAACTCGGCGCGCCCCATCTGCAACCCCACCTGGCACTGCAGGATCAGCTGTTGGTCCGCTGTCAGCTCGAGAGCGAGCGATTTGACGCGACGCAGCTCCTCGCGGAGGATGACGAGCGTCTCGAGCTCGGCGCGGAAATCAACGAGCTCGAGCTGGTCTTGGTCGAAGCAGTCGAGCGGGATGGCTGTCTCGATCGCAGCCTGCATCGGGCTGCGGCCCGAAAGCGCGCGCCGGCGATCGTGGATCCTCGAGACGAAGCGCTGCTCAAGGGCGTTCGCGACGTGAGCTCGGCTGGAGAAGCGCCCACCACGACGGGTGTGCGCGATCAGCTCGAGTGTCGCCTGGCTATAGCAGTCCTCGAGGTCCTCCTTGCGCAATCGGTAGCGATGGAATCGCAACAGGATCTCGCGCTTGGCGTGCGCCACCCGGGCCACGGTCTCGGCCTGGTCGATGGCGCGCAGCGGACCGGCGCCGGCGGTTGGCAGAGCGCGTGGGGCACCTGCCGAAGGCTGAGATCGGGTAGACACATGGGGATGTCGCGCGCGAGCGCCCGCAGACCCCCCTCCCAATTCGCCACGGCTGCGACCCAGCCGGCCCGGCGCAACTCGACAACGGCGCGCCCGTGAGCCTCACCGACCGCCTACAAGCCCTCGATCGCCGCCAGCAGCACACGCGGGGCGTGCGCTTCGTCGCGGCGCTGCTGAAGAAGTACGGCGATGACCAGGGCGGCCAGCTCGCGGCGCTGATCGCCTACTACGCGTTCGTGTCGCTGTTCCCGCTGCTGCTCGTGCTGGTGACGATCCTCGGGTTCGTGCTGCAGGGTGACCCGAGCGAGCGTCAGAAGGTCCTCGAAGGCACGCTCGGGCAGTTTCCGATCATCAGCGACTACCTGAAACTGCATTCGCTGAACGGCAGCGCCACCGCATTGGCGATCGGCATCGTCGGCTCGTTGCTCGCCGGCATGGGCTTCACGGGCGCCACGCAGACAGCCTTCAACCGGATCTGGCACGTGCCGTTCAAGCACCGCCCCAACTGGCTGTTCTCGCGCATGCGCGGACTGGGCATGCTTGCACTGCTCGGGACGATGGCGATCGTCTCGACGGTCGCCGCCGGCTACGTCGGCACCGCGAGCCACGGTGCGACGGCGGTCGTCGCGGGGGTGGTGGTCGCGTTCGTCGTGAACCTCGCGCTGTTCCTGCTCGCGTTCAGACTGCTGACCGCCATCGATCTGCAGTGGCGCGAAGTGCTGCCCGGCGCCATCGTCGCGGCTGTCCTGTGGCAGCTGCTGCAGCACCTCGGGGGCTACTACGTCGAGCACACGCTCAAACGAACGGGCCCGCTGTACGGCATCTTCGCCGTCGTCCTCGGCCTGCTCGCGTGGCTGTATCTCGGCGCCCAGCTGACGATCATCTCCGCCGAGATCAACGTCGTCAAGCGGCGGAGGCTGTGGCCGCGGAGCTTCTTCTCCGACCCGCTGCTCGACGCCGACCGCCGCGCGCTGACCTCCTCCGCCGAGACCGAGGAGCGCGTCCATGACGAGAATGTCGAGGTCACGTTCGACACGCCCGCGCAGCCCCTGCCCGCTCCCCCCGACACCCAGCCCGAGCCACTAGATCGCTGAGATTTCGGCCTACAGAGCCGTTTCCGGGATCACCGTGAAGTACTTGCGCGCACAACCATCGCGCGCTATACTAACTAAACTTTCGTAAGCTCATATGGAGCGATCACTCATGTCATCACCCTCATCCCCCTCAGAGAACACAACGATCCAGTCGCCCGAGCCGGGTCCCCGCTTGCGGTTGATCCCACTCGACGACACCGTCGTGTTCCCCAACATGGGCATCACGCTGACGGTCGACGTCGGCGACGACGAGCGCGTCGTGCTGGTGCCCCGTCACGAGAACGAGTTCCTCGAGGTCGGCACGATCGCCGAGGTCTCAGAGAAGATCCGCCTGCCCGGCGGCGGGCGTGCGGTTTCGCTCTCCGGCGAGCACCGCGCGCTGATCGGCGCGGCCGAGACCGGCCCGTCCGGCGAGCTGCGCGTGGAGGTCGACGAGCGCCCCGACGAGGTGCCGACCGACAAACGCACGCGTGAGCTGGAGCGCGAGTACCGCGCGACCGTCGAGGAGATCCTCGAGCTGCGCGGCGACGACGGCCGTATCGCCGCGTTCCTGCGTGCGATCGCAGAGCCGGGTGCGCTGGCCGACTCGGCCGGCTACTCGCCCAACCTGTCATACGAGCAGAAGGTCGAGCTGCTGCGCACGCTCGACGTCACCGACCGCCTCGAGCTGGCGGTGAAGCTGCAGCGCGAGAGCCTCGCTGAGCTGCAGGTGCGCAGGCGCATCCGCGAGGACGTGCAGGAGGGCGCTGAGAAGCAGCAGCGCGAGTACTTCCTGCGCAAGCAGATGGAGTCGATCCGCAAGGAGCTCGGCGAGGACGACGCGTCCGTCGCCGACGAGTACCGCACGAAGATCGAGGATGCCGACATGCCCGACGAGGTCAAGGAGCAGGCGCTCAAGGAGCTCGCGCGCCTGGAGCGCATGGGCGAGCAGACCGGCGAGTCGAGCATGATCCGTACCTACCTGGACTGGCTGATCGCGGTGCCGTGGGGCAAGCGCTCCGAGGAGCACCTCGACCCGGTCGCCGCGCGTGCGGTGCTGGACGCCGACCACGCGGGCCTCGAGGACGTCAAGGACCGTGTGACCGAGTACCTGGCCGTGCGCAAGCTGCGCCAGGACCGTGACATCGAGGCCGACCCCAAGTCGGGCGCGATCCTCACGTTGATCGGTCCCCCCGGCACCGGCAAGACCTCGATCGGCGAGTCGATCGCCCGTGCCACCGGACGCGAGTTCGTGCGCATGTCGCTCGGCGGCGTGCGCGACGAGGCCGAGATCCGCGGGCACCGTCGTACCTACATCGGAGCACTCCCCGGCCGTCTGGTCAGGGCGCTGCGCGATGCAGGCACGATGAACCCGGTGATCCTGCTCGACGAGGTCGACAAGGTCGGCGCCGACTGGCGCGGAGACCCCTCCGCGGCGCTGCTCGAGGTCCTGGACCCCGCGCAGAACCACTCGTTCCGCGACCACTACCTCGACGTCGAGCTCGACCTCAGCCAGGTGATGTTCCTGGCGACGGCGAACGTCGCCGACACGATCCCCGGACCGCTGCTCGACCGCATGGAGGTCATCAGCTTCGACGGCTACACCTCCGAGGAGAAGCTCGCGATCGCCAAGGGCTACCTGTGGCCACGCCAGCGCGACCGCAACGGCCTGCGCGAGGACGAGGTCGAGATCTCCGACGACGTGCTGCGCACGATCATCGCCGAGTACACCCGCGAGGCCGGCGTACGCAGTCTCGAGCGCAATCTCGGCACCGTGCTGCGCAAGACCGCGACCCGCATCGCGTCAGGAAAAGCAGAGACCCCGGTGAAGATCGACGTGGAGACCGTGCGCGACGCGCTCGGACGCCAGAAGTTCTTCCAGGAGTCCGCCGCGCGCACCGCCACGCCGGGTGTCGCGACGGGGCTTGCCGTGACCGGAGCCGGCGGCGACGTCCTGTTCGTCGAGGCGACCGCCATGAAGGGCGGCGGCTCGGCGGCGGCAACAGCCTCGTGCTGACCGGCCAGCTCGGTGACGTGATGAAGGAGTCCGCGCGGATCGCGCTCTCCTACGTCCGTGGCCACGCCGAGGAGCTCGGCATCGATGAGCGCGCGTTCGAGAACAAGGAGTTCCACGTGCACGTGCCCGCCGGTGCGATCCCCAAGGACGGTCCGAGCGCCGGCGTGACGATGGTCACCGCCCTCGCCTCGCTGCTGTCCGGGCGTCCGGTCAAGCACACGGTCGGCATGACCGGCGAGGTCACGCTGCAGGGCCGCGTGCTGCCGATCGGCGGGCTCAAGCAGAAGGCGCTCGCCGCCCACGCAGCCGGCCTGACCGACGTGATCCTGCCCGAGCGCAACCGCGGCGACCTCGACGAGATCCCCGAGGAGGTCCGCGAGCAGATGACCTTCCATCCGGTGATGACCGTCCAGGAGGTCCTCGACCGCGCGCTGGAGCCGGCCCGCGATGTCGCGCACGCGTAGGTGTGAGCCCGTCCCCGAGGAGGTCCGCGAGACCGCGGACCTCCTCGAGCGGCGCTGGCAGCTGTCGATCATCTACGCCGCCCTCACCGGCGCGCTGCGCTTCAACGAGTTCGCCGACGCCGTCGCCGGCATCTCGCCGCGGATGCTGTCCGAGCGTCTGCGCGACCTCGAGGCCGCCGGGCTGGTCGAGCGCACCGTCATTCCCTCGAGCCCGCCAACGGTCGAGTATCGGCTGACCGAGCGCGGGCGTCGGCTCGGCCCGATCATCGAGGCCATGCGCGAGTACTCGCGCGAGCCTGTCTAGCCGACCGGCTCTGGATTGACCCGCGTCTTGGGGATGACCCCCGGCTGGGGGTTTATCCCCACGAGCTGTCCGCCCGCGCATTCGGCCGCGTGCACGTCGGGTTCGGTGGCGGATGGTTGATTGCGGATCCCGGCGACGCCGATCAGCCCCCCGAGCGCGACGAGCGCGGCGGCGATCGCGATGCCGAGGTGGAAGCTGTGCAGCGAGGCCTGTTCGGCGGCGCTGCTGATGGCGTGCGCCTGCGCCGGGGGCAGACCGTGCACGTCGGGACGCCCGAGCGGCAGCCGCTTGGCGGCGCTGACGGCGGCGTCGGCGGCGGGGCCGAGCCGTACTCCCGAGAGGTGTTGATCGAGGGTCGAGCTGAACGAGCCCGCAACGGCGGCGCCGACGGCGGCGGTCCCGAGCAGACCGGCCACCCGCGCGACGGCGTTGTTGACTCCCGAGGCGATGCCCGCCTGGTGCTCGGAGCCGGCGAGCACCGCGGCGGTCAGCGGCGCGACGGTCATCGACAGCCCGAGCGCGAACACGAGCAGCCCGGGGAGCACTTCGGAGACGTAGTCGACGTGGGTGCCCATGCGCTGGAACAGCAGCAGCCCGCCGGCCGCGACGAGCGGGCCGGCGCCCATGAACAGGCGCGGGCCGTAGCGATCGGCGAGCGCGCCGAAGCGGCGCGAGAGGAAGAACATCACGAGCGTCACCGGCAGCGTCGCGAGGCCGCTCTGCAGCGGCGTGTAGCCGCCGATCTGCTGCAGGAACAGGACGAGGAAGAAGAACAGGATCGACAGGCCGGCGTACATCGCGAACGTCTCGACGTTGCCGGCGGCGAAGTTGCGCCGGCGGAACAGTCCGAGCGGCAGCATCGGGTCCGCAGCGCGCGACTCGTAGCAGCGTGAACACGCACGAGCAGGAGCACTCCGCCGATCAGCGGCACCGATCACCGCCGGGCTCGACCAGCCCAGGCGCGGCTGCTCGATCAGCGCGAACACGGGGCCGCCGAGCCCGAGGGCGCACAGCACGGCGCCGGGATACGTCGATCCGGCGCCCGCTGGGCGCGACGCGGCGCGGCGGCGGGATCACGAGCAGGATCAGCGCGACGCAGACGATCACAGCGGGACGTTGATCAGGAAGATCCAGCGCCACGAGCCGATCGCCAGCAGCTCGCCGCCGGCCAGCGGGCCGAGCACGCCGGCGATCGCGCCCCACGCCGTCCAGCTGCCGATCGCCTTGCCGCGCTCGCCCTCGGAGAAGGTGTTGACGATCACCGCCAGCGAGCTCGGCACGAGCAGCGCTCCGGCGACGCCCTGCAGCGGCGCGCGCGGCAACGAGCACGCCGATCGAGGGCGCGAGCGCGCACGCCAGCGACGCGACGCCGAAGCCCGCAGACGCCGATCGCGAACACGCGCCGCTCGCCGAACAGGTCGCCGAGCGAGCCTCCGACCAGGATCAGCGAGCCGAGCGTGAGCAGGTAGCCGTTGACGACCCACTGCTGGGCGGCCAGCCCGCCGCCGAGCGCGCGCTGGATCGTCGGCAGCGCGACGTTGACGACGGTGCCGTCGAGCAGCACGATGCCCGAGCCGAGGATGCACGCGACGAGCGTCAGGCGCTTGGTCCGGGCGAGGTCGTCGGCCACGAGCCGGTGTAAGTCAGACGCGCGTCGAGCGCAGAGCGCTCGAGCTGTGCGAGCTCGGTGTGCCCGCTGAGCGCGAGCGTGAGGTCGAGCTCGGCGAGCAGGCAGCGCAGCACGTGTTCCACGCCGGCCTGGCCGCCGAGCGCGAGACCCCACACGTAGGGACGTCCGAGGCAGACCGCGTCGGCGCCGAGGGCGAGCGCCTTGAACACGTCGGCGCCGGTGCGGATGCCGCTGTCGAACAGGACGGGGAACCGCTCGCCGACGGCGTCGCGCACGCCCGGCAGCGCGTCGAGCGCGCCGATCGCGCCGTCGACCTGGCGGCCGCCGTGGTTGGAGACGATCAGCGCCGTCGACGCCGGCCTCGAGCGCCCGGCGCGCGTCGTCGGCGTGGATGATCCCCTTGAGCACGATCGGCAGCGTCGGTCTGCTCGCGCAGCCACGCGAGGTCCGCCCAGGTGACGCTCGGGTTGGCGAACTGGTAGGCCCAGTGGCCGATCGCCGGCCCGGGATCCTCCTCCGGGCGGCCGCTCGAGCGCGGCGCGGAAGACGGGGTCGCTGAAGTAGTTGGCGACGCCCTCGCCTTTGAGGAACGGCAGGTAGCCGTTCTGCGAGGTCGCGCGGGCGCCAGCCGAGCAGCCAGGTGTCGAGCGTGACGACGATCGCTCTGTAGCCGGCGTCGGCCGGCGCGGCCGACGAAGCTGGCGGCCAGCTCGCGCTCCCTGGGCCAGTACAGCTGATACCAGCGGCTGGCCGGGGGGGTGGGCTCCATAGCCGCGGCGACGTCCTCGAGCGTGTTCGAGGCGGCGGTGCTGAGGATCGCGGGCAGGCCGTGCGCGGCGGCGGCGCGGCCGACGGCGAGCTCGGCGTCGGGGTGGACGATCGACTGCACGCCGACCGGCGCGAGCAGCACCGGCGCGGGCAGCGCGGTGCCGAGCACGCTGGTGGCGAGGTCGCGCTGGGAGACGTCGCGCAGCATCCGCGGCACGATCGCCAGCGCTCGAACGCCTCGAGGTTGGCGCGCATCGTGAGCTCGGCGCCGGCGCCGCCGGCGACGTAGCCGAACGCCTCGGCGCTGAGCAGCTCGCGCGCACGCGCCTCGAGCTCCGCGACCGAGGTCGGCAGCGCGGGCGTCTCGCCCCCGAGGCCGCGGGCGTAGATCTCGTACTGGAAGTTCGCGATACGGCTGCGGCTCCTCCAGCGCGGGCTCGGTGTCGGTCATGCGCTAGACCCTAGCTTCGACCCGCGGTGCGCGCTCATTCGTTTCGCCCGCCCGCCCGGCGTTCTCGCGAGATTCTTCGATGCGGATGAGGTGCCTCTCACCCGATTGCGCTGTCATTGGGTGACACCTATGCAGAGTCCCGAGCACCCGATCACCCGCAGGCAGCTGCTGCGCTACGCGGGCGCGGGCGCGCTCGGGCTGACGATGACGGGGGCCTTGGCGGAGCTCGCGCGTGCGCTTGCGTCCTCGGGCAGCTCGGCGCCGCCGCTGGCGCCGCGCTGGCACACGCGCCCTGACCTGCAGATCCCGGCGCTGACGGTCACGCGGCGCGAGCCGGGGGTCTCCGTCGAGCCGATCTTCATCGCGCCGTACAACGCGCCCAACGGCCAGGCGGGCGCGGTGATCGTCGACGACAGCGGCGAGCCACTGTGGGAGAACCCGCTGAGCGGCAAGGTGACGACGAACTTCCGCGTGCAGCGCTACCGCGACAGCCCGGTGCTGACGTGGTGGGAGGGCTCGATCGAACTCGGCCACGGCGTCGGCGAATACGTGATCGCCGACTCGAGCTACCGCGTCCTGCGCCGCGTGCAGGCGGCGAGGGGGCTGCGCGGCGATCTGCACGAGTTCGTGATCACGCCACGCGGAACGGCGCTGCTGACCAGCTACGTCGTGAGGAGCGCGAACCTCTCGACCGTGGGCGGCCCGCGCAACGGCACGATCCAGGACGCGATCTTCCAGGAGATCGACCTCGCGAGCGGCGAGCTGCTGCTCGAGTGGCACAGCCTCGAGCACATCCCGCTGGCGGAGTCCTACGCGCCGGTGGAAGCCGACTGGGACTTCTTCCACATCAACTCGGTCGGCCTCGACGGCGACGGCAACCTGCTGGTATCGGGCCGCAGCACGCACACCGTCTACAAGCTCGACCGCAGCGGCGCGATCATGTGGCGCCTCGGCGGCAAGGGCAGCGACTTCGACATGCGCGCCGGCGCCAGCTTCGCGTGGCAGCACGATGCCCGCCGCCAATTCGACGGCACGATGACGGTGTTCGACAACGGCGCGACCCCGGCCGTGGAGAAGCGCTCACGCGCCCTGATCCTGGATGTCGACGAGGGGACCATGACCGCGACGATGCTCAACGAATACACCCACCGCAACATCCTCGCGGGCAGCCAGGGCAGCGTGCAGCTGCTTCCGAACGGCAACGTCTTCGTCGGCTGGGGAGAAGTGCCGCGCGTGTCGGAGTTCGACCACGCCGGGCGGATCGTGTTCGACGCGGAGCTCGGCCACCAGTACGAGTCATACAGGGCCTTCCGCCTGCCGTGGACCGGTCTCCCAGTTGAAAAGCCCGCGCTCGCGCTCGCCGGCGCCGGACGCGGCCTGACCGCGTATGCGAGCTGGAACGGCGCCACCGAGGTGTGTGACTGGCAGCTGCTCGCGGGCAGCGACCCAGGCTCTCTGGTCCCGGTCGCGCAGACGCGCGCACGCGGCTTCGAGACCGCGCTGCGCGCTCCCGCTGCAGGCCCTCGCTTCGCGGTACGCGCGCTCGACCGCTGGGGTAACGCGCTCGGCGACTCAGACGTCGTCAGCAGTTGATGCTGGCGTGCAGCGCGGCTGTTCGCTGAGTGCTCGTCAACCGAGCACGAGCTCGGCGGCCGCGCGCAGCGTGGCGGCGTCGCCGGAGACGAGCAGCGTGGTGACGATCGACTCGCGCCACTTGTGAAGGTCGTCGCGGATCTTCTCGGGCGAGCCGATCAGCGACAGCTCTTCGATCAGCGTCGTCGGGATCACTGCGCACGCCTCATCCTTCTTACCACTCAAATAGAGCTCCTGGATTTCATCGACCTCCCGCTCGTAGCCCATGCGGATCGGGACGTTGGCGTGGAAGTTGGCGCCTTTGGCGCCCATCCCGCCGAAGTACAGGGCGTAGAACGGGCGCAGCGCGTCGGCGGCTGCCTCGACGTCGTCGGTGACGATCAGCGGCACCGTGGCGCAGACCTCGAAGTCGGCGGCGCCGCGACGTGCGCCCGCGCGTCCCCAACCCTCCTCGAGCGAGGGCCGGTAGAGCTCGTCGTAGACGGTCGGCGAGAACAGCATCGCCAGCCAGCCGTCGCACAGCTCGGCGCACAGCGCGATGTTCTTGGGCCCCTCGGCGCCGAGGTAGATCGGGATGTCCTCGCGCAGCGGGTGGATCGAGGACTTCAGCGGCTTGCCGAGGCCGGTCCCGTCGGGCAAGGGCAGCGGGTAGTGCGGCCCGGGGGCTTCCAGGCGACCCTCGCGCGCCCACACGTTGCGCAGGATCGCGATGTACTCGCGGGTGCGCGCGAGCGGCTTGGCGAACGGCATCCCGTACCAGCCCTCGACGACCTGCGGGCCGGAGACGCCGAGCCCGAGGATGAAGCGCCCGCCTGACAGATGGTCCATGGTCATCGCGGCCATCGCCGTGGCGGCCGGTTGGCGCGCCGACATCTGCACGATCGCCGTGCCGAGCTTGATGCGCTCGGTCGACGCGCCCCACCACGCCAGCGGGGTCAGGCAGTCCGAGCCGTAGGCCTCGGCCGTCCACATCGAGTCGAAGCCGAGACGCTCCGCCTCGGCGACCGCCTCGACGGCGCCCGGAGGCGGTCCGCCGGCCCAGTAGCCCGTGTTCAACCCCAGCTTCAGCGCTCCGCCCACACACGCGAGCCTATCGTAGGCAGAGCGCTGTGCTGATCAAGCTTCCTGGGCGCGACCTCCGTAGGCAATCAGCCCGTAGATCACGAGTATGTCGAGGGCAAAGACCGCAAGCGACAGGAACGGGTAGGCCGAGATGAACAGAAGCTGTGCGATCGCGCTGAGGGAGGCCACGGCGACCCCCGTCCACCTCGCCCACGCAGCCTGTGCGTAGACGCCAATTCCTGCGCACACCTCGACGACTCCGACCACCAGCACGATCCATCCCCACGTGTTCAGGTCGCTGAACACGAAGTGGGTATTGGCGACATAGAAGCTCGAGTTGGCCACGGCCGCGATGCCGTAGATGATGTTCAGCGTTCCTGCCATCAACAGCATCGTTCCGGCGAAAATCATCCAGCCATAGCCGTACGATTCTTCGTATTCGGCGGGACGCGCTTCGGCGCGCGCCCTGCCTGGAGCGCGGTCCCCGGGTGTTTCAGCGAATGTACCCATGGTATTTATTACCTCCTGGCTCTCAGCAGAGCCCGTGGCTCACGAACGAAACTGACCTTCCGGTGACAGTACGGCGTCGTTTAAGGTTCGGCATCACTCAAGATGGGTGATGAGATCTCGGTGCCGCGCGCGAGGGCGCAGAAGTCAGCCGATGCTGCTCACACCGACCTCGCTAGGCGTTTTGCCCGCCCAGCAATCGCTGCTTTTGCTCGGTGAACTCCTCGTCGGTGAGGACCCCCTGAGTGTGGAGGTCGGCAAGTTCCTTCAGTCGGGTCATGTTGTCGGCAGAGAGTCCTCCCGAAGCCGCAGGCGCCGGGGCCCCGCCGGCCGATCCGCCTTCGAGGCCGGAGATCCGCTGGTCCTGTTCGGACTCTCGCTGACTCGCCTTCGCGCCGTGGCGGCCCGCAATGTACGCGCCGCCGCCAACTGCCGCAGCCCGCAGCAGCGGCCGGCGCCTCATCAGTGGCATCTCAGACCCCCTGCTCTGTGCCTTCGGGCAGCGACAGGCCCAGCGCGAGCATCAGCTCGGGAGCGGCGGCGATGACCCGCGGGCCCCCGACCTGCGGAGCTATGGCGAGCAGCACGCCAAGGATGTCGTCGGGCGAAACGCCTTCGGACACCGCGTTGGCTATCTGCCACGCGTAGGAGGCAGGGGGAGCGTCGAGTGCGATCAGAGCCGCAATTTTCACGAGCGCAAAGGTGGAGGGATCCAGGCCTGTCACCTCCAGCGCCGTCTCTCGCAGGCCTACTGATGTTTCGATGAACTCCATCTCGCCGGAGGAGATCCCGGCCAGCTTGTCTTGCACGTGCTCCGCGACGGCCATCGTGGTCCTTTCGTGTGGTGTACCGATTGCGTCAGCTCGAACGTAAGGCAGAGGCAGGGGCGTCGCATCACCCGATCGGCATGACCGATCAGGTGCTACGGATCCACGAGCGCGAGAGTGAACCCGTCGTAGCCCTTGGCGCCGACGGTCTGGATCGTCGTGGCGCTGATTCGATGCCCGCCCACCCGCTCGCTCGCGAGCAGCTCGTGAAAGCGGCGCATGCCCTGTACGCCGGCGTCCGTGCTGTCGGCGTTCACCAGCTCTCCCCCGCGCACCACGTTGTCGGTCACGATCACGCTGCCCGCACGCGTCAGCTCGAGCACCAGCTCGAAGTACTCGGGCGTCCGCTGCTTGTCGGCGTCGATGAACACCATGTCGAAGGGACCGGCGCCTTCGGCGAGGAGCTTGCGCAGACCCTCGAGCGCGGGACCGACTTCGATTTTTATGAGGCCGGCGAGGCCGGCCCGCTCGATGTTCGCGGCCGCCACCCGCGCGTACTCCGCGTCGAGCTCCAGCGTGACGAGGCGGCCGTCGGCCGGCAGCGCGCGGGCGAGCCAGATGGCGCTGTAGCCGGCGAGTGTGCCGAGCTCGAGGATGCTGCTCGCGTGGTGCACGCGCGCGAGCAGGTGCAGGAGCTTTCCCTGCGCGGGTGTGAGCGCGATCGGGGGCAGCCCCGCGTCCTCGCTCGCCTGGAGCGCCGCCTCGAGCGCGGCGTCCTGACCGACGAGCTGCTGCTCGATGTAGGCGTCCACCTCGTCCCAACGCGGCTCGCTCATTGCTCGCTCGCGGTGTGTGCGTCTGCGCTCATCAGCGCGAGCGGCACGGCGAGCCCGGCCGAGCGGCGCACCGTGGCGATCCGCCGGCCCGCCTGGACCGCGGCCCGCGGGGCGCCGGCGTGCTCCCCGAGACGCGCAAGCGTGCTGTCGAGATCCTCGACGAGCAGCGCGAGACCCCAGAAGCGCGCCGGGTGCGCCGGTCCGCCGGCGCGCTCGATCACCTGCTCGGGCTCCTGAATCAGCTCGAGGATCTCGCTGCCGAGGCGGAAGAACGCCTGGCGCGGCGCGCCCGCCGGGGTCGGCTCCTCACGCACGCGGCGCAGGTCGAGGCCCGCGCTCTGCAACGCGGCGACGCTGCGCTCGAGCTCCGGTGAGGCGGCGACGACGTGGTCGATCGCGATCGCACCGTTGGGGTGCGCGGGGGCGGCCGTGGGCACGGGCGAAGTCGAGATCGTCGTCGGCAGCCCGTCGAGGTTGCTGCTCGCAGCGTCGCGCAGCGACCAGCCTGTGATGCCGACGCCAGCCTGCTTGCCGGTGAATCGCAGCCTCACCGCACCGATCTGACAGCTCGCGTCTGCCACCTCGAAGCCGAGCGCAGCCCAGTTGCGGGGCTCGTCGGCGAGAGTCAGCTCATCGATCGTCGGTCGCGACATCTGCCTCCTCTTGGCACGCGCAACCGGACGCCGGCGGCGTCATCCGGCGTGATCTGCGGGTCATGGTCGCTCCTCGCGCTAGAACAAACAGGCGTGAACGCTACACCCGAGCACAACGACGGTCCCCCCCAGCTGAGCCATCGCCGGCGCCTGACGATCCTCGCGATCTGCTGCATGAGCCTGCTGATCGTCGCGATGGACACCACGATCGTGAACGTCGCGCTGCCGTCGATCCATCGCGACCTGCACGCGTCGCTGTCGGGATTGCAGTGGACGCTGGACGCGTACGTGATCGTGCTGGCGAGCCTGCTGCTGCTGTCCGGCTCGACCGCCGACCGGCTGGGGCGGCGGCGCACCTTCCAGGTGGGATTGCTGGTGTTCGTCGCTGCCTCGCTGTTGTGCAGCCTCGCGCCGACGCTTGGCTGGCTGATCGCGGCACGCGCCCTGCAGGGCATCGGCGGCTCGATGCTGAACCCGGTGGCGATGTCGATCATCACGAACGTCTTCACCGAGCCGCGCGAACGCGCCCGCGCGATCGGCGCGTGGGGAGCAGTGGTGGGCATCAGCCTCGGCCTCGGTCCGGTCGTCGGCGGTGCGCTGGTCGCGATCGACTGGCGCGCGATCTTCTGGATCAACGTGCCGATCGGGCTGGCGGCGGTCGTCCTGACGGCGATGTTCGTGCCGGAGTCGCGCGCGCCACGCGCGCGTCGGCTCGATCCCGTCGGTCAGGTGCTCGTGATCGTGGCGCTCGCGTCGCTCACCTACGCGATCATCGAGGGGCCCCGCGCCGGCTGGTCATCCGCCGAGACGATCGGCACGTTCGCGCTGTCGCTGCTGGCGCTGACGGGCATCGTGCTGTACGAGCCTCGACGCAAGGACCCGCTGATCGATCTGCGCTTCTTCCGCAGCGCACCGTTCTCCGGCGCGACGCTGATCGCGATAAGCGCGTTCGCCGGGTTCAGCGGCTTCCTGCTGATCAACACGCTCTACCTGCAGGACGTCCGCGGCTACTCCGCGCTGCAGGCCGGGCTCTGCACGCTGCCGATGGCCGTGGCGGCGCTCATCTGCAGCCCGCTGTCGGGGCGCGTGCTGAGCCGCCAAGGACCACGCGTGCCGCTGTGCATCGCCGGCAGCTTCATGGTCGCAAGCGCCGTGGTGCTGACGACGCTCACGCCGACCACGCCGCTGGCGCTGCTGCTCGCGATGTACGCGGTGTTCGGCATCGGCTTCGGCTGGGTCAACCCGCCGATCACCTATACGGCCGTGTCGGGCATGCCCAACAACCAAGCGGGCGTCGCCGCGGCGATCGCGTCGACCAGCCGGCAGATCGGCGCGGCACTCGGTGTGGCGGTGGTCGGATCGATTCTCGGCGCGACGGTTGGCAGCGGCCTGGGAAGGCAGCTCGCGTCGGCTAGCCATCCGGCGTGGTGGCTGATCGCAGGCTGCGGCGCGAGCGTGCTCGTGCTCGGTGTGGCCAGCACCGGACGCTGGGCGCAGCGCACCGCGCGCCTCACCGCGCAACGCCTGCAAGAGGAAGCGGCGCCGGCGCCGCTACAGCCCGCATGAGCCGCGAGCGGATCGGCTCCTGGTTGCTGGTGGGCATCCGTTACGTGCTTCCGGCCGCGATCGTGATCGCGGGAATCGTGGTCATGGCGCTCGGCAGCGAAAGCGACCTCGAGGGCGGCGCGAGCATCGTCAGCGCCGGGCTCGCGGTGTACTTCCTCAATTGGCTGTTTCGCATCGGCGCGCACGGCGATCGCGAGCGCGACAAGGAGGACGCCGCGCGCGAGTACTATGCGCGCCACGGCCGCTGGCCCCGCTGAGCCGAGGCGCGAGCGCTGCATGACCGGCTGCGGCGCTGACGGCGAGGTGTGACAGCTGACCAGCCCGGCGTATGCGGGTTTGTCCATCCGTCGAAGGCTTTTTCACACGCAGCGGGGGAGAATCCCGTGGTGAGCTCGGGACTGCAGAGCACGCCGACCGAGGCGTACCATCCGCAGGCGCCGTTTCTCGATGAGCTGTTCGAGCTCGACGGCGCGCCGCGCCCGGCGGCTCGCGCACTCGTCGAGGAGCTGCGCCGTCTCGGCGCAGCGGGACTCGTCGAGGCCGGCAGGCGGCGCGATGCGATCTTCATGCAGCAGGGGATCACGTTCGAGACGAGCGGCGGCGGCGGGCCGACGCATGAACGGCCGTTTCCACTGGACCTCGTGCCGCGCGTGCTCAGCGGCGAGGAATGGCGTGCGATCAAGCGTGGCCTGGCGCAGCGCATCCGCGCGCTCAACCACTTCGTCGATGACGTCTACCACGCGCGCGAGATCGTGCGCGAGGGGCTCGTGCCGTGGCGTCTGGTGGCGTCGTGCCCGCAGTTCGCTCGCGCCGTGCACGGGATCCGCCCGCCGGGCGGCGTGTACACACACGTCGCCGGCTGCGACCTCGTGCGTCACAGCGACGGGACGTGGAAGGTGATCGAGGACAACGTGCGGATCCCCTCGGGCATCTCGTATGTGCTGGAGAACCGCGCGGCGATGGCGCGGCTGGTGCCTGAGCTGTTCGCGTCTTACCGGGTGCGTCCCGTCGAGCATTACCCGCAGTTGCTGCTGCGCGCGCTGCGCGCGGTGGCGCCCTCGGCGCAGAGCGAGGCGACCGTGGTGGTGTGGACGCCGGGACCGGCCAACCCTGCGTACTTCGAGCACGCGTTCCTCGCACGCCAGATGGGCGTCGAGCTGGTCGAGGCGTCCGACCTGGTCGTCCGGGACGACGTGCTCTACATGCGCACCACCAGAGGCCTCGAGCGCGCCCACGCGGTGTACCGGCGTCTGGACGACGACTTCGTCGACCCGCTGGAGTTCCGTCCCGACTCGCTGCTCGGAGTGCCCGGCCTCGTGCGCGCCTACCGCGCCGGCAGCGTTGCAATCGCGAACGCGTTCGGCACGGGCGTCGCCGACGACAAGGCCGTCTACTGCTTCGTGCCGGACATGATCCGCTTCTACCTCGGCGAGGAGCCGATCCTCGAGAACGTGCGCACGTATCTGCTGTCCGACCCCGAAGTGCTCGAGCACGTGCTCAAGCACCTGGATCAGCTGGTTGTCAAGCCGACGGGCGAGTCCGGGGGACGCGGTGTGATGATCGGACCGCACGCGAGCGAGGTCGAGCTGCAGCGCATGCGCCGCGTGATCAGCACGCACCCCGATCGCTGGATCGCACAGGACGTCGTGTGCCTTTCGACGGTGCCGACCGTCGACCCCGACGGCACGCTGCAGCCGCGCCACGTGGACCTGCGGCCCTTCGCGGTGTTCGGCGAGCGCATCGACATCGTTCCCGGCGGCTTGACGCGGGTGGCGCTCGATGAGGGCTCGCTGATCGTCAACTCCTCGCGCGGCGGCGGCTCCAAGGACACCTGGGTGCTCGAGGACGGCGATGACGCCGACCGCGCCGGGCCGCCCATCGCCGACACGCAGCCGCCGGCGCTGCCCGACCTGCGCTACGGAGCGTGGACCGGCCAGCAGCAGCAACAGCAGCAACAGGAGCGCTGATGCTCGCTCGCATCGCACACGAGCTCTACTGGCTGGGGCGCAACCTCGCGCGGGCGGAGTTCACCGCGCGCGCCGTCGAGGCGGTCTTCCAGGCGGAGCTCCAGGGTACCTCGGAGACGACCCCGGGCGTCAGCTTCGGTTCGGGCGGGTTGCTGGCGATGCTCGGGAGCGTCAGCGAGGACCCTGGCCGCCGGCCTAACGGCCGGGCCCTCAGCGGGCATGCGCTCGGCCAGCTCACGCTTGACCCGGAGCGGCCCGGCTCCATGCTCGCGAGCATCGAGCGCGCCCGCGAGGGCGCTCGCACGGTGCGCGATGTGATCAGCGCGGAGATGTGGGAGGCGATCAACACGACCGCGTTGGGGCTGCGTGAAGGCGGTCAGCCGGGCTGGGCGGCCCCTGCGGGCCCGACTCTCGCCTCTCAGTACGTCAAGGAGCGCACGGCGTTGATCTGGGGCGTCGCAAACCGCTCGATGCTGCGCGACGAGGCCAAGTGCTTCCTGGACGCGGGCGGCTTGATCGAGATCTCAGACATGGTGCTGCGCATGCTGCGGATCGCGCTGCCGAGGGCCTCCGGCGCCGGGGGTCCGGACTCAGGGGCAACGGACGGCCACGCGCTGATCCTGCTGCAGTCGGTGGGCGGCTTCCACGCTTACCTGCGCGCCGTCACGGCGCCCCCCAACGCGCGCCCGGTGGCTCGCTTCCTGCTGTTCGAGCGCGCCTACCCCGACAGCGTGGCCGCGTGCGTGGACTCACTGCACGAGGTCTTCACGACCGCCGACGCCGGGCCGCGCAACTCCAAGCCGGTGTTGCGCGTCAGCCGACTGGCGGCCGACCTGGACTTTCAGCGTAGGGCGCTACCAGACGGGGCAGAGCTGACGGGGATCTGCGAACAGACTCAGCAGGAGCTGGCGCGGATCGACCAGGATGTCACCGAGCGCTACTTCGCGGGTGCGGCGACGGCTGGCATGAGGAGGTGAGGCGCCCATGCACTTCGCGATCCACTTCCTGACCGAGTACCACTACGACGTGGCGGTGACCGACAACCTGAACGCGCTGCGCGTGCGCCCCGCGACCACCTCGTCCCAGCGCTGCGACGAGTTCCACACGCGCATCGAGCCGGAGGCGCGGGTCAGCCGCCACCTCGACTACTTCGGCACCGAGGTGCTCGAGTTCGGCATACCGACGAGCCACGAGCAACTGACGATCGACGTGCGCGCACGGGTCGTCACCTCCCCTCCACCGGACCCTCCCGACGGCTCCTGGGAGAGCCTGCTCAGCCCCGCGTACGTCGATGCCGCGGGTGAGTTCGCGCTGCCGTGGCAGGACCAGCCGGCGCTCACGGGGCTCGACGACCTGCACGGGGCGCTCGACGCGGACACTCCTCTCGAGACGCTCGAACGACTGTGCACGCTGATCCCTGACCGCTTCGAGTACAGGCCCGGAGTGACGTATGTGGGATCGAGCGTGCGCGACCTGCTGGAGGCGGGGGCCGGCGTGTGCCAGGACTTCGTACACCTTTCGCTCGTGCTGCTGCGCCGTCGCGGAATCGCCGCGCGCTACGTCTCCGGCTACCTGTGGTCGGCGCCGCACGACGACGGCACCGACTCGGTGGAGGTCGACACGCACGCGTGGCTCGAGGCGCTGCTGCCGAGCACGGACGGTCACGGCGAGCCGGTGTGGGTGAGCGCCGACCCGACCAATCGCAGTCTCGCCGGTGAAACGCACGTGAAGGTCGGCCACGGCCGCTTCTACTCCGACGTACCACCCGTCAAGGGGCTCTATATGGGCGGCGCGAACTCGGATCTGACCGCGTCGGTGACGATGTCGCGCCTGGACCCACAGACGAGCGCCCGCGCGTGAGCGCCAGGCGGGCCTCGCCGGCGCGGCGCTCAGCCGTGGTAGCGGGCGACCACGTCGCTGAACGCGTAGGGCTGCTGCGTGATGCTCGTCGAGCGCTTGCGGCTCACGCGTCCTCTCCCGCCGACGGCGATTGCGCGAGAGCGAACGGCGTCTTCTCGGAGTCCTTGCAGATCGCCCATCGTTCCCCCGGGTGAATCACCTCGCCACCGAAGGCGCGCACGTCGTCGAGTGCCTGTTCCAAGTCGTCGACGACGAAGTAGGGC
This sequence comes from uncultured Solirubrobacteraceae bacterium, assembly GCA_963827455.1. Taxonomy (GTDB): domain Bacteria; phylum Actinomycetota; class Thermoleophilia; order Solirubrobacterales; family Solirubrobacteraceae; genus Palsa-744. The sequence goes on along the minus strand of CAWHAW010000009.1, from coordinate 57,456 downwards.
AGCGAGAAGGAGTCGCCGGGTCCGCGCCCACGTGCGTGCACGCCGACGGCGGGTGCTGCCCCGGGCGTCTGCCAACCCTCACCCTGGGAGTCTTCCCGCGGCTGCAGCTCGACGCCGAGCAGGCCGCTCCAGAAGCGCCGCGCGCGCTCGGGATCGTCTGCGGGGAACTCGATCAGGGACAGCGACGAGCGTGCCACAGCTCGCACCATAGCTTCATGGTCCGAGCGCAGCGAGCCTAAAGCGGCCTGGGCGCATACCCGATACACGATTGATGCGTGAAATAGCGGGACGACGACGGTGGCTTGCCGCTGCCTGCGCGATCGTCGTGCTCGGCGTGGCGGCGTCGATCGCGGCGGCGCTGCTGTGGAGCGCGAGCGTGCGCGCGCGCGAACGGCAGGCGTTTCAGACCTCGGCGGCGGACGTCAGCGGCACGCTAGAGACGCAACTGCGCCGCGACACCGACTTCGTGCGCTCGGTGCGCGCGGTCCTGACGCAGCAGCCCAACCTGTCGGCGAGCGGTTTCCAGAAGTGGCTCGCGCTGCTGGAAGAAGAACGCGAACAGCCGGCCGGCTACGGCGCGCTGGTCGTGCGGTCGATACCGACTTCGCAGCTCGCCGCGTTCGAGGCTCGGCGCGACGCCGATCCCGCGTTTCGCAAGCTCGTCGGCGGTCAGCCGGAACCGGTCGCGACCGATGGGAGCTCTGGCTACTGCCTGCTCGCCGCGGGCACCGCGAACGTCCTCTATGACCCGGAAGTCGCGCGTCTGCTGCAGGGCGACTGGTGCGATCCGACGTCGCTGCTCGGCGGATACCAGCACAACGGCACCACACGCGCGCAGTTCACGCAGGCGATCACCGACGACGGCCAGTACGGCGTCTACTCGGTCAACCTGTCCAACGTCACCAGCCTGATCGTCGAAGTGGCGGCCTACCGGCAGGGCGCGCCGCTGAGGACCGTCACGGAGCGCCAAAATGCCGTGATCGGCTGGGTGCTCGGGTCGTTCGACATCACTTCGCTGATGCAGTCGGCCCTCGGCGGCACACACGGTCTCGCGGTTACGCTCTACCACTCCAACCCTGGCCTGGGCCCGGAATTCATCGGACGCACCGGCACCGCCGGTGCGCACGCATTCACAAGCCGCTCGACCGTGCAGATGGACGGAAACTGGACGGTCGACGTGTCCGGCACCCCCGTTGTCAGCGGCCTCTCGGCGCAGCTGCAGGGCCTGATCGTGGCGCTCGGCGGCGTGCTCGTCAGCCTGCTGCTCGCAACGCTCGTGCTGGTGCTCGCTCGCTCACGTGACCGCGCGATCGTGATGGTCAGGGAGAAGACCGGCGAGCTTCGCCATCAGGCGCTCCACGACGCGCTCACCGGCCTGCCCAACCGCGTGCTGGCACTCGACCGAATCGAGCAGATGCTCGCGCGCGCGCGCCGCCAGCAGCTCCCGGTGGCTGCGCTGTACGTGGACATCGACGGCTTCAAGCACGTCAACGACAGCTTCGGGCACGCCGCCGGCGACGAGCTGCTGCGGATCGTCGCGCGGCGCCTGGAAAGCGTCGTGCGCGAGGGCGACACCGCGGCACGGCTCGGCGGTGACGAGTTCGTGGTGCTCGTCGAGGGCTCGACGCTGGACGCCGGCCCCGAGCTCGTGGCCGAGCGCCTGCTCGAGGTGCTGCGAGCGCCCTATGACATGCGCCGCGAGATCGGCCGCGAGCTCGCGCTGAGTGCGAGCATCGGCATTGCGTTCGGCCTGCGCGGAAGCCCCGACGAGCTGCTGCGCGACGCCGACATCGCCCTGTATGAGGCAAAGGGCGCCGGACGGAACCGCTACGTGCTCTTCAACTCGGGAATGGAGACGGCCTTCCGGGACCGCCTGGCGATCCAGATGGACCTGCTCGAGGGGCTCGAGAAGGATCAGTTCTTCCTGCTCTACCAGCCGACGTTCGACCTGCAGTCGGAAAGCGTGATCGGCGTCGAGGCGCTGATCCGCTGGCAGCACCCGTCGCGCGGCGTACTCGCTCCGGCGGACTTCATCCCGGTCGCAGAGACAACGGGGCTGGTCGTTCCGATCGGCCGCTGGGTGCTCCGCGAGGCCTGCCGCCAGGCAGCGGCGTGGCATCTGCAGGGACAGCGCCTGGGTATGTCGGTCAACGTCTCGGCGCGCCAGCTCGACACCGACGAGCTGATCGAGGACGTCCGCCGGGCGCTGAGCGAGAACGACATCGAGCCCGCGACGCTCACGCTGGAGGTCACCGAGACGGCGCTGATGAGCGACCCTGAGGCGACATCGGCGCGTCTGCGCCAGCTCAAGCAGCTCGGCGTGCGCGTCGCGATCGACGACTTCGGCACGGGCTACAGCTCACTCGCGTATCTGCGTCAGTTCCCCGCCGACGCGCTCAAGATCGACCGCTCGTTCATCAGCAACATCGCCTCCTCGAAGCAGTCGACGGCGCTGCTTCGCACGCTCGTGCAGCTCGGCAAGACGCTCGAGATCGAGACGCTCGCGGAGGGCATCGAGGACCACGCGCAGCTGAAGACGCTGCAGCGGGAACGGTGCGACCACGGACAGGGCTTCCTGTTCTCACGTCCGCTCGACGTTGACGGCGTCGAAGCCTTCCTCGACGCCGCTGACGCCCCGTCACAGCCGCAGCCGACGCGCGGCTGACGCTTCTCCTAGGGACCGCTGCGCGGTGTCGCGACGGTCACCAGAATTTTGCCGTGTTCGAGGCGTTCACCGCGTTTTTCCGGCTTCACTTCTTCGTTGGCTTCTTCTTCGTTGGCTTTTGTCCAGTAGAGCTTGAATTCGTAGCCGGCTTCTTCCAGCGGCAAGGTGGCGCCGACCGGTCCCTGGATGCCGGTGTACTGTTCGCCGCCCGGCGCCGGCGAGCCGATGTTCTCGCCCTTTGCGGATCGCCCTTCGCCTGTTTCTTTGACGAGGGCGGTCGGCTCGGATACCGCGATCGTTTCAGCAGCGGCGCCCTGAACCGTGTTGGAGGCCGTGACGATCACCTCCAGCGTGTGGCGCGCGTCGGCTGGCACGATTTCATAGGTCTGGTTGGTGCTTCCCACGTTTTCGCAGGCTCCAGCCGCGGTGCAGCGCCGCCACTGGAAGCTGAACTTCATCGGCGAGTTGGTTCCGGTCCATTTGCCTTCGTGCGCTTGGACGACCTCGCCGACTTCGAATACCTCCTTGACCCCGGTTTCGCCGAGTTCGAGCTCCCCGGTTTCAGGGTTTCGTCTGTGCGCGACGCTCGGCAGCAGCGTGTTGAATGGCGCCCCTGATCCGCCTTCGTCGCCCTGCCCCAGTTCGCCGCATTCTTCTTCTTCGCCTTCGCTGCATTCGCCTGCGCCTTCGCCTGCTTCGGGTTCGGCTTCTGCTTCGCCCGGGCGTTCGAACAGCCGGTAGTGGACGCGGGAGACGGGCACGCGCCAGCTGAATGCGAGACCCAGTCTCCCCGCCTCCTCCTGCGAGGTGTGGGAGAAGACGGGGCTCGGTGGCGCGACGCCGGGTTCGAGGATCGCGAGGGCGTGGTCGTCCGATGCCGCGACGCGCGCGACGTGCGTGAGCACGCCGGGTGCTTCGTGTATCGACTTCTGCAGTTCGCGAACGGGAAGCGGCCGCGCGCTGCATGCGTACTGCTCTTCTTTTTCTCTGATCGCGGTCAGCTTGAGCTTGGCGAGGCGCTTGCGAATCTCGGCCCGCGGCACCCCGGCCGCCTTGAGCTTTTCCCGCAGGGCCGTTTCGGCCTTGGCCAGCTTTGCCGCGAAGCGCTGGCGGTTGCGCGCCGACGCGCATTCTTCCGGGCCCCGGCGCGTGCCCTGGCCGAGCTCGCCTTCGACGTTGCTGCCGAACGCGTACGCCTCGTGGTCGAGCGCGAGGAGGCTGTAGCCGCCGCCCGCAGCGATGCTTTCGACGCCCGCCGCACCTTCGAGGCCTTCGACCCTGCGCGCGAGCATGAAGCAACTGATTTTCGTGTACTTGCTGCAGACTTCCGCCTTGCCGGTGCCGAGCTCGCCCTGCGCGTCGGCGCCCCACCCGAGCACTTCGTGATTGCGCAGCCGCACGAGCACATGGTCTGAGCCCGCTGACACTTCGACCACTTCGGTCATGACTTCCGGTTTGCCCGTGTGTGGGTTCGCGCGCATCACCGGGGCCGGCGCGACGAACTCGGCGTGCGCCCCGGCGTGGACTTCGGGCTGGCCGAGCTGGCCCGCGTGATTGCTGCCCCACGAGAGGAGCTCGCCGTTTTCGAGCAGCGCATAGGCCGATTCGGCGCCGGCGAACACCTGCTGGACGTGTTCGACGCGATGCGGACTGCCGTTTTCGAGCATGACGACATAGGTCGGGGACTTCTCGCACTGCTCGAATCCGACTTCGGTCTTGCAGAGCTCGGGGAACGCTTCGAGGACGGGTTCGACTTTTTCGTGGGTTTCGCGTTCCGTTTCTTCGGCTCGCTGCTTCTCGCGTTCTTTGGAGAGCCTGATGCATTCGCCGCGGTTTTCACACGCCGCCGGCCAGCCTTCGGCGCTGAGCTGACCGCCCGTGTTACTGCCCCACGCCTGGAGCTGATGGTTTTCGCCCACGATCGCGAAGTCGGAGCCGCCGCCCGCGGCGATCGCGTGAGCGTCGCTGACGCCCGCGACAGGTGTGGGTGTGCGTCCGACCGAGACCACTCCGCCCCTGCCGTTGCCGAGCTGTCCGTAGGAGTTGTTCCCCCATGCGTAGACCTCGCCGTTCGCGCGCAGAGCCATGGCGTGCTCATTTGCGGCGGCAACCTGTTCGACTTCGCTCATCGGCACGAGCTGCCCGCCGCTGAATTCCTTGACTACGACGTGGTTCTGTCCGAGTTCCCAGTTGGATTTGAAGCCATCGTCACCGAGCTGACCGTGGCCGTTGCTGCCCCAGGTGAGGACCTCGCCGCTGCTGAGAAGCGCCACGGTGACGCTTTCGGCGTCGGCGACTTCGGTGATGTCCGGGATCGCTTCGACGCCGACCGGGTTTTCTTCGCGCGAGTCGCGGTAGATCTGTCCGTCACCGCCGTAGGAGTTGTCACCCCACGCCACCGCAGCTCCTGCGGCTGGCCGCACCCGCGAACTCGCGGCCGAGGTGATCGGTCCGGCCGCTTCCTGTGCGTTGCGAGCGCTGACCTCGACCTCCAGCGTGCCCCCGACGTCTTCGGCTGTCGGGGTGTACTGGCTACCGCCCTGGGTCGTCGCTCCCTGGGCGGAGACGCAGTGCTGGCCAAACGAGTCGCAGCGCTGCCAGCGGTATGCGTATTCCAGAGGGCCGGTGCCTGTCCAGCTCCCTGCGCTCGCGGCGACCGGCGAGCCCTTGACGGGCACTCCCGAGATCAACGGCGGCGTCTGCTCCTGCAGGCGGGGGCCTTCTTTCTGAGCCGCCGGCGAGCCGTTCGGCGTGGCAGCGTTTTCGCCGACGAAGGCGACCCGGGGCGTGACCGCGCGCGGATGCAACTGGAGTGCGCCGGCGCCAGGCACCCACACCAAGGCACACGCGAGCACCAGGAGCACGCGCCCAACGCGCCGAGCGAGTACGGAGCGCGCCTCCTCCCTGCGCAGCGCCCAGCCCGAACCACCTCGCGTAAGCATTGTGGCCCTTCAGTCGGCCCTCGGCGTTCGTTACGCGACTCAACAGGTTTCGACGCGGACGTTTCGACATTAGCCGCGCACGGTGGCTTGCACTCACGCCGCGCCTTCGCACGGCCGCGACCGTCCGGTTCGACCGGCGCATACGTTAGTCTTGCGCTCGCCTAATCCACGGCAGGTGCCGCGGAGCGGGGGAACCGAGTTGCAGGGGCGAGTTCCGCGGTGTTCCGCGGGAGGCGAAAGTTCGCTAGCCCGTCAGCTAACCCCGCCGGCCGACCAAGAGAGGCCAACTTGCGAGGACGTCGTGCGGCGACGCGTACGGTGAGCATGCTGACGGCGGTGGCGGTAACGCTCGGTGTCGGCGCGCAGGCGGCCGACGCGACCAGCTCCGGCGGCACTCCTGTCAGCGCCCCGACAGCCAGCGCGCCGAGCGCGCCCCCGAGCGTCGGCGCCACCTCTGCAGGCGGAGCGACAACGACCGACACGACGACCGGCGGCACCGGCCAGGCCCCGGCTCCGTCGGCGCCCCCGTTCGCCGGTAGCCCCTACCCGATGGCGGCGAACGGCTGGGTATTCCCGCTGTACCCGCTGATGCGCGTCGCCCCCACCCGCAGCTGGACGCTCGACCAGGGCGTCGACCTCGGCGGCAACGCCAACCAGTGCGGGACGCACCTCGAGGAGCTCGCGGTCGCGAGCGGCACGATCGTGGACGAGGGTCTCGACGGCTTCGGCCGCTGGGCTCCGGTGCTGCTCGTGGAAGGCGGCCCGGATGCGGGGCGCTACATCTACTACGGCCACGCCTCGCCTGATCTGCTGCCGGTCGGCACACACGTGAGCGCCGGTCAGCCGATCGCCGACGTTGGCTGCGGCATCGTGGGTCTGTCATCCGCTCCGCACCTCGAGCTGGGGATGCTGCCGTCGGGGGCGAGCGACCCGCTGGACATGCCCGCCTTGGGCGAGACCTCGCACGAATCGCTCGCGAACCTGAAGGCGGCGTACTCGACGGCGCTCGCGGCCTACCGCGCGGCCCACGCGGCGCGCAAGGCGCGGGGCTCGGCGCACAAGGCGACCCGCTAGCCCCGGATCGGCCTCAGCTTCATCGCCTGCAGCTCCCCTGGAGCGTAGGCCTGCACATCGAGTGTTCTGCAGTCCTCGAGCGAGGCAAACGCGTCCTCTCCCACCGGCGCGAACTGCGAGACGACGCGAAACAGCCGGCGCCCATCGGTGAGGTAAGTGCCGCTGCGAAGCGGCTCCACAGGCGCGGACCGAGAAGTTGTGCGGGGCTTGGGAGCAAGGAACATGTTCCGTCAGCCTCTGCTCTGGGCTGCGCTCACCCGTTCGGATATAAGCCCTTTGCTTGTGTCGGCAACGACGCCCGGCTTCGTAGGCCGCTGCGTGCTCGGCTTGCGCGCCTCGATCAGCAGCGCTTGCACCTCCTCGTCTGAGACGGGCTCGAAGTCGCGGTACCACATGCCCACTCCGTACAGACGTGGCGGGATCTCGACGCAGACGACGCGGTCCGCCTCGCCAGCGAGCATCGCCACCGCCTCCACTGACCCCACGGGCGCTGCCACGAGGATCCGTGGGACGCCGCGCTTGCGCAATGCGCGAACGGCGGCTAGCGCGGTCAAGCCGGTTGCCAGACCGTCGTCGACGACGATCACGGTCCGTCCGTTGACGGGGATCATCGCCCGACCGTCGCGGTATAGCGCGACTCGGCGGCGCAGCTCGCGGGAGGCGCGCACCAGCGTCTCCTCGAGAGCACCCTGCGTCATGCCGAGCATGCCCGACGACTGGGCGTCGAGGACCCCGGTGCCGTCCTCCGCGACGGCACCGACGGCGAGCTCGGCGTTGCCCGGGGCGCCCAGCTTGCGGACCGCGAGGATGTCCAGCGGTGCGCCGAGCGCAGCTGCCACCTCATAGGCGACGGCCACGCCGCCGCGCGGCAGTCCGAGGATCACCGGACGCTCTGGCGCGAGCGGCTGCAGCTCAGCCGCGAGCACACGCCCGGCGTCTTGGCGATCGAGAAACGTGGCGTTCATCTAGGCCTCCCGACTGGTTTCCACACGCGGTGAGCGCGGCCCCCGCGCTCACCGCTCAGCTACCCGAGTGCCCAGCTTTCCAAGCGGCCTGCAGCGTACGCCACCGGGCTGTAGCCATCGGCCATGAGAGCTCGATCGTGATTTGCGTTCTGGACTGAATCGCCGCTCACGTGTCGCGGGGGCCGCGCTCGCCGTCCGCCCGCACGAGGCCATCTCGCGGCCGAGTCTCGATGCGAGTCATTTCGCGTTGCGGGTCAGGAACCAGGGCCGCGCGATGAGCGAGTACGCCGTTTGCGCTCCGCAACAGCAGCGCGACGTCAGCTCGATCCGCCACCCGCCCGGGGACCAGAGCCACGGGCAGGTTCCACCAGTGTCCCCGCCTTGCGACGGCTACACGGTCCCAGACAGCTGCGAAGCGGACCTCGGGAGCCGTCGGAGATGCAGGGCCGGGATCGAAGCCGGCGAGCACCATCGGACAGCGGGGGCGCCACGACCCCACCGTGACGTTGGCTCCGGGACTGTCTTCGAGGTGGTCCACGAGCCGCTGAATTCGATCGGTCGCAAGCCCGTCGAGCGCGTCTCGAAGCTCATCCGCGGAGCTCATCGCTCTCCTCTCGGTCAGATGCGTAAACCGTTTCACCTATACCTCAGGCCGTTTCGGGCTCCCCGTACACCGCCAGACCGTGGATGCACACCACGCAGATGGCAAAGACACCCAGCGCCCACCAGGGGTGGGCGCCGCCGATGTCCGACAGCGCTCCAATCGCACCCAAACAGGCCGCCACGAGGCCGACCACGCGACCGTAGGCACCGCCACCAAACAGAGACAACGACGCGGTGAGCTGAATGACGCCGAGGATGATCGTGATCCACCCCCACGTGTGGAGACTCGAGAACAGGTACACCGTGTCGTTGACGAAGAAGTGTGAGTTCGCCACCGCGGCAATGCCGTAGATGATGTTGAGGACGCCTGCGACGAGCAGCAGGACTCCCACGAAAAAAGCGCTGCCTGTGCCTCTCATCGTGCCCCTTTCTCTCGCGACGACCGGCGACTGGACCGATGACGGCACCGATGTGCGTCGGATCACGATTCCGATTGTGCTCGAGCCACGGCGGCATGCCTCTGAGCGTTTTGCAGCCTCGACTGTATGCCCCTGAGCCGCTGGCGCGATGATGCGCGCACCTCTCTTCGTGGATACGTACAGGCGTTCATGGCGTGGGCGCACCCCCAGGCACGCCTGCGGCGTGGCGGCGCGCTCTGCGGGTGCAGGCACCAGTGCAAGAACGACGCCAACCGCCAGTCAGACGCCGGCCGGCACGCTTGTGGAGACCCCCGTCAATCGGGAAGCTGGCGTTCGTGAGCCCGGTCTGAGAGGAACTTCTCGGCTTCGCGATCTATGTCGGGGGTGATGCTCCCCCGACGTGGTGCGGCCGATGTCATGAGGGAGGTCTTGTGAGCACAGTCAAGTCAGCCAAGCCCAAGGCGGCCAAGCCGAGGCCAGCGAAGCTCAGTGGCCAGAACGGGAGTCCCGCAGCCGCTTCCAATGGCACGGCTGAGGCCGCTCGCATGCCGCAGAGCGCGGCGATGCCCTCCCCCTTTCCGCCGATAGCGGACTACGCGTTCCTCTCCGACTGCCACACAGGAGCGCTCGTCGCGCCGGACGGGACGATCGACTGGCTGTGCGTCCCCCGGTTCGACGCGCCGAGCGTGTTCGGCTCGCTGCTCGACCGCCAGGCAGGCGGCTTTCGTCTCGGGCCGTTCGGCGTCAACGTTCCCTCCGCACGCGTCTACGAGCCGGGCACGAACATCGTGTTGACGACGTGGAAGACCCCGAGCGGCTGGGTGATGGTCCGCGACTGTCTCGTGATGGGACCGCGGCACACAGAGGATCTCGTCACCCCGCACACGCGTCCCCCCGCCGACGAAGACGCCGCTCACATGCTCGTGCGGGTGGCGATGTGCCTGGAGGGACAGGTGGAGATCGAGCTGACGTGCGAGCCGGTCTTCGACTACGGCCGGGTTCCCGCCGAGTGGTCGATCCAGGAAGGCGGCCACAGGGCCGACGCGAGCGCCGTGGAGACCACCATCAGGCTGCAGACGGACATGGCGGTCGGCGTCGAGGGCGACCGCGTGCGGGCGCGCCACGTGCTCAAACAGGGCGAGCAGCTCTACTGCGCGCTCTCGTGGGCCGAGGAGCTGCGCGTTCCCGAGAACATCGATCAGGCCAACGAGCAGCTCTCGGCGACAGCACAGTTCTGGCGCGGCTGGCTCGACCGGGCGCGGATCCCTGACCATCGCTGGCGCGATCCGATCCAGCGCTCGGCCCTGGCGATCAAGGGCCTGACCTACATGCCGACCGGAGCGACGGTCGCGGCGCTGACGACCTCGCTGCCAGAGACCCCCGGCGGCGAGCGCAACTGGGACTACCGCTACACGTGGCTGCGCGACTCGACGTTCACGCTGCAGGCGCTCCACTATCTGAACCTCGACTGGGAGGCCGAGGAGTTCATGCAGTTCACGGCTGATCTCGAGCCGAACGAGGACGGCGCCCTGCAGATCATGTACGCGATCGACGGGCGGCGCGATCTGACCGAGTCGACGCGCGACGATCTCTCCGGATATGCCGGGGCGAGCCCCGTGCGGGTTGGCAACGGTGCCTTCGACCAGCGCCAGAACGACGTCTACGGCGCGGCGCTCGACGCGATGCTGCTGCACACGCGGCGCAGCCAGAGGCTGCCGCGGCGGCTGTGGCCGATCATCCAGGCGCAGGCCGAATGCGCGACCGCCGTCTGGCGCGAGCCCGACCAGGGCATCTGGGAGGCCCGCGGCGAGCCCAAGCACTACGTCTCCTCGAAGCTGATGGGCTGGGTGGCCATGGACCGCGCCGCGCAGCTCGCCTGCATGCGCGGAGACGACGCGCGCGAGGCGACGTGGCGCGCGACCGCGGAGGAGATCCGCGCGGACATCCTCAGCCACGGCGTCAGCGACCGCGGCGTGCTGCGCCAGCACTACGGGACCGACGCGCTCGACGCCTCGAACCTGCTCGCCGCGATCTTCGGCTTCCTGCCCCCCGACGACGAGCGTCTGCGGGCGAGCGTGCTCGCGATCGCCGATGACCTCACCGAGGACGGCTTCGTCTTGCGTTATCGCACCGATGAGACCGACGACGGCATGTCCGGCAAGGAGGGAAGCTTCCTGATCTGCTCCTTCTGGCTGGTCTCCGGCCTAGCGATCATCGGCGAGCAGCAGCGCGCGCGCGACCTGATGGAAAAGCTCCTCAGCGTGGCTTCGCCACTCGGCCTCTACGCCGAGGAGTTCGACACGAGCACCGGGCGCCACCTCGGCAACTTCCCGCAAGCGTTCTCGCACCTCGCGCTGATCGAGGCCGCCGGCCGGATCATCATCGCCGAGCGCATGGCCGAGATCTGAACGTGGACGCCTACGACGTCATCACAACGTGCTCCGCCACGCCTACCTGGCCAACGGTTTGCGCGTAGGCGACGACTTGCCGGAGCGGCTCGCCGTGCGGCCGATCGCACAAGAGGCCGTCGGTGCGGTCTGATCCAAACGCCACGCGACGCCGCGTCGTGATCGTCGGTGGCGGCTTCGGCGGTCTCGCCGCAGCGCGCAAGCTCCGGCGCAGTGGGGTCGAGCTCACGCTCGTCGACCACGTGAACCACCACCTCTTCCAGCCGCTGCTCTACCAGACAGCCGTCGGCGGCCTCTCGAGCAGTGACTGCGCCTCGCCGATTCGGCCGTATCTGGGGCGGAGCCCTCACACGGGTGTGCTGATGGCGCGGGCGACGAACATCGATCCCGAGCGCCGTCAGCTCATCCTCGAAGACGGTGAGCGCGTCGCCTACGACAGTCTGATCGTCGCGTGTGGCGCCGAGACCTCCTACTTCGGGCACGACGAGTGGCAGGAGGTCAGCTACCGGCTGAAGACGCTCGACGACGCCGTGCACCTGCGCGAGCGCATCTACGGCGCCTTCGAGGAGGCCGAGCGCACCGACGATCCCTCCGCACGCGAGGAATGGCTGACGTTCGTCGTCGTGGGAGGCGGACCGACGGGCGTGGAGATTGCCGGCGAGCTCGCACTGACGGCGCGAGCCATCAGACATCAGTTCCGACGAATCGACTCGCAGCGCACGCGCGTGATCCTGCTCGACGCGGGCGATCGGGTCGTGCCAGCTTTCAGCGAGAAGCTCTCAGCCAAGGTCGCGGGCTACCTCAGCGAGCTCGGAGTTTCCGTCCGAGACGGCGCACGCGCGACGGCGATCGACGAGCGCGGCGTCACGATCGGGGTTGGCGGAGCGAACGAGCAGCTCCTCGCGAGGACCGTGATCTGGTCGGCTGGCGTGCACACGGTGGCTTTCACCGACGCCGTCGCCCGTGCGACTGGTGCGGACGCCGACCGCGGTGGGCGGATTAAAGTGTCGCCCGATCTGAGCATCCCCGGACACCGGGAGATTTCGGTGATCGGAGATGCCGCGAGCGTGCAGGGCAAGACCGGAAGGCCGCTGCCCGGCCTGGCGACCGTCGCGATCCAGCAGGCGCGCCACGTCGCCAAGGCGATCGCAAAAGGTGAACCGGGCGCGTCCACGCCGTTCCACTACTTCGATAAGGGCGCGCTCGCGGTCGTCGGCCGAGGAAAGGCGGTATGCGCCATCCGCGGCGTCGAGCTGTCCGGGCGTCCCGCGTTCTTCACCTATCTCGGCGTCCACCTTTACTACCTCGGTGGAGCCCCTGGCAGACGCGTGGAGGTGCTCGTCAAGTGGATCGGGGCGCGCTTCGGTGAGCGCCAGAGCGCGCTGATCCAGGGTGAGCTCGCGCGGGCGGAGCCGCGAGCCCTCGCGCGTCCGCGGGTCGCCGCCGGGGCCGACCGGTGAGTGCCGCCGGATCGCCGGCCTCCTGAGCGAGAGGGAGGCGAGGTGAGCGCGCTCGACCCGAGGCTGCCCAGCTCGCTCGACGAGCGCGGCCGGGCGACGCGGCGGCTGCGCGCGCGCTACGGGCTGCTGCTCGGCGCGATCATCTGCGCGTTCGCAGTCCAGGGAGTCGCGACTCCGAGCGCCGCCGAGCAGGTAGTCGTGTGCGTGTTGCTCGGGGTCACCCTGCTGCTTGCCCTGTGGGCGACCGACACACGGTCACGAGTCATGCTTCCAGCAGCGATCTTCGTGGCACTGGCCGTGATCGCCAGCGTGATAGAGGCGCTCAACGGCGAAATCGACGGCGCCGCCACGCGAACCGTGAACGCCCTGCTCGTCGCTCTCGCACCGCCGGCCATCGTGGTGGGGATCCTGCGCGATTTGCGCGCGCGTAAGACCGTCACCATCCAGGCCGTTCTTGGCGTGCTGTGTGTGTACCTGTTGATTGGGATGTTTTTCGCCTTCGTTTACGGCGTGCTCGGCCGCCTCGGCGGCGCGAACTTCTTCGCCGGCGGGCAGCCGTCGAGCACGGCGAACTGCCTGTACTACAGCTTCACCACGCTCACGACCGTCGGTTATGGCGACCTCACCGCTCGCAGCAACCTGGGCCACACGCTTTCTGTGTTCGAGGCACTGCTGGGACAGGTCTACCTGGTCACGGTCGTTTCACTGCTCGTTGCGAATCTCGGCCGCGGGCGTCTGCAGCCAGAGTCTGCAGACGCTGAGGCCACCCCGTCCGTCGAGTGAGCGCCACGGCCGGGAATGGCCTCGACCGGCTCGGCACGGCCGCACCCTCACTGTCCCCCAGTGTGCGCATCGGCGTCGGCTTCGTGCTCGGCGCCCATGGAATCGTCGCAATCATCTAGGAGTGAGAGAGTCTCCCAGACCTGCCTCAGGACCGTGGGACACAGGCGCTCCTTTGCCACGAACGCCACGCCGCCACCCTCGAGTGCTGGAATCGACGGCGGTGGTGGCTGGGCGGAGACGAGCAGCACCGCCGGCGGCGAGCTCCGCTCGAGCAACACGTGCGCCAGCTCGACACCGCCCATGCCCGGCATGCGCACATCGAGGATCACCAACTCGGGTATCAACTCGTCGACCGCGATCAGCGCGCTCTCAGCGCAGGCGGCTTCGCCCGCCAGCTCGAGCCCCGGAGTCGCCTCGACCACCTCCCGTGCCACATCGCGAAAGAGCTGCTGGTCATCCACCACCAACACGCCGGCCACCTCGCCATCGCCGTGCTTACGGGTGACTCCCGAGGTTGTACGCGGACTAATCTGATTCCTCGGCGAGGTACACGAGTGCAGCCTTGACGCGGCGGCTGACGTCTTGAGCATCGCGCAGGTTCAGCTTGGCGAAGATCGCGTTGACATGCTTCTCGACCGCGCGCTTGGAGAGAACCAGCGACTCGGCGATCGCGGAATTGCTCTTGCCCTCGGCGATCTCGCCGAGAAGCTGGCGCTCCCTCGGTGTGAGTTCGGCGAGCGGCGAACGCGCGACCCGTGCCCGTGCCTCGATCAGGACATCCACGATCTGCGAGTCGATCACCGAGCCACCGCTGGCGAGGGTCGTGATGGCGCGAACCAGTTCCGCTTTGTCCCTGATGCGCTCCTTCAGAAGGTAGGCGCGGCGGGCAGAGCCTGCCTCCAACAGCGATAGGGCATATGCCGCCTCGGCATACTGGCTGAGTACGAGCACACCGATGTCGGGCTCCGTCTCGCGCAGACGGTTCGCCACACGCACACCCTCATCGCCGCCCGACGGCGGCATGCGAATATCGACTATCACGACCGCGGGGTGCTCGGACGCGATGCAGGCTTCGAGCTCCTTCCCGTTCGAGCACATGCCGACCAGCTCGATTCCCGGCTCTGACTCGAGCGTTACGGTCAGGCTTTCGCGAATCAGGTAGGAGTCATCCGCGGCGACCACGCGTATCGGCTTCTGCGTGGGCTCACGTGCGTGACCGGCGCTCAAAACTTGACCTTGTTGGTGTGACATGAGCGGACCCCTGTCTTGTCGGCCGCCACCGCGATCGCGTGGACGACGCCCCCGTAATCGTCGTGAGTCGATTGTCCCCGCGCATCGTCCGAACCGGACTAGAGGCGGCGCTACCCGGCAAGCGGCACGCACCCCGTTACGACCGTTCCGACACCTATGCGAGAGCGCAACGTCAGACTCCCCCCGACAGCGGCCAGGCGATCGCGCATGTTGACCAATCCCCGTCCCCGCGTGCCGTTTGGAGCGAACCCCACACCCGAGTCCCGGGTCTGGAATCGCAGCATCAGTGCGTCCTCCCATATGCGGAGGGTGACGGTGGCGTCCCGCCCGGCGTGCTTGGCGACGTTCTGCAGCGTCTCCAGGCAGCAGAAGTAGATCGCCGCCTCGGTGTCGGCCGGGTATCTTCCGACGTCGCCTCGCACGCTCACGGGCCCCGGCGAACGACGCGCGGCCGAGCGAAGCGCCTCGATCAGGCCGTGGCTGACGAGCACCGCCGGATAGACGCCCTGCGCCAGCGCGCGCACTTCCTCGAGCGCATCGTCGATGTCGCATCCGATTTCGCCGAGCATCTGCCGTCCGCGCGGTGGATTGGACTCCAGTGCCTCCTCAGCCAGCTCGAGCCTGACTCGCGCACCCACCATACGCTGCTGAATGCCGTCGTGGAGGTCACGCTCAATCCGTTGGCGCTCCGCATTTGCCGCCTCGACGATGCGCTTGCGTGAGGCCGCCAGCTCGACCACCACGGCCGAGAGGTCGGCCTCGAGACGGTGGTTCTCGTATGACATGAGCGCCGCCATCCCCGCGGCCCGGATGAAGCGCTCCTCGTCGGGCACCGCGCCGCGGTGAATGACCACAGCTTCCTGGAGCATTTCGAGGTCAACCGAGGTGACCGCCTGGTCGAGGTCTGCGTCCGGCAGCTCGACGCTGGCGCCGGCCGGATCGACATAGCCGATTGCCGCCGGCCGCGAGTAACCGATCTGCACCGTCGGGTCATGCAGCACACGCGCCATCAGGGCGGGTAGATCCCGAGGCTCGGTCTCTGCCATGCGGTTCACGAACTCCTCGAGCGCGCCGCCCATGAAGAGCCGCTCCCACACCAGCCCGGCGATCATCGCGAGCGGGAGCACCGTCGCGGCGATCGCGGTCAGCAAGACGACCGGCATGCGTGCTTCCAATCCCATCAGCTGAACCGCCAAGCACGCCGCCACAGCTCCGGCGTAGACGCCGGAGACGACGAGCGTCGGCGCCACGCAGCGACGCGCCGCGGCGCCCGACGTCCTATAGCGCTTTGCGATGCACCACACCACGCCGAACGCCGCCGCCAGCCAAGCCACCCGTAGACCGTCCGCCGCGACCTTCGCCAGCGTGTGCGGCGGCATACCGACGAACAGCACGTTACGCGGACAGGCGGGCACGCACCTCACGAGCGGCGCGAGCAGGGTGGGCTCGCGCGAAGTCAGCGCCAGGTAGCTCCAGGAGATCGCCGCCACCGCGGAGCTCGCGAGGAGCAGCGCTCGCTCTCTGACCATGAGCTCGCTGCCCTTGAACGACGCGAGCATCTCGTAGCCGACGAGCGGCACGGTCAGTCCAATGAGCAGCCAGCCGAGCGTGAACGCCGTTGGGTCGCCCGAGACCAGCATCAGCCACACGATCCACAGGATCACGGCTGGTGCCAGGACACGCGCAGGACGTGCCGAGGAGCGCCCGGCGGCATACAGGCCGAGCGTCGCCGCCGAGACGCCGACCGCGACCCATACGAGCGTCGTGCTGTGTCCGGACAGACGCGGGGGGCTGGCAGCGAGGTAGGCCGCGACGCTCGCGAGCGACACGCCCGCGAGCGCAATCGACGCAACGCTCGCATGCGGCTGGGACAGTGTGCGCGCTCGTGCCAGCTTCGCCGAAAGGCCGCGTACTCGATCTGCCGAGGGCGGTCCCTGTCGGACGCTCGTCGCTGCGTCGATCATCGTCTCTCCCGGAATCGTCTCGCGGTCCACGCCTCCGGTGCTGAAGATCCGTCGCCGTCCGCGCTGCCGCGAACTGCCCCGTTGGCGGTCCCTATGGGCGCGGCACCCCCGCCGCGCAACGAAGACATTACACCCAAAATGCGGACTCTGCAAGGGAGCTCGCCGCGCTCAGTAGCTGCCCGCAGTGGCGGTCAGTGACGCTCGATGCTCACCCTTGGCTCAGGCCATTTGCGCTATCGAGAGCCGGCGAAACGCGCTACCCGAGCATTCATCACGTTCGGGTGATGCAGATTTGCAGCCGTGCTCCTAGTGTGACCGTGACGCGAGTTGCGCAGCTGAAGTCCTCGCTTACCAAACTCAGGACGAACTACAGGGCGCGCCCCACGGCAGCATCGCTACCGCGTGAATCGCCTGTCCCAGCGAACGCCCAAGCGTGTCTCCCCGCGTTGGCGCTTGGCACACCTCCGGCCGCACAGGATATGTGGTCGGAGTGTGCCGCATTTATGCGTGTGGTTTGTGTGTTCGAGCCATATCGCCCCTGCCTGCTCGACGTCACGCCGGAAGCTGGAGCGTGGTCATCTCCCAATCGCCCTGACCGGATGATGCGAGCTCACAGCGGCGGGGCTAGATTCACCGTGATGTCCGACTCTCCATCACCTCGGGGCTCCACACCGAACCCCGATGGCGGCGTTACTCCGCCGTCGGGGTTCGGCCCCGAGCAGGGCCAGAAACCAGTGCAATCGAAGCGGCACGGTGCCTGGATGTGGCCGTTGATTCTCGCGGTTGCCGTCCTTGGCATCCTTGCCGGCGTGATTGCCTCGAACAACCGGTCGAAGTCCCCCTCGACCGTCGTCAACCAGCAGACGACCTCCACGACCAACAGCCTCGGGGTGAGCGTTCAGGCTCCTCAACCGACCAAGACGACCACCGTGACCTCCCCGTCCAAGACCGTCACCGCCCCAACGCAGACCGTCACCGCGCCTGCGAGCGCCCCGGCGCCGGCAGCGACGTCGAGCACGCCCACGACGAGCACGGCGCCTGCAAACGCTCCCTAGCGCCCGGCTTCACCTAGCGCCCAGCTTCAAATGCACGCGTCAATCAGGCCCAGCGTCGAAGCGTGCTCGACGGCTTCCGAGCGCGATGCGGCATCCAGCTTGCCGTAGATCGCGTGCACCTGGCTCTTGACGGTGTTGGTCGAGACGTGCAGGCGGCTGCCGATCTCCCGAAACGAGAGATGCGTCGGCAGAAAGCGCAGGATCCGCAGCTCGGCCATGGTCAGCGAGGACGGGCCGTTCAGCGCAGCGGCACCGAGATCGTCGATTGTCCCCCACGCCTCGTCGAACCACGTACGGAAGACCACGATCTCAGGCATGCGGCGAGCCAGCCGCGACGCCTGTGAGAGTTGTGTTCGGGCGAGCGTCACATCGGCGAGGCGGGTCGCCGTGCGCGCGAGCAGAACGCGCGTCTGGACCTCATACAACGGCATGAAATCCTCGAGCGTCGCGAGCATCTGCAGCGAACGACCAAGGTCGCGCTTGGCTTCATCCGGGAAGCCACGATGCGAGGCGACCCAGGCGCAGGCGGCCAGGACGGGCGAGGATGTCGCGTGTCCCCACACGCCTGCGCACCGCAGCGCGCGCTGTGCGCGCTCGAGTAGATCCGCGGCGGCGACCCAGTCGTGCTCCTCGCCGGCCATGACGGCGAGCTGCGACAGGCAATGGCCTTGAATACCGGGACACGCGACCGCTCCGGAGCCCGCGCCCGCGTTCAGCATCGTGCGGGCGAGGGTCCGCTCCCCGCCGAGATGACCGGCGACGCCCCTCAGCAGACAGCTGGCCGTCCGCCATGGACTGCCCTCCTCTGCCAGTGCGTAACCTCGTGTGGCGCTGTCGGACATGTGCTCGAGCCCGTGTTCGCCGACCACAGCCTCGACCACGGCAAGTCCGGCTGCGAACCCTGGAACAGCATCCACGTCCGCGGTCGACTGCCCCGTGCTCGACGCCAGCATTGCCCAATGGGCAGCGTGACGGACGTCGCCGTCCCACAGGTCGCAGTGAGCAGCCGACAGCGCGAGGGTGGGCACTGAGGCGATCTCCTCGTTGCTGAGCTCGCTCAACCAGCTGCGAAGCTCAGCGCCGCGGCCGTCGAACAGGACCCGTTCGGTCTGCGCCCACAGCAGCCGACCGACGTGGCCGAGATCATCGCCTGCGTACGCATGGCGAAAAGCCGCGTCGGGCTGACCGTGCTCGCTCAACCAGCCAGCCGCGGCGCGATTCAGCCGCGCGGCACGCGGGCGATCCAAGCGCGAGAGCTCCGCCTGGAGGACCTCTCGAAGCAGGGGATGACAGCGGTAGCGCGTGTGACGACGGTCGAGCGCCATGACGAGCAGGTTGCTGGCGGCAACCGTGCGCAGCGCCAGCCCGGAACCCGTCCGCGTGAGCACCGCGTCGCATAGATCGGCAGACAGCTCATCCAGGATCGCGGTGTCCATGAGGAATGCCAGCGCATCGCCCGGCATTTGCGCGAGGATCTCCTCCCGCACGTACTGAGAGACGAGCTCGTCCTCGCCCGAGAACCGCTCCAGCGCGACAGCGGCGTCAGGCTGTTCACGAAGCGCGAGCGCGGCGAGATACAGGGCGGCCGGCCAGCCCTCTGTCCGGTGCATGGCGAGCTCGAGCTGCTCGGCTTGCAGCTCGTGTCCCACCGCTGAGAGCAGCGCGTCTGCCTCCTCCGGCGTCATCGCCAGCTCGCGCACTCCGAGCACGAGCAGCTCGTGCTGGGCACGCAGGCGCGCAAGCGACAGCACCGGCGCCGTTCGCGAGGCGATAACGAGCTTCGTCCCGCGCGGCATCGCGCCCGCGAGTCGTGCCAGCAGGTCCAGCGATCCGCGCGAGCGTACGAGCTGAGCGTCGTCCAGCACGAGCATCGCGCCCCCGCCGGACTCGGTTAGCTCCCGCACCAGACCGGCGAGCTGGAGCGCCTCTGGTGGGCGGGCCGTGACGCGGGCGAACCGCCGATCGAGCCCCCCGGGCTGCTGGATCGCGAGCGCGAGCGTCTCGAGCAGTCGCTGGGGATCGTTGTCGCCCTCGCACAGCGTCGCCCACGCAAACGGACGCTCGTCACGCGCGGCCCACTCCGCCAAGGTGCTCGTCTTGCCGTAGCCGGGCGGAGCGGCAAGCAGCACGAGCGAGGCATCTTGATCCTCGAGCAGGCGATCAACCAGACGTGGGCGACAGATGAAGTTCTCGTGCAACGCCGGGCAGCCCGTGACGAGCTCGAGCGCGTCCGGCGGCGCGAGCGTCGTGCTCGAGACGGAAGCAGTTCGACGGGCCGAGGGTCGCACGCGCCGGGGTCGCGACGGGCGCGGAGCGAGGCGTGCCGGGGCTGCCCGCTGGCGAGATGGCGTGACAGGTACGGTCTGCGTGCTCATTGGGGCCTTCCCGACGCGATGGATAGGTATCGCTTCCCGTGGGAAGCATCTCGTCCGCGCGCTTGCCTCACAAGGTTGTGGACTCCCCGGACCCTCGGGTGTCCGCACCACCACAAACGCGCTGCTATGCGACCTGCGGCCACGCGGATCACGCAGCTGCGGTATCGACTGCCCCGCGTCGAGCGAGCAACATAGATCTCATGAGCGCCGCGGTCATCACGAGGTTTCACGGTGGAGCCTGAAAGCTGGCCGGTCGACGCTGACGCCGAAGCTGAACATCTGCGAAACGTGATCAGCGACCTCGATGAATCGACTGAGGACGACTGCCTCCTGCTCCTCTCCAATCTCCTGTGCGCTGCATGGGGTAGCGTCACAGCGCAGAACCAGTGATGCTCTAACCAGCCCGCCGGCGAACTCCGTTTTCGTGCTCGTGCGCGGGGTGGCGCAGCAGTGACTGGACGACCAGCTGACGCTGCGAGCGCGGCTCGCGCGTGTCGCGCGGCTCCGTCGCTGCTGCGGACGAGTCGCCTGCTCGAGGCGCCACGCTTCGGCTGATCAGCGCGGAGCGAGGCTCCGACCAGTCGGCTCGCCAGCCGAGGAAGCGGCACTCCGGCCAGCGTCGCTCGGTCAAGAGCAACTCTTCCTCCCAGCCTCGCAGAGCAATCAGCGTCAGCGGAATCGGCGGGGTCGTGACCGTGACCGTCCACCAACGCGCCTGCGGCAGCGAGCGTGCCGTGGCGCGGACCCGCGGGGTACATGCGGCCATCGCGCGCAGCTCGCCCGCGAGCGCCGCCGCGACGCGTAGTGTCGGGGCCTCAAACGAGCAGCGCAGCTGCGCGCGCTCGATCTGTTCACCACGCGAGGAGAGCGGAAGGATGCTGAAAGACTCCACACCCCGATGATCGCGGCTCCGGTTGGCGCGGTCGATACCGCAGCTGTGCGATCTAGCGAGGCGGTGGTTCGAGCACGAGACCTTCACCGAGAGCTTTCGCCACGAGGTGCGCCCGGGACCGAGCGCCTACCTTCAGCATCGCGTTGCGGGCGTGCGTGCGGACCGTGTCGTGGCTGATCTGCAGCTCATCGGCGATCTCCGGCCCCGTGTTGCCCTGGGCGACCAGCCGCACGATCTCCAGCTCACGCCGCGAGAGCACGCCCGGCGCGGGCACGACCGTCCGCCCGCGACGAAAACGCGATCCCCATGTGGACGTGCTGAGGGCAACCACAAGAACGAGTCGGCGCCCGGTGATGACCTCGACGGTCGCTGCCCACTGAACCGCCACCGCGCCACCGTTGGCCGCCCGCAGCTGCGCGTTCCCCGCGAACTCGCCGCTGGCGAGCAGCGTCTCCCATTCCTCCCGCGAGAAGAGCGGACCACCTATGAGGAAGGGAAACATCGGCTTGCCGAGGAGCTCTTTGCGAGCGTAGCCGAACAGGCTCACGTAGGCGCCGTTGACGTCTACAAAGCAGCGCGCAGCGTCGGCCAAAGCCATCGCGTTGCGCGACTGCCTGAACGCCGTTGCGAACAGCCCAGCCCATTCGCCCTGCGGCACCGCAGGCTCACATGCGTCGCGCCCGTCGGCGACCTCGCCGTCGTACACCCATCACCGATACGGGACTCAGCGGCCTGCCGATAGGGTCGATGAACAGCGAGCATGGGCCGGTTCTCGACGGCAACTCACCCTCGAGCACCTCGACATCGTATGTCAGCCTCTCCCAATCCATGCGCGGGTTGGTGAGCGTGAGCACGACATCCTCCAGTGCCTCGCCCTCAGCTGCGAGGAACGACAGCACCGCGTTGGGGGGATCCTCGAGAAAGCTGTTCTCGCCGTGCCCCCACCCTTCCACGAATTGCTTGGTTGACAGGTGGCCGGCGATGCGATTCGGCCTGTCGGAGAACATCAGCGTCGAGGGCGCGAGTTCGTGCAGCGTGAGCGCACCGTCGAAGCTCGACACTTTTCGCGCGCTCTGTACGAACAGAGCCTCGAACTCCCCGGACTGCGTCTGCGCACCCGAGACCGTCTCATCACCCACGGTTGTTGGTTCTGTGGCCATCTGAATCTCCTTGCGGTTGCGTCTTTGGCAGGCTTCGGGTGACCTTCGTCACTAGAGCCCTGTCTGCGCCTTGATACGGCCGGACTCGACTGCTCTGGCCAGCGCCTGGTAGTCACGTTCGTTCTGCTCCGCATACGCGCGAGAGAACTCCACGATCGCGCGGTCGAAGCTGCTCCCGCTCCCGAGATAGGCGGCAATCGCGATGCGGTCGCCGCTGCGGGCATGGGCACGGGCGAGCGTCCATGCACAGAGCCGTCCATAGACGGCCAGGCCCTTTGGGACCATCTGCTCGATTTCTGCCGAGCCCTTCCAGTCCTTGAGTTGGCGAGCGTAGAAGTCCCTCGGTTGGTCATCGAGCCCCGAGTCGACATGCAGCCAGCCGAGGAAGATGTCACTGGCGGCCTGCATCAGACGCTGGCCGACGACCACGCGCTCGCCGTGATTGTGAAACTCACTGGGCGCGACGAACTCCTCCATGACCGACGCCTCTGCCTCCTTCATCTGCAGGAACAGGGGATCCTGAGCATCTCGACCGAGCAACAACGCAATCCACGCGCGGGTCCCGACGCTCCCCACACCGACCACCTTGCGCGCGAAATCGGTCAAGCGGAACTGCTCGAGCAGGATGCGCCGATCGTACTCGAGCGTCTCGCGGTAATCGTTCAGCAACTCGTGAAGCGCGTCGAACATTTCATCGCGTTCGAGGCCTTCAGCGAGGTCGTCGATGGGCACGATCAGCGGCGGGTCGGCGACGATCCTGACCTCACCGTCGACTTCATGCGTGAGTTTCGAAAAGGCCGACATGCTGTCCTTGGTGCGTGCCTTCGTCAGAGCCTTCTCGGTGCGCTTGACCATTTTCGGCTTCAACTCTTCTGCAAATTCGCCGAGAGCGCGTTCGACGTCGAGATGCGTGTACCAGAGCTCGAGGTTCTTCATACCGGCAAAGCTCGTCATCGCCCTGCGGTAGCCCTCGACCGTGGCCAGCACGATCTGCTCCTGAGCCTTCGCGTCGAACCCGTTGCTCTGCGCGGCGATGAGCATGCTCACAGCCAAGCGCTTGACGTCCCACTCCCACGGTCCAGGAAGCGTCTCGTCGAAGTCGTTCAGATCGAACACGAGCTGACGCTCCGGGGAGGCGAACACACCGAAATTGGACAGGTGCGCGTCTCCGCAGCACTGCACCGTGAGGCCCGACCGCGGTGTCGATGACAGATCGCTCGCCATGATCATCGCGGCACCGCGGTAGAAGGTGAATGGCGAGACGAGCATCCGGCCGTAGCGGATCGGCACGAGCTCCGGAACACGGGTCTTTGCCTGGCGCTCGAGCAGCTTGATCGGATCGGGACGACGCGCCGCAGGCTCGAACGCGGCGTGGCTCGACCGTGGCACCGCGCTTCGCGCCGCCTTACCGCGCGCAACGCGTTCGTCGACGCTGAGATGCACCGTCGCAGGGTCCCCGGCTCCGTCGGTTCGGCGACCGGGCCCGCCCTTGGCGCCGGAGCGCGGCGTACCCGCGCGCGGCGGGCTCGCCGGGATTACAGGTGAAGACATTTGCCATCCCTTCCGGAGTTGAGGATCGGCGCAACGCGCTCGTGGGCCAGTCGATTGCGTCGCGCCTGACAGCGTAGGTAGGAGAGCACCGGCCTACAACATGGCCCTCACGAGTCCGCCACCCCTGCCCGCAGGGGCGAGCGGCCCCCCGTCCACACCAGTGCCCGCGGGCACAATGCGCCCACGTCATCAGCGGAGTGGAGCGCTCGCCGAGGGGCGCGTTCTTAGCTCGCCCCGGCCTGGCGGCGGCCGGCGACGAGCCTGGCGCTCATCTTGATTGCCTTGACGGCGCCCGTCGCAGCTGCCTGCAACGCGAACCCGAACGCGACCACCACGATCCCGGGGATCAAGAGCGCCTGCGATCCCAACATGAGGATGCCAATCCGCCCGAGCAGGTAAGGGGGCGTGCACACCGCCGCTCCGATCGCGCCACTCAGCGCGCTGGCAGTCAGCTTGTCGCGCCTGGAATGCAGGGCCGTCATACCGATCAGCCGCGACGGCACAGCGACGTAGCAGATCATCATCACGGCGACGACGACGCTCAGCGACAGCCCGAACCACGGTTTCCCCCAGCGCGTTACGACGACCGTCGAGAATCCAAGCAGCAGGCCCACCGCGGCGCCTGACCCGAGCACGACAGGCAGGTGGGCGCGAGCCTCGCTGAACCCGGACCGTACCCTCGGAGTGCCACCTTTCGCGATCGCGAACGCGAACACCGCGTTCAGGAAGAACCCGGCAGCGGTAATGGCGGCGATGGCTGCGACAAGCGGGATTACGAGCGGCCCGCGCAGGACGTGGAATGACTTGCCGCGCAGGACGTGCGCTTTGAGGTCGTACATCGCGAGCCATACCCACATCGCGGGAAGTATCTGAACCAGGGTCAGCCGCCAGTTGGAGAACACGAGCTTGAGGCCGTCGAAGAGCATCGCGCACGCGCTCGCGGCGAGCGCCAGCGGCGCGAGCCAACGCCGCGACTGGCTGAGTCGGAGGATGGCCTCCTCGGCCATCGCCTGATCGCCGTCGCGGATGGCGTCCACGAGTCCGCGAACGCGCATCAAACGCGAGCTCGCTGCCATCTAGCGCAGCACGGCCGAGGCTCTTTGCGGCTCGCGCGCCTCAGGCGCCGCCAGGCGCTGGTTGTTCGCTAGGTGGCCAGGGCGGTGCGCTTGATGCCGTCGAACTCGCTCTGCGTGATCGTGCCGCTGTCTAGCAACTGCTTGGCTTTGGCGATCTGTTCTGCTGGATCGCTCTTCACCGCGACCGACTTGACATATTCGTCCACCTGCGCCTGCGCCGCCTGTTGCTGTTCCAGCGAACGTTCGGTCATTCCACCGTGCTCGACGATGAGATACACGAGCACGCCGAAGTACGGGACCACGATCACGAACACAATCCAGGCAACCTTGGCAAACGCCGAGATGTCGCGCCGACGGAACAGGTCGGTGAGCACCGCGAACAGGATCCAGAGCCAGACGACGAACCCAAAGAAGATGAGCATCGTCCAGAAGACTTCGAGGAGTGGATAACTGGCTGCGATGGGCATGGCGCTCACTCTGAGCCAAGACCGCTCCGCTGCCAATATGGCGTGCAGGCGTCATCGTGGGATGCCAGCACCACCAGCGTGGTGCTCATGGAGCGGAGAGCAGCTCGCGCTTGGCGGCGGCATACTCATCATCGGTGATCGCCGCGCGGTCGTGGAGCGCCACCAGTCGTTCGAGCTCGGCGGCCGTCGACGGCGCCTTGGCGCGCCCCGCGCTCGCTTCCCGCGCACGGGAAAGCTTCTCGCCGATCGCCCCACGCATCGAGACACCTTGAGCGTCCGGAAACTGCTCGGCGATCTGCCCGCGGAGCACATGCGCCCCGACGAACGCCAGGATCGTGAACAGGAGCATCTCGAACGGATTGCGGGTCGCAGGTATCGGGCCCCAGATGAACACCAAAGCAAGCAGCGCCGCAGTCCCCCAGTAGGCGAGGGCCGGGCGCTCACGCAGATGCGGAGCGAGGAACCGCCGGACTGCGACCGCCCAACGGGCCGGACCGGCGATCCATGCTGCGACGATCACAGGCACGCCGATGATGATCGCGGCGCTCGCGACCTGCACCAGCAGCGACGTCGCGACCGAGTATGAATCGTTGACGGCTGGTTCGATCGACGCGTCGGAGGTGATCGCGGAGACGAGCTGCCCCTGACCGATTTTGCGACCGACCAGCACGAGCAGTCCAGCAAAAACGAGGCTCCAGCCCACCCACATCAGCGTTCGCCGGCGGTGTCCGCCGGCGAGCGCAACCGCAAGCACGTAAAGCAGGAAGACGAGGATCGTCAGCGCAAGGGCGAGCGCGTGAAGCGCTTTGGCCAGATTGCGCACCAGCCCGAGCTCGCTGGATGTGACCACCTTCAGGGTCGCCACCGAAGCTGGGAGCTTGTCCGCTATGCCCGGGGGCAGGCCGAGATCCTGCGCGAGATCGGCGACGATCTGATGAAGATTCAGGGAGACGGTGCCGCCGTTGATGTTCACGCGCGAGCCGCCGCCGTTGACAACCCTCACCAGCGCCTGATCGGCGGCGTAGTTGGCCTTCTCCCAGACGCCCTGGACCTGCGGGGTGGCGAGCGCCCGCTCGGCTGCCTGTTCGGCAACGCCGTGCAGCGCGCCCGCCAGCGGGCCCGCCAGCGGCTCGAGGCGCGTCGGCAGACCGGCGCGCAACTGGGCGGGCACGTTGATGTTCGCGTACAACTGATTCACCAGATAGCCCGACAAGGCCGTGCGGACGGCCGTCTTCTGCAGCAGCGCCGTACTGGTCTTGGACCAGTTCCGCGGATTCATCAGCTGGCGGTTGGCCCAGATCGCGAAGATCGCGAACACCGTCAGGACGGTGGCGAGAACGAGGATCACCCGTACCCAGATGCGGTGCGCGTTGGGCGCATGTGACACGGGCATCTCGCCGGCACCGTTGCCGGCCGGGACCGAGCCCGCTTTCACGTCGGGGTCAGCGGCCATCGGCGACGCAAGGGAGGTTTTGCTGATGAACGATCCGGACCATCTCAGCCTGCGATCGTCTCGGACGCGTGGGCGCGATGCATCATCCGAGTGAGGTGAAGCGCGCGTGGGACGCTCGACTGCCGTGATCGCCTCCTCGGCGCACGACACTCACACGCGGGGCGCGGGCGATCGAAGCCTGCTAGACCAGCGAGCCCCAGCGAGCGCTGTGCGTGCCTTCACTGGCCGTTCGCCGTCGGACACGGCTGGGACGGCGAAGCAGCCTGCCAGACGCGCGACCAGGTCCTCCAGCCGCGCGCGGCGAGCCGCGAAGACACGCTGGCGATCGGCGCCGTTCGCGACTACGAGCCGCCGCAGCTCCTCGAGCGCGTCGTCGCACCCCAGCGCGAGCGCGTGGGGGCGGCATTCGACCATCAGCGCATCGGTCATCTCCGCTACCGGTCTCAGCCGCCGGGACGTCGGGTCGATCAACTCGGCTCCCATCCCGTCGCGGGCTGCGAGGAACCGGTTCTCCTCGAGAACCTCGAGACTCGGATCGGCGGGAGACGGGTCCTCCAGCTCGAGGCGGGCCAGCGACTGGATCAGGGCGAGGAGCGGCGTGAGGTCCCGGACCATCGACTGCGCGTCCATCGCGCGCACCTCGACGCTGCCGAGCGCCGGCTGCAGCCGTATGTCCCAGCGCACGAAGCTCGGATCGGGCATGGCCCGTGAGGCCACGAGCTCGTCGAGCGCACCGACGTAGTCGGCGTAGCCGGAGAAACGACGCGTCAGACCGGTGCGCGGGAAGGCCCCGCAGATCACGGTGCGCGACGATGCAAACCCGCCATCGCGGCCTCGCCAGAAGGGAGAGTTGGCCGACAGCGCGATTAGCACCGGAATGTTGCGGCGTAGGCCGTTGAGGACGCGCACGGCATCCTCGGGATTGGGCACGCCGACGTGCACGTGCAGTGCCATCATCGGCTCTCGCCACGCCAGCGCACGCAACGAGTCGCCGACCAGGCGCCGCCGCCGCGTATGTACGACCTGGGTCTCGCTCCAGACGCTCAGCGGATGTGTGCCCGCCGCCGCTGCCGTCAGTCCGATCGCGTTCAGCTCGCGCCGCAGCCGGACTCGTAGCGACGCGAGCTCGGCGGTGACCCCGTCCACGTCGGGGTGGATGCCCGTGGCAAGCTCCACCACGGCGGCGCCGGCCTCAGGCGAGGCGTACGGTGAGAGTTGTCGCGAGATCGTCGAGATGACGCGATCGCCGGCTTGGGCGAGCAACCAACGCGACGGGTCGAGGAGCATGACCTCCTCCTCGACTCCGAGTGCGTATGGCTGATCGAGCTCGTCGTTCCATCGCGCCCACAATGGATAGGCGCCGAGGGCACCGCGCCGTGAGGCGGAACGGGCGAAGCCTGATACAGCCACACGGAAAGCGTCGGTTACCCCGGCGCTTTCGACAAGGAGGCGCGCATGTGCGTCTGGCGGAAGTGAACACCCACGTCCCCGCCCGCGCGCCAGCGGCCCAGCGGAGCGAAACCCCCCAAATCGCATGATGAGCGTCCGAGCATCCTGGCGTAGGTTCGGATCCATGTGCGCGCATCGACCATGCCGACCACGATGAGCACCGGAGGTATTCACGGGGGTCGACTGTCGAGGATGCTCGGCGAGGTCTACATCGTGTATCGCCTGCTGCGGGAGGCGCTCCGCCGCATCGCAGGAATCCCCGCGGGCTCGTCCTTGCTCGCAACGTTGTTCGCGCTCGGAGTGCTCGCAAACGCACTCCGCCACCTCGTAGCGCCCGTGCTCCGGGTGTTCCGCCCGGGACTCCCGTCACTTGCCGCGATCACGTTCGCCGTGGCGATTCCCGCGGCGATCCTCCGCCGCATCACCGGGCTCGGTGCCACCGATGCGATGGTGGTCGGCGCGACCGTTGGCGCCGGGCTCGTAGCCCCGGCGCTCCACGGGGCGACAGCGATGGCGCGGGCCGCGTCCGCGGGCGTCGCGGCGTTTGGAAGGCTCGCGATCGGCAAGCCTCCAGGCGGCTGAGTCCAGCGGCGCGCTCGCGGTATGCATCGCCTTCCGCTAGGCGGCGAGTCCGGAGACGCCATCGCGCAGCAGCGCTGCCGCGAGCGCCGTGAGGATGAGCAGGGCGATCGTCCGCGCGTGTCGCTCGATCCAGCCGCGGGCGAGGACGAGCGTCCGCAGCGTGCGCTCGCGCGCGAGCAGCAGCATCACGAGCGCGAGTCCAAGTGGGAGCATCGACACGAGCGAGAACAGGACCCAGTCGAGTATGTACTGGATGGTGCTCGGGTCCAACTGCGATATGTCCTTGAGCGCGATCACCATGAACACACCGGCGTTTGCGAGCACTGCGCCGGCACCGACGATCGTGATCGCGGGAGCTGCTGCGACCTTGCCCATCCGTGCGACATTGCGCGCACTCGCCTCAGGGTCGACCGGTCGCCTGACGGTCCTCGCAACGTAGGCGAGCAGCATCACACCGCTGATGACGCCGAACACAGACACCCAGGTCTTGGGGGTCGAGGTTCGTGACGCAGCGGCGTTGCCGAGCGCGAAGGCGCCCAGCACGCCGACCGCGAGCGTTGCTCCAATCCCGCCGAGGTAGAACCAGAAACCGGTGCGGAGCGGCCTCTCGCCGAGGACCAGCGCCAGCACGGATGAGACGAGCGTCGCCGGTTCGAGCATCGCAACCAGCCCGACAAGCGCGAGCTCGACGTCCACGTAGCTCAACTCAGCTCCGTTCAGGCGCGCTACCCACTGAGCCCGGCGATGCCGTTGCGCATCAGCACCGCCGCGAGTAGCAGGAGAATCGTCGCGCCGATCGTCCTGGCGTTTCGCTCGAGCGACTGTCGCAGGCGGGTGAGAACCCGCAGAGTTGGCTCACGCGCCACGGCGAGCGCCACCAACGCGACCGACAGCGGAAGCAACGAGACGAGCGAGAAGGCCACCCACTCGGCGACGTAGCCAGCGGCGCTCGGGTTGGTCTCGGAGATGTCCTTCAGCGCAAGCGGAATGAACGCTCCGGGATTTGCGAGCGTCGCGCCGGCGGCGACGATCGCGATCACAGGTGAGGACGCCACCTTGTTCATCTGACTGATCATGCTCGCCACCCTTCTGGAGTCGCGGGGCCGCCGCAGCCAGCGAACAACGACGAGCACCACGACCAGGCTCGCGATGACATCGACGATCGCAACCCACGTCTTCGGGCTGTTTGGCTGCGGCGACGCCGCGGCGCCGCCGAGCACGAACGCCGCAACAACGCCGATCAGCAGTGTCGCTCCGAGCGCTCCGAGATAGAACCAGAGGCCGGTCCGCATCGGGCGCTCGCCCACGACGAGCGCCAGCACCGACAGGAACAGCGTCGTCGGCGACAGCATCGCCGCCAACGCCGTCAGCGCGAGTTCGCTGTCGACCCAGCCCATACCGTCGCTTTCGTGAGCACGCTCAGGTGGACGTGCCGATTCCCAGCGCCACCGCCACCGTCACAATCAGGGTGACGCTGTACAGCGGCAGTTGTACTCCGGCGAGGCCCGCCTCGAACTCTTCGGCGCTCGTGGAGACAGCCACGCGGTCTTCATGATCGACGATGAGGCTCGCAGCTCCAGCGAGCGTCGCGAGCAGCCCGACCAACGCGACGCCTGAGGCGATCCACGCGAGCGTTTGCTCGTTGTTGTCTCCGCTCAAGTAGCCGATTATCAGCGCTAGCCCCGTGCCGGCTGCCGTCGCCTGCAAACCGAGCGAGAATCTTCCCTGTAGCACTCCTCGACCGAGGGGCAGGGCGATCAGCAGCACCGATACCCAAAGTATGAGTGTTAGCCATTCCACTCTTGCGCGCCTTTCATCCCCGCTTGCCGCTGCTGGACACGATCTGCCTGGAACGCATCGCCCAACGCTAAGGCTCCGGTATCCGTCTCACGTCACCTCAAGCGGGTGACTCGATGCTGTTCATGCGATCGGGACGATGATCGTACGGTCGACGGCGGTGATCGTTCTTCACCGGAAGTCCACGGTCGATGGTGCTGCACGTCGCGCTCGTGCCTTTCAATGCGCCTTCTCGTCGGCACCCGTGAATGTCGCGAACGTTAGGTTGCAGCCACGGAGGACGTGGTTGCGGGAGCGCATCCACACGCGATGATAGGTGCCTTCCCGCTCGGCGCAGATAGCCTCCAGTGTCCCACCGTGCCCGCCGCTGGCGTCAAGGAGCAGAAGGTTGGCGGCGGCGTGCGTGAGCGCCGCTCCGAACTCGAAGCGCTGGTTCTCCTCTGTGTGCAGAGTGTCGTGAAAGAGCATGTCCACCTGCCGATTCTCGAGTGCGGGCAGAAGTAGGTCATGGGTAGAGCCGATAAACCGACTCCAGCCTTGGCGAGCCTCCTCTCGGACGACGCTACCCGCGCTGGGAAGAGTGTCAAAAGACATCAGCTCACCTGGGCTTCCTTCCTGTCTGTTGCGCTCGAGCGCGCGTAACACCGCGAGCGAGCCAAGACCGTGGTATATCCCGGCCTCCACCACCAGCTTCGGCTTGTATGCCCGGACGAGCACATACCAAGCAAGACGGTTGCCAAGAGGTAGGCGACGCTTCATGTCAAAGCGCCAGCGGAGGTGTCGACTCAGCAGCTCGTTGAGCTCCGGATCACGGTACGTCTCGGCCGCATAGGCGGCGAACTCAGCGTCTGGCCGTCCGAGTGCGGCGGCGAGCCGAGCAATGACCTCAGCCTCATTATCCACTTCGAAGGAATAGCTGGAGAGCTCCGGATCAAAGAGCACGTACGCGAGTTGGCGCAGCACGCCGACGTCAGGTTTGAGGTCGCGCGTCAGTCGATACTTAGTGAGCCAGCGAAAACGGCTGAGGCGATGCGCCCGATATCGCCACTCGGGGCTGACGACGCCGCTGAGCAGCTCTCTCAGATGCCACCGACTCCGCGCAATGCGACCAATCTACAACATGGCCCCACGAGTCCTCCATCCGTGCCCGCCGGGGCGAGCGGCCCCCGCCCACACCAATCCCGCGCTGCAGGGTTCACTCCCGTGTGGCGATCGGAGTCTCCGCGACATCGGCTGTGTCGCAGCGAAACGGGGGATCAGAGCTCGTTCAGGCGCTGCTTGAGGATCTGCGCTGTGCCGATCGCTCGGATGCTCCAGAAAATCAGGTTGACGCCGACCAGCAGGCCGATCGCCCATGCCGCCGAGCTCGGCAGTTCGACCGCGATCAGCACGCCCAGCACAACCGAGAGCAGGCCGCCGAGTAGCATCATCGAGCGGTCCGGAGCGGCCCTCAGCTGTATTCCGGCGGCCAGCGAGAGCAGGCCGCCGGCGAAGAACCAGACCGCGAGCACGAACGTCAACGTGACCGTGCCGCTGAGGGGGAAGATCAGCAGGTAGAGGCCGGCGATGACGGTCAGGATCGCCTCCAGGCTCCGCAGCGCCGAGCGGTTCGTGACCGCATGGACTCCTGTGGTGATGCCGGCGAACACCAGTACCCAGCCGATGAAGATCGCGATCGTCACCGACGTGATCGCGGGCACGAGGATCGACACTATGCCGCCGAGCAGAGCCAGGACCGCCACCACGATCAACCAGGTGCGAGCTCGTTTCAGATCCTCCCGCGTCATCGGCACCGCCGCCACCCACGCGGTCAGGCCGCGGCCGTAGGGCTCCGCTCCCGCGAACTGCTGGTTCCACCGATGCGCCATCGTCTGCTCCCTTCTCTCGTGGCTCGCTCTACCGGCTGGCAGTAGGTCGCCGGGGTCAGAGGACCTCGAGGACGGACTCGACCTTTCCGAGCAGCCGCAGCTCGGCCTGTGTGACTCCGGCGTGCTTGGGTTGGCGATTGTCAGCCGCACGCGGTTGAAGTCGAGAATGCACATGTCAGGGCGGCGAAGGTGGTCCTCGGCTACTGCCGCCACCCGCTCCACGAACGCCAAAGCCTCATCGAAGTCCCGGAACGGGACCTCGCGAACAAGTGCCTGATCGCATCGGCGCCAGCCCGGGGGCACGGACTGGCGCCGCATGCGGGAAGGCGCGATCGGCACGTCAGGAGGCCTTGACCTCGATGCGCCGGGCCCGCGCCCGATCGGACTTCGGCACCCGCACGGTGAGCACCCCATCGTGCAGGTTCGCCTCGATGTTCTCCTCGTCCGCCTGGCCGGGCAGCGTCACGCGGTATTCGAACTCGCCCATGCGACGCGTGCGCCGACGGAGCACACCCTTGCGCTCCTTCTCCTTGATTTCCCCGGTGACGACCAGCTCGTTGTCGCGCCGCTCAACGTCTATGTCCTTGCGATCGACGCTCGGTAGCTCCAACTCGACGATCCACGCGTCGTCGGTCTCCTCGATGTCGGCGAGCGGAATCCACGGGGCGGCACCGCCCGCGCCGGTTGGTGCCCACACCGTGTCGATCAGGCGCGCGAACTGCTCGTTGAACTGCTCCAGCTCGTTGTACGGCTCCCACCGACGTAGCGGCTGCTGCTGCTGCTGCGGAGCGACGCTGGGAGTCGTTCCGTTGCACTGCGAGAGCCATGTCGCTCCTTTCGTCCGTTTCCCTGATTGCTCGGAGATAGGCCGCGGCCGCGAAAGACAAGAGGAGGCCGCACCCGGCTTGTCCCGACCCTAGGCCGGCCTACCGATACGGCCGAAGCGATCGGCTAAGGAGGCCGGCATGAGCAGTCTCGTGATCGAGCATCTCGACTTGCCCGCCAGCCGGCGCTACGAGCGCGCCTACGAAGTCGCCGGCGAAAGGGCCGGCGACTTGCTGGCCGGACGCACCGTGTGGTGCGCGACGGCCCTGCCCCGAGCGCGGCGAGCGGCTGAGCAGCTGCGCGGCCACATCGACGGCGCAGCCCCGGACGGCGCGGCCGAGATCCTGCACATCCAAGCCGACGAGCAGCAGATGCGAGCCGCGGAGCACGTCGATCGCCTGCTGGACGGCGGCGAGGCGAGGCGAGCCGGTCTGCCGCGCGAGGAGCAGGAGTCCTACGCGGAAGCCGCCGCGCGGGGTGGCCTGTTGGAGGCCGGCGTCGGCGATGGTGACGTCGTGGTGGCTCACGACGCGCTCAGCGCGTTGCTGATCGAGGGCGTGCGGGAGCGTGGCGCGCACGCGATATGGCGTGTGCGCCTGAGTTGCAGCTCCTCGACCTCGGGGGCTCGTCAGGCGCTGGAGTTCGTGCGTCGCTTCACACCAGGCGTAGACGCCTACGTGATCAGCTGGCAGGAACGCAGCCCTCACGGCGAGATCTTCGAGAGCGTGGCTGCCGCGATGCCCTCAACCGGGATCCTCGCGAGCAAGGAGTTCCCGTCCCGCTCCGCCGGTGTCGAGCCGCGCCGACTCGCCTGGCGGATGGCGCTGGCGGAGATCGTCCGCAGCGACCGTGGCGAGTGCGTCGGCGGCACGCTGCAACCACGTCCGACCGTCGCTGCGAGATAAGGAGATCATGTCTGCGCCAGAAGCCCCATACGGCGAGGC
Source organism: uncultured Solirubrobacteraceae bacterium (assembly GCA_963827455.1). Lineage (GTDB taxonomy): Bacteria > Actinomycetota > Thermoleophilia > Solirubrobacterales > Solirubrobacteraceae > Palsa-744. The sequence goes on along the minus strand of CAWHAW010000009.1, from coordinate 23,428 downwards.
CCCGTACAGCCAGCCCGCGACGCCCGCTCGGCCGCCCGCAGCTGAGTCGGCGAGGGAACCGCCGAGCTCGCGCGTCGCAGGCGCGGCCGTCGTCTCATTGTGGGTGGGACGGGTGCTCGTGTGGCTCGTCTACGCCTTTGCAACCGTCGCCGCGATCCTGCTGCTGATCGCCTTCTTCCTGCAGCTGACGGGCGCCAATCCGGCCGCGCCGTTCGCCGCATGGGTGTACCGCAGCAGCGACGTGCTGCTGAAGCCGTTCCGGTCGCTGTACCCGACGGCCACCGTCCACGACTCGCGATCGGAGCTGAACCTGTCGGTCGTGTTCGCGATCTTCATGTACGGGCTGTTCGCGGTGCTGTTCGCAGCGGCGGTGGGCTGGTTCGACCACTGGATTCGCGTCCTGCAGTCGCGCAGCCGCTACGGCGCGCCTGCGACCCGCTGACCGATCCCCTTTCGACTCAAGGAGCTGCGTATGTTTGAAGACTTCAAGATCGTGTCCCGCGTCTGCGGAGCGGTGGGCGCGAGCGTCGCCCTGTTTGCCACCTTCCTGCCCTGGTACTCGTTCGCGGTCGTGCTGCCGGTGCGCGGCACCCCGTTGCACTTCTTCGCGGTGACGAGCACGCTGTGGGGCTTCACCACCCTGGCGCCAATCCTGGTCGTCGTCGGCGCCATCGTCGCGCTGGTCCTGCTCGGCGTCGGCGAAGGACGGCTGACAGGGATCGTGACCGCGCTGATCGCGCTGGCGATCCTGGTCTACGCGGCGGTCCGATGCTTCGACCTGCCGAGCCTCGGCGTCGCCCTCGTCGGTCCGAACGGGGTCGTCGCGACAAAAGCGGTCACGTCCCTCGAAGGCGGCCCCTTCGTGGAGATCGCCGGCGGGCTGATGCTCGCGATCGGGGCCCTCGGCAGCCTGGTGCTGGCCGGTTCCGCCGTGCCGGGCTCTGAGCGCGAGGCGAGTCAGGGCTGGGAGCGCGAAGGCCCGCCCTTCACCCCCCACCCTGCCCCTTGACGTACGGACCGACTGAGCGCGCCGAGGCCCACGAGGGTCTGTGATGCACACGCTGCTCGTGATCGGCATCTGCGTCCTGATGACGCTGCTCGAGCTGGCGGTCATGCTCGTGGTCTGCGCGCCGCGCTGGTGCTGGCAGCATCTGCGAGCGTTGCTGCGCAGGCTGGTTCCGCGACCGTCGCCCTGGCAGCCGCTGGGCCGTCAGCGACCCAGTAGCGCGGGCCCGGGCCCTGGCTAGCGGCCCGGTCGTCGAGGTTGGCAAGCTACCTTCAGCGTGAACGGGTGCGTTCGCACAGCCTTAGGCTGTACGCGAACGGTCGTTCTGTTGGCGAGAGCCAGCTTGCAGACGGGCGCTTTGTATTGGCAGGTAGCGTATCTCGTGACCAGCGGCGCGACGTGAGTACATCAACGAGTCCAATGCCAAGCGATGTCACGTTCCGCTTCGTGCACGACTTCCAACCGGGACTGCACCGGGCGCGAGTCGGCGCGGACGTCGTCTATCTCGAGGAGGATGGAACGCGTGTCGAGGACCCAGCGGCGCTCGATCGCATCCACGGTCTGGCGATACCGCCGGCATGGAGCAGCGTGTGGATCGCTCCCAGCGCCGATGCTCACCTACAGGCGACGGGCGTGGACAGCCGGGGGCGTAAGCAGTATCGGTATCACCCCGCGTGGCAACACGAGCGCGATCAAGTCAAGTTTCATGACATGGAGGCCTTCGGCCGGGCTCAAGGGGCGCTGCGCAGACGGATCGAGCTCGGGCTCAGCGACGGCGCTGAACCGCTCGGTCACCGCCGTGTGTTGGCGCTCTCGCTCCGCCTGCTCGACATCGGCCTACTGCGGGTGGGCTCCGACCGCTACGCACGCGATAACAAGCATTACGGCCTAACCACGCTGCTGCGCGAGCAGGTGACCGTCCGGCCAGATCACGCTGTGTTCGATTATGTTGGCAAGGCCGGTAAGCGACAACGACTAGCGATCGCCGACGCGCCCGCCCTGGACGTGCTCGCGGCGCTCAAGCGCCGGCGCCAAGGCCCGCGTGAGCTGCTGGTGTTCCGCACCGCCCACCGGTGGACGCGGATCCATCGTGAGGATGTCAACAACTTCCTGCGCGTCGAATCGGGCGGTCCGTTCTCCGCAAAGGAGTACCGAACCTGGAACGCCACGGTGATCGCCGCGGCAACGCTGGCTGCGCTGAGACCTCACCCATCGCGCGCACCCGCGATCGCGTCGCGCGCCGTGGCAGCCGCGCTCGGCAACACCCCCACAGTCGCGCGCCACTCCTATATCGATCCCAGAGTGTTCGAGCGGTTCAACGACGGACACTTCATCGCGCTCGACCGGCTCCCGCCCGACCCGTGGGAAGCTCGAACGCGCATCGAACACCGCGTGTTGGTGATGCTTTCGGCATGACATCGACACTCTGCCAGCCTGCTCGGCCACAGTCGGGTGCGGCGCAATCGAACCGGCCCTGGTCGGTCGCGCGGACGGCACCGCGACTACTCCACGGAGCAGCTAGGCTTGGCCGAGCTGCCTAGCTCTCGGGATGAGCCTTGTGAGCGAAGTGACCCACTACACCATCGGCGCCAAGGTCAGCTGCAGCGACGGTCGCTGCGGCAAGCTGAGCCGCGTGGTCATCGACCCGGTGGCTCGTGTTCTCACGCATTTAGTCGTCGGACCGAAGCACCGACAGGGACTGGATCGTTTGGTCCCGATCGATCTCGTCGACGCGACGGCCGGCGAGATCTGTCTACGGTGTAGCGCGGCAGAGTTTGATGCGATGGAAGATGCCGAGGAAAGGCACTTCCTGCCGGAACCGAGCGAAGAAATGGGCTACGGAGCTGGGCAGGCGCTCGCATGGCCCTACTACGGACTCGGCGGCGGCATGGGCGGCACGGGGATGGATGGCATCGGGATGGCGACTCCCGAGGTCATCATCGAGGACCGCGTGCCAGCGGGCGAGGTGGATGTGCGCCGCGGCGAACACGTACATGCCACGGACGGCAACATCGGGCGAGTCCAAGGCCTCGTTATCGACCCCAAAGATCACCAGGTGACGCACGTGCTCCTGGACGAGGGGCACCTGTGGGGTAAGAAGGAGATCGCCATTCCAATCGGCGCTGTCAAGGACATGGCCGCCGACGGCGTCCTACTCAGTCTCACACGAGATGAGGTACGAGACCTGCCGCCGGTAGACCTCGCCCACCACCGCTGAGCTGCAGTTCGCGGCGCGGCGCTTGTGCGAGCGTTAGCCCCTGCCAAGTGCCTGCGGTCGAGGCCGCGCGCGGTCCCGGCAGCGATGCTCGCCCACGGCCACGACGCCGTCATTCGGTGCAGTCATCCGCAGTCCGCTCTCGGTGAGCCAGGCGTGCAGCGTGCGGTGCATCGCCTCGTCGCCGACGATCGGCGCGGCTGGCTGGCTCCAGGCCGCGGGAACCACGGCGACGGGGTTCATCTGTGGCCCGCCGAGGCCTCCGTGAGAGCCCATGAACTCCTCAAAAGGTCCAACCTCGCGCTTGTCGGGGTCATAGGTGCTGTTGACGAGCAGATCCGGGCAGTGGGTGAAGCTATCGTGGCGGCGCAGGTGACCGACCGCGTTGGGCCCGAATGCGGCGAGCGGATCCTCTCCCTCCACGTGATCGTCGGCCAAGCGCCGCAGACCGCTGGCCCCGATCACGACAGCTCCTTCGGTCTCTGTGCGCACGAGCACGAAGCCGATGCCTGGGTGGGTCGCCAGCTCCGGAACCAGCCGAGGATGTGCCTCGGCTATCTGCTCGCGCGTCAGCCGCTCCGGGCTGGACGTGAGGTAGACAAGGCCCAGCGGGCCCGAGACCATCACGACGGCGTCGCCGTCGCTCGCCTCCGTGCTCCCGCCGAGGGCATCGCGGTTGGGGCCGAGCGCGACGGTTCCCTCGATCGCCCGCCCGCGCGTCGCGCGCCGAAGCATGCGGCCGGGTGTGCTGTCGTCCTCCCGGGCATCGGCGAGCACGGCACCGAGGTCACCCCAGGACTCCTCTACGGCGATCGGCGCGTGGACGTCGCCACTCCCGAGCGCGGCCTTGACCACCTCCTCGAGGGTGTGGCCGTAACGCTGTCGGAAGGGGCGTCCCTGCGTCTGACCGTGATCAGAGAGCGCGACGAGGTGATAAGGGCGCGGCGCCTGCCCGATCGCCCGCTGCAGCCGGGCGAGCTGACGGTCGTGGCGGCGGAGCACTTTGAGCGCGTCGCGCTCGCCGATTCCCGAGTGGTGGGCAACCTCGTCGTACCCCACGAAGGTCGCGTAGGTAACCGGGATGCCCTCGACGATGTCGGCCATCAGCGTCGCGACGGTCAGGTCGCGCATGACGACCGCGATCGCCGCACGCACCAGCGGGTAGAAACCTCCGCGCTTCACATGTGCGGCGCCGCTGCGCCTCTGGCGCCGAGCCGCGACACGCTCTTCGGCGATGTCCGCCAGCGAGAGCACGATCGTTCGTATGAAGCCGTAGGGTTCGGCGAAGTAGGCGAAGAAGTCCCCCGAGCGCGAGCGCTTGCGGTCGCGGATCATGCTCATCGTGGCCGAGCAGCGTGGCGCGTCGCCCGAGAACATGTTGCCGCGACTCGTGCCGCCGGCGGCCAGCAGCCCGTCGCCATTGGAGTGGCGTCGCTCGATCTCGGCCGCGTCGGGCGGATGGTTGGACACGAGCGTGCGCCCCGTCTCCTTCTCATACCAGCGAAACGCGGGCATGTCCCAGTTGCTGCCGAGCAGGAGCCCCGCCTGACTGGCTCCGGTCTGCGAGGAGAGATCACATTCCCAGCCGACGATGCGATGGGACCCCTCCTCGAGCCAGCGCGCGATTGTGGGTGCATAGCCGTTCCGCGCCGCGTCGCGCAGCACCTCCTCGCCGAGACCGTCCAACTCGAACAGAACCACGCCGGGGACATCTGTGTGGTTGCGCGCCCTCCCGCGGCGGACGCGCCGGCGCACGACGCGCAGGTGATAGGCGTCGCCGTCGAAGTCCAGCAGTGGCGTGATCACCATCGAGGCTACCGCGAGCACGACTGCCAGCAATAGCGCCGAACCAACGCTCGGCGGGTTGTTATCGACCAGCTTGAAGGCCAGCTCGATCACAGCCGCGTTCAGCAGCAGCGATCCCAGACCAAGCGTGAGCAAAGTGAAGGGCAGCGCCAGACGCGTGAGCACCGGCCAAAGGACAGCGTTCAACAGCGCGATCACTCCCGCCGTCAGGACGGCCTCGCCGAAGGACGCCACCGACGTGCCAACCGCGAGCTCCGCGAGACCCCACAGCAGCAGTCCGTCGACGACCAGCATGATCGCCGCACGCCCCCCAAATCCAACCGCTCGGCGCACCGCGCTCGTGTCTCGCGGGCTAGCCACGACGCCATTCAAGCGCGGCGGCATGCCGTCGGCATCCGCCAGATAGATTGAAATCAGGATCGACGCACATCACGGTCGTGGCCGCCTAGCAAGGCGCGAGCCGCACCGGCGCGGGGGCGCGGCCACTAGGCCCGAGCCGATCCCGATCCCAACACCGGCGGCGACGTCGCTCGGGTAGTGGACGCCGATATGCACGCGCGAGTAGGCGACAGCGCCCGCAATCGGGACGAGCGCCGGTGCCACCATTGGCATCTCAACGCTGGCAGCCGTGGCGAAGGCGAACGCCGCCGCAGTGTGCCCAGAGGGGAACGACGTCGAGCGCGGCATGCGGATGAGCGCTGGGCGCGACCGCGAGAAGGGCCGGCGTCGGCGCGCGACCAGCTTTGCGGGGCCGTTGGCGATCGCGGCCGCGATCGCGATCGCGATGATGCCGCGCCCGGCGGCCCGCTGCCCTCGTCGCCCTCCGAACACGGCGAGCGCGCCCGCGATCGTCAGCCAGAGTCGCGAGTAGTTCGCCGCGCGCGTGATCGCGATCAGGATGCGATCGAGGGCGCGCGATCGTGCTCTGAAGGACCGCCGCATGAGCCGACGGTCCAGGCGCTGCACACGACGCCGAATCTTCATGCGAGGCTCACCGACCAGCCGCCACCCGCAGCAAGGTGCCCAGGTTCTGCGCGGTGAGCGCCACCGCGCGCCCCGCCGGCGACATGCCTGTGCCGCGAGGCAGCCGCACGCGCAGGGCGCCGGGCAGTGACGCGAAGCGCAACGGCGGTTCGAGCACGAGCGCCTCCCCGTCGAGGCCAACCTCAACGGGGCCGGCGGAGCGGACCTCGAACTCGGGCGCCGACCATGACAGCAGACCGGGGTAGTGCCCAGCCTGGCCGACCAACTCCAGCGCCACGAGCTTGGAGACCTCCGCGCCCCGGACCCGGGCGGCGACGATCCCGAGCATGCCCGCGTCGATCCGCTCGCGGGTGCCGGCGCCGGACAGGTGCGTGAGCTCGTAGCGGTTGTTCGACACCAGCACGAGCGGGGCATCGTCGCAGTCGAACCCGTCGGGGCCAGTGAACTCCAGGTCGATCGGCTCCGCACCGGAGCCGATCATCTCGGGCAGCATGCGCGTCCAGGTCTCGAGCTTGGCATCCCGGTAGGCCTCGGACTGGACGACCTTCGCGTAGACACCGAGCGACGCGTTGTTCACGAACACGCGATCGTTCACGCGTGCCAGGTCGATGCGCCGCTCGACGCCGTCGGTAAAGGCGTCCAACGCGCCCACCACGTCCTCGCGATCGAGCCCGAGGTCGAGCGCGAAGTGGTTTCGCGTTCCCGCGGGGACGCAGACATGCGCCACGTCGCGCCGCGCCGCGACCGTCGCCACGAGCGCCTGTGACCCGTCGCCGCCGGCCATCCCTACGACCTCGGCGCCCCGTCCGATGGCGCTCTCGGCGAGCTCGCGAAGATCATCCCCCGGTCGCAGGACGATCGGCTCGATGCCTCGCCGCCGGGCCTCCCCCGCGAGGTCGAAATGCTCGGCCTTGCCACCGCCGGACTTCAGGTTGATGATCAGAGCCGCTGTGCCGGCGGCGCCGACCGGCACGACCGCGGCAGCAGCCCTTTCGACCGCCGCTTGCCCCGTTCGTCCCAGCGCGTAGCGCGCGGCGAGCCCGAACAGCGGGAGCGCCAACAGCAGAGCGACGAGCACGACCAGCCCCTGCCAGTTAGTCGCCAGCACAACGATCAGGCCGGCGGTGGCGAGGACGGCGGCCACCGCGGCGAACGCGCGCGGCGCACCGCGCTCTGTCAGGGCGAACCAGATGGCGGCGTTCGCCACCAGCACCAGCACGACCGCCAGCACTGCGATCGGGACGTGCCCGGCGAGTGCGACCGCCGCCACCACGACCATCGCGACCGGCACGGCGAGCGCCACGACCGCGGCGAGGCGCCGCAGCCAATCACGCCGTGCGTTCAGCTGCTCGTCGGGGGTCGCCGGGGTAGCGTGCACGTTGGCCTAGGCTGGGACCGGCTCTGAGCCGGGTTGTCGCGTTGAGATTCCCCCGACGAAGAAGAGCGCCACGGCGGCGATCAGAATCAGAACGGTCAGGCCCGCGCGAAGCCCGTCGAGGCGAGCTCGAGCGTTGGCGGCGAGCGCCGCCTGGGTCACCTCGGAGCTCGCGCCCGCCTGCTTCGCCGCAGCTTCGAGTTGCTTGTCTGACATGAACGGGATCCCAGCGGAGAGCTCGGTGTTGGCCTTGCTCTTGACGCTTTGGGGGACCGCGCTGTTGGCCTCGATGTGGGTCAGAAACGACGCGGTCAGCACGGCGATCAGAATCGAGCCTACGAGTGCCGTACCCAGCGATGCACCAAGGTTGGTGAGCGTGTTCTGCAAGCCGCCAACCTCCGAGCTCTCCTCGTCGGGCACGGCCGAGACGGTCACAGCGCCGAGCTGCGATGCGATCGAGCCAATGCCGAGCCCTATGAGCAGCAACGGCACGGTCACGATCTCGGCCCCCGCGTCGACATCGACCGCGGCGAGGAGTACCAGCAACCCGAGCAGGATCAGGAGTACCCCGACGCGTACGACCAACCGCGGCGAGATGTGTGGGAGCAGTCGCGGCACTCCCAGCGCCGCCGCCAGCAGGGTCACGGACATCGGCATGATCCGGACTCCGGTGGCGATCGCCGACAGCCCAAGCGCCACAGACAGGTAGAGCGGGATCAGGAAGAAAACCCCCATCATCAGGAGGTATTGAAAGAAGAACATGGTCAGCCCGCCGCGCAGCCCCGCATTGCGCAACAGCTGCGGATCGACGAGCGGCTCCTTCCCCGCCGCGACCGTGTGGCCCTCCCAGTGCAGGAACGACCACACCAGCACGAGGCCGACGACCATCAGCCACGGCACGGGTGACATCCCGAACCACTCGGGCGCGCCGGCCTTCGGCACCACCCAGCCCCAGGAGCCGGACTTGAGCACGCCAAACACGAACACGCCGAGTCCCCCGGCGCAGAGGAAGGCGCCGATCAGGTCGATCCTTGGGCGGCGGTCCGGAGGCGCGTCCTCGGCTCTGCGCGCGAGCGCCAGGATCACGATCACGAGCGCCACCTCGCCGACGAAGACCCAGCGCCAGGATGCGTAGGTCGTCGCGAGTCCGCCGATCAGCGGACCAACCGCGATCGCGATCGCGCCGGCGGCGGCGACGAGCCCGTAGGCCGCGGGGCGGCGTGCCGCCGGGAAGTTGCCGGCGACCAGCGCCACGATCGAGGGCAGGATGAGCGCCGCCCCGACTCCCTCGAGGAAGGACCAACCGAACAGCAGAACCGGCAGGCTCCGGGAGAGCGCCGTCGTGAGCGAGCCGCAGCCGTAGATCACGCAGCCGATCATGAAGGCGCGCTTGCGGCCGATCAGCGCACCGACCTTCGCCCCGGGGATCATCAGCATCGCCATCACGAGCGTGTAGGCCGTGATCGCACCCTGGATGCCGGTGACCGTCGTGCCCACGTCCTCGGCGACGGTCGCGATCGACACGTTCATCACCGAGCTGTCGAGCGCCATCAGGAACTGGCCGGCGGCCAGCGTCAGCAGGATCACCTGGGCACCGGCGACCGCGGTCTTGGCGACCGCGGTCTTGGCTACGGCTGCATCACCCACGGCACACAGCCTCGCGGCTAGCTCGATGCCGTAGGCTCATGCCACGTAGGGCGTCCGGATCGGCACCGTCGCGACGACGCAACCCGCCGCGCACGGCGTCCTCCGGGCACGCGCCGCCTACACGCTGACCGGCTGCTTGGGGTTCAGCGCCTCCTGAAGCTTGGCAGTGTCTTCATCGGACAGGGAGGTCTTGATGACGGTGCCCTTGTACTGGTTCAGGGCCGCGATCGCCTTGTCCGGCGTCGACTTCTCGATGATCAAGAACAGAGCCGATGTGCCCGGCTGGACGTAGTCGCGCACCTGCTTCTGAAACTGATCGTCGATCATGTCCTTGCCGAGGTGCCCAAACAGCGCACCCATACCGGCGCCGATCGCCCAGCCGGCGAACGGGATGAAGAAGAGCAACCCGAACAGCAGGCCCCAGAGGCCACCCCACACTGCGCCGCCGGCGGTCGATGAGCCGCCATGAGTCGTCGTTACGTGATACTTACCCGCGGCATCACGCGAGATCGCCGCCACCTGATCGGCCTGAATGACCAAGTCGTCTTCCAAGCCTTCTACCGTCTGGCGCGCCCGATCGGCGGTGACCTGATCTGGGTAGCCAATCGCAACGAGCGTTGCCATAGCGACCTACCTTTCGTGTTGCAGTCAGTGAACCTGGCCTGACGATCCGTCTTGATCAGCCGGCTGGCGTCCGGGCAGGCACTCTCGGTCAGCGAGCTTCGCGCGAGGAGCGAACCGGCACATCATCCCGATCGGGTGACCACCGGAAACGGGCGTCGCGGTTTCAACCGAGTTGGGCGATGCCGTCGGGAACGATGTGGTTTGAAATGGTCTAATGCCGGCCCGAAACCGCGCGCGTCCCGGGCTCGCGGACATCGCCCACGCATCGTGGGCACGCTGGAATGACGAGCTCGATCAGCGGTATACCCTCGGGCTGGAGGAGGAGGTGATGCTGCTCGAGCGGCGTGACTGGTCGCTCGCGCAGGCCAGCGATGAGGTGCTCGGCGGGCTATCCCGGGAGCTGTCGGCGCACACGTTCCCCGAGACCCACGCCGCGGTGGTCGAGCTCACGACCGGCATCCACCCCGACGTGGACGGCGTCGTCGCAGAGCTGGCTTCACTGCGCAACCGCCTTTCGCGCGAGTTGGATGCGATGGGGCTGACCGTGGCCGCCGCGGGCACGCATCCGTCGACCGTGCGGGACGAGACGGAGGTCTCGAGCGCGGCGCGCTACCGCGCTGTCAGCGATTCGATGCGCGTGCTCGCACGGCGCGAGCCGACAATGGCCCTGCACCTACACGTCGGCGTGCCGGACCCAGAAGACGCGATCCGGCTTCTGAATGGGCTGCGCCGCAACATCCCGCTTCTGCTTGCACTGTCGGCCAACTCGCCGTTCTGGCGAGGCCGTAATTGTGGCTTTGCGTCCGCGCGCACCGTGATCTTCCAGGCCTTTCCGCGTACGGGGCCCCCGCGATTCTTCGATGACTATGCCGATTACGTGGCGACGGTCGACGAGCTGATCGCCCCGGGGGCGATACGCGATCCGAGTTTCTTGTGGTGGGATGTGCGGCTTCAGCCTGCCTCTCGGGACGGTTGAGGTGAGGGTGATGGATGCTCAGTCACGGATCCGTGAGGTCGCTCCCCTTGTTGCGCTGATCCAGTCACTCGCTCGCCTTGAGCTCGAGGACAAACCCTCGTCGCTGGTCCCGAGTCCCGAGGTTCTTGCCGAGAACCGCTTCTTGGCGGCCCGCGACGGGATGACCGCTCTACTGATCGACCCCACTACGGGTTCGCTGATTCCGGTGCGAGAAACGCTCGACTCGCTGCTGGCCGATTGCCGGCCGCATGCGCTTGCGCTTGGATGCGCCGGCGCGCTCGACCGAGTGGCGCGGCTTGCGGCGGCAAACGGGGCCGACGCTCAACGCAGGTTCGTTGCTCGCAACGGTCGTCTCGATGACCTGGTGGCAAGCCTTGCTCACGAATTCCTAGCGCCCACCGTCGCGCGAAAGCGGGCGATCAGCGTGGACACGCCTGATAACCGAACAGAAAGGAGCGGCCCATGTGCCGCTGGCTCGCATATTCCGGCTCCCCCATCCTGATGAAGGAGATCCTCTACGGGGGGACCAACTCGCTCGTCGACCAGAGCCTGCATTCGCGGCTCGGCGCCGAGACCACCAACGGCGACGGGTTCGGCGTCGGCTGGTACGGCGAGCCTCACGACGCCCGGCGTATTCCGCAGCACCGAGCCCGCCTGGAACGACGCCAACCTCCGTGAGCTTGCCGGGCATATCAACTCCCCACTGTTCTTCACGCATATTCGAGCGGCGATCGGCAGCGCGGTCCAGCAGACCAACTGCCATCCCTTCCGCCATGAGAACTGGTTGTTCATGCACAACGGATACATCAACGAGTTCGCGACGATCAAGCGTGACCTGGTGCTTACGATCGACCCGTCGTTGTACCCGGAGATCCAAGGCCAGTCCGATACCGAGGTGCTGTTCTACCTCGCGCTCACCCTCGGCCTCGAGGACGACCCGCCCGCCGCTGTCGAGCAGGCGATCGGCATCGTCGAGGCGGTCGCCAGCCAACACGACGTCCCTCACGCGTTCCAGGGCACTGTCGCAACCACGGACGGCGAGAGCATCTGGGCGTTCCGCTATTCAAGCGAGAGAAAGTCGCGCTCGTTGTTCTACACCACCGACGTGCCCACGCTACGCAAGCTACAGCCCGAGATGCAGTTGCTGAACGAGGTCTCAGACGACGCGAGGCTGATCGTGTCTGAGCCTCTGGGTGATGTCGCCGGCGTGTGGAACGAAGTGCCCGAGGCCAGCTGCGGCGTCGTCGGCCCGGGTCGCGCGGAAGTGCAAGCTTTCCGACCCAAGGCGCCACCGACATCGGTAGCGGTGGGCGTGTGAAACGCGCGGACTTTCATGCGCTCCGCGGCCCGTCGCAACTGTCGACCGCCCGGGACCGTCGGCCCCGTCACGGCCAGCGAGCGGCGTTGCTCACACGGTGGCTTGCTGCGGCGCCCGCGTCGCCGCCGGCAGCGCGAGACCAGGCGTCCGGCTCGCTGCTAGTCGGGGAGACAGGGTTTGAACCTGCGACCCCCGGCCCCCAGCCTCAGGGATGGCGTAGCGATGAGGCCACAATGCCCATATTTATGCGGTTTCTCCCGCTCTGTGTGCCTCCAAGTTTCCCTCACTTTGATCCCCGTTCCCCGGAGTCTCCACAATCCCAGCGAGGTTCAGTCCTGCGACGGCCGTGAGTTAGCTAACTGGGCGCGGATGGCCTTGCTCAGAGGCGCATCGGCGCCGAATGTCGCGGTCGCCTCGTCACGAAGGCTCTCAAGGGCAGAACATGCGTCAGACGAAAGCGCGACATCAAGCTCAAAGGCTCGCGAGATGTTGTCGGACACGTCACCAGGCGCGCAGGCGACTACCTCGTTTGCGGCCAGAGCCGCCTTGGCTTCCAAGAGCCTGACGCGATCGATCGGAAGCCTTTGTTCGACGCTGCGGATTCGCATGAGGGAAAGCCTCCGCGCTTCGTCAAACTCCCTCAGGTGGGTTGCAGAATCGGCACCAAACGCTAGGAGTGACTCAGTCTCGGGACTTGCGAGTCCCCAGACGTAGACGATGTCTGTCTCAGTCTCGAGCACCATATCGAGAGCCTGACGATAGCGTTTCGCCTCCCACAAAAAGGCTGCGAGGTTTTTCCGGGCCATGACGGTAGGAGAGTCGTCTCGGCCAACGAACTTGTCGAGCTTGGGCACAAGCGATTCAAGGAGCTTGATCGCCCGGCTGAGTTTGCCGGCACTGTGGGTCCACGACGCGAGGTAACTGCGCTGCACGAGCGTGTTGGGGGCGTCGCGGCCTAGTACACGTGATGACCGGCTTACCACTTTCTTCGTTCGCTCAAGAGCTAAGTTGACGTCGCCGCTCTCGCCGATGACCTCTGCGAGGTTTCCTTCGACACGAATCGCGAGCCGGTCATCGACGCCTAACGCGTGGCGCACACAAGGGAGCAGGTCCTCGTACAGAGCTCTCGCCCTCGGCCAGTCGCGAGTACGCGAAGTCCAGAACGCGATGTCGTTGCGTGCCGCTAATGCGGTCCGACTCCGATGGTCATGTGCGCCGTCGAGCGATTTGAGGGAAATCGTGAGGTCAGCGACCGCCTCGCGGAAGTGTCCGTTGCTCCCGAAACACCACGCACGGGCGGTGGCGATCGCGAGCTGATCGTCGGGCAGCGCGGACCACTTAGCGACAGCGTCAATACGGGGGAGAGCTTCAGCAAGGGGAGTCGAGCCGGGACCGGGGCTTGCAAGCGTGAGCGCCGATGCGATCGCGGCGCTGTCGCGAGGCACCAGCTCTTTCTCTGCCAGGGAAACGTGGGCCCGGAGCAGTTCGAGAAAACCCAGACGGCTCAGCCGAGTCCTGTCCCAATCGGTTGTGGCCTCCACGAGGGCCTTCCGGACGAGGCCGACTTCATCGGAGTTGAAGAACTGATCGATCCGATTCTTGGCAACTGCGTAGAGCATCGGCTCGGCGAAAGCATGTACGGACCAGTCCACGATTCGAGTCCAGCGATAGGGGCGTTGACCCTGATCGAGATCCTCTAGTGAAACCGGGCTGGCGAGCGCACGTGCTGCATCCACAACGAACGTCGGCGGGAAGCGCTCGCCATAGATGCTTGCGAGCGCAAGTGCTGCCTGCGTTGCCTCGGGCAACTCTCGCCATACGTCGACGAAGAGCTCGCCTATGGAGCCCGGCAGCTCGGCGATCTCGCGCTGCGAGAGCGGGAGCTTCTGCATAAGCCGGCGCCGCACACGCCAACCGTCAAGCACCGCCTCGAGAGCAAGGGGATTCGTATACTTACGAGTAAGTGCAGCGACAGCTGCGTCGTCCAACGACGGTGCGCGAGCTTTGACCAGCGTCGTTAGGTCATCCGACGCAAGGGGCGGCAGATCGCGGCGCTCGAGCCGCAATCCATCGCGCTCGGCTAGCCGAATCCACCGCGGAAAGTTCAGATCACCGGATCGGTCCTCCAGGAGAGCGGGCCATCCGCACGCAATGATGAGGAGACGGGCTGACTCATTGTGCATCAGCTCGTTGACGACGGCCACTGAAAGGTCGTCAGCGTAGTGCGCGTCGTCGAGCACAAGGACCACGGGAAGCGCCTCGCTCAGGCGCGCAATAGCGGCCGAGAGCTTCGTCACAAGGTCGTCGCGGCCGATACCCGCAATAATCACATCAGACTCGAGCCCAGGTCGACGCTGACCACCTTGAACGATTGCCCATATCCTGCCGCGCTCCTCCCAGACTGTCTTCGCCGCGACACCCGTCGCCACAGGGATCGCAATCGGAGGGGCTGCCAGGAGGGGAAACAAAAGAGCGAGAACTCCCACAGTCGCGCTCGTGACGTCGAAGACCTCACCGATCTCGCCGGCGACCTTCTCTCCACGCGCGAGAGCCGGCGCGTTCGCGAAAATCTGCCGTGCGCTCTCGTCGAGGACGCGCACGTAGGTCCCGTCATCGCGACGCGCGCACAAAAACCCCCACCACATCCACGGGGCAGCGCGTTTCGGCGTCTCGAAGACATCTGGGGCGATGCGCTTGCGTTCCACCGCCCCCGGTCTTCGGCTGGCGTCGCCAATCCTCGCAGGCCAATAACGTTTGGCTTGCTCCTCGGCAGCGAGCCGCGCATAGAGTTCCTGTACGACGCGCGTCTTGCCGTGACCGGAAGGCGCCGAGAGGACCCATGTCTGCGGGCCGTCGTGAGATCGTGTGCCTTGGAACGCGGCGTGGAGTTCGTCGACGAGGAGGGCGCGGCCCGTGCCGACAAACGGAGTTTCTCCAGTGTGCCGAGATCGTCGCGCCCTAGCCACTTCAGAGCAGCGTGCCACATAGAGGCGCGACCGTCAGTCCGAGTTGTTGTCGACGGACATCTCGGCACTGGCCCACCAGGCGACGCTTGGGCGTACCGAAGCGGCAGCGGGGCGAATCTCGGCACCCCACGCGCCTATCACGCGCGCCCTTGCGCCAGCCTCCTCGGGATGCCCATGCAGATCCATGACGAGCTGCCCGCCATCAGGGCGCCCAGCAACGCGAGGGGATCGCTAACGACGCTGGTGCACGAGCGCGAGCGCCGCCTGCAAGTACGGCGCGCGCGATCAGGCTCACTTCGATCACCGCCGCGTATCCGAGCTGCCGGCTACCGTGGGCGTCGTGCCTGAGCTGGACGGCTTTCCTCCCGATGTCACCGCAAAGCTCAAGACGTACGTCTACCGCCTCATTGACCCACGCAACGGCGAGACCTTCTACGTCGGCAAGGGCCACGGTAACAGGGTCTTCGCGCACATCCGCGATGAGCTGAGTCAAGACGGCGACGAGCTGAGCGACAAGCTCAAGCGCATCCGCGAAGTACGTCTAGCCGGTTTCGAGGTCGCCCAGATCATCCACCGACACGGGATGGACGACGCAACCGCGTTCGAGGTCGAGGCGGCCCTGATGGACGCCTACCCCGGCCTCTCCAACGTCGCAGGTGGCACCGGGTCAAGCGAATACGGCGCCATGCACGCCCGCGAGATCATTCGCCGCTACTCGGCCCCGGCGGCTGACTTCCGGCACAAGGCCATTCTCATCAGCGTCAATCGCAGCGCCGCCGAGACCTCGCTCTATGAGGCCACGCGGTACGCCTGGAAGATCAGCCGCAAGAAGGCGATGCAGGCGGAGGTCATCCTCGCCACGCAGCGCGGACTCATCGTCGGCGCGTTCGTCGCGGACGACTGGCTTCCGGCTACAGCGCGCGACTTTCCGGGCCACGAGGATGCGCACGGACGTTTGGCCTTCATCGGCCGGGGGGCCCCGGCGGAACTGCGCGCTCAGTACGTCGGCAAGCGAGTGCCGGACGAATACCGCAAGAAGGGAGCAGCCAACCCGATCAGGTACACCTGGACACGCTGACTCGCATGCACGGCAACGTCGGCGTGGGCGCCGCGCTCGACGGAGACAGACCCTCAGCGTCGAGTGGGTGAACCTCTTTGACGAGGGGCTCGTGCGCGAGGTGGACTCGACCGCGCTGTGTCACTCAGGCGACTCCGCTGACTGGCGCCGGCCGCTACGCGGAGGTGACCGGCAGATTCGCCCTCGTACTCCGGTGCCCGTACCAGCCCTTCCACTCGTGCCCTGACGTCCGTTCCTTCCGTCGGGCCCAACACCCGCCGGTCCTGAACGCTCTTTTCCGGGGGCAAAGCCAGCAACGAGGCGGGCTCCGGGCGCTTTGGCGGCATTTACCGAGCCTGGCGCGTCCGCCTCGCCTTGGGCCAACCACCGAGGGGAACGCGCGGCCAAGAGAAGCCGAACGATGTGAGCATGGCGCAACGCCAGTTCCGGTTGCGAAACGCGCTGCTCGTGAACGTGATCTCGAAGTAGCGGCCGTTGAACGTGCCGGCGCTGCGGACACGCGGGGCCCGTCGGAGCGAGGGCCTAACCGCGAATCCTCCTTCCGTCGAGCGACCCCACAAACGTCCGGCCCCGCCTACCCCGCACGCACCCCTCGATGCGGCGTTGCTCGGCTTATCCGAAGGTCGCATCAGCCTGGAACTGTCGAACGCAGTAGTCGCCTGCGCCTGTCGCTGCCGATTCTCAGCCGGGCAGTCCGCCTTGCGGCCACTAGAGCGTGCTCTCCGATAGCACGAGCCTTCCTATGCGTGTCAGTGTCTTGCCAGGTGATGTCTACGGCACACTAGCCCGGCCGCCCGATATCGCGCTTCCTTGTTCGGCAGACAATACTCGCCGACACGGAACGCAGGCGCACGATGAGCCGCTTGGGTCTGCGTCGTCGTGGCGGCTCTCGTCCCGGTGTTTGTGCCGCAGCCGCACATGCCGAGCGCGATAAGGGCCAGCCACAGGCTCGCGTGGAGGGCGCGGGCAAGGCGCCAACGCCGGCTTATGGGGCAGAACGTTTCCTGCGGGCACGCAACGCGCCGTGCACACGCACTTCAACGTGGTCACTTCATTGAACCGTGGAGGACATCGCCTTCCCCTGCTGGCTCCAGTACAGCGTGCTGCCCGCAAGCGCCAGCGAGGCGGGGGCGATTTCAGTGCTGGCAGCGACCACTGGCTGCCGGTCGCGTCGGCAACGTGTATCTGGTATTCGGTGTTCGTGCCGCGGACGGCGACGATCCAGGCGACGGCTCCGTCGCTCTTGAGGACGATCGCGGTGGCACCGCCGATGCCGACGTCTCCGTGTTCCGGCGGCGTCGTTGACGTGCCGGTAGGCAGTCTGTGGAGGGTCTTGCCGCCGCGCAGATCACGGACGACGAGTTCGTCTTCTTCGCGGCTACCCGGGTGCAATTCGGTGTCGTCGACCTTCTCGAATGCAACGACCGAGCCGGCCAGCGTGAACATGAGGGCGGCAACGCTGCCGGTGGGGCCACCCACCGGAGGGATGCCGAGCACATACGACCGCGTGCGACCATATGCGCAGCCGATGAGTCGAGAAATTCCGGGAGCGCCCGTTCCCGGGCGCCTGATAGATCTCAGCCTGAGCATCGGCAAGAACCAAGCGCGAATGCCCCGTCGGACACGTCGCCGAAGGCTTTGCCAACGAGCGGGCCGCGTTCGCGCATGGCGCGACAAGCATGCCGGACGCGCAGATCGCAAAAAGGCCGATGGCTCGCATGCTCCTTAGACTAGTGCCGACACCAGAAGTTTCGGTCGCGGTCGACTGTTGTTCGAGCGCTGTGCTCTCAACCCCGCCCGGGTGCACGCTATTCACCGGCGCGTCCCCAGTCGACTTCGCCGGGCGGGCTCGGAAATGCGGCACCTCCGCTGTGGACGACGAGTCGCCAGTGCTCATCGCCCGAGCTGTTGTGCGCTAAAACGTGGACCTTGACGTGTTCGCTGACTTCACTGAAAGCCGATAGTCTGCCGGCCGGATGCGCGTGTGTTTCACTCCCAAACGCCCCAGTCGTTCCGAATTCCACGGTGTATGACGTCGGACTCCCGGGCAGAGTTGATCCGGCCGTACAGTGCCAACGGTTCTTCGGCCGAAAGGCCGCAAAGCGTGCCTCGGACTCGATTGCAGTGGCTTCCACTTCCGGCGTCGGACGAAGGGGTCGGGAGGAAATTGCTCGATCGTAGGCTGGCCGCGCTTCTCGAGCACGGCCAGCGAGCCCCCTATCGAATGGCAGCTTCTTGGGCGTTTTTCTTTCTCCCTCTTCTTGTTCTTCCCGCGATGGTGCTCCATAGCTGTAATAATAGATTCGGTCGAATCGGTGAGACGTGTTGTGTAGTTCTCGAACTCTTTCGCGGCCTTGTCCTGCTTTTCCTCTTGTTCCGTCGCGCTGGACTTTCCGCCGCAACCGTACAGGGCAATCATCACGAGTGCCAGCATCGCAACAGGAGCCAGCGATCCCCTCCCTTGCATTGGGCGCACGACTCGCCTGACCGCCGTCCTCTGCAAGATCTCCTCGTGACGACGGGACAGAGTCCGCGGGCCCCCGGCCCGACACTGTCAGAGCCCGCGAGGCCCGCCCCGCGTCACGGCGCATGTCGGGCGCGAACATCTTACGCAAGCGGTGCGGCCATCGCCTTTCCGGCCTGCGTCCAGTGGAGCGTGCTTCCGTTGAGGGTCAACGAGTCGGGGCCGATGTTCGTGCCTTCGGCGAGGGTCTGGCTGCCGGTCGCATCCACCACATGCACCTGGTATTCGGAGATTTCGCGGTGTTCCGCTCGATCCCGGGCGACGGCCGCTTCGGTCGCCACCGCGACGATCCACGCGACGGCTCCGTCGCTCTTGACGACGAGCGCCGTCGCATCCCCAATGCCAACGTCACGATGTTTGCGTTCCGTCGGCGAGTTGCCCGTGCCGGTCGGGAGCCTGTGCAGAACGCTGCCGGTACGAAGATCGCGCACGACGATTTCGTGCGCTGTCCGGAAGTATTCCACGAGGTTCGCGGATTCGAATTGTTCGTATGCGACGATCGCGCCGCTCAATCTGAAGTTCCTCGTTCCTTCGGTGCCGCTTGGTGACCCGCCCGACGGTCGGCCTGCAAGACAGGTAGGACTTATGGCGCGCGTAGGTGCATCCCCAGAACTCTTTCCCTTCCGGCTGGAAGCCGTCTTCGCCCAGCGGGGGCAGTCCCTCGTACACCGAGGCGCGCTTGTCGGCGACCACGATATGGTCGTGTCGCGGCGGACATTTGGCAGCGGCGCGGGCGTCAACGGGCGCCGCCGCCAACAGCGCCACGAGCGCGAAGAACACCGTTACGCCGAGTGACCGCGTCGACTAAGTCATCGGCCACCGGTGAGAGTTGCGTGAGCTCTCTCTCGCAGTTGGTCGCTCGGCGACGGTTACGAAGCGGCCGCGGCGACGTGTGGCTACCGGCGACAGCGTCGTCTTGTTCGCGGGCACCGATCATCCGCGGGTCTCCCGCTCGCTCAAAAAGCCCGGGAGCCCCTGGTGGAGGGCGACGGCCGTGGCGACCTCCTGGGCGTGCTGGAAGCCGCCCGGGCTGACGTGATAGGCGCCGAGCCGCTGGAGATGCGCCACCGCAGCCCTTTCGCGCTCGCTACGTACAACCCGGGCTTGCGGTAGAGCAGCGTCTTCTGCTCGAACAGCCTGTTCCGCACGAGCCGTTCAGGCGGTGGGAGGCCCAGCTACGGCCCACACCGAACTGAGCCATCAGATGCCCGGCGCCGGCCGCGCCGATACGGCCGACCCAGCCGACGATTTCTGCGTCGTTCTTGGTCTGCATCACGCCTCCTTACGACGATCGACGATCTGCGCCCATGTCGATCGGACGCGACCCGAGACCCCCCTCCCAAAATGAAAGACGCTAAAGGACACGCGGGGCCAGTGGGAGCGACGGTACCACTGAATTCTGCTTCCGTCGAGCGACCCCACAAACGTTCAGCTCCGCCACCGAGCACGCGCACCCCTCATTGCGGGCGTTGCTCGGCTTATTCCAAGATCGCGCCAGCTTGGAACCATCGACGCCGCGATCAGTTCGCCTGCGCTTGTCGCGCTGCCGATTCTCAGTTCCGCGTCCCAGACTCAGTCCGCCTTACGCCCAGTACAGCGTGCTCCCCGTGACGACGCGACAGAGTCCGCCGCCCCACGCCCGACACTGTCAGAGCCCGCGAAGCCCGCCCCACGTCACGGCGCTCTCGCCCGCTGTCGGCGACCCAGGCTCGGGAGCGATCATGCATGTCGAGCGGGAACAGCAGACAGGCTGATATCCGCTCGTGGTCGCCGTGCAAGTTTTGCCAGGCGGCTGGCGCCTACGTCACGCCTACGGTGTCAGTTCTCCTCGGGAGACTTGCACCGTTTGGGCGCCTGGCGCGAGCGCATGGGCGTTTACCAGCGTGATCGTCTGCGACGGTTTTTCGATCCATTCGGCCGTGGCTTCACCGTGGTCGTCGATCGTTACGACCGTTCTGTAAAGATTTCGTTTGGCGTGGTCAAAGTCTGGGCGACCGGCGCGGCGCCCGAGTGTCTTCACTAGAAACGAGAAAATTTAACGCTTAGCGGCCATACCGATGACCGTTTCGCCGTTTTCGTTCGCCCCGAGCTTCGGTTCGCTTTCCCCTTCCGGGATGGGGCGTTCTGCACCGAGCCGGCCACCAGGCATCACTGTTACTTTGCCACCCGTGCTCAGAATTGTGAGCAATCAACGCCCGCCCGACCGCATCGACGGTCGCGAGCGCTTTACATTCACTAGATCCACCCAAGAATTCCGTTTGGATGTGCTCCGGTCGCTTGAAATGGCCATCCGCTGCGCGGTATACCAGCAGGCTCGGCCCAGGTGAGTTTTTCCCTGGATGTCGCGGGAACTGTCGCCGCGTGTCCCAGATGATCACGGCAGCCCCTGTCGGCCCTACGGCTGCGAAGGGGTGGTCATATTCGCTGTCACCTCTCCGTGAGCGTTACGTGGCTCGGCCGCGATCACGTGCGGCCGCAAGAACACGCCATACGCTCGGCCTGTGACCGAGGCGATCGAAGCGACTGCCTTTTCCGTCTTGGGATTGCCTCTGTAGTTGCCGATCACGAGTGCTTCGCCTTGTTCGTCGATGCCGATGCCCGCGACGGTGAACCTGTGGCCGAAGAACCGCGGTGTGTGATCTTCCGTCGGGCGTGCCCCACGCGAGGTAGCTCCCGCGTTCGGTGCTCCACGCAAACAGGGTCACACCGGCCTTGTTGTCAGCAACCATCGGCGATTCCAGCACAACACCCTTCGACGGCAGCTTCACGGCACGCTGAAAGCGTCCGCCCGCAGGGCGGAAAAAGTGACCCAAGCGCTCGTCCATTCCCACACGCCGGTGTATCTGTTTTCGCCCGTCTTCTGGTTGTGCACGCCGATCACCCAGCCATCGCCCGCTTCATCCAGCGCCACGCCGGTCGGCTGGGACATCCGGTCCGGGGCGGTCAACGGCCCCAAATCCTCAAAACCTTTCCCGGGCGAGCCCACCGCGACAGGCGTGACCGCGCTGTCGCGCACACCCTTGCTTCCTGTACTTCCGGTGCGCCACTCGTCACTTCCTGCCAGGCAACAAGCATTTCCCCCGCGCCGGTCAACCGCAGCAAACGGGGTAGAACCCCCACGGGCGCAGCCATACCCCCAGCCCACCGACGCGTCCGCCAAGCCAAGCCCAACCGCCACACACACAACAGCCAGAACTCGGCGCATTGTCCTGATGCTATCAGCGGCCCAAGCGGCGCCGAACGTGTGTCCAGCACCGACTTGAACGCGGGCTCGCGCGGCGCGGCACGCTCGTCTTAGTTGCTGTCACCGGCGTAACCCGAGGCCTTGGCTGCCTCTGCCCTAGTCTTCGTTTTCGCCCTCTTCCCAGCATGTCACTTCGTTTTCTTCCAGGCGGGCGCAAGCTTCGCCTGCGCTGGCGGCTATGGCCGTGGCACCGGTGACGCCGCGTACTTCGGCGGCGCGAGTGGTGCTGCTGTTCCAGCAGGCCACGTGACCGGTGCCCGGCGACAGGCCAGACAAAGCCTTCGCCGCTGCTGACGGCGGTGGAGCTGGAAGCCCCACCGATCTGGACTGCTGCCAAGCTTTCAGCGTGCCAGCAGTCGACAGTACCGTTCGCGATGCTCGCACACGCAAACCCGCTGCCGTCGGCCGTCACGCTTGTCGCGTCGCTGATTCCACTGACGGGCCGGGGTGTGCTGCTGCTGCTTTCGCCGACAGCGCCCGGGCGGTACACGCCGCCATTCGTGAGCAGCGCGCAGGTGAAGTCTATGCCGCCGCCGATGCCCGTGGCTTCACCGCCCAGGCCTTCGACGAGCGGTGGGGCCTGTTCGACTTCATTGGCCCCAGAGACGACTCCACAGCACGGCCCGACGTGACTGCACAGGCGTGTGACAAGCCCGCCGCTGTCACCGACACGGCGTCGTTGATGCCGACCGGCAAACTAGCGACTACCCCTAGTAGAGCCCAGGCTTGGCGCTCGCATCTAGCGTTCTTACGCCGCAGCATGATCTCGGCTATTTACTACAGCCGTCGCTTGCCGCAGGACAGGTGCGACATCGGGAAGCTCGTGTACAACGAGCTTGTCCTGGAGAGGGCGTCTTCCCACCTCGATGAGATGGTGGTGGTGAGTGAGGACGATCACCTGAGTCTTGGCCGCAAGGTCACCGAGCGCCTCGAAGATGCGTTCCGAGCGAGGTTCATCCGACTCGATGAAGACATCGTCGAAGATCACCGGAACGGGGCCCGAGCGTCGCAACGTAGCGCTCGATCGCAGCAATGCGCATAGCCAGGAACAATTGCTCGCGGGTGCCCTTGCTGGTCTGGGGCACTAGCCTGAGCACGCGGTCGCGCTGGCGGCCCATCAGGACTCCCTGCTCGTGATCGTCGAGGTCTACAAACAGCTCGACGAAGCTCCCGAGCGTAAAGCGTGCGAAGAGCTCATTCGCCCGCCGCAGTAGGGGGCCTTGATGGAGGCGTCGGTATCGGTCGATCGCGCGCCGCACCACCGCCGCCGCGAGCTTCGCCTTGGCGTACCTGATCGCCGCCTCCTTCACTGCGGCGCGGGCGAGCTGGACGTCCTGGGCAGCCTGGACGGCCGCCGTGTCGATCTCGGCTTCGGCCAGCGCCGACTTGCGCTCGCCGATGCTCTCCTTCATCTGGTCGCGCTGTGCTCGGAGCTCCTCGACTTGGTCGTGGAGCTCATCGAGCTCCAACGCAGCGCACTCGCGGTCGAAGTCGCCAGCGTCTGCCGCGAGATCGCCGAAGCGTCCTTCCCCGCCCTTGGCGACCTGCTGTTCGATCTCGGCTATCTCGCCATGAAGGGTGCGAGCGCGGGCGGCGCGGATCTCGATCTGCGGGAGCTCGTCGGAGCTCCCGCAGGTCGCGGCGGCGATCAGCAAGTCCATTTGG
>CAWHAW010000008.1:0-108633 GCA_963827455.1 uncultured Solirubrobacteraceae bacterium | reverse complement strand
AGAAGACCACTGAAGAAGTCGATTCTGCAGCGGGCGCGTTGAGTGCTGGTTCTGGCGTGGGTGATGGTGGCGGCGCTCGGGGCGATGTCGCTCAGGCGGTGTTCTCGGCCAGGTGGTGAGCGATTGGGTTGAGATTGACGAGGGCGGCAGTCCAACTCGCCTGTAATCGGGTCTTGGTGGTACCGATGTAGCGGCTCTTGCGGGCGCCGTAGCGGTAGGCGAGCAGTCCGAGCAGCCGCTCGATCCGTGGTCTGCTGCGGCGGAGATGCTCGGCGTTGAGAGGGTCGTCGAGCGCCTGTCTGGCGGCGATCAGGAGATCCTCCTCGGGCGCGAGCCGGACCTCCTTGTTTGGCTGCGTCGGAACGCAGCGGGGCTTCAGGGGGCACAAGCCGCAGACGCGCTGGCTGAAGCGCGCACTGTGCCTGCCGGAGGGTTCGGTGTGGATCGGCGCGGTGTGCCCGGCCGGGCAGGTGACGACGCCGGCTTGCGGGTCGATCTGGAAGTCGCGCTTGTCCAGGCGGCCCTCGCGAATGGGTGCTTCAGGCACCGGCGCGAGCACCTGCACCTCGCGCGCTGTCATCTGCGCGCGGACCGCTCCGCCCCCGTAGGCCGTGTCGCCAAGGATTCGTGGCGGGCGCCGCCCAGGCGGTTGGGAGTCGATCAGCGCTGGTGTTTGTGGCCCATCCTGCTCTGAGGCCGCTGCTACCTCGATCGCCGTGATCAGCGGCTCTGAGGTGTTCGTTGCCGCAGCCGAGAGCTTGTAGCCATCAAAGCGCTGATGCTGGCTCTTGCGCCCGTGGCGCATCTCGGGATCGACCGTCGAGATGATCCGATCTGAGCGCGTGCCACGGTGAAGCCTTGGGACACCGTTCTCGTCAACGTCGAAGTCCTGGCCGATCAGCTCCCGCAGCAGCCGGTGGGCATCGGCCACCCGCTCGTCATCCAGCAGCTCCTCGGTGTGCTCGACCGCAGACAGTGCGCGCTCGGCGTCTTCTGCCACGCGCGTCAGCATGCGCTCGCGCTCAGCCTTGATCCGCCAGCGGCAGTCGGGCTTCTCGCCGGGATTTGTGTAGTCGAACTCCAAGCCGCGATCCAGCGCGGCAGACGCCTCATCATCGGCCGTCGCGACGGCGTCGATCAGTTTGCGCACCCCACTGCGCACCAGGCGCACGGTGTCCTGCGTCGCGGCCGCACCGAGCATCGGCGTCGAATCGACGATCTGCTCGGCCGGCCCATCAAGCATGCCCAGCTCCTCGGCCAGGCGCAATGTGTTCTCGAGCGCAAGGCGCTCCTTCCCATGCAACAAAAGCCGGGCGCGGAACTTCGTCAACGTCGTCGGGTGAAAGGCGCGCTGATCGACCGGCAGGCCGAGCGCGATCTTCCAGCGCAGGTCCCACGTCAACGACTCCATCGCCGCCTCGTCAGAGAGCCCGCAGCGGTACTCGAGCAACAGCACCTTCGCCAAAAGCGAAGGCGGGATCGACGGGCGACCCATGCGCTGCGAATAGCACTCTGCGAAGTCCTCATCGCGCACGATCCGCTCGCCATGCTCCGCCAACATCGCGAAGAACGAGCCCTCCGGCAATGGCCCAACCAAACCAGCTGCGTCGAACATCCCGACCTGAGAATCCGTCGTCGAAAGCATGCCCCAAAGGGTCTTAAACCCGTCGGACGGCACCAACGACTATTTCAGTGGTCTTCTAGCCGGCCGCGACCGCAGCTTCCGGCTGATTCTAAGCCGGCAATACGCAGCACCTCGATGGCGGGCCACGTGGCCCGCCATCGGTCGTTAACCACCATGGCCGGCTCACGCCGGTCCCATTGGGCCCGGCGATCGTGCCCGGCCCGGAAGGGAGTGGCGCAATGCCCGCGCATGCATTCTCAGAAGTCCCGGTCGACCCTGCGGCGACCGTCGATGAACTCCTCAGCTGGCTCGCCGCAACGGGCGTCCACGGCATCCTCGGCGTATTGCTGGGGGTGCTCGCGGCGCGAGCCATGCGCTCGAGGCATCTGCACTGGAGCTGGGCGGCCGGCGCGTTGGCTATCTCCTCCGTGACGCGACCGCTGCACGGCGGCTGGATGCTGACGCTCGCGAGCGCGAGCCTGATCGCCACCGCGCGCGGTCGTCGCTGGCACCACGAAGACATCGAGGCGGGAGCGGATCTCGCCGACATTGCCGCACGTCGCACCCGGCCCTTCGACCTCGTACGTCGGCTCGCGCTGGCGGCGGCGAGGTGGGCACCGATTCAGGATCGGATCCGCGGCGAGCGCCGGCTGGACGCCCACGAGCTGCTGGTCGGCCACGATGAGCACCACCGCGGGGTGGCGATCCCGTTCGGAGGCGAGAGCGGCGGCACGCACGCGCTCGTCGTCGGCGCCACCGGTTCCGGCAAGACGGTCACGCAGACATCGATCGCGGCACACGCGATCGAACGAGGGATGGGAGCGATCGTGCTCGATCCGAAGGGCGACGGCGGCATGCGCGAGGTGCTGCGTCGTAGCGCGCTGGCCGCGGGCCGCTCATTCCTGGAGTGGACGCCCGATGGTGAGCGCGTGTACAACCCATACGCGCGTGGCAGCGCGAGCGAGATCGCAGACAAGGTGCTGGCCGGCGAGCGCTTCACCGAGCCGCACTATCTGCGCCAGGCGCAGCGCTATCTGGGCCACGTGGTGCGGGCGCTGCGGACGAACGGTTCACCGGTGAGCCTGCACGCGATCGTCGAGCACCTCGAGCCGGCGCGCCTGGAGCTGCTCGTCCGGGCGCTGCCGGAGCCCGCCGCCCATGCCACGTTCAGCTACCTCGACTCGCTCTCACCCCGTCAGCACAGCGAGCTCGCGGGAGTGCGTGACCGCTTGGCGATCCTCGCCGAGTCCGACGTTGGGCCGTGGCTGGACCCGCAAACGCGCGGCGCCCGACAGTTCGATCTGCTCGGCTCGGTCAGGAGCAGGGCGGTCGTGTACTTCAGCCTCGAATCCGACTGCCGGCCGCTGCTGAGCGAGATGCTCGGCGCCGCGATCGTGCAGGACCTGCAGACGACGGTCGCAGCCCTGCAGGGGAGCCCCCAGCCGACGCTCGTCGTGATCGACGAGTTCTCCGCGATCGCGGCCGAGCACGTCGTCAGGCTGTTCGGCCGAGCGCGCTCCGCCGGGTTCAGCCTGGTACTGGGCACCCAGGAGCTCTCCGACCTGCGTCCTGCGGGGCGCGAACGGTTGCTCGAGCAGGTCCTCGGCAATCTCTCCGTGCTGATCGCTCACCGGCAGGTGGTTCCCGACTCCGCCGAGCTGATCGCGAACGTCGCAGGGCGTAGAGGCGCGTGGAAGGTCTCGCGTCACAGCGAGGGCAAGACGACCCGCGTAAGAGCGCGCGAGCCCAAGCTCGATCCCGATCGAGTGATGAACCTCGCTCGCGGATGGGCTGCCGTGCTGGTGCTCGGCGACGGAGGCGAAGCCCGCGTCGCGCGGATGCTCTCGCCCGCCCAACGGCGCTGAGTCCCGCGACGAAGCCAGCGCCGCACGACACGACCTCATGCCCCCGGCTCGGCGCGTGCAAGCGCGCCGGGACGTGGCCCCGGCCAACAACCACAGGAAGGAGGACCACCGAAATGGTCCGAGCAAGCACACCCAGTTCACCCGAGCAGTTGACGCTGCTGCGCTGGACGGTCCGCATCGGCGCCGTCACAGCCGAGGCAGTCGCGGTCCACGGAGGATGGACGCTCGCCTCGGGGCGCGCCCGCCTGCACGCCGCTGAGCGCGCGGGCCTGCTTTGCAGCCGGCGCCTGCTGGCAGCGCGCCCGACGCTTTATACGGCGACGCGTGCAGGACTTCGCGCCTCGGGCCTGCACGGCTTCGAGCCGTGTCGCGTGAGCGTCGCCAACGCGCCGCACGCGATCGAGTGCGCGCGCGTCGCCGCGGCGCTGGAGCAGTCCTACCCCGACCACTACGTCATGGGCGAGCGCGAGCTGCGTCGCGACGAGCGTGCAGCGGCCGCAGCGCTCGGCAGCGCGCTCCTGGGTCGAGGTCCGGACGGCAGGCCGCTGCTGCACCGCCCCGACATCGTGCTCTGGCCGCAGGACGCCAGCTCCGACGAACGCCTGCCCGTGGCGGTCGAGGTCGAGCTGACGATCAAGGCTCCGCGTCGCCTGCTGGAGATCTGCCGCGCCTGGGCGCGGTGTCGCTGCGTCGCGGGCACGCTCTACCTCGTCGCGCCCGAGGTGCAGCGACCGCTTGCCCGAGCGATCACTCAGGCGCGGGCGGCCGGGCGTATCGCTGCGGTGCCGCTCGACGCGCTCGTCTGCGGGGATGGCAACTACGTGGCCGCCGAGAGTTGCGTCCCCGCAGATGCGTAGCTTGGCCATCGGGGGGTCAACCATCCAACAATGGAGATGAAGCGATGTCCTACTTCACGATCAACCGCGTCGTTCTCGTCGGCCGTCTGACCCGCGACCCGGAGCTGCGTGCCCTGCCGTCCGGGACCAGCGTGTGCGGGCTGCGCATCGCGTGCAACTCGAGCTACAAGGACAGCGACGGCGAGCTCGTCGAGCGGCCCAACTACTTCGACGTCAGCGCCTACGGCGCGGCCGGCGAGAGCGTGAGCCGCTACATGCGACGGGGCAGCCGCGTAGCGGTTGACGGACGCCTCGAGTGGCGCGAGTGGGAGACCGCCGAGCACGAGCGCCGGCAGGCGGTGAGCGTGGTCGCCGACACCGTCCAGTTCCTCGACAGTCCCGGCGAGCGCTCACAGGCGAGTGCCGAGACGGAGCTCGGGGAGACGGGCACGACCGGCGACGAGGACGCCAACGACCTGGTGGGAGTCGGAGCCGGCGCGCCAGAGGGCGATCTCGTCTTCTAGCTCGGACCTGCAGACCTGCTGCGGCGCGCTACGCATAAACTGGCGCGCCGCAGCGCAGCCCCGCAGCCCGACCATCCTGCAAGGAGTTCTCCTCACCGATGCCAGTCAACACACACGCGATCGGCAAGACCTACGAGCCAGTGGTGTACGCGGTCGGCCGGGAGAAGGTCCGGGAGTACGCGCGAGCGGTTGGCGAGACCAACCT
This sequence comes from uncultured Solirubrobacteraceae bacterium, assembly GCA_963827455.1. Taxonomy (GTDB): domain Bacteria; phylum Actinomycetota; class Thermoleophilia; order Solirubrobacterales; family Solirubrobacteraceae; genus Palsa-744. The sequence continues at coordinate 103,579 of CAWHAW010000008.1, read as the reverse complement.
GGTTTACCTCGACGTCGAGGCGGCCCGCGCGGCCGGCTACGCGGACGTGGTGGCACCGCCGATGTTCGCGGTCGTCTACAGCGCACCGGCTGTCGGACCGCCGATCTTCGATCCCGAGATCGAGCTCAACTTCGCGATGATGGTCCACGGTGGTCAGGAGTTCGTGTGGGGGCCGCCGGTGGTGGCCGGCGACGAGATAACCACGACGGCGAGCGTCAAGGACATCTCTGAAGACGACGACGCCCGTGGCTATTACGTGTTCGAGTCGATCTCCACCAACCAGCGCGGCGAGCAGGTGTGCCGCGGAACGTGGACGAACATCGTGCGAGGAGTGTGATCGCAATGGCAGACCTTCAGGCCGGTGAGCAGATCCCCGAGCTGCGGGTGACACCCGATAGGTACCTGACCGTCCGCTACGCGGGCGCATCAGGGGACTTCAACCCGATCCACGTCGACGAGGAGTTCGCCCGCGCGGTCGGGCTGCCTGGGCGGATCCTGCACGGGCTGTGGACGATGGCCCAGGTTGCGCGCGCGCAGACAGACGCGGCCGGCGGCCCGGAGCACCTCAAGCGGCTGTCGGTGCAGTTCCGCGGTATGGGCATGCCCGAGCAGGAGGTCGTGGTGAGCGGCACCGTGCGCGAGCGCTCAGGCGGCCACGTGGTGATCGACACGGTCGCCGAACAGGCTGACAAGCAGATCATCCGCAACGCAGAGGCCGAGCTCGAGCTCTAGCGTCGCTAGCGCGGCGGGCATGCGGGCGGCGCCAGCCCGGCGCCTACAATCACACACATGCTGAGCCCGCGCCAGGAGCGCATTCTGTGCAAGGTCATCGACGGCTATCTGCGGACGGGGCAGCCGGTGGCCTCCCGCACGATCGCCGCCGACGGCGAGCTCGACTGCGGGCCGTCGACGGTGCGTAACGAACTCGCGCTGCTCGAGGAGCACGGCCTGCTTGCGCACCCGCACGTGTCCGCCGGCAGGGTGCCGACCGACGCGGGTCACCGCTACGTCGTCGACCGCCTGCTCAGCGCCGATAGCACGCTCCCGGTGCCACCCCGGCGCCTCGAGCTGTCGCTGATTCGCCGTGAGGTCGACGAGGCGATGCGCGCGACCACCGAGACGCTCTCGCAAATGACCAACCTGCTCGCGGTCGTCTCGGCGCCGTCGATGAACGCAGCCACGGTCCGTCACGTCGAGGTGCTGGCGCTGCAGCCGCAGGTGGTGCTGGTCCTGATCATCACCTCCGCCGGCAACGTGTCGAAGCTGTTCGCAACCTTCGATCGCGCAGTCGACCCTGGATTGGTTGCATGGGCGGGGGAGTTTCTGAACGAGCGGCTCGTCGGGCTTGGCCTCGGCGCCCGCATGCTCCAGCAGCGTCTCGTCGACCCGGGTTTGTCAGCGACCGAGATCGCGTTTATTGCGCGCTTCGCGCCCGCGTTCGGCGAGCTCGCCGCGGACGGCGAGGACACGCTGTTCGTGGACGGCACCGCGCGGTTGTTCGAGGCCGGCCAGATAGATGACGCGACGCCGGTGAACGAGCTGATCGATCTGCTCGAGCGGCGCGTCGCGCTGCTGCGCGTGCTCAGGGCTGCCCTGGCCGAGTCCGGCGTCTACGTTCGGATCGGGCGCGAGAACGAGATACCCGCGATGCACTCGCTGGCGTTCGTGGCCACCGGCTACGGGATGGCGCGACGCAAGCTCGGCACCGTCTCGCTGATCGGGCCGGTGCGCATGGACTACGCCGTCGCGATTGCGAGCGTGCGCGAGGCCGCGCACGAGCTGTCGCGCTTCGTCGAAGATGCCTACGCCGAGAACTGACCGGCCAGGTATGCCCCGCGATCCCTATGAGGTGCTGAGCGTCGGTCGTGACGCCTCCGCACAGGACATCAAGAAGGCGTTTCGTCAGCTCGCGATGGAGCTTCACCCGGACGTCAACGCGCACGACCCGGACGCCGAGGAGAAGTTCAAGGAGGCCGCCGAGGCCAACGAGATCCTGTCCGACCCCGAGCGCCGGGCGACATACGATCGCTACGGGCACGAGGGCCTGCGCTCGGGGGGCTACGCGCCGAACTTCGAGGGCTTCGGCTCGATCAGCGACCTGTTCAACGCGTTCTTCGGCGGTGGCGCGACTGGGCGCGGAGGCCCGGCTCAAGGGGGCGACATCGCGGTCGCGATCGAGCTCGAGCTGCTCGAAGCCGCCAACGGCGCCAACGTCGAGGTCAGCTTCGAGGCCATCGAGCGCTGCGAGCACTGTCACGGCAACGGCGCCGAGCCAGGCACGCCAATCGAGACGTGCACGCGGTGTGGTGGGGCCGGGCAGCTGCAGGCGGTGACGCGCACGATGCTCGGACAGATGGTGCGCACGATCGTCTGCGACGAGTGCCACGGCGACGGGCGCATACCCCAGCAGCCCTGCGCCGAGTGCCGGGGTCGGGGCCGAGTCACGAGCAGGCGCACACTCGAGGTGGACGTTCCCGCGGGGATCTCCGAGGGCCAGCGCATCCGTCTGGCCGGCCACGGCCACGCGGGCGAGGCCGGCGCCCCGGCGGGCGATCTGTACGTGGTGGTGCGGGTACGCGAAGACGATCGCTTCGTGCGCGAGGGCGATGATCTGATCACCGCGCTGGACGTCGCCGCGCCGCTCGCCGCGCTCGGTGGCACGCTCGAGGTCCCCACGCTCGAAGGCAGCGCTTCGATAGAGCTGCCTGCGGGGACACAGCCCGGCGAGGTGCTGACGCTGCGCGGGGCAGGAATGCCAGCGTTGCGGCGTAGCCGCCGCGGCGATCTGCGCGTGGTCGTCAACATCGTCGTGCCACGGCGTCTGAGCGCCGAGCAACGCGAGCTGATGGAGCGCCTCAACGACACGTTGAGCGAGGAGAACCTGCGCTCGCAGGAGTCCGTGTTCGCGAAGCTGCGGCGCGCGCTCGGCAGCCAGGCCGCGTGATCAGGCTGGCCGTCCGCGTGAGCGGCGAGCACGCCGAGCTGGTTCTGGCCGAACTCCTCGAGCTCACGCCGGCGGGCGTAGAAGAGGTCCAGGTCGAGGAGGGCATGATCGAGTACGCCGTCTACGGCGCACCAGGCGAGCTGCCCGGACTGCCCGACCTGCACGCAGTCGTGGGCGACGCTCCAATCGAGATCTCCACCAGCGAGATCCCCGACGACTGGAGCGAGCGTTGGAAGCAGTTCCACCGGCCGGTGCTGATCCCGTCGCCGCACGCGCCGGAGGGCGTCACCGCACAGATCCCGGCGCTACACGTGCGGCCCCCGTGGGAGGCACCGGCCTCCCACGCCGACGGGCCGGTGCGCGAGATCGTGATCGACCCCGGGCAGGCGTTCGGCACCGGCGCGCACGCCAGCACGAGGCTGTGCCTGCAGCTGCTGATGGAGCTCGCGGCAGCCGCGCCGCCGAGCGGCCCGTTGCTGGATGTTGGAACCGGCTCGGGCGTGCTCGCGATCGCGGCCGCCGGGTTGGGCTACACGCCGGTGCTCGGCCTCGACCACGAGCGCGAGAGCGTGCACGCGGCGCGCGAGAACGCGGCCGTCAACGGCGTGCAGATCGAGGCCCGCCGCTTTGAGCTACGGACCCAGGCGCTGCCGTGGGTCGGCGATCAGGCTTTGCCGCGAGGGCCGATCGTCGTTCTCGCGAATCTGCTGCGTCCACTGCTGCTCGAGCTCGCGAGCACCATGCCCGAGGCGCCCGCTCACCTGATCGTCGGCGGCCTGCTGCGCGAGGAGGTCGACGAGATCGTGCATGCGTTCGCCGAGCGCCACGCCATGCGCGAGCGCGATCGGCGCGCAAGCGGCGAGTGGGCCGCCGCGTGGCTGAAGCATTGAGGCTCGCCGCCACGTGCGGGGCTCGGCCGGCGCGTCACGACGTCGCCTGCTGGACGGGCGCACGCACGGCCGTGAGAATCTGACGCGACTCGACGGTCGTCTCGCGCGCGCGAGGATCTCCGTGGGCGGCGATCACGCGGACCTCAGGCGGCAGGCGCGGGACGCCGAACGCCCGCAGCAGACCCTCGTGCGCGTCGCGCTCGGCGACGAACACGATCCGCTCACGGCCGGGGTACTCCCAGTCGAGCGGGTACTCGCCCGCATACGCGCGGCATGCACGGATCACCGTGTCGGCGTGGCGAGCGCACTCGCGCGCACGCGCCCGGTCACGACAAACGAACGCGACGAGCGGCACCGCTTCCGCGCGCTTGCCGTAACGAGGCGTGTGCAGCGACCAACCGGCAAGGAAGTGGTCGTAGCGCTCGAGCTTGCGCGCGTCGCGCCCGACTGCCGGTCGGTCGTCGCGCTCGACGATCACGTCGGTGGAGGGCCGTGCCCGGTCGTCTCCGGCTACCGCGATGATCGCGTCGGGCCGCAGCGTCTCGAAGCGCTCCAGCTCGACCTGTTCGCCGGTGGCGTCGGTGCGCAAGAAGTCGTGTGGCGTGCGACCACCCGGCAGGCGCAGCTCGCGCGGGGTCAGTGCCAGCCGCGTGTCGTCGGATGCGCGCGATGGCGGCGAGAGCGTCGAAGCCGCCGGACCGCGAAGCGCCGAGCCGGCCTCCCCGAGGACGCCCGCGAGCGCCAACGCCCAGCCGGCGACATGGACGTCGTGGCGTGCCTGGCGGAGCCGGCCGTCGTCTCGACGGCGGCCGCTGGATGCCCTTGCGCCGGCGAGCTCGGGCCGACCGGCCATCGTCGGCTCGTGTCCGCGTGCGGCCAGCGCGCGCAGACCCGCGTCGGCTATCACGTAGCACATCGGTATTCCGCCGCCGTCGCGACGATGGAACTGGAAGCGCTCGACCATGCCGGCGTCCGAAAGGCGCTTGAGCCGCCGCTGGGTGGTGGTGGCGGCCCGCCCCGGGTTGAAGCGTCGATGCAGCTGACTCGTCAGCACGTGCCGCATCGTCGCGATCAGCTCGAGCATCGCCACGTCGAGTTGGTCGAGCTCGAGCGCCAGCGCACACTCGATCGGCTTCGCCCAGCGAACGCTGTGGGCGCCGTCCAGCTCCACGAGCTCACGGAAGCTCTCGGCCGGAATACGCGGCGTTGCCGCGTCGTGGGCGTCGGCGTCGCCACCCGGCGCGTCGGGCGGCGAACCCGCCGGCGAGGGCGCCGGTGAGGGACCCGTCGCCGATGCCGATGCGATCAACGCCCGCCTGCCCGCTGTGTCTGTGTCCCGGCGGCGGCGATCCCAGTGCGGCTGGCTCAGATCGCTGCGATGGCGCGCGCCGCGCTCGCGCTGTCGCGCCGCGTGCTGCTCGAGGCGCTCGCGATCCACGATCGGCGGGATCGTCTCGGCGATGAACGGCGATTGGCGGCCTTCGCGGGTGACCCAGCTCGCGATCGCGTGATATCTGGGCAGGTGCAGCCGCACGTCGGGGTGGCCGAGAGTCGACAGGCGCTCCACGCCAGGGCGCACCGTGTCGGAGAATTCCGCCATCGTCAGCGTGGCCGCACTGCGCGCGTCGCTTGCGGAGGCCGTTGCAAAGTAAACGCGGTGGGCGAACAGCGCATCGAGCTGGTCGCGAACCTCGCGCTCGGTCCACTGCGAGTCGGCCTGCCAGCAGGCGACTGTCTCGAGCCCGGCCGAGCGCTTCAGCGCCATCGTTTCGGCGAACCCGCGGTTGATCACGAGCGGCGCCTCGTCGATCTTCAACGCGACCGCGACTCTGTGCTCACCCGGCACGAGGTCCTGCTGACGAGCGAGCGCCGCGTCGAGCATCCCCACGAGCAGCTGCATCAGCACAGACGTGTTCCCCGCGCCCATCGCGCCGAGCGCGCCCTTGACGACCAGCACCTCGCGGTCGGCGATCACCCGGTCGAAGTCGAGCCTCAACGAGTCGTTGAGCAGCACCCGCTTGATCGACGGCGAGTTGAGCAGCCGCGCGAGCTTGTTGACCGGAGCGTCGAGCTTGGCTGTGGTCGTACTGCGAGCGTCGGCCAGCTGCGCCGTGAGCTCAGCGGTGAAGAACTCGGAGATCTCCTTGAACTCCGGCAACGCGCGTACTCGCGCACCGACGCTGCTGCGGTAGGAGTATCCCTCCTCTCCAACAGACAGCAGGCGCGCGGCGTCCCACAGCGTGGAGTCGCGGTCAGATGCGAGCACGGCGATGATCGCGTTGCGAAGGTAGCGATCGGAGGACGCGCGGATGTCGGCATCGGTGAACAGGTTCTTGAGCGCCGCCACGACATAGTCGGCGATCACGTCAGCGGGGGCATCGACGGCGAGCGGATTGAAGCCGCATGTCGGGTGAGCGAGGTCCAGCAGTGTGCACGTGCGCCCGAGCGGTACCGCGCTCACCGCAGCGTCCGCGGCGTCTCCCTTCGGGTCCAGCACGATCACCGCGCATCGCTCGCGGCGTACGTCCTCGGCCACGGTCGCGACCAGAAAGCTCGACTTGCCCTGCTCCACGGTTCCCGGCACCGCGGTGTTCTGCCGGCGCAGCTCCACGTCGATCGAGACCGGCCCGAAGGCGTCGCGCAGCGTCCCTCCTCCGTCCCGTGGCCTCGAGATCGACGGGGGAGCGGGTGCTCGCGGGAGCGCGCTGCGCGCGAACGGGACGCTGAGGTAGTCGACGCTCGGCAGCTGCCAGATCCGAGCGAGCTCACGCGTCGCGAACACGCCCTTGCGAAACGAGGGCAACGGATTGCCCTCACCGCGCTGGACACGGCGGCCGTAGATTCCGAGCAGGCCGTGGCGGATGGCGGTCCCGCGCTCCACGAGCCGGTTCTCGGCGCCCTCGGAGCGAAGCTCCGACGCGATCTGCTCGCAGACCGCGCGACGCTGTGCGATCACACGTAGGTCGACGAAGAAGAGCGGCTTGTGCTGCACGTCGAGGCCCCCGCGAAGCTCGGCGTCCTCGACCATCGAGCGGTCGCGCAAGACGAGGTGCTCCCTGCGCTCGCGGGAGAGATGCGTCTCACGACGCCTGTACAGGTGCTTGGCGAACGCCTCGAACAACGCGGGGGTCGGTGTCAGCGTGAGCTGCACGAACGCCGGCTCGCCGCAGGTGCCCATGACCGTTAGGAGCCTGTTGATCGGGGGGTCCGAGCGCCGCTCGAAGTCCTCGATCACCTTGATGCGGTTGATGAACTCCGCGTGCTTCTTCAGCCGCAGCAGCGCCGGCGGCACTCCGATCTTGTGCTCGATCGGCCGTAGGCAGCAGTTGGGATAGGTGGCCTGGAGCGCCGACTCGACGACCCGCTCATACCCCTCAGGACACGAGACCGCCAGCCACGCCGAATGCGCGCCAGGAGTGTTGTGCACCTCGAGCGACAACGACGGCTGGCCGAACAGCAAGCGTCGCCACCAGCGACGCAGTAGGCGCTTGTGCAGTGCGCCGAACAGCGTCACCACGGCCTCGACCTCGGCGTGGTCGGCGCGGTACGCCTCGACACGCATGCGCACGTAACGACGTCGCGCTCGCGCGCGCACCCGCGCGCAGGCGATCACGGCCAGCGCCCCCGCACCGAGCGCCAGGGCGAGCGTCACCGGCGCGGGGACGCGAGCGGACGCCCACGCCCAGATCAGACCAGCAAGACCCTCAACGACACACGCGAACGTGGCTGCAAGATCTTGCGATGAGGCGCCTGCGCGCCTTCCTCGCAGCAGATCTCCGGGGCCACCACCGATGAACCACGCCAGCACCGCCACACCCGCGATGACCGCGAGCAGGCCGAGCAGTCTCCACAGCAAGAAGCGAAGCACCTGCCAGCTGATCCGACTGCTCGCGGGAAGCGGGACAGCTCAGCGCGGGCGCGTCGCGCGCTCCACCTGTGCGCCGCGCGGCGTCAGATGCCACGCGTTGGCGGCGCCCTTCTCCTGGCCCTCGCCGAGGTTCTCGACGAGCTGCAAGCGCGCCAGCCGATTCAGGAGCTTGGAGATCTGACCCTGGTCCACGATGCCCGAGCCTTCGGCGATCTCGCGGTTGCTGGCCCCCGGATGCTCGGCGATCACCATGAGCACGCGCACGGTCCTGTAGGTCAGGCGCATGTTGAGGCCTTCGAGGGGATCCTTTTGTCGTCGAGAGGCCAGGGGGCGCTCGACGCTCGCCGCCTGCACCGGCGGTCTCGCCAATTCTCTCTGCGCCGCGCGCGCCCCCAAGTACGGCAGCACGATCATGCTCATCAGCGAGCCCAGGAGATCCGTCAGCGGCTGCCCTCCGCTTTCGAGCACACGCGTGTGAAGCACCGCGAAGATCGCACCGACCACGCCTTCGGCCGTGACCTCCGGCGGTTCACGCGTCGCGTTGGTGGCGGCTCGCCCCCGGTCGACGATCTCGGCCAGCTCGTCGAGCGCCTTCCCGCGACACTCGAGCACCCGCTCGCCCGCGCCAAGCGCCTCCACGACGCAGAGCCTTGCCAGCCCGGGCTCCTCGTCCATGAACATCAGCAGCCTGGCCAGGGCCGAGCGAACGCCCTCGCGCCAACTTGACTCGCCGGCATACGCCTCCTCTGCGATCAGCCTGGCCTGGCCGAGAGCCTGCTCGAACACCGCCAGGAAGCAGTCCTCGCGGTCTCTGAACACGTCGTAGAACGTCTTGCGTGAGACTCTTGCGCGGCTGATGACCTGCGCAACCGTCATGCGCGCGTAGCCCACCTGCTCCACCGCTTCGACCGCCGCAGCGAGCATCCGACTGCGCTGGATCTGGGCCACCTGTCCGCGCGGAAGGCCCCCCGGACCCGGGCGCAGCCGCGGTGAAGCGGTGGGACTCTTGTACATAACCGTCATGACTACCCCGCTCGTCGTCTGTTTCGCCAATATCCGTCAACAATCGAGTCCGCTAATGCCCATCGTCGTCCCGGATTCCGCTGCCAAGCTGGCTTTCGCCCCGCGCGCTTGTATAGGCAGATTCACGGCTCTAGACCGTTAAGTCGAGGCGCGTCTCCGACTTTTTCCTGCATATTCGAACCTCCCCGCGTAAGGCTCAGCGAGCGTGGACCCGGCGGCCAGCAACTTGCTTGCCGCCGGCGTCCCCAAAGTCCATTATCCAGAAACTATCCGATTCCGGAGCAGAGCGTAGCTTCGTCGTAGGACGGGTCGCGTCCGCGCGTGAGGCGCCGCTGTAGGTCACCGGCGCATGGGGACGCGTCGTCGTGGCCTCTACCGATACCGACGTCCGTGACGCGTGCGCGTCGGGCCGGCAGAATGCGGAAAACCGGGGACCCGTCGAGTACTGCCTTAGGCGGTCGACAGCGCGCCGACGAGCGCCGCTGCACGCTCCTGAAAGAGGCCGTAGCCGTGTTCGCGCGAGAGCTCGAGCGCGCGAGCTGCGTGCTCGCGTGCTCGCACGGCATCACCTCCCCGTGCGGTGAGCGCCTGCGCCCACCCCAGATGCCCCCGGGCGGCCCACAACGGCATCCCGTTGGTTTCCTGGAACTCGCATGCGAACTCCAGGTGCCGATCGGCCTCCTCGTGTTTGCCCACGAGGGCGGCGAGCAGGCCAAGGTACATGCGTGCGTGGCCGTAGGCGCTGGCGCCGTTCCAGTCGACCTGGTCGGCCCACGGCTCAATGCGGTCATAGAGGGCGGCGGCGGCAACGACGTCTTCCGTCAACGCGGCCGCGTCGGCGTAGAGCACCAGCGCGGTGAGCTCGGCCGATCCGGGCAACACGTGCTCGAAGCGATCGCTTGCCGCCTGTTTCAGCATCGTCGCGCCCTCACCTCGACGGTCGAGCCAGCACAGGACCGATGCGAGGCCCGCGGTCCAGGAAGGGGTCCCAGGATATGCGCTGACGCTCTTTTCGAGCATCTTGGTCATCTCCGAAAGGTGTCCGCCGTAGAGCCTCGCGACGGTCAGCTGCGTTCCGTAGATGAAGATCGCGTCTGGCTCTCCAGATTCCCGGCCGATCGCGAACGCGCGCTCGGCCGATCGCTCTGCGGCCGCCAGCTCGCCGCGAAGCAGCCGCCACGCGGCGGTCAGAAACGCGGAGAACCACTTCAAGGTCGGCTGGCCGAGCTCCTCGGCGATCCGCTGCATGCGCTCCAGCGCGGCCTGCGCACGGGCGAGCTCACCTTGGGCGGTGTGGGCGTAAAGCTCGATGATTGGCGCCCAGATCTGAAGCGCGGGGTCTTGCACCCTGGCTGTGCACTCGGCGAGCTCGATGGCGATAGCGCTGCGGAGCTCGAGCGTCTGTAGCGACCCGTAGGCGAAGAACGCCTGGCGCAGCACTGTGGCGAGCGTCCTCGGGTCGCCGCTCTCGCGGGCGAGCATGACCGCTTCGTCGGCGAGCGCCCAGCGACGCCCGAAGTCGGGGTCCCACGTCAGCTCCATCGCCTGGAGCGCGAGCAGCAGCGCCCGGTGAACCGGGTGCGGCGGATCGTCGAGATCGATCGCTCGCTCGATCGCGCCCAGGCGCTGCTCGTCGGTCTCGCCGATCACGCTCGCGTAGCCTCGGCTGTTCGCCAGGGCCGCTCGTGTGGCGAGCTCGCCGTCGGCCAGCGCGGAGGCGATCCGCGAGGCCTCCAGCAGCGTCTGCCGGTAGGCGGCATCGCCGGTCTGGCGTTGCGCCTCGCCGAGCCCGATCAGGGCCTCACAACGCTCGGCGCTGTCCATGTTGTCCATCAGCTCGACGGCATCGCCGAACAGCTTCACCGCCTCTGCCGGCGCGAGGCTGGCCAGTGCGCGCTGACCTGCGCGGCGGGCATAGTTGGCGGCCTTGACCTTCTCGACTGGCACAGCCGCGAGCCGCCAGTGCAGCGCGAGCTCTGAGAGGTGCTCGTCCGGCTCCTCGCCATAGAGCTGCTCGAGTGCCTGGGCGACACGCTGGTGCATGCGCGCGCGGCGGATGGCACCGAGGCCCTCCCAGAGCGTCTGGTTGATCAGCGCGTGGGCGAAGCGGAACCGGCCGACGCGGTCGTCGGATTCGGCCAGCAGCGACGCGGCCACCGCCGTCTCCAGGTGGTCGAGCAGACGGGCCTCGTCGATGTCAATGATGGATTCGAGCAGCTCCAGATCAAAGACGCGCCCAATCACGGCACCTAGCCTCAGCACCTCGGCCGCCTCATCGCCGAGACGCTCCACCCGCCGCTCGATCACCTCGCGCAGGCTCTCGGGCAGCGCCAGACCCGCGGAGCGATCCACGTTCCAGCGGCCCGCCGCCTCGTCGAAGACGAGCGCGCCGGACTCCGCGAAGCCGCGCAGGATCTCACCGACGAAGAAGGGGTTTCCGTCGGTCTCGGTGGCGATCTGAGCCGCCAGCTCGACCCCGTCGCGCTCGAGCTCGTGACCGGCGACGGCGGCCATGATCTGCGCCACCTCGTCGACGCCGAGACCGTGCAGGGAGATGCGCTGCACCCCCTCGATTGCGCGCAGGTCAGCGAGCAGCGCGGCGAGCGGATGATCCTTGCCGAGGTCGGAGTCGCGGTAGGTGCCAATCAGCTGCAGCGCGCCATCCTCGACGGTGCGGACGACGTGCTTCAAAAGCGCCACCGACTGACCGTCGGCCCAATGCAGGTCGTCCAACACCACGCACAGCGGCACCGTCTGTGAGGCTTCTGCAAGCAGCCCCGCAACCGCGGAGAAGAGCAGATAACGCTCGGTATCGGGGTCGGATGTCTGGGGCGCGGGTAGATGATCGACCCGCCGTTCCAGGTTTCGAGCCAGTCGGCCGAGCTCGCCCTTGTGCCGCTCGACATGGCGGGCAAGCAGCTCCTGAGGAGCGTGCTCGACCAGGTGTGAGCACACCTCGATCCAGGGCTCATAGGGCACCGCCAGATCTTCAGAGCAGGTGCCCCAGCACACGGCGAAGCCCTCGGCGTGGGCGCGATGCGCTGCAAAGCTCGCTAGCCGCGACTTGCCGATCCCGGGCTCACCCGAGAGCAGCACCGCCTGGCGCGCGCAGTTGCGCGCGAGCACCATCGTCTCCTCGAGCGCACCGCGCTCCTCGAGACGCCCCACATAGGACACCGGCGGCAACGAGCGCAAAAGCGCCGACAGCGGCCAGCGGCTCGGCACGGCCCCCGTCTCCTCCGCAAGCGGCGCCCAGGAGACCGAGAACGCCGCCACCGGATCGGGAAAGCCGTCGAGCTCGAGCTCACCAGCCGAGCAAAAGTCGACCCCGTCACAGCGCCCCGCGAGCGTCCTGCCGAGGGCCGAGATCAGGATCCCATCAGCGGGCGCCTGCGCGCATAGGCGCGCCGCCTCGACCGTCGGCATCCCGAAATAGTCCCCATCCTTGACCGTCGACTCGCCGGCGCCGAGGCCGATGCGCACGTGCAGGCTCTGCTCGGCCCGTCGATAGCGGCGCTCGGAGAGCTGCTGCATCACCACGGCGCACTTCACCGCCGCCGAGGCCGAGGTGAACGCGACCATCAGTCCGTCGCCGGTGTTCTTCACCTCCTCACCCTCCCACGCTGCAATCGCATCGCGCAACAGCTCGAAGTGCTCCTCGCGCAGCTGATCGGCGCGCACAGGGCCAACAGAACTCGCCAAGCGAGTCGAGCCAACCAGATCAGTCAGCAGGATCGCCGCAAGCTCAACCGACTCCGCCACCTGCAACCCCCATGAGCCGCACTAAACCGTTCAGCCAGGCTACTACGTTGATGAAAGACCTGATCCCACCGGCAGGCAAGACGAACGTCGACAGCGATAGCCTGCTCGGCAACGCGGTACAGACGTTCGAGCGCCTCGGCGCCACGGGTCGGCTCGAGACCGCGCAGGGTCCTGTGATGTACGTTCTACGAACACGAGCCGTTCCCGATCTCCTCAGTCTCTCCGGCGAACGGTGGCTCTACGGCGCCAGCCATACCCGTCTCGTTCGTGGTGGAAGTCCCAATCGTGTTCAACGGGAGCACTTGCGAGGCAGGCAGCGTGACTGTTGTCGCTTCGACGCAGGACATCCTGGACCGAGTCGAAGCCACGGGGAAACTTGCCACTGAATACCAGATCGAACACGTCTTTATGTCGACTGTGCTCGGCACCACGGCGTCAAGTACTGTGCCTCTAGCATCCATTGGCCCTACTGCGTCCCGGGGGACTCCTCCCCCCGATCGATATGAGAAGCTAACGATGTGTATAAGACGCTGATGTCGTGAGACGCGACTTAGGGGGCACCCAGACGCGTCCGGGCATCGCGTCGATGGGTGGCGCCTTGGTCGCGCTGGTGCTGGCGCTTGTGCTTGCTCCGTGGGCGGACGCGGCCCCCCTGGAAGGCATTCACAAGATCCAGCACGTCGTCATGATCATGCAGGAGAACCGCTCGTTCGACTCCTACTTCGGCACGTTCCCCGGGGCGAACGGGATCCCCGCAGGCGTGTGCGTGCCGGACCCGGTCTACGGGGGCTGCGTCAAACCGTTCCACGACTCGAGCGACAAGGACTGGGGCGGCCCGCATGGCACCGAAGCGGCGGTTGCGGACATCGACGGCGGCAAGATGGACGGGTTCGTCGGGCAGGCCGAGGGCAAATTCGGCTGCACCACAACGGGCGGCTGCGGGAAATGCCCCAAAGTGGAAGCCAACTGCGCCCAGCAGGTGATGGGCTACCACGACGCGCGGGAGATCCCCAACTACTGGACCTACGCGGAGGATTTCGTGCTGCAGGACGACATGTTCGAGTCCGCGGCCTCGTGGAGCCTGCCCGAGCACCTGTATCTCACGTCGGGCTGGTCGGCCATCTGCCCGAACGGCGACCAAGACGCGCTGGACTGCGTGGGCACGCTGAACCCGCGCCAGCCCGCTAAAAGCTGGTCAGCCCCGCTCGAACCCGGGCGTGCGACCTACGCGTGGACGGACATCACCTACCTGCTGCAGAAGGACGGCGTGAGCTGGCGCTACTACGTGCACGAAGGCGACGAGCCGGACTGCGAGGACGACGAAGCGGTCACCTGCGCGAAGGTCCACCAGGAAGCCAAGACACCCGGCATCTGGAACCCGTTGGCCGACTTCACCGACGTGAAAGAGGACGGCCAGCTCGGGAACATCCAGCCTCTGCCGAGCCTCTACGAAGCCGTTCACGCCGGACCCTCGTGTGGGCTCCCGAACGTCTCGTGGATCGTGCCGAGCAACGAAGTGAGCGAACACCCGCCCTCGCCGATCTCCAGGGGGCAGACGTACGTCACGACTCTGATCAACTCGATAATGCGCAGCCCCTGCTGGGGCAGCACCGCGATCTTCCTATCCTGGGACGACTGGGGCGGCTTCTACGACCACGTCGCGCCTCCCGTCGTTGACAAAAACGGCTACGGCCTGCGCGTGCCCGGCCTCGTCATCAGCCCCTACGCCAAGGCGGGCTACATCGACCACCAGCAGCTCTCCCACGACGCCTACCTCAAGTTCATCGAGGACGACTTCCTGGAAAGCAAACGGCTGAACCCGCTGACGGACGGGCGGCCGGATCTGCGGCCGGACGTGCGGGAAGAAGTGCCCGGACTCGGCAGCCTGGCGAACGACTTCGATTTCAAACAGTCGCCGCGCCCGCCGCTGTTGCTGCCCGTGCACCCCGAACCAGGGCCGGCCTCCAATCCGCCAGCAAGCCAACGGCCTCCGGCGATGCAGACGGGCGTAGCGTCTTCGTTGACGCAGACCTCGGCTACCTTGAACGCGACTGTGAACCCCGACGGGGCGATGGTCAGTGACTGCCACTTCGAATATGGCACAACGGAACTGTATGGGTCCAGTGCGCCCTGCGGCACACCGCCGGGGTCCGGCTCGAGTCCGGTAGCGGTCGCAGCCGCCGTGACCGGCCTGAGCGCCAACACGAGCTACCACTTCCGGATCGTCGCCACCAACACAAGCGGCACCAGCTACGGACCCGACCTCTCACTCACGACCATTCCCAACCCCCCGGCGGTCCAAACCGGCGTAGCGTCATCGTTGACGCAGACCTCGGCTACCTTGAACGCGACTGTGAACCCCGACGGGGCGATGGTCAGTGACTGCCACTTCGAATATGGCACAACGGAACTGTATGGGTCCAGTGCGCCCTGCGGCACACCGCCGGGGTCCGGCTCGAGTCCGGTAGCGGTCGCAGCCGCCGTGACCGGCCTGAGCGCCAACACGAGCTACCACTTCCGGATCGTCGCCACCAACACAAGCGGCACCAGCTACGGACCCGACCTCTCACTCACGACCATTCCCAACCCCCCGGCGGTCCAAACCGGCGTAGCGTCATCGTTGACGCAGACCTCGGCTACCTTGAACGCGACTGTGAACCCCGACGGGGCGATGGTCAGTGACTGCCACTTCGAATATGGCACAACGGAACTGTATGGGTCCAGTGCGCCCTGCGGCACACCGCCGGGGTCCGGCTCGAGTCCGGTAGCGGTCGCAGCCGCCGTGACCGGCCTGAGCGCCAACACGAGCTACCACTTCCGGATCGTCGCCACCAACACAAGCGGCACCAGCTACGGACCCGACCTCTCACTCACGACCATTCCCAACCCCCCGGCGGTCCAAACCGGCGTAGCGTCATCGTTGACGCAGACCTCGGCTACCTTGAACGCGACTGTGAACCCCGACGGGGCGATGGTCAGTGACTGCCACTTCGAATATGGCACAACGGAACTGTATGGGTCCAGTGCGCCCTGCGGCACACCGCCGGGGTCCGGCTCGAGTCCGGTAGCGGTCGCAGCCGCCGTGACCGGCCTGAGCGCCAACACGAGCTACCACTTCCGGATCGTCGCCACCAACACAAGCGGCACCAGCTACGGACCCGACCTCTCACTCACGACCATTCCCAACCCCCCGGCGGTCCAAACCGGCGTAGCGTCATCGTTGACGCAGACCTCGGCTACCTTGAACGCGACTGTGAACCCCGACGGGGCGATGGTCAGTGACTGCCACTTCGAATATGGCACAACGGAACTGTATGGGTCCAGTGCGCCCTGCGGCACACCGCCGGGGTCCGGCTCGAGTCCGGTAGCGGTCGCAGCCGCCGTGACCGGCCTGAGCGCCAACACGAGCTACCACTTCCGGATCGTCGCCACCAACACAAGCGGCACCAGCTACGGACCCGACCTCTCACTCACGACCATTCCCAACCCCCCGGCGGTCCAAACCGGCGTAGCGTCATCGTTGACGCAGACCTCGGCTACCTTGAACGCGACTGTGAACCCCGACGGGGCGATGGTCAGTGACTGCCACTTCGAATATGGCACAACGGAACTGTATGGGTCCAGTGCGCCCTGCGGCACACCGCCGGGGTCCGGCTCGAGTCCGGTAGCGGTCGCAGCCGCCGTGACCGGCCTGAGCGCCAACACGAGCTACCACTTCCGGATCGTCGCCACCAACACAAGCGGCACCAGCTACGGACCCGACCTCTCACTCACGACCATTCCCAACCCCCCGGCGGTCCAAACCGGCGTAGCGTCATCGTTGACGCAGACCTCGGCTACCTTGAACGCGACTGTGAACCCCGACGGGGCGATGGTCAGTGACTGCCACTTCGAATATGGCACAACGGAACTGTATGGGTCCAGTGCGCCCTGCGGCACACCGCCGGGGTCCGGCTCGAGTCCGGTAGCGGTCGCAGCCGCCGTGACCGGCCTGAGCGCCAACACGAGCTACCACTTCCGGATCGTCGCCACCAACACAAGCGGCACCAGCTACGGACCCGACCTCTCACTCACGACCATTCCCAACCCCCCGGCGGTCCAAACCGGCGTAGCGTCATCGTTGACGCAGACCTCGGCTACCTTGAACGCGACTGTGAACCCCGACGGGGCGATGGTCAGTGACTGCCACTTCGAATATGGCACAACGGAACTGTATGGGTCCAGTGCGCCCTGCGGCACACCGCCGGGGTCCGGCTCGAGTCCGGTAGCGGTCGCAGCCGCCGTGACCGGCCTGAGCGCCAACACGAGCTACCACTTCCGGATCGTCGCCACCAACACAAGCGGCACCAGCTACGGACCCGACCTCTCACTCACGACCATTCCCAACCCCCCGGCGGTCCAAACCGGCGTAGCGTCATCGTTGACGCAGACCTCGGCTACCTTGAACGCGACTGTGAACCCCGACGGGGCGATGGTCAGTGACTGCCACTTCGAATATGGCACAACGGAACTGTATGGGTCCAGTGCGCCCTGCGGCACACCGCCGGGGTCCGGCTCGAGTCCGGTAGCGGTCGCAGCCGCCGTGACCGGCCTGAGCGCCAACACGAGCTACCACTTCCGGATCGTCGCCACCAACACAAGCGGCACCAGCTACGGACCCGACCTCTCACTCACGACCATTCCCAACCCCCCGGCGGTCCAAACCGGCGTAGCGTCATCGTTGACGCAGACCTCGGCTACCTTGAACGCGACTGTGAACCCCGACGGGGCGATGGTCAGTGACTGCCACTTCGAATATGGCACAACGGAACTGTATGGGTCCAGTGCGCCCTGCGGCACACCGCCGGGGTCCGGCTCGAGTCCGGTAGCGGTCGCAGCCGCCGTGACCGGCCTGAGCGCCAACACGAGCTACCACTTCCGGATCGTCGCCACCAACACAAGCGGCACCAGCTACGGACCCGACCTCTCACTCACGACCGTGGGTGCCCCGGAATTCGGGAGATGCGTCAAAGTGCAGCCCACAAAAGTAGGGACCAAAACGGTCTATAACGGCGGATTTACGGCTGCCACCTGCCTTGTAGCGAGCGGAACGTACACAGGCGAATATGAATGGTATCCGGGCGTCCTGAAGGCCCTCTTCAAAACGCAGCTCGCGTCAGGTTCAGTCACGCTCGAATCGGCGGTCAGCACCTCGAAAGTGACGTGTGCAGAAGAGACGAGCACGGGTGCATACACCGGGCCAACGACCGTTGGTGGCGTGGTCCTCAGGCTCACAGGATGCAAACTCAGCACCGAAAATTGCTCAAGCATGGGCGCCGCGCCGGGAGAAATCGTCACCAACGCGCTCGAAGGCGAACTGGGCGTCGTAGAACTCGGGGCGACGAGCTCCACAAACGCGATCGGCCTTGACCTGTACCCCGTCGGGAAAATGGGGCCGCTCATGGGATTCAGCTGCGGCATCATGACCGTATCGGTACGGGGCTCGGTGATAGCGCCAGTCTCAGCCGACAAAATGTCATTGACGCAAGCTCTGAAAGCTAAAGCATCGAAAGGCAAACAGACACCGGAAAGCTTCGTGGGAGGACCGAAGGACATCCTGGAAGAGTCCGTCAACGGCGCACCCTTCGAACAGGCTGGGCTGACCGCTGCTATATCTCAGATCAACGAAAAGGAGGTGGAGGTCAACTCGGTTGTCTAGCCCGAGTGCACCGCCGCGCGGACGAGACGTGTGGGCCGCCGAGCGAGGGAGCGGTGAGCACGGGGGGTTTTGGTCCAACCCTCTTTTTGTTGGGCACTCTAAGGGGTGAGCGATGGGGCTCGAACCCACGACCGCCTGGACCACAAACTGCGGCCCCTGATTGACTTTGCCGACGTCATGACTCCCGCCGCTCAACCCGCCCGCCGGTAGCGGATGTGCGTGGCGAGCGGAGAGTGGAGCACCTCGACCGGCTCGAACCCGAGGGACTCGACTCCGTCGAACAGGCGCTCGCCCGACCCCAACAGGACGGGGACGACGTCGAGCGTGAGTTCGTCGATCACTCCTACGGCGAGCGCCTGACGGACGGTCGAGGCGCCGCCCGCGATGTCGATGCCATCCTCGCCGGCCGTCTCACGCGCCTGCGCGTAAGCGGCCTCGAAGCCCTGAGTGACGAAGTGGAAGCTGGTGCCCCCCTCCATCTCGATCGGCTCGCGGGCGTGGTGGGTGAGCACGAAGACCGGCGCGTGGTAGGGCGGCTCGGAGCCCCACCATCCATCCCAGTTCTCATCCCACTCGCCGCGGATCGGCCCGAACATGTTGCGGCCCATGACGTAGGCGCCGCGCGGTCGCATGAGCCAGCCCTCTGCCGTCGCGTCGGCGTCGTTCGCGCGCTCGTCGCCGAGGTGCCAGCTATGGACCTCCCTCCCGCGCTTCCCCAGCGGATTCTCCCGGCTTTGGTTCGGCCCGGCGACGAAGCCGTCGAGCGAGATCGACATGTGGCAGGTGGTGCCCGGCATCGTCGTCCTCCAAGTAATTGCGAGTTGCAAGCGTCGGCACCGTACTGAACAATCCTCCCACACGGCGCTCTCATCTAGAACCCGCCCGCGCGCTGGGCCACGCTGGGGCCTGGACCAACGCAGGTTCTGCGGGATACTTCCTGCCTTGTCTGAGGAGTCCACGATCCCCGACTTGGTGGAGCGCGTCCGCGGCAGCGTTCAGGCCGGGAGCGATCGCGATATTGATCGGGCGCTGACGTTCTATGCCGCCGACGCGGTATGGGACATGTCGCCGTGGGGGATGAGCACTTTCGAGGGAACCGAGGCGATCCGCGGCTTCATGGAGGAGTGGCTGGATGCATACGAGGAGTACTCGATAGAGGCGGAGGAGATCGTTGACGTCGGCAACGGGGTCTCGTTCGCGGTGCTCCTCCAAAAAGGCCGTCCCGTCGGCAGCAGCGGTGAGGTTCAGCTGCGCTACGCATCGACGGGCGAGTGGGCCGACGGACTGATGACGAGGGCCACGAACTACCGCGACATCCATGAGGCCCGCGATGCGGCCAAACGCCTGGCCGCGGAACGGGGGTAGGCCGGCGGCGGCCCGACTCGAGATCGTCGGCTGACGAGCGGCGATACCGCTACCGGGATTCGAACCCGGGTTTCCGCCATGAGAGGGCGGCGTCCTAGTCCCCTGGACGATAGCGGCGCAAACCGATCCGCCCCGAGGCTACCAAAGCCCGCACTGCTAGTCACGCGTTCCGCGCAGGGCGCGGCGCACCCCAGCATGGGCCGACGCAGCCTCTGCGATATCTTCGCATCCCACGCGGATGTGGCGGAATTGGTAGACGCGCACGGTTCAGGTCCGTGTCGGGGCAACCCGGTGGAGGTTCGAGTCCTCTCATCCGCATTTTCGAAGGGCCGACGATCGTCGTTCAAACCGACAACCAGGCGTCTCGCTGGGCTAGGCTCAAGCGATGACCGCGAAGGAGACAGTTCAGGCGCTCTACGCGGCCTACGCCACGGGAGACCCGGATCGCATCGCGGCGTTGCTGCATCCCGATGTCATCTGGGTGGCTCCTGCGGGCAACGCCACACAGGTGGCGCTCGGACTCGGAGGTGCCGATGACGCAGGGCCGCCGCGGGGCCTCAACGACCTCGACCGTGATTCGATCGTGGCATTCATGGCCCATGACTACCCGCGGTTCTTCGCGAACGTGGCGTTCGAGCCGCGGTCGATGGTTGGCGAGGGGGACGTGGTCCTGGCCGAGCACAGGATGTCGGCGACGCTTCCCAACGGTCGCCCTTATGTCAACGACTACTGCTTCGCCTATGAGGTCGCCGACGGCCGCGTTACGGCGATTCGGGAGTACATGGATACGCGCGGCGCCTGGTTGCAGGTGTTCGGCGGCGATCCCCCGGAGGTCCTGCTGAAAGGCACGCCGCCTGACTCCTGACGAGCGACGTGGCGCCACGTCATCAAAGGCAGCCACCCGCTCGTTGAAGCCAAGAACGGCGTCTGAGCGGCTGACGACGAGCTCTACTCGATCGCAGCCGGCGCGCTCGAGAGTCCCGTCCATTGGGAATGACGCCGCCGAAGCTCGTCCTCGTCGAGGTCTGCCCGGCCCAAGGCCCGGTAGTTCGCCGCCCAGGTTTCGACCATATCATGCGAGCGCGCGATCGCCCAGCCATCCCACAGCCCCATGTCGGGGACCGGCTGACCGGTCGCATCCTCGTAGGCCGCCAGGAAGACATCGGCGACCCACTCGTCGAAGAGGAGGTAGAGATCCAGACGGCACCAACCGACGTCAAAGCCGCGCGGACCGCGCGCTGCGCCCGACCAGTCGACGATGCCTGCCAACAGTCCGTCTCGCCAGACGACGTTGCCCGACCAGTAGTCGTTGTGCGTGAGCACCTCCGGCGAGGCTGTGATCTGCGACCAGTCAGACCGGATTCGCGTTGCGAGCGGGCCCTTCAAAACCTCACGAGACCCGCCGCGTTGGTCGAACACGCTCGGCAGAGCAGACAGCCGCTCGCTGGGGAGCGCGTGCACCGCGGCCAGCGTGTGACCGAGCTGCGTCGCCCAAGCGTCGGGATCAGTGGGCGTGATGTCGCCCTGGCCGTCAAGCCAGCTGATCAGCGTCGTTGGACACGCCGACCACCGGCCAGCCAGGTCGCTGCCCAGCAGCACCGGCGCCAACCCGCCAAGGCCGTCAAGCGCCCGCAAGACCCGCACCTCACACGCACCGGCCGAGTCGCCAAGCGGGAACTGCCGAGCGACGAGAGTGACGGCGGGGCTCGCGGTGTCCACCCTCCACGTCGCGGCGTGCTGGCCGCCCTCCAGTCTCACCACCGAGTCGATCGTGGCCGACGGTCCGGCCAGGCGCCGAACCTGCTCGAGGACACCAGCTGACGGCAACGGATCTGGATGGAGCATTTCAGAGATCTTATGGAGGGGCCCGCCTGGACTTGACCGTTTGCACCCTGTCCGCGCTCCTGCATCGGTCCCCGCGCCGCGAGACGCGCGGGGGCGAGTGCCCTTTAGCAAGCGCTTAGGGCTGTGGGTATTAACGACAGTCGTATGTCTGGTCCCACCCGGCTCTGCGCTAGCGTGCGCGCAATCGTGATCGGATGGCCTTTCGAATCGCCCGCCGATCCACGGGCAGCGCAGGGGCGACGGCGAGCAACAGCCGCCGTTTGCGCGCACCGCGGGGCAGGTAGCCGGTACTCGGCCCCGTGAGCGCCACCGGCGAAACGGTCGCTGTCGAAGCGTCCGAGGCGGCGCATCCGGCCGGCGTCTCGGCCGTGGCTGAGCGGCGCATCTCGCTGCGAGGGCTGCTTGCCCGCGTGCGCCCGCAACATTTTGCGCTCGGCGGCGTCCTTGCGCTGTCGGCAGTGCTGAACACGCGCAACCTGAGTCAGAACGGCTACGCCAACACGTTCTACTCGGCCGCGGTGAAGTCGATGCTTCACTCGCTGCACAACTTCCTGTACGTGTCGTTCGACCCCGGCGGGCTCGTCACGATCGACAAGCCGCCGCTTGCGTTGTGGCTGCAGGCGGCTAGCGCCAAGCTGTTCGGCTTCTCGCCGCTCAGCCTGCTGTTGCCGCAGGCGATCGTCTCGGTCATCTCCGTAGCCGTGCTCTACCGCGTGGTTACACGTCGCCTGGGCCCGATGGCTGCAGTGTGCAGCGCGCTCGCGCTGGCGGTGTTCCCCTCGTTCGTGGCTGTCTCGCGCGACAACGGCGTTGACCCGCTGCTGATCCTGCTGATGATCCTCGCCTGCGGAGCAGCCCTCTCGGCGATTGAAACTGGACACTGGCGCCCGCTCCTGCTCTGCGGGTTGCTCGTCGGACTCGCGTTCAACACGAAGACGCTCGCCGCCTACCTGATCGTCCCCGGTATCGCGCTCGCATACGTGCTGTGCGCGCCGGGAACGGTGCTGCGGCGCCTGACAAGCCTGCTCGCGGCTGGCGCGGTCGTCGCAATCGTGTCGTTTTCGTGGATCGCGTTCGTGGAACTGACCCCCGCCTCCCAGCGCCCCTACGTCGGCAGCTCGACCAACAACACTGAGCTCGGCCTGACGTTCGACTACAACGGGTTCGGCCGGGTCGAAGGCGAGATCGGCGGCCCGGGTCAGATAACGGCGGCCGCAGGTGCGGGGCTGGCGATCGTCCCACGACACCGCCCGGCGCAGTCGGCGCGCCGCGCGGCATCCGGGCCTGTGCGTGCGGCGCCGGTCGCGAAGGAACCGCCGCAATTCCTTCCCGATGGCAGGCTCGTGAGCCCGCTGTTCTTCGCCGACTCGGCGGGTCCGTTGCGGCTGTTCGAGTCAGGACTCGCCGATCAGAGCGCGTGGCTGCTGCCGTTCGCGTTGCTCGGCGTGATCGCCCTCGGCCTGCTGGCGTTCCTCGGGGAGCGCTCGTCGCGTAACCCCCGGCTGGCGACGATGATCGTCTTCGGTGGCTGGCTGCTCGTGGAGGCGGCGATCCTCAGCTTCTCCAAGGGCATCGTTCATCCCTACTACGCATCGGCGATGGGCCCCGGCGCCGCGGTGATGGTTGGCGCGGGCGCGGTTTCGCTCACGTGGCTCGCACGGCGGCGCCATTGGGCGCTGGCACTGGCCCTGTGCGCGGTCGCCGCCACGGTCGCCGTGCAGATCGTGATCCTCGAAGAACAGCACTACATGCTCTGGCTGATCCCGGTGCTGATCGGTGTCGCCGTCGCCGGCTTATGTCTGATGGCTCTGCCTCGCGTCGCCGCAGCGGGTATGGCGCTGACGCTGGGCGTGCTGCTGATCGCGCCCGGCGTGTATGCGGCGACGACGTGGCTCGCGCCTGTCGAAGGGACCTTCCCCGCGGCCGGCCCGCACGAAGCGACCGCTAGGGCTGAACTCGACAGCACTCCCGCCGACCTGCGCCTCGACCACAATCTGATCCGCTATCTAGCCGAGCAGAAAACCGGGACCCGCTGGGCGGTGTTGACCGATGCTGCGCCCACGGCCGCCCCGCTGATCCTGCTCGGCGTCCACGCGGGCGCGCTCGGCGGCTACAGCGGTAGCGATCCCACGCTCGACGGTCGCGGGCTCGCTCGCCTCGTCACCCGACACGAAGCAAGATACGTACTGCTCGGTGGCGCTTACGCCTCACGCGGCGGCAACCTCGCCACGAAGGCCGTGCTGCGCGCCTGCAAGATCGTGCCTGCGCCGATCTGGCACGGCCCTCCCCCCGCCACCGTTTACACGCTCGTCCTGTTCGACTGCGCCGGGCGCGAACACAAGCTCTCGGCCTGAGGTTCTAAGGCGGAACGACAGACGGCCGCCGGCGCTCGAGCCGACGGCCGTCGAGAAGCGGTCAGAGCTGCGCTCAGCTGCCGTTGTCGCGGTGCTGCCTGCGCTGCATTGCAACGATCGAGAAACCGGCGGCCAGGAGCAGAAGGCCAATGCCGATGTCCCACCGCAGGTCGAATCCGGTGAACGGCAGCGTGCCCGATTTAGCGGTCGTCGCGGTCGGGGTGGTGCTCGTTTTTTCCGGCGAGGGTTCCGTCGCGGGCGTGCTGGACGTCGGTTTTTCTGCTTCTTTCGACGGCAGCGTGCCCGTCGCGGGCGTGGTTTTCGTCGTTGTCGTCGCCGGCGTGGTCGGCGTCGTTGTGGTGCCGGTCGTGGTGGTGGACGGCGTGGTGTAGCCACTGGTGGGTTCTGCCGCCAGCGCCGCGCCGGGTGCAAGCGCGAGCGCAAACATCAGGAGCACGGAAGTGATCGACAGCCCACGCAAGACGCTGGACGACCTCCCCCTCATCGAAGCTGCGTGTGCACTAAGTGGCCTGCTCGAGGCCATGACATCGGTCCGAGTCATGCCAACCTCCCGTTGATGGTGTGGTGAACGCTGCCAGCAACCCCGCTTCGGGGCTGCATCCGTACTTGTCCCGTCGGTTGTTTCTCGCAAGATATCGATCTCTGGTCCGCCTTTTGCAAGCTATCGCCCGCCTTCATCGAGCAAGGTCTATCAGCTATGGCGGCGCCAACAGTGGTCGGTGGCTCGCTCTTTGCGCGTTACCCGGGCGGCTGCGTGCCAACCGCGAGTGCCGCGGCGGTCACTTCACGTGCACTCGGCCGCCCAGTGTCCCCTCCGCCAGTTGGCCTCTGAGCACCTTCTTGTCGAACTTGCCGACGCTCGTCTTTGGGATCTCGGCAACGAACGCGAACTCATCCGGCAGCCACCACTTCGCCACACGCCCACGCAGATGCTCGACGAGCTCCTCAGCTCCAACAGGGGAGGAGTCGCGCAGCACAACGCAGCACAGGGGGCGCTCCGCCCAGCGCTCGTCGGGCTTGGCGATGACGGCGGCCTCGAGCACGTCCGGGTGCGCCATCAGCTCGTTCTCGAGCTCGACGGAGGAGATCCACTCGCCACCCGACTTGATCACGTCCTTGGAGCGGTCTGTGATCTGTACGTTCCCGCGCTCGTCGACGGAGGCGATGTCGCCGGTGCGCAGCCAGCCGCTGGCGAACTTCTCGTCTTCGGAGCTGTCGGCGAAGTAGCGCGAGGCGACCCACGGGCCGCGCACTTCGATCTCACCGGTGGAGG
This sequence comes from uncultured Solirubrobacteraceae bacterium, assembly GCA_963827455.1. Lineage (GTDB taxonomy): Bacteria > Actinomycetota > Thermoleophilia > Solirubrobacterales > Solirubrobacteraceae > Palsa-744. The sequence continues at coordinate 78,536 of CAWHAW010000008.1, read as the reverse complement.
ACCCGTCCCACGTCACCTCGTTGCCCTCGTCGTCGGCGAGTCGCAGCTCGACCCACGGCAGCGGCCGACCCTGCATCGCGCGCTCGTCCCAGTAAGCGTCGTCGTGCTCGCGCTCGCGCGGGCGTGAGTATGTGGCGACGGGGCTCGTCTCCGTCATGCCCCAGGCCTGGAAGATGCGCACGCCGTGTCGCTCCTCGAAGTCCTTCATCAGCTGTCGCGGCACGGCCGAGCCCCCGCACGCGGCGTTCGACAGCGAGGAGAGATCGAGCTCAGGGTGCTGCTCGGCGTAGCTGAGCAGTCCCTGGAAGATCGTGGGAACGCAGCCCATCAGCGTCGGTCGCTCGCTCGCGATCAGGGCAGCCAGCGGCTCCGGCTGCAGATGGCGATCGGGCAGGATCAGGTCGGCGCCGGCGAGCGCCGCACCGTAGGGCAGCCCCCACGCGTTGACATGGAACATCGGTACGACCGCGAGGATGCGGTCGGCGCGCGAGATCGCGGTGCCGTCCTTGGTCAAAGTGACGGTCGAGTGCAGGCTGATCGACCGGTGCGAGTACAGGACGCCCTTGGGATTGCCGGTGGTGCCACTCGTGTAGCAAAGCGCCGCCGCCTGGCGCTCGTCGAGCTCTGGATAATCGAATGGTCCGTCACCGGCCTGCTCGAGCAGATCCTCGTAGCGCATCGCGTTCGGCAGCTCACCGGTGTCGCCGTCGCCCATGACAACGTAGTGCTCGACCTTCTCGAAGCTCGGCACCAACTTCTCGAGCATCGGCACGAGCGAGTCGTCGACGAAGATGATCCGGTCCTCGGCGTGGTTGACGATGTAGGTGATCTGCTCCTCGAACAGGCGGATGTTGAGCGTGTGCAGCACCGCCCCAAGGCACGGCACCGCGAAGTACAGCTCGAAGTGGCGTTGGTTGTTCCAGGCGAACGTCGCGACGCGCTGGCCCGGCTCGACTCCGAGCGTCCGCAGCGTACGTGCCAGGCGATCGACCCGCGCCGAGACCTCGGCGTGGCTCGCACGCGCGACGCTCGAGCCGTCGGGGGCGAGCGTCACCACCTCGGCGCCTTGGTTGCCGGCGGTCAACCTCCGCCTGATGTGGTTGAGGGTCAGGGGAAAGTCGTTCTGCATCAACCCCTCGAGCATCTGCGTCATCCTCTCCCGACCTCCTCCCGTGGCTCCTGCCGTGGCGCAAGCTGCTGTAGCCCATCGTAGATGCCGCGCGTGCGCTCGGCTATGTCATCCCAATCGAAGCGCAGCACGTGCTCGGAGGCCTGCGTCACCAGTCGGTCGCACAGCGCCTCGTCGACGAGCAGGCGTTCGATCATCACACCGAGATGCTCGGCGTCCCCGCCGTTGAAGCGGAGCCCCACATGCTCGCCGCCCGGCACCACCTCGCGCAGCCCACCTGTGTCGGCGACGATGCACGGGCAGCCGGAGGCCATCGCCTCGAGCGCGACCAGTCCGAAGGGCTCGTAGATCGAGGGGACCACGCACAGATCGGCGATTCGGTAGAGCGAGTGCAGGACGTCGTCGCCGATCCAGCCGAGGAACGTCCCGTGCCCGGACAGGCCCAGCCGCTGCGCCTGTGCCTTCAGCTCCGCCTCGTGGGTGCCGCTACCCGCGACAAGGAAGCGCACGTTGCCGACCTGCTCGATCACACCGGGAAGCGCGTCGAGCGCCAGCTGGAAGCCCTTCTCATAGACCAGCCGCCCGACTAGCAGCACGAGCTTCTCGTGCGGGGCTGCAAACTCGCGCCTCAGCGCGGCGAGGTCTCCCGTCGGCTGGAGTTCGCTCGGATCAACGCCGTTGGGGATCACCGCCACCCGCCGCTCGTCGATGTCGAAGATGTCTGCGACGTGTCCGCGCATGTAGTAGGAGCAGACGATCACCTGATCTGCGCGGCGCGCCATCCGTCGCTCTACCGCGTGGATGTGCGATTGCGGCGGTTTGTCCACCCACCCCTGGTGACGCCCGTGCTCGGTTGCGTGGATCGTCGTGACATACGGCACCCGCAAGCGGTCCGCGAGCGCCGCCGCAGCCTGCCCGACGAGCCAGTCGTGCCCGTGCACGAGGTCGTAGGAGTGCTCTTGCGCGAGCGCCTCGCCCGCCGCGAGCATGTCCCGGTTCATCTGCTCGACCCACGCGACGAAGCGGTGGAGGTCGCGAGGCCAGCCGGGCTCGGGCACGCGGTGCACGTTGACGCCGCCGCAGTCGCCGACCGTTGCCCGCTCCAGCTCGGGTTCGCACGGCACCCCACGCGTGAGCACGTCGACGCCCACTCCCTGACGAACCAGCGCCTCGGCGAGCTTGCGAACGTGCCGGGCGAGACCGCCCTCGATCACGGGCGGGTACTCCCACGAGAGGATGAGCGCACGGGTACTCATCCTCGGGACCCTATATCCCAGCGCCTGAACATCTGCCGCCGGCGCCGTCGCGGGGTTCGTCAAATGCCGATCAGACCGAGCTCGTCGATGCGCTGCGCCGCACGGGACGCTCGGACGTCGCGGCCTGCGAACTCGACCACACCCGCCTCGCTGAGCCTGTGGAGTGCCCGCTCGAGTGTGGACGGATCCGTGGCGAGCTCGGCCACGAGCTGCCCTGGCGCACACGCCTGACGGTGTTCCTCAGTGAGCAGGAGCAGCACGATCGCGCGTTCGAGCCGGTCGTCTCCGTCGCGCTGCCGTTGACCGAATCGTGCGTGCATGCTGACTATTGTCTCCATTTTGCGCCGCGCATGCTCCGCGCCGGCTCACCCGTCGCGCGGTGCCTCGTGCTCCGGCGCGAGATCGATCTGCAGCTGGCGCGGCGAGGGGCGCAGCGGCTCGCTCGTCGCTCGCGGCCTTCCACGCTTGGACCAATGTCCGACGACGTCTCGGCTTCGGCACGAGTAGTGGTTGACGCGCCGGTCCGTCGGCTGGATCGCCAGACCGCCCGGTGAGGTCCCCGTGACGAGCGCGTGAAAGCGCCGGCCGCGGAGATCGACCTCGACGATGTCGCCGGTCTGGATGCCCTCGAGTCGCATCGAAGGCGAACTCCAGCAGGAACGCCGGCGCGAGGCGAGCACCTCGCTCTGCGGCTCGCTGTGGGCGCGCCGCCGACGCGAGGGTCGAGCCCGTACGCTTGCCCCGGTGCGTTGGCTCGTGGACGGAATGAACGTGATCGGGACGCGACCCGACGCGTGGTGGCGGGACCGGCACGCGGCGATGGTCCGTCTGGTCGACATGCTCGAGCGCTGGGCAGCGAGCAGCGGCGCCGACGTCACCGTCGTGTTCGAGCAGCCGCCGTCCCCGCCGATCCGCTCGACTGTCGTAGAGGTCGCCTACGCGCCGCGTCCGCGGCGCGACTCCGCCGATGACGAGATCGTTCGACTGCTCGCCGCCGCCGCGGAGCCTGGTGCGATCCGGGTCGTCACTTCGGACTTGTGGCTGTCCGACCGCGTTTTCGCCGCCGGCGCGAGCGTGGAGCCGTCGGCGCCGTTTCGCGCCCTGATAGAAGACCCCTGATGGGGCCTGTCACTCGATATGCCCGCAGCGGCGACGCGAGCATCGCCTACCAGGTCGTGGGCGACGGGCCGCTAGATCTGCTGTTCCTGAGCGGTTGGCTCACCCAGCTGGAGCAGCTGTGGGAGGCACCCGCCAACCGCCGCTTCCTGGAACGGCTCACGACATTCGGCCGCCTGATCCTCTACGACAGCCGCGGGACCGGACTGTCCGAGCGGATCATCGATGCATACACAGTCGAGCAGGAGGCTCGCGATGCGCTCGCTGTCCTCGACGCCGCCCGCAGCGAACGCGCCGCGTTGCTCACCTACGCGCAGGGCGGCCTCGTGGGTGCGCTGCTCGCGGCCGAGCATCCCAAGCGCATCGGCGCGCTGATCATGTACGCCTCGATCGCGCGCACCTCGTGGGCGCCCGACTACGACTGGGCGATGACGCGCGAGGAGCGCGAGGCGCTCAGCGAGCGCAACATCGCGTCTTGGGGTGAACCCAACAGCGACGCGATGGCCGCTTGGGCGCCCTCGATGGCCGAGGACCCCGCGCTGGTCGCATGGTTCGCACGCATGCAGCGGCTCTCCGCGAGCCCGAACGAGGCGCGGATCATCGCCAACGCGATGATCGACCTCGACGTGCGCGACGTGCTGCCGAGCATCCGCGTGCCCACGCTCGTCATGCACCGGCCCCGGGAGCGCGTGTGGGATGTGCGCCACTCGCACTATCTCGCCGAGCGGATACCAGGTGCGCGTTACGTCGAGCTCGAGGGAGAGGACTCGTTCCCGTTCGTGGGCGACAGCGATGCGATCGTCGAGGAGATCGAGGAGTTCCTGACGGGTGTGCGCAGCGGCGGAGAATTCGCGCGAGCGCTGCTCACGGTGCTGTTCACCGACATCGTCGACGCGACAGCGCGGGCAGCGAAGCTCGGCGACGGTCGCTGGCGCGACCTGCTCGCGGAGCACGATGAGTGCGTCCGCGCTGAGCTCGCGCGCTTCGGCGGCCGCGAGGTCAAGACGGTGGGCGACGGCTTCCTCGCGACCTTCGACGGGCCGCCGTCACGCGCGCTGCGCTGCGCGCTGGCGATCACGCGCAGCGCACGTGCCCTCGACATCGAGGTGCGTGTCGGCATGCACACCGGTGAGTGCGAGCTGATCGGCGACGACGTCGGCGGCATGGCAGTGCACATCGCCTCGCGCATCAGCGGCCTCGCCGCCGCCGGCGAAGTGCTGGTATCCGGCACGGTGTTCGGCACCGTGGTCGGCGGCCCATTCACGTTCGCCGACCGGGGCTTTCACGAGCTGAAAGGCGTACCCGGTCGCTGGCCGCTGTTCGCGCTCGGCGCCTGACGCGGCGTCCGGTGCTCGTGACGCGCCGAGGCGGGGACCCCGACGCGCCACGAGCTGACGGGAACGCCAGCCTTGGGCCCCATCGTCACAGTCAGACTCCCTCACGGCGAACTGCTTCCCGCAGCGACCGCCGGAGCGCAACGCTGTCGTGGGGCGTGGGCCCGCGAAGCGCAGGCCCTGCATACGAGGCGTTGCTAGCGTGGCGCTCATGCGCCGTCTGCTCCTACTGGTCGCGGCGGTGGTGTTCGTGGACACGATGCTGTTCGTCGCGCTCACGCCGCTCCTGCCGCACTTCACGCGCGAGTTCGGACTGTCGAAGTTCTCGGCGGGCGTGCTCACCGCTTCCTACGCCGTCGGCGCGCTGCTCGGGGGCCTTCCCGGCGGTTTCGCGGCGGTTCGGATCGGGCCCCGCCGGGCGGTGCTAGTGGGTCTGGCGTTGATGGGCGTCGCGAGCATCGGCTTCGCGCTGGCGAACGGCTTCTCCACGTTGCTCGCGGCGCGGGTGCTGCAGGGGTGCGGCAGCGCGTTCACCTGGGCGGGCGCGTTCTCGTGGCTGCTCGCGGCGGCGCCGCGAAGCCGTCGCGGGGAGTTGATCGGCGTGGCGATGGGCGCGGCGGTGGTCGGCGCCCTCTTCGGCCCGGTCGTGGGCGCCGCCGCAGCGATCCTCGGACGTACGGTGATCTTCTGCGCGCTCGCGGGCGTCGCGGCGCTGCTGGCCGTCCGTACCCTGCTCACCCCCGCGCCAAAGGTGCAGGAGCCGGTGACCGGGCGGGTCATCCGTGCGTTTGCAAACCCGCGTCTGGCGAGCGGGTTGGCGCTTCTGTCGATGGCGTCGCTGCTCGCGGGGATCCTCTCGGTGCTCGGTCCGCTGCACCTCGCGGCGGTCGGCTGGGGCGCGAGCGCGATCGCAGCCGTGTGGCTGCTCAGCGCCGCCCTGGAGGCTGCCGCGTCGCCGTTCATCGGACGGGTGAGCGACCGGCGCGGCGCGCTCGTGCCGGTGCGCTTGGCGCTGGTCGCGGCCGCGCTCGTGTCATTGATGCTGGCGCTCGCCGGGCGACCGCTGCTGTACGCACTGCTCGTGTTTCTCGCGTCGATTGCCTACGGAATCCTCTTCACGCCGGCATTCACGTTGATCGCCGACGGCGCTGAACACGCCGGCCTCGCGCAAGGACACGCGTTCGGCGTGATGAACGCCGTGTGGGCGCTGGGCGCGATGCTCGGGCCGCTCGCGGCCGGCGCGATCGCGGGAGTCTCCGGAGACTGGCTCGTCTACGTGCTCGCGAGCGCGCTCTGCGTGGGCACGCTTGTGGCGATCCGCGGATCGGCTCGCACCCGCGGCGCTCCCCAACCGGTTACCGCGCCTCCACACAGGGCCACGTAGCCAGGTGCGCGGCTACTTCGACGACGACTCGATGTTCCGGCGCGTTCACCGCGAGCGTGCCTTGGCGCTCTCGGCCCCGCGCGCGCTGCTGATGCAGGCTGCGCATCCCCTCGCGGTGTTCGGGCTGCTCGCCCACTCAACCGCGCTCGAGGAGCCGTACGAGCGACTGGCTCGGACGGCCAAGACGATGAACATCATCGCGTTCGGCCCGCGCGCCGAGGTGGACCGGGTCACTCGAGGAGTGCGGGCGATGCATCGACGCGTGAGCGGGCGCCTGCCCGAGCAGATCGGCTCCTATGCGGCCGGCACCACCTACCGAGCGGACGACCCCGGGCTGTTGCTGTGGGTGCTGTTCACGCTCGTGGACTCGGCGATGGTCGTCTACGGCCGATACGTTCACTCCCTCTCGGATGCCGACCAGGCTGCCCTGTGGGAGGACTACAAGCTCGTCGGAACACTCTTCGGCCTCAAGCGCCGCGACATGCCCTCGACCCTCGAAGAGCTGCGCGAATATCGCGCGCGGATGCTCGACGGGGAGGAGCTCGTCGTCACAGACTGGGCGCGGCAGCGAGCCCGCCAGATCGTGCTCGAACCGCCGGTGCCGCTGCTCGCGCGCCCGCTGCTCGAGACCGTCAACTTCGTGACCGTCGCGCTGCTGCCGGACTCGATCCGCGAGCAGTACGGCTTCTCAGCGCTGCCGCCCACCGTGGTGCGCAAGGCACTCGTGGCGGGCGGCGCCGACTACGTCAAGCGCGCCGTGATTCCGTTCCTGCCGGGGCGGCTGCGGCTTGTGCCGAGCGCACGGGCGGCGTAGCGGAGGGTCGGCCGTGTGCCGGCCGCTGCTGCGAGAAGCTAACGTCCCGAGTTGTCCCCGCCGCGTGTCTCGCCGACCATCGGGCTAGGACGCACAGGCTCGGGACGCGGAGGTGCGGGAGACGGCTGCGGAGTCGGCTTGTCAGGCATCGCAGTCAGTCTATCGCTGCAACACGAGGGCAACCACCCATGCAAGCACCTCGACCACCAACAGCGTGGCACCTACGCGAAAGACTCCCATCAGAGTCCTGAGCTGGCGACGATTCCGTTCCGCGCTGCGACCCATGTGCAAAGCGAGGTCACGTTCGATCAGGTGGAGCGCGAGTGGCTCCCCTTCCGTCGGCTCGAGATACGTGGCGATGAACTGGTCTGGCGCCAACGAGAACTCCCAGTCCCGACGCGGCCACAGCACCATCAGCACCGCGAAACCGAGCATCACGAAGCAGCCGATTGCGATCCACGCCGCAGCGCTGATGTCGTGCTTTGCAAGTGCTTGGCCGCCAAAGAAGGACGTCGTGATGGCCGCAGCAGCGATCAGCGCACCAGCGCGCCCCCGAAGCTCTACGACCGACCTCTCCTGATCCTCCAATCCCATTCTGGCCTCGCGGTAGGCAAGCGCGTAGCCATCGCGAGAAGCGTCAGCAGCAATCATGCTCATGACGTCGATCCTACGGACGGACTGCGATGGTACGACTGCCGCCACTTCTGAGATCCTGCATCGCCAACCCGTCCAAACTGTTCTTTTGGAGGGGATCCGAAATATCGGGGCGGCGGGATTTGAACCCACGACCCCCTGCTCCCAAAGCAGGTGCGCTACCAGGCTGCGCCACGCCCCGTGCCCATAGCGTAGACGTCCGCGCAGCCATCGCACGCGATACGTCCCCCGCTGCTAGCCTCACGAGCCGCCATGGCCGACGTCCAACCCCTGCGCGCTCTCCACTACGACCCCGCCGTGGTCGGCACCCTCGCCGATGTGGTCGCGCCTCCGTATGACGTGATCGACGCGACCCAGCGCGCGGAGCTGATCGCGCGCTCGCCGTTCAACGTGGTGGCGGTCGACCTGCCGCTGGGCGCGCACGGCGAGGACCCGAGCGCTGCGGGCGACATCGACCCCTACGCGACGGCGGGCGAGCTGTTCGAGAGCTGGGAGGCGCAGGGCGCGCTCGTCCGTGACGAGCAGCCGGCGCTGTGGGCGCACACGCAGGACTACACGGGGCCCGACGGCAAGAGGCGCACGCGGCGCGGGTTCTTCTGCCGTGTGCGAATCGAGGACTACGGCCCGGGACGCGTGCGCCCGCACGAGCGGACCCACCCGGGCCCCAAGGAGGACCGGCTGCGGCTGACGCGCGCGACGCAGGCGAACATCTCGCCGATCTTCTCGCTGTACTCCGACCCGACCGAAGCCGCCTGGCGCGCGATCGCGCCGGCGACCGAGCAGACGCCGTGGGCAGACATCGAAGACGCCGACGGTACCGTGCATCGTCTGTGGCGCGTGTCGGATCCCGATGCGATCGCGGCGGTGCAGGCCGCGACGGGCGATGCGGAGCTGCTGATCGCGGACGGCCACCACCGCTACGAGACGATGCAGGCGTATGCGGAGGAGGTCGGCGGCGAGGGCGACCATCGCTACATCCTGATGTGCCTCGTCGCGCTGGAGGACCCGGGCCTGACGGTGTTCCCCACCCATCGTCTGATCGGCAAACTCGACGACGAGCGCCGGGCGGCGCTGCAGGAGGCGCTGGAGCGCGACTTCGACATCACCGAGGTGCCCGTCGAGGAGATCGCCCCGCCGCCCGGCGAGGGCACGCCGCTCCAGCTCGGCTACATCGAGGGGCGCGACGGACGCGCGCTGCGCCTGACGCTGAAGGACCAGGCGATCGCAGACGGAGCGCTGCCCGAGCACTCCGAGGCATACCGGCATCTCGACACGGGCGTGTTGGAGACGCTGCTGCTGAAGAACGCGCTCGGCTACAGCGACGAGGACATCGCTCACTTCAACGGCCTGTTCTACGCACGCGACACGGCCGAGGCGCTGGCGATGGTCCGCTCAGGCGAGTACGACGCCGCGTTCTTCATGCGCCCGACGCCGGTCGGGCAGGTGCGTGACGTCGCGGCGGCGGGTGAGAACATGCCGCCAAAGTCGACGTTCTTCTACCCGAAGCTGCTCACCGGCTTGCTGTTCAACTCGCTGGGCGCGTCCGACCGGTGAGTATCATGAAAATCAGTTCACGTAGCAGCCGATCGAGGGGATCGAATTGACACATACGCCAGGGCTCACAAGGATGAAGGCCTCCGCGATCCGCGATGGCGGAACACTCAGGCACACAGTGCAGGTCCGCGACCACCAGATAACGGTGGACGAGCCGCTTGACGCAGGCGGGGACGACAGCGCACCTGACCCTCAAGAGCTGCTCGCCGTGAGCCTCGCCTCGTGCACGGCGATCACGATCGAGATGTACGCGGCACGCAAGGGCTGGGACATCGGACACGTGGAGGTCGACGTCGAGTACAGCCCGGCGGAGCGCGGCGCTCCCACCAAGTTCCAGCTGGTGATGCGCCTGCCGGACAACCTCCCCGAGGAACAGGTGGAACGCCTGCGGGTGATCGCCGCCAAGTGCCCTGTGCACCGCGTGCTCGACGGCGAGGTCATGTTCCAGGAGCGCATTGAGCGCGTTCACCTGGCCGCCTGACGCCTCTGACTCCGCAAGCTTCCTCCGGCCTGCCGGCAGCGAGCCGATCCCGGCGGCGGTCCTCGTACCGCTGTTCCTCGCCGCGCAGACGCGCGAGCCCCATGTGGTGCTCACGAGGCGTCGCGCCGACCTGCGCCGCCATGCGGGCGAGATCTCGTTTCCGGGCGGACGCCAGGACGCGGAGGATCCGGACCTGACGGCGACGGCGCTGCGCGAGGCCGAAGAGGAGATCGGCCTGGACCGTTCGCGCGTCGAGCTGCTGGGAGCGCTCGCGCCGACCTCGACGATGGCGACCAACTACATGATCCATCCGTTCGTCGGGACGGTTCCGGCGGGGGTCGTGTGGCAGCTGTCGGCGCGAGAGGTCGACGCTGTACTGGAGCTGCCGCTGGAGGCGGTGCGCGCGGGCAGGACGCGAACCCGGATGGAACGCCGGGGCATCACCTTCGAAACCGACACCTACGTCATCGACGAGCACCTGATCTGGGGTGCGACCGCCCGCATCCTCGAGACGCTGCTCGAACGGCTGCGGACGGACGCGCCCGACGGCGAGCTCTCGCTCGCCTAGCGCCTGGCGTCGCGAGTCAGATGCTTCAGCTCGGCTGCGGCACGAGCCTGATGTAGGGCCGTGGCTCCTCCCACCCATCGGGGTAGGTCTCTTTGGCCTCGTCGTTTGAGACGGCGCCCGAGATGATCACCTTCTCGCCCGGCTGCCAGTTGACCGGCGTGGCGACCTTGTGGCCGGCGGTCAGCTGCAGCGAGTCGATCACCCGCAGTACCTCGTCGAAGTTGCGTCCGGTCGTCATCGGGTAGACGAGGATCAGCTTGACCTTCTTGTCGGGCCCGATCACGAACACGTTGCGCACGGTCTGGTTATCAGCGGGCGTGCGTCCGGCGGCGTCACCGGAGGTGTCGGCGGGAAGCATTCCGTACAGCTTTGAGACGTTGAAGTCGCTGTCGCTGATGATCGGATAGTTGGGGGCCGTTCCCTGCGTCTCCTCGATGTCCTTGGCCCACGCCTCGTGGTTGTCGAGCGCGTCGACCGACAGGCCGATGATCTTGGTGTTGCGCGCGTCGAAATCGGGCTTGATTTTCGCCATGTACCCGAGCTCGGTCGTGCAGACGGGCGTGAAGTCCTTGGGGTGAGAGAACAGCACCGCCCAGGAATCGCCGATCCAGTCGTGGAATTTGATGCGGCCCTCGGTCGTGTCGGCCTCGAAGTCCGGTGCGATGTCGCCAAGTTGCAGCGCCATGTGCTTGCTCCTTTCCCGACGGCGACCGTCGAGTGCTGAGAGAGAGAGAAGCCGTTTCAGAGAAATCCTGATCGGCTTTAAGGGGATTACTACTAAGGATAGCGCGCGGGTTGGCGCTATCAGGCCTCGGGCGTCCACCCGGAGAGCCTCGACCAGACGTCGTCGAGCTGCTCGGGGGAAGCCTGCGCGGCGCCCACACGCCGTGGCCACAACCCGCCGGCGATCATCGCCGCGGCGCCGAGCAGCGCGAGCCACGCGCCCTCGCGCAGCGACAGCGTCAGGAACGGCTGTTCCCAGGCGGGGCGAGCGAGCATCCGGTAGACCACGCAGACCAGGGCGATGGCGCCGAGCACTGCGATCCACCTACCGCTGGCGTCAAGCTCGGAGGGGCGCTCGCGAGCGACGGAGATCAGTGCGATCAGGAGCCCTAGCCCCGCGACGATCAGCAGGAGAGGCGCGATCCTGCTGAATCCTTGATGTGCGCTGATGGACCCAATCTGCCTGCCGGCGATCGAGCTCAGCTCTGCATGCGGGCCGCTGAGCTGCTGCTGCTGCAGTGCGGCGTTTCCGAACTGCGCGACAACCTGGCTCTCACTGCTCTGGACCGCGGCGACCCCCCGGGCGGTGATGCCGACGCCGTACCACGGAAGGAACACCCCCAACCCGAGCACGACCGCGCCCAGCGCAGAGGCAAGAAAGCCGTAGGGGGAGCGATCGCGTGCCATCGTCTTGCAGACCTCCGAGCGCCTCGGGCGTGCGCCTTTCAGCCCCGCCCCGGTACGCCCGGCCAGACACCGTGCGCGTGCACCTCGGATGGCGCTGGGGCGCCGACGACGCTCCGTGGCCACATGCCACCCAGCATCATCGTCAGCGCGGCGAGCAGCGTCAGCCAGGGGCCCTCGAGCAGCGTCAGCGAGACGGCGCCAGCGGTCAGCCCCGGGGGATCGAGGATCCGGTAGAGCGCGCACGCGGCGGCCACCGCGCCAAGGAGCGCCACCGAGCCGCCGGCTCCGCCAGGCACCGGCGCGCCGGCACGCACCAACGGCAGCAGCGCGTCGAGCATCGCGAGCCCTGCGAGGACCAGCAGGACGCCCTTCATGTAGGGCAGCGCCTGGTGTTCGGTGATCCTCGTCAGCGAGCTCGAGCTCGAGCTTGCCTGGCCGACGCCCGCGTGCACGATCGAGCTCACCCGGTACCACGGCAGGAATACGCTCGCGACGAGCGCGCCGGCGCCGAGAGCGGACATCGAGAGGCCATATCGGGAGCGTGCTGCGGCCATCCTGCACGCAACATCGGTCACAATCTCCGCAGGCTTGACCGGGGTGAACGATCATGCACCGATGAGCAGAGAGCTGACCGCGGCGCACGCGGCTCTGAGCCACGCATCCTGTTCCTGCGGGTCGGCGGTGAGGAACGCCGCCGGAATCTCGTTGCGCTGGGTCACCGTACGGGCGAGCGCCTCACCCTCGGCCGCGAGCGCGCGCGAGGCCGCGGTTCCGCGCGCCTCGTAGACGAACCCGCGCACGGTCGTGTCGATGATCTGCGTCAGGAAGAACTCCAGGCGCGAGGTGTGAAGCGCCCGCAGCTCCTGCTCGTCGCCGACGGCGCTGCCGAGCAGCCAGCAGGCGATCGTGACGCTGTCGAGCGCCCCGCGCATCGTGGCCAGGCGGTCGGGCGTGCCGATCCAGCACTCAGCGCCGGCCGCCTCGATCGCCGCGCGCGAGGCGTCGCTGCGCGTGGTCATGCGCACAGCGTGCCCTTCGTGCACCATCGCCCGAGCCAGGCGCCGGCCCCTGCAGCCACCTGCGACGAGCAGTATCCGCGCCACGGCGCGCCATCTTATGCGCCGGCGCGCGACGCCCGCTCGAGCGCGGAGCAGGTGATGCTCGACTACCATCACCTGCCCCCCGTGACCGAGCGATCGCCAACCGAGCCAGACGTCGTGACAATGGAGAAGATCGTCGCGCTGTCCAAGCGCCGCGGCTTCGTGTTCCCCTCTTCGGAGATCTACGGTGGCGTGGGCTCGACGTATGACTTCGGCCACTACGGCGTGCTGTTGAAGACGAACGTCAAGAACGAGTGGTGGCGCGCGATGCTGCAGGAGCGCGACGACATCGTGGCGATCGACTCGGCGATCCTGCAGCACCCCAAGGTGTGGGAGGCCTCAGGTCACCTCGCGGGCTTCACCGACCCGCTGGTCGACTGCCGCACGTGCGGACAGCGCTTTCGTGCCGATCACCTGCAGGAGCTCGCGTGCGGTCGCAAACCGTCCAAGCACCCCGGCGAAACCGACGAGTGCGACCTGACTGAGGCGCGCGACTTCAACCTGATGTTCGAAACGACGATCGGCCCGGTGAAGGAGTCGGGCGCGACCGCGTACCTGCGCCCCGAGACCGCGCAGGGGATCTTCATCAACTTCAAGAACGTGCTGCAGTTCTCGCGCAAGAAACCGCCGTTCGGGATCGCGCAGGTCGGCAAGTCCTTCCGCAACGAGATCACACCAGGCAACTTCATCTTTCGCACGCGCGAGTTCGAGCAGATGGAGATGGAGTTCTTCGTGCCGCCGGATGAGGCGCAGCAGTGGTTCGAGCACTGGCTGAGAGAGCGCGAGCGCTGGTACGTCGAGCTGGGGATCCGCCCAGACCACCTGCGCCTGCGCGCACACGACCCCGACGAGCTGTCGCATTACTCCTCGGGCACGAGCGACGTCGAATACCTCTTCCCCATCGGCTGGTCGGAGCTGGAGGGGATCGCCAACCGCGGCGACTTCGACCTGACCCAGCACGCGAACGCCTCGGGCGAGAAGCTCGAGTACTTCGACCAGGCGACCGGTGAACGCTACGTGCCGCACGTGATCGAGCCTGCCGCCGGCGCTGACCGCGCGACGCTGGCGTTCCTCGTGGACGCCTACGACGAGGAACTGGTCGAGCGCGAGGGGACGGGCGAGGGCGAGATGCGAACCGTGCTACGCCTGCACCCGCGGCTGGCGCCGGTGAAGGCGGCGGTGCTGCCGTTGGTGGGCAAGGACGGCCAGCCGGAGCTCGCTCACGAGGTGCACCGGGCGCTTCGGGCACGCGTGCAGTCAGAGTACGACGCGGGTGGAGCGATCGGCCGCCGCTACCGGCGCCAGGATGAGATCGGAACCCCGTTCTGTCTTACTATTGACCACCAGAGCGTCGAGGACGGCACGCTGACGTTGCGCGATCGCGACTCGCTCGCGCAGGAGCGCCTGCCGATCGAGGGCATCGCGGAGGAGATCGAGCGGCGCGTGTACGCGCCATGGACCACGCCGAAGCTGCAGAGCGTATAGCGATGGTTATACAGCGTTCGCAAAATGACATATGCACCCGCCCGACCTGACCGCACCCGCACCCGCACCCGCACCCGCACACAGCACCCGCACCCCCACGCACCAGCACTGACCGATAGGAGAGGGATGGACTTCGACCTGACCGACGAGCAGCGCCTGATCAAGGACACTGCGCGCGAATTCGCCGACAAAGAGATCGTGGTGCAGTCGCGCGAAAACGCGCGCAACCACCACTTCGACCTCGAGATGGTGAAGAAGATCGCCGACCAGGGCTACCTCGGGGCGATCGTCCCGCCGGAGTACGGCGGTGCTGGACTCGACTACCTGAGCTACGGCCTGGTGGTCGAGGAGATCGGGCGCGCGGACTCGTCGATCAGGACGGTGATCTCGGTGCAGACCTCGCTGGTGTGCTCGGGGATCTTGAAGTTCGGTACCGAGGAGCAGAAGCAGGAGTACCTGCCGAAGCTGTGCTCGGGCGAGTGGCTGGGATGCTTCGGTCTGACCGAGCCGGACACGGGCTCGGACGCGGCCAACCAGAAGACCCGCGCTCGCAAGACAGACACCGGCTGGGTGATCAACGGAGCCAAGATGTGGATCTCGATGGCGAGCTACGCGAAGGTGGCGCTGATCTTCGCGCAGACCGACCCGGAGCTCGGCTACAAGGGCATCGCGTGCTTCCTCGTGGACACCGACCAGCCGGGCTTCACGACGCAGACGATCGAGCACAAGATGGGCCTGCACGCCTCGGACACGGCGTCGATCTCACTCGACGAAGTGGAGGTCTCCGACGAGCAGATGCTCGGCAACGTCGGCGACGGCTTCAAAGTGGCGCTGTCGAACCTGGAGTCGGGGCGCTACTCGGTGGCGTGCGGCGCGGTGGGCATCTGCCAGGGTTGCGTGGACGAGTCGGTGAAGTACGCGAAGGAGCGCGAGCAGTTCGGTAAACCGATCGCGAGCTTCCAGCTGGTCCAGGCGATGATCGCGGAAATGGTGCTGAAAACGGACGCCTCGCGGATGCTGGCGTGGCGCGCGGGCTTCCTGAAGGATCAGGGCCGTCCGAACTCGCTCGAGACCTCGATCGCGAAGCTCCACGCGACCGAAGCGTCGCTGGAATGCGCGAACCTCGCGATCCAGGTGCACGGCGGCGCGGGCTACGTCGATGACCATCCGGTCGAGCGCTACTTCCGCGACGCACGCGTGACGACCATCTACGAGGGCACCTCCCAGATCCAGCAGCTGCTGATCGGGCGGGCGATGACCGGCGTCAACGCGCTCGTCCCCGTCTGAGGCCCGCGCGAGAGCAGAGCGATGGCAACCGACGAGAGCACGAAGACGTCTTATGAGGCCGGCTCCGCCGGCGAAGAGGGTCGCCCAGCGTCTGTGATCGGCGTGCTGGGAGCCGGCACGATGGGTGCCGGCATCGCCCAGCTGGCGGCTCGCTCGGGAGCGCGCACGCTGCTTTACGATCCGTTCGCAGAGGCGCTCGCGCGCGGAATCGCGAGCGCGGAGGACGGGCTGCGCAAAGAAATGGTCAAGGGCCGTCTCAGCGAGGAGGACGCGGCGGCGGCATCCGAGCGCCTGCAGCCGATCGAGGAGATGGCCGCGTTCGCGGACTGCGAGCTGGTGATCGAGGCGGCGCCGGAGCGCCTGGAGCTCAAGCACGAGATGTACGCGAAGCTGTCGGAGATCGTGAGCGAGGAGTGCGTGCTCGCGACGAACACCTCATCGCTGCTCGTGACGGCGATCGCGACCGGCGCGAGTCACCCGGAGCGCGTGGTGGGAATGCACTTCTTCAACCCGGCGCCGCTGATGCGGCTGCTCGAGGTGGTCGCGGGCGTTGAGTCCTCGCAGCGCGCACTGGCGCTGGCGCACGCGACCGGCGAGGCGATGGGCAAGACGGTGATCGTGGCAAAGGACGGGCCGGGCTTCATCGTCAACCGTTGCAACCGCCCGTTCGGCCTGGAGGCGTTGCGCCTGCTGCAGGAGCAGATCGCGGACGTCGCGACGATCGACCGCATCTGCCGCATGGAGGGCGGTTTTCGCATGGGCCCGTTCGAGCTGATGGACCTCGTTGGCGTGGACACGGGCTTTGAGATCTCCAAGAGCTTCTATGAGCAGAGCTTTGGCGAGCCGCGCTGGCGCCCGTCGATGATCGCTGCGCGCTACGTCGCGGCGGGCCTCTACGGCCGCAAGAGCGGGCGCGGCTATTACGACTACAGCGACGGCACTCATTCGGGTACAAGCAAGCATCGCCCGGAGGACCCCGAGCCGCCCGAGGACGGCGCACCGGCGCAGGGCGAGGGCGTTGTAGTGATCGCGGGAACGAGCGTGGTCGCGGACGAACTGCGCGAGGCCGCGAGCGGGGCTGGCTATGAGGTGCGCTCGCCGCACGCGCCGAGGAGCGGCGTGCTGCCGGCCCTGGTGCTCGACTGCGACCCGGTGCCTCCGCGCGACGCCGACCCGCTGCCGGGTGGGCTGCCGGACCGCCGCGGCGCGCCGCAGCCCCAGGGCGGAGCGCGCGCGCTGTTGTGCGCGACGGGATCGCTGGGCGCGCTCGATCCGGGCGGCAGCGCGGTCGGCTTTCACGCGCTGCCACCGCTGTCGCAGTCGCGGCTGGTGGAGCTGACGCGCAGCGAGTCCTCCTCGCCGTTGGCGGCTGCGCGCGTCGAGCGCTTCTTCGGAGCGCTCGGCAAGCACGTTGCGTGGGTGGAGGACGCGCCGGGGCTGGTGCTCGGCAGGATCGTCTGCCAGATCATCAACGAGTCGACGTTCGCGCTCGGCGAAGGCGTGGGCAGCGCCCGCGACATCGACACGGGCATGGTGCTGGGTCTGAGCCACCCTCGTGGGCCGCTCGAGTGGGCAGACGCGATCGGCTTGGACTACGTGCTGACGGTGCTGCTGGCGCTGTGTGAGGAGTACCGCGAGGAGCGCTACCGCCCGGCGCCGGAGCTGCGCCGGCTGGTGGGGGCCGGCCGGCTCGGACGCGCCACCGGTGCGGGCTTCTTCGACTACGAGGATTGAGCCGGTCGCGGCGCGGCCCGAGCGGACCTCACGTTTGCCGGCTGTGTCACGTTCTATGAGCGTGAGCTACGGTGTTTCCCGCCCGATCCGCAGCGGCCCGCGCGCCAGGAGCATGGCCAGCGGCCTCCCCCCCTTTCAGCGCTTCCTCGACACGCACAGCGAGTGCGTGTGGCGCTTCCTGGTGTCCTCCGTCGGCCCGACCGATGCGGAGGACTGCTTCCAGGAGACGTTCGTCGCGGCGCTGCGCGGCTATCCGAGGCTGCGAGCAGGATCGAATCTGCGCGCGTGGGTGCTGACGATCGCTCACAACAAGGCGATGGACACGCATCGCGCGCGAGCGCGGGGGGCGCTCCCGGTGGAGGACGTCGCGGCGGTGGACGGCCGCAGCACGGCGTCTCCGCACGCGGTCGATGAAACGCTGTGGAGCGCCGTACGAGAGCTCCCCGAGAGGCAGCGCTCGGCGGTGGCGCTCAGGTACATGGCCGATCTTCCCCACCGCGAGATAGCCGAGGCGATTGGCTGCTCGGAGGAGGCGGCGCGCCGTTCGCTGCACGAGGGTCTGACCAAGCTGAGAAAGGTGGTGAGCGCATGACGGCCGTTGCAGACATGGGACTTGGCAAGCTCGAGCAGGCGCTGCGTCGCGGCGGGCGCGCGAGGTCCGGAGAGCACGAGACAGCCGCCGCGGCCGCCGAGCGCGTGAGCGCGCGGATCGCGAGCGAAGGTCTCGCCGACATCACCTATGCGCCGGTCGATTCCCCGTTCGGGACGCTCCTGGCAGCGGCGACGAGCAAGGGTCTCGTCCGCGTCGCCTTCCCGGAGGAGGATGTGGACGCGGTGCTCGAAGGTCTCGCGCGACGGATCTCGCCACGGATCATCGAGGCACCGGCCTCGTTCGATGACGTCCGCCGCGAGCTCGACGAGTACTTCGACGGCAGCCGCCGCGCGTTCGAGCTCGCACAGGACTGGACGCTGATGAGTGCATTCGGACGCAAGGTGCTCGGCGCGACGTACGACATCCCCTACGGGGGCGTGCTCTCTTACGCTCAGGTGGCCGCGGAGGCAGGGAGTCCGCGCGGTTCGCGCGCGGCGGGCAACGCGCTCGGTTCGAACCCGATCCCGATCGTGGTGCCCTGTCACCGCGTGTTGCGCAGCGGCGGCAACCTCGGCGGCTACGGCGGCGGCCTGGAGCGCAAGCGTTACCTGCTCGAGCTCGAGGGCGCCCTCCAGGACGGCCCACCACCGGCGTAGCCGGCGGTGCCGGCGGCGCGATACTGCGTCCTCGGTCGCTCGCGTACGACGTACGCCACGCTCCCTGCGTCCTTGTCTCGCTTGCTCAGCGACCGTCCTGGTGCGGGCTGGCTGAGCGTTTAGGGCACGCGCACGGCGAAGCTTCCGACGGGCACGGCGACGCTGCCTGGCCCTTCGATGCCGCCGGGCCCGAGCGCTTGACGCAGCGTGACGCTGCCGTGCACGACACCCGCGCGGAGCCTCGGTCCGAGCTCGCCGATCGTGCGCGTGATGGTCTGTCCCGCGGCGATGTTCGAGTTGGTGCTCTCACCGCCGTAGGCGCCGGGCGCCATGCCGGGTTCACGCCAGTAGATGCCGTACACGCGACGCGCGTCGTTAACGGGCAGGCGCGCGGCGAAGCTGATCGTGACGACGTTGCGGCCGTCGCGTCCGCGCGTCAGGCGCGTGTGGATCGGCGTGGCGACTTCGGCGGCGCTCGGCGCTTTGCCGACCTGGACGTAGCCGACGGGCTCGGACAGCGATGGCGTGCAGGCGTAGGCGCCGCCGATCCAGCTCTTGCTGGTCAGATGGCAGGTCGAGCCGTCGCGATAGTGGATTTCCTTGATCGGGCCGTCGACGGGCACGATGTCGGCGGTGCCGGCGTTGGCGAAGTTCAGCAGCTGGTGGGCCGACGCGAGGGTGACGAACATGTAGGCGCCGTCTGCGCCCACCGTGGGCAGCGTGTGGCGCTGGCCGTCGAGGACGTAGGTGATGCTCTGCGCCTCGGGCCCGAGCAGGCCGTAGTAGATGTTGCGCAGGTCGGCCTGCGAGCAGATTGGCGCGGGCTTGGCCCCGCGTTCCCTTTCCTGGCGGGTCAGGCGCAGGCCCTTTTCATAGGGCCCGGCGCTCGGCGGCACGCAGCCTCCGAGGAGCCCGCCGGTCCCGATCCAGGCGCTCGCGGCGCGCTCGTCGGCGGTCACGTTCGTGAACAGGCGCCGATTGCGATCGAGCAGGGCACAGCCGTTGAAGTCAAGGGCGGCGCTGACGGGGAGTTCGTGAAAGCGACCATCGTTGGCGAAGGCGTCGTCCTGTCCGAGCGCCCCGAGTTTGCCGTCGACGATCCGCCCGAGCTGGAGGCAGCCTTCGCCGCGGCTGGTACTCAGCACTCGCATGCCCCAGTCGGGGCCTCCGGCCGGATCTGGTGCGGCGATCGGCAGAATCCGCACCGTGCCTGCGACGAGCCCGCCCGCGCCTTCGCGCGCGTTGCCATAGAACGAGAAGGGCAGTTTCGCCGGCGCGCCGAGCTGGATCAGCCCGGCGCCGAATGCGCCGCCGGCGAGCACGAGCCCGACGCCGAGCGCGATCAGCGGCGGGCGCCGCCAGCGGCCCGTCAGGCGCGCCCCGGAGAGCCGCCCGAGCAGGCCGTTACGGGGGCTGCGCGCCCGACGATCGGCGGCATCGTAGAGCTGGCTACGCACTCCGGGCAGCAGTGTCATGACGGATTCTCCAGTTCGGCTCGCAGATTCGAAAGGCCCCGGCTGACGCGCTTGCGAACGACGAGCTCGGACGTCTCGAGCTCGCCGGCTATGTCCGGGTAGGAGCGCTCGTCGAGGACGCGCGCGCGAACGGCGTCGCGCTGCTCGGCGGGCAGCTGCTCGAGTAGCTCGAGCACCCAGCCGCTCGCGCTGGCGGCGGACTCCACGTGCTCGAGTTCGTCGCTGGTGAAGGCGACCGCCTCGCTGATCCCGACCCGGCGTCGAGCTCGGGCCTCCACCCTGCCTCGGCGCAGGCTGCTGGCGAGGGTGTTGCGGGCGATGGTGAACAACCAGCCGGCAGCGGATGGATTCTCGGGCCGGTAGCGATGCGCGGCGCTGAGCGCCGCGGCAAACACCTCGGCTGCGAGATCGCCCGCAACCTCCGGGTCGCCGGTGCGACGCGTGAAGTAGCCGACGACGGCGGTCTCGTAACGGTCGTAGAACGCCGCAAAGGCGTCAGGCTGCGAAGCCGTCGCCGCCAGCAGCTCGCCGTCGCTCAGCTCACCACGATCCATGTCCGGTTAACGTCTCGCGCGCAATTCCGTGACCGATGGTCGGCGAGTGTCCCGCGCGCACGGGCGCGTTCAGCAGCGCGCCATGCCCGGCTCGCGACGGCTACGCCGAGCGCGCCGGGGCCGACTCTGCCGGCGCGGGAGCAGGCTCGGCGGCAGGCGCCCACTGCGCTTCGGCGGGGTCGCCGAGCGGCATTCCCTCCGGGATCGGCACGCCGGGTGTGTCGCGCAGGTACCACTCGGCATCGAGCGCTGCCTGACAGCCGGATCCGGCGGCTGTGACCGCCTGCCGGTAGGTGTGATCGACGAGGTCCCCCGCCGCAAACACGCCTGGTCGCTTGGTGCGGGTGGACTTGCCCTCGGTGACGACGTAGCCGCTCGGATCGAGCTCGACCTGTCCGCGCACCAGCCCCGACTGCGGCTCGTGCCCGACCGCGATGAACACACCGGTGATCGGGATCTCGCGCTCCTCACCGGTCTTGGCGTGCGTCAGCGTCGCGTGCCCCAGCGTGCCAGTCTCGCCGGCGACGAACTCCTTGACGGTGTAGGGGGTGACGAACTCGATGTTGGGTTGCGAACGCGCGCGCTCGAGCATGATCTTCGACGCGCGGAACTCGTCGCGGCGATTGACGATGGACACCTTGTCGGCGAACTTGGAGAGGAAGATGGCCTCCTCCATGGCGGAGTCGCCACCGCCGACGATCACGGTCTGGGCTTGGCGGAAGAAGGCGGCGTCACAAGTCGCGCAGTAGCTGACGCCACGGCCGGAGAGCTCCTCCTCGCCTGTGACTCCGAGCTTCTTGTGCTCGGCGCCCATTGCCAGGACGACGGTGCGCGCACGATGCTCCGTGTCGCCGACCCACACGCGGTGGATGCCGCCGGGCTCGCTGGCCAGCTCGATGCGGTCGGCCTGGTCGGTGATCAGCCGTGCGCCGAAGCGCTCAGCCTGGTCCCGGAACTTCTGCATCATCTCCGGCCCCATCACACCCTCGGGGAAGCCGGGGTAGTTCTCGACGTCGGTCGTCTGCTGCAGCAGCCCGCCCCACGCGAAGCCCTCGATCACCAGTGGATTCAGGTTCGCGCGGGCCGTGTAAAGCGCGGCCGTGTAACCGGCGGGGCCGCTGCCGATGATGATCACGTTCTCGATGTCGCTCATGTGATCTCCGTTTGGCTCCGAGCGCCCCCAAAAGGGCGCTTTACTTTGTAAAGTATAGCACCGTCGTTGCTACGCTTGCCCATTATGAGCCCTGGAGGGCGCCTGCCGGCTTAGCCGCGCTGGCGAGCCCGGCGCTCCCGGCGGACAGAGGCGCTTCATGGCGCCAGCGCGCCACCGTGCGACGCAGCTGGAAGTAGGCGACGACCCCGGGGAGGGTGGGCAGCCAGAAGGAGATCGCGCGGTAGGACAGCACCGCGACGACGGCGAGGTCGAGCTGCACGCCGAAGGCAGCGAACGCGCCGATCATCCCGCCCTCGACGCCTCCGAGCCCTCCGGGAAGCGGCAGCAGGTTCCCGAGGGTGCCGACGAAGTAGGCCATCCAGATGACGGTGAACGGTGGCGGCGAGCCGAACGCGTGGAACATCGCCCACAGCACGGAGATGTCAAAGCCCCACCAGGCGAGCGCGCCGAGCAGGCCCGGATTGCGGGTGCGGATCAGCTCGATCGCGGTGCGCACGCCGCTGGCCGCGAGCGCCGGCACGGTCGCCGCGCGGGCGATCCAGTGGGCGCCACGGCCCGAACCCGAGCCGCGCCGCTCGAGGCGGCGCTCGAGGTCACCGGGAACCAGCGCTATCGCACCGGCGAGCGCGAACAGCACCGCCGCCACGATCGCCGGCACGATCGTGATCGCGAACGAGCCGCCGCCGGGGAACAGGCCGGTCCCCAGGCCGATGCCGTCGATCAGCAGTGAGCCTGCATAGACGACATACAGCAGCACCATGAACGCGACCATGCGGCAAGCCACCAGCCGCGGCTCCATGCCGGCGCGACGTAACGCCCAGGCGGTCAGCGCGATGCCGCCGGCCCCACCGGCGGCGAACAGCCGCGTCGCGACGAGGCCGGCCATCGTAATCTGGTAGCTCTCGGGCCAGCCGATGCGCTCGGGCGGGAGCGGATCGCGCACGAACACGGCGCGGAACAGGACGATGTAGCCGGCGAACGACAGCAGCTCCAGCAGAACGCCGGCGGCCAGCCACCAGACGTCGCCGGCCTCGATCCGGTCGAGCGTCTTGCCGACGCCCGCGAGATTCGGCAGCACGAAGTACAGGAAGCCGACCCCGGAGAGGATGAACACCGAGAACGCGACGATCTGCCGTCGCGTGAGGATCACACGCGGCATCTCCTCCTCGTGGCGGACCTTGCCCGCCCGCGCAGCGCGAATCCCGCCTTGGACCTCTGCCGCCCCCTCCCGTCCGGCGCCCTCCATCTTGGTAGTGCTCACCCCCTCTCTCAGATCGCCTCGTGGGCCAACTCCTCGAGCATCGCGACCGCGCGCCCCAGACGTGCGATGGCTCCTCCGGCGCGCGACTCCAGCCGGCGCACCGCAACGGTCAGCGCAGCTCCGGCGAGCAGGTCGACCGCGTAGTGCTCGCCCAGGTACACGAGCGCGAACCCCAACGTCGCCGCGTAGCCGAAGCCGAGCGCGCCCGCGACCGGCCCCACCTCGGCGAGCAGAAGTGCAGCCATCACGGATGTGGCGAAGTGCAGAGAGGGCATCGCAGCGAGGGGATTGCCTCCGAACACACTGTAGAGCGAGCCCCAGCCGTCCTTCCAGAACACCTCGCCGTACTCGACCATCATGCGCCGAACCGCCGGCGCCGGCTCGCGCCCCTCGAGCGCTGCTTCGGCGGCGTACCACGGCGGCGCGGTGGGCGCGAGCCAGTACACGCTCGCGCCGAGGTCGAACACCGCGTAGGTGAGCACCGCGGCGCGCGAGAAGCGCCTGCGATCGCGCGCGAGGATGTACAGCAGCGACCCGTGCGGCACCATGAACCAGCTCCAGTGGGCCCAAACGAGGACGCGATCGAGCTTGCGCCAGTCCGACGGGTTCGGGCCGCCGGACGCGAATGCCCGCTGCAGGCGAACGCTCGGCAGCTCGCCGAGGCCGAGCACGCGGTCGGCGACGATCGGATAGTCGAGATGCACCCGTGCTTGCTGCGCGTCGGGGTCGTCGTGCGGGAACTTGTACGCGGCGATGTAGGCCCACATCTGCAGCGCACAGGTCGCGATGTCGCGCCGGCGTGAGCGGCGCACGGCGATGCACAGGCCAACCGGCGCACCGAAGGCGAGCGTTTGTAGGAGCACCGGCGGAGCGTTGACCCGCTTGCGCACGAGCGGCGCGGCGATGCCCGCTACCACCATCCCCCAGGCGGTTGCTCTGATCGCCCTCGACAGCCGCACTGGGCCGGGAGTATATGTCGGCGCCGCGGCGTTACTCGTGGGCGCGGTGCAGCTACTCGGCGACGCGCGCCGCGGCGGCCGCGTCGAGCAGCGCCCCGACCACCGAGCTCGCGACGTCGGCCTCGGGGTGCCATTGCACTCCTAGCACGAAGGCGCCGTCGGCCAGCTCGATCGCCTCGGGCAGCTCGTCGAGCGTCGAGATCCCGCTCACTATCAGCCCCTCCCCGAGCCGATCGACGCCCTGGTGGTGATGTGACTTGGTGGCATGGACGAGCTCGCCCGCGGCGCGCGCTGCCAGCGAGCCCTCGGTCAGGATCACGTCGTGGTCGGCGCCGTCGAAGGAGCCCACGACGCGCCTGTGCTCGTGATGACCGAAGCGCTCGGGCAGATGCTGTAGGAGCGTCCCGCCGCAGGCGACGTTGATCAGCTGCATGCCGCGGCAGATACCGAGCACCGGCAGCTCGTGCTCGATCGCCGCGCGCGTGAGCGCGACCTCGAAGGCGTCGCGCTCCGGCACGGTGCCGGTCGTCTCGGGATGCGCTTCCTCGCCGTAACAGGACGGATCGATGTCCGCGCCGCCGGCGAGGATCAGACCGTCGATCAGCTCGAGCACCTGGTGCGGGTCGCATGACAGCTCCGGATCGGGCGGGAGCATGACGACGAGCCCGCGCGCCCGCTGCACGGCGTCGACGTAGTTGCGTGGCAGCAGCGCCGCCTGCTGATCCCACACGCTCCAGCGCGCGCGCTCGATCGCGGTGCAGATCCCGATCACGGGTCGTTCCATGCTGCACACCATAGGATCAACGGCGGCTGTGAGCCGAACGAATCGAGCGAGAGGAGACCGATGAGCACCCTGAACGGCACACCCCATGACGGGGCACAGGCAGGCGAGTCGAGCACCGAGCTTGAGAGCGTCAACGTGCGCGTTGGAGACGGCGTCGCGACGCTCGAGCTGAACCGACCGCAGGCACTGAACGCGTGGAACGCGCAGCTCGGCGCGGACCTGCTGAGCGCGCTACGTGCAGCCGCGGCGGACGACGGCGTGCGGGCGGTGCTGATCACCGGCGCCGGGCGCGCCTTCTCCTCGGGCGCGGATCTGAAGGACCTGACCGGCGGCGCGAGCACCGCGGAGGGTCACCCCGATGTGTACACGACGCTGACCGAGCGTTACCACCCGATCATGCACGCGATCCGCGATCTGCCAAAGCCGGTGATCGCCGCCGTGAACGGGCCGGCCGTGGGGATCGGCTGCTCGCTGGCGCTCTGCTGCGACTTGATCGTCGCGGCCGAGAGCGCGTACTTCCTGCTCGCGTTCGTCAACATCGGCCTGGTTCCCGACGGCGGCTCGTCGCTGTTCGTGCCGAGCCGGGTGGGTTTCGCGCGCGCGAGCGAGATGTCGATGCTCGGCGAGCGCATCGGCGCTGCCCAGGCGCTCGAGTGGGGCCTGGTCAACCGGGTGTTCGCGGATGAAGAGCTGCTCGCGCAGGCAGCCGCGCTGGCCGACCGTCTGGCCGCGGGCCCGACGCGCTCCTACGCCGGCACCAAGCGCCAGCTGAACAATTGGCTGTATGCGCGCATGCCCGAGCAGCTCGAGCTCGAGGCGCGCATTCAGCAGGAGATGGTCGGCAGCGCGGACGTGATCGAGGGCGTGAGCGCGTTCGTGGAGAAGCGCCCGGCGCGATTTTCCGGGCGCTAGACGCCTCGTGGCAAACGTCATCAAGCGCGTCCCGCCCGCGCCTGAATAGAATCCCCGCCGCCTTGGGCCACCTGCTCCCCGCAATGCTCGCGTTCTTCGGTCCCGCACACGGTGCTTCGCCGAACGCGCGCGAGATCGACAGCCTCTACAAGATCACGCTGTACATAGCGCTGGTGATCTTCTTCGCGGTCGAGATCGGGCTGGCGTACGCGCTGATCAGGTTCCGCAAGCGCAAGGGCGCGGTGCCGGCGCAGATCCACGGCAACACGCGCCTGGAGGTCAGTTGGACGGTCGCGGCCGCCGTGATCCTGCTCGGCCTCGCGGTCCTGACGTTCTCCAAGCTGTCATCGATCCAGGACCCACCCAACTCGGGACCGGGCGGATCCTCGCTGGCGGACCTGGGCGAACAGAACAACCTGATCTACGCGAGCAACCAGCGCAGGCTGCCGCCGAACGGCAAATCGCTCGAAATCACGGTGATCGGCCGCCAGTACGTATGGCAGTTCGTGTACCCCGGCGCGAACGAACCCGACGGGCTGGGCGCACCGTACTCCTATGAGGAACTGGTGGTGCCGACCAACACGACGGTCACGCTGAACATCGTCTCCGAGGACGTCGTGCACTCGTGGTGGGTGCCGGAACTCGGCGGCAAGTTCCAGGCGGTACCGGGCTACCACAACTACACGTGGTTCAAGGTCAGCAAGCCGGGGCTGTTCCGCGGTCAGTGCGCGCTGCTGTGCGGCCGCGGACACGCGCGCATGATCGCGACCGTCAAGGCGGTGCCGCCGGCACAGTTCGAAGCGTGGCTGGCCAACCAGAAGCAGGAGATCGCAACGGCGAACGCCGAAGCGGCGAAGGCGCGCGCCAAACTCAACGCCGAAACCGGCCCAGGACAGGTCGAGAACCCCTAGGACATCAGGAGACCAGCGCACGACATGGCCACCTACGTAGCCCCGATTCCAGAGATAGCGGCGCATCGCGCGGAGCGCGAGGCGAGCGGCTGGACGAGCTGGATCACGACCACCGACCACAAGCGCATCGGGATCATGTACATGGTCCTGACCTTCGTGTTCTTCATCCTCGGCGGCGTCGAGGCTTTGCTGATCCGCGTGCAGCTGGGCGCCCCTGAAAACACGCTGGTGACGCCCGAAATCTACAACCAGCTGTTCACGATGCACGGGACGACGATGATCTTCCTGTTCGTCGTGCCGATGATGGCGGGGATCGCGAACTACTTCCTGCCGCTGATGATCGGTGCGCGCGACATGGCGTTCCCCCGTCTGAACGCACTGTCGTTCTGGCTGCTGCTGGCGGGAGGTCTCGTCTTCTACGCGTCGCTCTTCTGGCACCCGCCGGAAGCGGGCTGGACGAGCTATCCACCCCTCTCGAGCTCGCTGTACTCCCCCTCGGGCGGGCAGGACGCGTGGATCTACCTGATCCATTTGACAGGCATCTCCTCGCTGCTGGGCGCGATCAACTTCTACGCGACGGTCGCGAACATGCGCGCGCGCGGCATGAGCTGGGGCCGGCTGCCGCTGTTCGTGTGGGCGATGCTCACGTACTCGGTGCTGCTGATCTTCGCGCTGCCGGTGATCGCTGCAGCGGTCACGATGCTGCTCACCGACCGGCACTTCGGGACGCATTGGTTCGACCCCGCCCTGGGCGGCTCGCCGATTCTGTGGCAGAACCTGTTCTGGTTCTTCGGTCACCCGGAGGTCTACATCATGGTGCTGCCCGGCTTCGGGATCGTCTCCGAGATCCTGCCGGTGTTCGCGCGCAAGCCGATCTTCGGCTACAAGGCGATCGCGGCATCGACCGTCGCGATCGCGTTCCTCGGCTTCCTGACGTGGGCGCACCACATGTTCACGGCGCCGATACCCGAGGCGATCCTCGTGTTCGTGATGCTCAGCTCGTTCCTGATCGCGGTGCCGACGGGCGTGAAGATGCTCAACTGGATCGCGACGCTGTGGCGCGGCACGATCGAATTCAGGACGCCGCTGCTGTTCTGCGCCGGCTTCATCGCGGTGTTCCTGATCGGCGGCATCTCGGGGGTCTTCCTCGCAATCTTCCCGGTCGACTGGCAGCTCAACGAAACCTACTTCGTCGTCGCGCACATCCACTTCGTGCTCGTGGGCGGCGCTGTGCTGCCGATCTTCGCCGCGATCTACTACTGGTTCCCGAAGATCACAGGGCGCATGCTCGGCGAAGGCCTCGGCAAGCTGAGCTTCTGGCTTATCTTCATCGGGATCGTCGTCACTTTCCTCATTCAGCACGTGATCGGTCTTGACGGGATGCCCCGACGCGTGTACGAGTACCCGAACGTGGGCCATCTGCACCTCTACAACCTGATCTCGACCGTCGGCTCGTTCATCCTCGCCGCCGGTGTGCTCGTCACGGTCATCAACGTCTGGCGCAGCCTCAAGGTCGGCGTCGTCGCCGGCCCGGACCCGTGGAAGGCGAACACGCTCGAGTGGTTCACCCCGTCGCCGCCGCCGGTCAACAACTTCGACGTCGTGCCGCTGGTGCGCTCGTTCGAGCCGATGAAGGACATCCGCCGCGAGATCGAGCGAACGAGCGGCGGCGCGAGCGCGCAAGGAACGGCCACCGTCCCAGCGGGAGCGACGCAGGTCGGTCTGTAGATGAGCCTCGCGCCACACCCGGGCGCAGCGCCGACGATCGAGACACCGACGCTCGCGATCGCCGATCGTGAGTCAGCCGGTGCGCTCCAAGTGCTGAGCGACTACCTGGAGCTGACCAAGCCGAAGGTTCAGTCGCTGCTGCTGCTGACGACGATCGCCACGATGTACGTCGCCGGCGATCCCTCGCCACTGCTGGTCGCGTTGACGTGCCTCGGCGGCTACCTCTCGGCAGGCGGCGCGGGCGCGGTGAACCACTGGTTCGACCGCGACATCGACGCGCGCATGGCGCGCACCGCCACGCGCCCGATTCCCGCCGGGCGGGTCTCGCCGCGGGCCGCGCTCCTATTCGGCTGCACGCTCGCGGCGCTGTCGCTGCTCGAGCTGTCGCTGACCGTCAACCCGCTCGCGGCGGCGCTGTCCTTCTCCGGCTTTCTCGGCTACGTGTTCGTGTACACCGTCTGGCTGAAGCGGCGCACGCCGCAGAACATCGTGATCGGCGGCGCCGCCGGCGCGGTACCCCCGCTGGTCGGATGGGCGGCGGTCACCGGCTCGGTCAGCGGCACCGCGGTGATCCTGTTCTTCATCGTCTTCTTCTGGACGCCGCCGCACTTCTGGGCACTGTCGTTGCTGATGAAGGACGAGTACGGCAAGGTCGGCGTGCCGATGCTGCCGGTCGTGCGCGGCGAGGCGGAGACCCGGCGCCAGATCCTGCTGTACTCGATCCTGCTGTATGCGGTCACCCAGCTGCCCTTCTGCGCCGGCGGCTTCGGCGCGATCTACTTCGTGGCCTCGCTCCTGCTCGGGCTCGGCTTCATCGCCGGCGCGGTGCGCCTGTACCGGCGAGCCGACCGGCGCTCGGCGCTGCGCCTGTACCTGTACTCGCTCGCGTACCTCGCGCTGCTGTTCTGCGCGATGGTCGCCGACCGCCATCTCTAGGAGGTAGTCTTCACGCCCATGATGACCCGCCGCCTCGCTCGCAGGAACATCATCACAGGGCTGATCGTGGCAGCGATCTGCATGTTCATGTTCGGCCTGAGCTTCGTCGTGGCCGCGGCCTACGTCTCATGAGCCCGCTGGATCCCGAGGTACCGCCCGTCGGCGAGGAGATCCACCTTCCCGGGCCGAGCATCCTGCCGGTGCTGACCGCTGTGGGCATCACGCTAACGCTCGTCGGCTTCACGACCTTCATCGAGTTCACAGTCGTCGGCGGGATCCTGACGGTCGTGTGCGTCGCGCGCTGGATCAAAGACACGCGCCACGAAATCGACGAGCTCCCGCTAGACCACCACTAGCCGTCGCTCGCCGGACGCTCGGCCGCTTGATCGACCAGCGGGCCGTGGACCAAGCGGACCAAGGACGCAGTGAGCGAAGTGTGCGAACGCACACGAGCGATCGAGGACGCAGGTCCGCGCCGCGTCCACGGCCCGCTGGGGCCGTGGTGGTGGCAGCCTGCTCCCCAAAACAGGCCTGCCACCTCCCCCTTCACCCCACGGCCACCCTGGCGGGCACCGGGCAGATCGCTCCGTCGTCGGTCCAGCAGCGCACGACGTCGCGCACCGACAGAACACCGACGGTTTCCCCGCGCTGCAGGACGATCAGGTGACGGAAACCACCGCGGACCATCGCCGCCGCCGCCTCCTCGAGCGACCAGTCGGGCGCAGCGAAGACGACGTCGCGCGTCAGGTGATCGGCGACCTGCTCGCTGTCCGGGTCCTCGCCGGCCCCGAGCGCCAGGAGGATGTCGCGCTCGGTGATGATCCCGGGGCCGGGGCTGTCGGGGTCCATCACCACGGCCGCGCCCACCCGCCGCTCGCCCATCAGCTTCGCCACCTCCCGCAGCGTGTGGCTGGGACCGACGGTGAGGACCATCTCGCTCATCCCTTGCTGGACTTGCATGCTCGCTCTACCTCCCGCTCAGATGCTCGATCGAAGGCGCAACAGCAACGCTCGCTGCGGTCAGCTGCTCAGAAACGATCCCTCTGAGCACTTGCAACTATTGCCTCAATCTAGTCCTCGAGGGCCCCTACGTCAAGGTCTAGCCACGTCATCTAGCTATCCGTCGGCGTAGGGGTTAGGATCACCGCGGGATGGAGTCAACAGCGCGACAAGGAGCCTTTCTGCGGCGGTGCCGAGGCGCGCATGTCTAGACGCGGCTCACTGATCGCGGCGGGCGCCGCCGGAGTGATCGCCATGGCGCTCGGGATCTGGATCAGCTACGAAATCCACTGGTTCCCCGTCGTCGCTTCCACGCAGGCGCGCAACACCGATCACCTGTACCACGTGCTCGTGATCGCGACGATCCCGATCTTCGTGCTTGTCGTGGGCGTGATCCTCTACTGCGTGTGGCAGTTCCGCATGAGGCCCGGCCAGGAGCTCGAGGACGGCCCGCCGATACACGGAAACACGCGCCTGGAGGTCTTCTGGACCGCGCTCCCGACGGTGCTGCTGCTGAGCATGGTCGGCTACTCGTTCGTGGTGCTCGCGGACAACGAAAAGAAGCCCGCCCACGAGATCCAGGTCGGGGTCACCGGCCAGCAGTTCTTCTGGTCCTTCCAGTACCCGCCGTCGGTGACCGGTGGGGCGACGATCAACAGCTACAAGCTGTACCTGCCGGACAACGAATCGGTCCTGTTCAACATGAGATCCAAGGACGTGATCCACGCCTTTTGGATCCCGGCCTTCCGCCTGCAGGAGGATGTCGTGCCGGGCATCACCACGCACTACCGCGCGACCCCTATCAGGCTCGGAAACTACCCCGTCGTCTGCAACCTGCTGTGCGGCGTGGGGCACTCCCTGATGCGCACCACGGTGCACGTGGTGACGCCCACCCAGTTCCGCTCGTGGATCAAGAGCCAGCTGAGCACGGGCGCTGCGTCCAGCACCGGCGCGAGCTCAACCGGCGGGGGGACGACCGGATAATGTTCGGCTCCGAGATGGCCGGTGCCGGGGAAACACGATTGAAACGATCGCGAGCGACCGGCTGATGGCCGCGAGGCTCCGCGCGCCCGGCTTCTATCGCGCCAGCTGGCTGATGGTCGGCGCCGTCGGCTTCTCGGCGCTGTTGACGTGGCTGGTGCGCATGACCACCGGTCACACGACCTACCCGCACTACATCTCCGGCGATGCGATCACGACGGTCGCACTGATCGCCGTGCCACTTGCGTTCCTGGTCGGGATCGGCGGCTTCGACTACTGGTTCTACTGGGCCACCGGCCGCCCGACACGCCCCGAGGATCACTCCGGCCACGGGGCGTACTCGTGGAGGGATTACTTCCGCATCAACACCGATCACAAGGTGATCGGCATCCAGTACGTCGTCAACTCGTTCTTCTTCCTGCTCGTGGGTGGTCTGTTGGCGATGCTGATGCGCGCCCAGCTCGCGCAGCCGGGCTCGCACTTCGTCAGCGCCAGCACGTACAACAGCCTGTTCTCCGTGCACGCCACGATCCTCATCTTCCTGTTCATCATCCCCGTGTTCGCGGGCTTCGGCAACTTCGTGATCCCGATCATGATCGGCGCGCCCGACATGGCCTTCCCGCGTCTGAACGCGCTGTCGTTCTGGCTGTTGCCGGTCGCAGGCGCGATCATGCTCGGCAGCTTCCTGGCTCCGGGAGGCGCGTTCGCCGACGGCTGGACTGCGTATGCCCCGCTCTCCGACCAGATGCCGCTCGGACAGACGTTCTTCTCGATCGGCGTCCAGTTCGCTGGCGCCTCCTCGATCATGACGGCGCTCAACTTCCTCGTGACGATCATCACGATGCGAGCGCCGGGAATGAGCTTCTTCCGGATGCCGCTGCTGGTGTGGGCGAACTTCGCGACCTCGCTGCTGGTCGTGATCGCCACGCCGTTCATCGCCGCGTCGCAGTTCTTCGTACTGCTCGACCGCGCGCTCGGCTTCAACTTCTTCAACGCCGCCAAGGGCGGCAACGTGCTCATGTACCAGCACGTCTTCTGGTTCTACTCGCACCCAGCCGTGTACATCATGATGCTGCCCGGCTTCGGCATCATCAGCGAAATCATCGCCGTGAAGTCACGCAAGCCGATCTTCGGCTACCGCATGATGGCGTTCTCGCTGCTGGCGATCGTCGGCCTCGGCTTCACCGTTTGGGCCCACCACATGTTCACGTCGGGCATGGCCGCGTGGATTCGCATACCGATGGCGATCACGACCGCGATCATCGCCGTGCCGACGGGGATCAAGGTGTTCTCCTGGCTGGCGACGCTTTGGCGTGGGATTCTGCACCTCGACACGCCGATGCTGTTTGCGCTGGGATTCCTGACGACGTTTACCCTCGGTGGGATCAGTGGCGTGATGCTCGCAATGATCCCCTTCGACATCCACGTCAGCTCGAGCTACTTCATCGTGGCGCACATCCACTATGTGCTGTTCGGCGGCTCGCTGATGACGATCTTCGCGGGGGTGTACTACTGGTTCCCGAAGATGACGGGGCGCATGTACGACGAGCGTTTGGGTAAGTGGCACTTCTGGTCGACGTTCGTGTTCATGAACCTCACGTTCGGACCGATGCACATCCTCGGCCTGCAGGGCATGCCCCGGCGCGTGGCCACATACGCGGCCAAGTTCGCCGACCTCAATCTGTTCATCTCGCTCGCCAGCTTTGGGCTGGGATTGACGACGCTGGTCTTCCTCTACAACATGGTCAACAGCTGGCGCGGCGGTCCCAAGGCCGTCGCGAACCCGTGGCGCGGCATGACGCTCGAGTGGCTGGTTTCCTCGCCGCCGCCGATCTTCAACTTCGACCGCGTGCCAACGGTCGTTGGGGGTCCCTACGAGTACGGGGTGCCGGGCGCCGTGCACGGCATCCTCGGACCTGCCCCGGCGCCGGTGGGGGCAGGCGCGACCGGCGCGCCGACACCAAGCCAATGACGAGGAGGCAAACCCGATGAAGGAAGTCCTTGTGATCGCGAACCGCACGCTTGGTGGCGCGAAGCTGCGCGAGGCTGTGCGGAACCGCGCCGCGTCGGGCGATGTCCGCTTCCGCCTGGTCGTGCCCCAAACCAACCCGTCGGCTGGCCTCGTGATCTACGACGAGGCGGTCCACGAATCGGCTCAGGTGCGCGTTGATCTGGCGCTGTCGGCAGTCGCCGCGGAAGGCATCGAGGCCACCGGCGAGGTCGGCGACTCGGATCCGTTCATGGCGACGATGGACGCGGTCGCACAGCGCAGGCCCGACGAGATCATCCTCTCCACCTATCCGATGCAGGCTTCGGGATGGTTGCGACGCGATCTGATCGAGCGGGTCCGTAACGCGACCGCGCTGCCGGTCGAGCACATCGTGGCGGACATCGATCAAGAAGGCCTGTCGGTCGCGGTGACGCTGGTCGTCGCGCACAAGACCTCGAGCGGCGAGGAGCTGATCGCGCACCTGCTCGCGAAGGCCGGCGAAGCCGACTCGCGGCTGTTCATCGCCGTTGTGCCGCAGCTCGACGGCAGCGGTGGCGCGCCGCGGGAGGCTCGCGAACGCCTGGCGAGCATGCTCGACCGCCTGCACGCCGCCGGACTGCTGAGCTCGGGCATGATCGGCGACCCTGATCCATACACGGCGACGATCAACGCGCTCGAGCTCTTCCACGTCGACGATGTGGTGATCTCGACGCTGCCGGGAGAGCGATCCGGGTGGATGCGCTCCAACCTGATCGAGCGCGTACGGAGCGCCACAGCAGCACCGGTCGAGCACGTCGTCGTCGACCCGCAGGCCGCGAGCGTCGCGACACCGGCCGGGTAGCGAGCCGAGCATGGAGGCAGCCAGCATCTCCCACGCGGCCGGCCACGCCGGAACCGAACATCACGGACCTCCCCCGGCTAACCGCAGCTCCCGGGTCGAGGCGCCGCTCCTCGGAATGCTGCTTTTCATCATCTCGGAGGTGATGATCTTCGGGGCGTTCTTCACCGCCTACTTCTTCATCCGCATCGCCGAAGGCGAGCCCTGGCCGGCGCCCGGCATGCACCTGCCGGTACCGGTGGCGTTCGTCAACACGCTGATCCTCGTGTCCTCCTCGTTCACGCTGCACTGGGCTGAGCTGTCGATCAAGCGCGGCAACCGCTTCGGGTTCAAGGCCGGGATGCTGACCACGTTCCTGCTCGGGTGCACGTTCCTGTTCATCCAGATCAATGAGTACGCGAACCTCGGCTTCGCGCCGCAAGACCATGCGCAGCAGACGATCTTCTACTCGTTGACGGGCCTGCACGGCGCGCACGTATTCATCGGGCTGCTGATCCTGCTGAGTGTGACGGTGCGCGCCTTCCGCGGCCACTACAGCCCCGAGTCCCATCGCGGCGTGGAGGTGCCGGGCATCTACTGGCACTTCGTCGACATCATGTGGATCGTCGTGTTTACGACCGTCTACGTGCTCTGACGGCCGTGAACACAGCGTGACGCGGCGTCCTCGATCGCTGAACCCGCTCCGCTCGGAGGGTGACGCGTTTCGCGTGCTCCTCTACACGATCGCCGTCGTCGTCGCGATCGCGCTGGTAGCGGTGATCGTGCGCGCGATCACCTGAGGACTCCGCCCCCGACACGCACGCGGTCCACGCTCCCGGCGTCCGGCGCCGCCTACTTGACGGTGAGCGTGCCGTACATCCCGGCGGCGCGGTGGCCGGGGGCCTGACAGAAGAACGTGTACTTGCCGGGTTTCAGGTTGACGGTCACCGACGTGCTGCCCTTGGTGATGAACGAGCTCGCGGCGACCGGGGCCGCCTTCTGGGTGGCGCCATTTTCGCCGGCTTCGACGGCGATGTTGTGCGAGACGCCGGACATGTTCGCCATCACGATCGTGACCGCGCCAGGTTTGGCTTCGGCCTTGCTCGACGTGTAGGCGAGCTGGCCCGCGGGGTTGGCGTCGATGTCCAGCTTGCCGGCCTTCTCCACCGCGGGCTTGCCCGACCCCGGCGCTTCGACGGCGCTCGCCAAGAGACCGGTGTCGGATCCCGGGTTGTCGACCGACTGGGCGACGTAGGCGGCGATGTCGGTCAGCGTGGCTCCGTGGGCGAGGCCTTTCGGCATCACCCCGACGGGGTCCGGGTACTGCACCTGACCTTCGACGACCGTGCGCACAGCGTTGCGCTGGAGGCCTTCGGCGAGGCTCGTGCGGAAGACTTCGTCGAGGTCGGGGCCGACGATGCCCTTCGTGTCGGCGCGCGCGAGCGCGTGGCATGAGCCGCACTTGGCGACGAATGCCTGCTTGCCGACGATCACGTTGGCGTTATCCGCGCCCTTCACGGCGCAGCCGGCCGTGCCGATCGCGAGTGCTACGAGCAGCGCCGCGCCGCCGATACGGCTCATTCCGCGCGACGCATTCTGGCCGTCGCCTGTTGCGCGGCTGCGTGCTCGCCGGAAGATCACGGCGAAACCCTATCCGACCCGGCGGCGGGCGGGCACCGTCGTCGGCTTGGCGACAAGTCGGTGCTCACGGCTCGCTGAGAGCCTCGAGATCACCCTGCGCGGCCGCGATCACCCCGCGTGCGACACCCTCCCACGACCAGCGCTCGCGGACCGTCGCGACGAGCCCGACCCGCGTGCGGGCACGCAGCGAGCCGTCGGCGGAAAGCCAGCCGGTGATCGCGTGCGCGAGCGCCTCCACGACGCCGTCGTCGACGGCGACCGACAGCCACGCTGCGGCCTGCTCGGGTATCGCGCCGGCGAGCACCGTGCTGACCTCGGCGAGCCCCGAGTGCGCCGCGCTGATCGGCATCGCGCCGCACGCGGCCCCCTCGGCAGCGACCATGCCGAACGCCTCCGGGAACGTGCTCGGCACGACGACTGAGTCGCACGCTGGAAGCAGGTCTGCGAGCTCCTCGTGCTCGAGTCGCCCCGTCAGCACGACCCGCTGCGCGAGCCCGCCCGCGGCCCGCAGATAGCGCTCGCGCTCGCGGCCGCGCAGGCCGTCGAAGAACGCGAGTAGATGACGCAGCGGCTCCTGGGGCTGTGAGGCGTCCTCGAGCGCGCGACCGGCGAGCGCGAGCTCGCGCGCGGCCGCGAGGTCGCGCGCGGCGAGGGCCGCGCACAGCCGTTCGACCCCTTCCCGGTAGGCGCCGAAGCCGACTACGACGAGCCGTGCCTCGGGGACGGTCTCGAGCACCAGCGGCCAGGCCGCGACGAGCAGGTCGATCCCCTTGCTCACGATCAGCTTGCCGACGAACGCGACCAGCGCGTCGCGCTCGGGGTCGAGCCGCTCAACGGCGCGGGCGGCGGCGAGCACGTCGCGAGCGAACGCGTTCTCATCCGCGTCCCGCGCGCCCTCCCCCACCTGCGTAGAGGACTCCCTTCGCCCGCGCAGGCGCAGCCCGGCGGCGAGCTCGCGTACCCCCGCCGCCGCGCGCTCGTGCTCGCGCGGGGCGAACCGCCTGACGTCCACACCCGGTGGACCCAGCCGCGTCCGTCGCGGAAGCTCAGGGTCATCGAGCGCGTGCCACAGGCTGAGCGCTGTATGGCGGGAGCCGACGAGCACCGCGCTGGCGTCGGCAAGTCCCTCGCGAGCGACGCCTAGGAAGCGCTCCGGCTCTGGCTTGACGGTGTACTCGAGCGCGCTGCCGTGCACCTTCACCGCATACGGGACCGCGCCGGCGAGCGCGCGCGCGAGGATCACCGGGCCCATGATCAGGTGGTTGGCGAGCGCCAGCTGCGGACTGGCGAGTGCGACGACATCGGCGACCGCCGCGATGTTCGCGTCGAGGTAGCGCTCGAGCTCGGCTTCGCTGCACAGCGCGAACGTGCGGGCTTCGATGCCCTCGTAGCGGTCGGCGACATACACCGGCAGCAGGTTGCCGATGTCGGGCCGGTAGACGACGCAGCGGCCGCGCCTTGCCTCGGCCTGCCCTTGTACCGGCCGCGCCGGCTCGCGTACGGGCCGCTCCAGCTCGCGCACGCGCAGCGATCCGCCATCCCAGTCTCCCACGGCGTCGACGAACGGTTGACGCTCAGGGTGACGGTCCTGGCTGAGCAGGTGCACCTCGTGGCCGAGTGCCACCAGCGCCGTCGCGAGCTGCGCGTTGTAGACGTTCGAGCCGGTCCCGTCGAGCAGGTAGCCGTGGAAGATCAGCACGCGCACGGACAGGGCAGCCTATCCACGCCACACGCTCCGGTAAAGTTGGCGCGGTGAGCACCAAACAGAGATACCGACTACGCAGCCCCGAGGGCCGCGAGGTGCTGGTCGAGGCCGTGCCCGACGAGATCTACCTCGACCGCGAATCGGGCGAGCCGCTCGAGATCGTCGGCAAGGTGTTGCCGCTGGCTCCCTCGCGCTCGCGGCTGCCGTGGGCGGTGGAGAACCTGCGCTTCTGCCCGTGGTGTGACCAGCATGCACAGAAGGACCTCAACGACTGCCCCAGCTGCGGCAGGCGTATGGGGCCGCTGTGAGGGCGCGCGTCGCGCTTGCCGCGTGCGCGGCGCTGCTCTGCGGCTTGGCATTGAGCGCCTGCGGCGGCACCAGCGTCTCGGACGCGGTGCCCAAGAGCACGCCCGAACTGACGCCGCCGACGGACACGAGCGCGGAAGCGGCAGCGGCGCAGACGACCTCCACCGGTACGACCTCGACGAAGACGACGAAGACGAGCGAAAGCTCGACTTCGAGCGGCGAAACGCCCGCAAGCGAAAGCAGCGAACCATCCTCCGGGTCGAGCTCATCTCCGAGCGCCGGCAGCTCCGGCGGCGCCGCCGCCGCGGAAAAAGAAAAACCGGCGTCCAGCGAAGGCGCCGCCAAAGCGACGGAACCGGCGAGCCCGACCGGCGGCGCCAGCGCGCCGTAGGAACTACGGCGTCGAGATCAGCGTCGCGCTGTAGGTCAGGCGGGCGGTCTGGTAGAGGCAGTAGTACTGGACGGCGCTACCGATTGCGGTCTGTGTCGTCTGCGAGCTGGTGCTCGTGCAGCCGGCCTTCGGGCGGCTGGCGCGCCAGGAGGTGTTGGCGGCGAAGCCGAGCGCGAGCGCAGGCGCCCATGAGGGCACCGTCAGCGCGACGATGTAGCCCTTCTTGACGGGGATCGTGGTTTCGAGCGGGAACTGCGCGGTCTTGCCGAAGTACGGCTGCAGTTTGACCAGCGGGCTCTGCGCGACGAGCTTGTAGGTCAGGTTGGGCTTCTTCTGTGGGGCGAGGATCGCGATCCCGGCTTCGGAGGGGCCGCCCTCGTTGGCGTCGAAGAACTTGATCTGGGCCGCATTCGGGTTACCCAGGGTGATCGTCCACGCGACGACGGTCCCTGCGCGCGGAGCGCTCACGAGGTTGTTGGCGGTCGCGACCTTGACCTGAAAGCCGGTCGTCCGGCTGACCGCGAGGCACGGGGTGCCGGGGCAGCTCGGGGCGGTGACGGGAGTGGTTGCACCGATGACGCCAACTTCTGTGAGCGTCGCCGGCGCGATGGCGGGCAGCGCCAAGACGAGCGTGGCGCTCGCGATCACGGCAAGGAATGTTCGTTTCATATGGGCCATTGAACACGCGCGAGCGCTGGATGTCGCGGTTTGAGTATTTCGCTACCCGCCGGACAGTTCCTGCGCGGCGGCGGCGATCTGCGCGGGATCGCCCTCGCTGGGCACCCACGGTAGCCGCAGCGGATCGCCCTGGTAGCGCGGAATCACGTGCACGTGGAAGTGGAAGACCGTCTGCCAGGCGGCTCTGCCGCACGAGTTCAAGAGGTTGATGCCGTCGGCGCCGAGACGCTCCTTGGCGCTCCCGGCCAAGCGCTGGGCGGCGAGCGCGACCGCACTGAGATCCTCCGGATCGACGCTCAACAGGTCGCCGCTGTGCGCGCGTGGGATCACCAGGGCGTGCCCGCGCGTGGCGGGGGCGACGTCCATGAACGCGATCGTGCGCTCGTCTTCGTCGACGATCGTGGCGGGCAGCTCGCCCGCGACGATCTTGCAGAAGATGCAGTCCGGGTCGCTCATTGCCCGCGAGATCCTATTTCAAGCGAGCCTCCAGGCGAGACCTACACGTGGCAACTAGCCCTTTAGGAGGCGGTGGGCGTACGCGAGCGCCTGATCGCGGCTTGCGAGCTCGCCGGCGTACTGCGCCGCTGCGAGCTCCTCGAGCAGCTCACCCACCCGCGGGCCGGTGGCGATGCCGAGCTCGCGCGCGAGCTCATCGCCCCTGAGCAGCGGGCTCGGCGGCCCCAGCCGACGCCAGCGCAGAGCCTCCTCGAGCATCGCTGCAGCGAGGCTCAAGTGTGCCCGCACTGCCTCCTCAGCGCGGTCCCCGCGCGTGGCCAGTCGGTCGGCTACCGACAGGAGCGTCACATCGACCTCGACCGGCGCGGTCGCACGCAGATAGGCGTACACCGTCCTGCGCGCGAGCGGCTGCGGCTCGTGGACGAGGAAGCCGAGGCGCAGGTGGTGGCGGACCAGCGCAGCCACATGCGCGCGCATCCGCTCGCTCGCGCGCAGGCGAGTGAGCACCTCGCGGGCGAGCTGTGCCCCCCGCACGTCGTGGCCGATGAACGTCACGCGCCCGTCACCGGGCCGGACCTCGCGGGTCAGCGGCTTGGCCGCGTCGTGCAGCAACGCTCCCCAGCGCAGCGCCTCGCCGCGCGTCAGCTCGTCCGCGAGCGGTTCTGCGAGCAGCGTCTCGATCCCGACGCGCTGGGGGGCGATGTACGCGTCGAGCTCGGCGTTTTCGCCGGCCGTGGCCGCCGTGGCATTCGTCAGCTCGACGGTACGGTCGAGCACCTCGAGCGTATGTCCGTAGACGTCGAGGTGGTGAAAGCGGCTCTGCTCCACACCGCGCAGCGCCTCGAGCTCCGGCAGCACCGCCATGGTGGCGCCGAGCTGATCCATCAGCTCGAGCCCCCGCCGCACCTCACGCGCGGCGATGATCCGTCGCAGCTCCACGAACACGCGCTCTGCTGAGATCGCTGTGAGCGCGGCC
Source organism: uncultured Solirubrobacteraceae bacterium (assembly GCA_963827455.1). GTDB lineage: Bacteria > Actinomycetota > Thermoleophilia > Solirubrobacterales > Solirubrobacteraceae > Palsa-744. The sequence goes on along the minus strand of CAWHAW010000008.1, from coordinate 38,348 downwards.
GCATGAGCGGCGGCGCTACGCATCGTGTCCGCATCGACCTCCAGGTCGAGCTCGACCGCGAGGCGCACCAGGCGCAGCACCCGTAGTGGGTCGGCGCGGAAGGCGTTCGGGCCAGCCATCCGCAACCTCCGGGACCGCAGGTCGGCCGCGCCGCCGAGCGGATCAATCGCCGCTCCGCCGTCGATCGGCTCGGCGATCGCGTTGACGGTGAAGTCGCGCAGCCCCAGGTCGGCCTCGATCGTCTGCCCGCGCAGCGGCTCGACGTCGACCTGCCAAGCGTGCTCGCGCGCGACCACCCGCCATGAGCCGAAGTCCTCGGAGAGCGCGAAGCATGCCGCACCGCGTGCGGCGCGCGCGATCGCACGGGCCGCCTGCGCGGGATCGGCGTCGACGACGACGTCCACGTCCACCGTCTGCCTGCCGAGCAGGCGATCGCGCACCGCGCCGCCCACCAGCCAGGCCCGTGTGCCCGCCAGCGCCGTGCGGGCCACGTCGAGGCCCGCGCTCATCCCAGCTCGGCGTCCGCCGTCCGAGATCGCTGCTGCGGGGAACCTACCTCGATCGCGGCGCCGTCACGATGGTAGATCCGCGTGACGCGCGGGGTGAGCCCACAGCTGATCTCGTAGTTGATCGTCTCCAGCCGTCGCGCCACCTCCTCGGCGGTGATCCGCTCGCTGCCCTGGATCCCGATCAGGATCGCGCGCTCGCCGCGCAGGCCCTCCGGGTCCCCGTCCGGGCCGAGATCGACGGTGACGCTGTCCATGCTCACGGTGCCGACCAGCGGGTAGCGGTGCCCGCCTATCAGCACGTCGGCGTTGTTGGACAGACCACGCCGCCAGCCGTCGCCGTAGCCGATCGGCAACACCCCGATGTAGGTGTCACCGTCGGCCACGAACTGCCGCCCGTAGCCGGCGCTCTCACCGGCCCGGAACAGCTTTACCTCGGCCACGTAGGAGCTCAGCTCGAGCGCCGGCTCGAGCGCCCTGGCAGCAGGATCGCGACCGAAGGGGTCCATGCCGTAGATCGCGATTCCGCAGCGCACCATGTCGAACTGCGCCTCGGGCTCGCGCATCGTCGCGGCGCTGTTGGCCGCGTGGACGATGACCCCGGGGTGTTCCTCCTTCACCGCGCGCGCCCAGCGCGTGAACGAGCTCAGCTGGGCGGCGAAGAAGCCGTCGTCCTTGAGCTCGTCGGCGGTGGCAAAGTGCGTCATCACACCGGCCAGGCTCACGTCCGGAGCCTGCGCTGCGACAGCCGCCACGCGCGAGGCCTCGAGCGGGTCGCGCGTACCGAGCCGCCCCATCCCGGAGTCGAACTTGACGTGCACCCTTCCGCCGCCGGCGGCTGCAACCGCCTGCAGAAAGGTCTCGTTCCAGACGACCACGTCGGCATCGGCCGCGAGCGCCTCGTTCAGCTCCGGCAGGCTGAGCGGACCCATCACGAGCACGCGTACGTCGCGCAGCCCCGCCTCGCGCAGCTCAAGCGCCTCTTTGGCGTCGGCGACGCCCAGCCACGTAGCTCCGCCGGCGAGCGCCGCGCGGGCGCTCTGCACTGCGCCGTGACCGTAGCCGTCGGCCTTGACGACCGCGCAGAGCGCGGTGCTGGAGTGCAGCTGCGTGCGCAGCCGCGCACAGTTGCGGGCGATCGCGGCGACGTTGACGGCGGCCTGCGCCCTGCGCACGCGCGCGCCAGGGCTCGCGCGCCGGCCGAGCTGGGAGGGCTCAGCCACTTCCGCGCGCCCTACCCCGACGCCCACCGCCGCCGCTTCGCGCCCGCACCGCCGCACGTGTGTCGCGTATCCGGGCGCGACTCGCTCGCGAGCGTGCCGCGGGCAGCGCCGCGATCACATCGGAGGCGATGACACCCTCGGCCGCGCCGAGCCGGCGCGCGGCCTCCCTGCCGGCCTCGACGTGCAGCCACACTCCGGCGGCGGCCGCTGCGAAGGCTTGCAAACCCTGGGCGAGCAGCGCGGCGATCACGCCCGTGAGGACGTCGCCGGTCCCGGCTGTGGCGAGCGCCGGGCTGGCGCCGGGACTCACAGCCACCGTGCCATCCGGAGCCGCGATCAGCGTGTCATCGCCCTTCAGCACTACCACTGACTGCGCCTCCTCGGCGGCCACGGTGACGTGGCGCAGACGCTCGCGCTCGACCTCGGAGCTGTCGGACTCGAGCAGCCGGGCTAGCTCGCCGGCGTGTGGCGTCAACACCGTCGGTGCCGTCCTGACCCGCAGCTCGCCGAGCCTGCCGGCGTGAGCGTTCAGACCGTCGGCGTCGAGCACCATCGCGACATCGGCCTCGCGGGCGAGGGCGCGCGCACACGCGAATGCACCGTCGGTGCGTCCGAGCCCGGGCCCCAGCGCCAGCGAGCCGCCGCGAGCACTCGCCTCGAGCACACCGGCGACCGCCTGGGCGGTCAGGGCGCCGTCGTCGTCGGGCAGGCCCCGCGTCATCATCTCCGGAGTTCCAGCACTGGCGAGCACCTCCTGCAGCGAGGCGGGAACGCACGCCGTCACGTACCCCGCGCCCGCGCGCATGCTCGCCTGGGCAGCCATGCGCGGCGCGCCGGTGAGACCGCGCGACCCGCCGACGACGAGCACGTGGCCGGAGGTGAACTTCGTCGCGTGCGCGTCTCTACGCGGCAGCTGCTCGAGGACGCTCGGCTCGATCAGCCCAATCGACGCGACGCCGGGCGCACCGCGCGGAATGCCGATGTCGATCACCTGCACCTCGCCCGCGTGAGCCTTGCCAGGGTGGATCCAGAGCCCCGGCTTGCCGGCATGGAAGCTGACGGTCAGCGAGGCGCACACGGCGTCGCCACGAACGACACCGGTGGACGCATCGACGCCACTCGGCACGTCGACGCTCACGACGGGCGCGCCCGTGGCGTTGATCGCCGCGATCGCCGCCGCGACAGCGCCGCGAGGCTCGCCCTGGAAGCCAGTGCCGAGCAGGGCGTCGATCATGCTCACGTGCGCGTCGAACAGCTCCGCCGCGGCTCGCGCCGGCGCCTGCACCTCCCCGTCCTGGCCGTCCCACGGTGTCCCGTCGAGGCGCACCGGCGGCGGGCCGGAGAGACGCTCGAGGTTCGCACGTGCGTCGCCTGTCAGCTCCGCCGGCGGCGCCACGCAGACCACCGCCACCGGCCGGGCGGACTCACGCAGCAGGCGCGCCGCCACCAGGCCGTCGCCGCCGTTGTTGCCCTTGCCACAGACGACCGTGACCGGGCCGTCCGGGGCCAGGCGTTCGAGCGCGCGTGCGACACCGGCACCTGCGCGCTCCATCAGCTCGAGGCTCGACACTCCCTGCTCCTCGATCGCCCAACGGTCGATCGCGCGCATCGTCTCTGCGTCGGGGAGCGGGACGAGCCATGCTGGTAGCAAATTCACCAACGGCGATGCTAGATGGTCCCCCGCCGACGTGGGCGAGCGGCGTAGCCGTCGGCCCGCCGTCGCGAGCAGCTACTCGACGGTGACCGTCTTGGCGAGGTTGCGCGGCTGATCGACGTTCAGGCCGCGCCCGCGCGCGATCTCATACGCGAGCAGCTGCAAGGGGATCACGGCGAGAATCGGCTGCAGCATCCAGTCGGTCACCGGCACCGCGATCGTCGCGTCGGCGTGAGCCTCGACCGCGTCGTCGCCGGCGGTCGTGACGGCGATCACGCGCGCACCGCGGGCGCGAGCCTCCTGAATGTTGGAGATGAGCTTCTCGAGCACAGGCGAGCGGGTGGCGACGCACACCACCGGCGTAGCCTCGTCCAGCAGCGCGATCGGTCCGTGCTTCATCTCGCCTGCGGCATAGGCATCGGTCGAGATGTAGGAGATCTCCTTGAGCTTGAGGGCGCCCTCGAGCGCCACCGGCAGGCCGATGTGGCGCCCGATGTACAGGAAGAACTCAGCGTCGCCACAGATCTTCGCGACCTCACGGGCGCGCTCGGCGCAGCTGCCGATCAGCTCGTCGATGCAGTGCGGCAGCCGCTTCAGCTCGGAGACGAGCTCGCGGATCCGCACCGGCGTGAGCGTGCCGCGCAGCTCCGCCAGCCGCAGGGCGAGCAGGTACATGACGGCGACCTGACACACGAACGTCTTGGTCGCCGCAACGCCGATCTCGAGGCCGGCGCGGGTGTAGAGGACGCCGTCCGCGTCGCGCGTCGCCTGCGAGCCGACGGTGTTCGTGATCGCAAGCACGGTCGCGCCACTCGCACGCGCGAGGCGCATCGCCGCGAGCGTGTCGGCGGTCTCACCGGATTGCGAGATCCCGATCACGAGGTCGCCCGGCCCGACGACAGCGTTGCGGTAGCGGTACTCCGAGGCGACATCAAGCTCGACCGGCACGCGTGCCCACTCTTCGATCGCGTAGCGGCCGATCAGTCCCGCGTGGTAGGCCGTGCCGCAGGCAACAACCACGATCCGCTGCACGCCGGCGAGGATCGCCTCGTCCAGCGCCCCAGGCTCGTCGAGGTCGACGCCGTCGCCGCGGGCGGTGCGGTCGGCGATGGTCTCTGCAACGGCGTCGGCCTGTTCATGGATCTCCTTCAGCATGAACGTCTCGTAGCCGCCCTTCTCGGCGGTCTCCTGATCCCATTCGATGTCTTCGACGACGCGCTCGACGGGCTCGCCGGCGGCGGTTGTGATCTGCACGCCATCGGGCCGCAGCGCGACGATCTCGCCGTTTTCGAGGTACTGCGCGCGCCTGGTCTCGGCGAGGAACGCCGGCACCGCCGAAGCGACGAACTGCTCGCCCTCGCCGCGACCGATCACCAGCGGACACTCCTTGCGGGCTCCCACGAGCAGCTCGGGCTCGTCGAGGCTCATCGCCACGAAGGCGTAGTGACCCTCGAGCTCCGCGTACGCGGCGCGGACGGCGTCCACGAGGTCGCCGGCGTAGCACTCGGCGATCAGGTGCGCGATCACCTCGGCGTCGGTCTCGGAGGTGAACACGCTGCCGTCCGCGAGCAGGCGCTGCTTGAGCGCGACGTAGTTCTCGACGATGCCGTTGACGACGACGTGGATGCGGTCGTCGCTGTCGTAATGCGGGTGGGCGTTCTCCTCGCTCACTCGGCCGTGGGTCGCCCATCGCGTGTGGCCGATGCCGGTCCGCGCGGGTGCTCGTGGCTCAGCGAGCACGGCGGTGGCGACGGCGCTTTCGTGCACCGTCTGTGTCCGACTCTCCAGCTTGGCGCGCAGTGCGTCGAGGTTGCCGACCGCGCGCACAGCGTCGATCCGCTCGTTGGCGATGAGCGAGATTCCCGCCGAGTCATAGCCGCGGTACTCGAGCTTGCTCAGGCCGGCGAGCAGCAGCCCCTCAGCGGGACGTCTGCCTACGTAGCCAACGATGCCGCACACGCGATCGAAGATACCAGCGGGGCTGGCGCGCGCTATGCGAGCTCGCGCTCGACGAGCGCGACCAGCTGCCCGCACACCTGTTCGGCCTCCTCGTCGGTGGGTGCCTCGACCATCACCCTCACGAGCGGCTCGGTGCCGCTCGCTCGCACGAGCACGCGCCCGCGCCCGTCGAGCTCTTGATCGGCCGCGCGCACGGCCGCATCGAGCTCCTGCGCGTGCGCGAGCGCGCCGCGATCGCGGACGCGAACGTTGACCAGGCGCTGTGGGAGCTTCGACATGGCGTCGCGTTCGCTGAGGTCCTTCCCTGCCAGCGCCTCGAGCGTCAGCAGCGCGCTCGCGATGCCATCGCCGGTGCGGTTGAAGCCCATGTCGATGATGTGGCCGGACTGCTCGCCGCCGAGCGTCCAGCCGCGCGAGCGCAGCTCCTCGAGCACGTAGCGGTCTCCCACCTGGGTGGTGGCGACGAGGACGCCCTCGCGCTCCATCGCAGCGTGGAAGCCGTAGTTGGTCATCACCGTCACGGCGACGCCATCGCCGTTCAGCCGCCCGGAGTTGCGCAGGTGAAGCGTCGCCAGCGCCAGCAGCTCATCGCCGTCGACCACCACCCCGCGACGATCCGCCGCCAGTACGCGGTCGCCGTCGCCGTCGAACGCGAAACCGAGCGTGTGCCTGCCGGCGAGCACGGCGCGCGCGAGCTCCTCGATGTGCGTGGAGCCGCAGCCATCGTTGATGTTGCGCCCGTCAGGGGTGTCCGCGACCACCGAGACGCTCGCCCCGAGGCGGCGGAAAATCTCGGGCGCGACGAGATAGGTGGCGCCGTTGGCACAGTCCAGCAGCACGTCTACGCCGTGGAGGTCGAGCTCGCGAAAGCGCGTGTGCAGCTCGCGCAGATAGTCCTCGGGCGCGCCGCGCAGCTCGCGGATCCGCCCGATCGACGGCGCGCCAGCGCCGGTGCCCGCGTGTGACTCGAGCTCACGCTCGATCGCCAGCTCGGACTCGTCGGAGAGCTTGTAGCCGTCGCCGGCGAAGAACTTGATCCCGTTGTCGCGATATGGATTGTGCGACGCCGAGAGCACGACGGCGAGGTCGAAGCCGTAGCGGCCGACGAGCAGCGGCGCCGCCGGGGTCGGCAGCACTCCGCCGAGCAGCGCGTCTCCGCCGGCGGAGCTGATCCCCGCGGCGAGCGCCGCCTGCAGCATCTCACCCGACTCCCGGGTATCGCGCACGACCAGCACCTGTGGGTGCTCTACCCCGGTGTTGCGCGTCGCGGCCCGCCCGAGCGCGAGCGCGAGCTCCGCGGTCAGGAACTCGCCTGCGACGCCACGAACGCCGTCGGTCCCGAACAGCTTGCGGGTCATACCGGTGAGTGGGACACGCAGCGCTCCGGCGCTAGCGCTTGGAGAACTGCGGACGCTTGCGCGCCTTCTTAAGGCCTGCCTTCTTGCGCTCCTTGGCGCGCGAGTCGCGCGTCAGGAAGCCCCTGCGCTTGAGCTCACCGCGCAGGTTCGGGTCTGCCTCGAGCAGCGCGCGTGAGACGCCGTGGCGCAGCGCGCCGGCCTGCGCGGAGATACCGCCGCCGTGCAGTCGCGCGACCACATCCATGCGGTCCTGGAATCCGACTGTCTCCAGTGGCTGGCGGATGTTGCGCTGCAAGGTCAGCCGCGGGAAGTGCTCCTCGAGCGTGCGCCCGTTGACGAGGTAGCTGCCGCTCCCTGGTCGCAGCGTGACACGCGCGATCGCCGACTTTCGCTTGCCGGTGGCGCGATAGCGAGCTCCCGAGGCCAGATCGATGGCGGCAGTCGCGATCGGCTCGACGAGCACCTCCTCGCGCTCGTCCTCGTCCGGGAGGGACTCCTCGGTGTCCTCCTCGACGGCGTAGGGGTCCACGGCGTAGGTGTCCTCGTAGCCCTCGCTGCGGCCCAGCGGGTCGGCGCCCTCGGGCACGATGTCGACCTCGAGGTGGGCGCCTGGGACCGCCGGTTTCTCGCGCGGGGCGGGCTCCTCCTCGTCCTCCTGCACCTCTGTGTCCTGAGCCTGAGCGGGCTCCTCGGCCTGAGGGGTCTGCGCCGGCTCATCCGCCGCCTCGGGGGTCCGGGCGGGCTGCTCGCCTGCTGAGGCCTGCGTCTCCTCGTTGGGCGTCGCCTCCTCGGGCTGGGCCTCCTCGGTGCTGTCAGGGTGCTCGGCGTCTGCCATCAGGCCTCGATCTCCAGGGGTTGCGGTTTCTGCGCCACATGCGGATGCTCGGGGCCGGCGTAGATCTTCAGCTTGGTGATCTGCTTGCGAGCGAGGCGGTTGCGGGGCATCATCCCCTTCACGGCGAGCCTGATGATGTCCTCAGGGCGCCGCGCGAGCATCTCCTCGAAGGTACGCGAGCGCAGACCGCCGGGATAGCCCGAGTGGCGGTAGTAGCGCTTGTCCTTGCGCTTGTTGCCGGTCACGTGGACCTTCTCCGCGTTGACCACCACCACGAAGTCACCGGTGTCGATGTGGGGCGTGTACTCGGGCTTGCGCTTACCCCGCAGCACATCCGCAATCTGCGTCGCCAGACGCCCGAGCGTCTTGCCGTTGGCGTCAACCAGCAGCCAGTTGCGCTCGCGGTCGGTCGGCTTCGCTACGTAGGTCTTTGCAGAGGGTGCCATGGCGTGAAAAAGGCCACGCATCAGCGCGGCGGAGTCGAACACTATAGGCCAAGTACGCCCAGCAGGCGGAGTCGCGGTAGTGCGGGACTCAGGGGGCCGGATCGTCGTTCCTCGCAAGGACGCAGGGAGCGAAGCGTGCTTCGCACGCGAGCAACCGAGGACACCGCGAGGGGCGTCGAGGCGGTCGCCTGAGTCACTCCCACTCGATGGTTCCGGGTGGCTTCGAGGTGATGTCGAGTACCACGCGGTTGACCTCGCGCAGCTCGTTGATCATGCGCGAGGCGACCGTCTCGAGGAGGTCGTATGGCAGGCGCGCCCAGTCGGCGGTCATCGCGTCGTCGCTCGTGACCGCGCGCACGACGACCACGTAGCCGTATGTGCGCTCGTCGCCCTGCACGCCTACGGTGCGCACGTCCGGGAGCACGCAGAAGGACTGCCACAGCTCGCGGTAGAGGCCGGCCTTGCGGATCTCCTCTTGCAGGATGTGGTCGGCCTCGCGCAGCACGTCGAGGCGCTCCTTGGTGGCTTCGCCGCCTACGACGCGGATCGCGAGCCCTGGGCCGGGGAAAGGCTGGCGCCAGACGAGCCGCTCGGGCAGGCCGAGCTCGGCCCCGACGGCGCGGACCTCATCCTTGAACAGGGCTCGCAGCGGCTCGACCAGCTCGAACTGCAGGTCGTCGGGCAGCCCGCCGACGTTGTGGTGGGACTTGATCGTCGCAGCGCCGGTGCCGCCGCCGGACTCGATCACATCCGAGTAGAGCGTTCCCTGCACGAGGAAGCGGGCCGGGCGGGCGGGGTCGGAATCACCGCCGGCCGCGTCGGCGAGCTTGCTGGCCTCCTCCTCGAACACGCGGATGAACTCGGCGCCGATCGCCTTGCGCTTGGCCTCCGGGTCGCTCACCCCCTTGAGCTTGTCGAGGAAGCGCGTCTCGGCGTCGACCGCCACGAGCGGCACCTTGAAGGTGTCTCGGAAGGTCTTCACGACCTGGTCGCCCTCTTCCTTGCGCATCAGCCCGTGGTCCACGAACACGCATGTCAGCTGCTCGCCGACCGCGCGGTGCACCAGCAGGGCGGCCACTGAGGAGTCCACGCCGCCGGAGAGGCCGCAGATCACGCTGCCCTCCCCCACCTGCGCGCGAATGCGACGAACCTGTTCCTCGACGATCGAGGCCGCCGACCAGGTCAGCTCGCAGCCACATACCTCGGTGAGGAAGCGCGTCAGGATCTCCTGGCCGTATGGCGTGTGGACGACCTCCGGATGGAACTGGATGCCGTAGATGCCGCGCTCGGTGGACTCGACGGCGGCGACCGGCGAGCTGCTCGAGGATGCCAGCGCGGTGAAGCCCGCAGGCGCCTCGTAAACGGTGTCGCGGTGAGACATCCAGCATGTCTGCTCTCGTGGCAGCCCCGCCAGCAGCACGCCCGCCTCGCGGATGTGCAGGTCAGAGCGGCCGAACTCGCCCACCTCGGCCTGCTCGACGCGCCCACCGAGCGTGTGTACCAGCAGTTGCATGCCGTAGCAGATGCCCAGCACCGGCACGCCGAGCTCCAGCAATCCGAGCTCGAGCGGCGGCGCACCATCCGCATACACCGAGGCCGGCCCGCCCGAGAGGATGATCCCGCGCGGTTTGCGCGCCGCGATCTCCTCGAGCGGCACGTGATGAGGCATCAGCTCGCTGAACACGCCGCAGTCGCGCACCCTGCGCGCGATCAGCTGTGAGTACTGCCCGCCGTAGTCGAGCACGACGATCTCGTCGGTCTTCGTCGGCGACACCGTCGTCGCTTCGACCGGCGCGGTATCACCATCGCTGTACGGGGCGACGGGCGTGCCTGTCCCCTGCTCGACCGCCGGCTCGGACGCCGTGGCGGCGAGCTCAGTCATCGACGAGGGCGGCTACCTTCCCGTTGGTCGCGCCCATGCCGACACCCTGGTCGCGCTGCAGCGCCTTGCCCTCGGTCTGCAACGCCGGCGCCACCACGACCTCCGCGCGGTTGAACTCCGCGAGGTCCTTGTGGCCGCAGGTCGCCATCGACGTGCGCAGACCGCCGAACAGGTTGAACGTACCGTCGTTCTCACGCGCGGGCCCGACGAGGATCTCCTCGAGCGTCCCGTTCTGGGTGGTGGCGACGCGAGCGCCGCGCGGCAGGCTCGGATGGAACGTCGCCATCCCCCAGTGAAAGCCGCGGCCCGGAGCCTCGTACGCGCGTGCGAGCGGCGAGCCGATCATCACCGCGTCTGCGCCGAGAGCGATCGCCTTGGACACGTCGCCGCCGTTGCGCATGCCGCCGTCGGCGATCACCTGGCAGTACTCGCCGGTCTCGAGCATGTGCGTCGAGCGCGCGTGCGCGACGTCGGCGATAGCTGTCGCCTGCGGCACGCCGATGCCGAGGACGCCGCGCGTCGTGCACGCGGCTCCCGGCCCCACGCCAACGAGCACACCGGCGGCTCCGGTGCGCATCAGGTGCAGGCCCGTGTGGTAGGAGGCGCAGCCGCCGACCACCACCGGGACTTCGAGGCTCGGGATGAACTCCTTCAGGTTCAGCGGCTCGGAGACGGTCGAGACGTGTTCGCCGGAGACGACGGTCCCCTGGATCACGAGCACGTCGAGGCCCGCGTCCATCGCGATCTCGTGGTAGTCGAGCACGCGCTGCGGCGTCAGCGAGGCGGCGACGACGACTTTCTGCTCCTTGATCTCGCGAATGCGCTGCGCGATCAGCTCCGGCTTGACCGGCTCGCGGTAGATCTCCTGCATCTCGCGCGTGGCGAGCTCCTTCGGCAGCGACGCGATCCGCTCGAGCTGCTCCTCGGCGTCCTCATAGCGGGTGAAGATCCCCTCGAGGTTCAACACCGCGAGGCCGCCGAGGCGGCCGACGATGGCGGCTGTCTCCGGCGAGACGACGCCGTCCATCGCCGAGGCGAGCATCGGGAGCTCGAACTGGTAGGGCCCGAGCTTCCAGGAGATGTCGATGTCGTCGGGGTCGCGCGTGCGCCGCGAGGGGACGATTGCGATGTCGTCGAAGCCGTAGGCCCGACGGCCCTTCTTGCCGCGTCCAATCTCTATCTCCATCGCTGCATCCTCGCATTCCTGGCGGACATCCCGTCATTGCAAACGGGCCACTTCACCCCGCGCCCGGCGGCGCCGGAGGGGCTCCGACGGGGCACCTTCAGGGGCTTATGGGCAGCGCGGCGCAACTGCTGCTGAGCATAGCAATCGCCTCGCTGGCGCTAATGCCCTTGGATATGCTCGAATGAGATGAACGACACTACCCCCACACGCTATGAGCCCGATGCGATCGAGACCGCTCGCCAGGCGGCGTGGCGCGAGCGCGGCGCCTTCAAGACGCCCGCGGTGATCGACCAGCAGACGCCGATCTACATCAAGCCCTCGGCGCCGTTCACGTCGGGCAACATCCACATCGGCCACGTCCGCAGCTACTCGATCGGCGACGCCTACGCGCGCTTCCGCCGCGCGCGCGGAGACGCCGTCCTGTTCGCGTTCGGATTCGACGCGTTCGGCCTGCCCGCCGAGCTCGGCGCGATCGCCGGCGGCGAGCCGCCGAGCGAGTGGGTCAGCCGCTGCGCCGAGCACATGACCGGTCAGCTGCGGCGCCTGGGCTTCTCGTTCGACTGGGAGCGCTCGTTCCTCAGCTCTGACCCGATCATGTACCGCTGGTCGCAGTGGCTGTTCCTGACGCTGCTCGACGCGGGCCTGATCTACCGCGGCACCGCCAACGTCGACTGGTGCGACACCTGCGAGACGACGCTCGCCTCGATCCAGGTCGAGCCCGGCGGCACCTGCTGGCGCTGCCACGGGCCGGTGCGCCTGATCCAGCTGCCGCAGTGGTTCCTGCGGATCAGCGCCTACACCGAGGAGAACGATCGCCGTCTTGCCGAGCTCGCGGACGGCGGCAAATGGGACGAGGTGGCACTCGCCTCCCAGGAGATCGTGCTCGGTCGTGTCGACGGCGTCGAGCTCGACCTGCACAGCCCGGACGGCGAGCAGCTGACCGTCTTCACCCCGCACGCGGATGGGCTCGCGGAGGCGCGCTTCGTGCTCATGTCCCCCCGCCACCCCGAGGCGGACGCGTGGGCGTTGGCGCCGAATGTCAGCGAGCAGCTCGAGCAGCTGCGATCCGGGGGCTGGGAGCGCAGCTCTCGCGAGGCGGAGACGATCCCGGTGATCGACACCGGTCGCGTGCTGAACATGCCCGACGGAGCAAGGCTGCCGGTGCTGGTCTCGCCGCTGGTCGACTCGCGCTTCGGACCGACCGTGGTGTTCGGCATCCCCTCGCGCGACCGCACCGACGAGGTGATCGCGCGCCGGCTCGGCTTCGACGTGCCCGACGCCGCGGGCGAGCTCGACACGAGCGAGGCGCACGCGGCGAGCAGCGCAAACGGCGAGCGCCCGCGCCCGACGCCCGGCGGGCGCCCGGCGGTGCGCTACCGGGCCTACGACTTCACGATCTCGCGCCAGCGCTCGTGGGGTACGCCGATTCCAATCGTCTACTGCGAGCAGTGCGGCACGGTGCCCGTGCCACGTGACCAGCTGCCGGTGCTGCTGCCGCTGGACCTACGCCCGACGGGCACCGGCAATCCGCTGGCTGAGCTCGAGGAGTTCGTCCAGACCACGTGCCCGTCGTGCGGCGGCCCGGCGCGCCGCGAGACCGACACGCTCGACTGCCACTTCGACGCGCTGTGGCTCTGGATCCCCGCGACGGTTCCCCCCGAGGCGCGCGAGGACTCGCTCGAGGAGATCTTTGCGCTCGCTGATCTTCGCCAGTGGCTCCCCTCCGAGCGCCTGGTCGCGGGCTCGGACAGCGGCAACTTCGTGTTCGACCAGCGCATCGTCACCAAGGCGCTGCGTGACATCGGACCGCTGGCCTTCCTCGCCGACGGCGAGCCGTTCGCGGGCTGTCTGTTTCACGAGATGGTCACGGCCGACGGGCGCAAGATGAGCAAGCATCTAGGCAACGTGGTCGACCCCGACGAGCTCGTCGCGCGCTACGGCGCCGACACGGTGAGGTTGGCCGTCCTCTACGCGGCGAGCCCGCAGAAGTCGCTGAACTGGAACGACTCGGCGGTGCTCCGCTGCAGCAGGTTCCTGACGCAGGTCTGGGAGTACTCGCACGCGATGATCGCGCGCCAGGCAGGCCCGGAGCGGCCATCCGACGCTTCGACGGCAGCCGACGGCGAGGTGCACGTGAGAGACACCACCGAGCACCTGCGCTTGAAACTGTCGCAGTGGTGCGAGGCCGGTGTGGGACGCATCACCAAGGACATGGAGAGCCTCGAGATGCACAGCGCCGTGCGCAATGTCATGCGCCTGTTCGACCGCATCAAGGACTTCGAGAAGCGGGTGGTGGCGCGCGAGGGAGAGCTCGGCGGCGCCAACCTCGACGCGCTGCTCGAGGCGCTTACGGTGCTGGCCCAGGTGCTGGGGCCGCTCGCGCCGCATCTCGCCGAGGAGCTGTGGATTGCTCTTGGCAACGACGCGCGCAGCGCACAGACGCCGTGGCCGGGCGTATCGTTGCCGGTGCACGCATGAGCACACACACCGCACAGAGCCCTACGCAGGCCAGGCAGCGGACGCGCTCGTGCGCGACCGCGCTCGCGTGCCACCGCTGCGACCACAGCTACCCGCTCGAGGACGCGATCTTCGCGTGTCCTGATTGCGGAAAGGGTCTCGACGTCGTCTACGACTATGAGCTCGCCGCGCGCCATTTCAGCGAGGTGCCGAGCTCCGAGCGCCCACAGAACATCTGGCACTTCGAGGAGCTGCTGCCGATCGTCGATGCCTCGGCGCAGGCTCGCGTGGGGCGCCACTCCGGCTACACGCCGTTGATCCACGCAGACCGCCTCGGCGCTGAGCTCGGCCTCAGCAACCTGTACCTCAAGGACGACTCGAGCAACCGGCCGAGCCTCTCCTACAAGGACCGCGTCGTCTCGATGTCGGTGGCGCGACTGCTCGAGCGCGGCGGCACCGAGATCGGCTGCGTCTCCACCGGCAATGTCGGCACCGCTGTCGCATCGATGGCCGCCAAGGCCGGCGTGGACGCCTACATCTTCTACCCCAACCGGCTCGAGGACACGAAGGCGCGCGCGTGCATGGCGCTGGGCGCGAAGGTCTGCCAGGTCGAGGGAAACTACGACGAAGCGAACAAGCGCTGTCGCGAACTGGCGGAAAGCACCGGCATGGACTTCGCCAACATCACGCTGCGGCCGTTCTACGCCGAGGGGGCGAAGACGGCGGCGTTCGAGATCGTCGAGCAGCTCGAGTGGCAGGCGCCGGACCACATCATCACGGCGGCCGCCGGCGGCACGCTGTCCTCGCGCCTGCACAAGGGGCTCGTCGAGCTGCAGCTGCTGGAGCTCTCCGAGACCGACGCGACCCGCATCCACATCGCCCAGCCGAGCGGCTGCAACCCGATCGCCACGGCGATCGTCGCCGAGGAGGCGGAGATCCACGCGGTGACGCCGGAGACGGCGGCGCACTCGCTGGCGATCGGCAATCCGGGGGACGGATATCTGGTGATCGATGCGGTGCTCAAACGCGGCGGCACCGGGGGATTTGCGAGCGACCCGGAAATCTTCGCGGGCATCGACCTGCTCGCCGCGACCGAGGGGCTGCTGACCGAGCCGGCCGGCGGCACGACGGTCGCGGTCCTCGAGAAACTCGCCGCCGCCGGTCGCTTTGCGCCGGACGACGTGGTCGTCGCGATCATCACCGGCAATGGCCTGAAGACGCTCGACGATCACCCGCAGAAGCCGTGGCCGGCGAAGGTCGACTGCGAGCTCGACGCGATGACGGCCGCGCTCAACGAGCTCAAGCGCGGCGGCACGCTCGTCGAGAGCGCGCGCGAACAGCTGCACATCTAGAGCCCCTCGCGATGGCTCGCTGGCGGGCGGGCGAGTATAAACAGGCACGAGATGGCAAGTCCATTCGCATCGCCGCAGGAGTTCCACGACGTGATGAACCGGCTGTTTCGGATCATGAGCGAGGACCCGGAGATCGGGCCGCGGCTGCGCGAGGCCGATGTGCCACGCAGGTTCGAGTTCGAGGACCTCGACCTGGTCTTGAACGTCCGCTCCGGCCGACCTGACGAGCAGTCGAACCTCACGTGGGAGTGGAGCGACGAGGTCGGCTGGTCGCCGAAGGTGCGGATGACGATGTCCTCGCAGACCGCGAACCGCCTCTTCCAGGGCCGAGAAAACCTCGTCTATGCGATCGCCCGACGCCGCATCAAGACCAGTGGCGATCTCAAAGCGGCGCTCGAGCTGATCCCGATCACGAAGCCCGTTTACGAGCGCTACCGCAACCTCGTGACCGAGGAGTATCCGCACCTGCGTGTCTAGCGACTAATCGAACGGCCCCAGGCCCGCGCCCAGGATCGATTCGAGATCGAGCGCCCGGTCGGGGCCGGCGAAGACGACGCCTGCGGCGGCTCGTGGTTCGCCCGAGGCGCGATACAGCTCGCTGTCGGACGCCCGCCCCGCCGCGCATGGCACTTCCGTGTCGGCGCCGGCCATGAAGCCGTAGTAGAAGACGTGCGTCGGTGCGATCGCTGGAATCAGGCCGTCGACGAGGTAGGAGGCATTCGTGGCCTGTTGCGCTTCGCCGAGCACCTGACCGTGCGCGCAGTAATAGGCGCCGATCTCGGTGATCCAGATCTGAGCGCCGGCGCCGTGGTCGGGCAGCGCCTGCTCGAAGCTGAGCACCGGTGCGTCGCTGTGCGCCTTCACCGACCGGTAGGGGTGGATGCCCCAGATGCTCGGCGAGAACGAAAGCGCGGCGAGGTAGGCCGGCTCGTAGCCACGCAGTGATGGTGCGTCTTCGAAGTCGCCAGCGATCACCCGACAGCCGCGCTGCGCGCACACCGACTCCGCCCAGTCCGCGATTTCGCCGGCTTTCGCGGCGGGCTCGTTGCCCTGGTTGTTCGGCTCGTTCCACGCCTCGACGTAGCTGACCGGCACACCCGCGCGGTCGGCCGCAGCGAGGAGGCCTTCGAGTCCCGCTTCATATTCGCGAGCGCCCGTTGGATAGACGCTCGTGTAGCTCGTCAGCGCGAGCACCGGCGCGAGACCCAGAGCTCGGACGTCCTGCAGCCACGCTTCGAAGCGCTGTCGGTAGTCGCCGTCGGCGTTCGCGCCGGCGCTCACTTCGGCCATGGCGTTCCACTGCACGACATAGCGAGCGAAAGCGATCTGGCCGACCCACGCTGAATGGAAGAAGCTTGCGAACGAGCTGTCGGGGAAGGAGCCGTTCCACACCGGGAGGCTCTGGTCTGAGATGCCGTCGACGTAGGCGGTGCCGGCGCGAGCGCTGGCCGGCACGAGGACGAGGCACACGATGAGCGCGGCGACACGCCGCGCGAGGCGCATCCTCACGCAGGGTCCGCCGCGGGTGCCGCGGATGGTCGCCGTCAGGCGCCGATCGTCCTATCCAGCAGCGCGAACAGCTCGCTGAAGTGCCGCTCGGCCGCCGCCTCATCGTAGGCGGCGGTGTCGCTCATGGTGTAGCCGTGGGCGGCCCCCTCATAGAGCTCTGAGCGGTATTGCACCCCGGCCTCCTCGAGGGCTTGCTCGAGCGCCGCCACGTGCTCCGGGGTCATGCTCTGGTCGTTGTCGGCGTGGCCGAGGTAGAGCTCGGCGGAGATCGCGCCGGCACTCAGGTGCGGGCTGTCCTCGGCGTCGCTCACGAGGCCCCCGGCGTGGAAGGCGGCGAGCACGGCGACGCGCTCGGGGTAGGCGGCGGCGATCCTCCAGCCGACGCGCCCACCAAGGCAATAGCCGGTGATGGCGAACGGCGCGCTCGCGACCTCGCCGAGGTAGTCGAGGTAGGCCGCCCCGTCGCTGACGATCCGCTCGGGCGTCAGCTCCGCCATCGCCGGCATCAACCGCGCGAAGAACGGATCCCGCTGCGCGGGGTCCTCCAGATCGGGCATCTCCATGTTCGACGCCCGGCCGGCTCGATACAGGACGTTCGGGGCCAGTACGACGAACCCCCGCGCTGCGATGCGGTCGACCATCTGCTCAATCCGCGGGCGCAAGCCGAAGGCGTCCATGATGAACAGCACACCCGGGTGGCTCTCGTCTTGCCCGGGGGGCCGCGAGAGGTAGGCGTCCGCCACGCCATCCTGGGTACTGATGTCGACCATCTCGCCTTGCATCGTTGCCAGCTCCCGTCGTCGCTGAGCGGAAGGGTGCAGCTTAGTCACCGCAGACCGTCAGGGCCCAGCGTGACGGGGATCCAGCGACTGCACATAGAAAAGCCCCGCCGGAGCGGGGCTTTTCCGTAGCAGATCGATAAGCCGGATTCTGTCGTTGAGCAGCCATCCATCTAAGCGGCCTACCTGGACCTCGGCGGGTCACCTGCGAACGGTCCCGTTTGGCCTTGCATCGGGTGGGGTTTGCCCAGCCGCCGCGTCACCGCAACGCTGGTGCGCTCTTACCGCACCATTTCACCCTTGCCGGCCCGCCGTTCACGTGGGACGGCGGACGTAGGCGGTTTGTTTCTGTGGCACTTTCCCGCGGGTTTCCCCGGGTCGATACCCCGACCACCCTGCCCTTTGATGTCCGGACTTTCCTCGAAGGCTCATCGCCTCCGCGGCTGCCTGATCTGCTCAGTCAACCTAGCGCGTCCGGGCGGCCCTGTGAAGAGGCGGGGATCGACGGTCATCCGGCGTGCGCGGCTCACACCCTCCTGAGCAGACCGACGACTCGGCCGAGCACCTTTACCTCCTTGCTGCGGATCGGCTCCATGGCCTCGTTCTCGGGCTGCAGGCGGACGTGGTCGGGCTCGCGGAAGAAGCGCTTGACGGTCGCCTCCTCACCGAGGAGCGCCACCACGATCTCCCCATCCCGAGCGGTGTCCTGCGGATGCACGACGACGTAGTCGCCCTCGAGGATGCCCGCTTCCTTCATCGACTCACCGCGAATCCGCAGCAGGTACTCGCCGTCGCTCCCGCCCGCGATTTCGGGCACCGAGACGTACTCCTCGATGTTCTCCTCGGCGAGCATCGGCTGTCCCGCAGCCACCGAGCCGAGCAGGGGCAGCCCTTCGGAGCGGACGATTCCACGAACGCTGTCGACCGCCGTGCCCACCGCTCGATCGAGCAGCTCGATCGCCCGCGGCTTAGAGGGGTCCCGGCGCAGCAGCCCGATCTTCTCCAGGTTGGCCAGATGCGCGTGCACCGTCGATGAGGAGGCCAGGCCGACCGCTTTGCCGATGTCGCGCACAGTCGGCGGGTATCCGTACTTGGCGGAGTACTTGCGGATGAAGTCGAAGATCTCCTGCTGGCGCTTGGTCAGATCCATCTCAATGTGCCTCCCTGTCGGGGTGGATTGCGACCTACGACGAACATGTGTTCGCACTGTAGCGCTGCGCGTGGACGGACGCAAGGATCGACTCGTATTCGCCAGCGGCGGCGGCCGGAGGCCCGGGGCTATACTCGCCCCCCTGCGCCCGTGGCGGAATTGGTAGACGCGCAAGGTTGAGGGCCTTGTGGGCTTCACGGCCCGTGGTGGTTCGAGTCCACTCGGGCGCACCAAAATGTTCGGACTCCAACCATCGCCCGAAGCAGTGGCGGCGGTCGTGGCGCCCACCAGAACCGACTCGGGTTCCTGTGGGCGCCGCTTGTTTTCGTGGTCGGCCCGCTCAATCGCGCCTTTCAGAGCCTCGGCTTCACGGGTAATCGCGGCGCGCCGTAGCTCCTCGCCAAGAATCACGTCGAAGGGCTCTGCCAGCTCACCTGAGACGATCCCTTCGTCGCTGATGATGAGCCGCGTGAAGAACGCCAGGTTGAATTGGCGGCGCATTCGCTCTAAGGCTTCGCGGTATGCCGCCTGGCAGTCCCCTGACCGGGTCAACGCCTTGTGTAGGTTCGTCTCGGCCGTCTTGAAGTCCGCCGCAACAGCGGCCAACCGGCCTTCGGCGCCGGCAATCGCCGTCGTGATCCGGTCCTGCTCGCTCTTGAGCAGATCGAGCGAGATGGCGTCGGCGTAGTGCGCGTCTAGGAGCTTCTTGCGTTCGCCTTGGAGCTTGCGCAACCGGCGCTCTTGCACGCCGCATTCACGGTCAGCGCCAGCACGCAGCTTGGCAAGCTCCTCGCCCAAGAAGCCCCGCAGTCGGGCGACCTCCTCCTCGGGGAGCTGCACGGTGGCGTAGTAGGCGACGATCGCAGCCTCGACGTGCTCGATCCGTATCGCCCGCTGTGTGCAACTCGTCGTGTCGCGTTGGCGCCCGCTGCAGATGAAGTAGGGGTACACGCCGCCGTTGCCCTTGGCATGGTTGACGATCAGACGAGCACCGCACTGCCCGCAGTAGATGCTGCCCTTGAGGTAGTGCGGATGCTCCCGGTCCTTCTCGCCGGAGAGGTGCTTAGCGGTCAAGAGCTTCTGCACCTCGTGCCAGGTATCCGGCGTGACCAGCGGATCGTGCTTGCCGGCGTAGATTACGCCGCGGTAGGGCACCATCCCCATGTAGTAGGGGTTGCGCAGCAGCTTGTGCAGGTGAGAGACCACCAGCGGTCGGCCGGGATTCTTGCGGCCCGGCGCGGTTCCCAGGCCCCGCGCCGTTAGCTCCGCTAGCAGCCGCCGAATGGTCCACTCGCCGGTCGCGTACGCCTCGAACGCCCATTTCATCAGCGGCCCGCGCACGGGGTCGACTTCGACGGTGCGGACTTCGCGACCCTCGATCAGGCGTCGTACGTTTAGGTAACCGATCGGCGCTCTGCCCGGCGTGCCGCCGTTCTTGGCCTTCTGGACGGTGCCCTTCATGA
Organism: uncultured Solirubrobacteraceae bacterium; assembly: GCA_963827455.1. Classification (GTDB taxonomy): domain Bacteria; phylum Actinomycetota; class Thermoleophilia; order Solirubrobacterales; family Solirubrobacteraceae; genus Palsa-744. The sequence goes on along the minus strand of CAWHAW010000008.1, from coordinate 18,589 downwards.
CCTCGTTGGCGAGGTTGCGCGAGTAGAACTCGGCAATCGAACTCATGATGCCGTGCAGCAACAGCCCCGAAGGCGTCTGGTCGATGTTCTCACTGACACTCACCAGCTCGACCCCGGCTTGCTTGAGCGCCAGGTTGATCGCCACGTCGTCAGCCCGGTTGCGGGCCAGGCGATCGACCTTGTGGACGATCACGTACTTGACGGCATTCTGGCCGACGTAGGCCAGCATGCGCTGCAGCTCCGGCCGGTCAGCCGTCTTTGCCGACTCGCCGCGCTCTACGAACTCCTCGATCACCGCCGCCCGCAAGTTGGCGGCCTTCCGCTTACAGTCCTCGCGCTGGGCTGGGATGGAATAGCCCTCAGCCTCGCCTCCCTTCTCGGCCTGCTCCTTGCTCGACACTCGAAGGTAGATGACGGCCGGCGCCGCCGTGGGATCTCTCTTGAGGGAGCCACCGGACGGCTGCCGATGGTGTGCACCGGCAGCTCACTGGTCAGGCCGACAGGGAAGGCTGACACGGTGGCTAGCTCGCTCACGTTCAGTCGCAGCGGTTGACGCCAGCCCGGTGATGCCTTGATTAGTCGGCTCACTCTGGTAGGCCGCAGCCGAAATCCGACCCCAGGCGCCTGCGCGCTGCGCAGCGCACCAACCACTTGCCGGATCAACTGCCGCTCTCGCTCTTTGGTCTTGGCCTGCACAGCCACCCGACCGACAGCCCGCCAGCCTGGCTCGGCCTGCTTATTACGTAGGGCGTTGCGGACCTCAACATCAGCCGGTTGCGGCGGCACAAAGGGCGCTAGCAGCAGCGCGCCTGCCCACGACTCACGGCCCAAGTTCTCTAAGCGGTTTGGTACAGCCATGGACAGGAGGGCACGTCCGAGCGCCCATTGAAGGGTCAGAGACTCGCTACGACGCACGTGCGAGAGCCCCGTCAACAGCGCCCGACTGACTCCCGCCGCATCATCGGTGCGCAGCGGCCGCCGCGCAGTCGAAAGTCGCAGCTCGATCGCTCTGGTAGCAGAAACGGGTGGCCGGCCGTCGACGACTTGCATCGCCAGGCCAGGAATGGTGGCTCTGAGCTGATCCACCGTCGCGTCGGCCGTTCCGGCCGGCAACGCCAAACGATGCTCGACGACACTGGCCGTACCCACCGCCTCGACGATGACCGGAGTACCAGCCGTCGTGACCAATAGCCGGCAAGCTTGAGTAACCCGCTCCGGCTCAACCTCACGCGGCCAGCGCAGGCGGTACCAGATCAGCACTGGCCCCTTCACGTAGTCGCCCCCGACTCAGAGTCAGACCCGGCACGCCGTTTCTTCTCCGGTTTGGCCTTGGCCTGCCTGGAGTGCTCAGCTTGCGCCTCGGCTTCGGCCCTGGCCGCCTCCAGGTCGATCAAGACTCGCGCCAAGCGGCGCAAGTCAGTCGGCCGCCGGATACCACGAACCCGGATACGACGGTCCTTCCCATGATGATAAGTCCTACTCATATGGACCTCCTTTCCGTTCCACACCGGACCGGAAAGTGAGGGCACAAAGAGCACTACGCCCTGACGTTCAGGGCGGACGATTCTCGTCGAGTGGCTATGTCTCAACCGGACCGCCTATCGCTTACGGCGACAACCGGAACCTTCCAGTTAACGACACGCCCTACCCGTGCGTCAATACCTTTTGTGCATTCCACTACACCGACACGACGGCGGGCCTCCCAGGCAAATTGCATACCACCAATCACCATTTGTTCGTGTGGAACAGGACGAGCCGCACCACGACGAACATGGCCGCCAGGACCACCAGCGGCACAAGCAATCGGGGGAGCACGTCAGCCAGCACGTCCAGGCTGACGGCTCCCACGACCAGCCAGGCAAGCAGGCGCTCCCAGGAAGGCTGTTGGTGGCTACTCATTCCCGCCCTTCGTCCAGCCGGCGTAGGTCTGCCTGCAGCGCGCGGCGGGCATGTGCCGCGTCGCGTCGCAGTTCAAACCTATGCTCCGCGAGTTCAAACCGGCGCCGGATGGCATGCAGCTCAACCAGCACCCTGTAGGCGCGGCTATCGAGGTGCGGTTGCCTGTCGCGACCACCGAACAGCATGAGCAGCATCGGCACCGCAATGACGATGCCGATGAATATCCCGAGTCCCATCAGCATCACGCCCCGAAGCGCCGCGTGATGCGGTGGTCGTTGATGGTGGCGGTCCGTTCGACGTGCCGTGCGACCAGCGCGGCCTTCGCGGCTGAGCCGCCAGTCTGGGCCAGGCCGTAATCGAGCAGGTCAAACTCGACTTCGAGGGCGGCGCGGGTGGCGTCACCGACCGATTGGCTGTCGAGTTGGTCGATTTGGGAGCGCGCACGGGCGCCCAGGCCGTAGCGGAACACTTCCAGGTCGCTACTGGCTTGGGCCTTCTGGGCGGCCGCGAGCTGGCGACCGGACAGACCGCTGCCGTCATCGATCGGAACGGGGAACAGGGACATGCTGCACCTCCCTTCGTGGGTTGATTGGCAGTGGCTCGGTGGTGCCAGGTGGCAGGGCCAAGCCACGTGAGCGGCATGGCAGGTCAGGCGAACTGCGCTGCTGTGCCTCGCCGCGGATCAGCGCACGGAGCGAGACCGTGCTTTCGGCCTCGGCGGCGATGGCAGGCCCGAGCTGGTAGTCGGGGCGCTGCGTGTCGGCGATGAGCCGTGCGGCGACCTCCACCGGCACCGAAGCGCAGCAGACGCCCACAACGTCGCACAGGTAGCAGTGGTCGCATGCGTGTCCCGAACAGGGATGGCTCATGTCGGCTCACCCGCCTCGGGCTTCGAGGTCTCACGCGGCTCGTGGTCGTCGCCGCGGTACGGCTTCGGCCAACGCATGGCGTCGATACCGTCGGTCCCCCACCACACATCTACCTCGACGCATGTGGGTGGAACCACGCTTTGCCTCATGGGTTGGGTCTGAGCTACTTCCATAGCGCTGCTCCCTTCTGGATAGCCTGAACACGGAACGATCCGTCCAGCAAGCCAGATGGGGCGCCCACTTACTAGGGGCGAAAAGCGGGATATTTGGGGGAGAATGGGATGATTCGGGGATGTCTGAGGGAGATCAGCCGAGTGAGGACGCAGAGCCGCCCTTTCTTGCTGAGCTAGAACTGCTGAAGAAGCGAGGATTGCGACACCGCGACGCCAAGCTTCGTCTGCCGCTGCTTGAACGAGCCGCTGTCGCACTGAGCAAACACCCCACGTGGCCGCTGGACATGCGTCTCAAAGAGGTTCTCGAGCCGGCTAGCCGCACGGACTTGGCGAAGTGTCGAGCGTCGTCGTCGCGGCACTTCTCGACTTCGGCCCCGAGCCGGTGAAATGCGTCCGTGCCGACGACACGAAGAAATGGGCCCTGTGGTATCGCCGGCAAGCAGCCGCGGAGGCGATGGAACGCACGAGTGGCGAATACTTCGGGGACAACAGCGAGAGGCCGCTTCTTGAAGGCCTCGCGCGCGAGATAGAAAAGCTGCTCGTAGCGCAGGATGCGGAGGCTGGCCCGTCGGCTGCCGACGACCGAGCACCGGAATCGGTTCCGCATGACGCAGAGCGGTCGCGGGATGAAGCGCCCGACCGTGAGGAGCATGACGCCGCCCTTCCGAGCACAGGAGAGCCGACTGACAAGCGGACACACCGGCTGTGGTGGGCAGCGGGCGGTGTTGTGGGGACGGTCGCGCTGGCTTTCGGCCTGGTCGCGCTGCTCAACGGGTCGAGCGACGCGGGACGCCCCAAAGCTCGCATGCAAAGCTCGGCGACGGTGTTGCCTGGTGACTGCTCACGAACCACCGTCGAGCTTTTCGACCCGTACACGCGGACACGGGCGCTGGTCGCCAGCTCAGAGCTGTATATGGCGGCTCCACACCAGCGCTCACCCGACACCCGTCACGGTTGGGTTAAAAGTCCTCGAATACCACAACCCGACCGCTCACATCGAAGTCATCCACGCCGCTACCGTCAGAGAACTCGCCCTGAGCTACCACAACTACAGCCACCATACTGCACACGGCGTGAGCGCGAAGGTGGCATTGCCACCGGGTGCGACGCTCCTGCCTGAGAGCGTCTGCTTGTATCGCGATGGCCAGTACACATATGGCACGCGCTACACGTCAGACACGCTCAGCGGGTCTAGCGGCCTGAGTATCGGGAACTACGCACCGGGCTCCAGTGCGTACGTCACATTCTCGATGGTGCTGCCTGATGTTCGGCATCTTGCGGGCGGAGTGAAGTCGCCACCTACGGTAAGGCGGCGACCGGAGGGCTCACTGAACCGAACTGGGCCCAGGACGCCAGCGGCGTCATCATTGACTTCGAACGCCGTTGTCACGCCTGACTGCCGTCGGGTATTGTCGAAAGAGAGAAGCCATGAGATAATAGGTAGGATAAACGAGGTAGCAGTACGATGTCAGTGTCAGGACCGCCCGGCGAAGGAAAGAACTTACCTCCTGTCGATGCCGCGCGTGAACTAGCCGAGGATGCACGTCAGTTTTTGACGTATATCGCGATGTCGCCGGGCGATAAGTTCGAGCGTGGCGACCAAGGTATGGGCTGGTCTCTAGAGGACAGGCAGGCGTGGCTTGCTTGGACGCAGTTTGAATACAAGGCACTTCGCCTGACTATCAAGGAGGGGCCCCCGCATTGGCCCTCTAGTCAGATATATCACGAACTAGTCGGGAAGTTTCACACCGCATTGCCGTACGACGAAGCCGAGCGCCTGTGGATACGAGGTCACGTGATGAGCAGTATGTTGTCGCCGGATGATCCGTTCAACGATCATATCGACCTCGCACATCATTTCGCGGATGATATATCTGTCATCTCGGAGGGCGTGTGGTGTGGCGTCCCTTCACCCTCCCGATCTGATACGGCGTTGGATGTCCTGGCACCGCGAGGCCGACGAGTACACCGGCCAGAATGCGCTCGGCGTGGCCCGGAGCGCGTTGGCTGAACTTATCGTCATGCTAGAACCGGACAAGCCCTTGCCGCCGGAATACATCAGACTGGTACGCGAACAAGACGCTTGCTCACTGAGCCGTAACACTCACTTCATACTGATGACATAGAGCGCCGGTTGGAGCGTCGCATCTCCCCCGACCACCCACAGCTTGCCGCCGGATACGACGGCCAGGCTCGGGTGGATGCTGACGACCGGAAAGCTGATTGACCCCGTGCTCAATCGGCCCCGTGACAACCTGATGAGCTGCGTGGCGAACCGATGACAGTGGCCGCCCGCCCACACACCGACCAGCCAGGCGCTGCCGTCGGGGTTGGACGCCAGACCATACGGTGCCTCGCACGTCCCGTAGGGCAGCCGGTAGGTCGTGAGCTTGCCGCTCCCTGACACGTCGGCAGCCTTGCCTTCGGTCGCCAGCCACATGCCGCCCCCCGGCGCAGCGGCACCCAAGATGTCGTTGTTAGTGCCGACCCGACCAGGCAGGTTGAGAGTCTTGAGGTTCGCTCCGGTGGGCGTCACTAGCTGCACGGCATCACGCTGCGGCGAACCGGGGCTGATGCCACCGAGCCAGAAGTTTTCACCTGGCGCTGGGGCAACTGCGAACGGCGCAAAGGCGAGGTTGTAGTCATGGGTCGCGCCAGTCGCCGCGTCGATGCTGACCAGGCCGCCTTCGGCTGCTTTTTCCGCCTGGCCATGCCACCAAATACTGAGCAGGCCACTCGCTGTCGGCACCATCGGGCTTGACGAGGTGTTCCCGAAGCTCAAGGCCGACAGCGTCAGGGAGGTCAGCGTGCCTGCCGCAGACACGTGGTCAAGGGAGAACACGCCGGACCCGATAAGTTCCGGCGTGACCAGGAAGGAAACGCCTCCTTCGGCTGTTGCCGTAGCTGTGTCTTCCCGTACGGTGAGACCTGGTGAGGACAGCGCCACCTGATGCAGCACTTGCCCGGTCGGCGACAGATCCCAGGCAGAGTGGAAGCCCACGGCCCAGATTGAGCCAGCAGGCCCCGCTTGCAGGCCGGGCCATTCATAGCGTGCGCCGCCGGGCAGCGCTACCTCCTTGACGCTTGCGTGCAAGCTGTTGGCCGCCGCAGCGGGCACGAGGCTCAGGCTGAGCGCCATGAGGACGCTGGTGAGGCTGACGCGAAGCCGGCGGCGTAGCCGGGATGACAGGGGACACGAATCGATTGACACGGGACGGGCTCCCCCTCGACAGTTCGGAAACAGACATTAGTTCCTGCTAACCGACTAGCCGGAATAGCCTACACGATCAGCGGATCGCCCGACCGGAACGCCAAGCTCCTGATGCTCGCAAGCGCCTGACGGCCTTTGCAAAGAGCTACACCAAACGCGAGGAAGCCCTGCCACGTGCGGGTGATGACCTCCGCCGGGAGCGTGACGAAGCCATCCGCGCCGCCTACCAGGGCGGCCTGCCCATGTCAGCCATCGCACAGATCATGGGCGTCAGCCACCAACGGGTGTCACAGATCGTCAGGAGCTAAGGTACCGCGACGGACAAGCTGCGGCGAGCTCGTCGAGTTCCTTCTGCTCGCCCTCCGTCAGCGGTCGGCTGTGACCGTCCAGGCAGGCGTACGCCTCAAGCGAGCCGGCTGGATTGGTAACCAGAACTGCGGCGATATCCCGCAATGACCCGACCGCAAGGGTGATGTGCGGCGCAGAGCGGTCGGCAACAGCAAACACGAACGTATGTTCGCATCGTTGTCAAGGCGATCATCCCGGCGAGCGCCACGAGGCGCGGGGCAAGGTCAAGCGATGGCGGCCGGCGAGTGTGGCGGGCAAACGTCGTCCGTAGCGGTCGATAGATTGTCGGAATCCCTGTGCGGAACGCGTCCAGGTGGGCGCATCGAACGCTTGTCCAGTGGACATGGCCGCACGCTGGGTGATAGGCACGAGCCTGTGTTCCTCGGAGGGCCGAGGCCGAGTCGGTCGAAGCTTTGAGAAGCATCCTCTACTCGGTCGCGCCAGCGCAATCGTCCTCCTGCCAGGACATGCGTAGCCGTACATAGGTGGTCCGCAGATCGCATCCCGATACGCACCAGTCGACTCGGCAGGGAGTTCGGTTTGCGTGCGTGAGGAAGCGATGGCGGCACACCGAGACAGATCGGACATCGAGCTTGAACTTCTCGCCTTTCAGTTGGTCGAGCGCCGCGCTGCCCTACGTCGGCAGACGGTCATGCTTGTCCTGACCGTGGCTTTCGGGGTGACCACGATCATCGCGACCATCATTTGCGCCCTGCATAGCTCTGGGTGGCCGATACCGTCAGGCACCGGCATCTCGACCGCTCTCACGGGAACCGTCGCTGTCTTCGGCGACCGAAAGAAGCGCGAGTAGGCGACACCGACCTCACCCTGCCGTGAGAGATTGACGCTGACGGCGGCCCATTGACGTAGCTACGCGCAATGGCACTTGTACGACGCCGGGGCGGAGGTCCTGTCTCGATTCTGCCGAAGATTCCAGTGCTTGATATAACCCCGCCCTCACCGCCAACGCAAGGCCTATCGCTGGGCCTGGTCAATCACAGAGGATAGGGGAGGACGAGGCTTGTCGATGACACGTAGCGCAAGAGGTTCACGCCCTGCCGCGATCCCTGGCGAGGCGGATGGTCTGCGGGCTGCCTCGGGCATTCCATTTCGGTCTAGCCCTCCCGGCCCTTGCGAGAGTGGGATGCTGGATGCAGCTTGAACCGGTCGAGATAGGGCGCCTCGCGATAATGCAAAGCGCGCCGCTCAAGTACATCGAACGTCGGGTAGAAGAAGTCGCTTTGGTCGACGATTTTCGCTACCTAGTCACGACGCATTTGCAGTTCACAGTCCCATTTCATCGGCGGGCTGAGGAGCAATCGGGAGCCACCGTCCCGCGGCTCCTGATACCCCTCGGCTGGTATGCAAAGGACAGGATGCCCGATATCTCGGTCCAAGCAGAAGACGCCACCGATCTGCCGCTACTACGGCGCCGCGACCAGGGTCAGGTCGTCGCGGCGATCTTTGGTATCAGATGGCGCCAACGGTTTCTCGGTCCGCTAACGACCACGGCCGATAGCGAAGATGCCCAGGCTCTTTGGGGGGTTATCCAGTCCTGTCTCGAGCAGATTGTCACTGCCCAGCGGCTCGGAGCTCAGCTCGTCATCTATCGGCTCCGACACTTCTTGTGGGAAAAGAGCCGGGAGGATGCGTCGACGCCGGGCATGCGCTGCCTGGTCCTCGATATCTTGACCACCGATGAATTCTGGCGGTCGCTCAAAAAACTCGGCGAGAATCGTCTACTGATCGCTCGCATGCGTGGCGAGCCAGGTCGCACATACCTACTCAGCACAACAAATGCTGAGCGCTTCGAATATGGGCCGAGCTTGCTGACACTCATTCGCAACCGTCTTGGCCGGAACCGTCGCCGGTCTGAATCATGGCGCGTCGCCCTATCGAAAATGCTGGCGCGTATCCTGGCCTGGCTCGGGGTCGGGCGGGTCGGCATCGTCCGGGACTTGGCCAACCTAGGTCAGGCCGCTTCGTTCTGGGTCATTTTCGCGGTCCCAGAGGGTGTCGAGCCGCTCCGCTTGTTCTGGCGCGCCAGACGCCGAGAAGTTCGGAACGAAGAACTGATTGCTGTCGGCAGCGGCAAGGTCGCGGCGGGCAAGCATCACGAGGATGGCGAAGACGTAGCCGCGGATAAGCTTGCCCTTGATGTCCAGATCGATGCGTCACCGTCGATCGCGACCGCTGCCGCACTCGCGTTTCTACTTTATCTCGTTGGTCTGTTTGTGTACAAAGCGATGCCCCAACTCATTCACGAACAGTTCATCCACCGGCGCAACAGCGACTACACCACTCGCTTGCTTGGTGTCGGGTCAATAATTGCCGCGGCGCCGGCCACGATAGCGGCGGCATTGGCCTATCGAGGACAAGGCTTCGTTCGTCGTCTCAGTCGCGGTCCTAGGGTCGCGCTCGCCACGCTCGCGGCCGAGGGGGCCCTGCTCGCTGTCGTCGCTAGCCTCCACGGGCCTGGCGAACTGGCGGAAGATCTCGCGTTCTTACTCTCTTTCACCGGCCTGCTCGCAGCAGGCCTTTTTCTGTCTATTCGCTGCGCCCCACGCTGGCGCAAGACAGAACGCTCCCGGCGCGGGCTCGTAACACAAGCTGCGTCGCCCAACCGCTGCCGCCAACACCAAGTCCGCTACGCGGTCGCGCTGCTGGCCGCATGGGCGTTAGTCGTGCTCGTTGCGATGCATACGCAAGCCGCGTTCCAGCGCGAGCGCATCTTCGTGGGCGATTCGTTTCCCGACAATGTGTGGCAAAGCTGGTGGCACTGGCTTGGCCTTTAACGCGGGCACGTGGTACGATAATTATGATATTAGTGTCGACCGGTCTTGGTCGACTTTGGGGGTGTATTTGATGAATCCATCGAAGAGCGGCAATAAGCGCGGCAGCAGGCGCGTCGACGCGCACGACTTGAAGTGGCTCGATGTTGCGCCCGTTGCGGGTGGTCCAGAGCTACCAGACGAAGACGTACCACTCCTTGACGAGCCGCCAATTGTGACCGAGGCACGAACCCTACCTGGCGGTCCGTATCTACTCGCGCCGGATAGCGCGGAACAGATGCCGACCGATTTTCTCGCGGTGACGGGAAAGGATGGGATCCAGGGAGTGATTGAGCAGGCCGAGAACACTCGCGGCGAGTCGCGCGTCCCGGACGACCAACGGCGTTATCTTGAGGCCGGAGGTCAGGCGGCTCATCAGCTACTTGAGACACTCGACCGTGGGCTTGAAGCTGCGACCCCGGAGCTTGAAGCTGCGTCGATTGAGCGGCTCTCAAAAACCGGACTTCTGTAACGCCTCGCGTGTTCTAGGTATCACGCACCTACCCAGGACGCACAATACCGGTTGTGCGACGGTACGATTAGATGGGCTCCTCCTCGGGCGCCACGTACCTTCGCGCGAGCGGTACGTCGGGCGCACCGGCTCGTTCGGCGTGTTGTTGATCCCGAACCTTCGATCCGATCTTGAGACGTGCCGACTCCAGAAACGCGAAGTGGGCCGCTCGAACCTCTGACTTGATCATCGCGATGCCGGCGTCGCGTTCATCGGAGTCGGCATCGGTCTCAGCCAGCAGCGCGCTGACCCCTAACCCAACCCACTGCAACTGAAGTTCGAGGTAGGCCCGGCTGATGTCGTGCTCCTCGCCAAGTCGCATCACTATCCGCTGATAAAGGCCGAAGACGGGAGCGGCCGCCTTGTAGAAAGCGTCTTCCAGCGCTCGATAAGCCGTGTCCCCGGATGAGTAGTCGGCGTCGCTGATAGTCACCGTCACGCCGAGCTCCCTCAGTAGCAACGGCCGGCCCTGGCTACTGGCCTCAATCGGCGATGGCGTCCGAGGGATTGAACGCGATCTATTAAGCAGGAAAAGGAGAAGCTGGTTCGTCGTCCCGGCCATCCGTGCGCATTCGTCGAGAAGCGCACGAAGCTCCTCTAGGTCGCGGATCTCGCGGTCGTATCGAAGTTGGACGCGCTGACGCCACTGTGCAGTGCCAGCGGCCACGAGCGCGATCGTCAGTGCACCGATGAACGTGAGCCAGGCAGGCGTCTGATCAGTCCCGCCGCTGGATGCGAGTATCCACGTGTGCACCCAACGATCCTATTCGGAGGGCCGGATGCGCGCGCGAGAGGCGGATCGTTGGCCGCCCGGATGTGCGCTTACGAATGGCTCCCCTAGCGGAGTCGCAGAGCGCCGATTGTGCGACTCACGAACTGGGGGCATTCGAACGCGCACACGCGCGGCAGGAGGCGTGGATATAGACTGGGCGGATGTCGAACAGTCTGGGACATGCGATCGCGCAACGGTGCTCGTCCGAACTAGGCGGAGTGCGCATGCACTTGCGGTGGCTGTTCAGCGTCGCAGTGGTGCTTTTGCTTGCAGCGCCTGTCGCCGGCGCTTCACCCGCGCACGGTCGTCTGCTTGCACGCCAATACGTCACCGCTACATCAGGCGGAGCCGTCACGGCGGCGCCAGGCATCCAGCTCTATGTGCCCCCCGGGACAATGAAGAAGAATGGGTACGTTGCGATTGTCGCGCATCCCCATCATCGGTATGCCCTCAACATCAATGTGCCATGGTCCGGCTCGGTGCGCGTAACGCTGCCCCTGCGCTCGAGAAGCGATGCCGTACTCCATCGACTCGGCAACGTGTGGATTCCGGAGGGCACGAGACGAGGTGAAGCCAGCGTTTGGGTCGACCACCTCTCCTTGTTTTCGACCCTCGCTAGCAAAGTCGCTGGCGCGCTATGTCTCGACTGGTCGTTCCAGAAGGTTCTTGCGTGCCTCGCAGAGAAGGGCATTCAGTGGATCGATAAGAGCCTCGCCACGTGGATCGCACAGAAGATCAGCAGTAGTTGCACAGCGGCCGTCATTGCAGATGCGGGCGGCTACGGGGTGGCCATCACTCTTTTCAAATCTTCCGCGTGCGTGCCAAACGCAGTTGACGGGCCACCGGCTACAACCCCGTCTACTACCTCCACGCCCTCCGCTCCGCCGAGCACGGTCTCGCCGCCAACTCCGCCGATGACACCACAGCAGCCCCCTCCGCCACCAGTCGTACCCGCATACTATGTCTACAGGGTCTACGGCACCTGCGCTGATGGCGCGTGTGGACTGTATATACGATCTGGTCCGGGGTATTCGAACTACGCCAGCATAGGCAGTTTGCGTGAAGGTGATGAACTCGACATCGTGTGCCAGGCGATCGGCGAGGCAGTGGGGCCCAGTCCCAAGACCGGAAACACCAGCTCGATCTGGGACCAGCTGACAGATGGCGGATGGGTGAGCGATCTCTATGCGACGACACCGAATGTCGGTACGTGGAGTCCCCCGATTCCAGAGTGCTAGGCAATCCGCGGCTTGTCCTCACCAGAGTCCGTCGATAGTGGCTTTGTCGCGCACTGCCGCTTGTGCGACACTACTTCCTCGCGGCAGCGCCCTTGACGGACTTGAGCCGGTCTCGGATGATCATCTCGAGCATCTCGCCATCCTGAGATATGTCGGCGTGCTCTTCGAAGGCGGCTGGTCTCCCGCGCACGCGTATCCCGCTATTGAGGACGTACTCTTCCTCACGCAGGCGGCTCTCGATCAGAGTTGTATCACGGGGGAATTGGGGGACAGTGATGCCATCTGTCTTTACGTGTGCGACGAAGCTTGCTCTGTCAGCTTGGTCGAAATGCTGCTCGGCGAAACCTCTCGGATTGACCGTGTCAGACTGATTAGTTAGCTCGGTAATCAACGCGCGGTGATAGCGAGCACGTTTCTCTGGATCTGAAACGGCATCGTTAATGTACCGCTCGGCAGCTACGTAAAACCGACTCGTAACCTGAGCTGGATCGTCGCGAAGTCGACAACCCAAGAAGATTTTGAGAAAGAAGTCGGCCATGCGTTTCTCAGGCGACGAGAACTGCTGCTTATCCGACACCAAGCCACCGAGGTCGTCCACCTCGTGCACGTCTGACGAATCGAATAAGGCAACCTTGAAGACCCGAGTCTCGTTGGTCAGCATCAGACGCCTGAGGTGCTCAAGGCTGTAAGTCTCAGCGCCAGCGTCGCCGATGCGCTCGAGATTGAGACCCTCGTGCTTCTGCAACTTGAGAATCGCCAGGCATGGGCCGGTGCTGAGAGTGCCGGTCGCGACGACGAGTAGGCCAGGCGATGAGTTGACGCTCTGCTGTGCGTCAAACAGATGACGAGCCATTGCTCGCGAGGTCTCCACCAGATCGGTGCTCTTATCCTTGAGGTGAGCAAAGACGAGCGCCGGTGTCGGCGAGGAACGCTCTGGATCTGCAATTACTGGATACGCAGCTCTCTCAAGGCTCTCCGCGATCCTTTTCTGGAAATAATCTTTCAGATCCTCATCGAGCGGACTCAGCGCGTGGCTCAAGACGAGTTCCGGTGGCGCCGGAGGGACGAGGGATCGATCCGTGATCTCGTGGATAATGGTCTGATCGATGCTTAGCGAGGCGATGTTCATTGGGTTTGGCACTGTGGTGACGCACCCCGCGTCGACCGGCTCATCGTTTTGGCCTGCGCTAGCGGGCGCTGCGATCGGTGGCGCGGTCTCGATCGCCACCACCTATCTCGCTGGGAGGCAGCAAGCGAAAGCCGTCGCCACTGATCGACAACGGCAGATACGCGCTGACGCCTACCTCGCAAGTCGAATCATCCGCCTAGAGCTTGTGGACACGGAGTCTGTATTGAGGGTGGCAACCGAACGGTCTCAATTTCATTGGCCCCCTACGGTTGGCTTTCTGCTTCCTGTAGCTGCATGGTCAGCATACGCCGCGAAGCTCGCAGCATACGCGACCCCAGAGGCGTGGGACCAGGTCGCAGCCGTATATTCGACGTTCAACTACACGAACCTGCTCGGGGACCTGAACCTTGAGACGGCAAGATCCCTGCTGGCCGAGACGGAAGCTGCGACCGCTACGCTGACGGCGGCGGTCGCAGCCCTAGCGTCTCTATGACAGCACTATTCCTCGTCGTTGCAACGCGTTTGCCGCTCGATCGAAGCCGACACCTCCATGCCGATACATGTGGAGCGCGACCGGAACGAAGAGCGGCGCGGGACAGCCCAACATCGAGCCCCAGCCACGGTCGGCTCGAGGTCCCCGCGCACAGGAGAGCCACCGCAGTGAAGGCAGCGTAGGCCCTCGCTACTCTACGTTACGACCGAGATGTCATTCCCAGAACGAGAGCTTTTCAGCGAAGGGCACCTTGAACCAACGCTTGACGGGCTCCGAAAGAAGCTGGTCCACGAAGTCGACAGCGCCGACGAGAACTACGCGACCAACGTCGATGAGGACGAGTGGGTCGCCTACCTCGTGAGCAAACTAGGTGTGGAGCCGCTTCTGTTGCATAACGACCGCCGCGAATTCGAAGACCTGGGCGAGCGCAAGGTTGACGTTCGCAACGCTCCGGGCCGGTTCATCAGGGACCCGTCTCGGCCAGCTCTTGTCGACGGCTACGCCGTCAGGTTGAACGTCCCTTTCGATGGCGAGCCCGAGCTACTGCAGTTGAACCCGAACCTCTTCGGAGGGACGATGCCCGTCGCAGGCGTCGATGGGAGCCTCGTCTACACGGAGTACCAGTGGCCTACCGATGTGCCTCGGCCTGACCTCGACGGGATGGCCGACCGGCTAGTCGAACGTGTCCATACGTTCCTCACCAAGGCCAACGGCCTAGTCGAGACGTTTAACGGCGAACTCGATCCGCTCGCTCGCCAGGCCATCCGCCGCCGCCGCCAGCGCCTGCGTGAGACCCAGAGCCAGCTCGGCACGCTGCGCACGCCGATTCGACGGCGCGGCGACGCTCCAACGACATACGCCGCACCCGGCATCCAGCGGCGGCCCGCCCCTGTTCCCCCGTCGGCGGCGGGAGCTGCGACCGTGTCCGAGCCGGTGCTCATCGACGCGTTCTACGAACACATCGTTACGGTCGTCAGTGCGTGGGGCAAGGCGATCGAGCGCACGCCGACCCCGTACTGCGAGGCCGAGGAGGAAACGCTACGCGACGCCCTGCTGCCGATGCTGAACAGCCACTACGAAGGCGGCGCGACCGGCGAGACCTTCAACCTCAACGGGAAGACGGACGTGCTGATCCGGGTGGAGGATCGGACGGTGTTTATCGGAGAGTGCAAGTGGTGGAGCGGCTCCAAGGCCCTCGGCGAAGCGCTCGATCAGCTCTTTTCGTACACGACTTGGCGCGACACGAAGCTGGCGCTGCTCCTCTTCGTCAAGAACAAGGACATCACCGCGGTCATCGAGAAGACCAGAGAGTTCCTTAATGCGGACAAGCAATTCATCGCTTGGGCGGACACCGGCAGCGACCGTGACCTCCGCTGCCTGATGAAATGGTCCGGTGATGCAGGCATCACAGCGACGCTGCATGTGTTCTTCTTCCACCTCCCGCAGACCTCGTAGCAAAGTCGTCGCGAAGTACGTGTGAGGCGCAGCGTGATCCGCCAGGACTCGGCACAGCATCCGGGACCCGCCTGATGGCCGAGCCTGCTGCAGTTCGAGTCTTGATCGCTCATCGCGGTGGATCGAGCACCCGCTGCAAACTTGACGAAGGGTTGGAGAGCTGTCCTACCAAGTGCATCCGTTGTCGTTATGACAACGAGTACCCTGCAAATCGACAGCTACCAATGCCCGGTCGCTCGGCTCCGTTACAGCGGGCGTAAACCCAGCGGCTGCGATCCCGTCGGGCGCGGCGTGGGGCCTGCGGTGGCTCCCGCTTCGGCGCCGAAGCAGGAGCCTGGCTCCAGTCGAGCGAGACGCTCGCCTGTCGTGCACAGCGAGCGTGAGCGCCCATTCCTAGGCGAGCTCGGCGATGCTGCGGTCAGCCCAGGTGATGGCCTCGCGGTATACCTGCTCGACATCGGGGTGACTTGCGATCAGCTCGCTGGCGGCGCCGAAGTCTCCACGCTGGTAGGCGATGGCTCCGTCGAGAAGGCGGCCGAGCTCACCGCTGCCGTAAAGCAGAGCGTCGATGACGTCATAGCGGAACGGAAGCTGCTCGATCACGAGCTGCATGGGTGCATCGGCAAGCGCGTCTGCGACGGAGAACAGGCCGACAGTGAAATATGAGTCCCCGGCTGCGCTGTCTCCCGCACCGGAAAGCAGTTGGCACATTCGGGCCCGTACTAGCGCGGTTATGAGCAGCTCATTTGGGACGTCGTGAACGCTTGCGAGCGCGACCATCATCGCAAAGCGGCGCACGGTCGCAGCCCCGAGCCAGGCGAGTCCCTCTTGGACGGAGCCGACGCGCCGGGGCAGGGAGACGTATGCCGAGTTGGCGTATCGAAGTAGGCGCATGCTCAGACCGGCGTCGCGTGTGATGATGCGGTTGAGCTCGTCGAAGTCCTCGGTGGCGCTGAGCTCGACCATCGTGCTCAGCGACGCGAGGCCCTGCGTGGGCAGGCGCGAGCGCTGCAAGCCTGAGGGCCGCGCGAAGTAGTAACCCTGGAAGGCCTCGAAGCCGAGCACCCGGCAGCGCACCCACTCCGCAGGCGTCTCGACCTTCTCTGCGAGCAGGGTCAGGCCGGCGTAGTTAGCCCTCAGGTGCGAGACGAGATCCTCGAGCGACCGATCGGTGTGCTCGAGCACGTCCAGCTTGACGATGCTCGCGAACCTGATCAGCCGTTCCGTCGCCGGGGTTAGGCGGAAGTCGTCAAGCGCGATCGTGAAGCCCTCCGCAACGAGGTCCTCCAGCACGTCGAGTAGCGCGTCGTCAACGATTTGATCCTCGAGTAGCTCGAGCACGACGCGCCGGGCCGGTAGAGGTGGCGGGCGCACGCTGAGCAGGAAGTCCCGCGAAACATTGACGTAAGCAACGTTGTCGCCGACGAGATCGAAGAGGCCGATGTCGAAGAGCCCATCGAGAATCACTGTCGAGGTCGCCGCTCGGTCGTCGACCACTCCCGCGGTTTCGCTGCCCGGTTCCCGAAACAGCAGCTCATAGCCGAGCAGACTCCCGTGTGGGTCCAGGATCGGCTGTCGTGCTACGGCGACCCCGGCGTGCCCGGCTGCCGCGGCAGCGACCTCGGGGCCGGCGGCCCGCTGCGCCTCACTTCGGCGATAGCCCCACATACTAGATTTTCGGATTGGTCTGAGGTCACCTTTAGTTTGCGGAGAGCACGGTGGACTGCGGCGAAGGCGACGGTTCGCTGCGCTTCGCGGCAAACAGAAGCGGCCAGACTCGGGCGAGCGGTCGACACCGCTCGAGTCAGCACGAATGTTCGCCACGACCTCGCTTCGCTAGGGCACGTGATGCGAGTGCTGGTGCGCCCGCTCGAGGAACTCGTAGGCCAGACGCACGGCCATCGAACCCTCGCCGACCGCTGAGGCGACGCGCTTGATCGAGCCGCTGCGGGCGTCGCCGACGGCGAAGACGCCCGGGCTACTGGTTTCCAGGAGAGAGGGGGATGGCGCGCCGGCGGCTTGGCGGCCCCCAGCCTTGGCGGCATACCCGGTCAGCACGAAGCCGTGGTCGTCCAGCGCGACCGAGCCGGACAGCCAGCGCGTGTGGGGATCGGCGCCTATGAACACGAACAGCGCCCTGGCCGGGAGCTCGCGGCGCTCACCGGTGCGACGGTGCTCAACCACAATCCCGTCCAGCGTGTCCTCGCCCAGGAGCTCCCGCACTTCCGACTCGAGCAGCACCTCGACCTGGCTGCGTTCGATCCGGTCGGCGAGATAGCGCGACATGTCTTTGGTCAAGGACCCGCCACGTATTACGAGGCGCAGCTTGGTCGAGAAGCGTGAGAGGAACAGTGTCGCTTGCCCTGCCGAGTTGCCGCCGCCGACGACGACGATCGGGTCCCCGACGCATACCTGGGCCTCCATCAGCGTCGCGGCGTAATAGACGCTGTTCGGCTCGAACTCCTCGAGGCGTGGCACGGGCAGCCGCCGGTAGCGGGCGCCGCTGGCGACGATCACCGCGCGGGCCAGCAGCTCACGCTCGTCGGCGAGACGAACCCGGTAGTGGCCGTCCTCACGATCGAGTGCGACCGCTTCCGCGGGAACCGTGATGCGGGCGCCGAACTTGCCGGCCTGGATCGTTGCGCGCTCCGCCAGCTCGGCGCCGGAGATGCCGGTCGGGAAGCCCAGGTAGTTCTCGATCTTTGAGGACGTCCCAGCCTGTCCGCCAGTGGCGACGCTGTCGAGTGTGACGGTGTCGAGACCCTCGGAGGCGCCGTAGACCGAAGCCGCCAGCCCCGCCGGACCGGCGCCGACGACGAGCAGGTCGCAGACGCTCATCGGCGCAGCCGCGTGGCTCAAGCCGACGGCCTCGGCAAGCTCCTCGTTGGAGGGGTTGCGCAGCAGCTCGCCGTGCCAGATGACGACGGGCGTTTCCTGCGGTGCCACACCGACCTCACGTAGCAGTGCGTCGGCGCCCGGATCCCGCTCGACCTCGATCCACCGATGGGGAAGACGGTTGCGCGCGAGGAACTCACGAAGGCGCCTGGCATCCGGCGAGTAACGGGAGCCGATCACCTTGAAGCCGCCGCCGAGGCCGATCAGCACCTCCCGCCGCGAGAAGTAGGCGCGCAGCAGCAGGTCCCCCAGCCGGGCATCCTGAAGGATCAACGCGCGCAAGCGCTCGACGGTCACGACCAGGACTTCGCCCGGCTCCCGGACGACCGTCGTGAAGAAGGCCGCTTGACCCGTGAGCAGGCCCAGCTCGCCGAGGAACCGGCGGGGGCCGTGCACCGCGATGACACGTTCCTCAGGGCCTTCGTGGTCGTCCACCACGGCGACTTTTCCCGCGAGCACCACGAAGAAGTCGTAGTTGACGTCGCCTTCGCGGAACAGGATCTCCCCCACGTGGGTGGCCCGGACCTCACCCTCGGCTTGCAGCCGCGCGATCTCCTCCTCCGTCAGCCGCGGGTACGCGCCGTCCCTGTCCGGCGTCTCGACGACCTGCTCGATGGTGTCCGGCGGGGAGGCGCCCCGCCCACCGGTCCGCGGCGGACTCATACCCGCATCCATGGCGCTTGGCCTAGGCCGACGCCGTTGCCCAACAAGCTGTCCCGAGACTGCTGCGCCGTGCTCGTCGGCGAGCACCCCCACGGCCGCCGC
>CAWHAW010000007.1:0-215851 GCA_963827455.1 uncultured Solirubrobacteraceae bacterium | reverse complement strand
AAAGGAGATTACTCTACCATGACACTTGTACAGACACACAACCACACGTGAACAACAGCATGCTCATTCCTGTTCCACAGGTAGAGCCACGTGTCACGATACCTGCACAGAATCTGCGCATCCCTGGCCCAACGCCTGTGCCACCTGCGGTCTTAGCTGAACTGGCACGGCCGCTGATCAATCATCGCGGGCCAGAATTCGCTGCAATCCTGCGGCGCGTCACGGCTCGCCTGCAATATGTGTTCCAGACAACCTCGCCGGTGCTGACCTTTCCTGCCTCCGGGACAGGTGGACAGGAATGCGCGCTGGTCAATCTCTTTTCGCCGGGTGAGCATGTCGTGGCGATTACCATTGGCCACTTTGGCAACCGCTTCGCACACATCGCCGAACGGTATGGACTGCAGGTCTCACGCATCGCCTTTCCCTGGGGAGAAGCAGCCGACCCGGCTATTGTCGAGACACGCCTGCACGAGCTTGCACCCTACCGTGGCGTGCTGCTCACCCACAACGAGACCTCAACGGGGGTGACCAACGATATCAAGACACTGGCGGCACTGATTCGCCAGCACAACCCCGATGCACTGATCGTGGTGGATGCGGTGAGTTCCCTGGGCTGTATCCCGCTGGAGATGGATGCCTGGGATATTGATGTGGCCTTTAGCGCGTCGCAGAAAGGGCTTATGTGCCCACCGGGACTGATGATGCTGGCTGCCGGGCCACGTGCATGGGAAGCGAACGCACAGGCGAGCCTGCCACGTTTTTACTTTGACTGGGCCAGGGCACGCAGCCTCCCTGGAACGCGGGCAACACCCGGTGACGCCGCCCGTCTCGCTTTTCTATGCACTCGATCTGGCACTGGAGATGATGCTGGCCGAAGGGCTGGAAGCGGTCTTTGCACGGCATCAACACCTGGGCGAGTATGTGCGCAGGCACGTGCGAGCGATCGGGTTGCACCTGCTCGCCGACCCTGCACACGCCTCCAATACCGTGACGGCGGTGCGTGTGCCAGAGGGCATCGATGCCAAAGTCCTGCTGAACACGCTGCGTGAGCGCGACCAGGTGGTGCTGGCCGGTGGGCAGGAACACCTCTCCGGCAAGATTTTGCGTATCGGGCACATGGGTTGCTGCGAGGTGCGAGACCTCTTCACCGCCCTGAACTGCCTCCAGGTGCGCCTGCAGGAGTTCGGTTTCCATACGGGAATACACACAGGATTGGAGGAATAACCAATGGTAGCACTACAAGCGAGGGAAGCGAACGCGCCACGCATCCTGATTACCGAACCCATCGCGCAAGAGGGCATTGATCTGCTGCGTTATGAACTGCCGGAGGCACACATCGACGTACGGCTCGATCTCTCACCTGAGCACCTCCTGGCGCTGATTGGCAGCTACACCATCGCTGATTATACGCAGCCAGACACGGGTCACCGACGAAGTGCTGGCTGCAGCGCCTCACTTACAAATCATTGGTCGTGCCGGGTCTGGCCTGGACAACATTGATCTGGATGCCGCGATCCGGCACGGGGTGCTGGTGGTGCATGCGCCCAGAGGCAATGCGATTGCCGTCTCCGAACATACTATGGCGTTGTTGCTTTCATTGGCACGACACCTTCCCGCTGCCAACAGCAGCATCAAAGCAGGCAGGTGGGACAAGAGCCGCTTGCTGGGTGTGGAGTTACACCAGAAAGTGCTTGGCATCATTGGCCTGGGAAGGATCGGCAAGGAGGTGGCACAGACGGCGCAGGCGTTCGGCATGCGGGTGATCGCCTGTGATCCCTTTGTCTCTGCCAAACAGGGGCAGCAGGTCGGGGTGACGCTGCACAGCAAAGAAGAAGTCTTGCAACGGGCAGATTTCGTGACCCTGCATGCCGCCCTCACCAATGACGAGAACGGCACGCGCAGGCTGCTTGGCGCCCGTGAACTGCCCTGCTCAAGCCGGGTGCCTACCTGGTGAACTGTGCACGAGGCAGTCTGATCGACGAGCAGGCGTTGCTGGCTGCGCTCAATGAGGGACGACTGGCAGGAGTGGCGCTTGATGTCTTCAGCCAGGAACCCATCGGGGATGATACAGTCTTGCGACAGTTGCTCTGCGCATGAACGGGTGATTGCCACTCCACATCTGGGAGCATCCACCGTCGAGGCACAGGTGCGAGTCGCCACCGAGGTGGCCAGGAACATCATCGCGGCCCTGCGTGGTGATACCTTGTATGGCGTGGCGACGCTCTCCTTTCCGCCGCAAAGCCTGCATAACAGAGAGCAGAAGGAAACACCTTATCTACAGACATTGATTGATGAGAACACATGAAAGGAAATCTACGATGAGTACGACCGATACCACGAAACACGCTTCTCAGTCGAGTCGCAACTGTCTTCCACGCATGACCCATCGCCACTGGAGATGGACGCTGAGACCTTTTACCATCTGGGCATGCTGGCGGTGGAGATCGCGACCGAGTATCTGGAGGGCATCCCCGAGAAGCCGGTCTATCGCCCGATGACGCCATCAGAACGGCAACTGCTGCTCTATCAGCAGCTCCCTGAGCATGGCAGGTCGCCCGAAGCGCTGTTCGATTTCTTCGAGCAGCATATCCTGCCGCATGCCATGGGCAACCAGCATCCGCGTTTTGCCGCCTGGGTCAACCCGGCAGGCGCACCCATCGGCATGCTGGCAGACTTTCTTGCCGCCGTGATGAATCCGAGTGCAGCGGGAGGAGATCACGCGGCGATCTACCTGGAGCACTGCGTGGTGCGCTGGCTGATGGAACTGATCGACTTTCCGGTCGAGGGCAGCGCGGGCATCCTGGTCGGTGGTGGCTCCGTGGCCTCTCTGTACTGCCTGGCAGTGGCTCGCCACTGGGCAGCAAAAACGATGGCTGGAATATGCGCACGGAAGGCTTACAGGGCAACCATCCGCCACTCGTGCTCTACATCTCGGAAGAGGGGCATAGCTGTCTCAGGAAATCGTCGCACCTGCTGGGACTTGGAGAACCTCGTCATCATCCCGGTCGATGAGCGGTACAAAATGGACCTGCATGCCTTGCGCGAAGCAGTCATGACCGATCGACAAGCAGGTCTGCGACCGTTCTGTGTGGTAGGCAGTGCCGGGACGGTCAATACCGGCGCCGTTGATCCGCTCGATGAACTGGCCGACTTCTGCGCTGAACAGGGTCTCTGGCTGCATGTGGATGGGGCCTATGGCGCGTTCGGCATCCTCGACCCCAACGTCTCGCACCTCTACACTGGTCTTGAACGTGCCGATTCGGTAGCCCTTGACCCGCATAAGTGGCTGGCGACACCTATCGAGTGCAGTTGTGCCATTGTGCGGCAGGGAAATCTCTTACGCGAGACGTTTAGCCTGGTGCCTCCCTATTTGCAAACTGAGCCGGACAAAGGTTTTGGTGGCCTGCCCTGGTTCGCTGAGTACGGTTTTCAGCAGACGCGCCGCTTCAATGCGCTCAAGCTGCTGTGGGTGATCCAGCAGGCAGGTCGCACAGGACTGGTAGCCCATGTCCAGCGGCACAATACCCTGGCGCAGTACATGGCGTCGCTGATCGACGATATCCCTGATCTGGAACTGATGGCGCCAGTGGAACTCTCGATCGTGTGTTTTCGCTATGTCCCGGACTCGCTGCGTGGCGATGAGGAACAGCTTGATGCCTTGAACAAGAGGATCATGGAGGAGGTACAGGCTGGTGGCAAAGCATTTGTGAATGGGACGATCTTGCATGGCCGCTTTGTCCTGCGTTCGTGTGCACTGCACTATGCCTTGACAGAGGACGATGTGGTGGCGATCATTGAAGAAGTGTGCCAGGTCGGCGAACGGTGCCTTGTGTGATCAAGCCAAACTGAGCTTAGAGAGAGGTGTATGCAGAGTGCATATGTTCTGTCACACCCCTCCCAGTCGGTCGGCAGCGCGATACATTATCAGAGTGTCAGGCTACTCCTCTGTGGAGTGATCTGGACTTGTACACGTTTGCTACTCGTGAGCATCCTGAGCCTTGCACAACAATGCTTGCACAGCAGTTTCAGCACGTGATCTGGCACGCTGTTGTTGTCTTGAGCGGCACATGCGATCTGCCAGGAAACCCTTGCTTCTGCTTCAGGCAAGCGAAAAGCGAAGAGGTGTTGCACCAGGAGATACTCGATCACCCTCATCTCTTCAATATGGAAATGGAGGGGAAAGGACATATCTCGTACAGCCTCGCGGACATTCCACGGGAGTCTCAAAGACCCGAGGCTGATGTACTTGTTTTGAAAGCGACGACAGCAAATCTCGCCGAATGGCGAGGCCAGCTCTAAGCCATCGAGCCTCTTACGACGCAAGTAGGATGCTCTCACTTGAGCCAGTGGTCGAGAAAGTCATAGGCTTCAGCTTTCACGTCATCCGGGAAGCTATGCCCAGCCGGGAAAAGGACGGCCCAAAACCGTTCAGGCACTCCTTCCTGCGTATAATGGTGCTGCGCTTTCTCGACTATGGACCGCACTCCATCGATGGGGAAGAGGGGATCAGTTTCTACCGCCGTCAGCAAAAAGGCGCGCGGAGCCAACGCTCCCACCAGTGCGTCCAGATCACAGACCTCTAATACTGTTTCAGGAAAAGGGTGATAGGTTAAAAGCGGAGGAGAGGAAAAGAAGGAAAAGGAGGGCGTCATGCGCATTAAGTATCGGCAAGCGATCAAGGAAAGTGAAGAAGAATTGAGCCACCTGGAACAGAGCCTGCGAGGACAGAAAGCTGCCGATCGGGTGAGGATGCTACGGCTGCTCAAAAGTGAAAAGATCAGTAGTTTGAAGGATGCAGCCCCGTTGGTAGGCTACAGCTTGGCTCAGATGACTCGCTGGTGGGAACGCTATCGGGCCGCAGGACTGGCTGAGTTGCTCAAGCAGCACAAGCCAGCAGGCAAGCCTTCACGACTGAGAGCCGAGGCATGGGAAGGCTTGATGACCGCCATGCGAGCCGGACAGATCGCCACCATGCAAGATGCTTGCCTGTATCTTCAACGAGAGTGGGGCATCAGCTACAAGAACGGCAAGTCGTTGTGGTGGCTCTTCCAGAAGCATCGCGTCAAGTGGAAGACGGGGCGCAGACACCATCAGAAAGCCAACCTCGAGCAGCAGAACACCTTTAAAAAAAACTTCGCTAACTTGCTGAGCCAGCTCAAGCGCGTAGTGGCCTTCGATGAAGGCCGCTTTGGTCTCAAAACATGGCTACGCAGACGCTGGTGTCCTTTGGGGGAGCGACCGCCGTGGATCGTCAATGAAGAGTATGAGTGGCTCTGGCTCTACGCGGCAGTGGAACCGAGCACGGGAACAGGCGTCTTTCTGTTGCTGCCCATGGTCGAAGGAGCGTGTTTGGAAGCTGTTCCTGCCAGCACCTGCACAAGGAATTGGGAGAAGGAAGTGTCGCTGTGGTACTCGACAATGCTCCTAGTCATCACAGTGGCGAGGTCCATTGGCCTGCTGAGATGTCCCCGCTCTCTCTGCCCCCTTATAGTCCCGAATTGAACCCGGCGGAGCAGATCTTCCGCCATCTGCGCAAGAGGCTCTCCAATCAGATTTTCTCCTCCCTCGAAGAGTTGCAAGAAGCGCTGATCGACGAACTCCAGCAGTTCTGGGAGCATCCAAGCGTGCTGCTGCACCTGACGGGCTATCCCTGGTGGCTCCAATCTTTTCCTTCTAACATATCATCCTCTCCCTCAAGCAGTATACGTGTTCGAGTGCCGCCTGCCTAGAGCGGGTGTTGCAGACAGCAACGACATGAAGCAGAAGGCTCAGACAGGTCGCACGATATACGTAGGTAGTATCCCTCCTCTCTTCAGGAGAGGAGGGAAAACGCGTATCCGAATCTCCTTTCCCACATCTCTCCACTTCAAAAGGCACCTGTGACGTTACGGGTATGGCTTCAGTACGACAGACCACCCAATATGCTTATCATGCAAGATCGCATCATTCAAGAAGGTGCCGGACGAGGTTACTTGATCAGTCGCGTCGGTTGTGATAACAAAAGCAACAAGACTATAGGCCATATTAATAGGAGGGGGAGCAGCTCCAAAGGTTTTTTTCAGGTCGAAATCGAAGCTTACCACCTGAGGAGTTCGTACATCCAGGGGACCTGGCAGAGCATGGTAGGGATTCACCGGATCGACAAAAAACCAACCCGGCCCGAGCCAAGCGGTTGTCGTGTCTTGTGCATTGATATGGCTTGCGTAATCGTTGGGCATAATACCACCTATCAAATTGAGCAGGAGCAACACTCGAACCTTATCGCCAGCAATGGGAGTAAGGTCGGGAGAAAGGCCACGATTATGCACCTGGATGAAGACCTGGTTGGTCCCAGATGCATCAATGACCATCTCCTGAGCATTTTGAGGAGCGTAAGTCTCACCGAGATGGTAGGCAAAATCCAGGTAATTGGGCTGGCCAGGCCATGAACCCTGCGAAGCGCGACGTACCTTGATATCGGGACTATACCCAAGGCTAACTTGCTGAGCGGTGCGAGGATCCAGCACCGGAACCCCATCGAATGTCCCCGATACCCAGGGGAAACGTGCGCCGTTACTCATTCGCCCCGAGTCAACGTCATTTGCTCTCAGGTAGAGATCGGTAGCTCTCCCTGGCGTGTTCGTCTCCAGGTCAAGCAACGAGATTTCCCAGACG
Organism: uncultured Solirubrobacteraceae bacterium; assembly: GCA_963827455.1. Lineage (GTDB taxonomy): Bacteria > Actinomycetota > Thermoleophilia > Solirubrobacterales > Solirubrobacteraceae > Palsa-744. The sequence goes on along the minus strand of CAWHAW010000007.1, from coordinate 209,197 downwards.
CCACGACCGTGCGTCGCAGCTCGCAGCAGGCCAAAATCAACATGATACAAGAGATCGGTGATGGCGCATTCGGGCAACCCTTGTGAGAACAGGCTCCACGTCCACTTCCAGGTCCCCGGTGCCCCACCTATTCTCTTGATGCCCTTCCAACAGCCCACATCGGTCCCGACATAGATCACCGCAGCCACGTTATCGGGATCTTTGTTCCACCCAATTGCTACAGCGTGGGCGGGCACGTTCACGGGCTGGTCACCCGTATCAGTAAGGTGCGCACTCTGCCAGGTTTCGGTGGCAAATTCATAGTGCCAGACATGGTCATTGGTACTCCCGCCTAAGGTCATGTAGAGAGAGGTCTGGTCTTCGTCCGCCGCGAGTGCAGTGATGAAACGATCATCTGGTAAGCCATTGGTAGGAATTTGCCTCCTGATCCATCCCGATCCCCGGCTTGAGTCTGACCTGGAGAAACTCCAGACCGAGTTTTGCGTGGCAGCATAGATGATTCTTCCATCATAGGCGATGGCTCGAATCGCACCGTCGAGCGTATCCTGTGCCAGGATTTTGGCTTCGAACCCGAGCGTATAGGGATTTGTGTTTGAAGGGAGCGTCACCCAGGTCGTACCCCAATCCTGGGTAAGCCAGAGGCGATTGGTGCCGAAAACGGCGAACAGGCCGCCGAGAGCCTTAACTGGACCGTAGAAATTCGTTATTTTGTGCTCTATCTGTGCAGCTTTTTGCTGCTCTGTATCCTGCGTATTCGTGACAGGAGGAAAATTTAATGGCTCCAGATTGGGATTTCCAGGGTCGCGCGAACTTCGCCAAAGAGAGGTATATTCATACTGGAGCATGATCTGAGTAGGGTTCATCGGGTTGATAGCCACACCACCCCCGTCCCCCGGTGCGGCCTCGTACCACGCCTGATCGCCCCAATAGCGAAGCGTGCCGTTGTCCTGGCAGCCGCCAAAGAGAACCGCATCGGTATCCAAGCGCTGGGCGAGATAAGTCATCTGCACGACGGCCTCACTGATGTTGCAAGCCGTAAAGGAAGCTCTCTGCCCACTCCTTGTAGACTGAAACAGGCCGCCGTCGGTACCGATCCAGACAATTGTCCCATTGTGGGTTCTTCCATCGGCATTTGTGGCAAAGGCCAGGGTATGGATGTCTGAATGAATACCACGTCCTATCCAGGTAGCATCTAAGGGAACTCTGCTTGTGTCACCATCAGCGATATCATGAGCAGGGTCGAAAGGAAAGCGCCACTGGCCATCTTGTCCCTGCTTGATCGTCCCTTTGTAGAAGGAGAGGTCCCAACTCTCCCGACTCTGTCCCGCCTTAATGGCATCTCCACCCAGATAGACTGTATCGCGATCTCCAGGATCAACCGCTAGCACGATATCATAAAAGCCTTGTCTCAAGGAGAAGAGGGCTCTGGGAACGCCTTGCACCTGCGTGAAGTTGTGCTCGTTATTCCTCCGGTCCATACGATACAGGTTGCCGTTCTCACATAACACATAGATCACCGGCGGATCTCCCTCACTGGCAGCCAGGACCATGCGTCCGGGGTTGCTCTGGCGGTCAAACCCCGCGACCGGCGTCCAGTCGTTGGCGTTGTTGGGGTTTCCAGTACTACTGACGTAGACCTGGGTGCCCCACCATGCAGCGTAATAGCGTTTGCTGCCGCCTGTTCCGACAACGATCACATCCGAGACCACACCTGGAGCTACCTGCTCCCATGTGGGGTTGCCGCCAACGATACCTCGCCGGAACACACCAGTCGTGGTTGCTGCAAAGACTCTCCCAGGTACATCAGGGTCTAGAACGAGCTTGAAAATACCATGCCCGGCAAGATTGGGTGCTTCTGTCACCCAGGTGCCCGCTGCCCCACCTCCTTGAGAGACCCGCACGCCGATACCAAAATACGCCCCTCCAGCGGCATCGTACGTTTTTGGTCGATCGAGGTCCGACTGGGGTTCTCCCGTGCCAACGTAAATGATATCTTGCTCGCGAGTCTGCCCAAATTGCACGGCGATGGCGCCCACTGAGAGTGAATCGGCTTCCAGACCTGAGTGATAGGTTGGAGAGGTGGAGTAGTCATCGAGCGGCGTCCAGCTCGTGCCACCATCGGCAGAGAACCACACCCCTCCGTTTGCGGCACCTGCGTAAATACGTTGGCCACCGGGTCCAACGGCAAGCGCGGTGAAGCGTCCATTGACTATGGGATTGCCTGTGGCTTGTCCATGAGCAACAGCGGCAGGGCCAAGGGGCGTCCAATTCACGGAACCTGGACCCCCTGGTTCGACCAACAGGGGAACTCGCGTGCCATGCGATGCCGTTGGGCCGAGGCCCTGGCAATGAGGCCGTAAGAGATGTTGCCCTGCGCATCGACGCGGCTGGAATAAAACCAACGGGCACGTCCCGCCGGGTCATCGTGTTCAACAAAGGGATCGGTATCGGGCTGCTCTTCTGGCATGGCTGAGCTTCCTTTCTCTCGAGGCGACAGGAGAAATAGTACCTCCAGGTCCAATCAAGCACTTTCTGCGGGTGAGGAATCCCTCAGTAGAACTAGAGGAGAGGAATCACCTCTCAGTCTGTATGTGATTATATCTAAGTATATGTGCCAGTAAGCTGTGCCGTCAAGTGCCACTGCTCTCGTAGGGGGCGGTTCATTCTCAACCTAAGCAGAGAAGTGCTCCACTGCATAGAGACACACGATCCTTCACTGTCGGTGTGCGAGAACGTCGATGAGACCGAGTGAAAAACCGATGGAAACGCTCAAAAATTGTCATGACTGCCATTCCTCTTGCGCGTATATGCAATGGCCTTTCAAGCCAACTTGCCCATAAGAACATATCATCTCTTTCCTGAAAGAGTATAAATGGGGAAGAGGGAATCCGTTTCTCCCGCCGTCAGTAAAAAGGCACGCGGAGCCAACGCTCCCACCAGCGCGTCCAGATCACAGACCTCTAAGATGCCAGGGACATACATTGCGAAGCCATGATTGATGCCATCACGCACCAGGGTGCGGAGTAATCCAAAGCCGCAGGAAGAGACAGCCGCAGTGATACGTGCGTCATACCACGCGAGCCAGAGGGCTTCCAACCCGCCTAACGAGTGCCCGATCACTCCCAGGCGCTCCCGATTGACTCCTGGAAGGGAGGCGAGTAGGTCAACCGCGCAGGTGAGATCGTGGAGATACTTTGTCTGCAAGCAGGAGCCAGCCAGAAGGCGCTTCGTAAACTCGAAGCGTTCATAGCCAGCATCGTCCAGTGCACTGTTGGCTTGACGAACCTTCTGTGCCGGTCTCCGCTCCTCAAAGCACAGCAGGTCAGGACACAGCACGACATAGCCTCGCTGGCATAGCTCCTGCCCGTACGCGTACATCGCGTTGCCAGCCAGACCAGCCGGCTCGGCTTTGCCCAGGTCATAATTGATTGTCATGCTGATGGATCGCCAGGACTGCGGGCCAACCGTTTGTTGGAGGCGCACCTTGAGGCATGAGCAACCATGCGGAAACCCTCTCTCCTGCTTCTACATCATAGGTGACGAGCGCTCGTGTATACGCTCCCTCATCGGTCCTCGAACCAACCGTTGGGTGAAGAGGGACCCGTTGAGGAAAGTGTCCAAGCCGGTTCAAGAGGGCTTGGCGCAAGGCCATAGTCTCCATGCTTTTTCTCCTTTTCACATCTTCCCAGTCGACTTCGAGGAAGGTACATGTGAGTCTATCATCTTCCTTTCACGAGACACAACTCGGTCGAGGAATATGTATAAGAATGAGGAGATGTGTTCATATTCTTCATCAACTTCACATCCGAAGGATATTGCCTGCTTGATGGTACGTGATATACTCTTGAGCGAGAGAGAAGGAGAACGAAGCCCATGATACAAGGAAAGCAGGTCCGTCAGCTTGGCGCGACTGGTCTCGTGGTCTCACCGCTCGGCCTTGGCACCAACAGATGGGCCTACGGCAAGAACGACGAGGCTGTTGCTCAGACGTTCCGTGCGTATGTCGATACGGGAGGAAACTTTTTTGATACGGCCGAAGTCTACGGCCTCGGGAAATCCGAGCGCCTGCTGGGCGCATGTCTCAGGCAAGACACACGACCGGCAGTCATCGCCAGCAAATACATGCCGTTGCCCTTGCATCCGTTCAAGAAAGCACTGGATGGCAGCCTGAAGCGTCTGGGTGTACCAACCATCGACCTGTATTATATCCATTTCCCTCGGGGCAACATCGAAAAGCTGATGGATCAGATGGCACAGGCTGTTGCCGATGGCAAAATCCGTGCCATCGGTGTCAGCAACTTCACTGCTGCCCAGATGCGGCTGGCCTCGGCACGCCTGACTCGATACGACATTCCCCTGGCCGCCAATGAGGTTCGCTATAACCTGCTGTATCGCCAGCCAGAATTCAACGGAGTGCTCGATGCCTGCCGCGAGCTGAACGTCGCTCTGGTGGCCTACGTTCCCTTAGCCAGCGGACGGCTCGCGTCGACCTCGTCTTCTTCAAAGCGAGGAAGCGAGGCACTCCAGACGGTGCTCACCACGATCGCGCACACGCGCAGCAAGAGCGTTCCTCAAGTGGCTCTGAACTGGCTGTTGCGCCGTGATGAGCATATCATTCCCATTCCGGGAGCCACCAGCGCTCGTCACGTGCAGGAGAATGCCGAGGCGCTCACCTGGGAACTGAGCGATGAAGAGTTCGCGGCCATCGACCAGGCATCACGTCCCCACACATCGTAACCCGTTTGTTTCACGGTAGTAAGCGTGTGCAGTCCAAGGCTCCCCTTGAAGAAGCCGGAGAAGATGAGAAGATCAGAGGGTATGGGGTGCGAGTATTCCTCTATTCCACAACCTGCAATGGCGGCTCAGATAGCTGCTGTTCGCCGGACTGCTCTGACGTATTCTGTTTGCCCGGTTTCTCCAACTGCACAAGCGTAATACCTGCCAGCACCAGCGTGCAGCCGAGAATCTGCCAGAGGTCCAGGCTCTGGCCCAGCCAGAGGAAAGCGATGAGAGCGGAGGCCGGTAACTCGAACATGGCGGCAATACCAGCCCGCGTGGCATCCAGGCGACGCAGGGCCGCGACTTCGAGCGAAAACGGTATAGCCATGCCGATAATGCCAACGAACACCATCAGGATGAAGGTATGTAGATTCCAGGTGCTGGCAGGAATCGACCAGGGAGGCTGCACAAGTAACCAGAACACCGCGGCCACACCTGCGCCGTACGCAGTGCTGGCGATGGGGTGCAGGTGCCCACCAACCTTGCGACCCAGCACTAAATAGGCAATAAAGGCGATCAGAGCGAAAAACGAGAAAAGCAGCCCAATCACGTCCAGGCTCCCCAGACGCTGCTCCAGAAGACCCGTCACCAGTACCACGCCGCTCAGTGCCAGCAGCAGGGCCAAGAACACATGCCACGATGGCAGACGCCTGCGCCACAGTGCCACGGCAGTCGCCATCCAGACTGGCCCCGTAAATTGAATGACAAGCACCAGCGCAATAGGCACGCGACTGATGGCCACAAAATAGGTATAGGTCACCAGCGCAATGATGAGCCCAAAGGCCACCAGCCAGCCCCGCGTGCGCCGGGGTATCCTCCAGACCTGGCGCGGCTGCGTCGACAGCAAGGCAAACAGACACAGGCTGCCCACGATCATACGAATTTCCACCAGGGTCACAGGCGTCACACCACTGTCAAACAGCAAGCGCGAAAGACTTCCATTGATCCCGAACAACACCGCCGCAGTCAGCACAAACAGGAGACCAAGCGTTTTCTGGCGCAAAAAGTACCTCCATTTACGCGCGAACACACCATTCGCACGCAATCCGAACAACTCACGAGAAGAACGTGCATTCAGACGAGCGGGGATAGACCTCTGCTGTAGCTATGAGAAAAGCCGCTGTGAGTAGACACGTATCGTATGGAGCCAGTATACCTTCAGGGGAAGACACTGTCAATGTGATCACGGATATGCCTCCAGGTCGTCAAAAAGGCTGCACTTTCATCTCCTTTAGCTGAATCAAATGGTCCTGGTCTCATAAGCACCTATGGGATGAGCGTGGAAGAGATCGCCTTCTTTGCGGCTCATGATGAGATAGGGGAGAAGGTCACTCCCATCAATGCTCTTCTGCTGGCTCGCTCTGATACACCCTAAAGATCGCCAGTGTATCACACGCGCTGTACGCCTGAGTCATGAGTTCGAGGTATCGTTTTATGCTACAGGTGATGGCTGCAACTCCTGCCGGGAAGTGATCCGTAAGCGTTCTGCCCACGACTAACCATATCTCTTCCTTTTAAGAGGGCGCTGGACGCACCTCCACCAGGCGCTTCACCTCGCCTGACACATCAGGCACCTCAATGCCCATTGCTTTACACAGCACGATCGCCTGCTCGGTTGCGACGACGACCAGGAACGCTCGCTGCGTGAGCACATAGTCAGACCAGGCAGCCATGCCCTGCTCGATCACCACCTTTCCACACAGATCGGTCAGGCAGCGATACTCCAACGCCTCACCGATTTTCATGAGCCGGTAGCTATCCCAGCAATCCAACTTGTCGCACCACGCCTGACCAGCAGGGTCAAAACGCACCAGCTGCGCATGCGGATGATGCGGACAGCGATTCCTTCGCAGAAAGGCCTCTGTTTGTTCTTCCCGTGCAGTGTTGTCTGTCCCATCAGTGCTTGCACCTTGAACATTCTCTGCTGAAATCGGCTCATACATGTGATGACGATGATGACAGTGATTACGTGATGACATGATGACGTTGATTACGCAAAATGTCAGTAGGCTCTCTTTGGTCATGCTCCTGTTGCCTTTCTGCCACGTCTTCACATGCACTGATCGACTCCTGTACGTGATGCACACCTGTTCCTTCAGAGCAAGAGCATCTCTCTGTGCAAGAATCATGGGACGTGTCATCAGCGTCATCACCGTAATCACTGTCATCATCGTAATCACTGTCATCACTTGCAGCACTATCGGTTGGTTGCTGTTGTTCCTGCTGTTCTTTGTGGTTGTTTCCATGCAATGGCGGCCATTGACTGTGTGACGGCTATCCGCAGAGACCGCAAGGTAGTGCCCGTCAGCGTGTCTGACCTCCCCGGCATCCTCCATCTTGCGCAGCAGCGAGCGCGTCGTGTGATAGTTCTTCGGGAGCGTTGCGGCAATCTCCCGCGCACTCATCCCATCGGGCCCCTGCTCGCGCAGCAGGTCGAGAATCTCCTGGCGCGCCCTGGTGCAGCAGAGTTCTTCGGCGTTCCCGACCAGGGTCCACAGCGCGGTCGTGGCATCAAAGCTGAGGGCCAGCTGCTGCTCGCGCTCGACATCACGCCCGGTGACAAAGAGCGTGGCATCGGTCTGCCCACGATCGCGTTTCAAGATCATCGTCCCATCGACGGCCCCGGTCACACCCGTCGAGCCGATGATTTCGTCCAGCACATCGCTGGAGCCGGTCTTGCGCAGGTGGTGCACCGCCAGGATCGAGACATGATAGGTATCGGCCAGCCGCTTGAGAGGCGTGAGCGACTCATAGTCCCCCTCATACTGCGAACAGCGGCGCTCCCCAGAGGGTGGCGCCACCCTGGCCCAGGTATCGATGACCACCAGCCGCAGATCGGGATGCGTCTTGAGATACTCCTCCAGGTAGGCCAATCCTCCCTCACCCAGACGCGGCCAGTCCAGGGCAAACTCCAGATTGCTCGGAGTCTCCGTCATGGATGCAAGCAGTCGCCTGGCACGAGATTGCAAGCGGCGCGCGTTATCCTCCAGCGCCAGGTAGAGGACGTCGCCCTTCGCCACGGGCTGCGCGCCGAGAGCCACACCACCCGCCGCAATGGAGAGCGCGACAGAGAGCGCCAGCCAGCTTTTCCCCAGCTTGGGTTTACCTGCCAGCAGCGTCAATCCCTCCGGCAGTATCTCAGGGATGGTCCAGCGCACGGGCGGCAACTCCCAGGACAGCAGGTCCGGCAGGCTGAAAATCGCGGGCTGACCCTGTTGGGATGGTGACGATGCCGGTTGAGAACTGCGGGAAGAGAGCGGCTCGGCCAGATCCAGCGCATGCTGGAAGGCGGTGCGAAAGCCTTGCCGGTCGTGCTGGTGCAACTCGTTGGGATCTTTGGCACCCTCTAATCGCAGCACAAAGGCTTTTCCCGGCCACTGCCAGCCTTCCAGTTTGCGCGTGAGCTGGTTTACAAAAGCCGTGCCCCCGGCATCCGGTTCCTGCATGAGATAGAGCCGGTCAATGCCAGTAAGCATGGACTCCTCCAGGGTCCTGGCCATCTCAGCGCCTGGCAGTCCTAACGCCGGGAAACCGTGATACCAGAGCGTCCAGCAGTCCGATTCCCCTTCCACCAGCACCAGGTAGCCCGCTTTTCTGGCCTCCTCCAGCCGACCCAGACCATAGGGCACGATCGTGCCTTCGCCCTTGCTCCAACGCGATCCCTCTTTGGCGACCAGCGCCGTTCTGACGCGGTACCGCGGTGCAAGCGTGCCATCTGGCAGATGATAGGGAATCTGCAAGCCACCAGAGGGATGCTCCATCACCCCCAGACTGAACAGAAACTTCCAGGGAAGTTGCTCCTCCAGCGCCAGATCAACGAGTCCGTATTTTCGATTGGAGTACCTTTTCAGGCTCGTTCAACACTCGCACTTGTCCACGGACAAGGGTTTAGACATCTTCTCTTTCTCGAGGGGGTGGAGTTAAGGTTGTTGTCACCAGCCGCAAGGTACCAATCAGATCCATCGAACCTCTCAGCGTTTTTTGGCAGGAGAAGACAGCATACTCCTCAAGATTTCACTCAGCGTCTCCAGGATATCCTCGAAGGGCCTTTTGATACTGTGGGGTCATTGCAGCGAGCATATACATTTCAACAGCTTGCGGCATCTGACCTTATTTATGGTCAACGGTTGATCGACGAGAGCGAGGGAGGACACTCTGTGGATGATGAATATCTTCGAGCCTCGCACTGGCGCAATAGCATTGAGTTTTTGACCAGGAACAAGATGTAGTCCCTTCGCCCAACCCAACGAAACGTTCTAGCCAGAACGCCATCATGTTCGCCTGCAGGCCGGTTCAGGTAATGAATACGTGGAAATATCGGGTCAATTTTCCTTCCAATACTATCTGCAACAGCTTTACCGTTTTTGATTGGCTACGTGAGAATAGCTTGTTGCGAACACGTGCAATTTGCAAGTACATTACTGCGACATTCCTTTTCAGGAGAAAAACGTGAGAAAAATAGTTGCTTCGATGCTCATGGCTATGGATGGTGTTGTTGAAAATCATCATCTGTGGACTTCTCAATTTCGGAGTGAAGAATCACAAAAATATAAATTCGATGAGCTTTTTGCCAGCGATGCACTCCTTCTGGGGCGCATAACCTATCAGGGACTTGCAGCCGCCTGGCCTGGTGTTACTGTACTGGTGCATATGGCGAAAGAATAAACAGTATGCCCAAGTATGTTCCAACCACAACGTTGCAGGAAGCTGAGTGGAATGCCACCCTTATCAAGGACCATGTTGGAGAGGAAGTTACCAGATTGAAACAGGAGCCTGGTCAGGACATATTGATCTTTGGTAGCGTTGAGCTCATTCACTCGCTCATGCAAGAGGATCTCATTGATGAATACCGTCTCATGGTCTTCCCCATTGTAGTAGGAAACGGGAAGCGGCTTTTTCCTGGTGAGAGCCAGCAAAAGGAATTCAAACTTGTTCAATCGCAAACACTCGGCTCTGGTGTAGTGGTACTCACATACGAGCCACATCGAAAATAAAGAGGAAGTGAGGAGGTATGAAATTCTCAAATCATACTGAGGGATCGAGTGCCGAGAATTGTAGGAGTCGGCACTCTCCACTCACGGCTGAGTATAGTGAGAGACATCCATGAGCACAAGGTGCAAAGGGAAAAATAGCCAAAAGAGGTAAAGTTCACTTTCCAATGCATAAGTGAGACTTGACGCAATTCTTGACTCTTACTCAAGTTTGCTGATCAAAAATGTGATAGACTGTGATTTGCCAAAAGTTTTAGCCGCCTCGGACACAATATGGGTCAAAAGAACTTAGACATGATATGGGTCAATTTCATAAGTGGTCCAGACTGAGAAACTGTTTTGGAATGCGAGGCGGTAATGCTGCATGGCCAAAAGAGCAAGATAGGAGAAGTTTTTGCGCAGGTTTGACGGTAGAATGTCTTGCATGCAATGAGGGAGCGGAAGACCTTTGTGCGCAAGACTGACAGGCCCGGCGTTAGCGCATCTCGTGACGAAATCTAATGTACCCGATAACTAGCAAGCATGCTATGATCGGGGCCGCATCAATTCAGGCTTTGCCGCTCTCCTTTGTAAAGCCCATCGGGGCCGATTCTCGCACATGAGCAGGAAGAGGCGATCAGCTTCGGCCCCCTCTATGAGCGGGCCAACGTGAGCTGTTAGATTGTGTTAGCAGAAAGCTAACGCCGGGCCGATACGAACGCCAACACGATTGATGTGATAGAATATATGTTTCAATTCCGAGGAGGAGCTTATGAGCCAGAATGCCATGAAGCGTCTTTATCTGATGCAGGTTGGGTCCATGCCGGAATACCAGATTCCGATTGTGTGCTATCTGGTGCAAACGGGTGACGGCAAGAATATTCTGATTGACAGTGGTCTACCGGAGATTATGCCTGAAGGAGAATCGGAGTTCGAGAATGGGCAGGACGTTATCGAGCAGTTGGCGAGCATTGGCTTAAAACCGGACGATATTGATACAGTCATTTCGACGCATTATGATATCGACCATGCCGGAAGACACGCGGCATTCACGAAGGCGCAATATGTTGTTCAGCGTGTGCATCATTTGGATGCGGCGAGCAACCCACGTTTTGCTGCCAATCGACCCCAATGGGATCAGCCAATGGAGCGCATTCGGCTGGTGGACGGGGACACGGAACTGCTGCCGGGACTGGAGCTGATTGAGACGAGCGGGCATGTGCCGGGACATCAATCGGTGCTGGTGCGGCTGCCCAAAACGGGGGCGATTTTATTGCCGATTGACGCTGTACCCTTCGGCGAGGGCTTTACCCGAGAAGAGAAGGACGACGGTAGCAACCCGGACGCCGAAGCGATCCGCGCCAGTACGATGAAACTGCTTGATCTGGTCGAACGGGAGCATATCGGGCTTGTGATTTTCGGTCATGACAAGGAGCAGTGGGAAGGGCTGAAAAAGCTGCCGGAGTATTACGAGTGAGGATGCAAGCACCCTTTTCCCGGTTCGGAGTACCGATCGAGAAAGGGGTCATGGTTATATGGTAAGTGGTAGTGTTATGGTTTCATAAGAGGGCAAGACATGTCTTGCCCCTGCGAAGCGGCGGAGGCAGGAGCATCCTCTTTGGCGACGCCAAAGAGGATGCTCCTTGGTGTCCTGGCACTACTGCTCATTAGCGCGGTCGTGGTGGGCGTGGTCCTCAAGCTCCAGTCGCCCCAGGTACCATCCGGACGGGTGAAAGGCCCGGCGTTAGCGCATCTCGTGACGAAATCTAATGTACCCGATAACTAGCAAGCATGCTATGATCGGGGCCGCATCAATTCAGGCTTTGCCGCTCTCCTTTGTAAAGCCCATCGGGGCCGATTCTCGCACATGAGCAGGAAGAGGCGATCAGCTTCGGCCCCCTCTATGAGCGGGCCAACGTGAGCTGTTAGATTGTGTTAGCAGAAAGCTAACGCCGGGCCGACAGCGAGAGCATACGACTCACGTTGGGAGAAACGCCGTCGTGACGTTCTGGGGAAACCTAGTCAAATGAGTGTTGACTCTCTTGGGCTGTATCTGCAGGAACAAAATCGCGTGTTTTTGGCAGGTTTCAAGCTCAAAGGCCCTTGAGAGAAGACGGTTTTTATTCCGGCGATTCCTACCCACCAGAGACAAGCATCATTTGACCAGGTTTCTTCTGGGGTCGTTCTGCTTCAGTCTCTCACGAGGGGGACTGGAGAAGCCTGATCTGTTCCCATGAAATCGTCAAGGAGAGGCATCATGAAATTTCTTCTCACCTCGGCTGGCATCAAAAACGACAGCATTCGTCATGCTCTGGTGGATCTCCTGGGCAAACCGATTGCCGAGTCCAGCGCCCTCTGCATCCCCACTGCGAACTACGCCCAACGCGGCGGTGCCGGCAACGCATGGCGGTTCATCAGCGGACGAGAACCCGAACCCCCATGTGCGAATTGGGATGGAAGTCCTTGGGAGTGCTGGAGCTCACCGCGCTGCCCAGCATCGATGAAGCGCTCTGGGTCCCTGTGGTCCGAGAGACGGACGTCCTGCTGGTGAACGGTGGCGATCCCCTGTATCTGTGCTACTGGATGCGGCAATCCGGACTGGCCGACCTCTTGCCGGAGCTTGGGGGCGAGACGGTCTATGTGGGACTGAGCGCCGGGAGCATGGTGATGGCCAAGAGCATCGGGGAGGACTTCGTCCACTGGGAGCCGCCCACCGGTAGCGATAGAACGCTGGGACTGGTTGATTTTGCGATGTTACCGCACCTGGATAACCCTGATCTGCCGTACAATACCCTGGCCCACTGTCATTAATACCATAACTTCGCCGAAACGGGCTTTTATGCGTCAGGAGTCGAAACGGGCGAAGTTATGCGTCAACCACGCGACTCAAGGACTGACCTTGTTTCATGGTCTTTACCCCCGTCAGGCGAGCCTTTATCCCGTCTTTCTGTCAGCACCAACCTGGAAAAGGTTGCCGCAGCCGTCTCAGACCGGGAATAAGAGGAAGGCCCAGGATACGTGCAAAAATCTACTCGCTAGCGAGTAGATTTTTGCACGTATCCTGGGCCTTCCTCAGATATGCACCGTTTTTCGACCCGACAGATGAAGACGTTGGCTTCAAGAAAGCTTGTCTCCGGCTTCGTCAGGGTACATTAGCTGCTTCAATCCCTGCAAAGCAAATTGCCTGGCTGCCTCGTTGTTGGAGCCTAGTTGGGCAAGCAGATAGGCGTGATGGGCACGAAGATAATGATTTTCAAAAGGGAGCATGCGTTCACATAACATCCGCAGTTCAGCGCGTTCCTCGATCTGCTCTGGCAGGTTATAGCCCCAGCGCAATTTGCCTTTCTCAAACATGGCCTCCAGGAAAGAGGCCCACTCGTCGTTGATCAGTTCGCGGTAGGTCTGCACGCTCTCCCTTTTTGTCGAGACAGAGCAATCCGTTTTGAAGGCGAGCAGCGCGGTCCCAACGCGGCAGGCGGACTCCACCAGCAAGCGGATGCCCTGGCGAGCTTTTGCTCGATCAGACGACAAAAACTGGAGTTGGTCGTAGCCGAAAAACGCTCCGTCAGGATCAGGATAGGCAAGTGGATAGGTGAGGTTCTCTACCTGGCGCAGCCAGAGGAGAAATTTCAGCGCTATTTCAGTCGCATCTCGCGTATATTCCTCCCTCCCAGGCAGGCTCATGTGCTCCCTGGTATCTTCGCCATACAGGAGCACACTCGTATTCTTGACTGCCGCTCTCAGAAAGCCAGGCAGGCTGTCAAAGCTAGGCAGGCTGTCCTGAGACTGCTCGCTCCCGGCATGGAGATCCAGGCGCAGAGGAGTCAGGGAAGCTAAGGCGCGCTCCAGTTGTTCTGCCTGGGCAGCCTCCTCCTCCGAAACAAACGCGTCTTTAAAGAGAACATACACATCAATATCGCTCCACTCAACCGCGTTGCCTTCTGCATAGCTGCCTGTCAGATAGCAGGCCCGTATACGCCCTGGAAATTGCGCCTCGTAACGTTCCACTATGTGCGAGAGCACAGTGTCAATTGACGGCTTGCCAATGGTACGAATTTGCATAGGTGTGTCCTCCTTCCACCACGCTTTGTGGAGACAAATGCCTGCCCCCATTATACACGCTACCTTGGACACTATCTCATCCAAAGAATGAGCCTTCCTCAATAAGCAGCAAAAATGGACTTCAGATCCATATCTTCGCCAGTTTGACACATTTTGGGAAATCGAGTGACACGTGCCGCCACACATCTGCCCGTGGACGCAGGTCATACGCCCGAATGCAAAGGGAACAGCGTCCCTGGTGCCGAAAGCGGTGGGAGATCATTTCTCAAGCGTTGACCGCCCCGCGCAAAGCCGAGGACATTGCCAGAACGTGGGCGTGTCGGCCGTCAACCGTTCACCGGGTGATTGCCGTGTACAAGCGAGGGGGAGTGGCTGCCATCGAGACCCCTGGCAAAGGGCGGGCGGCGTCATCAGTACCTCACACTGGAACAAGAACGCGCCTTTCTCCAGCCGTTCGTGGCCCGCGCTGCCCAAGGAGAGATCGCGACGGCAGCCGAGATCCAGCAGGCTCTTGAGGAGCGAGTGGGACACCCGGTCGATGACAGCACCATCTATCGCCTGTTCAACCGGCATGGCTGGAGCAAGCCAGGTGCTCGCTGTCAAGGCCACTTCCAGTCCTGCTCCGAGCCTCTGAGAGCCTGCGTGATTCACGAGGAGACGGTTCCCGTGCGGCGAGCGGAGGAAGCAGCCGTCCCTGCCGAACGCTCAACGCTCCAGAAAGCGTCATCGCGATGCTACCCCAGTGATCTCACCGAGCAGGAGTGGGCGATCCTGGAGCCGTTGATCCCGCCTGCCAAAGAAGGCGGGCATCCGCGCACGACGGACATGCGTGAGGTGCTCAATGCGCTCTTCTATGTGGACCGCACCGGATGCCAATGGCGGGCCTTGCCGCACGACTTTCCCCCGTGGTCCACGGTCTGGAGCTATTTCCGTACCTGGCGCAACGATGGCACCTGGAAACGCATGCATACGGCCTTGCGCGAAAAGACGCGCGTGAGTATGGGACGCGAGCCAACGCCCAGCGCCGCGATCATCGACAGTCAATCGGTGAAAACCAGTCAAAAAGGGGGGCTCGCGGCTATGACGGCGGCAAGAAAGTCAAAGGGCGCAAGCGGCATATCCTCGTGGATACCACGGGCATGATCCTGCAGGTGCTGGTGCATGAGGCCGATATCCAGGATCATGCAGGCGGCAAACTCCTCCTGGAACCGCTGGGAGGCTGCTTTCCCCGACTCAAGCTGATCTGGGTCGACAGTGCGTACAAGAAAGGCGGCTTCATTGAGTGGGTGAAGGAGACATTCGGCTGGGAGGTGGAGGCGGTGGAGCACCCCTGGAGCTGGCCAGCGTGGCGTCTGGGCCCCAAAGGACACCGTCATCGATCCGGAGCAGGTCCGTCCTAGCGGCTTCCACGTGCTGAAATGGCGCTGGATTGTGGAAAGAACATTCGCCTGGCTCTCCACCTGGCGTCGACTCGCCAAGGACTATGAGCTGCTCCCCAGCAGTGAAGAAGCCTGGATCTGACCTTGCTATGATCCGACTCATCTAAGGCGTGTGGCACAAGACGCTCCTGAGCCTTTGCACCTCTGAGCAGGGTTGGCCTTCAAATGAGAGAAATTGCCCTGAATCTTGAGCACTGGGGCAAACTTTCCTGGACAAAACCGCTTCTCATCTGGCATACTTTCTGGAGGAGTTGTACATTGCGTTCGCGCATCGCGAACTGATTGACCATAGGAGCGCTTGATCTACCACTTACTCAGGAGGAGGGCAGGCCGTGGGCAGGAAACCCGCACACACGGAATTGAAGGAGGACAGGAGAACTGGGTCGGAAGCGAGACCGCGCCTCCAACTTCCCATGCCAGACCTTCAGTTGGTCTGCCTCGACCACGCGCCAGCCCTGCTTGCGTTCGAGCGGGAGAATCGGGCCTACTTCGCGGCGTCGGTGCCGGATCGGGGGGACGAGTTCTTCGCCGAGTTCGACATGCGGTATGCGCAACTGCTCGAGTGGCAGGCCGCCGGGACGGATTACTTCCACCTGCTGGTGGCCGAGGGCGGCGAGGTGGTGGGGCGGGTGAACCTGACCGAAGTGGCAGACGGGTCAGCGGAGCTCGGGTACCGGATCGCGCAGAAGGTCGCGGGGCAGGGACTGGCCACAGCGGCGGTGGGCAAGGTGCGCGAACTCGCCGCCACAAAGTACGGACTCACCAGACTACGCGCGAGGGTCACATTGGACAATCCGGCCTCGCGCAAGGTGCTTGAACACAACGGATTCGTCGCCGGAGGTTCGCTCACGCTCAACGGCAAGCCAGCCATGTCCTACATGTGCGAGCTCCGGTGACGCAACGCGACTGCCCGCATGGCCAACCATCAGATCACGGGCTCTTGTTTCTCCCCAATTTACAAAATCTAAGTGAAAGAAGCCAGATGAGAAGCGGTTTTTCCAGAAACATGTGTCCTGCTGCGGCAGCGACTCCTGGCACTGTTTCACGTTTGCGGGCCAGGTCTGCTCACACAGGTCGGGTCATTTACCAACAGGTTGAAAGTGGGAGAGACAGCAAGAAGAATGGGAAGCGATCTCTGTTTGGCGAGGAAGCACGAGACATCTGTTGTCCGCGGCTCCCTCCTTGTCTTGAGATGCGGTGCAAAACCCGTTGACGCGAGGTGCGCAAAACCGGCTTTGCCGTACATCATGCGCTTGATCAGTTTCATCCTGGTCACCTGCCCTTCCACTTGCCCATTTGAACGAACTGTCAACTACATGTGGTAACCCGAATGGTGAGCTTTGCTTTACCATCACCCACCCCTTTCATCCGCTTTGTGGCCGAACCTTTCCCCTGTTGTCCCAGGGCCTTGTGACATGGGTTGGTAGAGAGAATGGACCTCTCGTACCGACGAGCGAAGCCCCGCCATGAGCGCACGAGGGCAGCCTTGTCGCCCTCCAGTCTGAGCGCGCCTGGCGCATCAGAGCGCGAGTTGCCAGTTGGGCATTGACCAGAACAGAGAGGCCATACGTGACAGGGAGGAGATGTTGTAGTCCTTCTTCAGGCCCCAACGAACCCCACTCGAACGTGGCACGAGGCGGTCTGCGAGAGCCATCACGCCAGGAGCCAGTAGACCTCGGTCCACACCTTGGCGGGATCGTCGTTGTGGGGTCCGTAGACCTCCCATCGCGTGCCGGTCTTACGCTTTCCCTGCGCGGCGCACCAGTCAAACACGGCCTGATGTGCCTCCCCCAACCTCGAATAGGGTCCCCAATGCACGGTCATCGCCACCTGCCCAGCTGGCAGGGCCGACGCTATCACTCGTCCGGTGAGCGGGCACGGTACGAGCAACTCGACCCCAACCTCGACATGTGGCACATCGTCCCAATACAGCATGATCACGCGGCAGCCTCGGTAGATCCCGCCTGCGTGTAGGCACGTCCATACCTCATCACTCAGTTCCCGTGCTCATTGGTCTCGAACCCCGAACCGGCGGGGTAGGAGTAGGTGATGCCGCTCAGGATCACAATTCGGCTCTGGTGGCCGATGACCTGGCCCGCCACTCGAGGACCCGGAGATCAACGCCAACGGGGTGTAGAGGGTCGGGTGTCGGGGTTGGGGTAGACGTAGATCTGTCCGTTGCTGCCGGATCCGCCGGCCCGGGGAGGACCGGGAACACCACGACCGGGTTCCCCGGGGTGGTTGTGGGGGTGGAAGCGGCCATCCGGGTCATAAACGGATACGGCGACCCTTCGATCCCCACCGCGCTGACGTTGGTGGTCGAGACGATGTCGGTGTTGGCCAGGGTCTCCAGGATCTCCGAGGAGGCGATCCAGGAATGGTTGGTGCCGTTGTCGTACTCCGCGATGATGACCGCTTCGGTGGTCCCGTCGGCCAGGTCGTCGTGGACCAGGAGCCCGACCACATACGTCGTCCCGGTGGTGTTGTAAGAGGTCGGCCAGGCGTAGGTCTGGACCATCTTCGGCAGGGGCCCTAATCCCCCTTGGGGGAGGGAGATACACGCCCAGGTGTGGTCAGGGTGGGCCGCGCCCTTGGGGGCGGGGATGTTGGGGTCGGCGGTGCTGACATCCGAGTAGTTGTAGAGGCCGGCGGTGAAGTCGGACAGCTCGATCCACTTGTACTCCGACTCGGGTTGGACCCCTCGTTCTTGTCCGGGCATCAGCCATCGCCCCACTATCGAAGGGCGTCATTGCAACTTGGCTATGGTACTCGGTACCAGGCCCACCTACCGAGTCTCTCGATCAGCTCCATCTACATCGTCGCTGTCGATCAGGATTCGACCAGGACTACTCTGCCGATCACTGCGGCTGATACCCTCGATCTCGTCGTCAGCAACTCAGCTCCGGTTGCTATCTGGGCTTTAGCTCGCCCGTGGCCCGGGCAACAACCGTTCAATTGCGCTTCCGTACGCGTGACTTGCTCATCAGACATAGTTTTCTATGAGGACCACGATGAGGTCACGGATGGTGGTGTGGAACAGAACGTGCCCCTCGTACTCGAGGATGAAGCCGAGGTCGGTCACCGAACCCAACTCGGCGTCCTTCTCCCGTCCCGCCACGGACTTCTCCGGGGAACGCGAGTACGCCTCACAGAAGGTCCGGGCGTGCTCCTTCTTGGCTTCCGACAGGGCCGAGGTCCAGGTGGCCATCTGCTTGGAAGTCTCCGACAACGCGACTCTCAGTTCGGCCAGGGTCATCCCGGCGTAGTCGTTGTCGTCGCGCATCAGCGTCCAGCGTCTACCTCGGCGTCATCAGAGGAGATGCCCTGGAGGGTCCGCATCTGCTCCTTGAGCTTGTCCATCTGGGACATCAAGTGCTCGTAGCGGGTCTGCTGGTCGTTCAGGTCCTCGGAGTCGTTCTTGATGGCCGGGTACACCGCCTCCCCCGAGGTGTCGAAGCAGACCGGGATCACCACCTTGCCGTCGTCGGTCTGGATGGAGACCCGGTGGGGTCGGGCTTTGGAGGTGCCGACGAAGGGGGAGTGCGGGTCCCACTCCTCGGCGTTGAGGACTTCGATGTCCTCGGAGTAGGTGCCGTACTTCCCCCCGAGTCGTTTCAACTCGTCCTCCCGCTTGGGGACCCAGCCGCGCTCTTTGGAGTCGGAGAACTTCCCGAACTCCCCGAACCGCGAGCGCGGATCCCCCCAGAAGTGGCAGACCAGGGCGAACGGCACCAGGCCGGTCTGGCCGGGTTCGACCACATACCGCTTGCGCTCGAACACGATGTCGAGCACCTTGTCCTCCTCGTTGCGGATCCGCAGCATCTCCCCCGAATCGAGGGAGGTAGCCGATGGGGCTGTCTGGGTCGCCATCAGCCCTGGAAGCCCTGCGGGCCTTGGGTCCCCTGCGGGCCTTGGGTGCCTTGGGTCCCGGTTGCGCCCTGGGAACCTTGAGCGCCGGTAGCGCCCTGCGTACCCTGGGCTCCGGTGGCACCTTGCGGGCCTTGGGTCCCGGTTGCCCCCTGTGCGCCAGTGGCTCCTTGAGTCCCCTGGGCCCCGGTCGCGCCCTGGTAACCCTGGGTCCCGGTTGCACCCTGGGGGCCGGTCTCGCCACCGACACCGCCCTTTTGGATGTAGGCCCAGACGAGAGCCGTACCCGAGGAGATGGTCACGGCTTGGAGGGCGACGCCGACCGGAGCGGTGGTGGCACTTCCCGGGGCCGCGGTGCCGGTGTGGGAGGCCGACTGGATCAGCGAGTCCCCGACGTGGGTGGTGGCGTCACACAACACCTGGCAGATCCCGGTGGTGCAGACCACTCCGACCTGGCCGCCGGCTACCGAGGTGGCGTTGCCGGTTCTCTGCCCGCCGACCAGGACCCCGAGGATCAGAAAGTCGGCGGTCTCCGAAGAAGCCTGGATGTAGGGGACCGTCTGGGGGTTGGTCGTCCCCGGTCCCGCGTAAGCCTCGAGCTCCACCAACGTCCCCATGGGCAGGGCCGCGGATTGCGGGTCCACCATCACCGACTGGTGATAGTTGCCGATGGAAGGTGCGCCGTCGAAATACCCGGCTCCGATGGGATTGGGGAGAAGCCCGATGGTCATGTGATGCCCTTTCAGACTTTGTGGATGTAGGCCCACACCGAGCGCGGTACCCGAGGAGATGGTGACGGCCTGGAGGCAGGTTCCGATCCCCTGGCCGGCGGTCGGGGCCGCTCCCGCGCTGGTGCAGACCGCCGTCCCGGTGTGAGCGGCCGATTGGATCAGCGGGTAGCCGACGGTGGTGGTGGCGTCGCACAACACCTGGCAGATGCCTTCCACACACACCACCCCGAGGGAACCCCCGGCGATGGAGGTGGACACCCCGACCGACTTCCCCCCGGTGAGGACCCCGAGGACCAGATTGTCGGGAGTCTCCGAGGATGCCTGGATCCTCGGCAGCGTCGGGGGGTTGCCCGTCCCCGGGCCGGCGTAGGCTTCCAGTTCCACCAGCGTCCCGATGGGGAGGGTGGCCGAGTTGACATCCAACTCGATGGACACATGCTGATTCCCGATGGACGGGGAGCCGTCGTAATACCCGGCTCCGGTTGGGTTCGGAACAACGCCGATGGTCATCGGATCTCCTTACGCGGTGAGGGCGGTGAACATGCCCTGGCGGGCGCAGTTGGAACAGCTGGCATTCCCCGCCCAGACCATGAGCGAAGTCATGGCGTCCTGGTTGGGGGGCTTCACGAAGTCCTGGACGTAGAAGTTCGCCTTGTCGTTGACGATCAACTCCCAGTAGTTCTCGTTGAGGAAGATCGGCCCCCCTGCCGCGGAGGTGGTTCCCGGCAGATGGTCGTCCTGGACCCAGGGCACGTTGTTGAACACCAGATTGGTGAACCCGGCCTGGGCGAGTTGGGTGTCCTGTCCCCCCGGTTGCTGGGGGAACTGCTGGAACACCTGGTTCAAGGCCCAGTAGGAGTTGTACTTGGCCTTGTTGGACACGATCACCGTCGGCACCTGGCCACCGCTCTGACACAGCGACCACAGCGCCTGGAGCTTGGCCAGCGTCATGGTGGTGGTGGAGCTATCCACTTGCGCGGCCCACCAGGGAGCCGCGGTCCGGGAGATCCCGCCGTAGCTTCCCGTCGCGGTGACGGCTTCGTACACCCCGTCGATGGTCTGGGGGTTGGTGCCGTCCGCGAAGATCCCGTACCCCAACAAATCGGCCAGTTGCATCTCGCATTGCTTGAACTGCGATGCGAGGTAATCCGCCACTTTCATCGGGGAGTCGGCTTGCAACTGGGTCAACCCATCGACCGTCACATTGCCGAACGCCTGCTTCCAGGCAAAGACCGAGTTCTGGATGGTGTCGGACTGGGGCACGGAGAGGGTCTGAGGCCCGGTGTACCACCCGCCGCCTGACATCGGGGTGTACATGAGCGGCTGTTCGATCTGGAACCCGCCCTTCTCGATGATCTTGTTCAGCCGGTTCCACCGGAAGAACAGGACGTTGGAGTTGTACACGTTGTCCACGATCACGTCGCGGATGATTCTCCGGGACAGGGCGGTGACGGTACTGGTTCCGATAGATGCTACCGGCATGTCAGGTCCTCATTCCTATATCCCACCGAGTTCTTCGAGCTCTTTGGTGAGTTGCTTGGTCATCTCTTGCCAGTTCCCCGGCTTCTTGGTCTGAGGCTTGGTCCTCGGTCCTGAGCCGGTAGATCCGGATAATGCGCTCAACTTCTGCTTCCTCGACTTCTCGGCTTGCGCCTCGAGAGCCTTGGCGTCAACACCCAGAACCTTATCCCTGGTAAGTGGATCAGTCATGGATCCTATTTCCATCGACCTCACGATGCCCTGTACCGGGTCGTTGGGGAAGTTGGCCATGACGTTGCCGATGTTGACATTCGCAGAGGTGTAGGTCCGGATGTTGTTGATGTCCTCGTCGGACAGATTCGGATGGGCGACCTTGAACTGGTCCACCGCCGCGGCGATCTCGGTGTTGACCCGGGCCTGGGAGACCTCTTTGTCCCGGGACTCGTAGCGGGCGTTGTCGGCGTCCCGCTCGGCCTTGATCTCCTGGATCCGCTCCCACAGCTTCACCGAGGTCGTATCCTCGGGGTCGATCTCGGGGGGGAGGGTCTTGTCAGGCTCAGGCTGGAACTTCGCCTGGACCGCCTCTTTCAGCGTCCCGGCGATGTCCGGGTTGTTGGTGAGGAGATTCCGCAACTCGAGGAGTTGGGCCTTCTCCTCGGGGGTCAGGGTGTCGAAGGGCCCAGGTGCTTCGGCGGTGGCAGCTGGCTCCGGGGCGGAAGCGGGTTCTTCCGCAGGCTCGGGGGTTTCTTCCCCAGGTTCTTCGCCATCTTCCTCACCTTCATCCCCAGGTTGTTCCTCGGTGGTCTCTCCATCCCCAGTTTCTTCCCCACCCTGTGCACCGAAGTTGGCGGCCAGGAGTTGGGCCAGGAGTTCCTCGGTCTCGGCGTCGAGTTGGTCGGTGTCGTCAGCCATTGCTCACCGCCGAACAGGTGGCTTCGATGGCCGGGGTCTTGAACGTAGTGCTGTTGTTGTAGCCCTGGCATTGGATAGTCGAGTATGTGCCGCCAGACATCTGCCAGCCGTAAGGACGATAGGGGATCGACGGATACAGCGGGTAGACGGGGTACGGCCAGGGCTGCACATAGGGAGCGATAGTGACCGACCTCGGCTTGGCCAGTTCCGCCTTCAACAGTCGGATGCAATCAGAGGTGGTCGGGTTCTCGCCGTGGGGCTCCCAGTCCAGCCCGCACTCCGAGCAGATCGTTTCTACGACAACTGGCTTCGGCTTCATCCGCCCTGGTCCTCCTCGCCGGCCGCCATCGACATCACCCGACGGACTTCTTCGGGGTCGGGGGTCATCGGCTTGGTCACCCCTCCCGGCTGGGACGGAGGCTGGGGAGCACCCTGGGATCTCATGGCCGGGTTGGCGGCCCCGGCACCGGGGGGGCCACCAGGCAGGCCCTGGCCCTGTAACCCGGCAGGCGGGCCTCCTGGTGCACCCGGCGCACCCGAAGGCGGTCCGGCACCGGGCTGTCCCCCCGGAGGCTGTTGCTTGGAAGGCTCATGGATCATCAAGAGCACAACCTGTTGGAGCTTGGTCAGTTTGGGAATGTCGGCATCGGGCGCGGCCATGCACAGGGCGATGTCGGGAAGCACATTGGACAACCCCTCCACCATCGAGTTGGGTACGGCTGATGCCGCTTTCCCCGCCATCTACGGGCGGATGTCGGAGGGCTTGTTGTTGCGAGGAGCCTGGGCGGTGTACTCCGACCCGTAACGGGATTCGGTCTGGCCCTGCATCTTCACGTTGGTCTTGCCGGTCTTGGTTCCCTGGCTGGTGGGCTGGTCGGCCATTGCTACCTTCTTTCCGTCTTGCGACTTGGACTGCGTTGAGGTCTACGGGTGGCTCGGGGCTGATTGTACTTCCCGGCTTGGCCCCGGACGGCGATGGCATCGGTCTTGCGTTGGGTGTTCTGCACCGAGGCGGGGACCTGGGGCTGGTTCGGGGCCGCGGCTCCCGGCATCGCCACTACTTCCGGCCGCCTCTCTTGGTCGGGCGCTTGGTCGGGCGCTGGGTGACCATCGAGGCGAAGTTGCTCTTGCCGGGTCTGCCGGTTCTGGGCGGAAAAGCCATCTGTCTCCTTTCGGTAGCAGGGGAGGGGACCGGGCCTTATGAGCTATCCCCTCCCCCCTACCTACGCAATTTGACTGGATCGTCCCTATGGGACTA
Organism: uncultured Solirubrobacteraceae bacterium; assembly: GCA_963827455.1. Classification (GTDB taxonomy): domain Bacteria; phylum Actinomycetota; class Thermoleophilia; order Solirubrobacterales; family Solirubrobacteraceae; genus Palsa-744. Next base: position 185,700 of record CAWHAW010000007.1, on the reverse strand, counting down.
CTTCCGGCCGTGGCGCTTGCCACCCCGCTTGGAGTGTCGAGCCATTGTCCCACCTCCCTTCGGATGTCGTCTGGAGTTCGACAGAGCAATGGCGATTGCCTGCTTCTGCGGGCGTCCAGACTTGACGAGCTCTGCGAGCAGGCAACCCGCCAGGCCCAGGACCCCGCGCTCAAGCAGCGCATCGCCGAGCGCGTCGCGGAGCTGATCCCGCTGGCGTCCGCAGTGCTGGTGCCGCCGGGCGAAGATCCCGAGAACTACGCGATCCTCGACTACTCGATGGAGGAAACGAACACGTTCGCGTTCAACGCGTTGAACCGGCGTTTGAAGGTGATCGGCATCGACCTGGCGAGCGTCGCGGCTGCGGCGTAGGCATTTCGCCGATCCTGCCTATGCGGCCGCGAGGACCGCGCCGAACGCTCCAACCTCTGCCACAGGCGCTGTCCCGCTACGCTCACAAGCCGTGGCGATAAGCACGAACCAATTCAAAAACGGCAACCACATCGAGGTCGACGGGACGATCTTCAAGATCCTCGAGTTCCAGCACGTCAAGCCGGGCAAGGGCGGCGGTTCGTGCGGACCAAGCTGCGCAGGGCGTCCGACGGCAACGTGATCGACCGGACCTTCCGGGCGGGCGAGAAGTTCCGCGCGGTGCGGACGGAGTCCAGGACGATGCAGTTCCTGTACGCGGACGGCACGGATGCGCACTTCATGGACACGGAGTCCTTCGAGCAGATCGCGTCCCCGAGGGCACGGTTCAGGACGCGCTGCGCTGGATCACGCCGAGCAGCGAGGTGGACGTGCTGTTCATCGACGACGAGCCCGCCGACGTGCAGTTGCCGAGCGCGGTCGACCTGGAGGTCGCCCAGACCGACCCCGGGCTGCGCGGCGACTCGGTGTCCGGCGGCGGAACCAAGCCGGCGACGCTCGAGACCGGCGCGGTCATCCACGTGCCCCTGTTCGTCGAGCCGGGCCAGCGCATCCGCGTGGACACGCGCTCGGGTGACTTTATGCGCGCGCCTGTGTCCGGAGGCGAGCACTAGATGCGCAGCTCCGATCAGCGCCGGGCTGCGGTGATCGCCCTCTACCAGCACGATCTGACCGGCAGGCCGCTGGCGGAGACGCTGAAAGGACGCCTCGCTGTTCGTGCGCGCGCTGGCGCACGCGGCGGTGGATCGCGCCCAGGAGCTCGACGAGGTGATCGACCGCCACTCCCACGGCTGGTCCGTCCAGCGCATCCAGCCGCTCGAGCGCAGCATCATGCGGGTGGCGCTGATCGAGATGATCCATCCGGACGCGGCCCCGGCGGATGAGCCGATTCCGCCGGAGGGCGCGATCGATGAGGCTGTCGAGAGCGCCAAGATCTTCTGCGGCTCGGACGCTCCCGCCTTCGTCAACGGTGTGCTGGGTGCAGTGTTGCGCGAGGTGCGCGAGAATGCGCGGATCCGATGAGCAAGTGCCCGAGCGTGGAGCGCCTCGACGAGCTGATCACACGCCTGGAGCGGGCCGCTGAGCAGTTGCGCTCGGCGAGCTCTCGCCGGACGCGGCCGCGACGATGGTCGAGGACTGCGCCGCGCTGGCCACGCAGGCGGCGGCCGAGCTCGAGCAGCTCACACGTGCCGAGGTGTCCGCCCCGGCGCCCGGTCAGGACACCCTGCTCTAGGACCCGCTCCTATAGGCACTCCGTCCGCCAACCCCTCGAACGCCGGTACCGCGTCCGGCGGCTACCCGGAGCACCTGCGCGAGGAGGTCGAGCGCTATCTGCCGGGCTGAGCTTCTCGGAGGAGCCGATCACCCAGGCGCTCGCCGAGGCGATGCGCTACTCGCTGCTGGCGGGCGGGAAGCGCATCCGCCCGGTGCTCGCGCTCGCGACTGCGCGCGCGGTCGGGATCGCGCAGCGTCAGGTGCTGCCCCTCGCGGGTGCGATCGAGCTGATCCATACGTACTCGCTGATCCACGACGACCTGCCGGCAATGGACGACGACGTGCTTCGCCGCGGGCCGCCTACATGTCACGTGAAGTTCGGCGAGGACGTTGCGATCCTCGCTGGTGACGGGCTGTACGCGGAGGCCTTTCACCATCTGCTCTCCCAGCAGGCGCCTCACCGAGCGGCTGCTTGCCGCGGCGGCGGAGCTGGCCGCGGCGACCGGTGTCGACGGCATGGTCGGGGGGCAGTACGCGGATGTCAAGCCCGGCAGCCGGCGGGTCCCGGCGTGCTGCGGCGGCTGCATGAGCTCAAGACCGGTCGTCTTATTGGCGCTTCCGTGATTTGCGTACTACTGTTGCCGGGGATCGAAGACGGGGTCTGGGGCGGCGCCCTTCCGTCGCTTCGCGGCGGAGCTGGGCGTTCTCTTTCAGATAGTCGACGACATACTTGATGTGACCGGCACCGACGATGCACTTGGAAAGCCACGAGGCAGCGATGAGCGTCATGGGAAGCGTACGTACGTGAGCGAGTACGGAATCGAGCGCGCCAGGGAGCTGGCGGCCGAGTCACATCGCATGGCGCGCCAGGCGCTCGCGGAGGTTGCCAGCCGCGCCCCGGGCGCTGACGCGACCGCCGAGCTCGAGGGAATCGCCGACTTCATCTACACCCGCACCTCATGAGCCTGCTCGAGAGCATCGACGGCCCGGAGGACCTGCGCGGCCTATCCGAGCAGGAGCTCGCACAGCTCGCGCAGGAGGTGCGCCAGCACATCATCGACACGGTCGGTGAGATCGGCGGGCACTTCGGCGCGAATCTCGGCACGTGCGAGCTGGCGGTAGCGCTGCACTCGGTGCTCGAGTCTCCCAAGGACAAGATCCTGTGGGACGTCGGCCATCAGGCTTACCCGCACAAGGTCCTCACCGGCAGACGCGACCAGCTCAGCACGATCCGCCAATACGGCGGCCTTGCGCCGTTCTGCTCGATCGCGGAGTGACTCCGCGATCGAGCAGAACGGCGCAAGGCCGCCGTATTGGCGGATCGTGCTGAGCTGGTCGCGTCTGCCGGTGAGGACCTTGTGCGGGTAAGCCTGATGGCCGACGTCCCACAGGATCTTGTCCTTGGGAGACTCGAGCACCGAGTGCAGCGCTACCGCCAGCTCGCACGTGCCGAGATTCGCGCCGAAGTGCCCGCCGATCTCACCGACCGTGTCGATGATGTGCTCGCGCACCTCCTGCGCGAGCTGTGCGAGCTCCTGCTCGGATAGGCCGCGCAGGTCCTCCGGGCCGTCGATGCTCTCGAGCAGGCTCATGAGGTGCGGGTGTAGATGAAGTCGGCGATTCCCTCGAGCTCGGCGGTCGCGTCAGCGCCCGGGGCGCGGCTGGCAACCTCCGCGAGCGCCTGGCGCGCCATGCGATGTGACTCGGCCGCCAGCTCCCTGGCGCGCTCGATTCCGAACTCGCTCACGTACGTGCGCTTCCCGTGACGCTCATCGCTACCTCGTGGCTTTCCCAATGCATCGTCGGTGCCGGTCACATCAAGTATGTCGTCGACGATCTGAAACAGAACGCCCAACTCCGCCGCGAACCGACGGAACGGCGCTGTCTGTGCTCCGTCTTCGATCCCCGACAACAGTAGTACGCAAAGCACGGAAGCGCCGATCAGACGTCCGGTCTTGAGCTCGTGCAGCCGCCGCAGCACGGCGGGACCGGATCGGCTGTCGGCCTTCACATCTGCGTACTGCCCGCCGACCATGCCGTTGACACCGGTCGCGGCAGCCAGCTCGGCTGCCGCGGCAAGCAGCCGCTCGGGTGCGGCGCGCTGCTGTGTGAGCAGGTGGTGAAAGGCCTCTGCGTACAGCCCGTCACCAGCCAGGATCGCAACGTCCTCGCCGAACTTCACGTGGCATGTAGGCGCCCCGCGGCGAAGCGCATCGTCGTCCATTGCCGGCAGGTCGTCGTGGATCAGCGAGTACGTGTGGATCAGCTCGATCGCACCCGCGAGCGGCAGCACCTCGCGCTGCTCGATCCCGACCGTGCGCGCAGTCGCCAGCGCGAGCACCGGGCGGATACGCTTCCCGCCCGCCAGCAGCGAGTAGCGCATCGCCTCGTCGAGCCCCTGGGTGATCGGCTCCTCGGCGAAGCTCAGCTCGGCGAGATAGCGCTCGACCTCCTCGCGCAGATGCTCCGGGTAGCCGCCGGACGCGGTACCGGCGTTCGAGGGGTTGGCGGACGGAGTGCCTATAGGAGCGGGTCCTATAGGAGGGTGTCCTGACCGGGCGCCGGGGCGGACACCTCGGCACGGGTCAGCTGCTCGAGCTCGGCCGCGGCCTGCGTCGCCAGCGCGGCGCAGTCCTCGACCATCGTCGCGGCCGCGTCCGCTGAGAGCTCGCCCGAGCGCAGCTGCTCGCCGGCGCGCTCCAGGCGTGTGATCAGCTCGTCGAGGCGCTCCACGCTCGGGTTCTTGCTCATCGGATCCGCGCATTCTCGCGCACCTCGCGCAACACTGCGCCCAGCACCCCGTTCACGAACGCGGGAGCGTCCGCGCCGCAGAAGGTCTTGGCGCTCTCGACCGCCTCCTCGATCGCGCCCTCCGGCGGTATCGGCTCATCCGCGGGGGCCGCGTCGGGGTGCAGGATCTCGATCAGAGCCACGCGCATGATGCTGCGCTCCAGCGGCTGGATGCGCTGTACGGACCAGCCGTGGGAGTGGCGGTCGATCACCTCGTCGAGCTCCTCGGCGCGATCGGCCGCCGCGTGCGCCAGCGCGCGTGCGAACAGCGACGCGTCCGGTTTCAGCGTCTCCGCCAGCGGCCTGCCGGTGAGATCGTTCTGGTAGAGCGCGACGACCGCTGCCCTGCGCTGGTCGGATCTGCGCATCTAGTGCTCGCCTCCGGACACTAGGCGCGTGCGACGTAGTCGCCCGAGCGCGTGTCCACGCGAATCCGCTGGCCCGGCTCGACGAACAGCGGCACGTGGATCACCGCGCCGGTCTCGAGCGTCGCCGGCTTGGTGCCGCCGCCGGACACCGAGTCGCCGCGCAGCCCGGGGTCCGTCTGGGTGACCTCGAGGTCGACGGCGCTCGGCAACTGCACGTCGGCGGGCTCGTCGTCGATGAACAGCACGTCCACCTCGCTGCTCGGCGTGATCCAGCGCAGCTCGTCCTGGACCGCGGCCTCGGGGATCGCGATCTGCTCGAAGGACTCCGTGTCCATGAAGTGCGCATCCGCGCCGTCCGCGTACAGGAACTGCATCGTCCGGGACTCCGTGCGCACCGCGCGGAACTTCTCGCCGGCGCGGAAGGTCCGGTCGATGACGTTGCCGTCGGACGCTCTACGAAGCTTCGTTCGCACGAACGCGCCGCCCTTGCCCGGCTTGACGTGCTGGAACTCGAGGATCTTGAAGACGGTGCCCTCGACGTCGATGTGGTTGCCGTTTTTGAATTGGTTCGTGCTTATCGCCACGGCTTGTGAGCGTAGCGGGACAGCGCCTGTGGCAGAGGTTGGAGCGTTCGGCGCGGTCCTCGCGGCCGCATAGGCAGGATCGGCGAAATGCCTACGCCGCAGCCGCGACGCTCGCCAGGTCGATGCCGATCACCTTCAAACGCCGGTTCAACGCGTTGAACGCGAACGTGTTCGTTTCCTCCATCGAGTAGTCGAGGATCGCGTAGTTCTCGGGATCTTCGCCCGGCGGCACCAGCACTGCGGACGCCAGCGGGATCAGCTCCGCGACGCGCTCGGCGATGCGCAGCTTGAGCGCGGGGTCCTGGGCCTTCTCGCGTAGGAACCACGTGCCGTAGGCGACGTGGCGGTGCTCGTCCTGGGAGATCAGCTTGAAGCCCTCCACCCAGCCCGGGAGGATCTCCTTGCGCTCCATGTAGTCGGTCAGGAACCACTGTCCGGTCAGCGCGAGCGTGCCCTCGATGATCATGTGGTAGAGCGTCACGAAGTCGACCTTGGCCTCGATGTCGCGGGGGCTCTCCACCAGTCGCCGGCCCCAGTCGACGAGCACGCCGTCGAACATCTCGATGAACGCCGGGTTGAGATCCGCGCGCGCCTGGCCGAGGCGATCCTCGAACGTGCCGTCGATGCCGAGGACCTGCTCGTAGAAGCGGTTGAAGTGCTGCGCGTGGCGTGCCTCATCGACCTGCTGGGTGGCCAGGAACGCCTCCTCGCCCTGGCTCTCGTATGCCATCACCAGCCCCGAGAACTGCGTGGTGACGCGCTCCTCGCCGATGAAGAACGAGGACAGGTTCCACGCGAGCTTGCTGCGCACCTCGGCGTCCATCTGCTCCCAGTCGCGCCGGTCCTGCGTCAAGTCGATCGTGTGCGATTGCCAGTTCTGGCGCTCCCACAGCTCATACAGCTGCTGCGGCGTCATCAGCGTCACCGACGCGAGCTTCGACTCGTCGGAGATCGTGCCGACGTCGCCCTGACTGGTCAGATCGAGAAGCGAGGGCATGGTGTTCGAAACCTCCTCGTTACGCGCGTTGACGGGCTGGCTGCAGCAGCGAACATACTCCGTTTGGCGCGGCTCAAGCCAACCCACACAGGCGCCGATGCCAAAGCATGCGTCGAATCGCGCGCGAGAACGCCCTGTGCGCATCCATAGCCGCCGCTGGCTGCGCAACGATCGCGTGGCTCGGCTTGTACGGCTTCGCTTGGAACGACTACGAAGTCGAGGCGAAGCCTGCATACGACGCGTTGACGCACGGACACCTGCTCGAGTTCCTGCGACTGACGCCCGCCTACGGTGGCTCGCTCGTCTTGCGCGCGCCGTTTGCGCTGATTCCCAACCTGTGGGGCGGCGGAGCGCTCGCCGTGTACCGGATGGTGGCCGTCCCGTGCCTGGTGGCGCTGGCGGTGCTCGCGGTGTGGTTGTGCGCGCGGATGCGTCGCGCCGGCAGCTCGACGCTCGCGCGGGCAATCGTGGTGGGCGTGTGCGTCGCGAACCCGCTCACGCTCCAGGCGCTGGAACTGGGTCATCCCGAGGAACTGCTGGGCGGATGCCTGTGCGTGGCCGCCGTACTGCTCGCCGGGCGCGGCCGGCCGGTGTGGGCGGGAATCGTGCTGGGATTGGCGATCGCCAACAAGGAGTGGGCGCTGATCGCGACCGGTCCCGTGCTGCTGGCGCTGCCTGCACGGACGGAGCTCGGGCGCGGACGGGCGCTGGCTCTCATACGCACGTCGGGCTTCCTCTGTGCGACGAGCGCGGTCGTCGCGAGCGCGGTCGTACTGGCGCCCTTGGCGCTCGTACCGGGTGGCGCGTTCGTGGCGAGCTCGCAGGCGGCGGCGGCGCCGCACACCGCGATCTTCCAGCCATGGCAGGTGTGGTGGTTCTTCGGCTGGCACGGGCCCCTCGTGCACGGCCTGTTCGGGACCCCCAAGTTCGGCTATAGGACGGGGCCGGCGTGGGCGGGCACGATCAGCCACCCGCTGATCGTCGTGGTGGGACTCGGCCTGTCGGGGGTGCTGTGGCTGCAGCGGCGCCGCACCGATCGGAGGTCGAAGGGTTCTCCGTCCAGCCGGCGTGCGGTGGGGGAGCGCGACGCGCTGCTGCTGCTGGCGTTGGTGCTGCTGCTCCGATGCGTTCTGGACACGTGGAACACCGGGTACTACATGCTGCCCTTCCTGCTGGCCCTGCTCGCCTGGGAGGCGCTGAGCACCAGCCGCCGCCTGCCGCTCCTGGCGCCGGCGCTCGTCGTGCTCCCCTGGTTCGCGATGGAGGAACTTTCCGCGCGCGGGCTGAGCCCCGACGCGCAAGCGGCGATCTACCTCGCCTGGACGCTCGCCCTCGCCCTCGCGCTTGGACTGGTCCTCTTTGCACCGCGAAGGCTCCGCGCCCGGCGGTGGCGGACGGCGAGCGATGGCGAGGGCCCGCAGCCGGTGACGCGCGCGAGCGGCGCCGTCGGCGCGGGCGCTCAGGAGACCACGGTGAGCGCCTTGGGCAGGCTCGTCAAGACCTCCTGAGCGTCCTCGCCGACGACGACCAGGTCCTCGATTCGCACGCCCAACACACCCGGCAGGTACACGCCGGGCTCGACCGTGACGACGTTGCCGACCCGCAGCGGCTCCTCACCGGCTGTCCGCGACAGTCGCGGCCCCTCGTGGATCTCCATTCCGACCCCGTGACCGAGGCCGTGGCCGAAATCCTCGCCATGCCCGCCAGCCTCGATCACGTCGCGTGCGACGGCATCGACCTCGCGACCGCTGAGCCCGGCGCTCACTGCCTCGAGGCCCTGTTGCTGCGCGTGCAGCACGAGCTCGTAGACATCGCGGGCCTGCGCTGAGATCGCCTCGCCGGTGGCGTAGGTGCGCGTGCAGTCCGAGCAGTAGCCCTCATGCAGGGCGCCCCAGTCGATCGTCACGAGCACGTCGGGCGGGATCTCCGCATCGCGCGGCGTGGCGTGCGGGAGCGCGCCGTGGGCGCCCGCGGCGACGATCGACGGGAAGCTCGGCGCCTGCGCGCCGAGCCGGCGCATGCGCAGCTCGAGCTCGATCGCGACGTCGCGCTCGGTGCGGCCGACGAGGCCTTGCGCGAGAACTGCGCGCAGCGCCTCGTCGGCGAGCTCGCTGGCGGCGCGGATACGCGCGATCTCGCCCGCATCCTTGACCTCACGCAGCCGCTCGACGGCACCGGCGCACGGGACGAGCTCCCAGTTTCCCTCGAGCAGCTCCGCGAGCTTCTGATGCTGCTTGACCGTCAGGCTGGCGTCGTCGAAGCCGAGTCTGCCGCCGGCCTCGGCGAGCGTGGCGGCGAGCGCCCCGAGCAGATCGCCGGTGACGATCTCGCGCTCGAAGACGTCGGGCACCTGCTCCGCTGACTGCGTCGCGTAACGAAAGTCGCTGAGGAAACGATGACCGCCGAGCCTGTCACGAGCGGCGTCTGCGACCAGGAGTGCCGCGGCGCTGCTGCCCGTGAAGCCGGTCAGGTAGCGGACGTTCACGAGTGAGTCGATCAGCAGCGCGTCGACCTCCATGCCGGACAGCTCGCCCGCCAGTCGCGTCACGCGGGTCGCCTCTCCTCCCGGCTCGCCGCCGCTCACGCTGCCCCCCCTTTCAGCTCGTCGCGCAGCAGCTCGAGCGCATCGCGATAGCCGTCGGGGCCGCGCCCGGAGACGCTCGCGAAGCACAGCTCTCCGATAACCGACACGCGTCGCCACGGCTCGCGCTTCTGTACGTCCGAGAGGTGGATCTCGAGGGCCGGCAGCGCCGCGATCTCGAGCGCGTCGCGGATCGCCCACGCGTAGTGCCCCCAAGCACCGGGGTTGATCAGGATCGCGTCCGCCTGGCTGGGCGGGCCTCTCAGCGAGTGCAGCCGCTCGATCAGCTGTCCTTCGTGGTTGGTCTGGAAGAAGCGCGTGCTCAGCCCGAGCTCGCTGGCGTCTCGTGCGATCTTCTGTTCTAGCTCGGCGAGCGTCAGCGTGCCGTACAGCAGTGGATCGCGGCGGCCGAGCTGGTCGAGGTTGACCCCATGCAGAACCTCGATGCGGTTGGCGGACGCGCTCATGGAGTGAGCTCCGCGATGGCCGCGCGCAGGTCCTCCACCGACACCTCGCAGCCGAACTCGACCTCGCCGGGAGCGCGCACGAGCACGAACGGCACACTCGCGCCGACGCGCTTCTTGTCGAGGGTGATCGCCTCGAGGATCGCCTCCACGGGGACGCCCTCGAGGGTCACCGGCAGTTCCCGCTCGAGCATCAGCGCGCGCGCACGCTCTCGCAGCTCCTCCTGACCCGACAGCGTGAGCGCGGCGAGCAGGCCGAGCCCGACCGCTTCGCCGTGGCGGTAGCGCGCGTACCCGGTGGCCGTCTCGATCGCGTGCCCGACCGTGTGCCCGAGGTTCAACACCTGGCGAGGACCGGCGTCGCGCTCGTCGGCCGCCACGACCGCGAGCTTCGTCCGCGCGCACGCGAGGATCACGCGCTCGTCGAGCTCGCCATCGGCGGCCACTGTCTCCCACAGCTCCCCGCCTGCGATCAGCGCGGTCTTGAGCACCTCCACCCAGCCGGCGTTCAGCTCTGCCGCGGGGAGCGTGGCGAGCGTGTCGGGGTCGACGAGCACCCCCGACGGCTGGTGATAGGAGCCGATGTAGTTCTTGGCCTGCGGCATGTCGACACCGGTCTTGCCTCCGTAGGCCGAGTCGACCTGGGCGACGAGCGTCGTCGGCACGTGCACGATCGGCACGCCGCGCTGAAACGTCGCCGCGCAGAAGCCGGCAAGGTCACCGACCACACCGCCGCCGAGCGCCACCAGATGATCGGCTCGCGTCACCGCAGCCGCAATCAGCGCGCCCCACACTCGTTCGGCGCTGGCAAGCGTCTTGTTGGTCTCGCCTGGTGCGATCGCGACTGTGCCCGCGAGATCACCCAGACGGTCTCCGTAGAGAGCGCCGACCGTCTCGTCGCTGACACAGAACGGGCGCGAGCGCGAGCGATCGAGCGGCCAGAGCGTGTCGAGCTGTTCCTCGCCGACGCTCAGCAGTCCGCGGCCGATCAGCACCGGGTACTGGCCCGACGCAGCGCTCGCCCACAGCAGCCTGGTGCCGCTTGGCGCCGATGCAAGTGCGCGCAGCGCGCCCGCCACCGCCGAGATCTCCCCGGCCGGGAGGTCCGCGAGAATCGTGTCGGCGAGCCCCTCGTACACCGCCCGGCGGCTCGCGTGCAGCGCCACGAACGCCTCCCGGTCACGGGCGAGCGGGCGCTCCGTTCCATCCGCGTCGGCGTGCACGCGCTCCCAAGCGGTCTCTGGATCGACGTCGAGCAGCACCGTCACGTGGCCGTCCAACGCAGCGCGCACCCGCTCGGAGAGCACGCTGCCACCGCCGAGCGCGATCACCGTGTCGGGCGCCGCGTCCTCGAGCAGGCCGCACACGAGCTCCTCCTCGATCGCGCGGAACGCCTGCTCACCGTGGAGCTCGAACTCGCGCGCGACCGGATGGCCGAGGCGCTGCTCGAGCAGCGCATCGCTGTCGAGCGCCGCGCCGCCGAGCGCCGCGGCAAGCTCACCGGCGGCGGTCGACTTGCCGGCGCCCATGAAGCCGATCAGGACGAATGCCATCCGATCCGGTCTGTGTAGGCACTGACCGCCTGCAGCACGTCATCGACGTGGTCACCGCCGAACTTGCGCCTGTAGGCATCCGCGAGCACGAGTGCCACCATCGCCTCGGCCACCACGCCGGCGGCCGGCACCGTGCACGAGTCGGTGCGCTCGCGCAGCGCCTGTGCCGGCTCGTGGGTTTCGGTGTCAACCGAGCGCAGCGGCTTGGTGAGCGTCGGCAGCGGCTTCATCGCACCGCGCACGAGGAGCGGCAGGCCCGTGGTCATGCCGCCCTCCAGGCCGCCGGAATGGTTGGTCTCGCGGTAGTAGCCGCGCTCTGCTGAGTAGAAGATCTCGTCGTGCGCCTGCGAGCCCGGGACGCCGGCGACGGTGAAGGCGTCGCCGATCGACGCACCCTTCACCGCCTGGATCGAGCAGATCGCCATCGCGAGGCGTCCGTCGAGGCGCTCCTCCCAGGAGACGTGGGAGCCGAGCCCGGGGACGAGTCCGAATGCCTGCACCTCGAACACGCCTCCCAACGACTCGTTTTCCTTGCGCAGCTTGTCGATCTCGCCCACCATCGCCTTCGACGCGTGCGCGTCCAGGCAGCGGACCGGGGAGCTGTCGACCTCGGCGAAGTCGGCATCCTTGAGCGCCTGCTCGGGCTCGGGCGCGTGAACCGACGCGATCTGGATCACGTGCGAGCGGACCGTGACGCCGAGCGCCCGCAGAAATGCCTTGCACACCCCGCCGCCGGCGACGCGCGCCGCGGTCTCGCGCGCGGAGGCACGCTCGAGGATGTTGCGCACGTCGCTCTGCTTGTACTTCTGCGTGCCCACCAGATCCGCGTGTCCGGGGCGCGGCAGGTGCACCTCGGCGGTCGGGTCGGCGGGATCCGATAGCGGCCAGGGACTCATGCGCTCTTCCCAGTTGGCGTAGTCGCGGTTGGCGACCTGCAGCGCGATCGGGCTTCCCAATGTGCGCCCGTGGCGCACCCCGCCGGTGATCTCGGCGGTGTCGCGCTCGATCTTCATGCGTCCGCCGCGGCCGTGGCCGAGCTGGCGGCGGCTCATGTCGCGGTTGAGGTCCTCAGGCGTCAGCTCGAGACCCGCGGGCATCCCCTCGACGATGCACGTCAAGCCGGGGCCGTGCGACTCGCCGGCGGTTGTCAGATCGGAGCTCCACGGCTCCTAGCTTATTTGCGCGGACGCTTCAGCGCCCGTGGCGCCGGCTCGCGGCGAACGCGCGATGCACAGCGAACACGAGCACGCCCGGCTGCGAGGTGTAGTGCAGGTCGGGAATCGCCTCGAGGCCGGCCTGTCCGAGCAGTTCGCGTCCCGACCTTGGACTCGCCGCGGTAGATGCTCTTGATCTGAGCGCTCGAGGCGTTGCTCGAGACGATGCTGACGATCCGCAGTTCGTAGACGACGTTCTGACCGGTTGACGAGAGATATTCGAGCTGCTCGGACTGGCCTTGGCGGAGGTCGATCGCTTCGCACTGCGAGGTGCTCGGCAGGCACACGGCGGGGCCGTGCAGGATCGGTTCGCTGTCGAGCGTGAACGTCGCGCTCTTGCCGCCGGCGGTGACGCCCCTGAAGATGACCAGCGCCTGCTTGTCCGACGGCAGCGGCGTGAGCAGCTTGAGGTTCTCGAACGGGGTGAGCTGCGCCGTCTGCGGCGTGGCGCCCGCGGGCAGCACACCGAACAGCACGGCCACGTGGTAGACGGTCTTCGGCTTGCTCGGCGTGGACGGTTTCGCGGGCGTCGCGGGGCTGGCCGTCGACGGGCTTGATCCGCCGGAGCCCGAGCCGCTGCCTGCGGAGGAGCTCGAGCTGCTGCCGGAGCTGGGTGTGCCGCTCGACGTCGAGGCGGCTTTGCTGCTCGCGGCGGGAGTCGTGGTCTTGGCCTTTGCTTCCGGAAGCGGCGTGAACGGGTTGTGCACCGCGCCGCTTCGCTGCTGGGAGGCACCACCGGTAGTCTCGGCGACGGCCTTTTCGGGAGTCGTCTGGCTTATCGCCACGCCTTGTGGTGTCGCGGGACCGCGTGCGAGTGTCGCCGTCGGTGTGGAGGCGGAGGAACCGCCACCGAGAATGGCGTAGGCGAGAGCGGCGAGGAGCGCAACGGCGACGAGCGCCACGACGGGGAGCAGACGCCTGTCGAGGAGGTCGGCCTTGACGGAGCTCAGAAGGTTGCTCATGGGTTGACTTTCACGATCGCGGGGGAGGTCGGGGCGCTGCTGGTGCTCGATGCGGGACTGGCCGTGCCCGTCGGTGTGGCGCCGCCGGCGACGGCCGGTGTCTGACTTGCGGGCATCAGGTAGGCGGTCGCGGTGATCGACCCCGTGAGCTTGCCCGTGCTCTTGCCTGGTTCAGCAGTGGCGCCCCCAGCGGAAAGACTCACACTCTGGATCGTCAGCAGGCGACCGCTGACCTGCAGCTGGCCGGACTTGGTGAGCGCCGCGAAGTCGGTGAGCTGGTTGAAGAGGTGTTCGAGGTCGAAGTAGCTGCCTTCGAAGACAAACGAGAAGGGAAGCGGGGTGATCGGCCGCCGCCGCAGAGGCGGAGCTCGACGAGCTCTGTGCGCTCGCACCGGGCGTGGCCGTGATCGACGTGAAGTTGATGCTCTTCTGGTTCGACGCCTGCGCGATCTGGTCGATCAGCGCCGGCACTTCCTGGCTTGGCGGCACCGCTTTGCCGAGGCTCACCAGAGCTGAGTACGCGGCCGCGTACTGCGACTGTGCGGCACGCGCGCTCGAAACCTCGCTTTCGGCGCTCGCGAGCTGCGTCTGTGCGGCGGCGACCTGGGTGCCGAGTTCGCCCGCCTGCTTGCGCTCGGGCGAGACGACGAGCATCCACGCGGCGCCGAGAGCCACGAGCACAACCACCGCGATCAGGACCATGCGGTCGCGTCCGGTCATTTCGAGCCGACTCCCGAGGTCGTCGTTGCAGGCGCCGGCGAGCCAGCGCTCGTTGAATCAGCGACGGTTTTGTTCGCGGCAGCCACGGCCGAGGAGCTCGGCAGCGGGTCGAAGGTGACCATCGCCGAGAAGGTGGCGCGCCGCCCTGAGCATCCACCACTCGCGGAGCTGCCGGCGGACCCCGATGTGGAGCTCTGCAAGGTGACCTCCTTGACGCCGTCGATCAGGCGCAGCCGTTCGAGCGTCAGTGCCACCGCCGACTGGCTGGTCGCACAACCAGCGAGGGTGAAACTGGGCACGGCGCCCCCGGTTGAAGAGCCTGCCGCCCCGGCCGCAGAGGCGCTGCCGCTCGCGCCCGACGTGCCGATCGTGCCGGTGAGTGTGGAGATCGAGGTCTGCGCGGGGAGCACGCGACCAAACTCGTGCAGCGCGTGCGCCCAGTCGAAGCGCGAGTCCACGAGCGCGTCCACGGCCTGCACACGCTGTTCGCGCTGCGCGATGAAGCTCGTGTAGGGCGAAAGCCGTTCGACCGCCGCCTGGGCCTGCTGTGCTTTCACGGTGAGCGAGGCCGTCTGCGCGCGGCGGCTCGTGACCTCGTGGCGGGCCTGGCCGTAGAGAAACGCCATCAACGCGAGGCCGCCGGCGATGGCGAGCACGGCGTAGGCGGCGCCCTGCGAGCGCCCTGCACCCACGGGCTGGCCGCTTCGCTGCTCGGCGGGGACGAGGTTGACTGCTCTCATTGCGGCACCTCGGCGGCTGCGAGGCCGGTGGCGATCGCGAGCCTGTGCGGCGAGGTGATCTCGGCGAGACCCTCATCTGCCAGGCCGACCTCGCCCCGGCGTACCTCCACGCCGAGCGAGCTCTGAAGCGCCTCGGCGAATCCCGGGATGTCCTGCGCGGCGCCGCTCATCACGACGTGCGAGACGTCTCCACCACCCTCCTGCGAACGATGAAAATCGAGCGAGTTGCGGACCTCACCGGAGATGTCGCGGATGCCGTTCTCGAGCACCGCCCACAGGTCGGCGTCGGATTGCGGCGCCTGGGGGGCGGGAGCACTTTCGACCGCGGCGAGCTCCTCATAGCTCATCGCGCGTTCGCTCTCCTCTGCATCCTCGGGGCTCTGAGGCTCGGCGTCCGCCTCGCTCGCGCGCTCGGCCACATCGGAGTCGGCGTCCTCTTCCCCTGAGACCCCGTGTGCCGGCTCGGCGGGCACCGTAGCAGTGAGATCGACGGCCGCGAGCAGCGCTCGCGCGTCGGTGAGGGCGATGCCGCGACGCTCGGCGATCTCGCTCGCCATTCCCTCGAGACCACTGCCGACGACGCGGGTGAAGCGGCAGACGGTGCCGTCGGCGATCGCGAGGTTCGTGAGTCCATCGACGTTCAGGTAGAGCACGCGGCCGGTCTGGTCGGCGTCGGGCCGGTACAGCGAGCGAATCAGCGCGAAGGCGGAGAGGTCAACGCCGTCGACGGTCAGACCCGCGCCACGGACCGCGGCGAGCAGCCGTTCGACCATGTCGCGCTGGGCGGCGACGAGCACCACGCGCTGGCGCGGACCGGCGGGCGTCTCGACGATCCCCAGCGGGTGGAAGTCCATGACGGCGTTGTCGAGCGGCATCGGCACCTGGTCCTGTGCCTGGAAGTTGACGGCCGCGGCGAGCTCCTTCTGGTCGGTGACGGGAGGCAGCTCGAGCGTGCGCAGCACGGTGCGCTGGTTCGCGACGCCGACGCGTACGCGCTTGCCGAGCCCGGTCCCGCCGAACAGCTCGCGCAGGACCTCGCTGACGGCGCCGTCATCCATCACTTCGCCGTCGCGCACGCAGTCCGCGGGGAGCGCGAGCGAGACGGCGCGCTCGGCGACGATCGATCCGTTCACACGCGCCTGCACAGCGGCGACGAAGCCCGGCTGGATGTCCAGGCCGACGAGGCTCTCCCCGGAGCGGCGACCGAAGCTGAGCGGACGCGTCATGTGAATTGAGGGGATTCGTGAAGGGAGTCGCATCTCGAGTAGCGCGCTTCAGACTGCGGACGGATCACCCGCACGTGGGGTATCGGCGCCAAGCCGCCGGCGCTTTAGTGCAGGAAATGGTTGACGTAGACACCGACCAACTGGTGCCCGACGAAGATCGCGCACAGCGCCCCGACGGCGAGCGAGCGGTCCGAAGGGGACTGCCGTCTTGCGTCCTGCCTGCGCGCCCTTGCGGGCGATCACGGTCGCGCCCGCGATCACCCCCACGACGAGCGCGATCAGCAGCGCCGGCGCGACAGCGGCGCCCAGGAACAGCCCCATCATGCCGGCGAGCTTCACATCACCCATACCCATGCCCCCCGGGTAGGCAAGCGCGGCGAGGAGCAGGAAGCCTCCGGCGGCCGCGCCGGCGATCACGCGCGAGAGCTCACCAGACGGGTCGAGCGCCAGCCCGAAGCGCGAGCGCGAGCACGGCTCCGAGGCCGGTCAGCCGGTTGGGAATTATCCGATGCTCGAGGTCGATCAGCGCTGCGGGAACCACGAGCAGGATCAACACCACGCTCAAGGCGATGCCGCTCGCCGAATGGTGGGTGAGCACGGCGCCCACGCACAGCGCGGCGCAGAGCGCCTCGACCAGCGGATAGCGGACCGAGATCGCGGCGCCGCAGCCGCGGCAGTGGCCTCGCAGCAAAAGCCACGAGAGCACAGGGACGTTGTCGTATGGCTTGACCGGCGTCCCGCACTTGGGACAGTGAGAGGCCGGGGTGACGAGCGACTCGTGGCGCGGTAGGCGGTGGACGACGACGTTCAGGAACGAGCCGAACACGGCACCGAGAACTCCAGCGAAGGCTGCCTCCATGAGATCTGATCGACAGGGCCGGCGCGGTGCTTGAGCGCGTTAACGACGGGAGGCGGCCCGCGGGCCGCCTCCCTCTGAGTGCTTGCGTGTGTTCCCAAGCGTCAGCTCAGGATCACGTTGCTACCAGCTGTTGCTCGAGCTGAGGTGCCCGGGGCAGCCACTGGTCGCGCTTACGCACTTGTGTTCCACTTCGCCGTTCGACTTGCGGTAGACGGAGTACTCGTCTTTGGTGTTGTTCGCGGTCACCGTGACCGTGAATTCGTTGTTCGAGGGGACGCCTGTCCCCGCGCCACCAGCGGTGGTCGGGGGCGTGAGCGTCACACCCGTGAGCTCGGCTTCACCAGGGTTGGTGTAGTTGATCGACGGCTCGATTTCGTGGAGTTCTTTCGGGGTGGCGTTGGTGTATTCACCACCGTGTTCGGTCGCGAACGTCTCGATCGCCGTCTGCGAGGTCTGCGCCACGGTCTTGGCGGACGAGTCGTAGGCCTTGCTCTTCTGGCTGAGGAACGCCGGAATCGCGATCGCGGCGAGAATGCCGATGATCAGGATCACGACCAGAAGTTCGATAAGGGTAAAACCACCCTCATCGCCGGTGCGCTGGCGTAGTGAGTTCAACATGAATCCTCCTAGGATCCTTTATTGGGGCGCCAGCCCTCGGTAATCGCCTCAAACGGCGATGCGTCCCCCTCTTTGAGGGCCGCCGGCTTTGCTACGCATCGGTTGATGCTTGCCTTGGCACCTCGGCACTGGCTTTGTCAGCGCCTGAATCGGTCCTCGCACCGTCAACCTTTACACCTGCACGACGGCTTGGACGGATGACTGGGAGGAGGTTCAGTCCTCCGGCTGCGCCGGCGTGCTCGCGGCGTGCTCGCCGTCCGGAAGCCAGCCAGCGCGCCTGCGCGTCGATGCCCGGCACGCGCGTGCCGCTGCCGCCGCACCACGGGCATTCGAGCGTGCTCGGCGTGCCGCCGAGGTTCGAGATCACCCGTCCGCTGCCGCGGCAGGCCATACACTCCCGCGGCCCATGGGACGCCGGTGCCTGACCCTCGCTGTCGCTGCTGTCGCGTGCCACGAGCCGATCACACTAGCGTTCCACGCGTGAAGGCACCAACGCAGACAGCGGAGCGGACCCCCGAGGTCCCGGCCGGACCGACCAGCCGGAGGCCAAGCGGCGGGCGCACGGCGGAGTGGACGATCGTCGCGGCGATCACCCTCGGGGCGGCGCTGTTGCGCCTCGTGCACATACAGGCGGTCTCGCCGGATCCCTTCTACGACGCGGCCGTGCGCAGCATGGGGCTGTCGTGGCACAACTTCTTCTTCGGTGCGTTCGAGCCCGGCGGCAGCGTCTCGATCGACAAGCCGCCGGTCGATCTGTGGCTGCAGGTGATCAGCGTGAAGCTGCTCGGCTTCAGCTCGACGACGCTGAAGCTGCCCGAGGCGCTCGCCGGGACCGCCGCGGTGCCGCTGCTGTACGTGCTCGTGCGCCGACTCTGGAACCCCCCCGCCGGGATCGCGGCGGCGGCGGCATTGGCGGTGCTGCCGATCTCCGTGATCACGTCCCGCAGCGACACGATGGACGGGGTGATGATGCTGTGCCTGGTGCTCGCGGCGCTCGCGGCTGTTCGCGCCGCCGAGAGCGGCAGGGTGGCCTGGCTGTTCGCCGCGGCGGCGGCGCTCGGCGTGGCGTTCGACGTGAAGCTGCTCGAGTCGCTCGTCGCGCTGCCCGGGATCGCCGCGTTCGCGTATTTCGCAATGCCGGGCTCACGCGTACGACGCCTCCTGCGCATGAGCGCGGCCACGGTCGTATATGTCGCGGTGGCGCTGTCGTGGCTGACCGCGACGCTGCTGTTCCCTGCACACGACCGCCCGTACGCGATCGGCTCCACCAACGGCAGCGCGTGGAACGCGGCGTTCGTGTTCAACGGAACTGATCGCCTCGGCGCAAAATCGGCTGAACCTGGCTCCCCGCCCTACGAACCCGGCCACCGCTACCCCGTTGCCACGCAGTCAGAGCGCGACCACATCCCGATCGTGCCGCCCTCCCCCACGCGGCTGCTCGCGCGGGTCGGCCCGCTGTCCGGCGAGCGCCTCGGCCTGGAGATCCTGGTCGCCCTGCTGCTCGGCACACCGGCGTTGCTGTTGGGACTGCGCGGCGGAGGCGAGCCACCGGGCCGCGATCCGACGGGCACCGACCCAGGACGCAGCGACGAGCTCGATCGGCGGATGCGTCGTGCCACGGCGGCGGGGCTCGGGCTGTGGATGCTCTCGGGCCTGGTGCTCTTCAGCCACATGGTGCGCCTGCACCCGCGCTACGTGGAAGCCTTCACGCCGGCCGTCGCGGCGATGTTCGGCATCGGCGTGAGCTGGGCCGCTGCAACGCCCGCCGCCGATGCCGGTCCGCCCGGGCTGGCCTCGAGCCGGGTCGTCGATCGCCTGCGCCTCGGATTGCTGGTGGTCACGCTCGCAATCACTGTCTACTACGGCGAGCGTCTGATGTACGGGACACCCGGCGTGTGGTGGGTGTCAGCGGCGGGAGCGCTCGGCGCGATCGTGCTCGCGCTGCTCGCCCGCGCCCCCCAGATCCCGGCGCGGGTGCGCTCGCTGGCGGCGCCCGCCGGAGTGATCGCGCTCACGCTCGTGGCGGTGCTTGCGATCCCGCTGAAGGCCGACGTCGCGGCGATCGAAAGCGGCGTCAGCGACGCGGGCCTCGTCGGCGCCCTGCCGCTGTCACAGCAGCGCCCGCTGAGCGCGTATCTGCGCGCGCATCAGGACGGCGCCCGCTACGAGCTCGCGGCCGAGTCCGCGACGGGTGTCGGCTCGCTGATCGTCCAGGACGCACGCCCGGTGCTCGTCCTGACCACATACGACGCGCGCGTGTTCACCACAGTGTCCGAGCTTCAGCGCTCGATCGCCGAAGGTAAGGTCCGGTACGCCTTTTTGAACACGTTCTGCACGAAACGAGCCTCATCGGTGAACCCCGCGTGCGCGGCTCCCGTCGAGTGGGTGCGCGCGCACGGCACCGACGTCTCGTTCAGGGCGGGCCTCGATCATGGCGGCCTGCTGTACCTGCTGCCAGGCGCTAAGCCGTGAGCGCGGACGCAGAGCACCAGCGCCTGCGGGCGCTGGCCGACGGAGCGCGCGCGACCGGCCGGCTCGCGCTCGACACCGAGTTCATGGGCGAGGGCCGCTACCGCACGCTGCTGTGCCTCGTGCAGCTGGCGATTCCTGAAAGCGAGGATGCCGCGGAGCGCATCCTGGTCCTGGATCCGCTGCCGGAGGACTTCGACGGCTCAGCGCTCGCAGAGGTTCTCGCCGACCCGGCGGTCCAGGTCATCGTGCATGCCGGGCGACAGGACGTCGCGCTGGTGCGCAGGCGGCTTGGCACCGAGGTGCGCAACGTCTTCGACACGCAGGTCGCCGCTGGCTTCGCCGGGCTGGGTGCGCAATCCTCGTATGACTCGCTGCTGAGCGAGGTGCTCGGTCTTCGTGTGGCCAAGACCGCGAGCTTCACGCGCTGGGACGCGCGGCCGCTCTCGCCGGAGCAGCTCGCCTACGCGCGTGAGGACGTCGTGCACCTGCACGAGCTCGCGGCGGAGCTCGAACGTCGCCTTGCCCGCCTCGACCGCCTGCAGTGGGCGCTCGAGGAGTGCGAGCCGCTGGAGCGCTCGAGCGACGAGCGCGACCCGGATGCGATCTTCGCGCGGCTGCCACGCGTCGGCACCCTGAACGCCTCCGCGCGGCCGATCGCACGCGAGCTGGTGCAGTGGCGCGAGCGAACGGCGGCCCGCACGGATCGCCCCGTGCAGAGCGTGCTGGGCGACGCCGCGCTCGTGGAGATTGCCAAGCGCAGGCCGGCGTCACGCGCCGAGCTCGAAAAGATCCGCGGTGTCGGTGCCGTCGCGGGTGGTAGGCGCGGGCAGGATCTGCTCGATGCGGTCGAGCGCGGCCGCGCGCGTCCTCTCGACCCGCCGGCGCAACTCGAGCGCCCACCCCTGCCGAAGCCCGACGACGCCCCGCTCGTGGCACTCGCCGAGGCGCTGCTGCGCGCGCGAGCGCGCGAGGCGGGACTCGCCTACGAGCTCCTGGCCGCACGCGCCGACCTACAGGCAGTCGTCGCCGCCGCGCGCGCAGGCGCCGGCGAGGCCGACGTGCGCACGCTGAGAGGCTGGCGCCGCGAGCTGGTAGGAGCGGAGCTACTCGAACTCCTGGAAGGCCACATCTCCCTGTCAGTGAAAGAAACCGACGCCGGGAGAAGAGTGCAAATCAAAAAAACCGACGACGAGAAATGACCGCCATCCAGTAACGCCCAGCGTCGATCCCCAGGACGCGAGCCAAGCGAAGGAGTTCTCACGCCGACCGAGAGGTCGGTGGGAGAACCTCCGTAGCGCCTATTCGATGCGGTTGTAAACTTCGAACAGCGGCAGGTACATCGAGATCACGATGAAACCGACCATCGCGCCGATGACGATGATCAGGATCGGCTCGAGGATCGACATCAGCGACTTGACCGCTGCTTCGACCTGTTCCTCATAGAACTCGGCGATGCGGTCGAGCATCTCGTCGAGCGCACCGGTTTCCTCACCGACGCCGACCATGTGCGTGACCATCGACGGGAAGATCGGCGCGAGCGCTAGCGGCGCGGCGATCGTGCCGCCCCTCTTGACCGACGCGATCACGCCGTCCATCGACTCCTGCACAGCTGCGTTTCCACCTGTGCGACCGGTGATCTCGAGCGCCTGCAACAGCGGCACGCCGGCGTGCGTCAGCGAGGCGAGCGTGCGCGACCAGCGCGCGACGGCGACCTGCTGGACGATCGTGCCGATCTTCATAGGGATGCGAAGGCGGAAATGGTCCCACTGTTTGCGCCCCCAGACCGTTTTCTTCCACTTGATGAATGAGACGGCGACGGCCCCGGTCGTCAGGAACATCAGCCACCAGTACTGGGTGACGATCTTCGACATCAGCACCGAGACCTGCGTGAGCTTGGGCAGTTCGCCGCCGAATTCCTTGAACACGCCCTCGAACACCGGCACGAGAAAGGCGACGAGCGCCATCATCACGCCGATCGCGAAGGTCGCGACGAGCGCCGGGTAGATCATCGCCGATTTCACCTGACGGCGCAGAGCGGCGTCTTTCTGGAGCTGGTCGGCGACGCGGTAGAGCGAGTC
Source organism: uncultured Solirubrobacteraceae bacterium (assembly GCA_963827455.1). GTDB lineage: Bacteria > Actinomycetota > Thermoleophilia > Solirubrobacterales > Solirubrobacteraceae > Palsa-744. The sequence goes on along the minus strand of CAWHAW010000007.1, from coordinate 163,833 downwards.
CTCGAGCACACCACCCGTCTCGCCGGCCTGGGTCATCGCGACGAACAGCGGGTTGAAGACCTTGGGGTGGCGCGCCATCGCGTCGCTCAGCGACAGCCCCGCCTCGACGTCCTTGCGGACCGCGACGATCGTTTCGGTCAGGTACTTGCTCTCGGTCTGCTCCTCGAGCACGTACAGCGCGCGCAGGATGCTCATGCCCGAGGAGATCATCGTCGAGAGCTGGCGCGCGAAGATCGCGAGCTCGGTCGGCTTGACGCTCTTCAAGAACGCGATCTCGATGTTCTTCGAGGAGTGCTTGTCGGCGATGTCGAGGACGATCAGCCCGCGCTGCTTGAGCTGGTCGGAGACCGCCTGCTTGGAGTCCGCCTCGACCTCGCCGCGTGCCTTGCCGCCGGTGAGGTCGATTGCCTTGAAGACGTAGGTGCTCATGCCTGGCCTATGCGGCCGCCAGCGAGCTCGCCCCCAGCAGGCGCCTGAGCTCATCCGGAGTCGAGGAGCGTGATTCGGCGAGCTTCTGTGTGATCTTTTCCCTGCGCACGAGCGTCGCCAGAGCGGTGTCCATCGTCTGCATGCCCTGTGCCGAGCCGGTCTGCAGCACCGAGTAGATCTGGTGGGTCTTGCCCTCACGGATCAGGTTGCGGATCGCGGGAGTGGGCACGAGCACCTCGCACGCCACCACTCGTCCCGAGCCGTCGGCCTTTGGCAGGAGCTGCTGGGTCATGATTCCCTGGAGCGCTACCGACAGCTGCACCCGCACCTGCCCCTGCTGGTGGGAGGGGAAGACGTCGATGATGCGGTCGATGGACTGCGCCGCGTCCTGGGTGTGCAGCGTCGCGAATACGAGGTGGCCGGTCTCGGCCGCTGTCAGCGCGGTGGAGATCGTCTCGAGGTCGCGCATCTCGCCGACCAGGATCACATCCGGATCCTGGCGCAGCGCGGCGGTGAGCGCGGCGCCGAAGCTCTGCGCGTCGGAGCCGAGCTCGCGCTGGTTGACGATGCATTTCTTGTGGCCGTGCAGGAACTCGATCGGATCCTCGATCGTCATGATGTGCTCCTCGCGCGAGGAGTTGATCGCGTCGATCATCGCCGCCAGCGACGTCGACTTGCCCGAGCCGGTGGGGCCGGTGACGAGCACGAAGCCACGCGGCTTGCGCGTGAACTCGTGTACGGCAGACGGCAGGCCGAGGTCGTCGATCGAGGTCAGGTTGAACGGGATCAGACGAAACGCGGCGCCGATCGCGCCACGCTGGTAGTAGGCGTTGACACGGAAGCGGGCGTGGCCGGGGATCGAGTAGGCGAAGTCCAGCTGCCAGTCGGTCTCCAGACGCTGGCGCTGGTCGCCGCTGAGAATCGAGTAGACGATCTCGCGCGTGTCCGTAGGCGAGAGCTTGGGGTAGTCCTCCAGCGGGGTGAGTTTGCCCCGCACGCGGACCGTCGGGTGTGCGCCCGAGCTCAGGTGCAGGTCGGATGCCTTGCGATGCACGACCTCCATCAGCAGGTCTGCGAAATCGATGTCCATGGGTGGGTCCATCGACAGATCGCGCCCAGTCCATTAGGAGGCCCGGCCCGAGAGTTGGGCGGTTGGACGAAGATACGAGCTCAGCTGCTGCCGACGACGCGCGCGATCTCAGCCATCGATGTGCGACCCTGCCTGACCTTCTGCAACCCGTCGTCACGCAGACGGGTCATGCCCTGGCTCACTGCCACGTCGCGGATCGCCTCGGCGGGGCTGCGTTCCAGCGCGAGCGTCTGAATCTCGGGGGACATCTTCATAACCTCGTAAAGGCCGACGCGGCCGCGGTAGCCGCTGCCGCCGCAGCGTCTGCAGCCCGCGGGCTCGTAGGCCTCGAGCTCCATGCGTGCGCGGTAGCCGTTCTCCTGGAGCACCTTCGCGGAGATGATCGTGCGTCGCTTGCAGCTCGAGCAGAGCATCCGCGCGAGGCGCTGGGCGACGACGCAGTCGAGTGCCGAGGCGACCAGGAACGGCTCGATTCCCATCTCGGTCAGCCTGGTGATCGCCGAGGGCGCATCGTTGGTGTGTAGCGTCGAGAGCACCAGGTGGCCGGTGAGCGCCGACTCGACCGCGATCTGCGCGGTCTCGCGGTCTCGGATCTCCCCAACCATGATGATGTCGGGGTCGGCGCGCACCATCGAGCGCAGCCCCGCCGCGAACGTGAGCCCGACCTTGGCCGAGACCTGCACCTGCGTGAGCCCGGTCATTTCGTACTCGACCGGGTCCTCGACGGTGATGATGTTCTTCTCGGGCGTGTTGAGCATCTGCAGCGCCGCGTAGAGCGTGGTGGACTTGCCCGAGCCGGTCGGGCCGGTCACGAGCACCGCGCCGTGAGTCTCGCGGCATGCGTGTTCGAAGCGTTCGCGCTCGGGATCGGCCATGCCGAGCTTGTCGAGCTCGACGACGACGGACTCCTTGTCGAGGACGCGCATCACGACGCCCTCGCCGTGCACGCTCGGTAGCGTCACCACACGCAGATCGACGTGACGGCCGTCGACGACGAGCCCCACGCGTCCGTCCTGGGGCAGGCGCTTCTCGGCGATGTTCAACTCGGCCATGATCTTGATGCGTGAGATGACGCCTGCGGCCATCCGCCGCTGTACGGAGGTGATGTCCTGGAGCACGCCGTCGACGCGGAAGCGCACGCGCAGCTCGCGCCCGTCGGGAGCGAGGTGGATGTCGGAGGCGCCCCGCTCGACGGCCTGACCGACGATCTGGTTGACGAGCTTGATGACGGGCGCGTCTTCTGAGGTCTCGTGCAACGCGACGACCTCGGCGCCCTCCTCCGTGTCGTCGGGCATCGCGGCAGACTCGCCGACCACGTCTTCGAGCCTGTCCAGGCGCGAGATCAGCGTCGCGATGTCATCGGGCGGCGCGACCGCCACCCGGATCTCATAACCGGTCATGATCGCGATGTCGTCCACCGCCAGCACGTTCGACGGGTCGGCCATCGCGACCAGCAGCGTGCGCTTGTCCGCGAATGCGACCGGCACCGTCTGGTAGCGCTTGGCGACGGTTGTGCTGACCAGGTTGGCGGCGGACATGTCGACTGTGAAGAGGCCGAGATCGAGGTGCTCGAGGCCGTAGCGCTCGGCGAGCGCGCGGGCCAGCGCGTCCTGCGTGAGCGCGCCGCTTTCGAGCAGCATGCGCTCGGGAGTCGTGCCGGAGATGCGCGAGCTCTCGAGCGCGTCTTCAACCTGCTTGCGCGAGGCGAGGCCCATGTCGACGATCACGTCGGTCAGGAAGCGCTGGGAGGAGCCGCGGCGCGAGGGCTTGGTGAGGCCGGACTGCTGATCGGGGCTCGGCGTCGGCGCGGCCTGCCCGGATCTGCCGGCGGGCGGCGACTCGACGTAGGGCTCGGCGCTGCCGAGCGTATCGAACTCGACGTCCGCGCCGGGCAGCGGATCGAGCTCGAGTCCGGTGGGAGAGATCGCGTCGGGATCGAGCTCCACGCGCACGTCAGCCCCGCCCTCGACGCCGATGTCACGCTCGCCGCGTGCGGCACGCTCGACGGAGATCACGCGCTCGGCCCCACCGTCGGGCTCGCCGTCGATCCCGAAGATCGCGTGCAGGTCGGGATCGGCCTGCTGCGGGAACTCGCTCATCGCGCCCGCTCCCGGCTGTCGGGCCTACGCCGTGCTTGTGCCCGCAGCGCGTGCTGCTCGACGCATGACCTCCAGCGGCGGCTGTCTACCGGTCCACAACTCGAAGCTGAGCGCGCCCTGCGCGACGAGCACCTCGAGACCGTCGACGGTGCCCGCCCCATGACTCGCTGCGGCCGCGAGCAGCTGCGTAGATCCGGCGCGGTAGACCAAGTCGACAACATAGGAGTACTTACCGACTTGATCGAACGTCAATCCGAGTTGGTTGAGCGCCTCCCGCTGAGTGGCCGAGCGTTCTACGCCTAGGCTCGCCTCGAGTCCGACGGAGGTGCAGTTGATGAGCAGATCGGCAGCTTCTGGCTTGCTCACGGCGCGGACGCCTAGCTCCCGCGCGAGCGTCTCAGCACGCTCAGGCGTGCGGTTCCAGACGGCGACGTCGCTCGCGCCAGCCTCACGCAGCGCCCACGCCGCCGCGCGCGCGCTGCCGCCTGCACCGAGCACCAGTGCGCGCGGGTGAGCGGGCATGTCGGTCATCGAAGCGAGTGCCGCGATCAGGCCGGGGGCGTCGGTGTTCTCGGCGGCGATCGTCCCGTCTGGTGCGAAGGTGAGCGTGTTGGCGGCGCCGATCTCGCGCGCTGCGGGGGAGCAGTCCGTGGCGAGCTCGAGCGCGGCCTGCTTGTGGGGGATCGTCACGTTGGCGCCGAGAAAGCCGACGCCCTCGAGTGCGCGCACGGTCTCGGCGAACAGCGCCGGTGGCACCGGCAGGCGCTGGTAGCGCCAACCGTCCATCCGCAGCGCAGCGAGCGCCGCGTTGTGGATCGCCGGAGAGCGGCTGTGCGCGACCGGCCAGCCGAGAACGCCGAGCCGCGACATCACGTGTGCTTGCAGGTCGGCGGGCGTCCACCGTTGCGCGCGACCGCGGCCTTGTAGGCGGCCGCGTTGGTTTCGAATTCGGCGAGCGTGTTCGAGAAGACCTGCTCGCCACAGCCGTCGGCGCCGGCGACGTAGTACAGATAGGCGTCGTGGGCGGGGTGGGCAGCCGCTTCGATCGAAGCTACTCCAGGGTTCGATATCGGCGTCGGGGGCAGCCCCACGTGGGTGCGCGTGTTGTAGGCCGAGTTGATGTGCAGCTGCGCTTCGGTGAGTTCGTGCGTGTAGGTCGCGATCCCGGTCTTCAGCTCGATCGCGTAGTAGATGCTCGCGTCGATCCCGAGCGGCATGCCCCGCGCCAGACGGTTGTAGATGACCGCGGCGATCTTCGACCGGTCGCCGGGGATCTGCGCCTCGCGCTCGACCATCGAGGCCACGGTGAGCAGCTGGTATGGCGTCACGTGCAGCGTCCGCGCGCGAGCGATCTCGCTGGCACCGAAGTTTTCACGGAAGGCGGTCAGCTGCTCTTCGACGAGCCGATCGACAGACGCCCCCGGGTCCATGTCGTAGGTCGCCGGGAAGAGGAAGCCTTCGAGGTCGGGCGTCCCCTTCGGGGCGCCATAGGAGGCGGGGTCGAGTAGCGGCGAGTGGCGCGACGCGCGCCGATAGTTGCCCTTCAGACCACCCGCGGCGGCGATCTGGGCGATCTGTATGCGCGTCTTGCCCTCGGGGATCAGGACCTTGACGACCGGTGGCGTCGCCGGCGGCGAGACGGTCTTCTTTTCGTGGCCGCGCAGCAGGAGAACGACCGCCGCGATCACAGCGACGAGCGCGAGCAGCGCCGACAGCCGCGCCAGTAGCGTTCGCGTTCGCCTCGGGGCGGAGCCGCCTCCCGGCGGCGCCATAGGCGCCGCGAACACCAGCGGCGGCTCGACCAACGACGGCTGCTCGACAAGAGGCTGCTCAACGTAGACCGGCGGCTCGAGGACCGGCGGCTCGCCGCCTGAGGACTCAGCGACGGGCGGCCCCTCCACGTAGGGTTGTTGCTGCACGGGTGGCGGCTGCTCGATCGGCGCCGCCACCGGTGGCGGGTCCGGGACTGGCGGGTATGTCGGCGCAGGCGGGCTCTCGGGCGGAGGTGCTGACGGCGGCGGTGGCATTTCGGCTGCGGGAACGGGAGGAAGTGACGACGGATCCGGCGGTCCGGGCTCCTCCCCGGCCGTCGGGCCGAACGAGCCGGGCTGCGTGGTCGCGCGCCGTCGTTCGCGCTCGAGGCGGTCACGCTCGCGTTCGGCTGCGGTGCGCTCTCCTCCAGGTCGTGATTTCTCGCCGCGAGACAAAGGAGCTGAAAACCCTAACGTGCCCGAGCGGCGAGCCAGCTCTCGAGCAGGTGCGCGGCGGCTCGGGAGTCCTCGCTAGCCTTTGCACGAGCACCGCCGGTCGTGTCGATCCGCTGGGCGAGGCGCGTGGTGAAGCGCTCGTCGTGCATCTCCACGGGAACGTCATTTCCGAGGCGGGCGGCGAGCTCGTCGGCGAACGCGCGCGTCTCGCGCGTCTGCTCGGTATCGCCGCCGTCGAGTGACAGCGGGAGCCCCACGATCACACGCTCGACCTCACGCTCGCGCACGAGCTCGCGCAATCGTGCAAAGCCCCGCTTGGTGGCGGGACGCAGCACCGCCTCGACAGGCGTGACGATCGTCCCGGTCGGGTCGCTGAGTGCACAGCCACAGCGAGCGCTGCCGTAGTCGAGCGCGAGTACACGCATGGCTGGCTCAGTGCGTGTGCGAGCGCGGGTCCAGGGCGCACCTGGCGGTTTGGCTCGGCGCGCGCATCACTCCGCGAGCGCCGCCTCGATCGCGGCGCGGCCTGCATCGATCGCCTCTCCCAGGCGCGCCGGGTCGCGGCCGCCCGCCTGAGCCATCGTGTCACGCCCGCCTCCCCCACCACCGACGAGCGCGGCGGCGCGCTTGACGACCTCACCGGCTTTGACGCCACGCTCGACGAGCTCGGGGGCAACGCTTGCAACCAGGTGCACGCGCCCGTCGGCGGCTGTGCCGAGCAGGATCGCGGCGTTTGGGAGCCGACCCTTGAGCGCGATCGAGGATCTCGAGCAGCGTCTTGGCGTCGGGCGTGTCGACCGTGGCGGACAGCACCTTGGCCCCGGCGCTCTCGCGGGCGCTGGCAACGAGTGCGTCGAGGTCGACCTCGACGTTGCCCGCGCTGCCGACGTCGCCCGTCTTGAGCTGCTTCTCGAGCCGCCTGCGCTCATCGGCGAGCTTCTTCACCGCGTCGGGTGCGTCCTGCGGACGCGCGCGCAGCTGCGCGGCCACGTCTCCCAGCAGGCGGTCGTGCTCGCGCAGCAGCTCGACGGCGACGGGTCCGGTGACCGCCTCGATCCGCCGGACGTTGGCCGAGCTCGAGGTCTCGTGCAGGATGCGGAACGCCCCGATCTCGGCGGTGCTCCGCACATGCGTGCCGCCGCACAGCTCGCGCGAGTACTCCCCCCCGCCGACCTCGACCATGCGCACCACCTCGCCGTACTTCTCGCCGAACAGCGCCATCGCGCCGAGGCGTTTGGCCTCATCGAGCGTGGTCGTGATCGCGTGCACCGGATCGTTGCGCGCGATCCATTCGTTGACGCGGTCCTCGACGTCTCGCAGCTCCTCGGCGCTCAACGCCTGGCCGTGGCTGAAGTCGAAGCGCAGCTTGTCGGGCCCGACGTAGGAGCCGGCCTGGCGGACGTGGCTGCCGACACGCTCACGCAGCGCCGCCTGCAGCAGGTGGGTGGCGGTGTGGTTGGCCTCGGTCTTGTGCCGCGTCAGGTGATCGACACGCGCCAGCACCTGCTCGCCGACCTCGACGGTGCCGTGCTCGAGGATCACATCGACCACGCGGTCCTCGCCGATCGCGACGACGTCGGCGACGCGCGCGCGGCAGTCTCCGTCCTCGCACTCGATCGTCCCGATGTCTGAGATCTGACCGCCGCCGGCGAGGTAGAAGGGCGACTCGGCGAGCTTGACGAGCAGGCGCGATCCCGAGGCGCCGTTCTCGCCGCTCGTGTCGGGCTGACCGTCAACCGGACGCACGGCGAGCACGGTCGTGCGCTGCTCCTCGGTCTCATAGCCGGTGAAGCGCGTCGGCGGGCCGCCGTCGAGCGAGTCGACGTCATCAGCGCCCAAGCGTGCCCCGGCCGCGACCCGCGAGGCGACGCCGCGACCGCGCGCGCGCTGTTGCTCCATCAGCTCCTCGAAGTCGCCTTCGATTGACAGGCCCTGCTCGGCGAGCAGCTCTCTGGTCATCTCGTAGGGGAAGCCGTGGGTGTCGTGCAGCGTGAAGACGTCGGCGGCCGAGACCGCAGAGCTTCCGCCTTCGCCTGCCGCGGCGATGTGCCCTTGCAGCAGCTCCATTCCCTGCGCGAGCGTGCGGCCGAAGCCCTCCTCCTCGGCGGCGAGCCACATGTCGGTGACCTCGGCCTGCTCGATCAGTTCGGGGTAGGCCCGCCCCATCAGCTCGCGGACGCGCTCGGAGTAGCGCGTCAGGAATCCGGGCGCCATCTCCAGCGCGAGGCCCTGCTGGATCGCGCGGCGCATGACACGGCGCAGCACGTAGCCGCGGTCCTCGTTGGAGGGCACGACGCCGTCGGCTGTGAGGAAGGTCATCGCGCGGGAGTGATCGGCGAGGATGCGCAGTGCGCGGTCGCTGTCGAAGTCGGCGCCGTAGCGCGCGCCGGAGAGCTCCTCGCCGAGCTCGATCAGCGGCTGGAACTGGTCGGTCTCGAAGACCGACTGCTTGCCTTGCAGGATCGCGGCCATGCGGTTGAGTCCGAGACCGGTGTCGATGTTCTTGGCCGGCAGCGGCTTCAGCACCGTGCCCGGCTCGTCTGCCGCGGGCTCCTGGTCGTACTGCATGAACACCAGGTTCCAGTACTCCAGAAAGCGCTCGTTCTCCCCGCCGGGCAGGTCCTCAGGCGAGCCGTGCTCGACGCCGCGGTCGAGGTAGAGCTCCGAGCACGGGCCGCACGGACCGGTGGGGCCGGCCTGCCAGAAGTTCTCAGAGCGCGGGCAGAGCACGATCCGCTCCGAAGGAACGCCGAGGGCGCGCCACAGCTCGATCGCCTCCTCGTCGGGGCCGAGCCCGAGACCCTCGTCGCCTTCGAACACGGTCACCCAGATGTCTTGCTCGCGGAAGCCGAAGACCTCGCGTGGAGAGCTCCCAGGCGAAGGTGATCGCCTCGCGCTTGAAGTAGTCGCCGAACGAGAAGTTGCCGAGCATCTCGAAGAACGTCAGGTGCCGGGCGGTGTTGCCGACGTTGTCGATGTCAACCGTGCGAAACACCTTCTGGCAGCTGGTCAGGCGGGGCGCCGGCGGCGTCTGTTGGCCGAGGAAGTACGGCTTCAGCGGATGCATGCCGGCGACCGTCAGCAGCGCCGAGGCGTCGTGCGCGGACGGCACGAGCGACGCCGAGGGAATGCGCACGTGCCCGCGCTCCTCGAAGAAGCTCAGGTAGCGCTCTCGGATCTCGTCTGAGGTCATGCTCTTAGATGTTAAGGGCGAGCGAGTGCGCGACCCGGACGTCGCACCCTAAGCCGTTACACGGGAATGGCTCGGCCCGCCCGGGAGGCTACGCGGTGATGGTGCCGTGCCCGACGACGAGCTCGCCCGCGTACAGACACGCGATCTGGCCCGGAGCGGTGCGCTCGAGGTCCTGTTCGAGGTCGATGTCGACGAGCGCATGACTTCCGGCGTCGAGGTCCCCGTCGACGCGGCAGGCGAAGGTGCGCCCGTGTGCGCGCACACGCACGCCATCGACGATGCCCCCGGCGCGATGCAGGGTGACGTCGCGCACGCGCAGCTCGCATGTGAGCAGCGCCTCGCGCGGCCCGACGGTGACGGTGTTGGAGCGCGCGTCGGTCGCGAGCACGTACAACGGCTCAGGCGCCGAGAGCCCGAGCCCGTGGCGCTGGCCGACGGTGTAGGCGTGCGCACCTGCATGCTCGCCGAGCACAACTCCGTCGAGATTCACGATCGGCCCGCTGCGCCTGCCCAGACCGCCGTGGCGCTCGAGGAAGTCGCTGTGGCGCGTGCCCGCGAGGAAGCAGAGATCCTGCGAGTCGCGCTTGCGCGCGACCGCCAGCCCCGCGTTCTGGGCAAGCTCGCGCACCTGCTGCTTGCGCATTCCGCCAAGCGGGAAGCGCATCCGTGCGAGCGAGCTGGGCGCGAGCGCGGAGAGCACGTAGCTCTGATCCTTGCGCGCCTCGGCGGCGACTCTCAGCAGTGGGACGAGCGGCTCCTCGGCCGAGTCGACATCGGCCACGCGCGCGTAGTGGCCGGTTGCGAGCGCGTGCGAGCCGAGCCGCTCGGCGAGCTCGAGCATCGCGTCGAGGCGCACTGCGCCGTTGCAGCGAACGCATGGGTTCGGGGTCAGGCCGCTGGCGTGATCCGCGAGCCAGCCGTCGACGACGCCGGCGCGGAACTCGGCGCGCAGGTCGATCGAGAGATGCGGCATGCCCAGCTCGTGTGCCAGCTCACGCGCACCGCGCACCGCCTGAGCCGAGCAGCAGCTGAGCTCGCCATCGTTCTCGGGGTCCGACCACAGCTCGAGCGTCACGCCGACAGCCTGCTCCCCGGCCTGGCTGGCAAGCAGCGCCGCCACGGCGCTGTCGACGCCGCCACTCATGGCGACGAGCGTTCGGCCGGGAGCCATGCGCAGGGACGCACGCGAACGTGCGGCGCACCCAAGCGCGCGGTGCAGCGCGTCGGCCGCGAGCTCGGCGGCGTGGCGCTTGGCGACGCTCAACCCACCGAGCTCCTGCGAGATGTCCTGCGCGCCGATACGCGCCGCATCGAGCAGCGTGGCGCCTCGCACCAGGCTGACGGCAGCGCTGCCGGCTGCCACCGTCGCGCCACAGCCGCTCGCATCGAAGCCGGCATCGCAGATGCGGCCATCCGGGCTCTGCGGGTCGATCACGATCGATAGTCGGATCAGATCGCCGCACGCTGCGCCACCGGCCGCGCCTGTGACGGCGTCGTCGGGTAGGTGGCCGCGACCGAGCGGGCTTTCGAGATGATGGATCAGCTGCTCGGCGCTTGCGTGCACCCGAGCGAGTGTAAGGCTAGGAACCTGTTTCAAAAAGATCGGCACGCGATGCGTCCCTGGACACTGCGCTGGACGCCACGTGCCGGCTTGCCCGTGCTACCAGCACGGCCTTCACCGTCCCGCGTCGCCCAGCTTGATCCATGAACGCCCCGACCGCACCGCCTATTTTGAAACAGGTTCTAGGTGCTGCGAGCTTCGGCGATCGCCTGCCGAATCCCGAAGGCATCCTGGACGCCGGTGAGCACGATCGCCTTCCTGCTCTTGGCGATGACGAACACCGTCGGTGTCGCGTACACCTGCACGCCGCGAGTGACCGAGCCGAACGAGGCGACCTGATTCGCCCCGGCTTCCTGGACGGCTACGTGGCTGGCGCGCTTGACGGATTGCACGGCGTGCTGCACAGATTTGTCGTCGGTGCCGCTCGGGTTCCAGAACAGCAACACGACCACGTCGCCCTTGGCGAGGTCCGCTTCGACGGCGTGCTGGCCGCTGAGCGTGGTGGTGGCGGGCGTGCTCGCGCGCTTGTGAGCGGTGCTGGCGGACGTCTTCGTCACGGTCGTCGCGGGCGTCTTGGTGACGGTCGTCGCGGGCGTCTTGGTGGCGGCCTTCGCGGGCTCCGTCGTGACGGCCTTGGCGGGCGTCTTGGTATGCGCCGGGCTGGAGGGGCTGGCGCCGATCGCTGCGACGGCTCCATGAGCCCTGGCGATGTCGCGTGTGAGACCTTCCAGGCCTGGGACGGGGCCGTGGTAGATGTGGCCGGTCTTGGCTTCGGCCTTTGCCCGCGCGATGACCGCGGCGGTGGCTGCGCTGTGCGTGGCTCCGGTAGCGGTCGGCTTGGTGACGGACGGCGTGCTGGTTGTCACGGCGGGCGCTGAGCCAGATCCGCCGGTGCTCGTCGAGTGGCCCTGCAGGGCGAAGAACCAGACGGCGGCGAACAGGCACACGCTTACCAGCGCGATCTGAAATGGACGAGAGAGCTGCGCCATCTCCCCCAGTTTCGGCATCTGCGGCCGAGAAGTTGAACGGCACCTGCGGGCTTGGACGGTCTGTGCTCGCGCCGGAGCCGACTTGAGCTTCGGGAGAGGCCTGCCGATACGGCCCACGCGACCTGCCGGCGAGCCCTCAGAGCGCGTGATGGCTGCGGAGCACCGCGTGCACGACCGCGTTGGTCGCGAGGGGCTCCTGCTCGCCCGCCTGCATGTCCTTGAGCGTCGTCTGGCCATCGGCGACGATCGCCACGAAGCGTGCGCCGAGCGCGTCGGCGTGGCTGAGCTGGCCCTTGAGCGAGCGCGCGCCGAGGTCCATCTGGGCTGCAAGGCCTGCCGCGCGCGCTTGACTGAGCAAGCCGAAGGCCGCGCGCGCGCGTGTCGTCACGCGGGCCGTCGAGCGCGACGAAAAGCTCCGGCGCCGGCGTGGCGGCAGGATGATCGACTGCGGCCGGGCCGCCGTCGCTGGCCAGCATGATCCGCTCGATGCCGGCCGCCCAGCCCATGCCCGGCGTGGGCGGCCCGCCGAGCTGCTCGACGAGGCCGTCATAGCGTCCACCGCCGCCGACACCGCTCTGCGCGCCGAGCGCGTCGGAGGTGAACTCGAACACGGTCCGGGTGTAGTAGTCGAGACCGCGCACGAGCGTCGGGTCGAGCTCGTGGGCGACGCCGGCGACGTCGAGCAGCTCGCGGACCTGCGCGAAGTGCTCGGCGTCCTCTGGGCTGAGGTGCTCGCGTAGCAGTGGCGCGCTCTGCATCACGCGCTGGGTGGCGGGGTGATCGGAGTCAAACGCGCGCAGCGGGTTCAGCTCGATCCTGCGCGCGCACATCCTCGGAGAGGCTGTCCTCGTTTGCGCGCAGATAGCTCTGCAGCCGCTCGCGATAGGCGAGCCTGCTCTGCAGGCTGCCGAGGCTCGAGAGCGCGCAGGCGCAGCTCGCGCACGCCGAGATCGGCGAGCAGCGCCGCCAGCAGCGAGATCGACTCGGCGTCGACCGCCGGGTCATCGGACCCGATCGCCTCCGCGCCGACTTGCCAGAACTCCCGGTAGCGCCCGGCCTGGGCGCGCTCGTGCCGGAAGAAGCACGACAGGTACCAGAGCTTCACCGGCTGGCGGCGCTTGTGCATGCCGTGCTCGAGGTAGGCCCGACAGACGGGAGCTGTGCCCTCGGGACGCAGGGTGAGTGAGCGTCCCCCCTGCGTCCTCGAAGGTGAACATCTCCTTGCGCACGATGTCCGTCGACTCGCCGACGCCGCGCGCGAACAGCTCGGTCGCCTCGAACACCGGCGTCTCGATGCGCTCGTAGCCGGCGCCCTCGAGGATCGAGCGGGCGCGTGCCTCCAGGGCGCTGCGACGCGACGCCTCCTCGCCCAGCACGTCGAAGGTGCCGCGCGGCGCTTTTATCTTCGCCGCGGCCAACTTCAGGCTGCCGGCGAGTCCGCGGTGGCGGCGCCCGGAACGCGCTCGCGCAGCTCGCTGAGGAATGGGTTGCTGTCGCGCTCGCGCGCGAGCGTGGTCACGCCCATGTGCCCGGGGTAGACGACGGTCTCCGGCGGATACGCTCGCAGCAGGCTCTCGATAGAGCGCTCGAGCGTTGGCCAGTCGCCGCCGGGCAGGTCGACCCGCCCGACGGAGCCCTGGAAGAGGACGTCGCCCGATAGCAGCGCTCCCGGCGTGGCGTAGGTGACGTGGCCGGGGCTGTGACCGGGCGTGAAGATCACGTCCAGCTCGAGGCCGGCGAGGCTCAGGCGCTCGCCGCCGGCGAGCGTGTGCTCGGCCTCGTAGTTCTCGAACGGTCCGAAGCCTGGCGGCACGAAGCTCATCACGTCCGACGAGCAGCGGCCGCTCGATCTGCGGGCAGTAGACGGGCGCCCCGGTCGCGCGCGCGACGGGCGCGACGGCGCCGATGTGGTCGAAGTGACAGTGGGTGATCAGGATCGCCTCGATCTCCACACCCAGCTCGTCGACCGCCTCGAGCAGGCGCTCGGGCTCATCGCCCGGGTCGACGATCAGCGCCTGCCCAGCGTCGGAGTTGGCGCGCACGATGTAACAGTTCTCCTGCACCGGGCCGACCGTGAACGCCCGCACATCGAGAGCACCCATCAGGAAACCTGCCTTCCGCCACCGCCCTGCTTGGCCTTCTTGCGCTGGCGGCGGTCGTATACCCACTTGTCGGTGTAGTAGCTGATCACCGTGTAGCCGGCGAGCACGACCGGGAACAGCCCGATCGCCTGGTTGGACTGGTGCAGCACGAGGATCACGACGAGCAGCAGTACGATCGCGGCGAACATCGCCTTGATGAACGCCCCGCGCCAGGTCGGCGGCTGGTCGCGCTTGTCGAGCAGCTTCTCTTTTTCGCGCGCCAGCGTGCGCGCGTCGCCGGTCTTCTCTCCGCGGTGTCGGCTTGCGCCCGGTGCGCCCGCGCGACTCGACCACCCCGGCGGCGTTGCCGCGATGCTTGGTCTGACGTTTGCGCCTGGTCTGCGCCATAACTCAGCAGCCTAGTGCGTTCTCGATCAAGTGGCGCTGGGGATCGAAGCCCGGCATCGGCACGTCCTGCGGGGAAACCGTCGAACGCTGCGGCGGGGGCGAGCCCGACGAGCTCGGCGCTCGCGACTTCGGCGTGGGCCCGGACGGCGTCGATGACTCGCGCGAGCGGCAGCTCGAGTGGCTGCTCGACGTTCATGGAGACCTGCGCGACGCCACCGTTGAGCGTGAGGCCGAGCGCGCGCACGCCTGGCAGCCCGCCGGCGCCCCCCTCACGGATCTGCTCGGCGATCGCACGCGCCTCGATGACCGTGGCGGGCGCGGCGAGCTGCAGGTTGAACGCAACGAGCGGTGGCCTCGCGGCGAGCAGCGTCGCGCCGCCACGCGGATGCATGCGCGCCGGGCCGAAATCCGGCGCCGAGGCCGCGCTCGCCTGCGGCGAGCCGCGCGGCCAGCCCGGCGACGCCGCCGCGGCGCAACTGCGAGCGGGTGCGTGCCGATGCAAGGTCGCTACCCGAGAGCTCGCCGTAGAGGAAGACGGGCAGCTGCAGCTCCTCGCCGAGGCGATCCCCAAGCACCAGCGCGGCGGCGCACGCGGCGCCCCTGTCGCCCGGTCGGAGGTAGACGATCGGAGCGACGTCGAGCGCGCCGACGTGCGGATGCTGACCGGCATGCGGCAGGCCCGCGCCGGCGCGGCTCACGACGTCGATCCGCTCGAGCGCGACGCGCGCGCCTCGCAGCAGCGCGTCCACCAGCGCGTGGGGACGGCCGGCGAGTGTGAAGACCGAGCGGTGGTGGTCTGCGTCGGAGTGGATGTCGAGCACCCGCACGCCTCCACCAACGTCCGCGGTGAACGCGGAGGCGATCGCCGCGACCGTCTGCTCGTCTCGCCCCTCGGACACGTTCGGCACCGCGAGCAGGATCGGTGGCGTCATCGCGCCACGAGGCTAGCGTCAAGGATCGACGCGCGCCCTGTGGCTAGACTCCTGCAGCATCCGGGCCGGAGTAGCTCAGCTGGTTAGAGCAGCGGAATCATAATCCGCGTGTCGGGGGTTCGAGTCCCTCCTCCGGCATCGCCGATAACCGCATCGTGCAGCGGTTTTTTCGATCAGAGTGTCGTTTCCTGCCCCGGCGCCAAGATTCGTACCTCCACATCTGGGGCCAGACGAGCGACGTGCTCTGCGAAGAGATGCGCGGGCTCCGCGAGCCGTGGGCGGTGGCGACGAGCGAGGCCGATGGTCAGCAGAGTTCCCCAGTGCACGGGAATGGCAAGACGCGGTTGCAGCAGGACGACCGCACGCGCGGCGTCGAGCGGGTCCATGTGGCCGGGGCCGAGAGTTGGCCCCCATCCACCCACGGGCAGCAGCGCGATGTCAAGCCGCGGTGACAGGCTGGACATTCCGGGGAAGAGCTCGGTGTCTCCCGCGAAGTAGATTGCACGCCGGCCACGCACGAGGAAGCCGATCGCCTCCGCCCGAGGGCCGCGGACGCGGCGCCCGTCATGGCGAGCCTCGACCGCGGCGACCGCGAGCGCACCGAAGTTCGCCACCTCGCCCACGGCCAGCTCGGTCACTGTCTCAAAGCGCTGGCGGCGCAGCCATGCACCGGCGCCGGGCGGCGCGAGCAGCGGCGTATCGCGACCGATCAAGCGCAGCGAGGGCACGTCGAGGTGGTCGTGATGCATGTGTGAGATCAGCACCGCGTCGAGTCCAGCAGTCGCGCTCATGTCGACCGGCGGGGTCTGGCGGCGCAGGTGCGCCACGCGAGACCGCAGCACAGGATCGGTGAGCAGACGCACACCGCCGGATTCGATCAGGACGGTCGCATGGCCCAGGAACACGATACGGTCCGCCGCCCCGGTGCGACGAGCGATGACCGCGCCGTCGGCCATGAACGAGAACCTAGCAACGACGCGAGCGACATTGCTAGGTCCGCCTCCTGCTACCTTCATGTACATGACCACCGTGGGCGTGGCTGAGCTGCGTCAGAACCTGACCAAGTATCTTCGTCTCGTCGCTCGCGGCGAGCGTCTTGTCGTGACAGACCGCAACAAGCCCGTCGCAGAGTTGGGACCGCCGCCCAGTTCCGGCCAGGCGCTTGACCGGCTGATCGCCGAAGGTCGTGTCGCGCGTCCGCGACGCCGTGGCCTGCCCGAGCCGCTGCACCTCGCCGGCGACCCGCACGCGCTGAGCCGCGCACTCGATGAGATACGCGGCGAGCGCTGAGCGTGGCGCTGTTCTATCTCGATGCCTCGGCGCTTGTGAAGCTGGTGCGCGCCGAGCTCGAGACCGGTGCGCTTCGCGCGTTCCTAGCGGATGCCGATCTGCTTTCGAGTGAGCTGGCGCTTACCGAGGTGCCCCGCGCGATACGTCGCGCAGCCGCTGACGATCCCGCGCTTGGGCCCGAGGCACTAATGATTACTCGAGCCGGGGAGCTCCTAGATGCGGTCGCGCTTCTGCCACTCGATCGCGCGCTCCTCACTGCTGCTGGAGCACTCGAGGAGCCCGCGCTGCGCGCCTTGGACGCGATCCACCTCGCCGCCGCGATCGACCTCTCGCCGATCGACGCATTCGTCAGCTACGACGAACGCCAGAGCGCAGCCGCCCGTCTGGCCGGTCTGCGCACCGTCGCCCCCGGACTCTGACCGCAGCGCTGCAGACTACGCGCAGCTCGTTAAGCGACCGCTAACGCTTAAGGCTGCGGTGGAAGTGGTTGGGCCGGGAAAGGCGCCCGGAAGCGCGCGTGCGCTTGCGTTGGGTGAGGTGCACGCGCAGGTCGCGTTTGTCATGCAGCTTGGCCGCATAGGCGCCCGCTGCACGCCAAAGCGAGCCGATCTCCGAAGCTCTCTGGTTGACCGAGCTCTCGTCGCTCTTGAGCGTCTTCTGCGTCACCGCCGCCATACCGACGTGCGAGAGCAGTTCAAGTTCGTATTCGGCGTTGTAGCAGTGGCCTTTGTTGACTTCGGTTTTGTTCGATTCGGCGCAGCCTTTGCCTTCGACGGTCTTCGGCCCGCTCGGGTGCAGGTATTCGCTCGCCGTCGTTATGAACGTGGTGGCTCCGGGCAATCCGAAGTTGGTGATGTCACCGAAAATGTTCTTGTCGATCGTGAGCGCGAGCGACGCCGCGATCGCGGGCCCGCCTTCTTCGGTCGTGACGTTCAGGTGGAGGTTCGCCGGCAGCACCCCCGAGGGATAGTTTTCGATTTCGTTTTCTTCGTACTCTTCACCGGTTTCGTCGCAGCCGGTGTTTTCCAGTGCCTTTTCAAAGATCTTTTTGCCGGCGTCTTCGAATTCGAACGTGCACGAATAGCCCTTCGATTTGGCGAGCTCGATCAGTTTCCATTCTTCGTACCCCCCCGGGTCCGCGACCGCCTGAAAGTTGTTCAGCTTGACGTTCACGCTCGCCGATGTGGCTCCGACGTTGATGGGTTCTGACTCTTCGTCGGGGGTCGTGGTCTTGTCGACCTGGTTGAACGGGTCGATCACGGCTGTCGCGGTGTAGCCGCCGGCTTTCCCGTATTCGACAGGGAATTTGAGTGTGATCTGTTCGCCCGCTTTGAGGCCACCGGAGACCGTTTTGGTCTGCTTGATGCCTTTTGCTTTGGGTTCGAGCTGGACGGAGAAGGGTCCGTTGGTGCCGCCGGGCCCGAAGTCGCGGACGGTGACGCTCTCGGTGCCGGCTTCTTTCGAGTAGATCGGGTTGGGGTTCACGGTGATCCCGCCGACGAACCCGAGGTCGACCGCTGCCACGTTGATGGTTTCGCTCTCTTCATCGGGTTCGAAGGCTTTGACGACCTGGTCGAACGGGTCGATCACCGCGGTCGCGGTGTAGGCCCCGGCTTTGCTGTAGGTGACGGGGTAGGTGAGCGTCGTTTCTTCGCCGACGTTCAAGCCAGGGACGGTCTTCGTCTGCTTGATGCCTTTTTCCTGGGGTTCGAGCTGGACCGCGAACGAGCCGGACGCGATCGGCCCGTTGTTGATCACTTTGACCGTCTCGGTGCCGGCTTCCTTGTAATGCAGCGGGTTCGGCGACGGGGTGATCGGCCCGACGAACTCGAGGTCGATGCGCGCCGGCTGGACGGTGACGTTGAGGATCGCCTCGTTGTTCGATTCGTTGGTTTCTTTGACGGTTTTGAACGCGTTGACCTCGGCGATGCTGCGGAAGTTTCCGGGCTTCGGGTATGTGAACTTATACGTCAGCTGACGTTCTTCTCCCGGACCGAGCGGGCCGGACTCCTGCGTCAGCGTCTGGTTCCCCGGCACGATGATGCTGTCCGCGCTCGGGTTCCAGCTCGTTACGAAGCTCGGGGACGGGCTGTTGCCGAGGTTCTTCACGGTGACGGTGATCGTGTTGGGCACAGCCTGCGTGACCGTCGAGGACGAGAACAGCGGGTTGACGTTGTTGCCGCTGAAGCAGTTGCGGTCCTCGCAACCCTCGTTTTCCGGTTCGATCGTCAGGTTGGTGATCGTCAGATCGACGGTCGCTGCCGGGATCACGAAGTGGGTCGACGCTGTCTGTTCTTCGTCGTTGACCTCTTTGATGACGTGCGTGCTGTCGAGCGTCACCGTTCCGTTGTAGGTGCCGGGGTTTTTGAAGTCCTCGACGAAGTAGACGATTTCGCGATCGCCCTCGCCAAGTCCGTTGACCTGCTGGGACTGCGCCGCGACCAGGCCGCCCGGTTCCCAGGTGACCACGAAGTCGCCGGCCGCGCTGTTGCCGTCGTTTTCGATTTCGACTTCCTGGAAGGATTCGCTCCCGGCAGGTGCTGGGTAGTCGCGGACGCCGACCACCCTGAGATTCGGGAGTGGTGGCTCGACGACCGTTTTCAGGGTCGCTGAGTTGTCGAGCAGGTCTGTTTCAGGGAAGGCGTGGGTCGAGTTGACGACCGCTTTCCCTGTGACGGTCGTTGCCGTCGGGAACGTGTATTCCATCGTGACCCAGGTGCTTTCCCCGGGCGCGAGTCCGCTTACGGTCTTCGTCAGCGGTTTGCCGAAGACGTACGGCGTCCATTGGACCACGAACGTCCCCGCGGGCACGTTGCCCGTGTTCGTGACCTTGATCACGGCGATCGCGGGACGACCCTGTACGACCGATTCGGTCGGATCGGGTTCGACCGGTTTGACCTGGAATTCTTCGAGGACGAGGTTGATGCCGGGCGGCAGCACGGTGATCGAGAGGATTTCCAGGTTGTTTTTTTCGTTCGTTTCGGAAACCGAGTGCCCGGTGTCGACTTCGACTACGGCCTCGTAGTTGCCCGACGCCGTGAAGACGAACGGCAGTTTCAGCGTCTTGGATTCGCCGGCGTTGAGGCTGCTGATCGATTCCGACGGGCCGGTCGGGGATTTGAGCGACGTCCTGAACTGCGTTACGAAGCCGCCTGCGGCGCAACTGCCGCCGTTGTGGACGGTGACGGTGATCGTCGCCGGCATTCCCTGCACCGGATTGGTGGGCGACACCGACACGTGTTCGATGTAGAGATCGGCGCATGGCGGCGCGATCGCCGACGCTTGTCCAGCAAACAGCCCACAGGAGAGACAGACAGCCGTGCATGCGAGCAGCAGCCGCACCATCATGTAGCGCCGATGTGAAAGCACTTCTCCCCCTTTGGTGGAAAGGCGTGGTAGCAGGACTTCTGAGTTGACGCCGGTCGTGGGCATCCGACAAGTGACGCAGCCCCCTGACGCCAAGCGTGCGATCTCGTCGGGCCGCAACCTATGAAGGCACGGCTGTTGCAGTCAAGAGCACGTGCACAAAAGGGCAGCTGAAAACTCGCAAAATGCGGCAAATATTCCGATCCGCAGGACGACCCGCGCCCCCCCAGCCGGCTACGAACGCTCGAGGACCGCGGCGGTCTCCACGAGACTCACCTCCAGCGCCGCGGCGATTCGGGGCACGATCGTCCACGCCGGGCTCGCCTGCCCGAGCTCGATGGCTTACCCGACGGTGCATCCGCCAAACCTGCTGATCCCCGGTCCCGGCCCCGGTGGGTGCGTCCTCAAGTCCGATGGCGCTCTGTGTCGATGCCGAAGTGGTGTCGACCATCTCTCCCGAGACGACGGAGCCCGATACCGCGCCGACGCCGTTCAGCGCGCCGGCCGCTGTCGTTGCGCCATCCAGCCCGATGGCCCGGGCCGCCCGGGCCTTCGGCGACGCCTACCCGCCGGTCCGTGGTCACTGGTTCGTGCGCTGCGCTGGGATCGCCTACCTGATCTCTGCGGCGATCTACCTGCCGTGGCTGTTCTCCGCGCTGAACCGCCACCTTCCTTGGTTGGCCTGGCCGTTCCTCGCGGCCAATCTGTTCACGCTCGCAACGACGCTGCTGAGCATCTTCAACCACTGGTGCCGAACGGTGCCCGAGCCACACCCGCTGCCACGTGGCGAGGAGCCTACGGTCGGCATCATCGTCCCCTGCTGCGGCGAGCCGGTGCCGATGATCCTGCGCACGATCACATCGGTGCTCGAGCAGGACTGGCCGCGCGAGAAGATGCTGGTCGTGGTCAGCGACGACGGCCACGATCCAGAGCTCGCCGCAGCCGTTCGTGCGTGGCCCGTGCTCTATCACCTGCCGCCACCCCGCTTCGCGCCGGGTCGCGACGGGGCCGCCAAGGCCGGCAACCTCAACTCGGCAGTGGCCATGCTCCTCGCGGCGCATCCAGCGCTGAGCTTCATCGAGACGCGCGATTGCGACGACGAGCTCGGCTCCAACCAGTTCCTGCGCCAGGCCGTTGGGCAGCTCGAGCACGACACGCGCCTCGCGTTCGTCCAGACGATCAAGGAAACGCAGGTCAGCGCCGGCGACCCGTTCAACAACCGCGAGGCGATGTTCTACCGGGGCCAGATGCTCTCTCGCTACGCCGCCAACGCGACGTTCCCATGCGGCTCGGGCCTCGTTTGGCGACGTTCCGCCCTCGAGCAGATCGGTCTGTTCCCGACGTGGAACCTGGTCGAGGATCTGCAGTCCGGCGTCGAGGCGCTGAGGCGTGGCTGGCACAGCTGCTACCTGCCGATCGTCGGCGCAATGGGTCAGCACTCCCCCGAGGACGTCCCGAACGTGTACAAGCAGCGCGGCACCTGGGCGATCGACACGGTGCGCCTGATGCTCTGGGGAGACCTGCGCGGGTTGAGCCTGCGCCAGCGCGCGCAGTTCTATGAGCTGCTCTGCTACTACCTGCACTCGTTCACGGTGCTCGTCTACGTGCCGAGCATCGTCGGCGCGCTGCTCGGATACCTGCCGTTCACGGCCAGCGGAACGAGCTTCCTCGAGCACATGCTTCCGATCGTCCTCGCCACCGAGGCATGGCTGATGGCGATCAACCGCCCTTACAACGATCGCCGCCGCCGCCAGCGCAACCCGGTTCGCGAGCTGTGGCGCGTGCGGATCATCTGGAGCGGATTGGCGCCGGTGTTCATCAAGGCCTCTATCCAGGCGATGCTCGGCGGCCCCGATCGCAAGCCCGTCTACAAGGTCACGCGCAAGCACAACGATCCGCGTTGGCACTGGGGGCACACGTTGCCGCAGACGACCGTGCTGCTGACGGTGCTGTTCACGCTCGTGTTCGCGCTGCGCAACGGCACGATCCCCCGGCTGGAGATGCTGATCCCGTTCGTCTACTGGGGTGGTCTGTACGTAGCCCTGTTCGCTGGCTTCATCGCCCGCAGCTGGTACGGCGTCGTCAGGCTGCACCGGACGCTCGTGCCTGTCGTGACGAAGGCCGGCGAGGGCGTTTCCGATGGCATCCCGGACGCGGGCGCGCCTGCACGTGAGCACGCGAGCGCATAGCGGCGAGACTTTTTTCGCAAGGTGCGGGATCGCCGCCGACGGACCCTTGCAATCGGGTGGCGAGCCGCTTAGGTTCTCGACAGACGCGGTTCCGAGCCGTCAAGAGCGAGGCCACTGAGGTGTGAGGCCGCGCCACCCGAACCGAAAGGCCCCCGGGCCCGACGGGAAAGGTTCCTCAAGCGGCTCTGGACCGCGTCGCTTTCGTTCTGCAACGCGCGTGTCCGATCAGCCTCGAGCATGGCGCGCGCGGCTGCTAACGCAATTCTCACGCAACGTTGAGCCAGGGCTCAGTCCGAGGGTCTGAGATGGCGGTCGACCGGGACGACTCACCGAGCCGTCAGGCGCAAGCGAGAGGATTCGAGGACGATGAAGGTACCGGCATGCGGAAACAGGCGGCGAGCCCTCTTGATCGTAGGCGTAGGCGCCGGCGCATTGATCGTGCTCGCGTTCCTGCTCGTCTACTTCGTGATCTTTCCTACCTCCTCGCCGAAGCCGTTCAAGCTCGCTGCCACGACCAGCACACGCGCCACGTCTGCGCAATCGAGCGCAACGGGCTCGACCGGTAAGGCCGGCGGACGCTGGAGCGTCGCCAGCGGCTCGCAGGTCGGCTACCGCGTTCGCGAGCAGTTGGCCTTCCTGCCTGCCGAGAGCGACGCCGTCGGGCGCACCTCCCAGGTGACTGGCGCGGCGACGCTCGCCGAGTCCAAAGGCAGCCTCACGATCAGCGCCGCGTCGTTCAACGCCGCCGTCAACACGCTCAAGAGCGACAGGTCGATGCGCGATGAAAAAATCCACGAAATCGGACTGGAAAGCAGTCGCTATCCGACTGCCACGTTCGTGCTGTCCAAGGCGGTCGTGCTGCCCGCCAACGCCAGCAGCGGGGCGCTCGTGCACGCAGCCGTGACCGGCGTCTTCGACATCCACGGCACCTCCAAGCAAGAGACCATCCCGGTCGAATTCAGAGTGTCGGCCTCGACGCTGCAGGCGGCCGGATCGCTCACCTTCCCCTGGAGTGAGTTCGGCATGACCGCACCCACCATCGGCGGCTTCGTCACCGTGACAGACAAAGCAACCATGGAATTCGAGCTGCGCCTGCAACGCGCCTAGCGCGTCTGTAGCGCGCCGAGCGTCAGAAGCAGGGCTCGAGGCGCTTGCCGTTGAGCGCGAGGTTGTAGCGCGCGCCCATGATGCCCATGGCGTCGTCGGCCGCACCGAACTGCTGGCCGTCGAAGTACGGGAGCGCCGCGGTCACGTCGAACTCGATCTTGGATCGTCTGGACGGGTCTCTTAGCGCGACCTTACGCATCGGTTACAGACCCTTCAGCGGCACTCGCGAGTGTGTGCTGCAAGCCATGCACGCGGCCGTCAACATCCTCGCCACTGCCACCGGCCCGTATCTCTTCTGGATAACGAGTCGCGCCGCCGGCATCGCGGCGCTGCTCCTGTCGAGCTTGTCGGTCTGCGTCGGCCTGCTGATGGGAGGACGCCTGCTGCGACGCCGCCGCCCGGAGCTGAGGATCACCCATGAGGCGCTGTCGCTCGCGACACTCGCCGCGCTCGTCGTCCATGGCCTCAGCCTCCTGGGCGACAGCTACGTGCATTCGAGCCTCGCCGACATCGCGATTCCGTTCCTCGGCGGCTACAAGACCTTCTGGACGAGCCTCGGCATCATTGCTTTCTGGGCACTGCTGGTGCTCGGCCTGTCCTACTACGCACGCGGGCGCATCGGCGTGCAGCGCTGGCGCATGCTGCACCGCTTCGCCGCGCTCGCCTGGATCCTCGGACTCGCGCACTCGCTCGGCGAGGGCACCGACGCCGGACAGGCGTGGTTCCTGGCGAGCGTCGCAATCGTCGCGGTGCCCGCGCTCGCGCTGCTGCTAGCGCGCCGGCTCGGGTCGGCCGGCGCGCCACAGGCAGGTGCGGCACGATGAACGCCTCCGCCCACGCAGCTGGGCAGCGCCACGCTGCGGCGCCGGCCATGGGGCGCGAGGACGCGCGAGCACGGGCCAGCAGCCACCGCGATGGCATACGCCGACGCGCCCGGCGCATCCGCCGCTCGGTCGCCGCCTTGGCCGTGACGCTGTTCGCCGTCGCGTTCCTCGTCGTCTACGTGCAGCTCGCCTCCGGGCACGACCCGGCGCTCGTCGCAAACGCCGAGAAACGCGTCGCTTCTCTCAGCAGCACAGGCCAAAAAACGAGTGAAAGCTCGGCCTCCACCGGCACGAGCGAAAGCTCCGCCACCGGCACGAGCGAAGCTTCTGGCGAATCGAGCGCGTCGGGCGGCAACGAATCGAGCGCGTCCGCAGTGACCACCTCGCAGTCCTGAGCGCCGACGCGAGGCAATGCGGGTCCGCCTTGGCGGCTCAAGAGGGCGAGCCGGCGACGAATGCGCGACTGCGACACTGCCACGCGATGCGGGCGCTCGTGCAGAGGGTCAGTCGTGCCGCCGTGCGGGTCGATGAGCAACTGGTCGCAGAGATCGGGCCCGGCCTGCTGGTGCTGTTGGGGGTCGCCCGCGACGACGACGCTGCGACCGCCGAACGCCTGGCCGAGAAGGTCCGTGCGCTACGTGTCTTCGCTGACTCAGACGGTCACATGAACGAGGCGCTGGGCGAGCGCGAGATCCTGTGCGTGAGTCAGTTCACGCTGTATGGCGATACGCGTCGCGGCAACCGGCCGAGCTTCGTCACGGCGGCACCCGCCGAGCAGGCTGAGCCGCTCTACCAGCGCTTCTGCGCGCACGCCGGCGCGCAAGGTGGGATCTTCGGCGCGCACATGCAGGTGGAGCTCGTCAACGACGGGCCGGTGACGCTGATGCTCGAAACGCCGTCGAACGCGTAACTCACGACGCCAGCTAATCACGCTCCCGCAACGCCCATCGCTCAGCCCAGGACTCGATCGGGCCGTAGGCCTCGAGTAGACGCTGGCCCTCTGCGCTGAGACGGTAGCCGTCAGGCCCGACCTCGACGACCGCCGCCGCGCGCAGCTCGCGAAGCCGCTGGTTGAGCACGCTCGAGGACATGCCCGCGCAGCGCTGCTGCAGAGCGCGGAATACCAGCGGCCCGTCGCGCAGCTCCCAAACGACGCGCAGCGCCCAGCGCCGGCCGAGCAGATCGAGCAGCGCCATGATCGGGCGCCCGCTGGCTGAGCCGCGTACCGCGCGACCTGGCCTCGGCGGCTCGCTCATCGCCCGTCGCTTCGGAAATAGAGGCAAGGTACGTAAATCCGATAGCATCCCGGACTGCGCTGTGAAATTCGAAGCATGACCGACTGGAGTCTAACGAGATGTCAGAGCAGACTGCGCGCATCGCTCCGCTGCAGCCCCCGTATGCGGCGAGCGTCGCGTCGATGCTCGCCAAGTGGATGCCACCGACAAGCGACGCAGAGCCTCTGCGGCTGTTCCGCACGCTCGCCGTCCACGAGCAGCTGATGAGCCGAATGCGCCCGGTCGGCGCCGGAATCCTTGGCTCGAGCGCGCTGGTTGCGCCCAGGTTGCGCGAGATCGCGATCCATCGCACCTGCGCACTGGCCGGCGCGCAATACGAGTGGGGCGTGCACGCGGTCGCCTTCGGCGCGCCGCTCGGTCTCAGCCCCGCGCAGCTGCACAGCACCGTCCACGGCGACTGGCGTGATCGGTGCTGGGAGTCCGACGAGGCGAGCGTTCTCCGGCTGGCCGATGAGCTGCACGACACGAGCACGATCTCAGACGGGCTGTGGCAGGAGCTCGCGACGCACTTCAACGAGGCGCAGATCCTCGAGCTGATCGTGACCGCCGGCTGGTACCACGTGATCGCCTACATCTGCAACGGCCTGCGCGTCCAGGACGAGGAGTGGGCGCCCGCGTTCCCACCGGCGCCCGCCCGCCAGGGCAACCGATGAGAAGCTTTGCCAATGCCACAGCCGCGCAACGCCGCCAGCCGCCACGATCGTCTGCTGCCCTGGATCGCCGCCGAGCGCGGGTTCCGCGCGGTCGTGCTGCTCGCGGTCGGCATCGCGCTCGTCAGCCATCCACACACCAACTGGGCGAGCGAAATCTCCAACCTCGCGCAGCGACTCGGCCTGGACCCGAGAGACAACTGGATCCAGCGGATCATCACCGACGTCGCCAGGCTCCACGCCAACCAGGACCTGGTCTTCGGCGCCGTGGCAATCGCCTACGGGGCGCTCGAGGGCGCCGAGTCCTATGGCCTGTTCAGGCGCCGCCGCTGGGCAGAGTGGCTGACGGTCGTGGCGACCTCGCTGCTGTTCATCCCGGAGATCTGGGAGCTCACCAAAAGCGCAACCGCGCTGAAGGTCGGCGCCGTGATCGTCAACGTGCTCGTCGTCGCCTACCTACTGTGGCGGCTGCGCCGGCCTGGAGTCGCCTACTGCTCGACGCTCACGCCTCTCCAGAAGGAGAAGTAGTCCTTGATGTTCGACGCCGCCTCCTTGGGGAAGCGACATGAGTAACTAGACGTCCGGTTTTCGTCCAAACCAGCAGCCTCAGCGGCATCAGCCGACGCGCTCGCATCCAGCCGAACGCAGCACTCTGGGCGGGGCACTGCAGGTGGCGTGCGGGAGGAACGAACCTCGTGCGCTCGATCCCGCCGCGCCGGCTGACTTCGACTGGGTTAGTCCGGCCGCTCAAGCTCATGCCGTCCTTTGCGCGACGAGCGCGCGGCGCATCGAGAAGCGCTGCCGATCAGTCTCGGCGCCGATCCTGGACCCACACGCTTGCGCCGTCAAGGCCCGGCGCCTGGACTACTCTCCGAGCTTGAGCGTCGTCCCAACCAGCTCAATCAGTCGCCCCGAGTTCTTGGTGGGCACTTGTAGCGTGCCACACTTGCGTACCGGGGCATACAACGTCGGGGAGCCCCCGCTGAGAATACAAACCGTCCAAGGCCCTGGCTCCTTGAGGGTAGCGATCCACGTGTTACTGTGCGGATCGCGTCTTACGTGCAAGGTCCGCCCTCTTGGATTGACCAGCCTAAATGTAAGGTTAGGTGCAGTGCTGCCTTCATAGAAAGTGACGTGTGAAAAATGGCGAGGGATATGTTCCAAAAGGCCACTTGATGTAACCGTGTTGGGCAATGGCCCAGTTGAGAACGTCCACGTCTTCGACAGCAAAGAGGGCGCGAGTTCGACACTGGCTCTATATGCCGTGAACGGCTTGAGGGCCTTCCGCGGAATTATTACGCCGCCGGGAGGCATGTACGCTCCGATGTCGCCGAGTGGACCGGTCGTCTCGTCGTCCACCGTAGAGACCGGAACTTGGCCTTGTGGGCCGCTCAGCGAAGCACTCGTGATCGTCTGGGGTCCCTTACCGCCCCATACGAAGACCAACAGGTTCGGTCCAGTAGTGGGAGGCGGTAGTGTCCCGTGTTTGACCAAGCCTACGAAATCCTCAGGGGTAAACGGCCACTCCAACGCCTGCTCGAAAGGATAGATGAACGACGTGCCAGCCCCCGGATAGGTGAGAAGTTGAGGCGTCGGCGGAGCTGGGCGAGGCGCTCCACCTAGAGTCACCATACACCCCGGAGAGAATCCCGATTCCAATAGTTCCGGAGCAAGGAGCTGCATGAGGTGAATGGGCGCCCACTCCCAGGTGTTTACCGCACCCCAGGGGTAAGTATCATTTTGGACTTGTTCGGCGGCGGCAATAGAACTCGTTTCGAGAAACGTGCCGAGCAGGACGCTGTGTTCCCCGGCCCATGCCCCTTCCGGAGTGTACCCCGTTGTTCCAGGCGACTCAACGTGCGGATCTTCGACACCGGGATTGTGTTGTACCCATTCGACGTGCTTTCGGCAGCCCACGTCCCACGACGGGTTATCAACGATCCCACCCGGGATGCCGTTATCTTCTCGCTGCGTGTTTAGCCACGCGATAGCCTGAGCGGAAGTCGTCGGGATCGGCGCCTGGGCGTATGCGCAGGAGCCGCCTGCGATCGCCGAGACAGCAATGAGAGGCATGATCGCTCTGCGGCAGATCGCTCTCAGTATCGCCGCCATATGCCCCCCTTTGATCGCCGTCGTGAACGCGAGTCCCTTCTCTACGATTCAGCCGTGCGGCGGAAAAGCGTAGCAGGAAGGCCTTGGCGGAAGCCTTAGCCTCGATGCGTGAGTAAGTCGCTGCCGGCACACCGCGATGCTATGACACGGCCGTGGATCGGCGGGACGGCCAAGCGTTTGGCAGTGTACTCACGCGCTGCCGCAATCTCGCAGATGCGAGCGCCTCGGCGGAAGCCGCTCAGGCTGCTGGTTTGGACGAATAGCAGCAGTACGCCTATTGGCGACCCGCACGGACGGCGACCGACATGCTCGCCGCTGGCGGGGCAGCCAACAACCCTGACCGCACCTGCTGCTGGAGTCGCTGGGCCACTTTCCCTCCATCTCCCGGGCGTCGGCCTTGAGTACCGAGCATTTGGCCACGAGCCTGTCGAGAGCCCTCTCCTGCCCCCTCACCCCACCCTCCTATCCGCGTCATTGCGGATTGACCGGAGCGTCCGCTCGCAGCGACCGGCAAGGACCAGAATCTCTTTGGCTCCGCATTCCGAGGTTGAGCCTCTCGAAGGCCACGACACAGCGTAAAGCGTCCGAAGCTAGGTGCCGGCGAGCGTCACGATCGCAGCGATGAGGGTTAGCGCTGCAAGCACGATCAGCCACTTCGTGAGCGTCGTCAGGCGATCATCGCGCTGGGCCGCACGCTCCTCGCGAAGCTTCGCGTCCTCGGCCGCCTGACGCAGGACTTTGCTCGTCTCGACGGCGGCGTCCCGCACGGCGGCGGTGTCCCGTACGCGTGTCCCTGCTGAAATCGCGAAGGTACCGATGAAAATGCCGGAGGACACCCACACCCGCCAACCCCGCTCGGCTTCTTCACCCCTGATACCGCGCACGATCAATGACGTCCAGTTGACTAGGGCCATGTAGGCCGCGCCCCCAGGCACCATCCCGTAGAGCACTTCGGTGCCATCGGGGAGATCCTCCCGAAGCTCCTGAACGATCGAGCGCGCGATCGGCTTCATGATGCAGCACTGTAGGTCCGAACGCGGACGTAAGCGTCCCCGCTCAGCAGGACTCGCGCAGCGCCTCGGTCTACGGCTCGACCGTGACGCCTTTCCAGAAGGCCACGCGGTCTTTGAACTCGCCGGCTGATATGCCCGAGTAGTCTGCGTCCTTCGGCGCCGGGTAGAACCACGCGGCGTCGGGATTGCGCTGGCCGTCCACCTGCACGGTCTTGTAGCTCGCCTGCCCCTTCCACGGGCAGATCGTGTGGGTGTCGCTGTCGGTGAAGTACTCCCCGTGAATGCTCTCGGGGGGGAAGTAGTGGTTTTTCTCGACCACCACCGTTGCGTCGCTCTCGGCGAGTGTCGCGCCGTTCCATGTCGCTTTCACGGATGCTCCTCCTCGGGGGTTGTCATACCGTGAGCCTAGAAGCCCGCGTCCACTCTCAGGCGATGGAGCCGCCGTGGCGCTCGGCCAGCCGCAGGCCGCCGTGCTCGATCCCGGGAGCACCGGCGCGCAGCGCCGGCACGAGCTCGCTGGTCACGAGCCCCGTCTCGCGGGTCAGCTCGTCGACGATCTCGAACCAGCGCGCCATGTTCTCCGGCGTGTCCAGCATCACCGTGAGCGTCGGCACGTGGCGGCCCAGCGACCAGAAGCGTTCGCCGTGCGGCCGGTGCTCGCCGTGGTAGCCCCACACGCCCCGCAGCGCGGTGGCGCCGGCGGCGTTCTCGGCGCGCAGGCGGCGCACCAGCGCGCTGTGGATGGGCTCGAGCCCGTGTCGGGTCTGCTCGCCCGCGTAAACCACGAGCTTCTGCCAGTAGGCGAGCCCGCCGGCGTCGGTGGCCGGCGGGCGCAGCGGCTCGGCGAGCAGCGCGCCGTCGCGCTTGCAGACGCGCACCCGCTCGAGCGCGATAGCCGGCTCGGTGAGGATGCACGAGAGCTCGCGCAGTGCCCGCCTGATCGTGGTGCTCTCACCGACGCTTTGGATGATCAGCGGCACCTGCGCGTTGTGGGCGAAGAAGCGTGCCCGCTGACGCGCTCCGTGCACGGTTCCGTCGAGGCCGACCAGCACGCTCGCCCCGGCGACACCGTGACGGTGCAGGCACTCGACTGCGGCCACGTATGCCGGGCGCGAGGCCACCCGCTCTCCACGGCCGAGGTGGATCGTCAGCTTGATCTCCTCGTCCGGGAGCGACGGCGTCTCCTCGAGCGCGGATCCGCTGGACAGCCGGGCGCGCTCGAGCGTGATCAAGCCGTGCCGTGCCAGCGGGCGCACGTCCTCGAGCACAGCCTCGATCCGGGGCTCCGTATCGAACGCCAGCGCCACCAGCGGCAGGTCTTCCGAGAGCGTCAGCAGGCCCTCGCTATGCAGCCGGTGCTTGATGCCGAAACCCTCGACTCCCCGAAGCAGAGCGCTCGTCCGCACGCCGTGGCGGGCATACACCTCGAGCAGCGCGTCGGCCAGCAGACGACGGCCGGCGCGGTCTCGCTCGCCGAGGTAGACGCTCAGCCGCAGCCCGTCCTCGACGGTCATCCGCCTCCGAGCAGCCGGCCAACCGCGGCCGCCGCGATGCCGAGTGCAACGCTCAGCCCGACGTTCGCCGCGAGCAGCGGGCGTCGGCCGTCCTCGCCGAGCCTGTGGGACTCGAGCATCCAGGTCGAGAACGTCGTGTAGGAGCCGATCAGCGCAGTCCCCGCGAGCAGGTAGGCATCGCCGCTGAGCGCGATCCCCGACAGCAGGCCGAGCGCCACCGCGCCCGAGAGGTTGACGAGCAACGTGCCCAGCGGGAAGCGTCCCGAGCCTCTGACAGACACGAGCGCGTCCACGAGGAACCGCGCGACCGCCCCCAGCCCGCCGAGCAGGCCGACGCCGCCCCACAGGAGCACCGAGCTCATCGCCACACCCCGGCGCGACGCACGAGCTTGGTTGCCACGAACACCGACACGAAGCCGCCTGCAAGGCTTGCGAGTGCGTACGCCGCCGCGAGCTCCGACTGCCCCGCTTCGATCATCCTCGCCAGCTCGAGCATCATCGTCGAGAACGTCGTCAGACCACCGCAGAGGCCCGTGCCGAGCAACGCCCGCCGGTAGAGCGACGGCGGCAGGCGCTCCTGCAGACGCGTGATCAGATAGCCGATCAGCGCGGCACCGAGCATGTTCACCGCGAACGTCGCCCACGGCCAGCCGTCGGGGCGCGCGGTGATGCTCTGGGCGAGGGCGGCCCGGGCGGCGGTGCCGAGGAAGCCGCCCGCGAAGATCGCAACCAGCTCCTGGCTATCGTGGACAAACGACGGCATCCCCGCAACGATCCGCTGCGTGCGCACGACGGTGGCTCTGCGATCGCGTTCCACGGCAGTCCTCACTTACGCTCGAGTGACGGTGACGTAGAAGCCATCAGCGGCCGCAAGCCGCGGTTATGGAGCGGGCCTCATCGCTGCGCTCGTCAGCATAGCGAGCAGGTCCGCCGACTCGCGAGCTCTGCAACGCGCTCGGCGCACCGTGTCCAGGCCCTTGGCGCTCCGCGCGCGACCTGATAGACCCCGCCGAGATGGCCGCGCCCGAGAACCCCCCTGTGCGTTCGCGCGGCCCCGCGCTCCGGCGCGTCGGCGTGGTGCTCGTCGTGATCGTTCTCGCAGGGTTGGTCGCGTTCGCGCTCTCGCGCCTGGAACTGCAGCGCGTCGGCCACGCGCTGGTGACCGCCTCGCCCGGCTGGATCGTGCTGGCGCTCGTGCTGATGTCGCTGGCGATGCTGATGCGCTCGATCTCGTGGCACGAGGTGCTGCAGGCCGCGCTGCCCGACACGCTGCTGCCGTGGGGCGCGGTCGTGCGCGCGACGATGATCGGGGTGATGGGCTCGGCGGTCGCGCCCGGGCGCCTCGGGGAGGCCGCTCGCGTGCTGGTGCTCTCGCGGCGGCTCGAGGGCCGCACCGCGCGACTGGTGCCGGTGATCGCGGGGACGGTGTTCTCACAAACGCTGTTCAACCTGATCGCGCTCGCGATTCTGCTTGTGGTGACGATCACGAGCGTGCCGCTCCCGAGCGGCCACGGCGCGGCGATCGCGATCGCGCTGGCGGTGCCGCTGCTCGTGTGCGTGCTGATCATCGTCGGACCGCGCCTGGTGGCGCTCGGACGCCGCTCGCGTTCTGCGCGGGTTGCCCGCGCCGCGGACGCGGTCGCGGGGTTGCTGACACTCGCCCGACACGGCCTGGTCGTGTTCGCACGCCCGCGCTACGGCGTCACCGCGATCACCTTCCAGCTGCTCGCGTGGGCGCTGCAGTGGATGGCATGCTATGCGGTGATCCTGGCGCTCGGACTCGAGCACAAGGCGGGAATCGCCGCTGCCGCCGCGATCCTGCTCGCGGTCAACCTCAGCGCGGTTCTTCCGGCGACGCCTTCGAACGTCGGCGTCTTCCAGGCCGCCTGCCTGGTGGTGCTCGCCGCGTACGGCGTCGGCGCGGGCCCAGGGCTCGCCTACGGCATCATCCTGCAGGCCGTCGAGGTCGTCACGGCCGTGGCGCTGGGCGTGCCAGCGCTGCTCAAGGAGGGCGTCTCATGGCAGGACATCCGTAGCAGCGGTGCCGAGGCAGAGGCGGACGTCGAGGCGGAGTCCGAGGCGGAGGCCTAGAACCTAGCCCGCGAGGGCGCGCAGGGACTGGCGTAGCGAGCCGGTCGTCTGCAGCACCGCCGTCGGCTCGTAGCCGCAGTGGGCCATGCAGTTTTCGCAGCGCGGATCCTTGCCGCGTCCGTACTTGCTCCAGTCGGTCGTCTCGATCAGCTCTTTGTAGGTCTTGGTGTAGCCGTCGGACATCAGGTAGCACGGGCGCTGCCAGCCGAACAGCGAGTAGCTGGGAATGCCCCAGGCGGTGCAGTCGAATTCGGCCTTGCCCTCGAGGAAGTCGAGGAACAGCGGGCTGTGGTTCAGCCGCCACTTCTTGCGCCGCCCGTCGGCGAACGCCGCGCTGAACAGTTTGCGCGTCTGCGCCACGCCCAGGAAATGTTCCTGGTCGGGGGCTTTCTCATAGGCGTAGGCGGGCGAGATCATCATCTCGTCGACCTCGAGGTCATCGTTGAGGAAGTCGAGCACCTCGCGCACGGTCTTGGGCGAGTCGTGCGTGAAGAACGTCGTGTTGGTCGTGACGCGGAAACCGGCCGCCTTCGCCGCCTTGATCGCCGCGACCGCCTTGTCGAACACGCCCTCGCGCTCGACCGACGCGTCGTGGCGCTCGCGCAGGCCATCCATGTGAATCGCCCACGAGAAGTAGGGGCTCGGCTTGAAGTTCTCGAGCTTCTTCTCCAGCAGCAGCGCGTTGGTGCACAGGTACACGAACTTCTTGCGCTTGATCAGCTCGGCCGCGATGACGTGGATCTCAGGGTGGATCAGCGGCTCGCCGCCGGCGATCGAGACCATCGGCGCGCCGCTCTCCTCGATCGCGTCGATCGCCTGCTCGACCGGCATCCGCCGGCGCAGCTCATGCTCGGGGTGCTGGATCTTGCCGCAGCCGGAGCACGCCAGGTTGCACTGGAACAGCGGCTCGAGCTCGACGATCAGCGGGAACTTCTCGCGTTTGGCCAACCGCTGGCGCATCAGGTACCACCCCATGCGCGTGCTCTGCCTGACACGGACGGCCATGGGGCTACCTTAGACGGCCGGTGCCCAGTCGTGAAGTGCGCCCGCCACGCGACGCAGCGCGAGCGCCGCGCGCAGCGCGCCGGCGGCCGCGCGCACGCGCAGCAGCTCGTGCGCGGGGCTATCCAGGACGACGCGCACCACGCCGAACGGCCGCCCACCGGCGCCCGCCGCCAGCCACACCGACTCCATGTCGACCGCGATCGCCCCACCCGCGTGCAGCTCGGCGCGCCGCTCCCCGAGCGCCAGGCGCGAGACGCACACGACGCTCCCCGCCCGCACCTTCAGTCCCCTGCCCGTCAGGCGGTGCACGAGCTGGTCGTGCAGGTCACAGCGCACGCGCTGCTCGGCGTGCCCTTCATCGCCCGCCGCGTACACGTCCTCGGCGACGATCACTTCGCCCGGCACCGACGTCGCGTCGAGTCCTCCGCAGAAGCCGAGCACGAGCATCGCGCGGCCACTGTCCGCCGCGAGCCCGCCCGCCGCGGCCCGCGAGCGTCTGGGGCCCATGCCGGTCTTGCGCACCAGCGCTCGCCGGGTCCCCGATGAGATCAGCGCAGCCTCGATGCGCATCGGCGCCGCCACGAGCAGCTCACGCGGGCCCTCCACAGTGCTCACCGGGCGAGCTCCCCCGCCAACATCGCCGCTCCGCCCGCCGCCGCTCCGCCGGGCGCACCGGCCGTCGCCTCGGCCGGCGTGCGCGCACGAGCGTCGCGCGCCGGCTCGAGCCCGAGCCCGCGTAGCGCCACCTCGGCGGCCGCGTGGCCGCTCAGCACCGCGCCCTCGAGCGTCGCCGGCCAGCCCGTAGCCGTCCACGCACCGGCGAGCACGAGCCCCGGGACGGCCGTCTCGGGACGCGGACGCAGCGCGCCCGCGCCGGGCGCCGCGCGGAACGTGGCGGCGTGCTCGCGCGTGGCGAGGAAGAACTCGACCTTCGCGCCACGGGCCAGGGGGAGCAGCTCGCCAAGCGCGGGCAGGTAGCGCTCGCGCAGCGCGCCCGAGCTGATGCCCATCTCGCGCTCCGCGCCCGACAGCGAAACCGCCAGGTACTGGCAGCCGGCGGGCACGCCGGCGGCGTCGCCGCGGTCGAACAGGTACTGCACCGGCGTGCCCACGCCGGCTGCAAACGGCAGCTCGCAGACCACGCGGTCATAAACGACATGCAGATTGATGATCGGCGAGCTGCCCAGCCCGCGCCACGCGCTGGCCCGCTCACCCAGCAGCGGCTCGAGCAGCCTCGCGGCGCGCAGGTGCGGCACCGCGAGGACGGTCGCGTCGGCGTCAAGCAGCTCGAGCGGCCCAGCGGCCGAGCTCTCGCCGCCGCCGGAGGCGTCCTCGCCGGAGGCGCTCTCCTCCAGAGAAGCGCTCTCACCGCGCGCGCCGCGTCCGTGGACCACGACGCCGCTGCCGCTGCGCTCGAGGCGCTCCGCCCGCCAGCCCAGCCGCACCTCGACGCCCGCATCGCGCAGCGCACGCTCGGCCGGGGCGCCGATCGTCTGACCGAGCGTCCCGCGGTGAAAGCCGATGTCGCCCGCGTCGGCTCCGGAGAAGAGACCCGTGCGGAAGACGAACGCGGCGAGCGCGAGCGAGGCCTCTGCCGCCGGCAGGTTGAGCGTCGGCAGCGCGATCAGGTCCCACAGCGCCGCGACCGCGCGCTCGCCCTGTCCGCGGCGCGCGAGCCAGTCGCCGAACGTCTGCGCATCGAGAGCCTCGTCGTTTGGATCCAGGCGCATCAGAGCGAGCGCAGCGCGAGCCGCACCGACGCGTTCGCGAGGCGTCAGGTGCGGGTAGCGCGCGAGCGCGAGCGCGAGGTGCGCGGGCGCCGGCAGCGAGCCGCGCCGCAGCAGCGCAGGCGCGTTCCCGGGGCTCAGCACCGGAATCTCAAGACGCGGCTGCACGAACGTGAGCCGCTCGCTGCCGAGCCGCGCGAGCAGTGCGCGGTAGGCGCGGCAGCAGCGCAGGAACACGTGCTGGCCGTTGTCCAGCTGCAGCCCGTCGCGCTCGAACGAGTACGCCGCTCCCCCAAGCCGGCGTCTGACCTCGACGAGCGTCACGCTCGCGCCCGCCGCGGCACAGTCGAGCGCCGCGGCGATCCCGGCGAGGCCGCCGCCGATCACGAGCACGCGCCCGCCGCCGGACACGCGCGGGCTCATGCCGCCGGACGCGCGCGCGCTCACGCCCCCACCCCCAGCATGCCGCGCGCTGCCACCCACGCCTTCTCGTGCGCCGGCAACGACACACGCCGGCGGGCCACTTCATCGGGGCTGGCCTCGATGCGCTCCAGCAGTCGCCGGTAGATGCCCGCCATCGCCAGCACGCATGCCGCGCTGCGCCGGTCGAGCATGCCCGTGAGCGTGATCCCGCGGTCAAACCATTCGCGCGCGCGCTCGCACTCGAAGCGCACCAGCGCCTCGAGCCGCTCACGCCGCTCGCTCGCCTGCGAACCTCCGTCGGCGTCCGCCGCAGCCACGCTCGCGAGGACGGCCAGCAGCTCGGCCGCGGCCTCACCCTGCGACGGCCGCTCGTCCGCGTCCAGCACCGCGAAGCGCCGCAGCTCGGCGCCCGGAAGGTACACGCGCCCGTTCTGCGCGTCCTCGCGCACGTCGCGCAGGATGTTCGTGAGCTGCAGCGCCACGCCCAATTCGTCGGCGAGCCGTTCCGGCTGACCCTGGCCCGCGGCTTCGCCGCCGCGCACTCCGAAGATCGCCAGGCACACCCGTCCGATCGCGCCGGCAACGCGGCGGCAGTACACGACCAGCTCGTCGAAATCCTCATAGCTGGTACCGGCGACGTCCATCCGTACGCCCTCGATCAGCTCGCCCAGCACGCCCGCCGGCAGCGGAAATCGCCGCTGCGTGTCGGCGAGCGCCACCATCACCGGATCCGCGGCCGGCGCGTCCGGATCGGACTGCGGCGCGTCGGGAGCGCCGACAGGCCGCTCCGCAGGCGCGGCCGGCGAATCCCCGGCCCCGATCGCTGCGAGCGCGCGCGCTTCGCCGTCGAGCAGCCTCAGCTTCTCCTCGGCGGTGAGCGCGCCGTCGCCGATGTCGTCGACCCTCCGAGCGAAAGCGTAGACGGCGCACATCGCGCGGCGGCGCTCGCCGGGCAGCAGCCTGATGCCGTAGTAGAAGTTCGCAGCCTGTGCGCGCGTGACCGCTTCGCAGTGGCTGTACGCGTCCGCGAGCTCGACGTCGGTGCTCACGACCGAGCGCTCCAGCTCGCGCGCAACGTCTGAGCGAGCGCCACCGCACGCCGCGCGCGTCCAGCACGTGGCGCCCCCGCCAGCACGTCGTAGCGCGCACGCTCGATCGCATCCAGCGCCGCGCTCCCACCGGCCACGAACGCAGCAACGGCGAGCCTGGGACGTCCCCGCAGCTGGCCGATCAGCGGCGCGCCAGCGGCCAGCAGCCCGCGCGCCCGGGCGACCTCGAACGCGAGCACCGCTCGCAGCGGCGCGCTCGCATGTTCGCCCTCGAGATCAGCCTCGGTACAGCCGAAGCGCCGCATGTCCTCCGCCGGCAGGTAGATCCGCCCGCGGGCGCGATCCTCGGCTACGTCCTGGCAGTGCTCGGCGAGTTGCAGCGCCGTGCAGATCGAGTCCGACAGCGCGATCCGAGCCGGCGTCGCGAGCCCGAAGACCCCGAGCACGAGCTCTCCCACTGGGTCCGCCGACAGCGAGCAATAGCCACGCAGCTGCTCCCAGGTCTCGTAGCGAGCGACGCGCTGGTCGACACGGTTGGCCTCGATCAGGCGAAGGAACGGCTCGCGCGTCAGCGCGCGCTCGTGCACGGTCTCCCCGACGCGCACCAGCAGCGGGTGCTCCGCCTCCCCGCGAAACGCCCGGTCGAGCTCACCTTCGAGCCAGTCCAGCGCCGCGAGCCGCTCGGCCGGGGTGCGCTCGTCGCCGTCCCCCAGCTCGTCGACCAGCCGCGCGAAGCCGTACAGCGCCATCAGCTGGCGGCGCTCGCGGCGCGGCAGCGCGCGGCTGGCGACGGGGAAGTTCTCCGTCTGCGCTCGCGCCATCACCGCCTCCGCGGCAGGGGCGTCGATCGGCGCCTCGGCTATGAGCGTCACTCCCGTCGCTCGGCGCGCGCGCCGCGGACATCCTCGGCTGCCTCGCCCGCCTCGGTCGCCTCGGTCGCCAGGCAGCGGCCGAGTGCCATGACCGGGAAGGTGAGCCGATACAGGTGGTAGTTGATGTAGTAGTCACACGGGAAGCCGGTGCCGGTGTACTGCGGCTCGTCCCAGCTGCCGTCGGCGCGCTGCGTCGCGACGAGCCAGGCGACCCCGCGCGCGAGCGCCGGCGAGCGCTCGCCGGCGGCGTGCAGCGCAAGCAGCGCCCACGCGGTCTGCGAGGCGGTGCTCGGGCCGCGGCCGATCCATTTCGGGTCGTCGTAGGAGCGCGGATCCTCGCCCCAGCCGCCGTCTTCGTTCTGATGGCGCTCGAGCCATGAGACCGCCCGCCTGATGCACTGCTCCGACGGCGCGACCCCCGCTGCGATCAACCCGGGCACCGCGGCACCGGTGCCGTAGACGTGGTTGATGCCCCAGCGCCCGAACCACGAGCCCTCCGCCTCTTGATGGTCCAGCAGCCAGCGCACGCCGCGGCGGGCGGCCGGCGTCTCGCCGAGTCCGAGCGCACCGAGCATCTCGAGGGTGTGGGCGGTCACGTCGGCGCTGGGCTCGTCGATGACCTCGCCGAAATCGAGGAACGGGAGCTCCCGCACGAGCGAGCGCGTGTTGTCCACGTCGAACGCGCCCCAACCGCCGTCCGAGCTCTGCATCCCTTCCACCCAACGCAGCGCCCGCCCGATTGCGCCGTCGATCGGCGCTCGGAGCGTTGCGTGCCCGTTGACACGCGCCAGCGCGAGCACGACCTCGACGGTGTCGTCGACGTCGGGATAGTTGACGTT
This sequence comes from uncultured Solirubrobacteraceae bacterium, assembly GCA_963827455.1. Taxonomy (GTDB): domain Bacteria; phylum Actinomycetota; class Thermoleophilia; order Solirubrobacterales; family Solirubrobacteraceae; genus Palsa-744. The sequence continues at coordinate 125,478 of CAWHAW010000007.1, read as the reverse complement.
GGCGAACTCGAACGCCCAGCCGCCCGGCTCGAGGTCGGGACTGCGGACCGACCAGTCGCCGCGTCGGGTGACCTCCTCGGCGAGCAGCCACTCGGCCGCGCCGACCATCGCCGGATGGTCCTCGGCGACGCCCGCGTCGCTCAGCGCGAGCATCGACAGCGCGGTGTCCCACACCGGGGACTGGCACGCTTCCAGGCGACGGCTCGCGGGTGGGCGGGATCCCGATCCATCGCCGACACCGCTGGAGTCGTCGCGATCCTCGACCATGAAGCGCTCGAGGCCTTCCAGGCCGCGCTTGATCACAGGATGCTCGAGCGGGTAGCCGGCGAGCTGCAGCGCCATCAGCGAGTACACCCAAGGTGGCTGGATGCCGCCCCATGAGCCGTCACGCTCCTGACGGCGCACGATCCACCGCTCGGCCTTGGCGAGCGCCAGCCGGCGCAGGGGCGCCAGCGGCCGGCGCTCATAGGCGCGCAGCAGCTGGTCGAGGCGCGCAAGCCAAGCTCGCCGGCCGGTGCGCCAGGGGCGTGAGCGGCGCCGGGAGAGCTGTACGTCGTCCGCGTCGTCGACGCGCAACTCCTCCAGATCGAACGGCAGCGGGCGCACCGGACGGTGGGCTTTGACGATCGACAGCGCGACGATCGTCTGGCGCGCCCAGCACGCGAAGTCATAGACGTTCAGCGGCACCCACGCCGGCAGCAGGATCACCTCGGGGGGAAGCGCCGGCACGCGCTCCCACGACCACAGCCCGAACAGCGCCAGCCACACATGCGTGAACACGCGAGCGCGCTCGATCCCGCCTTCGCCGCGGATGAACTCCGCCGCCGCCAGCATGTGCGGCGCGTCGGGCTCATCGCCGGCGAGCCGCAGTGCCCAGTAGGCCTCGATCGTGGTGGAGAGCTCGCCCGGCCCGCCATGGAAGTTGGTCCACGTGCCGTCGGCACGCTGCTGCGAGCGAATCCACGCCGCGGAGCGTTCCGTCTCGGGCACGGTGCGAACGCCCAGGAACTCGCGCAGCAGCATGTCCTCGGCATCCATCGTGACGTTGGTCTGCAGCTCGCCTCGCCACCAGCCGGCGGCGTCCTGCAGCGACATCAGCTGCTCACGCGCCAGCTCCAGGGCCACCTTCGCCTCGCTGCAAGCTTCCAAGGTCAACTGTGGCATGTGGGAAACCTAAATCTTTTCGTTCCGAGACGACAGTCGCGCACGCTCGCTCCCATTGACAGCCCTCACGATGACACGTGAATGCCCGCGGGCCCGAGCACCGCAGGGCTTGCAAGCGTGATCACATGGCGGCGCAGCGTCGCCTCGCTGACGCGTCGCGCGACCGGCGAGACGAAGCGGTAGGCGATCAGGCCATTGACGTCCACGCGCGCGAGCAGGTGAAAGCCCGGCGCGGGCGGCTCGCCGGCGCTCGCGACGAGCGGCTCATAGCCCGTCTCGTCGATCTCGCGCACGCGCACGACGCTACCGGAGTGCACGCCGCGGAGTCCCGGCAGGTAGTACTCGAGCGGCGCCGTGCCGAGCTCGACGGTCGTGATCACGCGTTCAGGCGGCGCGGAGCGCAGCGCAGCGGCGAGATCGCGCCAGTTTCCGCGCTGCAGCCGCGGGCTCAGCTCGATATCGATCGAGATCGCCAGAAAGGCCATGACGATCGCGCTCGCGACCGCGATCGTCGCACCCAGGCCAGCCGTCCGCCCTGGACCCGCCGCCGGCCACGCGACCAGCACCGCGATCACGGCGGTGACCGGGATCATCGCCGCGACGAGGTTGCGCGGCGCGAGGTAGTCCGCCCCGAAGGCGACCAGCACGATCGGGATCAGGACGCCGCAGGCGGCGATCGTGAGCGCGACCGTCAGGCCGCGCGAGGACGGCGTCGGACGGCGGTCAGGGTCCGCTCCTGCGCCGGCGCTGGGCGCCGCGGGTGTCTCGGACCCGTCTGCGGCGCTCGGCGAATCTGCCCTCGTCGCGACCGGGGCAGGCCCGGTCATGCGCCACAGCCCCAGCGCCAGGCCGGCGAGAATCGGCAGCGCGACGAGCAGCTCGATGCCGTGCCCGAGCGAGGAGCCGGTGTAGCCGGTGAGGTAGTACTGCGGGATCGCCTGCAGCCGTTCGGACAGCGGCCAGCGGCCGATCCACTGCGTCCCGTGACCCCCCTGGGCGGAGATCAGCGGCGTCAGCGCGAGCCCGACGATTGCCAGCGACCCGATCGCCGGCAGCGCCGCACGGCGCGTGCGTCGATCCCACGCCAGCCACAGCGCCATCGGCGCGAGCAGGAACACGGCGAAGTAGTGCGTCAGCAGCGCGAGCGCGCCAGTCAACGCGAAGGCGGCCATGCGCCGGGGCGTCGGCTCGCGCAGCGCACGCAGGAAGCACAGCATCGCCAGCGCCGAGGTGAACACGAACAGCGCGTACACACGCGCCTCCTGCGAGTACCACACGAACAGCGGGTTGACCGCGACGAGCGCCGCGCAGACGATCGCGGCGCGGCGCTTGGGTGGGGCTCCAATCATGCGGCCGATAGCCCAGGCGACGGGCACCGTCGCGATCCCCGCGAGCGCCGAGGGCAGGCGCAGCGCGACCTCGCCGGTGCCGAGCACGCGCGAGTCAGCCCACTCGAGCAGGTACCAAAGCGGCGGGCTGTTCTCGGTATGCACGACCGAGCGCAGCGTCGCGCCGAGGCTCGCGTGCAGGACGTGCACCGGCGTGAACGCCTCGTCGTACCAGAAGCTCTGGAGATCGAGCGTCGAGAGCCGCAACGCGGCGGCGAGCAGCGTGAGCGCCGCGAGCGGCCACCACCCCGGCAGCCGCGCGCCGGCCCTCGCTCGATGCCCGGCACGCGCCGTCGCCGGGTACGCAGCCGTGCTCACCGCGAGGGCCTCATCGCGAACAGATTCCTTGTAGGCCCGATCCGAAGCAGCCGTAGCGTTGGGCGCGCACGTCTTCGACGCGTGGCCGCAGGTACCAGCCGCCGTGAACGGTGCGCACGCCGTTTACGGTAGGCCCCCAGATCGCGAGGCACACCTGGGTCCGCGCGCCCGGCGCGCCGGGGCTGGTGTTGCCGCAGAGAATCTCGCGTTCACTGTCGAGTCCGAGCGTTTCGGAATCGATCGAGATGTTGCGGTAGTCGTGGCCGGTGTACTGGCGCCACGTGCGCAGGTCGGCGATCAGGCGATGGTTGCTCTGCACCTGGCGACCGACGTCGTTGACGGTCGCGACCGCCAGGATCACGCCGACGATCACCAGTAGGGTCGTCTCGATCGCGCGCACCGTGCCCGTATCGCGCCGGCGCGGCGCGCTCGCAGCGGCCGCGTTCATTGCACCGGCGCCAGCAGCGGCGAGATCTGGTGGATGACGAACAGCGCCTGTATGACCAGCGTCGCGACCAGCAGCCGCCTGTCGCGGGTGACGACCGCGAGCGGCAGCGGCCACAGGATGTACCACGCCAGCAGCCACGTGCTGGTGACCGAGATCGCGAGCAGCGCCCATCCGGACGCCGCGACCCAGTCGTAGCCGCGCCACGTCCGCCACAGCAGGTGCAGGACGATCAGCACGAGCGCCGCCTTGAGCAGGTCGTGGTCGACGGGAAACACGCCGGGCTTGCCGAGCAGGTGGGCGATCTCGGTGGCGAAGCTGTCGCTCGACACGAACGCCGCGTCGCGGTTGAGCGCAGCGACTACATCGATGCCGTGGATTCCGAACGCCGCGTAGCCGATGAGCGCCGCGAGCGCCACCGCCGCCGCGGCACCGAGGACCGGCGCGAGGCTCCGCCTCGAGAGGATCATGAACGGGAGCAGCACCGCGACGGTCGCCTTGGTCAGAGCGCCAGCCACGATCCAAACGGCTGCCCCCGCTTCGCGCCGGCGCGACGGCGTGCCGATGACCATCAGGCTCACGGCTGCCATCATCGCGAGCATCATGATCAGGTCGTTGTGCGCGCCGCCCAGCGCGTAGAGCACGTACAGCGGGTTGGCGCCGACGATCAGGATCGCGAGCACCGGATCCAAGCCACGCGCACGCGCGCAGCGCCAGCTCAGCGCGAGCGTGCCGGCGCTCGCGAGCAGAGCCTCGAGCTTCATGCCCCACAGCGCGCCCACCACGCCGAGCGGCGCGAGCGGATAGGACAGCAGCGTGTAGAGCGGCCCGTACGCAGTCGGAACGAGATCCCAGTCGCGCCCGACATAGCGGTAGATCGGATCGTGGTGGATCGCGATCGGGCCGTGCGTGTAGGGATTCAGGCCGTGCTCCACGGCCATGCGGGCATAGGCGATGTAGCTGAAAACGTCCGTCGAGATCAAGATCGGGCCCGCGAACACGATCAGCTGCAGCGCCGCGACGAGCGCGATCGCGCCGCGCTTGGAGAGCACACCGCCCGCGTAGCGCCGCTCGGCGCCATCGGCGACGCGGCCTGAGCGATCGGCGATCAGGATCAGCCCGAGGTACGCGCCGCTCGACACGAGCAGCGCGATCAGGAAGACGCGATAGCCGAGGCGCTCGCCGGCGCCGGCCAGCCAGTCGGCGATGTGCGGCGATTTCGGGATCAGCGGCGAGAGCCCGGCCGACCCGTCGATGACAACCTCCGCCGCGGCAGCTACGAGCAGCAGCGCGAGCAGCGTCGCGAGCGCGGGCACCCACCGCTCAGAGCGGACACGGGCGACGCCACGCTCGCTCTGGGCGGCGACGCTCACAGAGCGATGAAGCTCACAGCGCCGTCCACACGGTCTTGGTCTCGAGATACGCGTCGAGACCGTCGTGGCCATGCTCGCGGCCGATGCCCGAGGCCTTGAAGCCACCGAACGGCGCCGCGGGATCGACGACCCCCCAGGTGTTTATGTAGACCATGCCTGCGTGCAGCATCGCCGCCAGCTTGTGGGCACTGGAGACGTCGCGTGTCCATACGCCCGCAGCGAGTCCATACTCGCCTTCATTCGCGCGCGCCGCGACTTCCTCGAGGCTGTCGTACGGCGAGGCGACGAGCACCGGCCCGAAGATCTCCTCGCGTGCGATCCGCAGCTCATCCGAGGTCGTGCTGAAGAGCGTCGGCGAGACGAAGTAGCCGCCGCTGTCGGCGAGCGCCGCCTCGCCGCCCGCGAGCACCTCCGCGCCTTCGGCGCGGCCTGCCTCGATGTAGTCCATCACGCGTTGCTGCTGCTCGGCCGATACGAGCGGTCCGAGCTGCGTGCCGGGGTCGAGCCCCGGACCGAGCCGCGCGCTGTTAGCGGCGTCGGCGAGCGCGCTCATGACCTCGTCATAGCGCTCCGCCGGCGCGAACAGGCGCGAACCCGCGTTGCAGGCCTGGCCGGAGTTGAAGTAGATCGCCTGGAAGGAGCCCTTGACGGCGGCGTCGATGTCGGCATCGGGCAGGATGATGTTCGGCGACTTGCCACCGAGCTCGAGCGTGACGCGCTTCAGCGCCCGGCCGGCCTTTGCCCCGATCTCACGACCGACGACGGTCGAGCCGGTGAAGGCGATCTTGTCGATGCCCGGGCTGTCCACGAGCGCCGCGCCGGTACCGCCGTCGCCGGTGAGCACGTTCAGCACCCCCGGCGGAAAGCCCACCTCGAGCGCGAGCTCGCCGATGCGCAGCGCGCTCAGCGGCGTCTGCTCGGCGGGCTTCAGCACGACCGTGCAGCCCGCGGCGAGCGCCGGACCGAGCTTCCACGCAGCCATCAACAGCGGGAAGTTCCACGGGATCACCTGTGCGCACACGCCCACCGGCTCGCGGCGGGTGTAGCAGTGCATGTTCGGCGCGCTGACCGGCAGCACATTGCCCTCGATCTTGGTCGGCCAGCCCGCGAAGTAGCGCAGGTGCCCGACGGCGCCGTTGACGTCCACGTACTGCGCGAGCCCGACCGGCTTGCCGTTGTCGAGCGACTCGATCTGGGCGATCTCCTCGGCGCGCGCCTCGATCGCATCCGCCAGCGCGTGCATCAGACGCTCGCGTCCGGACGCGGGCATCGAAGACCACGGGCCGTCGCTGAAGGCTGCGCGCGCTGCGGCGACGGCGCGCTCGACGTCCTCGGGCCCGGCGAGGGCGACCTGCGCGATCTCCGCTCCAGTCGCGGGGTCGACGGTGGCGAACGTGCGCCCATCGGCCGCGTCGAGACGCTCGGAGCCGATCAGGAGACGGTGAGGCTGGGCGATGAACTCGCGCGCGGAGGCGCCGAGCGCCTCGGGCAGGGTGTCTGCGGAGATAGTGGTCATGACGGGAGCGTACCTCGCGCAGCGCATATGCTGCGCTCATGGCCGAGCCCTCGAAGGCGGTGCTGGTGACCGGCTGCTCCTCCGGCATCGGCCGCGCCAGCGCGCTGCGGCTCGCGCGCGCCGGTTGGACCGTCTACGCGACCGCGCGGCGCCCGGAGTCGCTCGCAGAGCTCGCGCAAGCCGGATGCCACATACTCGCGCTCGATGTCACCGACGAGGACTCGATGCGAGCCGCAGTCGAGACCGTCCAGCAGGCGCATGGCGCGGTGGGCGTGCTTGTCAACAACGCCGGCTACAGCCAGGGCGGTGCAATCGAGACGGTCCCCATGGACGCCGTACGTCGCCAGTTCGAGACGAACGTCTTCGGCGTCGTACGCCTGACGCAGCTCGTGCTCGCGGACATGCGCGCACAGCGGTGGGGCAAGATCGTCAACGTCGGCTCGATGGGCGGGCGCCTGACGTTCCCCGGCGCGGGCCACTACCACGCGACCAAGCACGCTCTCGAGGCGATCTCAGACGCGCTTCGCTTCGAGGTGCGCGGCTTCGGCATCGACGTGATCCTGCTCGAGCCGGGCCTGATCACGACCGAGTTCGGCCACGCCGCCACCGCCAGCATGGCCGACGTCGGCGGCTCGCAGGACGACCCCTACGCGCACTTCAACGCGACTGTCGCCGCCGTCACCGCCGGCGCCTACGACGGACCGATGCGCCACCTCGGCGCCGGGCCCGAGCGCGTGGCACGAGTGATCGAGCGTGCGATCACACGCAGCCACCCTCCTGGACGGATCACTATCACCCCCTCCGCGAAGCTCTCGATCGCGACCCGGCGGCTGCTGAGCGACCGCGCGTGGGACGCGGCGATGCGTCGCCAGTTCCCGCAGCCGCACTAGGCTCGCTCCGGCTTCGCTCGCTCGCTCGCGCGCTCGCTCGCTCGCTCGAGGTTTTTGTTCTAACGCGGCGAGTGCTGTATAGCCATGGCTATACAGCACTACTGTCGATCGAATGATCAGACGACGGCGACGAGCGTCGGCTGCGGGTGCCCGACCGCGAATCCCTGCGCGTAGTCGACTCCGTAGCTGCGCAGCATGCCCATCGTGGTCTCGTCGCCGACGAACTCGGCGATCGTCTCGCCTCCCATGCCACGGACAACGCCTGCGAGCGCTCGGACGAGCAGCTGGTCGGTGCGCGAGACGGGCAGGCGACGGATGAAGTCGCCGTCGATCTTCAAGTAGCTGTAGGGCAGGTTCCTGAGGTACTGGAACGACCCGAAGCCGGCACCGAAGTCATCGAGCGCGAGATCGCAGCCGAGGGCAAGCACGCCGGCGCAGAACTGGCGTGCGCTGTCCATGTCGGAGATCGCGGCGGTCTCGGTGATCTCGACAACGAGCTGCGAGGGATCGACCCCGTGCCAGCGCAGGCGCCGCTCGATGAAGGCGAGCATCGTCTTGTCGGTCACCGACAGGGCGGACACGTTGACCGCGATCCGCTGCTCGCGTTCTGCGGCTCCTCCAAGTTGCGTGGCGATGAGATCGATCACCATGCGGTCGATCTCGCGGATCAGCCCGTAACGCTCCGCCGCCGGTAGAAAGCGCCCGGGGGCGACGAGGCTTCCGTCCGCCTCGTCGGCGAGTCGCAGCAGCGCCTCGTGGTGGGAGACGGTGCGATCGCTGAGGCGCACGATCGGCTGGAAGTGCAGCACGAACAGCCCGCCGTCGAGCGCGCGGCGCAGGCGCTCGAGCCACGGACGGCGGTGCAGCCCGGCCGGTGAGCAGAAGCCTTCGCTGAGCACGCGGCCGTCGACGCTCGCACGAACGCCGCCGACGCTCGCGCCGGTGCGTGCGAGGAAGAGGCGGGGAATCGCGTCAGGGGTGGTCGAGCTCAACATCGCCGCCAGTGTCTTCGACGGCGCGCCGGGCTCACCTGCGCCTGAAACGCGGCTGGGTCACCTGCGCTTGGGGGCTACGTATGGTCGTCGAGCGCGGTCGGAGATCACGAGCAGAAGCGCCACGAGCACGAAGTTCATCACCACCGAGGAGCCGCCGTAGGCCACGAACGGGAGCGTCACGCCGGTCAGCGGGATCACGCGCGTGACGCCGCCGACGATCACGAACACCTGCAGCGCCACGACGAATGACAGCCCCGTTGCGAGCAGCTTCGAGAACGAGTCGCGAGCGAGGACGGCCGTCTTCAACCCGCGCGCGATGAACAGCAGGTAGACAGCCAATAGCGCGGCGGCGCCGACGAGCCCGAGCTCGTTGACGATGACCGCGTAGATCATGTCGCTTTCGGGCACGGGCAGGATCGAGGCCCCGTGAGGGCCGAGGCGCAGCAGCGAGCGGTCAAAGCCGGTGCCGAGCAGGCCGCCGTCCGCCTGTGCGAACAGCGACTGCGCGAGCTGGTAGCTGCCGCCCACTTCGCGGTGGTAGAGCGTTTCGTTGAAGGGGTGTTCCCACGCGAGCACGCGCGCCTGCACGTGGCTGACGTGGCCGGTCAGGTACCAAGCACCGAGCGCGAACAGCACGATCCCGATCAGCGGAAACGACAGGCGCCCGGTCGCGACATACAGCAGCGCGAGGAACGCGCCGTAGAACATCAGCGAGGTCCCCAGCTCGTCCGTGAGCAGCAACGTCGCCATCGCCGCCCCCCACACGATCAGCATCGGCCCGAACTGCTTCATCGGGGGAATCGTCAGCCCGAGCACGCGTCTGCCCGCGGTCACGAGGATCTGACGGTTGTCGCGTAGGTAGCTGGCGAGGAAGATCACGATCGCGACCTTGGCGAGCTCGGCAGGCTGGAAAGACACGCTGCCGAGGTGGATATCGAGGTAGGCGCCGTTGACCTGCTCGCCGATGCCGGGTACACGCGGTAGCACCGTCAGGCCGATGCCGATCAGCGCGATCGTGTAGCGGTAGCGTTCGAGCACGCTCACGCCACGCTTGCGCAGGGCGAGGATCGTCGCCGCGAACAGCACCAACCCGAGCACCATCCACTGTGCCTGCTGGCGCGCGAGCGTCGGTTCAATCCGGTAGACCATCACGATCCCCACGCTCGCCAGCACGGCCACGAGCGGGAACATGTAGGGGTCGGCGTTGGGCAGCGCGTAGCGGATCACCAGATGCGCGGCCAGCGTCAGGCCGAGGAACAGCGCGCCGTAGGTCAGCGACGCACTGGAGGCGTGATTGAGCGTCAGGTTGGTCGTGCCGCCCGGCGCGTTGCGCTGGGCCTGGATGAATATCGCGGTGAAGCCCGCCGTCACCAGCAGCGCCGAGGGCACGAGGCCCAGAAGCTCGCGATTACGGGGGCTGAACATCCGCTCGAGGGTATCCGCCATCCCGGCGTGTGTGCTCCGGTCCGGCCGCTACGCTTGCTCGCGAGCGCGCGCCCCGAGGGCGAGCTCGACCTCAGGCCTGATGAGCTGCCACGTGCCGACAGCCAATGAATGACGAGCGTCCACCCTCGCTGTGGTGGGGCATGTGGAAGCGATTCGCGCTCGCCGGCGTGCTGATCGTGGTGCTGAGCGGAGCCGCGACGGCGACGGTGGCGCTCAACAAGATCAAGACCGTCGCCGAAGAGGTGTTCCCGAAGCTCAGCAAGATCGAAGCGCCCAAAGGCCTTGTGACACCGGAATACGGAGGCGGCCCGCAGACGTTCCTGATCCTCGGCTCCGACCGGCGCTCGGGCTCGAAGAACACGGAAGAAAAAGACGCCGCTCCGCACAGCGACACGATCCTGCTGGTGCGCTTCGATCCCGAACAGGGCCAGACGTCGGTGATGTCGATCCCGCGCGATCTGATGGTCAACATCACGACCCCCTCGGGGCAGGTCGACCCCGAGCAGAAGATCAACGCCGCCTACACGATCGGCAGCCAGATCGGCGGCCCCAACGAGGCGAGCGTGCTGGCGGCCGAAACGATCAAACACGAAGTCTTTCCGGAACTTCAGCTGAACGGCATCATCGACGTCAACTTCAGCGGCTTCATCAATGTCGTCGACACGCTCGGCTGCGCCTATGTGAACGTCGATCACCGCTACCTTCACGAAAAAGGTGAAAACGGTGAAGAATATACGACGATCAACCTGCAGCCCGGCTACCAGCGGCTGTGTTACGAAAACGCGCTCGACTACGTGCGCTACCGCCATGACGACTCGGACTTCGTGCGCGTGGCCCGCCAGCAGGACTTCCTGCGTGACCTGCGCGAGCAGATCGACCCCAGCAACGAGCTCGGCCAGATCGACACCGTGGCGAAGGCGGTCGGCCACGCGATCAGGACCAACTTCCCCCCGTCGGCCAGCGAGCTGATCCTGCTCTCCAAGCTGATCGCCTTCTCGCAGACCAAGCCACTACGCCAGGTGAAGTTCCTGACGAGCAATGTCGACGCCCAGCTCAACGGCGTCGACTACGTCACCTCGACCCCCGAACTGGAGAAAGAAACGCTCGACACGTTCCTCAACGGCCACGAAGTACTACACCTGCCCGCTTCGACGAACTCCGGCGGGCACACCGCGCACCACAGCCACCACGGCCACCGCCACAGCAGCCACCACAGCAGCGGCTCCTCGGCGGCGGCGTTGAATCTCGTGCAGACGTCCTCGGCGAGCGAGGGCGAACTCGTCAAAGCCGCGCCGGAAGTGCCGTTCCCGGTGGTGTACCCGACGCTGCAGACGGGGGAGTCCGAACAGCAGCAGGTCCGCGCGTACCCGCTCAAGAACCAACAGAACATACGCCACCACGCCTACGTCGTCGTCTGGCGCCAGAACCCGGTCGAGGACGGCTACTACGACTTCGAGGGCAGTGATTGGCTGAACCCGCCGCTTTTCGCCCACGCGCGCACTCAGGTGATCGGTGGGCGCAACTACGAGTTCGTCGACGACGGCGCGCACATCCACGTGATCGGCTGGCGATCGGGCAACGTCCTGTACTGGCTCACGAACACGCTGCTGGAGGAACTGTCGAACTCCCAGATGCTCGCAATCGCCAAATCGGCGCGGCGACCGAGGTGACACTCCGGTCGAGCATAGGCCGACTTCAGCGCCGATCTCAGCGCGTGGCCGCAGCCTGATCGAGCGCGGCGTTCACGAGCGCGTCGGCGTCTGCGTTCTGCGCGCGGGGCACGGTCCGGATGCTCCACTTCTCGAAGCCCCTGAGCGCCTCCATCGCCTCGAGGTACAGGGGGCGCATCGCAGGGTGCTTGACCTTGTAGAGACCCTGCACCTGCTTGGCGATCAGCTCGGAGTCACCAACGACCTCGACCTCGCTCGCGCCGAGCTCGCGTGCGCGGGCGAGACCTAGCAGCAGCGCGCGGTACTCGGCGACATTGTTGGTCGCCGTGCCGAGCAGCTGTGCGCGCTCGTCGACGAGCTCGCCGCCGGGCGCGGTGATGACTGCAGCGGCCGCTGCGGGACCGGGGTTGCCCCGGGCGCCGCCGTCGACGTGGAGGATCAGCTTCATCGCGGCGGCATTATGAAGCGCGCCGGGGACGCGGTGCTCGAGTGCCGTCCGCTCAGCTCGCGGGTGGCAGGCGCTATGAGGCTTGCGCGAGCGGCAGCAGGTCGCCGGCTACGCGCGCACGGCGACGGTCACGCACGACGCGCCGCTGGCCCTCGCCAGCGAAGGCCGCGCCGGTGGCGGCGTAGCGTGCACGCCGATCGAACTGGCGCCGGTCGACGATCACGGTGACGTTCTCGTCCCCGCTGTAGTGCTCGAGGAGCTTCGGGTAGAGCTCGTCGGCCAAGGGCCTGGGTACCACGCAGTAGATCATCTGGCCGTCGATGTTACTCCCCGTACGCAGATCCGCAAGCGGATCACAGGAATCGTCACGCGGACGCGAGCACCAGCGCGCCGGACTCGCCGGCGGCGGCGTTCGCTCGCCGGTCCTCGCGGTCGAGCTCCCCGAGCTCGGTCCCCTGCGCTATCACCTGCGCCTCGGCCACCGGTTCGCTGAGATCGACCTCGTAGCGGTACCAGCAAAGCTCCCACGCGACGACGATCGACACGACGCTCGCGAGATGTTCGGCGGAGCGCACGGTGACGGTCGGCGCGCCGAGCGAGCGCGTGACACCGGCGACGCGGCGGGGGAACTCGCTCGCATTGAACACGGCGATCGCTTCCTGCGCATACGCCGATGGCTCCTCGATCGCGACGTGCTCCCCGTGGGCTTCGGGGTGCGACTGCGCCGCGGCGGACGCATCGCCCTCGGGGGCCGACGGCGCCGCGGCGGCAGCGGGAGGGTCTACGGGGGGCGCCTGCCTTCCTGCGCCCTTCAGGGTGTGCTCCTCAGGCTGCACCGGCACGGCGGCAACCGGCTGCGTGCGACTCGCCGAGGCGGGGTTGACCCCCGTCAGTGGCTCGGGCGCCCCGCCGAACAGGTCGTAGGGCTGGGCCGCATCCTCCACGGCGGCCGCGGCGGAAGACTCCTCGCCGGAGCCCTCACCGGGCGGTCTCCCGACCTGGCGCAGGCGCTCGAACAGGCTTCGGCCACGCCGCGCGCGCATCGGCGGCAGGCTCAGCGACTGGCTGTCGCTCTCGCGCAGCCAGCCCTCGTGAGCTGCGCGCGGCGCGCACAGCTCGCACACGATCCGCCTGCGCCCGGCACCGATGAAGACGTCCGGCTGCTCACCGCGCAGCAGCCGCCGTGCACAGACGTCACACGCGACATCCGGCTGCGAGGTGACGATCGTGCGCGTAGCCATCGGTCCAGACTAGCTGGCCCCGACCCCGGGAGCAAATCTCCGAGGCTGCGTAGCCGGCTATCGGGCGTCTACGCGTGGACGGTGGCGCGCTCGCTGCCGGCCTGCTCGACGACCTTCTGCGCGAGGTGCGCGGGCAGCTCTTCGTAGCGCAGGAACTCGAGCGTGTAGTCGCCCTGTCCCTGGGTGATCGAGCGCAGGTCTGGCGCGTAGGTGAGCATCTCGGCCATCGGCACCTCGGCGCGGATCTCGGTCATGGTGCCGACGGGCTCCATGCCGAGGGGATGCCCGCGGCGGCTGTTGAGGTCGCCGATGACGTCGCCGACGTGGGCGTCGGGCACGGACAGCGCGACGAGCATGATCGGCTCCAGCAGCACCGGGTCGGCGAGCTCGAGCGCCTGCTTCATGGCCTGCAGCCCGGCGAGCTTGAACGCGATCTCGGACGAGTCGACGGAGTGGTGGGCGCCGTCGAACAGCCGTACGCGCACGCCCTTGACCGGGTAGCCGGCGAGCACGCCCGCCTCCATCGCCTCGCGCACGCCCTTCTCGACGGCGGGGATGAACGAGCCGGGGATCACGCCGCCCTTGATGTTGTCGACGAACTCGAAGCCGTCCGAGGAGTCGCCGTCGCTGAGCGGCGCGACCTCGATGTGGCAGTCACCGAACTGACCGCGGCCACCGGACTGCTTCTTGTGACGCCCGTGCGCGGCGGCGGTGGCGCGGATCGTCTCCTGGTAGGGCACGCGCGGCGGGCGCAGCTCGACCTCGACGCCGAAGCGCTCGCGCAGGCGGTCGATGATCACTTCGACGTGCACCTGCGAGAGCCCGGCGACGATCTGCTCACCGGTCTGCTGGTCGCGGTGCAGGTCGATCGTGGGATCCTCCTCCTGCAGCCGGCGCAGCGACGAGAGCACCTTGTCCTCGTCGCCACGGCTCTTGGGAGCGACCGCGAACGCCATCACCGGGGAGGGCAGCTTCAGGCGCGGCATGTCGATCGGCTCGTCGCGATCGGCGAGCCAGTCGCCGGCGCGCGTCTCCTTGAGCTTGGCGACGGCGCCGATGTCGCCCGGCCCGAACTCCTGAGCGTGCTGCGCTTCCTTGCCGGCGAAGACGACCAGCTGGCCGATGCGCTCCTTGACGTGAGCACGCGTGTTGAGCACCTGGCTGTCCGCGCGCAGCGTGCCCTGATACACACGCAGCATGTTGATGCGGCCGGCGAACGGGTCGGCGCGCGTCTTGAACACATAGGCGAACAGCTCCCCATCCTCGGCGGGGGCGAGCTCGACGTCGCCGACCACCAACGAGCCATGCTTGACCGGCGAGGGCAGGTCCTCGACGATCGCGTCGAGCAGGCGCGTCGTGCCGAGGTTGCGGGTGGCGACGCCGCAGACGACGGGAAAGATCTTGCCGTGGTTGGTGCCCTCCTTGAGCGCGTCGACGATCTCCTGGTGGGAGATCTGCTCGCCCTCGAGGTAGCGCTCCATCAACGCGTCGGAGACTTCGCAGACCTCGTCCATGAGCTTCTCGCGATATTCGGCGGCGCGCTCCTCCAGCTCCGCCGGGATCGGGATCTCATCGGCGGCACCGCGCTCGGGTGTGGGCTGCGCGCGAAAGGCCTTCATGTCGATGAGGTCGACGACGCCCTCGATGTCCTGCTCGGCGCCGATCGGGATCTCGGTCGCGACGGCGTGCGGGCCGAAAGCGCGCTTGATCTGATCGAGCGTGCGGTAGAAGTCGGCGCGCTCGCGGTCGAGCATGTTGACGAACAGCATGCGTGCGATGTCGAGCTCAGCGGCGCGCGCCCACAGCCGGCTCGTGGACACCTCGACGCCCATGACGCCGTTGACGACGAACACCGCGGACTCGCACACGCGCAGCGAGCCGAGCGCGTCCGCGACGAAGCTCGGCTCGCCGGGCGTGTCCAGCAGGTTGATCTTGCGCTCCTGCCATTGCAGCGAGCTCAGCGTCGCGGAGATCGACATCTGCCGCGCCTGCTCGTCGGGGTCGGAGTCCGAGACCGTCGTGCGTTCCGGCACCGAGCCGAGCCTCCCGATCGCCCCCGACTCGAACAGCAGGGCCTCATGCAGGGCGGTCTTCCCCGACCCTCGATGTCCGACGAGGGCGACGTTGCGAATTCGGTCCGCTGGGGGGTGCATGAGTATCTCCTTCGGCTGGGTACGGGCACCATATCGCCGGGCCCCGGCGAGCGCTAGTGCTTTTCGACACTCGTTGCCGGCCAGCAACGCCTAGGCTGCGCAAATGGCCGTCTGGAACCCCGATCCTCGTTACGAGGAGCCGCCGCTTGAGCTGCGAGAGCTGGTGGACCTCGTGCTGGGCGACCTGCAGGGCTACGAGCCGATCGCCGTGCAGGTCGGATGGGATCCAAGCTACGTCTCGGCGGGGACCGCGGTCCCGGGCCGCGAGGAGCCACCGACCCCATATCTGATGTTCAGCGAGCCGGGCCTGTCGGGTGGCGTCGGCTGGACGCCCGAAGCGCCCGGCGCTGGGGTTGGTGGAGATCGAGAGTGGGGCGATCACTTCACCGCCGCGGAGCTGGCGGTGGGCCTGGCCGACTACCTGCAGGAACAGTTCTTTCCCGAGTCGTGGGCTGCATGGGGCCAGGCGCGCCCGCCATGCCCCGGCCATTCCCACCCCGCCGAGCCTCGGCTGATCGACGGCGATGCGTGGTGGACGTGCCCGCTCGACGGGCACGGGGTCGCGAGGTTCGGGGCGTTGGGAAGTACCGGTCTCGCTTGATCTCAGTCGTCGAAGGACTCCTCCTGCATCCGCGAGCGCAGCCGCAGCACCGCCTTGGTGTGCATCTGTGACACCCGCGACTCGGTCACGCCGAGGACCTCGCCGATCTCGCGCAGTGTGAGGTTCTCGTAGTAGTAGAGGGCGATGACGAGCTTCTCGCGCTCGGGTAGCTTGGCGATCGACTCGGCGATGCGGTCCTTGAGGTCGCCGACGTCGAGCGCGCGCGCGGGGTCGGGTGCGCCGGGATCCTCGATGGTGTCCATCAGCGAGACCTGGTCGCCGCTGGAGTCCGACACGCTCCACAGCTCGTCGAGCGCGACGATCGAGGAGTGCGAGATGGCGAGCAGCGACTCGTTGAGTTCGTCGACCGTGATGCCGAGCTCGTCAGCGAGCTCCTGGTCGGTGGGCGCACGTTGGAGCGTGTGCTCGAGCTTGGCGTTGGCGCGCTCCACCTCACGCGCGCGGGCGCGCACGCTGCGCGGAACCCAGTCGAGCGAGCGCAGCTCGTCGATGATTGCGCCCTTGATGCGCATGATCGCGTAGGTCTCGAACTTGATGTCGCGGGAGAGGTCGAAACGCTCGATGGCTGAGATCAGGCCGACCAACCCGTAGGAGATGAGGTCGGCCTCCTCCACGTGCGGGGGGAGACCCGCGGCGGTGCGCCCGGCGACGTACTTGACCAGCGGCGAGTACGCGACCACCAGCCGCTCGCGAACGCGGCTGTCCCCTTCGGTCTTATAACGCCGCCACAGTTCGCGCAGCTCGATCGGTTTGACGTTCGTCTCCAGGGCTATCTCCCAGGGCGGGCGGACGGGTCGGTGGGCGGGCGGGCGGCACCGATTTAAGCCCGAGGGTGACTGCGCGCATAGGCGCTTCTGAGCCGGGCGGACTCTACCCGAGTGTATATCTGGGTGCTGGACACGCTTGCATGACCGAGAAGCTCTTGGATGCTGCGCAAGTCCGCGCCGCCGTCGAGCAGGTGTGTCGCGAAGCTGTGGCGCAGCGCATGCGGCGAGGCGCCCTGGCCGACGCCGACGCGGGCGGTCCACATGCGGAGCCGCCGGCGCACGTCGCCCGTGCCGAGCGGCCTACCGGTCTTGCTCAGGAACAGCGCATCGGGCGAGCCCGCAGTGAGCGGCCGCGGGCAAGCCACGCCGGTCGCCGGTGGGTCCTCGCTGGCGAGCTTTGACCGTCCCCGTTCCAGATACGCGCGCACGGCCGCCATCGCGGGCTCGCCCACAGGTACGAAGCGCGTCTTTCGCCCCTTGCCCTCCACTCGCAGCTGCTCTCCGTCGTAGTCGACGTCGGCGCAGCCCAGCGACACCAGCTCCTCGGCGCGCAGGCCGCACGAGTAGGCGAGCTCGAAGATCGCGCGATCGCGCAGCTCCAGCGGATCGGACGTCGGGATCGCGTCGAGCAGGTTCTTCGCCTCGCTGGCGCTGAGCACGCGCGGCAGGTGCGAGCCGCGGCGGGGCGTCGAGACGAGGTCGGCGGGGTTCTGTGAGATGTGCCCGTGCTCGCGTTGGCTGGCGAACAGGGCGCGTAGCGCTGCGAGCTTGCGCGCCGAGGTACTCGGTGCGGCGCCCTCCCCCGACGGCGCACGTTCTGAGAGGTGCGCCACGTAGCGGCGCACCGTCTTGGCGTCAACCCCCTGGGGCGTCAGGCTCCGGGCGATCGCCCATGCCGCGAACTGCTCCACGTCGATCGCGTACGCGCGCCGCGTCCGCGGGGCGGCGTCACGCCGGCGCAGATCACCCTCGAGCAGCGCGCTCGCCTCGGCCCAGGCGCCGCGCAGCTGCGTGTGCCCCCCGATCGCGGGCTCCTCCTCCGATCCGATGCTCATCGCGTGCACTACTTCGCCGCGAGCGATGCTCGGCCTGCCTGGCGGCTGCGTGCTGGACGGCGCCTTGCCTGTGTTGCCTTCCGTGGACACTGTCATGCGATGGTTATACAGAGTACAAGAAAGCGATGGTCGCGCGTGCCCGGACGACGCCGTCGGCAGCCACCTGCGCCTGCAGTACAGTCGATGAATGAACGCCCGCGACTCGCGTAGCGATGCTATGACGCTGCCTCGCGAGCCCGACGCAAGGCCCGATGCGTACGGACCGCACGGGCGCTCTGCGTGGCTGGACGTCGACTGGAGAGAGCATCAGCGCTGGCTGGTAATCGACGGGCAGCCGGTCAACACGATCGAGCTCGGACCCGAACGCGCCGGCGAGGCGAACGGCCGCCAGCCGCTGCTGTTCGTCCACGGCCTCTCGGGCTCGTGGCCCAACTGGCTCGAGCAGCTGCCGGTGTTCGCAGCCGAGCGCCGCGTCGTGACGCTCGACCTGCCCGGCTTCGGACACTCGCCGATGCCCAAGGAGAAGATCTCGATCGCCGGCTATGCGCGGCTGCTCGACCGCCTGCTGGGCGAGCTCGGGGTCGACGCCGCGGCGGTGGTCGGCAACTCGATGGGTGGGTTCATCGGCGCCGAGCTGGCGATCTCCTACCCCCAGCGGGTCGAGCGACTGGTGCTCGTGTCAGCCGCCGGGATCTCGACGGCATCGCAGGCGCAGCCGGCGACGGCGCGCGCGGTGCCGGCGCTGCGCCGGCTGGAGAGAGTGCTGGCGGCGAGCAGCGCGTGGGTGGCATCGAAGTCCGACACCGTGGCGCGTCGCGCGCGCTTGCGCGAGGCGCTCCTGAGCGTGGTCGTGCGCCACCCCGATCGCCTCCCGGCGCCGCTGGCGGCAGAGCAACTGCGCGGCGCCGGCAAGCCCGGCTTCCTGCAGGGGCTGCAGGCGGTGCTCGACTACGACATCCGCGCGCGACTTCCGGAGATCGCGTGCCCGACGCTGATCGTGTGGGGCGACCGCGATCGGCTGATCACGGTGCGCGACGCGGACGTGTTCGCACAGCTGATCCCGAACTCGCGCAAGGTCATCTTCGCGGACACCGGGCACATGTCGATGCTCGAGCGCCCGGCCGCGTTCAACGCGCTGCTCGAGGATTTCCTCACGGAATAGCGGTGATCCTGAGCATCTAGGGAGTCGCTGGCCAAGCCGGCACCGACCGCGAAGCGGTTGGTGAGGACGCAGGGAGCGTGGCGTGCGGGTAGCACGCGAGCGACCGAGGACGCAGGCACGCGCCGGCCAGCGGCTTCCTAGCGCGCGACTGCTCCCTCGGCGGCGCTACCGACGAGCTTGGCGTACTTCTGGATCGCCACGTCGACGTGTTGATCGGCGCGCGGCGGCTGGCGATAGGCGCTGACGCGTTCTGCGATCTCGCCGTCGGACAGCGCCACGTCGAGGCGGCGCGTGTCGGCGTCGATGCTCAGCTCGTCGCCGTCGGCGATCGCGGCGATCGGGCCACCGCGGACCGCCTCGGGCGCGACGTGGGCGACCATGAAGCCGTGCGTGGCGCCGGAGAAGCGCCCGTCGGTGATCAGCGCGACCTCTTCACCGAGCCCCTCCCCCACGATCGCGGCGGTGACCGACAGCATCTCGCGCATGCCGGGACCCCCGGCGGGCCCCTCGCCGCGGATCACGACGACGTCGCCCGCCTGGATCTGGTGCGCGAGCACGGCCGCCATTGCGGCCTCCTCGCCGTCGAACACGCGCGCGGGCCCTGAGTGTTTGCGCCGCTCGTGGCCAGAGAGCTTGACCACGCAGCCGTCGGGTGCGACGTTGCCGCGCAGGATCGCGAAGCCGCCGGTCGGTTTGATGGGCTCGTCCAGCGCTCGCACGACGCGTTGGCCGTCGGCTTCGTGCGCTTCGGCAGCGTGCTCGCCGATCGTCCTGCCGGTGACGGTCGGCGCGTCCGCGTTGAGGATGCCGGCCTCGTTCAGGCGCGCGAGCACGAGCGGTACGCCGCCGGCTTCGTAGAGCTCGGTTGCGACGTACTGGCCGCCGGGCTGCAGATCGCACAGCAGCGGCGTTCGCTCGGAGATCGCCTCGAACTCGTCGATCTCCAGCGGCACGCCCATTTCGCGCGCTACCGCGAGCAGGTGCAGCACTCCGTTGGTCGAGCCGCCGCTGGTGGCGACCGCTGCGATCGCGTTCTCGAGCGCCGGCTTGGTGATGATCTCACTCGGTATCTGGCCCCTGCGCAGCACGTCCATGACGAGCTCGCCGCACGCCTTGGCCACCTCGAGCTTGCGCCCGTCCTCGGCGGGGACCATCGCCGAGCCCGCCGGGGAGATGCCGAGCGCCTCGAATGCCATGGCCATCGTGTTGGCGGTGAACTGCCCGCCGCACGCGCCGGCGCCGGGCGAGGCGACCTCCTCGAGCTCGTGCAGCTCCTGCTCTGTGATCTTGCCGGACGCGTATGCGCCAACCGCCTCGAACACCTGCTGAATCGTGACCTCGGCGCCCTTGTAGTGGCCGGGCCTGATCGAGCCGCCGTAGAGCATCAGCCCAGGGATGTTCAGGCGCGCGAGCGCCATCACCGCGCCGGGGATCGTCTTGTCGCAGCCGGAGATGGTGACGAGCGCGTCGAACTGGTGGGCGCTCGCGACGAGCTCGATCGAGTCGGCGATCAGCTCGCGTGAGACAAGCGAAGCACGCATACCGGAGGTGCCCATGGTGATGCCGTCGGAGATCGCGATCGTGTTGAGCTCCATCGGCGTGCCGCCGGCGGCGCGGATGCCCTCCTTGACCTTGGCGGCGAGCACGCGGTTGTTGAAGTTGCACGGCATCGTCTCGATCCACGAGTGCGCTACGCCGACGATCGGCTTGGAGAGATCCTCGGCGGAGTAGCCGATCCCATGCAGGTAGGCGCGCGCAGCGGCCCGCTCGGGGCCCTCGGTGAGGGCGCGGCTGCGGTGCTTGACGTCGAAGCTGGAGGTGGTGTTCACGCGGCGCGCACACTACCGGCACGACGAGCACGCCGGCCTGAGAGCTCGTGCTCCCAGTGGCTCAAGCGCGCCAGGTCGCGTCTGACCCTGTCGGGATCGACCTGGCGGCCCGGCAGGTGCATGTTGGCCTCGCCCACGAGCCGGCGCTCGTCGGCGGTGAGCGCCATCCACTTGGCGAGCACGTCGTCGGAGTCGGGTAGCCGCGCGCTGCCATAGGGCTTGGACGTGTCCGGGAAGGCGACGCAGTACTCGTTGAGCAGCTCGCCGGTTTCGGGCACGTAGGCGACGATCGGCTTGTGCGGATAGATCAGGTACGCGTATGACGCCTGCGCCGACGGTCGGTCATCCGCACGTGCGCCGAGGCCGCCCCACACGCGCAGGAACCCGAGGTCGCGGTACATCGCCCAGTCGTGCCCGGTGACGCACGAGCGCAGCAGCGCGCGCGCGCGCTGCTCGGCGCGGCGTTCGCGGCCTGGGTCATATCCGACCGGCGCGCTCCCCCGCCGGTGCGCCGCCCACAGCGCTCGAGCGCGGGCGAGCGCCCGCTTGAGCATCGGCCGCGCGAGCTCCCACAGCAGCACCACGAGCACGACCGCGGCGGTGCCGAGTGCAAGGCCCATCGCCGTCTAGCGGGTGGCCTGGGGTGCGCCGCCGGCGGCCCGCGGAAAGAAGATCACGCGCTCGGCGTCGCGCGGCACCTCGTCGAAGCTCTTCACGAGCTCGGCCTCGCGGCGTCCACCCGGTGTGAGTGTCGGCACCGCCGCCCACATGCCCGCGTCGAGCTCGCGGCGAAACGCCTCGATCAGCTCGCGCTCCTGCTCCGGGACCGCCACGTCGCCCTCGGCAAGAACGATCTCGCCATGACCGGGCTTCATACGCAGCAGCTTCATCGTCCATCGATTATGCCAAACGCGAGGGCCGACACTCACCGGTTCTCCCGCCGCCGGGTGATCTGCAGCACGTCCACCGGCCCGGCGCCGGCTCCGAGGTCGCGTAGGCCCGACGCCACCGCTTCTCCGGTGATGCGCCGCGCGGTGCGCGCCGCGTGCAGCGGGTCATGGCCGAGAGCGAGCTGCGCGGCGAGGACCGACGCATGCGTGCAGCCGGAGCCGTGCGCCGCGCCGTCCGGATGACGCTCGCCCTCGATCTCCACCGCCCGCCCGTCGCCGGTCGCGTCCACGAACAGGTCGGCGGCGCGCGCGCGATGGCCGCCTGTGAGCACCACGACCGGTGGCCCCAGCGCGAGCAACGCCCGGGCGAGTGACTCGGCTTCGGCATCCTCGTCGCCCTCCCCAGCCGGCTGGCCGCCAACGAGCGCCCGCGCCTCGGGCAGGTTCGGCGTCAGCACGCTCGCACGCGGCAGGATCTCGCGCACGAGCGTGTCGAGGGCATCTGGCCCGAGCAACGGCGCGCCGGACTCGGCGACCATCACCGGGTCGACGACCACGGGCGTGCCCGCGGGCAGCTCGTCGAGCGCCGCCGCGACCGCCAGTGCCACCTCGGCGCTCGCGAGCATCCCGACCTTGACCGCGTCGACACCGAGGTCCGACACGACGGCGCGAACCTGCGCGAGCACGATCTCGGGCGGCACGATGTGCACGACGCTCACGCCAACCGTGTTCTGCGCCGTGATCGCGGTGATCGCGCTGGTGCCGTGCACGCCGCAGCGCGCGAACGCCTTCAGGTCGGCCTGGATTCCGGCGCCGCCGCCGGAATCCGAGCCGGCGATGGTCAGCGCAACCGGCGTGCGCGGCGGCGGACCGGCCGGCGCGGCGTCGCTCACGGGGCGCCGTTGGCGTCCGCCAGCGACGAGGCCTGGCGCAGCTCGCGCGGGACGCGGATCGAGTAGATCCCCACAGCGGTCACGAGCAGACGATCGTCATCGTCGCGGACCTCCGATTTCATGATCCCGACGGTCCTGTTGCGGCGGTCGAGCACCGTCCTGCAGACGACCTCTCCCTCGGTGGCGGTCTGGATGTAGTTGATCGAGATGTTGATCGTCGCGATGCGCTCGTCGGGTGTCGTCTGTGCCCACAGCGTCGAGCCCATGCAGTAGTCGACCATCGCATAGGTGGCCACCCCGGAAAGCAGGCCACCGCGGTTGATCAGCTCGGGTCGGATCTGCATGCGGACCGTCTGCGGGTCCTCCCAGCGCAGCCCCATGAAGCCGCTGACGCCGTCCAAGGAGCTAGGACCACCCGTTCGCGGGTCATGCCCCGATCCAGAGCCCTCGCTGTCCCCGGCGCGAGCGCGTAGAGCTCCCTCTGCAGAGCTGCTCGGATCGTCGCGCACGAGCCTCAGGGTACGCGACCCGCGCCGCGCGACGCCGCCGCAGGCAGTCGGCTTCGTATTCTCGATAATATTGATAAAGTTAGTCGACAACATCGGTCCAGAGCCGTCCGCTCTCGTGCCGCTCGGACCTCCGCAGCGACCGACATGCGTCGAGGTGGTGTTTCGCGCCACCGCCGCCGCGGGTATGCAATGCGGTGGTCCCGTCGGTGCAACGAAGCGGCGTCGATGGGTCTAACGTTGCTTGATGCACCTCCCGGCTGGGGGGCAACCGCCTACATGCCGGGTGAGCATTCCGGATCGGGGTCTGATCGACCACGATCCGGGAGGCCCCGTCAACTCGATCACAGGGGAATCCCATGCCCAGGATCATCGTCACAACCGACCCCGTCTCATCCGAGCCGACAGACGAGAGCCCGGTGCTGCTCGAAGAGCACGTGCACTCCGTCCATCTGAGCAGCGGCCATGCCGCCGCACAGCTCGTCGAGCGACTCGCGTGGGCTGTCAGCGACGCTGAGCACGCCGAGGACACACATTTGACACGCGCAGCGCGCTGAACCGACACACATAACGCACCCGCGTCACACCTGGGGGCCTAGCGTGCCACCGGTGTGCACTGCAGCGCCCACCCCGGACCGCCCCGCTGGCGCAGCCCGCCGCGAACGCGCTGCCGAGACAGGCCGTGAGGACCGGCGGCGCGCCCTCGGGCGGCTCGGCGAAGATCTCGCCGCGGAGCATCTCGATCGACTCGGATTCGCGACGCTCGCACGCAACGTCCGCACCCGGCACGGCGAGATCGACATGATCGTCTTCGACGGGTGCACGCTCGCGTTCGTGGAGGTCAAGACGCGCCTACAACAATCCCCGCGGCACAGGCTCGGTCCCGAGGAGCAGCCCCTGGCGCTGCTGCGAGCACGCCAACGCGCGCGCATACGCCGACTCGCGCGGGCCTGGCTCAGCGACTCGAGTCAGGCGCGGCCGACCGCGCGCACGATCCGCTTCGACGCGATCGGAGTGACCGTCGATCGACGCGGGCGGCTCGTAGCACTCGATCACGTCGAAGCCGCGTGGTGACGCGACTACAGCGCAAGCTGCTGGTAGGCGAGCGATTGAAACGACATCCGGTGCAACGGCGATACGCCCTGACGCCGGATCGCGTCGCGATGGGAG
This sequence comes from uncultured Solirubrobacteraceae bacterium, assembly GCA_963827455.1. Lineage (GTDB taxonomy): Bacteria > Actinomycetota > Thermoleophilia > Solirubrobacterales > Solirubrobacteraceae > Palsa-744. The sequence goes on along the minus strand of CAWHAW010000007.1, from coordinate 101,537 downwards.
GGTGTCGAGTAGCCGACATGCTCGGCAAAGCTCCACCCGGGGTGCCGCTCGTCCGCAAGGTGCATGAAGCGATCGCGGGTGACCTTCGCCACGATCGACGCGGCGGCGATCGCCGCGCTGGTGGCGTCGCCGTCGACGATCGCCCGCTGCGGGTGCTCGAACTCGGCCACCGAGAAGCCATCGAGCAGACACATCACCTCGCCGGAGACGCCAGCGGTGACGCCGCGCACGGCGTCACGCAGAGCCGCCAGATTGGTCTTGTGCAGTCCGCGGGCATCGATGCCCCGCACGCATCGCGAGACGACGACGACCCGTGCAGCACTGCGCATGACGAGCGGGTAGAGATCCTCGCGCGCCTCGGGGGTGTGCTGCTTGGAGTCGTTCAGCGACCCGAGCGCCCGCAGCTCGCGGGTGGTGAGGGCGTCGTAGTCGAACAGCACGCCCGCGGCGACGAGCGGTCCGGCGAGGCAGCCGCGCCCAGCCTCATCAGCGCCGGCGACTAGGCGAAAGCCGAGCCGGCGGTCGAACGCGAACAGCCTTTTGCCGCTGCTCGCGCGGCGCGCTCGGCGCCGGGCGCGCGCCGATGAGCCGGCGCCGGCTGCTCGCGCCGGGCTCATGACGTCCTCAGTGCGGGCGTCGCCGGCGCTAGAAGATGCCGATGCGGTCGGGTGGCCAGTATGTGGCGATCGCCTGTCCGATGATCCATCCGGTGGGGACGGGTCCCCAGAACCTGCTGTCGTCGGATTCGCCACGGTTGTCGCCCATCATGAACCAGTGACCGGCGGGAATCTTGATCGGAGTCGGGAAGTTGCACTCCGGGCTCACTCCACAGGGACGGATGTAGGAGTCGCTCTCGCGCACGAACTGGCTGGAGTGCGCCGCCCTGCGATAGACGTGGCCTTCCTTGATGTAGATTTCGTCGCCCGGGCCGGCGACGACGCGCTTGATGAAGTTGACGCTCGATTCCTTGGGGACCGGTGTCGAGCACGCGGCGCCGCCGAGCCGGATGACGTGCGGAACCGGTCCGCACTCCTCCTGCTCTGAGCCTTCAGGCGGATGGAACACAGCGATCTCGCCGACGTGTGGTTCGCTGAAGTCCATGCCGATCCGGTTCACGAGCACACGCTGACCGATCGAGAGCGTCGGCTCCATCGACCCGCTCGGGATCCGGTAGGGCTTGATGATGAAAGCCTGGATGCCCAAGGCCAAGCCCAGGGCGACGACGATGATCACGACCAGCTCGATGATCGCGCCGGTCGTGGATTTGGGCTTTCGCCGTGCTTTCTTGGTGCGCGGCGACGCGTCGGCGGCGCCGTTCGCCTTCGAGCGCCCGCCTGACTGCGGGCCGGCGCTGGCGCGCTTGCCGGTCCTGGCGGTGAGCCTCACGCCGGCTGATCGCCGGCGGTAACGCCTCCTTGGGCGTCGCCGGCATCGGAGGAGGTATCGGCGTCCGCCGCATTCGCTGCGGAATCGGCCCCAGCCGCGCTCGCTGCGGAGTCCTCGGCGGTCGGCTCCGGCCCCGCGCCTGTCTGCGTCTCCGCCGCCTCGCTGCCGTTGGCGTCGACCTCGACGCTCTCGGCGACCGCCTCCTCCGCGGTCACACCGTCCCTGTCGCTCGCAATTTCCTGCTCGACCGGCGCGTCCTGCTCGAGCAAGCCCGGCTCTACCGTGACCTCAGGACCGGTGTAGCGGCGCTCGCGCACACGCGCGCGCTTGCCCACCCGGTCTCGCAGGTAGTAGAGCTTGGCGCGCCGGACGTCGCCGCGCGCAGCGAGCTCGATCCGCTCGATCTTCGGCGAGTGCAACGGAAACATGCGCTCCACCCCCACCCCGAAAGACTGCTTGCGGACGGTGAACGTCTCGCGCGCACCGTGGCCCTGGCGCTTGATCACCACCCCCTCGAACACCTGAACGCGGCTGCGTGCGCCCTCGATCACCTGGAAGTGCACCTTGACGCGATCGCCCGGCGCGAAATCTGGGACGCGACGCAGCTGCGCGCGCTCGATGGTTTCGATGACACTGCTCATTGACGTTTAAGGGAGGGGCGCCTGTACTGACCCGGGAGACGCCCCGCGATGGGGTCTCGGCCGGCGCGAGCAGCAATGGTAGCGGACAGTCGGCTCAGGCCGCCGCAGTCACTGCTCGTGACGCTCCTGCGCGCCGCGCTCGCGGCTGCGCTCGCGGCGCCACGCGGCGATCTGCTCGTGATGGCCGGAGAGCAGCACCCCGGGAACGCGCCAGCCGCGGTACTCGGCGGGGCGGGTGTAGTGCGGATACTCGGGATGCCCATCGAGCGCGGCACTGAAGGACTCCTCAGTCGCCGAGCGCTCGTCCCCGAGTGCGCCCGGCAGCTTGCGCAGCACCGCGTCACACAGCACCATCGCGGCGAGCTCGCCGCCACTGAGCACGTAGCGACCGATCGAGACGACGTCGCTTGCGAAGTGCTCCAGGATGCGCTCGTCGAAGCCCTCGTAGCGGCCGCACAGCAACGTCAACGCGGGCTCCGCGGCGAGCTCATCGACGAGCTGCTCGTCGAGCAGCCTGCCCCCGGGAGCGAGCGCGATCACGCGGCGCTGCTCGCGCAGCGCCACCGGATCGACGCGGTAGTGCGCGCGCAGCGCGCTGTCGAGGACATCCACGCGCAGCACCATTCCTGCCCCGCCGCCGAACGGCGTATCGTCCACCTGGCCGCCGCTCAGCGGCGTGTGATCCCGGGGGTTCACGCACTCCAGACGCGCGCCGGCTGCGAGCACGTTCGCGACGTGACGCTGGGAGGAGAACCACCCGAACCACTCGGGGAACAGGGTGAAGACGTCGATGTTCACGCCGCTGCTCCGGGCTCGCCGGGCATTTGCGGATCGCCGGCGGGGCGTGCGCGGCCGGCGAGGTCGAGGAACTCGAGGTCCACCTCGATCCGCTTGCGCGCCGGCGCCACCGCGCGCACCGCGTCTTTGACCATCGGTACGAGTATCGCCTCGCCGCCGTCGGCGGCGAGCACCTCGAGCGCCTCGCATGAGGGCAGCTCGATCAGCCGGCTGACGCTGCCCAGCAGCTGCTCGCCGTCGACGACGTCGAGGCCCTCGAGTTCGTGTGCCCACCACTCGTCCGCTCCCAGCGTCGGCGCGTCGCCGCCTTCGACGAAGAGCTCCGTCCCGCGCAATGCCTCGGCCGCGGAGCGCTCGTCGATGCCCTCCAGGCGCACGATCGGGCGCTGCTCGGTGCCTGCGCAGCGCACGATCGGCGCCGTGCGCCCGGCGAGCGTCACCGCGACGCCCACGCTCAGCAGCCGCGGGCGCGGTCGCGTTACATAGAAGCTCCCGTCCAGGCCGTGCGGGCGCCCGACGCGACCCGCCGGCAGGCTATGAGAAGCGCCCGCAGACGCGCTCTGTGAGTCCGGCTCGTCCGCTTGGCGCGTCAATCGACGATGTCGACGAGCACGTGGCTGCCCTCGCCTGCGGCCGCGGCTTTGACGACTGTGCGCAGCGCGTGGGCGGTTCGCCCGCCGCGCCCGATCACCCTGCCGTAGTCATCCGCGGCGACGCATAGCTCCAGCACCACCGTGCCGTCGTCCTCCTCGAACTGCTCTACCGCCACAGCCTCGGGATCGTCGACCAGGCCTTCGGCGAGGTACTCCAGCAGGCGCCTGGGGTTCTCGCTCGCCATCTGCGCGATGCCCGGGCCCTAGCCCGTCCGCGTCTCGATGCCCTGGATGCGTAGCAGCTTGCGGACCGTGTCCGATGGCTGCGCGCCACGCGCCAGCCAGCTACGCGCGCGGTCCTCGTCGATCACGATCGTCGAGGGCTCGGTCTGTGCGTTGTAGTGGCCGATCGTCTCGATCACGCGACCGTCGCGGGGTGAACGCTGGTCGGCGACGACGACGCGCCACATCGGGTCCTTCTTGCCGCCCACTCGCGTGAGCCTGAGCCTTACCGACACGTTTTCCTCTCTGGTGGATCCGTTTGCAACGTCAACGGCTACGCCAGGAGCTTAGACGGTGCGTCGCGCCGAAGCCAAGTCCTCGTCGGCCGGCTTCAGCGCGCGCCGCGCATCAGCGCGCCGATGTCGGGCATCTTGCCGCGCCCCACCTGGCGCATGACCTTGCGCATCTGCCCGAACTGCTTGACCAGCCGGTTGACCTGCTGGACGTTGGTCCCGGACCCCCGCGCGATGCGCAGCCGGCGCGAGCCCTTGATCAGCTCTGGCCGGCGTCGCTCCTCGGGGGTCATCGACAGGATCATCGCCTGGATCCTGTCGAGCTCGCGTTCGTCGAGCTTCGCGTTCTGCAGCTGATGGCCCGCCAAGCCGGGGATCATCCCGAGGATGCTCGTCAGCGGCCCCATTTTGCGCACCATCTTGAGCTGGTCGAGAAAGTCGTCGAGGCCGAAGTCGTTGCGACGCAGCTTGCGTTCGAGCGCGAGCGCGTCGTCCTCGTCGAACTGGCGCTCGGCCTTCTCGATCAGGCTGAGCACGTCACCCATGCCGAGAATCCGCTGCGCCATGCGGTCAGGATGGAAGCGTTCGAACTGCTCGAGCCTCTCGCCTGTCGAGGCGAACAAGATCGGCTTACCCGTGACCGCCTTGACCGACAACGCCGCGCCGCCGCGCGCGTCGCCGTCGAGCTTGCTCATCACCACGCCGTCGAACTGCACCGCCTCGGCGAAGCTCTCGGCGACGTTGACGGCGTCCTGCCCGGTCATCGCGTCGAGCACCAGCAGCACGTTCTGCGGTTCGACGGCGTCGCGGATCCGCACCAGCTCGGCCATCAGCTGCTCGTCCACGTGCAGGCGTCCGCTCGTGTCTACGATCAGCACGTCCTTGCCGTCCTGGCGCGCACGCTCGAGCGCCCACGTGGCGATCTCTACGGGGTCACGTTCGGTGCCTTGCTCGTACACCTCGGCGCCCGCCTGGGCTCCGACCTTGACGAGCTGCTCGACGGCGGCCGGGCGGTAGACGTCGCAGGCGGCGACCGCGACCGTCGAGGAGTGCTCCTCGCGCAGGTAGCGCGCGAGCTTCGCCGTCGCGGTCGTCTTGCCCGAGCCCTGCAGGCCCGCCATCAGGATCACCGTCGGCGGTCTCGGCGAGAAGCTCAGGGTCGGTGGCTGCTGCTCATCTCCGGTGCCGGCGGCGGGCGGGCCACCCATCAAGCGTGTGAGCTCCTCGGCGACGATCTTCACGACCTGGTGCCCGGGGTTCAGGCCGCCGACCACCTCTGCGTCCAGACAGCGTTCCTTGACGCGCGAGGTGAACTGCCGGACGACCTTGAAGTTGACGTCCGCCTCGAGCAGCGCCAAGCGGATCTCGCGCATCGCCGCGTCGATGTCCTGCTCGGTGAGGGTTCCACGCTGGCGGACGTCGGCCAGCGTTCCCTGGAGCTTCTCGGCGAGCGTGTCGAACAGGCGTCAGCCCTCGTGCGCGTCCGGCGCCGCCGACGGGCGCGCGGGTGAGTTGTTGCGGGCGGGCGGCGCGGGAGGAGCGGCGGGCGCGCCATCGCCAAGTCGACCTCGAATCGCCTCGCCGATGCCGCCGAACGCCTCGGCGAACTCGGAGGGCACGACGAACACCTTGTTGGCATCGCCTTCGGCGAGCTGCGGGAGCATCTGCAGGTATTCGTAGCTCAGCAACGCCCGGTCGGGTTTGCCCTCGTGAATCGCGCTGAAGACCGTATCGATTGCCTTGGCTTCGCCCTCAGCGCGCAGGATCGCGGCTTGACGCGCACCCTCTGCGTCGAGGACCGCCGCCTGCTGGGCGCCCTCGGCGTTCAGCACGGCTGCCTGCTTGGCGCCCTCCGCGGTCAGGATCTGCGCCTGCTTCTCGCCTTCGGCGGTGAGGATCGCGGCACGGCGGTCGCGCTCGGCGCGCATCTGCTTCTCCATCGCCGTTCTGATGTCCTGCGGCGGATCGACCGACTTGATCTCGACGCGGTTGATCCTGATGCCCCACTTGCCCGTCGCCTCGTCCAGCACCACGCGTAGCTCGGTGTTGACGTTCTCGCGCGCGGTCAGCGTCTCCTCGAGCGTCAGCCCGCCGATGACGTTGCGCAGCGTCGTCACGGTCAGCTGCTCGATCGCCTGCAGCGGGTTGGCGATTTCATATGTGGCCGAGCGTGGATCCGTGATCGTGAAATACAGAACTGTCTCGATTCCCACGACGACGTTGTCATCGGTGATCACCGACTGCGGCGAGAAGTTGACGACCTGCTCGCGCAGATCGACCAGCGGCCGCACCCGATCGATGAACGGCGTCACGATCGTCAACCCCGGCTCCAGCGTGCGGCTGTAGCGGCCGAGTCGCTCGACGACGCCCGCCCGTGCCTGCGGGATGACACGAATCGTCCGCGCGGCCAGAGCAAGCACGAACACGACGATCACAGCGATGACGATGATGGCGACCATTGCGGCTTCCTTTCGCTTTTCCTACCCAGAAGAGCGTATCTCGAATGCGAGCCGCCAAAGCCAGGAGCACGCGCGACTGAGGCGGCCGAGGGTCAAGCGAGGCGCGGACGCAGTGAGCGAAGTGTGCTTCGCACACGAGCGATCGAGGACAAGGCCTCGCGCCGGCCCTCGGTCGCCTCAGTGCATTACTAGGGCTGTTGCCCCCCTGATTTCCACGACCTCGACGCGCTCGCCGACGTTGATCACCTCATCCTCGTCGTAGCTGCGGGCGGTCCACACCTCGCCGCCGTCGATCTTCACGCAGCCGATGCCCTCGTCGTTGGCGATCCGCTCGAGCACCATCGCACGCCGCCCCACGAGCGCGGCTGCGCCGGTGCGGATCGCGGGCGGCAGTCGCCGATGACGGCGTGCCACGGGCCGCAGCGCGCCGAACATGATCACCGAGGCGAGCACGAACACGATCGCGGCGAGCGGCGCGCCGACGCCGATCAGGCTTACCACCGCCGCGAGTGCGGCGCCGGCGGCAAATGGCAAGAGATAGAAAGCCCCGGTGTGCATCTCGCCGATGCCGAGAATGGCCGCAGCCGCTACCCAGAGAATCCAATCCATAACCTCAGATTACCTCTCCGTGCCACGTCCACGGGGCACATGTCCAGTACACATCGGCGCGAGTGCCGGCGTGCGCTCACTCCGCGGCGATCAGCGCGCGCGCGAAATCCTCGGCGTCGAAAGGACGCAGATCCTCGACGGACTCTCCCACTCCGATCAGCTTGACGGGTAGCTGCAGCTCACGCGCGATCGCAACCGCGATGCCGCCGCGGGCCGTGCCGTCGAGCTTGGTCAGCGCGACGCCGCTCACCTCGGCGGCCGCGGCGAAGAGCTGCGCCTGGCGGAGCCCGTTCTGGCCCGTGGTCGCGTCGATCGTCAGCAACGTCTCGTGTGGGGCGCCCTCGAGCTGGCGGGCGATGACGCGACGCACCTTGGCGAGCTCGCCCATCAGGTCCTCCTGGGTGTGCAGCCGTCCGGCTGTGTCGATGATCACGACGTCGATGCCACGGGCGCGCGCCTGAGCGATCGCGTCGAACGCCACGGCCCCCGGATCGGAGCCGGGGGGCGCGGTGACTATCTCGCAGCCTGCGCGCTGCGCCCAGCCCTCTAGCTGCTCGGCGGCCGCCGCCCTGAACGTGTCGGCGGCGCCCAGCAGAACGCTGCGCCCGAACTGCTCGTGAAGGTGCCACGCGAGCTTGCCGATCGTGGTCGTCTTGCCGGTGCCGTTGACGCCTACGGCCATGATCACGGTCGGCTCGGGGCGGATGTCGATCCGTCCGTCGCCGACCCGCGCCGTTGCGGCGAGAAGCTCGATCAGCCGCTCGCTGAGCGCCTGACCGCCCTCGAGCTTCCCCTCGGATGCCTCCGTCTCGAGCGTCTGCACCACCGAGGCGGTGGTCGCCGCTCCGACGTCAGCCATGATCAACGCCTCCTCGAGCCGTTCCCACGTGTGCTCGTCCAGCACGCCGAACAGCGTCGCCTGAATCTCTGAGCCAAGCGCCTGTCGCGTCTTGGCCATGCTGTCGCGCAGCCTGCGAAAGAGGCCGCCGCGCTGGCGCGGAGCGGACTCGCGGGCGTCACCCGCCCGGGCGCCGTCCTCGGTGATGAACAGGTCACTCCAGTCGCGGGCCACGGGGCGCGCGACGATAGCAGCGCCCGTGCGGGCCTGCCGGCGCTCGCGCACGGGTCACGCCGGGCATCCCTCCTCAGGCGACCTCGGCGACCTCCGGTAGCTCCGACTGCGCCTGCCTGTGCTCCTCAGGGTGCTCGGACGGCAGCCGCCGCGAGAGCACCTTCGAGACCCCGTCCTGGCCCATCGACACGCCGTACAGCCAGTCTGCGGCCTCCATGGTGCGTTTCTGGTGGGTGATCACGATGAACTGCGCGCGTCCGGCGTAGCGTCGCAAAAGCGTGAGGAAGCGATCGAGGTTGAGATCGTCGAGCGCCGCCTCGACCTCGTCGAGGATGTAGAAGGGGCACGGGCGCGCGAGGAACACCGCGAACAGGAACGCCAGCGCCGTCATCGACTTCTCTCCGCCCGAGAGCAGTGTCAGGCGCTTGGTCGACTTACCGGCAGGCGTGATCTCGATCTCGACGCCGGGAAGCTGCTCCTCATCGCCCCCGTGCTCGGCCTCGCTCTCGGCCTCGGCGGCGGCCTCGATCGCGTCGGCGTCGGCTCCCTCGCCACCGGGCAGCGGCTGGCCGCCGAGCACGGGCCTCGGCGCCTGCTCGTCGCGCACCAGCCGTAGCCGCCCGCTGCCGCCCGGGAAAACGTCCCCTACGAGCTCTTCGAAGTTGCGCGCCGCCGCCGCGAAGGTCTGCTCGAACGTCTCCTCGATCTGGCGGTCGGTGTCGCGGATCACCGCGCGCAGCTCGCGCAGCGCGGTCTCGAGGTCGCCGCGCTGGGTCTCGAGCTCCTCGACGTGGGTGAGCGCCTCGGAGTACTCCTCCTGTGCGAGCGGGTTAACCGGCCCGAGCTGCTCGCGCCGGCGCGTCAGCCGCTCCACCTGCGCCTGCAGCGCCGCCGTCTCCTCCTCGCCGAGCGGCTCACGCTCGGCCTCGCCGCGTGCGAGCGACCCACTGTCGGACAGCCCCAGGCGCTTGGCGACACTCGTCAACTCGATCTCGGCCTCGCTCGCCAGGTCGCGCAGGCGTTGCGCGGCGACCTCCGCTTCGGTAACCGTCTCGCCGGCAGCGCGCAGCGCCGTCTGAATCTCAGCCTCGCGCGCAGCGCACGCTCGCAGCTGCGAGGCCATCTGCTCGCCCGCCTGACGTTCGCCCGCGAGCTGTGCCTCGAGCTCGCCAACGCGCTGCTCAACGCCCTGCGCGGCAGCGGCGAGCGCGTGCGCGAGGCGCTCGGCGAGCGGCGCGACGGCGGTGTCGAGCTCGTGCTGGGCACCCAGGCGCGCCAGCCTCGCGGCGCGCTCGGATTGTTCGCGACCCCTGCGCTCGGCCTGTCGGCGCTCGGACGCCAACTCGCCCTCCAGCTCGGCCTTGCGGACGGCGAGCGCGCCCTCGGCGGGCGCGACACGGCGCTGCTCGATCAGCCACTGCGTGCGCCTCGCGGCCTCGCCCGCCTCAGCGAGCGCGCGTTCGGCATCGCGCAGCGAAGCTTCGCTGCTCACACGGGTCTCATCCGCGCCGCGAACCTCGGCGAGCAGCTGCTCGCAGCTCGTCCGCACGAGCTGCTCAGCCTGCGCCGCGCGCTCTGCGTTCGCGATCAGGCGGTCGCGCTCGTTGCGTCGCGCGAGCACCAGCTCGGTCCCACCCCTGCTCAGCTGGCGCACCTCGCCCCAGGAGGCAAACCAGACGCGTCCACCGCGGGTGGCAGCGATGCCCGTGAAATCGTCGGGTAGCACCTCGAGACGCTCGACCACCCAGGCGTCCTCGAGCAGACGTGCGGCCAGCTCGAGCACCTCCGGCGGCCCGCTGATCAGCTCGGTCAGCCGGCGGGCACCGGGCGCCGGCTGTGGCGCATCTTTGCGCCCGCTCGGCCGCGAGTCGTTGGTGGCGAGCAGCGCGCTCGCACCGTCGGGGCCGGCCCGGTCGAGCAGCTCCTGCGCGCCCGCGACGTCCTGCACGAGCGCCGCGTCGAGACGTCCCCCCAGCGCCGCCGCCAGCGCCAGCTCGTAGCCGTCCTGGACCCGCAGCTCCTCGCTGAGCGCCCTCGGCGATCCCGGCTGATCGTCGCCGAGATGCGCGTGCCCGCGCAGGAACTGGTTCGCGGCTGCCAGCTCTGCGCCGACACGCGCTGACTCGCGTCGGGCGTCCTGGGCCTCGCGCTCCGCCGTCGCCAGGCGTCCGCGCGCCCGCTCGGCGTGCTCGTCCGCCTCGACGCGTGCGGCCCGCGCCGCCAACGCGTCGGCCTCACCGCGCTTCGACGCGCGCCGTCTGCTCGACGAGCGCCGCCTGCAGCTCGGCGATCTCGCGCTCGATCTCCTGCTCGCGGCTCGCGAGGATCTCGGCGAGCTGCGCCTCCAGCGCCGCGATGCGCTCCTCGCCGTCGGCGGCTTCTGCGCCCTCACCGTCGCGCGCCTCGGGCTGCGAGAGGCCTTCGAGCTCGTGCTCGACGCGCTCCACCCTGTGGCCGAGAGCCTGTGCGCTCGCGGCGACCTGCTCGGCGCGGAGCGTCAGCCGGTCGCGAGCCGAGCGGGCCTCGTAGACGCCGTGCGAGAGCGCGTCGTGGCGCTCCGCGCGCTCGGCCAGCGCGCGCTCGGCCGCACCGCGCCTGTCGATCGTCTCCTGCAGCGTTCGCTCGATCTCGGCGCGCGCGGTCCGTGCCTCGGCCACGCTCACCTCGGCGCCGGCGAGCTCGATGCGCCTCGCACGCGTCTGCTCGCGCGCGAGCTCCCAGCGCGCCTGCAGAATCTGGCGCTCCAAGCGCTCGTGCAGCTCCGCCGCTTCGGCCTGACGCTTCAGCGGGCGCAGACGGGTCCGCGCCTCGCGCTCCACGTCGAGGGCGCGATCAAGGTTCTCCTGCGTGCGCTCGAGCTTCAGCTGCGCGCGCCGGCGACGCTTGCGATGCTTGCCCAGCCCCGCCGCCTCCTCGATCAGCAGGCGTCGATCGCGCGGCTTGGAGGTGACGATCGCGTCCACCTTGCCCTGCGAGATGACCGAGTGGGTCTCCTTGCCCAGACCCGTGTCGGAGAGCACCTCGATCACGTCTGCCAGGCGGCAGCGGGCGCCGTTGAGGCGGTAGCCGCCCTCGCCGCTGCGCTCGAGCCTGCGCAAGATCGAGATCTCGCTCAAGGGGATGTCGATGCTGCCGTCGGAGTTGTCGAGCACGATCTCGACCTCGGCGGCGCTGCGCGGCTGGACCCCCCGGCCGCCGCCGAAGATCACATCCTGCATCGACTGCCCGCGCACAGCCAGCGGCGACTGCTCGCCCATCGCCCACAGGACCGCGTCGGTGACGTTCGACTTGCCGGAGCCGTTGGGTCCGACGACGACGCTCACCCCGGGACCGAAGTCCAGCCGCGTGCTGTCAGGGAACGACTTGAAGCCGCTCAGGGTTACCGACTTCAAGCGCATGTTTGGTCCCTCACCGTCCATGAGCACGCAGGGCAAGCTGGACAAGGACGCAGTGAGCGTGGCGTGCTGTGCACGCGAGCGATCGAGGACGCCGATCCAGCGCCGCCATACGTGCTCATGGCTCGCTGGCCAAGCGCTCGACGGCCACGCGCGCCGCCTCCTGCTCCGCGTGCTTCTTGCTCCTGCCGCTGCCGCTGCCGAGCTCGCGGCCGTCGACCGTTGCGGCAACCGCATACGTACGTTCGTGCGGCGGCCCGTGCTCCCCGGTGATCTCGTAGCTGACCTCCGAGCCGCGCCTGGCGAGCAGCTCCTGGAGCGCCGACTTGAAGTCGACGGGATGCTCGAGCGCACCCTCGATCTCCGGAGCGAACGCCTCCACGACCGCCTCGGCGGTCCGCTCGTAGCCCGCATGCAGGTAGCACGCGCCGATCACGGCCTCGATCACCGAGGCGAGCACCCGCTCGGTCTCCACGAGCGCAGCGGCACTCTGTCGCACACCCGCCGGCGCTGCCGCACGCAGCCGCTCGGGCAGCGCAAGGCGCTCTGCGACCGCCCGGCAGGACACTCCTGAGACGGCCTGTGCACGGATCTTGGTCAAGCGGCCCGCGCCGAAACGGTCGGCCTCCAGCAGCGGATAGAGGTATGCGGTCACGGCCAGCCCGAGCACGCTGTCCCCGAGGAACGCCAGGCGCGTGTAGGAGTCGCTTGGCCGCTCGCTCCAGGACGCGTGCGTGAACACCTGGCGCACGAGCTCCGCGGGCAGTTCGTCCAGCAACTCGCCAAGCAGCATCACCGCTCCTCATGCGCGATCCCGTCGTGGGCCAGCACGAAGTCGACCGCCGCACCCACGGTCAGGATCTGCGCAGCCTGCTCGTCGGACATACGCACTCCGTAGGTGTCCTCGAGCTCCTGCACCAGCGTGTACAGGTCGAGCGAATCCGCCTCCAGGTCCTCCTTGAAGCGGGTGCTCTCGACGATCGCGTCGGGCTCGACGTCGAGCTCGTCGGCGAGGTGATCGCGGATCAGGGTCAGCACTTGCTCGCGGGTCATTGCGCCTGCGGCAGGCTAGCGGCCGAAGCGGACACGGGCACGCGCCTGAGTGCGCCCGCACGCTCGAGCGCGGCGTGCGTTTGCGCGACGATGTCCTCGCGCGCGCCATGCTCGGCGCGCAGGATCGCCTGCGCGAAACCCGCGCGTGTGAAGCGTCCGTGCGGGACGACACCGAGGCGGCGCAGGCCGAGCAGGTAGGCCCCGCCGCTGGCTTCCGGGTCGAGCTCCTCGCGTACCCCCAGCAGCGAGGACCTCAGCAGCAGACCACCGAGCTTCGCCCGCGTGGAGGACATCGCGGCCTCGCGCACGACACCGAGCATCGTCTTGGAGACGCCCTCCATCAGCTTGAGCGCGATGTTCCCCGTGAAGCCATCGGTCACGATCACGTCGGCTCGACCTGAGACGACGTCGCCACCCTCGACGTTGCCCACGAACTCGAAGGTATCGAGGCCCTCCCGGGCGTTCATCACACGCTCGCGCAGCTCGGCGTGGGCCTCGAGCACCAGTGCGCTCCCGCGCGCGTCCTCCTCGCCGTTTGACAGCAGGCCGACGCGCGGCGCTGCCACGCCGAGCACGACCCGCGCGAGCGCGGCTCCCATGAACGCGAACTGAACGAGGTGCTCGCGTCGCGCCTCCGCGCTCGCGCCCACGTCCAGGAGAGTGACGGGATGGTGCGGAACGGGTAGCGGGATCGCGAGGGCCGGGCGGTAGATACCGGGGGCGCGCTTGATGTTGAACGTGCCCGCGGCGAGCGCCGCGCCGGTGGCGCCGGCACACACCAATGCCTGCGCCCTGCCCTGTGCGACCGCCTGCGCCGCCTGCACGATCGAGGCCTCGGGAGTGTTGCGCGCCGCGAGCACTGGATCCTCGGCCTTTGCGATCGACACGGGTGCGTCCACCACCTCTACGCCGCGTGGTGGCTCGCCGAGCTCCGCCGCGGGGCCGAACAGCAGTATGCGCACGCCCTCGGCGGCCGCCAGCGCAGCGCCCGCCGCCACCTCGGCCGCTCCAAGGTCGGCGCCGTTGCAGTCGACCGCGACCACCGGCGGCTCGCGCCCCGGGGAGAGCGACGGTGACCGGGAGGACAAGGCCTCTGGCGTCACTGGACGTTAGGAGTTGTCGTGCTCGTGATCGTGATCGTGATCGTGCGCGCCAGGCGTCACGATCTCGCGGCCCGCGTAGGTACCGCACACCGGGCAAACCCGATGCGGCCGGCGCGGGCTGTGGCATTGCGGGCACGCGTTCAGCGCGGGCGTGCCGATCTTGTGCTGTGCACGCCGCTTGGCGGTCCGGCTATGCGACTGCTTTTTCTTGGGGACGGCCATCGGCGTGAGAAGGGTAGCAAGCCCACCCTCCCCGAGATCTCGACTCAGGCCCTCACGGCGCCGCTCACTCGAGCTCGAGCTCGCGCAGCTTCGCCCAGCGCGGGTCCGGCGCGGATTCGTGATGGTGCCCGGGCTCAGCGATGTTCAGGTCAGCCGCGCAGACCGGGCACAGACCCGCACAGTCCTCGCGGCAGAGGATCTTCACCGGCATCGCAAGCGCGAACGCATCGCGTGCCCAGCCCGCCAGATCGAGCGTCTCCTCGTGCACGTACGGGCTGTCCAGCTCCTCGCCCCCTCCAGGGCGATCGACCTCACGCGCCTCCACTTCCACTCGTGGGCCTGCGGCTGTGAGGCAGCGCATACATGGACCGGTGATCTCGGCGGAGAAGCGCAGGCGCAGCGCGTAGCCGCCGCCGGTCATTCGCGAGACGTTCAGCTCCACCGGCACCAGGTGCGGCTGCGCCGCGTAGCGCTCGCTGCCGAGCACCAGCGGCTCGATCGGCGTCGCCAGCTCGATGCGACGGCCCTCGCCCGGACTGAGTCGCAAGCCCGCCAGATCGAAATCGTGTGTCCCGACAGCCATCTTCCTCCAGGCTAGCGAGACGGCGCGGCGGCGCTAGGAGCGTGTGCGCAGCTCCCGCTTGAGCACCTTCCCGGTGGCATTGCGCGGCAGATGATCGACGAACACGACGTCGCGCGGGACCTTGTAGCGGGCGAGGTTCTGCTTCACATACGACTGGATCGCCTCGGCCGTCAGATCGTTGCCGTTGCGGGGGACGACGAACGCCTTCAGCCGCTGGCCGAACTCCTTGTCCTCCACTCCCACGACCGCCACATCTTCGATCTCGCCGTGCTCGGCGAGCAGGTCCTCGACCTCGCGTGGAAACACGTTCTCACCGCCGCTGACGATCATTTCGTCGTCGCGTCCATCAACGAACAGACGGCCCGCCGCATCGAGGCGGCCGACGTCGCCAGTGCGCATCAGACCGCCGACGATTTCCTTGCCGCCGCCATCGGTGTAACCCTCGAACTGGAACTCGTTGGCGACGAAGATCCTTCCGACCTCGCCTCGCGGCACCTCGCGACCGTCCTCGTCGAGCAGCTTCACCACCGTCCCGAGCGGCGGGCGCCCCGCGGTCCCGGGCGCCGCGCGCAGGTCCGCGGGGGTCGCGATCGTCGCCCACGCAACCTCGGTCGATCCGTACAGGTTGTAGAGAACGTCTCCGAAGGTGTCCATCACCCGTGTCGCGAGCTCGCCGGGCAGGGCCGAGCCGCTGACTGCGATCACCTCGAGCGAGCTGACGTCGTAGCGCGCGATCGTCTCCGGCGGCAGCTCGAGGATCCGTTGCAGCATCACGGGCACCACGACGAGCGCAGTCGCGCGATGCTGTGCGACAGCCTTCAGCGTCTCCTCGGGGTCGAACTTCCGGCGCAGCAGAAGCGTCGAGAGCAGCGGCAGGCTCAGCAGGAAGTGCGCGAAGCCCCACGAGTGGAACATAGGCGCGGCGATCATCGTCGTCTGGCGTGCCTTCAGCGGGATCTTCGAGAACAGCGCGGCGGCGGGCTCGACCGAGTCGCTCTGCGGCCGCGCCGCGCCCTTGGGCGTGCCGGTGGTGCCCGAGGTGAGGATCACGATCCGGCCTTTCTCCAGCGGGGGCTCCAGGTCAGACTCGTCGCCGCGGGCGATCAGCTGCTCGAGCGTCGGCTCCTCGGAGCTCGCGGCCGCCTCCTGCCAGGCGACGAACCGCAGTCTGCTGGCCGCGCCCGCGCTTACCAGGCCGCTGAACTCCTCGTCGTAGATCACCGCCACCGGCTGCTCGCGTGCGAGTACGTCGGTGATCTGCGGTCCCGCAAAGGCGGTGTTCAGGAACAGCGCGCCGGCGCCGAGCTTCGAGCACGCCACCGTCGCCTCGACGAAGCCGCGATGGTTGCGACACATGATCGCCACCCCGTCGCCGACGCCGATGCCCGCCTTGCGCAGCTCGTGCGCCAGCGCGTTGGTCCGGCGGTGCACTTCCCCGAAGCTGAGCGCTCCGCGCTCGTCGATCAGCGCCAGGCGGTTGGGATGGCGTGCCGCGGCACCCGAGTAGGCGCCGGCCGGGGTCGCTCCCCACCGGCGCAGCGCCACGAGCGACTGGAGCGTCCTGTCCGGGCGCAGTGGCTCGAACATGCCCGTATCGATCAGAGCACGTGCGACCTGCAACTTGTGCACGACCGCGCGCGTCGTCGCCTGCGCGTTCACGTATGGACCCTAGAGCGGCGGCGTTTGGACACGGTGGCCTGCGGCGCGCTCACTAGCTGACTTCAGCTGGCTCATCCTTGCCCTGCAGGCGCTCGCGCCCACGCTGCACCGCGGCGATGAACTTCGACAGGTTGACCTCGAGCGTGTTGAGGATCTCATCAGCGTAGTCCTCGGCGCCGAGTCTGATCTCGCGCTCGCGTGCGCGGGCGTCCTCGACGATGTCCTCAGCGGCCCGCTCGGCCTGCTTGGTGACCTCCTCCTCGCCCACCAGCCGCTCCTGGCGCTCGCGCGCTTCCTTGATGATGCGCTCGGCCTCCTTCTTGGCCTCGGCGAGCATCTCCTGGCGCTCCTTGACGATCCAACGAGCCTGCTTGATCTCCTCGGGAATCGTTGCACGCATCTGGTCGAGGATGTCGTAGATCTCCTCCTTGTCTACGCGCACGGAGTCGCTGAGCGGGATCGTCTTGGCGTTGTGCACCAAGTCGTCGAGCTTGTCTATGAGTACCAGGACATCCATTTTTAGTCACCTCCGCAGGGCTTCCAGCCCCGCGTCATCGCTCATTTCGTCAGCGTCTCAGCTCTTCCTGCAAGCGCCTTGCCACCTCGTCGGGCACGAGATCGTCGATCTTGCCGCCGAACGTGGCGAGCTCCTTGACGCCGCTGGATGACAGGAAACTGTACTGCGGAGAGGCCATCAGGTACACGGACTCGATCCCCGGATCCTGGCGACGGTTGAGCTGGTTCATCTCGAGCTCGTACTCGAAGTCCGAGATCGCGCGCAGCCCCTTGACGATCGCCTTCGCGCCGATGCTCCTGGCGAAGTCGACGACGAGCGTCGAGAACGGCTCCACGCGCACCCCCTCGAGGTCGCTGAGCGCGCGCTCGATGAAGCCGACGCGCTCGTCGATGCCGAACAGCGCGCCGCTCTTGCGCACCGAGCGGTTGACCACGGCGACCACGACCTCGTCGTACAGCGAGGCGGCGCGGCGGATGACGTCGAGGTGACCGTTGGTGATCGGATCATACGAGCCGGGGCATACGACGATCGATTTGTGCGTTGGGGTCATTGATGCCGATGGATTGTGATCGAAGTGTCCCCGTAGCGCCTGTGCCGCTCGAGCGGCACCTCGAGCTCGAGGGGAGCTCGCCGATCGCTCTCGACGACGACGCGCGCGCCCGGGGTCAGCAGCGCCGGCAGGATCGCCGATAGCTCTGGACCCCACCGTTCGCCGATCGGTTGCCCGGACGCCGAGGGTGCTGGTCGCGCCCGCCCGTAGGGGGGGTCGATGAAGACGAGATCGTATGTCTCCTTGGCCGTCTTTGCACTGCGCAGCGCCTCGAGCGCGTCGGTGTGACGCACCTCGGCCGCCTCGGCGGCGATGCCGAGCGTCGCGAGATTGGCCTTCAGCACCCGGACCACGCCCGCGTCGCGCTCGACGAACACCGCCAGCGCGGCTCCGCGCGAGAGCGCCTCGATGCCGAGTGCGCCGGTCCCCGCGAACAGATCGAGCACGCGTGCGCCTGCGACGTCGTCGAGCATCGCGAAGACGGCCTCCCGCACGCGGTCGGAGGTCGGTCGCGTGACCCGGCCGGCCGGCGCCCGCAGGCGCCTGCCGCCGAGCGCCCCAGCTATGACCCGCATGCGCTGAACCGTAACGTCACGCCGAGAGCGGCTGCGCCGCGTCGGCGCCGAGCTCGCGCTCGAGCGCGACGCGCAGCAGCGCGTGCTCGGGTGCGCGCAGCTCGGGGTCGTCCGCGAGAATCGCCTCCGCCCGTGCACGGGCGCGCTCGAGCATCTGGGCGTCGTCGGGCAGGCGCGCGATGCGGAACTGCCCGAGGCCCGACTGGCGCGTGCCGATCAGCTCGCCCTCCTTGCGCATCGCCAGGTCGATCTCGGCCAGCCGGAAGCCGTCTGTGTAGCGGACCAGGGCGCCGAGCCGGCCTGACGCACCGGCGTCCGGCGGGCCGACGAGCAGGCAGCGCGCGCGATGCTCGCCGCGGCCGACCCGCCCGCGCAGCTGATGCAGCTGCGAGATCCCGAAGCGCTCGGCGTTCTCGATCAGCATGACGGTGGCGTTGGGCACGTCGATCCCGACCTCGATCACGGTCGTGGCAACCAGCACGTCCGCCTCACCGGAAGCGAATGCAGCCATCGCCTCCTGCTTCTCGCGTGGACGCATGGCGCCGTGCAGCAGCGCGAGCTCGTAGCCCGCGAGCTCGCCGTTGCGCAGGCGCTGCAGCTCAGCGCTCGCGGCTCGCAGCCCGGCATCCGGCGTCGAGGAGGTCGTCTCAGAGTTGGCTGCGGCGCCTGGTGGCGGCGCGTCAGGATCGTCGATCAGCGGGCACACCACGTAGGCCTGGCGGCCGGCTGCGAGCTCCGCTCGCAACTCCTCGTAGGCCCGCGCCCGATCCTGCTCGCCCGAGACGAGGCGCGTCTCGATCGGCTGGCGCCCGCGTGGAAGCTCGCGCAGGGCGCTCGTGTCGAGGTCGCCGTAGCGAGCGAGCGCAAGCGTCCGCGGGATCGGCGTCGCGGTCATGTGCAGGGTGTGGGGGGCGAGCATCGACGCGCCGGCCGCTTGGGCGGGGTCGCGCTCGCCGAGCGCGGCGCGCTGGCGCACCCCGAAGCGATGCTGCTCGTCGATCACCGCCACGGCCAGCTCCTTGAATCGCACGTCCGGCTCGATCAGTGCGTGCGTTCCCACGATCAGCGACAGCTCACCGCTCGAGAGCTTCCCGAGGATGTCCCGTCGCCGCGCTGCGGGCGTCGAGCCGGTCAGCAGCGCGGTACTGATGAGAACCCCACTCGCCCCGCTTCCCAGCAGCCCCTGGATCGTCGCGAAGTGCTGATCGGCGAGCGTCTCCGTCGGCGCCATCAGCGCGGCCTGACGCCCGTGTCCGACAGCCAGCAACATCGCGTACAGGGCGAGGACCGTCTTCCCGCTGCCCACCTCTCCCATGAGCAGTCGCTGCATCGGAGCGCGCTGGCGCAGGTCGTGCGCGATCGCCTCGGCCGCGCGGCGCTGGTCCCCGGTCAGCGCAAACGGCAGCCCCGACTCCAGCCAGCGTTCTGCGAGTGTGCCTGGATCGGCGAGCACGGCGGCGCCCGTCCGTGCCCTGCGCGCGGCGCGGCGGCGCAGAAACGCGACCTGCGTCAGCAACAGCTCCTCGAACGCCAGCCTGCGCCGACCGGTCTCGAGGTCTCCGGCAAGGCGCGGGAAGTGCATCGCCGCCAGAGCGCTCGCGCGGTCGGGCATGCCCTCGCTCACGCGCGTAGCCGCCGAAAGCGCCTCGGGAACGTCGCTCAACGCATACCGCGCGTCGCGTACGAGCGTGAGCAGTTGCGTCGAGGTGACGCCCTCCGCCGCCGGGTAATGCGCGACCGCATCGCTGTCGCCCGCGCCGGCGCCCGCGAGGACCCCGGTGCCAGCGTCTGCGCCGAGCGCGTGATGGGAAACGCTGAAGCCGCCCCGCGCGTCGGCCTTGCCGTGCAGCAGCAGTCGCGTGCCGGGTGGATAGCGCTCGACCAGCCACGGCTGGTTGAAGAACGTCGCCCGCATCCTCCCGGTGGCGTCGAACACCGACGCCTCCACCAGCGGACGCATACCGCGGCGGCGCACCGCCCGAGCGCTGATCGCCCGCACCTCGACCGACACCGTCGCCTGCTCACCCGGGCGCAGGGCCGCGACCGTCCGCGCCTCGCGGCTGTCGCTCGGTAGATGCTCGAGCAGCTCGCCAACGCTCCGCAGCCCGAGTGCGAGCAGCCCCGCAGCCAGCTTCTTGGCCGCGGGCGCGAGCGGAGCCTCCAGACGCGACGGCCGTGGCCAGCGCACCGGCGCGGCGATCAGCTCAGCGTGGCTGAGCGGCTCGCGCGAGGCGAACCGCGTGATGGGCGGCGAACTGCGCTCGGAGCTCGCGCCGGCGCACGGGTCCCGTGTGTCAGTCTTGGTCGCTGGCATCCGCTGTCGAATGATGATCGCGACGGCGGTCGTATCGGGCATCTGCCCCCGCGGATGCTGTCACACCATGGCTATACAGCGCGGTGCTCCGCTCACTCGGCCGCGAGCAGCCACCAGTATGCGGGCTGGCCGCCATGGCGCAGCTCGAGCTCGACGCCGCCGTTGGCCATCACCGCGACCTCATCGAGACCGAGCGGAGCGTCCTCGCCGTCGAGCACGCTGATCAGTTCCGGCGGCCCATCGCCGTTGGCGGCGGTGGCCAGCGCGTGCAGCACCGCCCGCAGCGTCTCGCGCGGATCGCCCCAGGCGAGCACCTCCTCCTCGACGAACCCAACCGCCTCTCCACGCTTGAAGCGCCCCTGGCTATCGTCGCGAGCGGCGGGAGCCACGGCGCCGGTGCGCACCCGCGCGAGCGCCTCGGTGAGCGCCTGCGCGTTCTCCTCGACGGAGCGCTCGGGCGCAAGCGCGACGGCGGCGGCGAGACCTGCCTGCTGGCTGGTGGTCGGGGCGACGTGCACCTGCTTGTCCGACAGCTGGGCCGCGTGCTCGGCCGCCATGATCACGTTCGCGCTGTTGGTGAGCAGC
The DNA here is from genome assembly GCA_963827455.1 of uncultured Solirubrobacteraceae bacterium. Classification (GTDB taxonomy): domain Bacteria; phylum Actinomycetota; class Thermoleophilia; order Solirubrobacterales; family Solirubrobacteraceae; genus Palsa-744. The sequence goes on along the minus strand of CAWHAW010000007.1, from coordinate 80,908 downwards.
ACGACCTCCTCGGTCGGGACGTTGTGGATCCCGGCGAGCAGATCGTATGTCGATGGATTGAGCGTCGGTCCACCGTCGATCGTGTGCACGCCGAGCTCGTGGAACAGCTGGCGCAGCCCCTCGCCGCTGACGACGGCCACGGCGGCGCAGCGCACCTCCTCGCCTACCGGGGCGTCGCCGTGTCCGCCGAGGGCATCCCCGCCGTGGGCCCCCAGGCGCCCGTCGCGCTCGGCGACCTGCACGCGCATGTCTGCGACGTCCAGGTGCGAGACGTCTCCGGAGTTCGCGAACACCGCCGTCGCGAGCTCGGGCTGATCGGTGTGCAGGTGCACCTTCAGCGTGCTCGGGTCGCCGACCACCAGCACCGAGTCGCCGAGCTCCTCGAGCGCTGCGATGAAGCTCGCGGGGTTCAGGCCGCTCCCGGTGACGGCGAAGTTCGTGCAGAAGCGGTAGGTCCCCGATGTGTGCTCGGGGTGGGTGATGCGCGCCGGTGCGTAGTGGTCGAGCGGCGGCGGCTCCTCGCCGCGCAGCGCTGCGACGACGCCGGCGAAGATGATCGTGAGCCCGTAGCCGCCGGCGTCGACGACACCGGCCTCGCGCAGGGCGGCGAGCAGCTCGGGACTGCGCTTGACCGACTCCTCCCCCGCCTGCACGGCGCGTTCGAGCGCGGCCGCGATTGCCTTGTCCTGGTCGCCCGGCTCGGTTGCCGGCCCGAAGCGGGCGGTCTCCGGCCCGTGGGCGAGGTCCGCGACGATCTTGTGGGCCATCTCGCGCGCGACCGTCAGGATCGTGCCCTCGGCGGGGTCGCGCACAGAGGAGTACGCGCGGTCGGCCGCGTTGGCGAGCGCCGCGCCGATCAGCGGAGCGTCGATCAGCTGCCCGGGCCTGGAGACGAGCTCCTCGGCGGCGCCGCGGATCAACTGCGAGAGGATCACGCCGGAGTTCCCGCGCGCTCCCAGCAGCGCCGCACGCGCGACCGACTGCACGATCTCCTCGCGACCGATCTCGTCGATCGTGCGCCCGTCGGTGCCCTGCAGGCGATCGAGCTCCGACAGCACGGCGCGCAGCGTGAGCGCCATGTTGTCACCCGTGTCCCCGTCGGCGACGGGGAACACGTTCAGGTCGTTGACCTCCTGGCGGCGCGATTCCAAATGGGCAAGAGCGCCCGCCACCGCCGCGCGGAAGCGGACCAGATTCGTGTCCGTCACGGCGACAGGTCTATCAGCTTCCCCGGGCGCACCGCCATCAGGCGAGCCGTTTCCGCGGAGCACGAACAGTTTCTCTGTAGGTGGGCTGGGCAAGTCAGGCAAGGACGCAAGGAGCGTGGAGTGCTTCGCACTCGAGCGACTGAGGACGCCGCCTGGCGCCGCCCAGCGGTGCTACAGAGCCTTGGTTACCTTGCCGGCTTTCAGACAGCGCGTGCAGACATACACGCGCTTCGGGGCCTTGCCGACCATGATCCTGACCTTCTGGAGGTTCGGATCGAAGCGCCGCTTGGTGGCGACCATCGAGTGGCTGCGACTGTTACCGAAGGCCGGACCCTTGCCGCAGCTGTGACACACCTTTGCCATCGGCGGCAGTCTAGCGGTCCGAGCGCTGGGGCACGGCGACGGAAGCGCCGGCACACCCGAGCTCCTCGCGCAGCGTGGCGAGCCTGATCGCGGCCTCGGCGGCGTGGCGACCCTGGTCGCGCTTGTCGCCGCCGGCGCGCGCCAGCGCCTGCTCCATCGTGGCGCACGTGAGCACGCCGAACGTGCACGGCACGCCGGTGTCGAGCTGCACGCGCATCACCCCGCGCGCAACCTCCGCGCACACGTACTCGTAGTGGTCGGTCTCGCCGCGGATCACCGCGCCGAGGCACGCGACCCCGGCGAAGCGGCCGCTGGCGGCGGCAAAGGCGGCGGCGAGGGGCAGCTCGAAGGCACCGGGGACCTCGAACACCTCGATGTCGTGATGGCCGTGCTCGGCGAACGCGGTGCGCGCACCCGCGACGAGCTTCTCGGCGAGCTCCTCGTAGAAGCACGCCACCGTGATCGCGAAGCTCACGTTCGCCGCCGCTCCTCGCGCAGGAACTCCTCGTCGACGTTCAGCCCTTGATGGTGCAGGGTGTGTCCCATGCGCTCGGCCTTCGTGCGCAGGTAGGCGGCGTTGTGCTCGTTGGGTGCGTGTTCGATCGGGATCTGTGCGCTGACCGACAACCCGTAGCCCTCGAGGCCTCTTATCTTCTTGGGGTTGTTGGTCAGGATCCGGATCGAGCTGAGCCCGAGGTCGACCAGGATCTGCGCGCCGATGCCGTAGTCGCGCAGGTCGGCGGGGAGTCCGAGGCGCTCGTTCGCTTCGACCGTGTCGAGGCCGTCCTCCTGCAGCCTGTAGGCGCGCAGCTTGTTCAGCAGGCCGATTCCCCGTCCCTCCTGGGACAGGTAGAGGAGCACTCCCTGGCCCTCCCGCTCGATCATCGACAGCGCCGATTCGAGCTGCTCGCCACAGTCGCAGCGCAGCGAGTGGAACACGTCGCCGGTGAGGCACTCCGAGTGCACGCGCACGAGCACGTCGGGCTGGCCGGCAACGTCGCCCTTGACGAGCGCGACGTGATGCTTGTCGTCGACGAGCGAGCGGTAGCCGACGGCCTCGAAGTCGCCGAAGGCCGTGGGCAGTCGCGTCGCGACGACGCGTTCGACGAGCTTGTCGTGGCGGCGGCGGTAGGCGATCAGGTCGGCGACGGTGATCATGCTCAGCCCGTGTCGGGCGCAGTACTCGACGAGGTCTGGCACGCGCGCCATCGTGCCGTCGTCGTTCATCACCTCGCAGATCACGCCGGCAGGGTTCAGGCCGGCGAGCCGCGCGAGGTCGACCGCCGCCTCGGTCTGCCCGGCGCGCTCGAGCACGCCGCCGGCACGGCTCTTGAGCGGGAACACGTGTCCGGGCTGCACGAGGTCCCGCGGCCGGCTCTCGGGGTCGATCGCCACCTGGATCGTGTGTGCGCGGTCGTGGGCGGAGATGCCGGTGGTGACACCCTCGCGTGCCTCCACCGAGACGGTGAAGGGAGTTTCGAACGGTGACTCGTTCTTGGCCGCCATCAGGTCGAGCCCGAGCTCGTCGCAGCGCTCGGCGGTCAGCGACAGGCAGATCAGCCCGCGCCCCTCCTTGGCCATGAAGTTGATCGCCTCGGGTGTGGCGAACTGCGCCGCGAGCGTCAGGTCGCCCTCGTTCTCGCGATCCTCGTCGTCGCAGACCACGACCATCTTGCCCTCGCGGATCTCCTCGATTGCCTGCTCGATCGTGGCGAATGGGGTCCTCGAGCGCGTGCTCATGCTCACCTAGTGATAGCGCCCATCAGGCGCTCTACGTGCTTGGCCAGGATGTCGACCTCGATGTTCACAACGCCACCTTCGCGGATCGCGCCGAGACTTGTGCGCTCGAGCGTCTCAGGAATCAGCGACACGGAGAAGCCGCAGTCCTCGAGCGCGCTGACGGTCAGGCTGACGCCGTCGACGGCGACCGAGCCCTTCTCGACGAGATAGCGCGTGAGCTGCGGCTCGGTGTCGATCTCCAACACGCGCGCGAAGCCCTCCTCGCGCACCGCGCGAACGGTGCCCGTCCCGTCGACATGACCTTGGACGACGTGTCCGCCAAGCCGGTCGCAGGCGCGCAACGCGAGCTCCAGGTTCACGGGCGAGCCGGGCGCCAGCGCGCTCAGCGAAGAGCGCCTGAGCGTCTCGATCATGGCCTGCGCGTGAAAGCCCTCGTCGCTGACCTCGGTGGCGGTCAGGCACACGCCGTTGACGGCGACCGAGTCGCCCTCGTGTAGGTCCGCCGCGAGCCGTGTTCGGATCCTCAGCATTGCGCCCTCGTCGTCCTGCTCGAGCCCGGCCACGCTGCCGACCTCGGCGATCAAGCCCGTGAACATCGCCTCAACCCCCGCTTCCCCGCCTCAGCGGCCGATGGGCACGCAGGGCAAGCAGAGCTAGGACGCAGGGAGCGAAGTGTGCTTCGCACACGAGCGACCGAGGACAACGCTCTGCGCCGCCATGCGTGCCCATCGGTCACCACTCGCGCAGGCGCGCGGATATGAGCAGATCCCCGCCGACGGATTCGCAGTCGAAGCTGAGCGCACGCAGCGCCTGGGAGATGCGCTCGACGCCTTCGCCCTCGAGCGGGTCGCGCGCGGCGCTGCCGCCGAGCAGCAATGGCGCCAGGAACAGGCGCAGTTCGTCGATCTCGCCGGCGTCGAGGAAGGCGCCGGCGAGATGCGGGCCCCCCTCGAGCAGCACCGAGGCGACGCCGAGCGCGCCCAGCTGATCGAGCGCCGAACGCACCCGCGCGGGCTCGTTTTCGCCGGTTGCGACGAGCACCTGCACGCCGGCGGCTTCGAGCGCGTCGGTGTCGGCGCGTGCGGCCGCGCGCGAGGCGACGATCGTGAGCGGGGTCTCGGCGGCAGCGGCCACGAGCTGAGAGCTCGTCGGGAGCCGCGCGAGCGAATCGAAGACAACGCGCCTGGGCTGCGCGCAGGGCTCCGCGGGCAGGCCGTCGGGTCTGGCGGTCAGCTGCGGGTCATCCGCCAGCGCGGTGCCGATGCCGACGACCACCGCGTCGACCGCGGCACGCCACTGGTGGGCGAGGCCGCGGCTTTCCTCGCCGCTGATCCACTGGGAGTCGCCGCTGCGAGTCGCGACCTTGCCGTCGAGCGTCATCGCGGACTTGAAGAGCACCCACGGGCGCCCGACGCGCGCGTGCTTGCGGAACGCCTGGTTGAGTAGTCGCGCGCTCGCGGCGAGCTCGCCGTCGGCGAGGACGACCTCGACGCCCTCGTCGCGCAGGATCCCCAGCCCGCGCCCCGAGGCCTTCTCGGTGGGATCATCGGAGGCGATCACCACGCGGCCGATGCCGGCCTGCAGGATCGCCTCTGTGCACGGCGGCGTCTTGCCCTCGTGACAGCAGGGCTCGAGCGACACGTACAGCGTCGCGCCGATCAGATCGGCCATGCCACAGGCCTCGATCGCGTTGACCTCGGCGTGCGCCCCACCGTATTCCTCGTGCCAGCCCTCCCCCAGGATCTCCCCGTCGCGCGCGACCACGGCGCCGACGACCGGGTTTGGCTTGACCGTGCCGAGACCGTTGCGTGCGAGCTCGATCGCGCGCGCCAGGTGCAGCTTGTCGGTGTCGGTGCAGCTCGGCATGTCAACCCAGGATAACCCTGGCCCGGCTGTCAGCCCTGGGCCGTGCCGCAGCGTCCGCCGTGCAGCCGATAGACGGTCATCGCCGGCCCCGGACGGCTGTAGGCGAGCGGGTAGTAGTCGAAGCTCCAGTCGAAGTTGAACGGAACCGTTTCTTGTCCAGCCCCGTGACCGCGCGCGTAGGGCGAGGCGCGGTAGACGACTTCGCCCTGTTCGGCGAGCGCCCTGTAGTAGGCGATCGCCTGCGGCACAGCGCGCGGATCCGCGCCCGCGCGGCCGGACTCCGTCGAGCCGCTGATCACCCAGCAGTAGCCTTCCTGCTCGTAGTAGCCGATCAGCGCCGGGCGCAGCGTGCGCTCATAGTCCTCGAGGCCGACCTGTTGGTGGGTGAATCGCGATTCGAGCCCCCCCTGGGCGGTGCGCCGTGGCGCACGCCTCTCATTCAGCGCCGGGTACTGCTTCCAGCGCTCCCCCCAGGACTCGGCTGCCACGGGCTCGACGACGACGCGCGTTCCAGCTGGGATGTGCTCGAGCATCCAGTTGCGCGTCAGCGTGCGCGTGTCCGCATTCGAGAGCACCAGGCCCGAGTGGACGCTGTAGATCAGCCCCTGGGCGAGGAGCACGGCCACCAACAGCGCCGTGATCGCGACGCCGAGCGCTCCTGCGCCCCTGTGCCCGGAGCTCCCCGCGCCTCGCACGCGCCCCCCTCGCCACCGGCGCGCCAGCCGGATTCCCGCGCGCGCCACCTCCGCCGTGAAGCTCGCCGCGAGCAGGCACAGGATCGGGAAGATCGGCAACAGCCAGCGCCCGAAGTAGCGTCCCTGCAGCCCCATGAACGCGAGGAAGGCGAGCGCGGCGGGCACGAGCAGCCACCACACCGCGCGCTCGGAGCGCCACACGGTGAACGCGCCGCCGAGCGCGGCCAGCGCCGGCACCCAGCCCAGACCCCACGTCAGCGACCACAGGTAGTAGATGACGCCGCCGTCGCGCGGGGCACCGAGCTTGCCCTGCGCTTCGCCCGACAGCGTCGACTGGCGGACGAGTTCGCCGTGGAAGGCGCTGTAGTCGAGCAGCGCGTACGGGTTGGCCACCAGGAACGCCGCCAGCGCGGCGAAACCGGCGAGCGCGACCCCGCGCAGCGCACGCGTTGCCGCGGCTGGGCCCCCCTGCGCGAAGCGCGCCGCGATGGCGGCGGCGAGCGGCACGATCACGATCCCACCGGTGTACTTGGTCGCGCTCGCGAGCCCCAGGCCGATGCCCGCGAGCACGTAGTCGCGGGCTCGCCCTTTGCGCAGCACGCCGGCGCTGCCGAGCAGCGAGAGCGTGACAGGCGCGAGCGTGGGGACGTCGTTGAGCGCGAGATGCGAATAGAAGACCGGCAGGAACGCCACCGCCTCGACCGCGGCCGCCAGCAGGCCGACGGCACGGTTGAACAGCCGCGCGCCCGTCGCGTACAGCAGCCACAGCGCCACCGTCCCCAGCAGCGCGGCGGCGACGCGCGCGAGCGTGAACACGCTCTCGGGATCGTGCTTGTAGGCGTGGACGGCGCCGCCGGCGCCGCCGTAGGCGAGTGCGAGCAGTCCGTGCAGCACATACGTGAACGCCGGTGGATTGGCGAAGTAGCCGGGATTCAGCGTTCGCTTTTCGAACATTTCGACCGCGTGCGTGAGGAAGTGGTCGGCCTCATCGGTGTTGTACGCGTACGGCAGCCCCTGGCGCGTACCCCACAGGCGCAGCCCGAGGCCGGCTAGCAACACGAACGCGAGCCCGGCCCACACCCAGCGCCGCGCGCGCTCCGAGCCTGAGCGCTCCGCCGGCCCGACGCCCGATCGGTCGGCGACGTCGTGGCCGAGCTGTGGCTCCTCAGCAGTTGCCATACACCGCGAAGAAGCGACTCGTGTAGATCGGCCTGAAGCCCTTCGGCGGCAGCTCGTCCTGCGGGCTGTCCCCCGGGTCCGCGATCGCATCGACGAAGATCGCGTCGCCGAGTGGATATACCGCGACGCTGCCCGCGGCGAGACGACGCGCGAGCTCGGGCTCACCCGCGTCTGCGTCGGCGCGCGCCTGGCTGCGGGCGACGATGTCTTCCTGTCCGGCGGTGTCGAGGATCCAGCGCGCGTCAGGGATGAGCTTGTTGTCGGGCAGTGACACGGTCGGGCAGCGTCGACGTTCGGCTCGCACAGCCGGGCTCTGCAGCGCCTGCGCCAGGCCCTCGTGGAAGTCCTCGTGCTCGGCGAGCGTGGTCCGCAAACCGCTCAGGCTCAGCGTATTTGCCGCAGAGACGCCTCCGTAGATGACGAGCGCGAACGCTCCCACGATCCAGATGCGGCGCAGGCGCGAGCCGCGCTCGAGCATCGCCCAGCCGCCGACGGTCACCGCGCAGAACGCCAGCAGCATCGTCGCAGCGCCGACGAGATAGCGGTCGACCACCGACGCCCCGACGGCGCCCTCTGCCAGGTACACGCCGACCAGCAGCAGGAACGCCGCCAAGGGGACGATCACTCGTCGCGGCGCCATCCACACTGCCAGCGGCACCCCCACGAGAGCGCCGAGCAGCACTGGCAGCTTGTCGATGCGCACCCCGTAGCTCCAGAGCGAGCCCACGACGCTGGTGAAACCCTGCGTTCGTTCCAGTTCCGAGGCCGCCTTGGCGGTGGCCGTGAGCGAGTACAACGGGTTGCCCGTCACGACGGCGTCGAGCGCGACCCACACCAGCGGCGCGATCGCGGCGAGCGCCAGGTAGCGAAGGCTCCGCGCGAGGCTCACCCGCGGCCCGTGCGAGCCGCGATCTGTGCGCGCCGGCCAGCAGCACCACAGCCAGTACGCGCCGCTCAGCACCCATGCGTCGGGACGCAGCAGCCCCGCGGCTGCCAGCGCGAGGAAGACCGGGGTGCCACGCCGGGGACGTTCGACCTCGAGCACGACAGCCCATACGATCAGCGCCACGTAGGAGATGTCGAGGTAACCCTGGGCGGCGAGGTTCTCGATGAAGAAGCGACTCAGCAGCAGCAACGCCGCCACCAGCCCCGTGACCGGCCCGAAGCACAGCCGCCCGAGCCGGTACATGCCGGCGACGGCGGCCACGAACGAGGCGATCGAGCCGAGCACCATCAGCCGGGCGCCGCCCTGACCGACGATCGAGCAGAGCATCCCGAACGCGATCGCCAGCGGGTGCTCGGTCGGACCTCGGTATACGCGGAAGTCCGGCAGGTGCAGGTGCAGCAGGTCGCGCCCCCACAGCAGCGCGTAGAAGGAGTCGTAGGTGGGATACGTCGGGAACGCGAAGTAGCCGATCAGCGCACCGACGCACATCACGGCAAAGCCGATACGGGCCCATCTTCCGGCCGGGACCGCGCGCAGCCGTGCCAGGCGGATCGTGCCCGGGCTGGGCCGGGTGAGCATCGCGCTTTCCATCTAGCCTTGGTTCATAGGGGCCCACCGGGCGCCACCTTCGATAGCGCGCCGGATGGGTTGGTTCGATGCTTGCGCCAAGACCGCGACCTGCGCTTTGGGATACTGGCGGAAGCCAAGTCTAGGCAATCGAACGCCATGAAGCTCATCATCCAGATCCCCTGCTTCAACGAGGCGGAGCAGCTGCCGCAGACGCTCGCGGAACTGCCGCGGACGATCGACGGCTTCGATGCCGTCGAGTGGCTCGTGATCGACGACGGTTCGACCGACGCGACCGTCGAGGTGGCGCGCGCTCACGGCGTCGATCATCTGGTGCGTCTGACCAACAACAAGGGCCTGGCCGCCGGCTTCCAGGCCGGCATCGACACCGCGCTGAAGCTCGGCGCCGACGTGATCGTCAACACGGACGCGGACAATCAGTACTGCGGCGCCGACGTCGTCAAGCTCGTACGCCCGATCCTCGAGGGCCGTGCCGACATGGTCGTCGGCGACCGTGAGGTTGGCGAGGTCGCCCACTTCTCACCGCTCAAGAAGACGCTGCAGCGACTCGGCTCGTGGGTCGTGCGCCAGGCGTCCTCGACCTCGGTGCCGGACACGACGTCAGGCTTTCGTGCCTACAACCGCGAGGCCGCGATCCAGATGATGGTCGTCTCCAAGTTCACCTACACGCTCGAGACGATCATCCAGGCGGGCAAGATGCTGGTCGCAATCGACCACGTGCCGGTGCGAACGAACCCGAAGACGCGAGAGTCGCGGCTGTTCCCGTCGATGAGCGCCTACGTACGGCGCAACGCCGTCTCGATCTTCCGCATCTACGCCCAGTACGAGCCGCTGCGCGTGTTCTGGAGCCTCGCACTGGTGATCGGCCTCGGCTCGGTGGGGGTGTGGATCCGTTTCGTGGTCGCCTACGCCGAAGGCAACGGCAAGGGCCACGTTCAGTCGCTGATCCTGGGCGCGGTGCTGTTCATCGCGGCCGTCGTGCTGTGGGCGCTGGGCGTGATCGGCGACCTGTTGGCGGCCCAGCGGGTGATGATCCAGCGCACGTTCGAGCGGGTGCGCCGGATCGAGCTGCAGCTGGAGATCGAGCCCTCGCACTACGAAGCGGGCGAGCGCCGCGGTCCGCCGCGGACGGGCCCCGAGGGAGCGCCCGAGAGGGTCCGGGGGCACGACGCGGGCGAGGACGACCCCGCCGGCGAGCATCGCCGTCCCGGCGAGGCGGTGCGGCTGTGAGCGGGGTGACGGTCTCCGACGAGGGCATCGTCACCGGCAACACCTACGACAAGTACGGCTCGACGAACCCCGTGGTGCGTCGTCTGATGGCGCGCTTCGAGCGCGACCTCGACGAGCTGTTCGAGGCGGCGGCTCCGACCTCCGTGCTGGATGTGGGCTGCGGCGAGGGGGTGCTGGTTCACCGTTGGGCCAGGCGGCTGGCCAAGCGCAACCCAGCGGACGCCGCGCGCGTGGTTGGCATCGATCTCGAAGAGGACTCGATCCAGGCCGGCTGGGCCGAGCGCCGGGCGCCGAACCTCGAATACCGCGTGATGGCGGCGGAAGACCTGCCGTTCGCGACCGGCGAGTTCGACTTCGCGAGCGCGATCGAGGTGCTCGAGCACGTGCCCGACCCCGAGCACAGCCTCGCCGAGATGGCCCGCTGCGCCCAGCGCCACCTGCTGGTGTCGGTCCCGCGCGAGCCCCTGTGGCGGATGCTCAACATGGCGCGCGGCGCGTACTGGCCCGCGCTCGGCAACACGCCGGGCCACCTCAACCACTGGTCCAGGCGATCGTTCGTCGAGCTCCTCTCGCGTCACGGCGAGGTCGTCGAGGTGCGCTCGCCGTTCCCCTGGACGATGTTGCTTGTCCGCCTCTGAGCCAGCCGGCAAGCGCTCCTCTGGATACGGCTCCGGGGCACGGATCCTGTCGATCGGGATCGCCTCGACGGGCCTGCTCACGTTCGCGTACTTCTCGATCGCCAGCCACGTGCTGGGCGAAGCATCGGCAAAGCAGCTCGACGTTCTGTGGTCGGTGATGTTCGTGATCATCTCGGTGATCTACCGACCGATCGAACAGCTGCTGTCGCGCACGATCGCCGAACGCCGCGCTCTGGGACACGCCGAGCATGGGCTGCGCGTCCCGATCCTGATCCAGGCGAGCTTCGCGCTGATCTTCCTGGCGGTCGCACTGGCGCTGCGCAGTGAGCTGGTGAACGACGTGTTCGAAGGCGAGAGCGCCCTGTACTACGTGCTCGTGGTCGGCACGCTGGCCTATGCGGCGAGCTACTTCGCGCGCGGCTGGCTGGCCGGGCATCAGCGCTTCGGACTGTTCGGCGCGCTCGTGCTGATGGAGTCGACGTCGCGCATCTGCTTTGCGATCGCGGTGGCGCTGGAGGTGGCGAGCGGGCAGACGGCCGTCGCCCTGGGCATCGCCGCCGCTCCGTTCGTCTCGCTGGTGGTCGTCCCTGCGGCGTTCGCGCGAAGCCGCGGCGATCGAGCGGGGCGCCACCGCGCGTCGGGCGGCGGGCTCGATCAGGCGCTGGCGGAAGCGACAGGGCCGGCGGGCGGGACGCTGATCACCGTCGACGAGGCCGACGCCGCGCTGGCGGGACCCGGGACGGAGGGGGTGCAGGAGACAGTCGCGCACAACGATCTGTCGCTGCGACGTGGCGGCGGCTTCGCGGTGTTGGTCTCGAGCATCATGCTCTCCGAGCAGACGCTGCTGAACGGCGCCGTGCTGACCGTCGACGCGACCGCGCGCAGCGCGGTGTTGGCGGGCGTGGTGTTCAACGTGCTGCTGATCGCGCGTGCTCCGCTGCAGCTGTTTCAGGCGATCCAGACCTCGCTGCTACCGCACCTGACGGGCCTCGAGGCGACCGCGGGCCACGAGGCGTTCGCGCGCGCGATCCGCGTGACGATCCTCGCGATCGCAGGCTTCGCCGTCGCGGTCGCGCTTGGCCTGCTCGTGCTGGGCCCGTTCGCCCTCGAGCACGTGTTCTTCGGGCAGTCGTTCAGCTACAACCGCTTCGGGCTCGCGCTGATCGGCGTCGGCATGGGCCTGCACCTGACCTCGGGAGCTCTCAACCAGGCGGCCCTCGCACGTGACCGCGCGCGTGCCGCCGCCGTGTGCTGGGCGTGTGCGGCGGTCGTCTTCATCGTTTGGATGTTCAGCTCACCGGTCAGCGAACAGCTGCTGCGAGCCGAGATCGGCTATGCCGGGGCGACGGCGCTGCTCGCCGCGATGCTGACGGTGCTCTACCGTCGCGGTAAGGGAGCGCCGATGCGTGCTCAGAGCGCGTCGACCGACGCGGCGATCGCGCGGTAGGCCTCACCGGGATCGGGCGCGGAGAAGATCGCCGAGCCGGCGACGAACACGCTGGCGCCGGCCCGCCGGCAGGCGGGCGCGGTGTCCGGATCGATGCCACCGTCGACCTCGACCGCGACATCCGCGCCCACGAGCGCGCGCACTTGCGGGAGCTTCTCGAGCGAGTGCGCGATGAACGGCTGCCCGCCCCAGCCCGGGTTGACGGTCATGCACAGCGCGAGGTCGATCGCCTCGGTCATCTCCGCGAGCGCCCCGACGGGGGTCCCTGGGTTGATGGCAAGGCCGACGCCCGCGCCGGCGTCGCGGATCAGGCCGGCGGTGTAGGCGACGTGCGGGGTGGCCTCGGCATGGAAGGTGATCGAGTCCGCTCCCGCCTTGACGAACTCCTCGGCGTGGCGCTCGGGACGCTCGATCATCAGGTGCGTCTCGAGCATCGCGCCGGTGTCGTGCACCGCGTCTGCGAGCGCCGCGACGATCAACGGGCCGATGGTGATCGGCGGCACGAAATGCCCGTCCATGACATCGACGTGGATCAGCCGTGCCCCGGCGGCGAGCACTTCGAGGACCTGCTCCCGCAGCCGCCCGAAGTCGGCGGACAGGATCGAAGGCGCGACGCGCACGCCCGCCAGCAGTTCGCCCGCGCGCTTGCTCACGAGTTACGCACTTGGTGCGCCATGGTCATACAGCTCGGCGAAAACGACAACCACAGGCGGGCCGACCCCAACCACGCCCAACCCATAATCGTCATACGGCCTGCAGCATCGAGTCCCCGCACGCGTTGCACTTGAGGATCGCGGTCGAGGACATCCTCACGATCGTCGAGTGCTCGCCGCAGTTGGGGCACACCGAGGTGAGCTCGAAGCGGTGCAGGCAGTACACGCAGCGATAGCGCCCGGGAAGGTTGGTCGTGCGCAGCCAGGGCTCGCCGCAGTTCGGGCACTGCGGGCCCAGGTCGATGGCGGTCTTCGCAGGCGTCTCGGGATTGCCCTCCATGCTCAGCTCCTGCGCATGCGGGCGATATAGAAGCCGGCGGTGTGGTCGCGATGGGGCAGCGTCAGCACGACATCCTCGAGGGCGAAGTCGGCGTGGGAGTCCAAGAAGTCAGCGATCAGATGCTCATTCTCAATAGGTGAGATCGTGCAGGTAGAGTAGACAAGCACGCCGCCCGGACGGAGGGCGCCGGCGCCGGCGGCGAGGATCCGTGTCTGCGTGCCCGCCATTTTGGCAACCGCATCCGGCGTGACGCGCCAGCGCAGGTCGGCACGGGCCTGCAGCGTGCCGAGCCCCGAACAGGGCGGATCGACGAGCACGCGGTCAAATCCGCTGGCGTCGGCGCCACGGGCGGCCTCGGTCCAGTGCTCGGCGTCGGCGACCTCGACACGGACGCTGCTCGCGCGCAGTCGCTGCGCGGTGCGCACAAGCGAGCCGGCGCGGCGCTTGTCTCGCTCGACGGCGAGCACCTCGCCGCGGTCGTGCATGAGCGCGGCGAGATGGGTGGTCTTGCCGCCGGGGGCCGCGCACAGGTCCAGCACGCGCTCACCGGCGGCGGGAGCGAGCTCACGGGCGACGCGCATGGCGGCGCGCGACTGCGCGTGGAAGGCGCCGCGCCGGAACGCGCTGGAGTTGTGCGCGTCGAACGGCTCCTCGAGCACCACCGCCTCGGGGATGTCGGGATCGAGATGCGTGCGCACGGGCAGCTCGTCGGCGAGGGCGATGGCGTCGGCGACGAGCGTGTTCGCGCGCAGGGCAACCTCGAGGGGCTCGTTGTCGCTCGCCATCAGCGCGCGTGCCTGTTCGGGGCCGAGCGCCTGCCACCACAGGCGCGCGATCCACTCGGGGTGGGAGTGCTTGATCGCGGCGCGCTCGACGGTGTCGTCGGCGAGCCCGTCGAGCAGCGAGTCGGGGCCCTCGCGCGTGACGCGGCGCAGCACCGCGTTGACGAGGCCGTGCCCGGCGCGGCCGTGGGCCTTGGCGAGCTCGACGGCGTCGGCGACGACGGCGTAGTCGGGAGCTCCGCGCGTGTAGAGCAGCTCGTAGAGCCCGAGTCGCAGCGCGGCGAGCAGGGCCGGGTCGAGGGCGCCGACGGGGCGCTCGCTGAGCGCTTCGATCAGGTGGTCGAGCGTGCCGCGGCGCTGCACTGCGCCGTAGGCGAGGCGCATCGCCAGCGCGCGGTCGCGTGGCTCGAGTTGCGCGGCCTCTGCGGTGAGCGCGCGGTCGGCGTAGGCGCCCTGCTCGAAGACCCTGCGCAGGACCGTGTAGGCACAGCGGCGCGCGGGCGCAACCGATGCGCTTGGTGGGCTGGACACGTTGGGCATGATCGCTATCCGCTGCGGCTGAAGCTGCTCGGGGCGAGGATCTCGGCGAGATCGTGCGCGAGTCGCGGCGCCTGGAGCTCGGACAGCGTGGCAGTTGTGACGCGGAGGCCCGGCGCAGCGCCCGGCAGGCGGTAGGGAGCGCCCGGCGCCAGCACCCAGCCGCGCTGCATCAGCGCGCCGATCGTGCCCGCTTCCTCCTGGACGGGGATCCACACGTTCAGCCCGGACGCTCCGTAGGCGTGTACGCCCTCGGCAGCGAGGCACGCGAGCAGTCGCTCACGTCGCTGCGAGTAGGCGGCGCTCGCGTGCGCCACGAGGGCGCCGACGTCGGGGTCGCGCCACAGCTCGAGCACGAGCGTCTGCAGGATGTGGCTGACCCAGCCGGGCCCGCACTGCTGGCGGCCGCGGACGCGGGCGATCGTGTGGGGGTCGCCGGCGAGCACCGCGAGGCGCAGGTCAGGGCCGAGCGCCTTGGCGACCGAGCGCGTGGCGGCCCAATGCCGGGGCGGCTGCGCTTCGGAGAGGAGCGTGTGAAGCGACGCGCCGGCGACCGCTCCGAGGTGATCGTCCTCGATCAGGAGCGCGCGGGGGAAGTCGGCGAGCAGCGCGCGCAGCGCCAGTGCGCGGTCAGCGTCGAGCGCGGCGCCTGTGGGGTTCTGGCCACGGGGCGTGATGACCGTCGCGACGGCGCCGCGCGCGAGCGCGCGGCGCAGCTCGGCGGGGAGCATCCCGCGCGCATCGAGCGCGACGGGCTCGAGCACGAGGCCGTGCGCGCGCAGCACGTCGTACAGGGCGGCGTAGCCGGGGTTCTCGACGGCGACGCGGTCACCGGGTCGCAGGTGCGCGGCCAGGACTCGCTCGATCGCGTCCATCGCCCCACCGGCGATGCACAGCTCCTCACCCGGGACACCATCGGCGCGCAGCTGCTGTCGGGCGAGCGCGAGCAGCTCGGGCAGCGCCTGCGGCTCGCCGTAGAGACGTGCGGGCAGCTGGCAACGTGCGAGCGCGGCGGCGAGGTCTGGCAGCAGCGCCGGGTCGGGGTTGCCGCGCGAGAGGTCGCACGCGCCGGGCGGTACTGGCAACGGCGCGCGCAGCGGGCCGACCGGCGGACCGGGGCCGATCCGCGTCGCGCGGCGCGGCTCGCTGACGACGACCCCGCGCCGGCGGAGCTCCGCGAGCCCCGCTGCGACGGTTACCGGGCTGAGCCCGGTCTCGACCGCCAGGCGTCGCACCGATGGCAGCCTCTCGCCGGGAGTGAGCGCGCCGCTGGCGACCCCCGCCTCGACGTGGCGGACGAGCTCGGCCCTCGTGCTCGCCCGGATCCGATACTGTTCCAGGGCAGTCATCCATCTGTACTATTACAGATTTTATAGTTATAGAGAGGAGTGCGCGGTGTCCACGCAACCGCCGAGCAGTCAAGCCACGACAGCGCCGCCTGCCTCTGAGCGCGTGCGACTGCGCCGCAAGCGCGAACGCGGCAGCTATGACCGCGCCGTGATCGACGCGATCCTCGACGAGGCGCTGATTGCGCACCTGGGGATCGTGGACGAGCACGGGCAGCCGTTCGTGATCCCGACGCTGCACGCGCGCAGCGGCGACGTGGTCTACTGCCACGGCTCGACGGCCAGCCGCACGCTGCGGGCGCTGGCGACGGGCGCCCCGGCGTGCCTGACGGTGACGCTGATCGACGGGCTGGTGCTGGCACGCTCGGCGATGCACCACTCGGCCAACTACCGCTCGGCGATGCTGATCGGGCAGGCCAGGCCGCTCGAGGACCTCGACGAGAAGCGTGCGGCGCTGCGGGCAGTGGTCGAACACATCGTGCCCGAGCGCTGGGATGACGTCCGCGCGCCGAGCGCGAACGAGCTGCGTGCGACGGCGGTGCTGGCGCTGCCGATCGAGGAGTGCTCGGCGAAGGTCCGCAGCGGAGGGCCGCTGGACGACGAGGAGGATTACGCGCTGCCGGCGTGGGCCGGCGTGATCCCGCTGACGAGCCGGGCGCGAGCGCCCGAGCCAGATCCGCTGCTGCGCGCCGGCATCCAGCCACCGCGCTATGTCACGGACTACGCGCGTCCAGGGAGCCCGTGACCGCGCAGGTAGGCTGACGCGTCCATCGCGCGACCGCCGGGCGGCTGTACGACGAGCAGCTCGAGCACTCCGGGCGCGCAGTCGAGCAGCAGGCGCCCTTCGTGCGCGTAAGGGCCGGGCTCAGCGTCTCCCGCCGCGGCAGCGTCGCTTGCTCGTGTTGTCTGGGCGTAGTCGTCCTCGAGGAGCGCGGCGCGGTGCACGCCGAGCAGGCTCCCGTCGGCGAGCTCGACGCGCGCGCCGATGTGTGGATGTAGAGCGCGAACGACGCGCTCGAGCTCGTCCGCGGGCCGGGCAGGGTCGAGCAGGCGGTCGGCCGGGCCGAGCTTCTCTGCATAGGTGACACCCTCCTGCGGCTGCTCGACGAACGACGGCGACTGATCGAGCGCTCGCACCAGCAGCTCGCCGCCGAGCTGTTGCAGGCGTGGCGCCAGCGAGCCGTACGTGTCATCGGCTCGAATCTGCTCGACCCCCTCCAGGCACACGGGGCCGCTGTCGAGGCCGGCAGTGAGCCGCATGATCGAGACGCCGGTGCGTTCGTCGCCGGCCATGATCGCGCGCTCGACGGGCGCGGCTCCTCGCCAGCGCGGCAGTAGCGATGGGTGTACGTTCAGCACCTCGTGTTCTGAGAGCAGCGGCTCCTTGATCAGCGCCCCGAACGCGCAGACGATGACCGCGTTCGAGCGCCGGCTTGCGGCGCCGTCCGCGCCGTCGGCCCCGTCCGCGCCGAGGGCCTGCGTGATCAGCGCACGCGACTGCGGATCGTTGACGCTCTGCGGCTGCTCCAGCGCCAGCCCGAGCGCTCGCGCCGTCACCGCTACCGGGGGCGCCGTCAGGCGCCGGCCGCGACCGCTGGGACGGTCGGGCCGTGTTATGACGAGCGTGGGGCGGTGGGCGTCGCTGCGCGCGAGCCGCTCGAGCACGGCGGCGGCGAACTCGGAGGTGCCGATGAAGACCGTGGCCACGGCGCGCGCTTGCCACTCCGCGCTAGGCGGCGTCGGCGGGCCGATCCTCGGCTGGGTTCTGCGCCTCGCGCATCGCGCGCATCGCCTCCTTGCGCGCCTCACGCGAGATGCGGTCGAGTATCAGGACGCCGTCGAGGTGGTCGATCTCGTGCTGGATCACCCGTGCCTCGAGCCCCTCGACCTCGACCTCGACCCGATCGCCGTTCTCGTCGCGTGCACGGACACGCAGCCGTGCGTGGCGCTCGACCTCGACGTGCACGCCGGGCAGGCTCAGGCATCCCTCGTCGCCGAGCTCGAGCTCCTCGCTCATCCACTCGATCTCTGGATTGACGAGTGCTGTGATGGGATCATCGAGGAAGGCTTTGTAGACGAGCACGCGATGCAGCACTCCGAGCTGCGTGGCGGCGAGCCCGACGCCGAGCGCGTCGTGCATGAGCTCGCCCATGCGCTGGACCTCCTCCTGCAGGTCCTCGTCGAAGCGCTCGACGGGGAGCGCCGTGGCACGGAGCACCGGGTCGCCGAACTTGCGCACGTGGCGAAGCGCAGCGTCGCGGCGCTCGCGCGTCTCGGCATCGAGCTCTGCGGGCTCGGGCGCGTCCTGCTCGCGCTCGACCTCGACGTCGGCCTCCTCGGAGGTCGGCGCCGGGAGCTCGAGCGATGCGTCCTCCTCGGCTGTGCGGTCGTCCGCGCTCATGATCAGCCTGAGTCTAAGAGCAGCGGCCGGCAAATCGCGGATTGCTCGCGATCCGGGGCCAAGGCGTCACGCCGGATCGTCGAAGGCCCCTGTTGGCTATGGGGCGCGCTCAGCCGTGGTGCCGCGGCGCCCTGGGCGCCCGCAGGGTGACGATCGTGCGGGTGGTGTGGACGGCGCCCCGTGAGTCGTGGGCGAGGAGCGTCGCGCGGACGCGCATGGTGCGCGCGTGTCTGAGGAGCGCACGCGCCCTGCTCGAGAGGTGCAGCGTGAACGCGTGCACCTTGCCGCCCGGGACCGTGAACGTGCCTGCGGTCAGCGTCAGGATCGCGGCCTTCTTGCTGACGGCGTTTTCACCTCCGGCGACCACGGCGGCCAGCGTGCGCAGGGTGACCGTTCCCGCGCAGCTCGTCTCAGCCGCCGGGCAGCTGATCTTGACCGTCACCGTGCCCGATGGGCTCACCTGGAGCGAGGTCGCCGCGAGCTCGGCGTCCGGCACCGGCGGCACGAAGCTCACCTGAAAGCCATTCACTCCCAGTGAGCCTGCGTTGACCGACGATTTCGCGGCGGCTTCTTCTTCGCGCTTCTTGTTGGCTGCAATTTCTTCTTCGTGTTTTTTGACCGCTTCGGCTTGCGTCGCAGCTTCTTCTCGCTGCGTTTCTTCCGCCACTTTGGCTTCTTTGGCTTTCTTCGCCGTTTCGTTGGCTTCTTCTTTCGCCTTCAGCGTCGCTTCTTCTTCAGCCTGCTTGTTTGCAGTCGCTTCTTCTTCAGCCTTCTTCTTCGCGGCTGCTTCTTCTTCGGCCTTCTTCTTGGCTGCTTCTTCTTCTTCGTGTTTCTTGACCGTGTTCGTCCCCACGTCGACTACGGTCGTCGCTGCGGCGCTTTTGAAGCCATAGCTATCACTCACGGTTAGCGTGACGGTGTATTTGCCTGGAGTGCTGTACGAGTGCGTCGGACCAACGCCGGCGCTCGCAGCGCTCCCATCACCCCAGTTCCAGGAGTAGGTGAGGACGGCGCCCGGATAGGGATCACTGGAGGAGCTGGCGCTGAAGCTCGCGGCGACACCGGCTTCGAGCGAGCTGGGTGGCGACACTACGGCGACAGGCAGCAACGGCTTGAACAGGTTGAGCGAGTTCGGCGTGCCGACGCCCGAGGGTCCGTCGAACCCGGGCGCGGCATTGCAGGCGGTCGTCCCTTCGCAATCGACCGTGGCTCCTTCCAGTTCGTTGGCACCACAAGCCAATCCACCGTCGTCGCAGTAGCCGCTACCGCCTTCGGTGACATCAAAGAGCGACGAGCTTTCACCGAGGTGGCTGTACAGCGTGAGCGACGGGTATTCGACGCCGTGGCTGCCGCCCGCGAGCGCGTACAGCGAGCTGATGAGCGGAGTCGAGACCGAGGTGCCCCCGATCGTCAACCACCCTCCACCACCGCCGAATTCT
Organism: uncultured Solirubrobacteraceae bacterium; assembly: GCA_963827455.1. Classification (GTDB taxonomy): domain Bacteria; phylum Actinomycetota; class Thermoleophilia; order Solirubrobacterales; family Solirubrobacteraceae; genus Palsa-744. The sequence continues at coordinate 61,510 of CAWHAW010000007.1, read as the reverse complement.
TCGCAGGCTGCACCGCAGTTGTAGCTGTCGTAGATATCGAAGCCGGTGTTCGGATCCGCGACGGCGGAGACGTCGGCGGCGACCCGTTTGCCGGCGCAGCCGGTCGCGGCATAGCCATGCGTGGCCTGCTGCCAGGGCTCGGCGGCGAACAACGTGCTGCAGCCACCGCCGGTCGCGCCTTCCGCGAATTCGCCTTCGTCTTCCACGCCGTTGCCGTTCCACACCCTCTCGCTCGCGCGCTTGCCCCCGGCGTTGAGTTCCAGCGTGGTGCCACCGACTGCAACTACCGACGGCAGCGATGCGGGCGCGTCGGGCTGTTCGGCGGCGACCAGTTCGCCTTCGTTGACGAATCGCGTCCAGTCGTCGTAGCCGGCGTCTCCGGTTGCCGCGGCGATGACGACGCCAGGATGTTTGTACGCGGCGAGTTCGGCCGACCCGAGCTCGACCTCGGGCCCGCCGTAGGAGTTCGACACCTCGGTCGCTTTCAAGCTGACCGCCTCCCCGACCGCCGCGGCAAGGTTTTTGAAGCTTTCGTTGTTGGCCTCGACGAGCAGGATCTTGCAGTTCGGACAGGCGGAGTGCGCCATCTCGACGTCGAGTGCGATCTCGACCGACCACCCCCTTTTGTCATGCACCGGCAGTAGCGTGGCGCTACCGCTCTGGGAGACCTTGGTGAAGCAGCCGTTTGCCTTGGTGCATTGAGCGATCCCGTATTCGGTGTCGAACGTGGCGAGGTCGCTTTCGATGTTCGGGTCGTCGAAGGCATCGACGAGTGCGATCGTCTGCCCGGAGCCCCCTACGGCCGGGCTATAGCCGTAGACGCTCGCGAGCTCTTCGGGCGTCAGGCCACCGGCCGGCCCCGATTCCAGCGCTCCACGAGTGGCCGTGTAGGGCCTGACGCCAGGCTCACCGGCCGCGGCGGAGGCCACCGGAACGCGCGCGAGGGCGAGGCACGTCGCATCTCCCGTTTTGGGGGTCGGGCAGACGCGCCTGATCTTGGCGTAGTGGGTGCCTCGGGGCGCGGATCTCGATCTCGCCGAGGCGGTCGGAACCGCGACCAGGGCACACAGGAGCACCGCGAGTAAGGCGCACGCGCGCCGCCCTATATGCCGGCCAGCGTGGGCATCCATCCTCACATCCCTTTCACGCAGCCGCCACGTCCCCGCCAGCTGACCGGCGAGCCGAGTCTCCACACCTCACCTCCATGTGACCGGTGTCCCGAGTCGGGAACGTACCAGAGGGCACCGCCCACATACAACGTCGGACCGTTCGTTGCAAGTTGCTACTGCGGATCGACGTCCACGCTGATGCTCACGCCCGCGTGCGCGCGAGTGCCGGCGAGATCCGACACCGCCGCCCCCACCGCTTTCACCGCTCGGCGGCGCTCGGCGCTCTTGACGACGAGCACGTAGCGCTCGCGCCCGCGCAGGCGAAACAGCGCGGCCGGACCGAGCACGCGAGCGTCGCAGTTCGCGAGCGGCCCCGACAGACGGGCGCGCAGCTCGCGGGCGGCAGCCAGCGCCGCAGGCGCCTCGACGGCGGAGAGGACGATCCTGACCAGATGCGCGAACGGCGGGTAGCTGAGCGCGCGGCGGCGCTCGAGCTCGCCGGCGATGAAGCCGTCGCTGTCGTGGCGCGCCGCGTGGACGATTGCTCGTGCGTCGGGTGCGATCGTCTGCACGAGCACCCGTCCGTGGCCGCCGCGTCCGGCGCGCCCGGCGAGCTGGGCGATCAGCGCGAACGTACGCTCCTCCGCACGGAAGTCGGGGAAGCGCAGCGTGGCGTCGGCGTCGAGCACGACGGCGAGGCTCACGTCGGGAAAGTCGTGGCCCTTGGCGACCATCTGCGTTCCGATCAGCAGCCCGCGGTCGGCTGCCTCGAAGCGCCGCAGGATCTCCCCGACGTCTCGGTCCTCCCCGACCACGTCTGCGTCGAGGCGAAACACCGGAAAGCGGCCGTCGTCGAGCACGTGCGCGAGGTCGTGCTGCAGGCGCTCGGTGCCGGCGCCGTGGCGCGCGACTGCCGTCGAGGCGCAGTCGCAGCAGCGTGCCGGGACGGCCGCGCGGTGGCCGCAGTGATGGCACGCGAGGTAGCCCCCGGCACGGTGCAGCACGAGCGCGACGTCGCATTCCGGGCAGCTCCACACGTGCCCGCACGAGCGGCACGAGAGGAAGTTCGACCAGCCGCGCCGATTGAGCAGGACGATCGCCTTGCCGGCCCTGGCGCGCACGTCGGCGAGCGCCTGTGCGGTGATCGGATGCAGGCCCTGCTGGACGATCTCAGATCCGTCGCCTCGCATGTCCAGCACCTGGACGGGCGGTAGCGGCCGGCCATCGACCCTGAGCGCCAGCACGCTCACCGGCAGCCGCTGCACGCTCTCGGGGCGTGGTGTCGCGCTCCCCGCCAGCAGCACCGCGCCGCTGCGCTCGGCGCGCCAGGCGGCGACGTCACGCGCGTCGTAGCGCGGGTCGCCCTCGTGCTTGTAGGAGGCGTCGTGCTCCTCGTCGACGACGATCAACCCGAGCTCTTCGATCGGCGCGAACACCGCTGAACGCGGCCCCACGCACACCCGCGCGTGGCCCTCGCGCAGGCGACGCCACTCCGCGTAGCGCTGTGAGGGGGTCAGCCGCGAGTGCAGCACGGCGACGGTGTCGCCGAAGCGCTCGAGGAAACGCCCGACGATCTGCGGTGTGAGCGCGATCTCGGGCACGAGCACGATCGCGCCGCGACCCTGTTCCAGCGCGGCGTGTGCGGCACGCAGGTAGACCTCGGTCTTCCCTGAGCCGGTCACGCCGTGCAGCAGGCGCTGCTCGGCGCGCCGCTCGCGCAGCGCCGCGTACACGGGCGCGAGCACCGCCTGCTGCTCGGCCGTCAGCTCGGGCGCGCCGCGGCCGCGAGCGCCGACCGGCAAGTGCTCCGGGCGGGCCACGGCGCGGCGCTTGCGCCCGCTCAGCCGGCGTGCCGCACCCGGCGGCAGCACCAGCGCGAGCGCGCGGGCGATCGTCGAGCAGTACTCGCCGGCGATCCATTCGGCCAGAACAACGAGATCGGCCGGCAGGGTGGGCGGGCCTTCATCAAGCGCGCGCAGCGGGGCGAGCAGCTTCTCCTCGGCGACCTCGCTGCTGTCCGCGAGGCCCACGACCACGCCGAGCACCTCGCGGCGGCCGAACGGCACGACCAGCATCGACCCGATCTCCACCTCGCCGCTGAGCGCCTCCGTCAGCCGATAGTCGAACGGCCCCCGCAGCGCGCGCGCCGTCGTCATCGGCTCGACCTTGGCGATCAGCGATGTCGTGGCGGACGCGGCCACGTCGCCGTCCAGCTGAACGATGCTCGACACCTGCTCGACCCTAGAGGACCGATAGGCGGCGCCCGACGCTGCGCTCAGACGCCGGCCGCGCTGCGCAGCGCGTCGACCTTGTCCGTGCGCTCCCAGGTGAAGTCGGCGTCGTCGCGGCCGAAGTGGCCGTACGCGGCGGTCTTCTGATAGATCGGGCGGTGCAGGCGCAGCTCCTCGCGGAAGGAGCCCGGCCGCAGGTCGAAGACCTCGTCGACGGCGCGAGCGATCTGAGCGCGCGTGAGGTCCTCTTTCTCGGTGCCGAACGTCTCCACCATCACCGATACGGGATGCGCGACCCCGATCGCGTAGGCGACCTGCACTTCGGCGCGGTCGGCGAGCTTCGCGGCGACGATGTTCTTGGCGACCCAGCGCGCGGCATATGCGGCCGAACGGTCCACCTTCGACGGGTCCTTGCCCGAGAACGCCCCGCCGCCGTGGCGGGCCATGCCCCCGTAGGTGTCGACGATGATCTTGCGCCCGGTGAGCCCGCAGTCGCCAACCGGGCCGCCGATCACGAAGCGACCGGTGGGGTTGACGAGGAAGTTCCTGCGGAGCTTGCCCGCGTCGTAGAGCTCGCCCGGCAGGATCGGCACGACGACGTGCTCCCAGAGGTCGTCGGGGATCAGCGCCTCGGCACCCTCGTTGTGCTGGGTCGAGATCAGCAGCTTTTCGATCTCGACCGGCTTGCCGTCCTGGTAGCGCACGCTGACCTGCGTCTTGCCGTCGGGGCGCAGGTAGCCGAGCGTGCCGTCCTTGCGCACCACGGACAGGCGCTCGGCGAGCCGGTGCGCGAGCGAGATCGGCAGCGGCATCAGCGTGTCGGTCTCGTTCGTGGCGTACCCGAACATCATCCCCTGGTCGCCGGCGCCGGCGACGTCGAGCTCGTCATCGTCGTCGGCGTCCGTGCGCGCCTCGTAGGCCTTGTCGACGCCCTGCGCGATATCGGGAGACTGCTTGTCGATCGCGTTGAGCACCGCGCACGAGTCCGCCGAGAAGCCGAGGTCGGCGTCGGTGTAGCCGATCTTGCGGATCGTCTCGCGCGCGACCTCCTGGATGTCGACGTACGTTTCGGTCGAAATCTCCCCTGAGACGACGACGAGGCCCGTGTTGACGAGCGTCTCGCACGCGACGCGCCCGTACGGTTCGTCGGCCAGCACTGCGTCGAGCACGCCGTCGGAGATCTGGTCGGCGATCTTGTCGGGATGGCCCTCCGTGACGGACTCGGAGGTGAACAGGAACTCGTTGTCGCTTAGCTCAGTCATGTCTTTTGGGAATCAGCTCCGAGAGGTCGAGGGGCACGGTTGCGAGGGCCGCAGTACGCCGGCGGTTGGCAAAAGTCGCAGAAGTCTATGCGGCGCGGGCGCGTCCGCGCTGGCCGCGCTCGACGAAGTCGATGATCAGCGGCACGCCGTCCATCCCGTAGCGGGCGCGCAGACGATTCTCGACGAAGTACGCGTAGTCGCGCGTGACGCGTGCGCGCGAGTTGACCTGGATCGCGAAGCGCGGCGGGCGCTCGCCGATCTGAGCCATGTAGATCAGCTTCAGGCGATGGTTGCCGGCGCCCCGGCGGGTGCCGACCGGCGGCTGGCGCGCCTGCACCGTCTCGGCGAGGAAGCGGTTCAGCTCGGGTGTGGGAATCCGGCCGCTGATGCGGTCGCCGAGCGTGATCGCCTCGGTCAGCAGGCGTGCCACGTGGCGGCCGGTCTTGGCGCTGACGGTCAGCACGCGCGGGCGCAGGCGGAGCTTTTCGGCGACGCGCGCGCGCTCGTGCTCGAGATCGAGTCGCCCGCCGGCTTCGCCGTCGGCGGGTTCCTGCATGTCCCACTTGTTGAGGACGATCGCGGTAGCGCACCCGGCCTTCATCGCGAGCTCGGCGATGCGCAGGTCCTGGGCGGTGACGCCGTCGCCGGCATCGCAGACGACGAGCGCGACGTCGGCGCGCTCGGCGGCGCGTCGCGAGCGCAGCGCCGTGTAGTACTCGACCGAGTCCGACACCTTCGCCTGGCGGCGGATGCCGGCGGTGTCGACGAGGATCAGCCTGCGGTCGTCCACCAGCAGCGGCGTATCGATCGCATCGCGCGTCGTGCCGGCTATGTCCGAGACGATCACGCGCTCCTCACCGAGGAAGCGGTTGACCAGCGAGGACTTGCCGACGTTCGGCCTGCCGATCACCGCGAGGCGCACGGTGTCGTCCGCGGGCTCGGAGTCGCCGGCGGGCAGCAGCTCGACGATGCGGTCGAGCAGGTCGCCCGAGCCGAGGCCCTGGGCGGCGGAGACCGGCAGCGGCTCGCCGAGCCCGAGACGGTGGAACTCAGCCGCGAGCGGGAGCTCGGTCACGCTGTCGCACTTGTTGGCGGCGACGATCGTCGGCAGCGGTGCGCGGCGCAGCAGGTCGGCCATCTCCTCGTCGCCCGCGCGGACGCCGGCCCGCGCGTCGACCACCAGCACGGCCACCTCCGCGTCGGCGATGCCCGCGCGCGCCTGCTCGCGGATCGAGCCCGCGAGCGGGTCCTGATCCTGGAAGTCGACACCGCCGGTGTCGATCAGGGTGAAGCGGCGTCCGTTCCACTCGCACTCGAGCTCCTTGCGATCGCGCGTGACGCCTGGGCGCTCGTGCACGACCGCCTCGCGCGTGCCCGTGAGGCGGTTGATCAGTGAGGACTTGCCCACGTTGGGATAGCCGACGATGGCGACCTTCATTGGGCCAGTATGACTGGGGGAACGCTCAGTCCAGGCTATGCGCCGTCTAGGAGAGCGACGATCTGCGCCACGACCTCCTCGACGCCGAGCCCGCTCGTGTCGAGCGTCACGGCATCGGATGCCGCCTGCAAGGGGCTGTGCTCGCGCGTGCCGTCGCGCTGATCGCGCATGGTCTGCTCGGCAAGCACGGTGTCGACGTCGGCCCCGAGCTCCGCGGCACGCCTGCGCGCCCGCTCACGCGGGTCAGCGACGAGGAACACCTTGAGCTCGGCGTCAGGAGCGACGACCGTGCCGATGTCGCGTCCCTCGGCAACCCAGTCTCCACGCGCGATCAGCTCGCGCTGCTTGGCGACGAGCGCCGCGCGCACCTCTGGGTCGGTGGCAAGCACCGACGCCGCCTCGGAGACCGCCGGCGTGCGGATCGCCTCGGTGACGTCGCGTCCGTCGAGCAGCACCGGAGGCGACGCTCGGGGCGAGGCGGCAGCGCCGCCACCGCAGAGCTCGATCTCGAGCCCACGGGCGAGCTCGGCGAGCGCGCCTGGACGCTCGGGCAGCGTCCCCCCTCCGCGCTCGAGCGCGGCGAGCGCCACGCAGCGGTACATCGCGCCGCTGTCCAGGTAGGTGAAGCCGAGCTCGCGCGCGAGCGCGCGAGCGACGGTTGACTTGCCCGCACCGGCTGGCCCGTCGATCGCTACGAGCACAGGTGCGCGAGATCCTCGACGAACCCGGGGTAGGAAACCTCTGCGGCGTCCATCCCCACGACCTCGACGCCCTCGCGCGAGGCGAGGCCCGCCACGGCGCCCAGCATCGCCAGGCGGTGATCGCCGCGCGCGTCGATGCGCCCGCCCCGCAGGCCGCCGGTGCCGCGCACCGCGAAGCCGTCGTGCGTGGCCTCGATCTCGGCGCCCAGGCCGCGCAGCCCCTCGACGACGCCGGCGATCCGGTCTGACTCCTTGACGCGTAGCTCCTGCGCGCCGCGCACCACGGTCTCGCCCTCTGCGTAGCAGCCGAGCAGCGCGACGAGCGGTAGCTCGTCGATCGCCAGCGGCACCTCGTCGGGCTCGACGACGGTGCCCTCCAGGGCGCCGTGCGCGACGTCGAGGTCGCTCACGGGCTCCTCGGCCTCCAGCTCTCCCGTCTCGTCCTCGAGGTCCCCGAGCACGATGCCGCGCATCCGCCGCACGATCCGCAGGAAGCCGGTGCGCGTCCAGTTGACGCCGACGTCGCCGATCAACAGGCGCGAGCCGGGCACGAGCACGCCGGCGGCGACCATGAAAGCGGCTGAGCTGGGGTCGCCCGGGACGGTGACGGTGTCGAGCAGCAGCTCGTCGGCGTTGACGACCGTCACGTGCAGGCCGTTGCGGTGGATCGCGACGCCAGCCCGAAGCAGCATCCGCTCGGTGTGATCGCGGCTGCGCGCGGGCTCGCCGACGGTGGTGGCGCCGTCCGCGGTGAGAGCGGCGAGCAGCACGCACGACTTGACCTGCGCGCTCGCGACGCCGATCTCATGGGAGATCGCGCGCAGATGCGTGCCGTGGATGCGCAGCGGCGCGAAGCGCCCGTCGCGCGCCTCGAGCTCAGCGCCCATTTGGCGCAGCGGCTCGACGATGCGGTCCACCGGTCGGCGGCGGATCGACTCGTCGCCGTCGAGCGTGAACACGCACCCCTCCTGCGCCGCCAACCAGCCCGGCAGCAGCCGCAGCAGCGTGCCGGCGTTGCCCACGTCGATCGGCGCAGCGGGCTCACACGCCTCGCGCAGTCCGGTGCCGCGCACGACCAGATCCTCACCGTCGCGCTCGACCAGCGCACCGAGCGCGCGTACGGCCTCGAGCGTGGAGGTCGTGTCGGCGGCGTACAGGTAGCGCTCGATGCGCACGGGCTCGGACGCCATCGCCCCCAGCAGCGCTGCGCGATGGGAGATCGACTTGTCCGCCGGCGCGCGCAGCTCGCCGGAGAGTCCGTGCGCGGGCTCGAAGCGCATGTTCATCGCGACGCCTTCATGCTTGCACCACCGGAAATCCGAGGTCGGCTATCAGCTCTCTGGCCCGGCCCGAGTGCTCGTCACCGGCGATCCACAGCGCGACCACGCCCTGGCGATTGTCCTGCGAAGGCGAGAGCACCATGTCGAGGATGTTCACGCCGGCGCCGCCGAGAGCGAGGGCGATCTCGGCGATCACCCCGGGACGGTTCGGCACGGAGGCGCGCAGCTCGATCGCCGTCTCGCCCGCCCGGCCGACGAGCCCGGCACCGAGCAGCGCTTCGCGCTCGGCCCGCGAGCGCTCGTTCCAGGCGCTCACCGCGCGCGCGTCCTCCGCGGCGAGCCAGCCGCGCACCTCCTGCAGCCGCGCCGCCAGCCCGTCGATCGCGTCCGTCAGCGCGTCGCGGTTGGACATGTAGATGTCGGTCCAGATGGCCGTGTTGGCGCCTGCGACGCGTGTGGCGTCGCGGAAGCTCGGGCCGACCGCGGGGAGGCGCTGGGACTCCTCGCCCAGCAGCGTCGCTGTCTCGGCGACGAGCAGGTTCGCGAGCACGTGCGGCAGGTGCGACACGCACGCCATCAGCCGATCGTGGGTCGCGGCGTCGATCGCCTCGGGACGGGCTCCGAAGCGGCCGAGCAGCCGGTGCAGGCGCTCGTAGAGGACGCCCGCGGTGCTGCCTTTGGCGGGCGTCAGGTACCAGGTCGCGCCATCGAAGAGATCCTCCCGTGCGTGCTCTACGCCCGCGGTCTCCGCGCCCGCGAGCGGGTGGCCGCCGATGAAGCGCTCGTCGGCGGCCGCGTCGCCGAGCACGCGCTTGGTCGAACCGACATCGGTTACGACACAGTCCGTGGACGCGCCGGCGAGCGCGTGCTTGACGGCGCTCAGCAGCTCGCCAACCGGGGCGGCGACGAACACGACCTGGGCGCCGGCGACGGCGCCGGCGATGTCATCGGCCTGCTCGTCGATCGCCCCCAGGGCGAGGGCGCGGGCGCGCACGTCGGGGTCGGGGTCGTAGCCGCACACGCTCGCGCCTGCCCGCGTGCGCGCGGCCATTCCGATCGAGCCGCCGATCAGCCCGACGCCGAGGACCGCGATCCGCATCCGCTCAGGGCTGCGCCGTCTGCGCTCGGGCGAGGTTGCGAGCGCGTACGGACTCTGCCATCCCCTCCAGCACCTCGACGGTCGTCTCCCAGCCGATGCATCCGTCGGTGATCGACTGGCCGTAGCACAGCTCGGCGCCGGGCCGCAGATCCTGGCGGCCAGCGACGAGAAACGACTCGAGCATCACGCCGACGATGGCGTCGTTGCCGCTCGCGATCTGACCGCCGACGTCGGCTGCCACGTGCGGCTGGTGTTCGGCGTCCTTGCCGCTGTTGTCGTGGCTGAGGTCGATCATCACGCGCGTCGGCAGGCCCGTGCCGTCGAGTAGCCCCAGCGCCGCCGCGACGCTCGCGGCGTCGTAGTTGGGCTGGCCTTTTCCACCGCGCAGGATGACGTGACATTCAGAGTTGCCGCGCGTGTACAGGATCGCCGGCGTGCCGTTCGGATCGATGCCGGCGAACGCATGTGGCTCCGCCGCGGCGCGGACGGCGTCCACGGCCACCTGCACGTTGCCATCGGTGCGGTTCTTGAAGCCGACCGGCATCGACAGCCCCGAACCGAGCTGGCGGTGGATCTGGCTCTCGGTCGTGCGCGCGCCGATCGCGCCCCATGAGACGGCGTCGGCGATGTACTGCGGCGTGATCGGGTCGAGGAACTCACAGCCGACGGGAATGCCGGCGTCGAGCACGCCGAGCAGCACGCGCCGCGCGAGGTGCAGTCCGGCGTTGACGTCGCCCGAGCCGTCGAGATGCGGGTCGTTGATCAGCCCCTTCCAGCCCGTCGTGGTCCGTGGCTTCTCGAAGTAGACGCGCATCGCGATCAGCAGCTCGCTGCTCAGATCGCGGGCGAGCTGCCCGAGCAGCGCCGCGTACTCGAGCGTTGCGTCGGGATCGTGCACGCTGCACGGGCCGACGACCGCGAGCAGCCGCGGATCGGCCCCGTCGAGGACGGCGCCGACCTCGCGGCGGCCGCCGATCACGACGTCCGCCTGCTCGCTGCTCAGGGGCAGCTGCTCCAGCAGCGCATCGGGCGACAGCAGTGGCACGACCCTTTCGATCCGCATGTCGCGGACGTAGTCGGCCGGTCGCAGCTGGGCACCGGGTAGCTCAGGCAAGGGCCGGCTCCCTCCCTGCGAGCGCCTTGCCCGCGAGAGCCGTCGCGCGCTCGACAGCGAGCGCGTACTCGGCGAAGTCCTCCGCACGCAGCGCCTGCGGTCCGTCGCAGATCGCCTCGTCGGGGTTGGGGTGGACCTCGACGATGATGCCGTCGGCGCCGACCGCCGCGGCGGCCAGCGACAACGGCGTCACGAGATCGCGCCGCCCGGCGGCGTGGCTCGGGTCGACGATCACGGGCAGGTGCGAGAGCTCCTTGAGCACCGGCACCGCCATCAGGTCGAGCGTGAAGCGGTAGGCCGTCTCGAACGTGCGGATGCCGCGCTCGCACAGCATCACGTTGGGGTTGCCTTCCTTGAGGATGTACTCGGCGGCCATCAGCAGCTCGTCGAGCGTGGCGGAGAGCCCGCGCTTGAGCAGGACCGGACGACCGGCACGGCCGAGCTCTGCCAGCAGCGGGTAGTTCTGCATGTTGCGGGCGCCGATCTGGATCACGTCCGCGACCTCCAGAACCGGATCGAGGTCGCCGATGTCCATCAGCTCGGTGACGATCGGCAGGCCGGTCTCGGCCTTCGCCTCGGCGAGGAGTCTCAGGCCCTCCTGCCCCAGTCCCTGGAACGCATACGGAGAGGTGCGCGGCTTGTACGCACCGCCGCGCAGCAGCGTGGCGCCGCCATCGCGCACCACCTGTGCCGTCTGCAGCATCTGCTCGCGAGACTCCACCGTGCATGGACCGGCGATCAGGGCGAAGTTGTCCCCTCCGACCTTGCGCCCGTCGATGTCGAGCACGGTCCGCTCGCCGTGGGTGATCTGCGCCGAGGCTAGCTTGTACGGCTTGAGGATCGGCACGACGCGGTCGACGCCGGACTGGCCCTCGAGTCCGAGGCTCTCGACGTTCGCGTCCTGCTCGACGTCGCCGATCGCGCCGATCACGGTCACGCGCGCGCCAGAGATGCGATGCGCGCGCGCACCTGCTCGCTCGATCTTGGTTACGACCGACTCCACCTCCTCGTTGGTGGCGGTCTCCTTCATGACAATCATCATCGACTCATCCTTTCGCTGCGCCTGGGAATCTTAGAGGTGGCGAACAGCCGCCTCTCGTTCGATCGTGAGGAGGGACGCTGAGACGCCCGCGTTGGTGGCGCTTGGCCCCGATCGAGGGACCCGGTGCGGCTGCAGGCACCCACTCACGGACGGGTGCAGGCCGGAGCGCCTAGATAAATCGCCACGCGAAATAGGCGCGTGAGGACGGCCACGTGGACAGGACGCGAGCTGTTGAAGCGGATATGCGAACCGACTCTGACATGGCTGTCTGCAGTGGTTTGTAGCAGAGAAAGCGCGCACCGTCGAGCGGTGGGAGACGATTGTTACGGCGAGCAGGTCGCGGCTGACAGCTGCTCAAGCGCTCGCCAGCACTTCGGCGAGCGCATCGAGGAAACGCGTGTTCTCCTCGGGCAGGCCGTAGGTCACGCGCAGGGCGGGCACAACGCTACCGAGCGCGCTCCCGCTGCGCACGAGCACGCCACGCTCGTGCAGGCCGCGCATGACCTCCTGCTCGTCGCGATCGTCGCCGAGCGCGAACCAGCAGAAGTTCGCCTGCGATTCTGCCGGCTCGATGCCGAGTGCGCGCAGGCGCTCATCGACGGAGATCCGCTCGGCGACCGTGCGGATCACGCGATCCTCGACAGCGTCCTGGTGGGCGAGCGCCTCGACCGCCGCGGCCTGGGCGAGGGCGTTGCAGAAGAACGGCTGGCGCACCTGATCGAGCGCCCGTGGCAGCTCCTCAGAGCCGCACAGCGCGAAGCCCACGCGCAGCCCGCACAGGCCGTACACCTTGGAGAACGTACGCAGCAGCACGAGGTTGGGATGCGCGTCGAGCAGCTCCAGCGAGGCATCCGGATCCTCGACGGTGCTGAACTCGCAGTAGGCCTCGTCGAGGATCACGCACACGTGCCGCGGGACCTCCGCGAGGAAGCCCGCGATGTCCGCGAGCGCAACCGCCGTGCTGGTGGGGTTGTTGGGGTTGCACACGAGCACCAGCCGCGTGGCGACGTTGATCTCGCGCAGCATCGCTCCCAGGTCGTGGCGCTCGTGCTCGTCGAGCGCGACGGTCACGGCCCGAGCGCCCGACGCCGCGGCGAGATGCGGATAGACCGAGAACGACGGCCAGGCATAGACGAGCTCTGCGCCCGGCTCCAGCAGCGCCTCGCCCGCGGCGAGCAAGATGTCACATGAGCCGTTGCCGATCGCGATTCGCGAGACGGGGACCCCGTAGCGATCGCTGAGGCGCTCGCGCAGGAGCGAGTTGGAGGGGTCGGGGTAGCGGTTGAGCGTGCCGAGCGCGCGCTCGATCGCCTCGCGCACGGCCGGAAGCGGCGGGTATGGCGACTCGTTGCTGGCCAGCCGTACGGGCGGCTCCTGCTGCGCGTAGCCGCCCGCGGCCGGATAGCGGGGAATGCGCCTGATGCGCTCTGAGAACTCGATCGCCACGCGCTTATTGTGCCGCGTCCAGGTCCGTGCGCAGCTCGCGCGCGTTACCCAGGTAGACATGCGCGGGCACGTGCTCGTCGTCGGCGTAGTAGTGGATCAGCACCCTGATCACGCGTGGCATCGACCGCGGGACGGGGATCTCCTGCGCGCACAGCAGCGGTACGCGGTCGAAGCCGACGGCACGCGCCGCGACCGCCGGGAACTCGGCGTTGAGGTCCCGGGTGGCGGTGAAGACGCAGCTGACGACGCTGTCCGGTGTGAGCGCGTTGCGCCGCATGATCTCCTGCATCAGCTCGGTGGTCGCGTCGAGGATGTCCTTGGCGTCGTTGCGCTCGACGCTTACGGCGCCCCGCAGGGCGAACAGTCGCATGGCGCGCGATTCTGTCAGAGCGCGAGCGCGCGCAGGCGCTCGAGCTCTGCCCCGTCGAGACGACGATGCGCTCCGCGCGCCAGTCCGTCCAGCGCCAGCGGGCCGAAGCGCGTGCGTTCGAGCTCGAGCACGGGATGCCCGACCGCCAGGCACATCCGACGCACCTGGCGGTTGCGTCCCTCGTGGATCGTCAGCTCGAGCAGGTTCGAGCCGGCGCCGCCGACTCGGCGCACGCGCGCCGGCGCCGTGAGGCCATCCTCGAGCGACACGCCCGCGCGCAACGCGCGCAGCGCGGCGGCCGACACCGGAGCGCCCCCGAGACGGGCGCGGTAGGTCTTCGGCACCTCGAAACGCGGGTGGGTCAGACGGTTGGCGAGCTCGCCGTCGTTGGTGAGCAGGATCAGGCCCGCGCTGTCGATGTCGAGCCTTCCGACGGGGTACAGGCGCAGCCCTCGCGCGGGCACAAGCTCGACGACGGTCGGGCGCCCATGCGTGTCGCGCGCGCTCGAGACCACTCCTACGGGCTTGTTCAGCGCATACAGCACGCGCGGCTCGGGTCCCGCGAGCGGCCGTCCGTCGAGCGCCACACGGCTGCTCTCATCGACGTCGCGAGCCGGGTCGGTGACGATCTGCCCCCCCACGCTCACACGTCCGGCCGCGATCAGCTCCTCGGCGGCGCGCCGCGAGGCGACGCCCGCGTGGGCGAGGTACTTCGCTAGCCGCATCGCGGGTTTTCGGTGACTGTTCGCATCCGCTGCAACCATAGGACGCACGATGGACCTGCAACTGCTCGATCAGACGCTCGCCGCACGCGGCGAGCCGCGCTTTCGCGCCGACCAGATCTGGTCCTGGGCCGCCCGTGGCGCAGGCGGCTATGAGCAGATGACCAATCTGCCGGCGGGCCTGCGGGAGACCCTCGCCGGCGAGCTGCCGTTCTCGACGCTGCGCCTGCGTGAGGAGGCGCATTCCAGCGACGGCACGGTCAAGGCGCTGTTCGACACCGGCGACGGCCGGCCGCTGGAGGCGGTGCTGATGCGCTACCGCGATCGTCGCGAGGCCGGCACGGCCGGTCCGGCGCAGCGCGGCAGGCGCTCGATCTGTATCTCCTCGCAGTCGGGCTGCCCGTTGACGTGCACGTTCTGCGCCACCGGCGCGATGAAGTTCGCACGCAACCTGAGCGCGTCTGAGATCCTCGACCAGGCGCTTCACTTCCGCCGCATCGAAGCGATCGACCACTGCGTGTTCATGGGCATGGGCGAGCCGATGCTCAACATCGACAGCGTGCTCGCGGCGTGCGAGCGACTGCCGGACATCGGCATCACGCACCGGCGCACCACGATCTCGACCGTCGGCTGGATCCCAGGGATCGAACGCCTGGCCGAGTCCGAGATGCCACTGCGACTGGCGCTGTCTCTGCACGCCGCAGACGAAGCACTGCGCTCGGAGCTGATGCCCGTCAACGAGCGCTATCCGCTGCGCGACGTGATCGAGGCGTGCCGCGCGTTCCACGCGCGCAAGCGTCGACGCGTGTTCATCGAGTACGTGATGCTCGCAGGCGTCAACGACCGCTATCAGCAGGCCCTCGCCCTCGCTGACGCTCTAAGTGGTGGACGCGCCGGCTCGCCGCCGATCTTCAAGGTCAACCTGATCCCCTACAACCCGACGGCGGCGGGCCCGTACTCGGGCTCGAGCCGCGAGTCGATCGCAGCGTTCCGCGCTGCGCTCGACTCGCGCGGGGTGCCCGTGACCGTGCGTCTCACCCGGGGGCGCGACATCGATGCGGCATGCGGCCAGCTGGCCGCGCACAGCGCCGCGCCCACCAACGGAGTTGAGATCGTGGGCTAGCCTCGCCGGGAGGCCATGAAAGGAGCAAAAATGGAACAGGACGCGCTGCGATCGATCCAGGCTCCGTTGAAGGAGCGCTACCGCGATGACGCAGAGGCGGCGCTGGTCGTGCTCGAAGCGAGCGGCGCGCTCGGCGAAGGCGTGACCTGCTCGGTCGAGACCGGTCGCGCGCTCGTACAGGCGGGCTTGCATCCGGCGAGCGGCGGCGACGGTCTCAGCGCATGCTCGGGGGACATGCTCCTGCAAGCGCTCGTCGCGTGCGCCGGCGTGACGATGCAGGCGGTGGCAACCTCGCTCGGCATCGTCGTGAGCGGTTCGGTCCACGCCGAGGGCGAGCTTGACTTCCGCGGCACGCTCGCGGTCGACCGGCAGGCCCCGGTCGGCTTCCGCGCGATCCGACTGCGCTTCGAGCTCGACAGCGACGCCAGTCAGGAGCAGCTCGACACGCTGCTCGAGCTGACCGAGCGCTACTGCGTCGTGTTGCAGACGCTCGTCAACTCACCGCGCCTCAGCGTCGCACGCGGCTGAGCACGCGGCTAGCCCGCGCGCGCCTCGCCGGCGCGCAACAGCCGCTCGCGCAGCTCGGCCTGCTCCTCGGGCGTCGGGTCCCAGCGGGCGATGTCGGGCAGCTCGTCGAGGCTGCGCAGCCCGAACAGCTTCAGGAACTGGGGCGTCGTGCGGTACAGAACGGCGCCGAACTGCGAGTGACCGGCCTCCTCGATCAGGCCCCTGTCGAGCAGCGTGGCGCTGGCGGAGTCGGCGCTGACGCCGCGAATACGGGTGATCTCGGGGCGCGAGATCGGCTGCAGGTAGGCGACGATCGCGAGTGTCTCGGCCTGCGCGGGACTGAGCGTCGCTGCGCGGGGGCGGCTGAAGAGGCGCCGCGCCGCGTCCTCGGTGGCCGGGTCGCTGGCGAGGGTCCAGCCGCCACCGAGCTCACGCAGCCTGATCCCGCGCCGTCCCGGCGCGTACTCCTCGCCCAGCACCGCCAGCGCGGCGAGCACTGCGCCCTCGCCGGCGCCTGTCGCGTCAGCCAGCTCGACGGGGCTGAGCGGGTCCGAGGACAGGAACAGCAGCGCCTCGACGGTGCGCACCAGCGTCGGCAGCTCCTCGCCTGGCGGCGTCGCCGCGGCCTCGGCGGCACCTGGAGCGCCGCCGCTCGTGGCCGCGGCCAGGCTGCCCATCGCTGTCTCGCCCGCCTCGCTCATCGCGATCCGCCTCGACCGGCTCCCGCGCTCAGCGCGAGCGGCGCTGCGGCCGTGTCGCCTGCCCGAGCGTGGATCGCGATCTCGCCGAAGCTCTCCGGCTGCTCCCATTCAGCCTCGCCGCGCTTGTAGAGCTCGAGCAGCGCGAACAGCGTCACCGCCACCGTCATGCGATCGGCTCCGCGCACGGCCTCATCGAAGCTGAACGTCCCGCGTGCCAGCAGCCTGCGCAGGTGTGCGAGACGCTCTGCGATGGTGACGCGCAGCGCCGAGATGTGTCGGATGCTGATCGCGGGTGGCATCAGCAGCAGCCGTCCCATCGCCTCGCCCAGCACCTCTGGATCCTGGGAGCCGTCCGCGTCGTGGACGATCGCGCGGCGCAGATGCGCGGGCGCCGGCGCCGAGCGGAACCGCACGCCGCGCTCGCCCGCGAGCAGCTCGCCCAGATGCCCGGCCGCGGCACGATAACGACGCGCGTCGAGCATGCGCGAGAGCAGCTCCTCGGCCGCCTGTTCGGGCTCGATGTCGAGCAGCTCCTCCTCCTCGCTCGAGAGCATCAGCCGCGACTTCAGCTCGAGCAGCGCCGCCACCAGCACGATGAACTCGGTGGCGGTCTCGAGATCGAGCTCGCCGCGCTGCTCGAGATGGTCGAGATAGGCGAGCACGACTTCCGCGAGCCGCAACTCGAGCAGATCGACCTCTTCGCGCAGGACGAGCGTCAGCAACAGGTCGAACGGCCCGCTGAACACGTCGAGGTCGAGCTCGAGCGCGCCGAGGCTCACCGCGTCACCGTCGGTGGGCTCGTAGGAACCATGCTCATCCGCGCACCGTAGCGCCCGACGCTGACGTGCCGGCGGACTCGCCGCCCCCGCCGCCGCGCTGAGGCGGCCCCACGCCCATCCGCTCGCGCACGTCCGCGAGCGTGCGCGCGGCGATCGCCTGCGCGCGCGCGGCGCCGTCGGCGAGAATCGCCTCGAGCGCGGCCTCGTCGCCGCGTAGCTGCTCGTAGCGATCGCGCACCGGCGCGAGGTAGTCGATGACGGCGGCCGCGACGGCCTGCTTCAGCTCTCCGTATCGCGCCTGCGCGAGCTCGGCTTCGATCGTCACTGGGTCCGCGCCGCGAACCGCGGCGAGGATTTCGATCAGGTTGCTGACGCCCGGCTTGTCCGGGTCGCGGCGCACCTCGCTGCCGGAGTCGGTGACCGCGCTCTTCAGCTTCTTCTCGATCGCCTTCGGCTCGTCGAGCACGTACACGGTGCCCAGCTCGGAGCTTCCCGTGGTCGACATCTTGCGCGTGGGCTCCTGCAGGTCCATGATCCGCGCGCCCACCTCCGGGATGCGGTGCTCGGGCACGACGAGGACTTCCTCACCCTCAGCGAAACGTGCGTTGAAGCGCCGGGCGACGTCGCGCATCAGCTCGAGGTGCTCGCGCTGATCCTCGCCGACGGGCACCTCCTGCGCGCGATAGGCGAGCACGTCCGCGGCCTGTAGGACCGGGTAGAAAAGCAGCCCGGCCGAGACGAGCTCGCGCTGCGTCAGCGACTTGTCGCGGAACTGGTGCATGCGCTGCAGGCGACCGAGCTCGGTGACGCTGCTCAGCAGCCACGTCAGCTCGGTGTGCTCGTGGACGTCTGACTGGCGCAAGAGGATGCAGCGCCCCGGGTCGAGGCCGGCGGCGAGCAGGATCGCGGTCGTGTCGTACAGACGCTCGCGCAGCTCGACCGGGTCGTAGGCGACGGTGATCGCGTGCAGGTCGACGATGCAGAAGATGCCTTCGCCGCGCTCCTGGCTCGAGACGTACTGGGCGATCGCACCGATGTAGTTGCCGAGATGCTTGCGCCCGGTCGGTTGGATGCCGGAGAAGATGCGCATTGGGTCGATGGCTCGCTCTGACTCTCGGGCTGGCACGCTAGCGACGCCGCAGCGAGCTGTCGGTGAGCCAGGGAGGATCCCAGCCCGTGTCGGCCTGGTTGACATTCGTTCCGGGTGCCACGATCGCGTCGATGCGGTCGAGCACCTCGGCGTCCAACGTCGGGCGCTCGAGCGCCGGTAGCTGACTCTCGAGCTGCTCCATCGTGCGCGGTCCGATGATCGCCGCCGTCACCGCCCGGTGGCTGGTGACGAACGCGAGCGCCATCTCGATCAGCGGCATCCCGATCTCGTCCGCCAGCTCGCCCAGCGCCTGGGCGGCCTCGAGCTTCGCCTGGTTGGCGGGGATCGACATGTCATAGCGCGAGGGCAGCATCTGCGCGCGCCTGCTGTCCCCAGGCGAGTCGCCGCCCTTGCGATACCTGCCCGAGAGCCAGCCGCCGGCCAGCGGGCTCCACGGGATCACGCCCATGCCGTATTGCTCGCACACCGGCAGGACGTCGGCCTCGGCACGCCTGATCAGCATCGAGTAGGGCGGCTGCTCGCAGATGAAGCGCTCGCGCGAGCGCCGCTCAGCCACCCACTGCGCCTCGACGATCTGGTAGGCGGGGAACGTCGAGCTGCCTACGTAGCGCACCTTGCCGGCGTGCACGAGGTCGCTGAGCGCGGCGAGCGTCTCGTCGATGTCCGTGTCGGGCTCGGGGCGGTGGATCTGGTAGAGGTCGATCCAGTCGGTTTTGAGCCGCCGCAGGCTGTTCTCGACCTCTTTGACGATCCAGCGGCGCGAGTTGCCGAACTGGTTCTGATCCTCGTCGTGCATCTTGCCGTGGACCTTGGTCGCGAGCACGATCGAATCCCGCCGGCCGCCCGCGAGCGCCTTGCCGACGATCTCCTCGGACTCGCCGCGCGAGTACACGTCGGCGGTGTCGATGAAGTTGACCCCCGCGTCGAGCGCGCGGTGGATGATCCGGATCGAGTCCTCGTGATCGGTGTTGCCCCAGGCTCCGAACATCATCGCACCGAGGCACAGCGGGCTGACGTTCACGCCGGTGCTTCCGAGTTTGCGGTACTCGATCGCCATCGCCGCGGCCTAGGCCAGTGCCTCACGGATCACTGGGTGCTTCGCCGCTGCGACCTCGTCGAGGCGACGCACGGGCGTGCTGTACGGCGCCGAGCGCGCGATCTCCGGATCCGCGGCGGCCTCCTGGAGGATCGCTGCGATCGCGTCGGCGAACGCGTCGAGCGTCTCCTTCGTCTCGGTCTCTGTCGGCTCCACCATCAGCGCCTCATCGACGAGCAGCGGGAAGTAGACCGTCGGCGGATGGAAGCCGAAGTCGAGCAGGCGCTTGGCCAGGTCGAGCGTCTTGATCTGCAGGGCGCGCTTCATCGGTCCGCCGGAGAGCACGAACTCGTGCATGCACAGCTCTCCGTATGCCAGCGGCAGATGCTCCGCGACGCCGCGTTCCTTCAAGCGCGCGAGCAGGTAGTTGGCGTTGAGCACGGCCGTCTCGGAGGCGTCGGTGAGGCCGTCGCCGCCGAGCGAGCAGATGTAGGCGTACGCGCGCACAAAGCACCCGTAGTTGCCCTGAAAGCCACGCAGGCGACCGATTGACTTCGGCCTGTCGTAGTCGAGATCGAACTGTGCGGGCTCGGCGCCATCGGCTCGTGACCCGTTCGCCCCGACGTCGCGACGGACGACCACGGGAACGGGCAAAAACGGCGCGATGCGGTCCGACACGGCGATCGGCCCGGCGCCGGGGCCGCCGCCTCCGTGGGGCTGGGTGAACGACTTGTGCAGGTTGAAATGCACGATGTCGAAGCCCATGTCGCCGGGGCGCGAGAGCCCCATCACGGCGTTGAGGTTGGCGCCGTCGTAGTACAGCGTCGCGCCGACGCCGTGCACGATCTCGGCGATCTCGGTGATGTTCGGGTCGAACAGGCCGAGCGTGTTCGGGTTGGTGAGCATCAGGCAGGCGACGTCGGTGTCGGCCTTGGCGCGCAGGTCCTCGATGTCGATGCCGCCGTCGGCGTTGGTCGCGAGCTTGACGACCTCGAAGCCGGCCATCGTGACGGTCGCGGGATTGGTGCCATGGGCGGTGTCGGGCGTGAGCACCTTGTGGCGCGTCTCGCCGCGATCCTCGTGGAAGGCACGCGTCAGCAGCACCCCGGCGAGCTCGCCGTGGGAGCCCGCGGACGGCTGCAGCGACACGTGCGCCAGCCCGGAGATCTCCGACAGCGCGTGCTGCAGGTTCCACATCAGCTCGAGCGCACCCTGGGCACGCTCGGGGTCCTGCAGCGGGTGCAGACGCGCGTGCCCTGGAAGCGCGGCGACGCGCTCGTGCAGGCGCGGGTTGTGCTTCATGGTGCACGAGCCGAGCGGATAGAAGCCCGAGTCCAGATCGAAGTTGCGCTTGGAGATGCCGACGTAGTGGCGCACGATCTCGGGCTCTGAGACCTCCGGCAGTCGCGGCGGCTGCGAGCGGCGAAAGCGCTCCGGGAGCAGCTCGCCGACGTCGACGGCGGGGACGTCCATTTCGGGGCACACGAACGCGCGGCGTCCCGGCGCGCCCTTCTGGAAGATCGTCCTGGCTGCGTCGCGTTGCAGGGGGGGCAGCGCTCTGCTCGCGTCGCTCGCGTGCGGATGGTGCCCCTCGATGCCGGGGTCGGAATGGAGGTGGTTCTCGTCGATCGGACTCATACGGCCACCGTTTCGGGTTGCTCGCTGGCAACGGCCGCGCCGAGAACCTCGACCAGCCGGTCGATGTCGGCGCGCGTACGGCGCTCTGTGATCGCGACGAGCAGCACGCCGCGGTCCTCCTCGCGTCCGCTGAGCGCGTGCGCGTCGACGCCGGGATTGACGCCCTGCTCGGCGCACCTGCGCCTGACCGCTGCGACGTCCGCCTCGAGACGCAGCGCGAACTCGCGGATCACCGGCTGCTCGTGGAGCTTCGCGATCCCAGGGAGGGCGGCGAGCTGCTCGCGCGCGTAGTGGGTGCGGGCGAGCAGCAGCTCACCCAGCTCGACGATGCCGCGCCGTCCGAGCCACGACAGGTAGACGACGCCGGCAAGCGCGTTGAGCGCCTGTGCGGTGCAGATGTTCGAGGTCGCCTTCTCGCGGCGGATGTGCTGCTCGCGGGTCTGCAGCGTCAGCACGAATCCACGCCTTCCGTCGACGTCGACCGTCTCCCCGGCGATACGCCCGGGCATCCGCCGCAGGTACTCCTCGCGCGCGGCGAACAGGCCGAAGGACGGCCCGCCGAAGTCCAGGCGGTTTCCGAGCGGCTGTCCCTCTCCCACGGCCACATCGACGCCGCAGTCGCCGGGGGGCGCCAGCACGCCGAGCGTGATCGGGTCGACCTGCGCCACCACGACCGGGGCGCCGGCGCCAGCGGACTCCGCGGCTGCCTTCGCGGCGGCGCTCAGGGACGCGGCGTCCTCGACCGCTCCGTAGAAGTTCGGTTGCGCGAAGATCGCAGCGCTCGTGTCGCCGTCGATCGCCGCGGTCCAGGCGTCGAGGTCGGTCACGCCGTCGCGGAGCGGGACCTCGATGACCTCTGCGTCGTAGCCGTGCGCGTTGGTGCGAAGCGTCTGGATCGAGTGCGGGTGCAGCCCGGCGCTGACGACGAAGCGTCGCCGGCCGTTGTGGAGCTGCGCAAGATAGCCCGCCGCCGCGACCGCCGAAGGGCCCTCGTAGACCGACGCGTTGGAGACCGCGAGGCCGGTCAGCTCGGCGATCGCCGTCTGGTACTCGAACATCACCTGCAAGGTCCCCTGTGAGATCTCCGGCTGGTAGGGCGTGTAGGGCGTCAGGAACTCCGAGCGCTCGGTCAGCATGTCGATCAGCGCCGGAACGTAGTGGTCGTACATGCCGGCCCCCAGGAAGCTGAGCTCGTCCTCGGCGCTGGTGTTACGCGCCGCGAGCGCTCGCAGGTGCTCGAAGACATCCTGCTCGGGGAGCCCGTCGGGCAGCTCGAGCGCGCGGCCCAGGCGCACCGGCGCAGGTATCTGGCGGTCGAAGATCTCCTGTACGGAGCTCACCCCGATCGCCGCGAGCATCGCGTCGAGGTCCTCGGGGGTGATGGCGGTGTAGCGACTCAATCTGTCAAGCAGCCTAGCCAGACAGCGTGGCCATGTAGGAGGCGGCGTCCAGCAGCGCCTCGCGCTCGGCGGGATCGGACAGGCGTACCTTGACGAGCCAGCCCTCACCGTAGGGGTCCTCGTTGATCATGCCCGGGTTCTCGACGACGACCGGGTTGATCTCGACGATCTCCCCGGAAAGCGGAGCGACGACGTCCGAGACGGCCTTGACGGACTCGACCTCCGTGTAGGGCGCGTCCTTGGTCAACGCGGTGCCAACCGCAGGCGCCTCGAAGAACACGACCTCGCCGAGCGAATCCTGCGCGTACCACGTGATGCCGAGCGTCGCGAGCGTGGGATCGGCCTCGTCGATGCGCGCCCAGTCGTGGTCGGGGTGATACAGCAACTCGGCTGGATAGCTGGCCTGGGCCATTCACGAGTCCTTTCTGTAGAGCGGCTTGTCCTGGACGACGGCGGGGCGCATCTTGCCACGAACGTCTATCTCCAGAGGAGTGCCCGTGGCGGCGCGCTCCGCGGGCACGTAGGCCATCCCGATGCCGCTCTGCAGGCAGGGAGAGAACGTGCCGCTCGTGACCTCGCCGCCGCCGAGCACCGCATTGCCCTGGCGGGCGATCCCGGGGCCGTCGATCACGAACGCGACGAGCCGTTCGGCCGGACCGCGCTCGCGCACGGCGCGCACGGCGTCCGCACCGATGAAGCCGGTGTCCTCCTTGCAGCACCATCCCAGGCCGGCTTCGATCGGGCCGCGATCGACGCTGAGGTCGTTGCCGTACAGGGGGAAGCACACCTCCAGGCGCAGCGTGTCGCGCGCGCCAAGGCCCGCTGGAACCGCGCCGCGGCGCACGAGCTCATCCCACAGCATCGGGGCGTCCTCGGGGCTGCACAGCAGCTCGACGCCGTCCTCACCGGTGTAGCCGGTGCCGCACACGATCACCTCCGCGCCGGCCAGGCGCCGCGGCTCGGCGGTCATGCGCGGCGGCAGCGGCGCGTCGGAGATCGCCTGCACGAGCTCCCGCGCCAGTGGTCCCTGGACTGCAAGCATCGCCCAGTCCTCGATCCGGTCGCGTACCTGGGCGCCAGGGACGTCGATCGCCTGAGCGTTGAACCAGGCGAGGTCGCGCATGTGGTTGGCGGCGTTGGTGATCGTGAGATAGCGGTCTACGCCGAGGCGGTAGGTGAAGAGGTCGTCGAGCACACCGCCGTCCTCACGGCAGAGGACGCTGTACTGCGCCCCTGCCGGGGCGACCTTGGCGAGGTCGTTGGAGAGCAGCCGCTGCAGCAGCTCGAGCGCTCCGGGGCCGCTCGTTTCGATCTGGCCCATGTGCGAGACGTCGAAGATCCCGCACGCCTCGCGCACGGCGATGTGCTCGGGTATGACGCCCTCGTATTGGACGGGCATCTCCCATCCGGCGAAGTCGACGAGCTTGGCCCCTGCCTGGACGTGGCTGTCGTACAGCGGCGTGCGTCGGAGGGTGGCGGCGGAGGACATGTCGCGCAGGCTAGCGGGCGAACTCACCGCGAGCCGGTGGGAGCGGGAACTCCTAGTTGCCCGCAGATCCGACGGGCGAGACGAACGTGGATCTCGCGGTGTCGTGGCACGACGGACCGCCCGCCCGACGGGCCAGCCCAGCGCGTGTGACTGCCCCCCTCTTCGAGGGCCTGACAACCCGTGAGAGCGAAGATGCCGCTCGAGGTCTCGTCGCTTCAAGCAGCGATCGTCAGATGCAGGGCCTCGCGCTCGCGTCGATCGTCTGACGACCAGGGCTCGGGCGAAAGCATCAGGCGCAACGCGTCAATCACGTTGGCCCGCGCCTCCTCCCGCGTGCGGCCTTGGCTCATTGCGCCAGGAACCTCCGGGATCGAGGCCAGGATCCAGCCTTCCTCCTCCGGCTCGTAGACGATCGTCAAGTCGAGCTGCTCAGGCACTAGGGACAAGATTACCTCTAGTCCGACTGACCGAGTTGATCGGGACAGTCTCGCCGTAGCGGAGCCGCGACCTAGTGGTTTCGCCGTTCAGCCGGCGCGCATGACGCGGCCTGAGCTCTCGCTGTTCAGCCGGCGCATGCGCCGGCTGTGGGAGCGCACATGTGCGCTCCCATCGAAGCCGCACATGTGCGGCTTCGCCGGATGGCGCATGCGCCATCCGGTCCCTTCGGACATACGCGACTCAGCGGCACGAGGGTCAGCGGATCAAGGACGCAGTGAGCGAAATGTGCGACAGCACATGAGCGATCGAGGACGCCGAGCCGCGCCGGCCATCGTGTCGCTGACGCTCAGCTAGCGCAGGAACGGCGGTACGTCTATGTCCTCGTCGGAGATCTCGAGGTTCGAGCGCTGGCGATCTGAGATGCGCGGACCGCGGTCGGGACGGCCGGTCCGGCTCTCGCGGCGCGCGCTTCGCCCCGGGCGGTGGTCGAACCCGGTGCCGATCACCGTAACTCGCACCTCGTCGGACATGCCCTCGTCGATCACCGCGCCGAAGATGATGTTGGCGTTGGGGTCGGCCTCGTTCTGGATGATCTCTGCGGCGTCGTTGACCTCGAACAGGCCGAGGTCTTTGCCGCCGGTGATGTTCAGCAGGATGCCCGTCGCGCCGTCGACGGACTCTTCCAGCAACGGTGAGGAGATCGCCGCGCGGGCGGCGTCGGCGGCGCGGGTCTCGCCACTGGCCGTGCCGATGCCCATCAGCGCCGAGCCGGCGTCCTGCATGATCGTGCGCACGTCGGCGAAGTCGAGGTTGATCAGGCCGGGGATCGTGATCAGGTCGGTGATCCCCTGCACGCCCTGGCGCAGCACGTTGTCGGCCTCGCGGAACGCGTCGAGCATCGATGTGCGCCGCTCCACCACCGCGAGCAGCTTCTCGTTGGGGATCACGATCAGCGTGTCCACGACCTCGCGCAGACGCTCGATGCCCTCGATCGCCTGGCGGCCGCGCTGGGAGCCCTCGAAGTCGAAGGGGCGCGTGACGACCCCGACGGTCAGCGCGCCAATCTCGTTCTTGGCGATCTCGGCGATCACCGGCGCGGCGCCGGTGCCCGTGCCGCCGCCCTCGCCCGCGGTCACGAACACCATGTCCGCGCCCTTGAGCGCCTCCTTGATGTCATCGCGCGACTCCGACGCGGCGGCGAGGCCAACGTCCGGGTCGGCGCCCGCGCCGAGGCCCTTGGTGGACTCGTGGCCGATGTTCAGCTTGATGTCGGCGTCGCACATGGCGAGCGCCTGAGCGTCGGTGTTGGCCGCGATGAACTCGACGCCGCGCAAGCCGGCGTCGACCATGCGACTGACCGCGTTCGTGCCGCCGCCGCCAACGCCGACGACCTTGATGACAGCCAGGTAGCTACCGCTTCTCTCCATGATGGTTCGTCCGAAGCCTTCAGTAGAAATGTAGGGTTCGCAGCATACTGGTCGCCGAACCGCCGGGTTGTGCACGTTATGCAGGGAACTTCGCCCTGTCAACGAACCCGGCCAGTCTCGCAACAAAGGTTGCAGATCGCCAGACTCTCGACCCCACCCTGAGAATGGGTAGGCAAGGATCGTAACTCTCTGGTTGAGGTTGAGTGTTCGTCAACCCCCGGGTGTCGCCGCCGTCGGGGATGCTTCGGTTGCGCCGCTGGCGCTTTCGGTGGACGTGGCTTGCGTGCCCGTTTCGCCGCTCGTGGATTCGCCGGCGGCGGACGGACCGCTTGCGCCAGTGCCCGCAGAGGGCGCTTCCGTTCCGGTGCTGGACGCCGCCGCGCTGCCAGTCGACAGGCCGGCGGCGAGCGAGGAAACCGCCGATTCCGAGCTGCCCTGCGCACCGCCGGAGCCGGCGCCGGCGGCAGCGCTCGAGCTCGGGGGGGTCACACCCGCGGGGAACCCGGCGGCCGGACGCGATGGCAGGCGCACGTCCACATAGGACGCGCCCGCGGAGCTCGGGTCGGCTAGCACATGCGCAAGCGACAGCCACTTCGCGTGCGGTCGCGTCGCGTCGCCGAAGTACACGAGCAGCCCGTCGCGCATCGCGACGGTGAGACCGTTGGGCCCTGTGAACGCACGTTCAGCGAGTCGTGCCAGCGGCGCGGGAGCGGCCCCCAGCACAGTCAGCGCTCCCAGCAAGTTCGCGTCGCTCACGCGCTTGCCGGCCGCGAGCTCTACGGTGCCGGTGAGGCTCGGCAGTGAGCCGGACAGCAGCGCCGGGCCGAGCACCACGCCGTCGGCCGCCACGGCGGTTCGCACGCCTCCCGCGAGGAGCGCCGCCACCGGCAGCTGCTCCACGACCTCGATGCGAAGGTCGTGGGGAAAGCGCGGCACCGCGCGCACTTCGCGGACCACCCGCAACGGCGCCACGGCGGCGAGCAGGGCGCCGGTGTGCATCTCGAGCGTGCTCATGCCGCGCGCGGCGTCGGTCAGCGCCGACTCCACCGCCGCCGCCTCGGGACCGTGGACGCCGCTGATCTGGACGCGCTGCACCGCTACGAACGGCGATTGACGCAGCCACAGCCAGCCGCAGCCGAGCAACGGGACGGTGATCAGCACCGCCAGCAGCGCGATGCGCAGCAGCCGTCGCCGCCACACGAAGTCGAGTCCCGCGTGGGCCAGCCGCGCCGCACCGGCCACTGCCCGTGGCAGCCCCAAGGCGCCGCGTGGAGCTCGGCGTGCGCTCTTGCCGGAAGCGGCTCGGCCGCGAGCGGGGGCGGCGGCGAACGATCGACTCATTCACGGAGTCTTCGACCTCCTGGCGGGAACCCCTACCAGGGGAAGCGCACGGCCCCCAGCGTCTGCACCTCGGGCTCGAGCGTCACGCCGAAGCGATCGAGCACGCGGCGACGGCCCGCGGCCATCACCGCGACCACGTCGGCGGTCTTCGCCCCACCGGTGTTCTCGATGAAGTTGGCGTGCTTGGGCGCGAAGCGCGCGCCGCCGATCGCCAGCCCGTTGCAGCCTGCGTCGGCGAGCAGCATGCCGGCGCTGCGGCCCGCTGCGCGCGGGTCATCGGGGTTCTTGAACGTCGAGCCGAACGTCTTGATCCCCTGCGGCTGTGCCTCGTGGCGCCACCGTCGCATCTCCTCGAGCGTCTCCCTGACTGCCGTGACGTCCGCTGGGAGGAGCGCGAGGCTTGCGCGTAGGACGATCTCACCGTCGGCGAGACCCGAGCGACGGTAGCCGAGCCCGAGCTCGTGCGGCTCGCGGCGCTGCACTCCCGCCGCTGTGGCGATCCCTACCCACTCGAGCACCGATTGGAGCTCACCGCCGTACGCGTTCGCGTTCATCCGCACCGCGCCGCCGACCGTACCGGGGATGTTGACGCCGAACTCGATGCCGGACAGGCCGGCGCGCGCCGCACGGGCGGCGACCGCCGGCAGGCGCGCCCCGCCCCCGCACAGGACCCGCTCTCCCTCGACGGAGATGGCCGCCAAGTCGCGGTCTAGCTTCACGACCAGACCTCGCACGCCCGTGTCGGCGATCAGCAGGTTCGACCCAGAGCCGACGACGCTCACCGCCAGGCCCTCGTCGTCGGCCCACGCGAGCAGCTCGAGCAGCTGCCCATCGCTGCCGGCGCGGGCGAAGTACTCGCCTGTGCCACCGGTGCGCACAGTCGTCAGGCGCGCGAGCGGAAAATCCCGCTGGACACCGGCGGGAGGGCTCATGAGCGCACCAGCGCGCGTCCCAGCACATCGACGTCGCCGGCGCCCATCACCACGCACAGGTCACCCTGGGCGAGCACGCCGCGCAGGACGCGCTCGGCGTCGGCGAAGCGCGGCGTCCAGTACACGGGCCGGCCCGCCCCCGCGTCCGCGCTCGAGCGCGCGAGCACGAGACCGCTCACCCCCGGGTGATCCTCCGCGCGCTCGCGCGCCGGATACACGTCGAGAACGACGATCACGTCCGCGAGCGCGAGCGCACGGCCGAACTCGCTCGCCAGCAGGACCGTGCGCGAGTACAGGTGCGGCTGGAACACCGCTACCAAGCGCGCGTGGCGCAACGTACGCGCCGCGCGCAGCGTGGCGGCGATCTCGCTCGGGTGATGCGCGTAATCCTCATACAACAGCGATCCATTCGGCCCCTCGCCGAGCGGCTGAAAGCGCCGGCCCGCGCCGCCGAAGCCCGCCAAACCGGCGATCGCGAGCGCCGGCTCGGCTCCCGCGATGCGCGCTGCCTCGAGCGCAGCGGCGGCGTCGAGCGCGTTGTGGGCGCCCGGCACAGCCAGCACGACCTCGTGCCCGCGCCAGTCAAAGCGCGAGCCACCCGCCACCAGCAGCGGCTCCGGTACGTCGTAGCCGATCAGCTCGACACCGCCGGGCGCGCCGGCCAGCGCACGCAGCTCCGGCCGGTCCCAGACGACGATCGCCGTTCGCGCGAGCTCCAGGAACGCGCGAAACGCCTCCTGCAGCTGTGCCAGCGACGCGAATGTCGCATGGTGGTCGAGCTCTACATTCGTCAGCACCGCGATCTCGACGCTGAGGCTGAGCATCGAGCGGTCGGACTCGTCGGCCTCCACCACCAGCCACTCGCCGCCGCTCCACTCCGAGTTGGCCAGACCGCCGCCGACCGGCGCACCCACCAGCCATCCCGGCCGCATACCGGCTGCTCGCAGCGCGTGCACGATCATCGACGCGGTCGTTGTCTTGCCGTGCGTGCCGGCCACCGCGATCGTGCGCCGCATGGCGCTCAGCTCCGCGAGCAGCTCCGCGCGGGTGCGCTCGGGGATGCCGCGTTCGCGCGCCGCGCGGCGCTCGACGTTGTCCGCCCCCACCGCCGAGGAGTACACGAGCTCAACGCCCGGCCCCGTCGGAAGGCTCTCCGCGCTGTGACCGACGTGCGCCACCATCACCCCATCGGCCGCGAGCCGCTCGAGGTAGGGTCCATCCGCGGAGTCGGAGCCGCTGACCTCAGCGCCGAGCGCGTGTGCGGCGCGCGCGTAGCCGCTCATGCCGGCGCCACCCACACCGACGAAATGCATGCGCCGCCCCTCCCACGGCCGCTCCGCCGCGCTCATGCACCGGCCGCTTCGAGTAGCTCCTGCGCCACATCGCGCGCCGCGTCGGGGCGGGCGAGCCCGCGCGAGGCCGCGGCCATCGCCGCCAGGCGGCGACGATCGGCCAGCAGGTCCGCCACCTCGCCCCCAAGACGTCGAGCGGTCAGCTCGGCGTCGTCGATCACCACCGCAGCGCCCGCGTCTGCCATCCAGCGCGCGTTAGCGCGCTGGTGGTCGGCCGCGGCGCGCGGATAGGGAACGAGCACCGCCGGCAGCCCGTACGCGGCGATCTCGAACACCGACCCGCCGGAGCGCGCGACCACCAGATCGGCCGCCGCCAGCGCGTCGGCGAAATCACCCAGGGGCAGGTACTCGCGCAGGTCGTAGTCGAGCGGCAGCTGGCGCGCGGCGAGCTCGGGGTGGTCGCGACGTCCGCTGACGTGCAGGACGTGAAACGGCGCCCCTGAAAAAGCCTCGACCGCCGTCAGGTTGATCGAGCGCGCGCCGAGCGAACCGCCGAACACCAGCACGCATGTCGCGTCCGGATGGACGCCGAAGCGCGCGCGCGCCGCAGCCCGGTCATGCTCGGGCGCCGGCACCGGGCGCCCGGTCACCCGGTAGCGGCGACCGTCGCGTCGGGGCAGCGCGAAGGCCAGGCACACGCGCCGCGCGAACGGGGCCAGCAGCCGGTTGGTCAGGCCGAGGTGGCTGTCGGCCTCGGTCAGCACGAGCGGGATGCGCATGCTCAGCGCGGCCACGCCGACCGGGCCCGCGACGTAGCCACCGCCGCCCATCACGGCGTCGGGAGCAAGCGCCCTCAACAGCGATCGTGCGCGGCGGACCGCGACGCCCGCCAGCGCAAGCGCCCGCAGCGCCTGCAACGGGTTCCGGCGGCTGAGCCCAGCGACGCTGATCGCGCGTAGCTCGAAGCCCGCCGCGGGCACCAGCTCCGCCTCGGCGCGCCCGCCGCCGATGAACGCGACCTCGGCGCCGTCAGCCCGCAGCGCGTCCGCCACCGCGAGCGCCGGCACGACGTGCCCGGCGGTCCCGCCCGCGGCGATCACGATCCTCTTCGAAGCGCCCGTCATCGTTCCATCGTGCCGGTTCGCGCTCGCGTGCGTCGCCCGCGCGGGCGCGCTGCGGGCGCTCGCGTGCGCCCCGTGCCGGCGCCACCGCGCGCACGTGGCCGGTTGCGCCCGCCGCGACGTTCAACAACAGCCCCATCGCCGCGAGCATCACGACCATGCTGCTCGAGCCGTAGGAAACGAACGGCAGCGGCACGCCCGTCAACGGCGCGAGCCCGAGCACGGCAAAGGCATTGAGCGCCGCCTGCGAGACGATCAGCGCGGTCACCCCGACCGCGATCAGCGCGCTGTAGAGGCTGCGCGCCGCCTTCGCCGCGCGCAGGCCGGCGTACGCGATCAGCCCATACAGGAACAGCAGTGCGAACACGCCAACCGCGCCGAGCTCCTCGGCGATCACAGCGAGGATGAAGTCCGTCTGCGCCTCCGGCAGGTAGAAGATCTTCTGCACGGATTGGCCCGGGCCGACCCCGAACAGGCCGCCCGAGCCGATCGCGATCTGCCCCTGGACAGCCTGGAAGCCGCTGCCGGAGGCGTGCGCCCACGGGTCCAGGAACGATGTGAGCCTGGCGCGCGCGTACGGCTGCACGATCGCGTAGATCAGCACCAGGCCGAGCACCGTCGCGCCGATCAGGGCGAGCTTGTCGAACGGGATCCCGGCGGCGATCAGCATCGCGCAGACCGTGAAGGCGATCACCATCGCGGTGCCGAGATCGGGCTCGGTGAAAACCAGCAGGCTCGCCGAGCTCACGACCACCAGCAGCGGCTTTGCGAGCTCGCGCAGATCGTGGACCTGCCGCGGGCGCTTGGCGAGCAGCGTCGCCACGTACAGCACCAGCGCGAGCTTCATCAGCTCGGAGGGCTCGAACTGGAAGCTGCTCGGCCCGACCCAGCGACGGGCACCGTTGATGCTCACGCCCACGTGCGGGATGTGCACGGCGAGCACCAGCACGAACGACGCTCCCAGCAGCGGCGCCGTGATGCTGTGCACTCTCGCGACGCCGTCTCGCGCCAGCACGCGCATCAGCACGAGGCCGATCGCGCCGTAGATCGCGAACTTGATCAGGTAGCTGCCGCCGTAGCCGCTGCCCTGCAGCAGCGACGTCGCCGAGGAGGCGCTGTAGACCATGACGGCGCCGAACGCCATCAGGCATAGCGTCGCCGTCAACAGGATGCGGTGCTCGAGCGATTGCGCGGACGCCGGCGCCGGGGCACCGCGCTTGCGCCCCATGCTCGCTCCCGCCTTCTTGCGGGCGGTCTTGGGGCTCGATGGGCGTCCCTTCCCTCGCGCTGATGGCATCCATGCTCACTTCGACATCCAGTGCGCGAAGCCTCCCGGTCATAACACGTTACCCGTCTAGACGAGCGAGAGCCAAGCGAGGCAAGGACGCAGAGAGCGCCGTGCGCTTCGCACACAAGCGACCGAGGACGCCGCCTCGCGCCGGCTATCGCTCGTCTAGACCCCGCGGCTCTGGCGGTAGATGGTGAACCCGATCGCGCCGCAGATCGAGGCGACTATCCAGAAGCGCAGGATGATCTTCGTCTCAGACCACGCCTTCAGCTCGAAGTGGTGGTGGATCGGCGCCATCAGGAAGACGCGCTTGCGCGTCATCTGGAAGGAGATCACCTGGATCGCGACCGACAGCGCCTCGATCACGAAGATGCCACCGAGCAGGATCAGCAGCACCTCGGTCTTGGTCATCACCGCGAGGCCCGCGATCGCGCCGCCGAGGCCGAGCGAGCCGGTGTCGCCCATGAAGATCGTCGCCGGAAAGGCGTTGTACCAGAGGAAGCCGATGCACGCCCCGACCAGGCAGCCGGCGAGCATCGCCATGTCGAAGTCGCCCGCCAGGAAGGTGATGCCCACATACGCCAGCAACACGATCGCCGCGCAGCCGGCGGCGAGGCCGTCGAGACCATCTGTGAGGTTGACCGCGCTGGTGGTCCCGGCCACCACCAGGTAGATCAGAAGCGGAAACAACGGCCCGAGCTCGACGTGGTAGTCGACGAAGTTCAGCTGCAGATTGGTCGGCAGATGCGCCTCGTGGACCGCCACGAACCACAGTCCCAGGGAGATCGCGATCGTGATTCCGAGCTTCGTCCGCGCGCGCAACCCCAAAGAGCGCCGCCGAACGAGCTTGATGTAATCGTCGGCGAAGCCGAGCAGCGCGCATGCGATCGCGGCGCCGAACACCCCGATCGAGCGCCATTCGAATTCGGTGAGGATCAGGAACGCGACGCCGACCGCCAGAAAGATGATGATCCCGCCCATCGTCGGCGTGCCGGCCTTCTGGTGGTGGCCCTCTGGCCCATCCTCGCGGATCTGCTGGCCGAACTCGCGCCTGCGCAGGAACTCGATGAACTTGGGGCTGAGGAAGATGCAGATCAGCAGCGCGGCCGTGCCCCCGAAGAGAATGCGGCCCATTCAGCGCGGCTCCGACGCGACGCCGATGCCCGG
Source organism: uncultured Solirubrobacteraceae bacterium (assembly GCA_963827455.1). Classification (GTDB taxonomy): domain Bacteria; phylum Actinomycetota; class Thermoleophilia; order Solirubrobacterales; family Solirubrobacteraceae; genus Palsa-744. The sequence goes on along the minus strand of CAWHAW010000007.1, from coordinate 28,906 downwards.
CGCCCGGTCGAGCACCGGGGGCATTTTCTCGCGAAGGCGCTCGAGCAGCCGCTCGAGTCCCACTCCGCGCGAGCCCTTCACGAGGACCGTGTCGCCATCGCGCAACAGGCCCGGAATCAGCTCAGCTGCCGCCTGCACGTCGGCCACGGCGTAGCTCTCACCGTCGAATCGCGCGCGCATGTCGCGCGCCAGCGCACCGACCGTCACGAGCAGCTCGACGCCGCGCGCGTGCGCATGCGCACCGATCTCGCCGTGCAGCTGCGAGGCTTCGGGCCCCAGCTCGAGCATGTCCCCGAGCACGGCCACGCGCCGCCCGCGAGCCGTCTCGGCCAAATCGTCGATCGCCGCTCGCATGGACATCGGGTTGGCGTTGTAGCAGTCGGCGACGAGCACCACGCCGCCTCGCAACTCCTCCCGCTGTCCGCGCAGCGCCGAGAAGCGCACGTCGACACGCCCGCGCGGGGTGTAGCCGAGCGCCCGCGCGGCGGCCACCGCGGCGAGCAGGTTGCTGAGGTTGTAGGCCTGCCTGAACGAAGGTTGCAGCTCAATCCTCTCGCCGTCGGCGTCGATCACGACGGCGCCGTCCGCGCGCTGCTCGAGCAGCCGGACCGCGCCGCCCTCACCGAAGGTGATCGTGCGCCGGCCGATCTTCGATCGCTCCGCGCGCAGGTGGCGCGCGAGCAACGGCTCACCCGCCGGGACGACCACGCTCGCGCCCGGCGCGAGCCCCGCGATCAGCTCCGCCTTGGCCGCCGCGATCGCCTCGAGTGATCCGAGCAACTCGAGATGCGCGGGCCCGATATTGACGATCACGCCGACGTCGGGCTCGGCGATCGCCGTCAGCTCGGCGATCTGGCCCGGCCCGCGCATCGCCATCTCCAGTACGAGCAGCTCCGTGTCGGCGCCCGCACCGAGCAGCGCCAGCGGCAGCCCGATCTCGGTGTTCAGGTTGGCCGGGCTCGCGGCGACGCGTAGGCGCGCCGCGAGCAGCGCCGCGAGGATGTCCTTGGTCGAGGTCTTTCCGGTCGAGCCGGTGATCGCGACCACCATCGCCCCCCGCGCGCGCAGCTCCCGCCGCCACGCCCGCGCTAGCTTCTGCAGCGCCGCCAGCGGATCGTCGTGCGCGAGCACCGCGCCCACCGCGCCGGCCTGCCTTGCGCCAATCGCCGCGACGGCCTCGCGCGCGCGCTCGCCGGCGACCAACACACCCCACGCACCGTTCTCGAGCGCCTGCGCTGCGTGCGCGCCGCCATCAACCCGCTCGCCGCGGAGCCCCACGAACAGCTCGCCGGGCTGCAGCGTGCGCGAATCGATGCTCACGCCCACGGGCCCCGGCCGCTCACGCGCGCCGGGCTGGGCGGCAGACGGCGCGCGCGCGCCGGACGGCGGGCGCACGACGCTCGCTCCGGCTGCTGCAGCGAGATGGCGAGCGTCCCAGTCTCTCACCGCGCGCCCGCCTGCGCGCCGTCGACGGAGGTCTGTGAACGCGCAGCTGCGATCGCGCCCTGGAGGTGGGTGTGCTCGAGCGCGCCCCGCGCAACCGACACGTCGTCGAACGGCAGCTTGCGCCCGTCGGCGAACTCCTGCCCCTGCTCGTGACCCTTGCCGGCGATGATCACCACGTCGCCGCGCCGGGCGAGCGCGATCGCCTGCTCGATCGCCGCGCGCCGATCGGTGACCGCGCGCACGTGCGCCGTCCCGCTGCCACCGCTTCGCCGAGCGGCCCGGCGCTCACCCTGCTCGTCGCCGTTCGCCGCGACGCCATCCATGATCTCTTCGATGATTCGCTGCGGGTCCTCGGAGCGGGGGTTGTCGGAGGTCACGATCGCCACATCGGCCAGACGCTCGGCAATCGCGCCCATCATCGGGCGCTTGCCGCGGTCGCGGTCGCCGCCGGCGCCGAACACGCACAGCACGCGGCCGTGTTCGCCGCTTTCGGCGACCAGCTCGCGTGCAGCAGCGAGCACGTTCTCGAGCGAATCGGGCGTATGGGCGTAGTCGACCAGAACCGCGAACTGCTGGCCGGCCTCGACCGGCTCGAAGCGGCCCGGTACCCGCACGCCGCGCTCGAGCGCTGCGACGAGCAGGTCGAGCTCGCCCGTGAGCGCGTCTGCCGCGACGAGCGCGCCCAGAGCGTTGGCGACGTTGAAGCGCCCCGGCATCGGCAGGAACACCTCCCGCCGCCCGGCGGGCGTGCTCAGCGTGAAGCGGCAGCCGTCCAGCCCGCAGCGCAGGTCCGTGGCGCTGTAGTCGGCCGGCGCGTCCACCGCGAACGTGATCGCCCCCTCGATCTCGCCCGCAAGGCGCCGCCCATACTCGTCGCCCGCGTTGATCACGCTCACCCCCGGCGGGACCGGCACGAACAGCCGTCGCTTGGCCTGGAAGTAGTCCTCCATGCTCGCGTGGAAGTCGAGGTGGTCCTGCGTCAGGTTGGTGAACACCCCGACCGCGAATCCAATCGCACCGACCCGCCCGAGCTCGAGCGCGTGCGAGGAGACCTCCATCGCGCACGCGCGGTCGCCGCCGTCGAGCATCGCCCGCAGGTCCGCCTGCAGATCGATCGCCTCGGGTGTCGTGCGCGCCACCATGCGCTCATCACCGCCGACGACCGACTTGATCGTGCCGAGCAGCCCGCACTGCACTTTCGTCGCTTCGAGCAGGGCCCGTACGAGGTAGGCGGTCGTCGTCTTGCCGTTGGTCCCCGTCACCCCCACGACGCTCAGCTCGCGCGCCGGATCGCCGTAGAAGCTCGCCGCCGCGGGGGCCATCGCCGCACGCGCCGACTCGACCAGAACCTCGGGCACCCCCAGGTCGAGCCGGCGCTCGACGACGAGCGCCGCGGCGCCCGCCCGCACCGCCTCGGCGGCGAAGTCGTGGCCGTCGCTGCGAAAGCCGCTGACGCAGAAGAACAGGTCGCCTGGCGCCACGTCGCGGCTGTCATAGGCGAGACCCGTGATCTCCACGCCGGCCGCCTCGCCGGCCAGCTCGGCAGCGATCAACCCGTCGAGTCGCATGCGCTGATGCTAGTCGAGGGGTAGGAGGGCCCAGCGGCGCCCGAGACGCTAGCCCGGCGCGATTCCCAGATACGGCAGCGCAAAGCTCATGATCTGCCCGAACGCCGGAGCCGCGACCGTACCGCCGAAAATCGAGCCCGACTGCGGTTCGTTCACGACCACCGCGCACAGCAGCTTCGGGTCCGCCGCCGGCGCGAAGCCAATGAACGAGGCGATGTATTTGCTTTTCGAGTATTCGCCCGTTTCCGGGTCGATCTTGCTGGCGGTGCCCGTCTTGCCGGCCAGCTGGTAGCCGGGAATCGAGACCTCGCTGGCGGTCCCTTCCGGTCCGAGCACTCCCTTCAGCATGTCTCGCACCTCGGCGGCCACCGCGCCGGAGACGATGCGGCGACCGGGCGCCACGGGCAGCGTGCGCCCATCGACGGCACGCACGATCTGCGGCGCGTGCAGGATGCCCCCGTCGGCGATCGCCGCATAGGCGCTTGCCATCTGCATTGGCGTGACGAGCTCCCCCTGACCGATCGGCAGGTTGCCCATCGATGAGCCCGAGTACTGCGACGGCGACAGCGTCACGCCCGGTTCCTCCCCCGGGAGACCGACCCCCGTGGGCGCGCCGAAGCCGAAGCTGTGCACCCAGTGGTTGAACGCATCCGGTCCCTCCAGTTTGGCGATCGTGATCGCGCCGACGTTGCTCGAGCGCGCCAGGATCTCCCCGGCGGTGAGCATCTCTTCCGGGTGTTCGGTGTCGTCATGGATCGTCTTTTCGGCGACCTGGATCTGGTCGGGCACGTTGAAGGTCGAGCTCGGCGTGATCAGGCCCGCCTGAAGCGCGCCGGAGACTGCCACGATCTTGAACGTCGATCCGGGTTCATAGGCGAAGCCGACCCCGCGATCGGCCATGTCTTCCTGCGGGTAGGCGCTCGGGTCGTTGGCGTTCACCTGTGGCCAGTTCGCCAGCGCGAGCACCGCCCCGGTGTCCGGGTCCATCACGATCGCGGTCGCGTTCTTAGGTTCATACACGCGCCCGACCGCCGCGAGCACGTCTTCGGCGCGCTGCTGGATGTTGGTGTCGAGCGTCAGCGTCAGCGACTTGCCGGGGAGCACCTGATGGGATTCGCTGATTGACACGGGCTGGCCGCGGGCGTCGCTGACGACCCGCCGCTGCCCTGAGTGCCCGGCGAGCTGCGCGTTGTGCGAGTACTCGAGACCTGCCAGTCCGCCGCCTTCGGTCCCGACCATTCCGAGCACCTGCGCGGCGAGTGCCCCACGCGGATACACACGCCGCATCACCGGCGTGCCTGTCACACCCGCGATCTTCAGCGCGAGCACCGACTGCGCCGGACGCGCCGGCAGCGATCGCGCCAGGTAGACGAAGCCACGGCGTTCGGAGAGCTTGCTCAAGACGCTCGCCTGCGTCTGAGCGAGCAGCGGCGCCAGCTGCCGCGCGGCAGTGAGCGGGTCGGTGATCAGATATGGATCGGCGGAGATGTCCTGGGCCGGTTCCGAGATCGCCAGATCGACGCCGTTGCGGTCTGTGATCGTGCCGCGCGGCGCGCTCACAGCTTCCGTCGTCAGCTGCTCGTTGCTCGCGGCCTGGCGCAGCGTCGCCCCGCGCACCACCCCCAGATACAGCGTCCGCCCGGCCGCCAGGACGAGCAGTACGAAGAACGCTGCAAAGATCCCGCCGATGCGGCGTTGGAGGACCGCCACGCGCTACCCCCCGCCGTTGGGCTGGCCGCTGCCCACGCCGCCTGCTTGCGCGACCGCGGCGCCTGGCGGCGCTTCGCTCGGCGTCGCCGCGCCCGCCGCAGACGAAGCCGGAGCCGTGCCCGAGGCGCTCGGGCCGGCCGTTTCCGAAGCCGGGGCGCCGGCTGCGGCAGAGCTCGAACCCGATTCCCCGGTTGGGCTCGCGGACTGCGTCGCGGGCGCTTCGCTGGGCGGCGGCGGTTCGGTTGCCGCGCCCGACGTGTTGGCACCCGTGCCCGAGGCCGCGGCCGCCGTCGTGGCAGCGGCTTCACCGGAGCTCGCGGCAACGCGCGCGGGCGCCTTCAGGACCGCCGCCGCGCGCTCGATGTAGGCGTGCGGGTTGCCCGTCAGGAAGCGCAGCGCGCCCGCTGACACGAGCTGCATGCCGAGGTGCGCCGCCTGCGTCTCGACGCGTTCGCCGCCGGCGAGTTCCGAGCTTTCGATGCTGAGTGCGGCGTTCGCGCGCTGGAGCTGCGCCTCGCGCACAAGCGAGCGCCCGATGCTGGCGTTCAGCTGCAACACGAGCAGCTGCAGTGTCACGATGCCGATCAGCGCGAAGGTGATCACGCCGATCCAGATGCGTCCGCGGATCAGCCGGTCGAGCGCGCTGCTGCGCGAGACCCCGTCGAGGGCGCCGAGCAGGCCCGGCACGAGGCCGTGTTCGGCCTGCACGTGCGAGCTCGGCCGTGAGCTGCGCTTCGCCGGCGGACGGGCCGGACCGGATATCCGCCTGGGCCGGGGCGGAGCGACGCGCGGACCCGCGGGCGCGGTGCTGCGCGCACGGGTCGCGGGCGAGGCGGCGGCGGTGGCGGTCGCGGCCGCAGGCGGCGTCATGACTCGAGCTCGCGATCGTCGGTCAGCTTCCTGGCGGCGCGCAGCCGTGCGGAGGCGGCGCGCGGGTTGCGTGCGAGCTCCTGCGGCGAGGCCACGATCGAGCGACGCCTCAGCAAAGCGGCCTGCGGCTCGCGACCGCAGACGCACACCGGGAGGTCCGGGGGGCAGATGCAGCCGCGGGCGCGGTCGGCGAGGAAGCGCTTCACGCGCCGGTCCTCGAGCGAGTGAAACGAGATGCCCGCCAGCACACCGCCCTCGCGCAGCAGTCCCCAGGCGCGCGGCAGCGCGCGATCGAGCTGTGCCAGCTCGTCGTTGACGGCGATCCGCAGCGCCTGGAAGGAGCGCTTGGCGGGATGCCCGCCGGCGAAGCGAGCAGGCGCCGGCAGCGCGGCGTTGATCGTGTCCACCAGCTCGAGCGTCGTCTCGATCGGCCCCTGCTCGCGGCGGCGGACGATCGCGCGAGCGATCGCGTTGGCGTGGCGCTCCTCGCCGTAGTCGCGCAGCGCGTGCGCCAGACGGCGCTCGTCCCACTCGGCGATCAGCTGGCGCGCGCTCAGCTCCTGCGTCGGGTCCATGCGCATGTCGAGCGGCGCCTCGTAGGAGTAGGAGAAGCCGCGCTCGCGCGTGTCGACCTGCATCGAGGACATGCCCAGGTCGAAGTACACGATGTCCGCGCGCACCCCTTCACCGCCGAGCAGCTCCAGCGCCTCGGCGTACCCCGAGCGGATGAAGCGCACCGAGCACGCCGTCTCGGCCGCGAGCTCAGCGAAGCGCTGCTCGGCCAGCGGGTCGCGGTCGATCGCCACTAGCGTCCCGGTCGAGCCCAGTCGCTCTGCGACCAGACGAGCGTGGCCGCCGTCGCCGAACGTGCAGTCGATCGCGAGCTGGCCTGGCTTGGGGTCGAGCAACTCGAGCAGCTCGCTCGCCAGGACCGGCGTATGCGCCACCTGCTCAGCGGGCACGCCGCCCGCGCCCGACGCACGCGGGACACCCGCGCGGCGGCCACGCGAGGGACGGTCGGAGTCACCCGAGCCACGCCTGCGCCGCGCGAGCTCCGGCGCACGACCGTCTCGCTCACACGCATCCCTGCCGTCAAGCAGCGTCGTCGACACGCGCGGTCACCTCCGCCACGCCGCTCAGCAGCGTCGATCGATGTTCGTTCCAAGCGTCCCTGGCCCACAACTCCAGACGGTCGCCGACACCCACCACCACGACCTCCTTGACGAGGGCCGCGTGCTCGCCCAGGAAACCCGGGATCATGATCCGTCCCGCGGAGTCGAGCTCGGCGTCGTGCGAGCTGCCGTAGAAGAAGCGCTCGAGCTCGGTCAGCCGCGGCGACAGCGGCGGCAGCTCGGCAAGCGCCCGCCGTGTGTAGCGCTCGTACTCCTCCGGACGCCAGACACCCACGCACGGCTTCAGGTCGACAGGCATCGCGAGCACCACTCCCTCGGCCAGCGCGGCCCGGTAGCGGGCCGGGACGGTGAGCCTGTTCTTCGCGTCGAGGGTGTGGTCGAAGGTGCCGCGGAAGGGAACCAAGTGAGCTCCAAGCTGGATAACCGAGCCGCGGTGGAGGAGTGGGAGGAGCTCCTCCACCCCGGCTCGCTGCGGGCGAACATATCCCACTTCCTCCCACAATGCAACCCCATTTGCACATCTTCTCCCACTTTGGCGTTCCGGGACCACCACGGTCTCGAAAACCCCTGCAAGCACGCGCCTTCTGCGCCACCGCCAGCAGCGCACGCGCGGCGCTCATAGGTGCAACGCGCGGTGCAACGACGCGAGAAGAAAGCGGACTTGCAGTTCGCGGCGCCGGCGCCGGAATCCGACGTCAGCGCTACGATCGCGTCCGCCGCCACCCTGCGGCCGCCGAAAGGACTCCCCCGTGCCCTCGACCTCCGCCCTCCCGCCAACCCGACGTCGCCCGACGCGCGTGGGTGCGCCGCTCGCCTGCACCGCGCTGCTGGTCCTGTTCGGAGGGGCGCTCGCGGGCTGCGGATCGAGCAACACGCCCGGCACGGCGGCCGACCCCGCCACCGCCGTCCCCGCGTCAGCGGTGCTCTACGCGGGCGCGACCGTTCGCCCGACGGGGACGCTCGAGACCAACGCCCTCGCAGCCGGCAGGGCGCTCAGCCACCAGGCCGACCCGTACACGCGCCTGGCCGGGACGCTGCAGACACCGGGCTCGGCCACGCTCGACTTCCAGCGCGACATCGAGCCCTGGCTGGGAGCCCGCGCGGGCGTCTTCCTCACCTCGCTGAGCTTCGCCGGCGCCCTGCCCGCACAACTCGGGCAGGGCCTGCTCGGCGGCTCGAGCTCAGGCGCGTTCGCGTTCGGTACGGGCCGCGCCCAGGGGGCGATCGTGATGGACACCAGCGACGCCGCCAAGGCGAGCTCGTTCATCACGACACAGGCCGCCAAGGCAGGGGCGCACGCGGCGAGCTACCGCGGTGTCCGCTATGAGGTCAACTCCGAAGGCGTCGCCTTCGCGATCGTCGACCGCTTCGCGGTCATCGGCAGCGAATCGGGGCTGCGCAGCGTGATCGAAACGACTCACGGCGCCAGCGCCCTGTCGAGCACGAGCGCCTACACGAAGCTGCTCGCCGCGGCGCCCACCGACGCGCTCGCCCACGTCTACTCGAACCCGGCTGGCGCCGGGAATACCGCCGCGACCCAAGCGAGCGGCGGTAAGGAAGGCGCCGCCGGCCTGGTGCGCCTGCTCGCGGGCACGCGCCAGGCGAACATCTCGCTCGTGCCCAGCGCGAGCTCGCTCACGCTCGACGCCGACACCCTGGGCGCAGGCAGCTCGGCCGGCGGAGCAGGGGGACTGCTCGCGCCCGACCCCGAAGGCGCCCAGGCGCTCGACGAACTTCCAGGCGAATCGTGGCTGGCGATCGGACTCGGTCACGTCGGCACGACCCTCGGCGAAGACGCGCAGGGCCTGCAGACGCTGTCATCGCTTCCGAGCACGCTCGCGGGCGGGCCCCCCGAAGGGTCCGCCGGCCTCACGATCACCGGACTGATCCAGGGCCTGGTCACGCCGCTGCGCGTCATGGGCGCGGCCAGCGCGCAGGCCAGGAGCCAGTTCGCCAGCTGGATGGGCTCGGCCGGGATCTTCGCCAGCGGCGCCAGCCTGCTGGAACTGAAGGCCGCCGTGACGATCACGTCGAAGAACGCTGCGCGCTCGCGCGCCGCGGTCGGCGAGCTCGGCGCGCAGCTGAGCAAAGGCGGGGCATCCGTCTCGCCGGTGACGATTCCAGGCACCGAAGCGGCGATCGGCGCACGGATCACCGGCCTGCCGGTCGTGCTCGACATCGCCGTCGGGCACGACGCGTCCGGGCAGGCGAAGTTCGTGCTCGGCGTCGGGGAAGCATCGGTCACGACCGCACTGAACCCGCCGAGCACGATGTCCGCCGCCGCGACGCGAAGCACAGCGGCCGCGAGCCTCGGCGAAGGCATCCAGCCGAGCCTGATCGTCGACTTCCCGACGTTCCTCGGGCTGCTCGAAGGAGTCGGCTTGATCGAAGCTCCCTCGATCTCGAAGTTCGTCCCCTACCTGCGCTCGCTCACCACGCTCGCCGGCGGCGGGCATGAACTCGGCGGCGGCGTGCAGCGCCTGCGGCTGGTTCTCGGCCTGGTGCCCGCGGGCGGCTGAGCCGCCGGGCCCAGGAACCCGTCGGAGTAGGTTCTACGGGGCAGGCGAGCCGATCGGGACGGCGCGCAGGAACACCGGGCGACCGGCGCTGACGCGATCGACGCCGTACCGCGACAGCGTGGTTTCGCCGTTGGACTGCACCGAGTAGCGCCCGAGCACCGAGTTGCGCTTCCTGGTGTCGAACACGTGCGCGATCACCGTCTGGCGGTCGTTGCCGCGCGCCCCCGAGCTCTTTACCGCGTCGAGTACCAGCTCCATCGCTTCGTACCCGTACAGCGCCTCGGGGCCGCCTGCCGCGCCGAAGACGCTGCGGTAGTGGCGCAGCACGCTCTGGGCGGCCGGCGGGTACAGGCTGACGGGCAGCAGCGGCGTCGTCAGGTATGTGTTCGCCCCCGCGGCACCGATCTGCGAGGTGAACGGTTCGCCGTCCATCGAGCTCGACCCGAGCAGCAGCAGGCTCGGATCGGCGCTGTACAGATCGCGCCACAGCGCGACCGTCCCCGGCCCTTCGCTGCCCGCGAGGAACACCGCCTGCGCGTGGCTTTCGACGATTTTTTCGACCGCTCCGGCGAACACCGCTTCGGGCGCGGTCGAGATGCTGTCGTGCGTCACGACCGTGATGCCCGCACGCTCTGCGAAGTCGGCGACGATGTCCGCGAGCGGCATCTCGAACGGTTCCTGATCATCGAGCACGTACAGCCGCTGCACGCCCAGGGACTTCATCAGCTGGATCTGCGCCTCGGCCTGGCCGATGTCGCCTGGCTGCAGGCGCACAAACGTGCGTTTGCCGCTCGGATAGAAGCGTTCGGGCTCGTCCTGCCCGGCTTCCAGCGACGAGGTCAGCCCCACGTACGGGCTGGCCGGGCTGATCTGCAGGATCCCCGCCTCGTTGATGAACTGCAGCGACAGCGCCGTCGCGCCCGAGTCGAGGTCGCCGAGATACGCGATCGTGCTCGTGTCCTGCGCGGCGGTCTTGGCGTTGGTGGCCGTTACGCCCGGGTTCCATTGGCCGCTCGCGGGGCTCGAGTCATCGAGCGAGACGTAGCCGATCTTGAACCTCCCCGCGCGGGCGCCCGCGTCCGCGAGCGCCAGCTTCTCGCCATCGACGATCTGTTCGGAGGCCCCGGCCTCGGGCCCCTGCAACGGCAGGCTCGAGTAGACGGTCAGCTGGCCGCCGGTGGCTTCGGCCACGTCCGAGACCGTGACCCCGCCGCAGCCGGCCATGGCGAGCGCCACCACGGCGGCGAGAGCAACCAGGCCCAGCCAGCGCGCGCGCACAGGCCGCTAGCTGCGACGGCCGGGCAGATAGCCGGAGAGGACCTTCACCGCCGCCCCGACCAGGATCACCGCGGCGGCGAGCATGAAGCTGTCGAAGCCGCTCGTCCCCGTAGCCCACAACACGATCCAGAGGACCAGGCCGCTGGTGATGGTCATGACGAGTCCCATGCGCCGGGAATCCTAGCTGGCCGTTCGCCGGTCGGTCGCGCGCAGACCCGCGGCGAGCTCGCCCACCACCGTGCCGACCGCCTCCGCCGGATCGGCCGCCTCGCCGGCGGCGCGCACCAGCCGCGTGCCCACGATCACGCCGTCCGCCCCCGCTTCGGCCGCGTGCAGCGCCTGCTCGGGCGTCCCGATCCCGAAGCCGATCGCCACGGGCACCTCCGTGCTCGCCTTCGCGCGCGCAAGGATCTCTGCGAGGTCCGCGCCGAGCGCCTGGCGCTCGCCCGTGGTGCCGACCACCGAGACCGTGTACATGAAACCCCGCGCGTCCGCTCCGATCGCCGCAAGTCGCTCGGGCGTGGTCGTCGGCGCCACCAGCGGGATCAGTGCGATCCCGTGCCGATCGCAAGCCGCGAGCACCTCCGGCGCCTCCCCGTGCGGCAGGTCGGGAACGATCATCCCGCAAGCGCCGCTGCGCGCGAGCCGCTCGACGAACGCATCCACCCCGGGGGCGAACACCATGTTCGCGTAACACATCAGCGCCACCGGAACACTCGCCGACAGCGCGTGTGCCACCTCGAGCACCCCCGCCACGCTCGCGCCCGCCGCGAGCGCGCGCGTGCCGGCGGCGTGGATCACGGGGCCGTCCGCCAACGGATCCGAGTACGGCATGCCGAGCTCGATCACGTCCGCTCCCGCCTGCACGCACGCCTGGCCGATCGCCAGCGAGTCGGCGAGCGTCGGAAAGCCGCCCATCACGTACGGCATCAGGGCCGCGCGCTTGTTCGTCTCCGCGAACGCGCGCGCGAGGCGCTCGATGCCGCTGCTCCGCACGGCGCTCATCCCAGCTTCACCACGCTCACGCCTCGCCGGCGGCGAGCACCTCCGCCAGGTCCTTGTCGCCGCGACCCGACAGGCACACGAGGTCGAGCTCGCCTTCGTCCTGGGCGAGCACCCATGCCAGCGCGTGCGCGGTCTCGAGAGCCGGGATGATGCCCTCCAGGCGCGCGAGCTCGCGGAAGGCGGCCAGGGCCTGAGCGTCGGTCACCGCCACGTACCGTGCGCGCGCCGTGTCGCGCAGGTAGGCGTGCTGGGGTCCCGCGCCTGGATAGTCGAGTCCGGCCGAGATCGAGTGCGCCTGCACGATCTGGCCCTCCTCGTCCTGCATCACCGCCGAGCGCGAGCCGTGCAGGATGCCGGGCCGACCGCCGACGGTCAGCGGCGCTCCGTGCCGGTCGGTATCGATGCCCTCGCCGCCCGCCTCGACGCCCACGAGCGCGACCTGCTCGTCGGCGATGAACGCCGTGAAGATCCCGATCGCGTTCGAGCCGCCGCCCACGCACGCCACCACGCGAGCCGGCAGCCTGCCCTCATGCTCGAGCATCTGCGCGCGCGCCTCATCGCCGATCACGCGCTGCAGGTCGCGCACCAGCGCCGGATAGGGCGCCGGTCCGACCGCCGAGCCGATCACGTAGTGCGTGCTCTGCACGTTGGTCACCCAGTCGCGGATCGCCGCCGAGGTCGCCTCCTTCAGCGTCCTCGCCCCCGCGTCCACCGGCTCGACCGTCGCGCCGAGCAGCTGCATGCGCTGCACGTTCGGTCGCTGCCGGCGGGTGTCCTCCACACCCATGTACACGACGCATTCCAGATCCAGCAGCGCGCACACCGTCGCCGTCGCCACGCCGTGCTGGCCGGCGCCTGTCTCGGCGATGATCCGCCGCTTGCCCATGCGCTTGGCCAGCAGCGCCTGACCGAGCGCGTTGTTGAGCTTGTGCGAGCCCGTGTGGTTGAGATCCTCGCGCTTTAGGTACACAGGGCGCTTAAGCCGCTCCGAGAGCCGCCGCGCGCGGTAAAGCGGCGTCGGGCGTCCCCCGAAGTCGCGCAACAGACCATCCAGCTCGGCGCGATATGACGGGTCGCCACGGGCGGCCTGCCACGCCTGCTCGAGCTCCGCCAGCGCCGGCATCAGCGTCTCTGGCACGAACTGCCCGCCGTAGGGACCGAAACGATGCTCGAGGGCCTGCGCCTCGCCGTCGGCGCTCACGCCGGTTGGCCGATCGTCGCCGGCTGCTCGCTTCCCGTCGCGATCGCCGCCACCGCCGCGAAGAACGCACGCAGCCGCTCGGGGTCCTTGTGCCCAGGCGCGGCCTCGGTGCCGCTCGCCGTGTCGACGGCGTAGGGGTGCACTACCGAGATCGCCTCGGCGACGTTCTCCGGCGTGAGGCCGCCGCTGAGGATCAGCGGCACCTTCGAGCGCCGCTCCCGCACGAGCTCCCAGTCGAACGTCTCGCCCGTGCCGCCGCGCATCCCCTGTCGTGCCACCGCCTTCGCGCGCGCGTCGAGCAGGTGGAAGTCGACGTGGTAGCGCTCCAGATCGCGGACGTCGCCCGAGCCCGCCACCTGCGCCGCCTTGATCACGCGTGCGCCCGTCCGACGTGCCACCTCGGCGCAGAACGACGGGCCCTCGTCGCCGTGCAGCTGGACGAGGCTCAGCGCCAGCTCCTCGGAGTCGGCGACGATCTGCTCGAGCGGCGCGTTCACGTACACGCCGCACAGCTCCACGCGGCGGCGCAGCGTCGCGGCGATCAGTTGGGCCTCCGCCCGCGAGCAGCGCCGCGGCGAATCCTCGTAGAAGATCATGCCGAGCGCCCATGCGCCCAGCTCCGTCGCGAGCTGTGCGTCGGCGAGGGTTGTGATGCCGCAGATCTTCACGCGCGTGGCGTTCTCGTCCATACCTCAACCGTAGCGGCATCGCGCCGCGGCGAGCTTCGCGTCCGTGTCGGCTATCGCTAGCCTTCGGGCGTGTTCGGGTTTTCGACCGAGTTCGGTCGTTCACCCAGCTTGGCGCTGACGGTCAAGCGCGAATACTTCGCGCCACCCTCCGCGCGCCAGAGGCCGATGCTGATCGTGTCGCCCGGCTTCTTCGTCTCGATGTCTTCGGCTAGTTCCTGCGAGCTGTTCACCGCTTTGCCGTCGATCGAGACGATGATGTCGCCGCCGACCGCCACCTGGCCTTCTTCGCTCGTGGTGCTGACCTTGCCACCGCGGATGCCCGACTTTGCTGCCGCTGTGCCCGGCTGGACGCTTTCGACCAGCGCACCCGCTTTCACCGGCAGGTTCAGCGCGGCCAGCGAACCGTCGATCGTGCGCGAGGTCAGGCCGAGGTAGGCGCCGCGAACCGTGCCGCCCTTCTCGAGCGTCGCGATCTGCGCCTTGGCCGTGTTGATCGGAATCGAGAAGCCGATGCCGACGCTGCCGCCGCCACTGCCGCCGGTCTCGATCTGCGAGTTGATGCCGATCACTTCACCCTCGATGTTCAGCAGCGGACCGCCCGAGTTACCGGGGTTGATCGGCGCGTCGGTCTGCAGCACGTGGTTGATCGTGAAGCCGTTCGGCGCGGTGATTTCACGCTGCAGCGCCGAGATCACGCCCGTGGTGAGCGTCCGTTCGAGATCGAACGGGTTGCCGATCGCGTAAACCGGGTCGCCCACCTCGACCGCACTCGAGTCGCCCAGCTTCAGCGGGTGCAGTGTCAGGCCGTCGGTCGGGATTCTGAGGATCGCCAGATCGTCCGACGGGTCCTTGCCGACCACCTTCGCTTCGACGGACTTGCCTTTTTCGAAGCTCACAGTCACCTTCACCGCGTTCTCGACAACGTGGTAGTTGGTCAGGATCGTGCCATTCGCGTCGATCACGATCCCCGAGCCCGTGGCCGTGCCCTGGCGCTGGGTCTGTTCGCCAAACAGGTTGAACGGAGACGATTCCGACTTCTGCACGACCGTCGAGGTCACGAACGCCACGCCCGGCGCGTCGCGCACATACGCTTCGTGCGGGGACATTCCACTCGTGCGCTCCGACGCGTTCGACGGCCTCGGCGCCGAGGATTCAACCGTGGTGACGAGCGTCTTGGTGTTTTCTCCCAAGCCGCCCGCCGCGGCGATCACGGCCACGACGACACCCGCGCCGAGCAGCGCCGAGACGAACGGGATCACGAACATGCGTTTCATCAGCGGTCAGGATGTACGCCAGGTGTGAACACAATCTAAAGAGCGGCGTGAGCCCAGCTAAAAGCTGCGCAGAGCCACGAGCGCCGCCGCCGGATCGGGCGAGCGCATCAGCGACTCGCCCACCAGCACTGCGTTCACGCCGCGCTCGTGCAGCCGCCGTAGCTGCTCGGCGCCGGCGATTCCCGACTCCGAGACGACCGTCACACCGCGCGGGATCTCCTCGAGCAATGCTTCCGTGCGCGTGAGGTCGACGCTGAAGTCGCGCAGGTCGCGGTTGTTGACGCCGATGATGTCCGCGCCGATCTCCAAGGCGCGGTGCAGCTCGCCGCGGTCGTGGACCTCGACCAGCACGTCCAGTTCGAGCGCGCGCGCCGCGTCGTACAGCGTCGCCAGCTCGGGTGTCTCCAACGCTGCCACGATCAGCAGCACCGCGTCCGCGCCGGCGATCACCGTCTCCTGCAGCTGGTAGCCGTCCACGATGAAGTCCTTGCGCAGGAGCGGCAGCTCGCACACGCCCTGCGCCGCGCGCAGGTCCTCCAGCGCGCCTTCGAAGTTCGGGCCCTCGGTGAGAACCGACAGCGCAACCGCGCCGCCGCGCGCGTAGGCGCCCACGATCTCGGCGAGGACCGGGCGCTCGCGCAGGGCGCCCGCCGAGGGCGAGCGGCGCTTGAACTCCGCGATCACGCCGATCTCCTGCCCGCTCAGCGCGTCGCGAAAGCGGCGCTCGCCAGCGCGCCGGCGAGCTGGCGCAAGCGAGTCTCCGTCCAGCGGGCGCTCGCGCTTGCGCCGCTCGAGCTCCTCGCGTGTTTCCGCCAGGATCCGGTCGAGCACGGTCTCCGTGCGCTGGGTCATCGCGCTGTGCTCGCCGGGGCGTGTCTCTCGCTCGCCTGCACGAAGCGCTCGAGCGCGCTCACGGCCGCTCCATCCTCGAGCGCCGCACGCGCCGCCTGCACACCCTCGGCGATCGAGTCCGCTGCCCCGGCGGCGTAGATCGCCGCTCCCGCGTTGATCAGCGCCAGGCGCTCGCCCGCCACGCGCTCGTCCACGACGCGCTCGCTCGGGCTGGAGTCAGCGTCGGCGCCCACCTGCAGGATCGCGCGGGTGAGGAGCGCGTTCTCCGCCGGCGTTCCCCCTGGCGGCACCGGCTGCGCGGACGCACCCTGCTCGACGCCGACCTCCTCCGGGGTGATCACGTAGTGGCGGATCTCCTCGCCGTTGACCTCGGCCACTTTCGTCGGTGCGTCCGCCGAGACCTCGTCGAGGCCATCCTCGCCCGCGACGATCAGCGCACGATCGACGCCCAGCCGTGCCAGCGCGCCCGCCATCCTCTCCATAAACGCCGCGTCGGCCACGCCGATCAGCTGACGGCGCGCGCCCGCAGGGTTCGTCAGCGGGCCGAGCAGGTTGAAGATCGTGCGCACCGCCAGCTCGCGCCGGACCGGTATCACGAAGCGGGTCGCCTGGTGGTGCGCCGGCGCGAACATGAACCCGAAGCCCGCTTCGTCGATGCACGCCGCCACGCCGTCAGGAGCGAGGTCGATGCGCGCACCGAGCGCCTCGAGCAGATCGGCCGAGCCGGAGCGGCTCGTCGCCGAGCGGTTGCCGTGCTTGGCCACCGCGCAGCCCGCGCCCGCCGCGATCAGCGCCGCCGTCGTCGACACGTTGAAGCTGCTGCGCCCACCACCGGTGCCCGCCGTGTCGAGCAGGTCCTCGCGGTCCGTGGGGACGTGCGCCGCGAGCGCGCGCATCGTGCGCGCCAAGCCCTCCAGCTCCTCGACCGTCTCCCCCTTTGTGCGCAGCGCTATCAAGAAGCCCGCGGTCTGGATCTCCGAAACCTCGCCGTGCATGATCTCCGCGAGCACCTCCGCGGTCTGATCGGCGCTCAGGTCCTTCCCCGACGCCAGCGCGTCGGTGGCAGTGGTCAGGATTGCGTTTGGCATGTGCTTCTCGGCATCGCTTGGGTGGGTCCTCGAGGGAGCGGTTGAGGCGCCGCTGCTGGCGGGTCGCAGCGGCAGAGGCGCTACGAACGCACGAGACGGCACCCATTGGGTGCCGCCCTTAAAGATTATCTCCCTCTACAACCGCTGTACGACCATGGCTATACAGGCTCCGGCGCGAGGAAGTTGGCGAGCAGCTCGCGCCCCTGTTCTGTGAGGACCGACTCGGGGTGGAACTGGACGCCCTCCGCCGGCAGCTCGCGGTGGCGCAGCCCCATCAGCACGCCGTCACCGTGCGCCGTCGCCTCCAAGCAGTCCGGCAACTGCTCGTCGACCACCAGCGAGTGGTAGCGCCCGACCGTCAAGGGCGAGGACAGCCCGCGGAAGATCGTGCGCCCGTCATGCTCCATGCTCGTCGCCTTGCCGTGCACCGGCGAGTGCAGCTTCCAGCGCCCGCCGAACGCCTGCGCCAGCGCCTGATGGCCGAGGCACACCCCCAGCGTCGGCACCCCCGCCTCGGGCATGCGCCGTACCAGCTCGAGCGTGATGCCCGCCTGCTCCGGGGTGCACGGACCGGGCGAAACCACGCAGCGCTCGTATTCGCCTTCCAGCAGCTCGTCCACGCTCGCGCGGTCGTTTCGCACCACGTGCGGCTGTGCCCCAAGCTCGCCCAGGTACTGGACGAGGTTGTAGGTGAACGAGTCGTAGTTGTCGAGGACGAGGACTTTCATGACCAGTCCGGCTGTTCGCACGCCAACTGCACCGCACGCATCACCGCGCGCGACTTCGCCACCGACTCCTCGTACTCGTACGCCGGCTGCGCGTCCGCCACCGTGCCGCCGCCCGCCTGGACGTGCGCGACGCCGTCCTTGACGACCACGGTGCGGATGTGGATCGCCGTGTCGAGGTCCCCCGCGTAACTCAGGTAGCCGATCGCGCCGCCGTAGCCGCCGCGCTTCACCGACTCGAGCTCGTCGATGATCTGCATCGCGCGCACCTTCGGCGCGCCCGACAGCGTCCCCGCCGGCAGCACCGAGCGCAACGCATCCATCGCACCCACCTCCTCGCGCAGCGTGCCCGACACCGACGAGACGATGTGCATCACGTGGCTGTAGGACTCGATCTCCATCAGCTCGTCCACCACCACGCTCCCGTACTCGCACACGCGGCCCAGGTCGTTGCGTCCTAGGTCCACCAGCATCACGTGCTCCGCGCGCTCCTTCTCGTCGGCCAGCAGCTCAGCGGCGATCCGCCGGTCCTCCTCGGGCGTCGCGCCGCGCGGACGCGTGCCCGCGATCGGCTTCGTGCTGACGTGCCGGCCATTGACGGTCAGCAGCGGCTCGGGGCTGGCCCCCGCGACCTGGAAGTCGCCGAAGTCCAGGTAGTACATGTAGGGGCTCGGGTTCACCGCGCGCAGGCCGCGGTAGATCGAGAACGCCTCCACCGGCACGCGCGCCGACCAGCGCTGCGACGGCACCACCTGGAACGCGTCGCCCGCGTAGATGTACTCGATGATCCGCTCCACCATCGCTTCGAAGCGCTCGCGTGGCATGTTCGACTTGAACTCCGGCAGCGCGCGCGCGTCCGTGCCGGGGGCTGCCGCCGGCTCGCCGCGTGGAACCGGACCGGCGAGCGCGCAGCGCACCTCGCCGATCGTGCGCGCAGCCTGCTCGTAGGCACGCTCGATGTCCGGCTCGGCCTGCAGGTCCGCGTTCGCGATGATCATCACCGTGTGCTTCAGGTGATCGAACACCACCAGCGCATCCGACAGCATCAACGCCATGTCCGGCAGCCCCAGCGGATCGCCCTCCGCTGCACCCGGAGGATCGCCGAGTGGCTCGACCGTGCGCACCAGGTCATAGCCGAAGAACCCGACAGCGCCGCCGATGAATGGCGGCCCGCCCTCCCCACCCGCGAGAGCATCGCCGAGCGAGGCCTGGTGAAAGCGCCCGACACGCTCGGCCGCCAGCGCGTACGGGTCACCGCCGTCCGCCAGCGACCAGCGCAGCACAGCGCGCGGGCGAAAACCGATGAACGACCAGCGCCCCACCCGCTGCCCCTGGTCGGCGGACTCCAGCAGGAACGCCGGCTCGCCGGGCGCCAGCGCGCGCAGCTTCAGGAACGCCGACACAGGCGTCTCACAGTCCTCGATGAAGCTGTAGGACAGCGGTATCAGGTCGTGGGTACTCGCGAGCATGCGCGCCTGCTCGAGGCTCGGCGCGAGATCGAGCGCGCTCGCCTGCGGCGCGCTAGGAGCGACGGCCATCGAGCACCCGCTCAGCATCCGTGAGCGCGCGCCCGCGGCTGCGCAGCAGCACCAGCAGGTGATACAGAATGTCGGCCGCCTCTTCGTCCACACGTGCGTCGGACTCCTCGCGGGCCGCGCGCGCGACCTCCTCGGCCTCCTCCATCACCTTCTCGCCGATCCGAGCAGGGTCGTCGAGCAGCTCGACCGTGTAGGAGCCCCGCGGCCGTGTGCGCGCGCGCTCGGCGAGCGTGCGCTCGAGGGACGGCAACGTCTCGTATGGCGCGCCTGGATCGAGCTCGCCACGGTAGAAGCACGTGCGCTCGCCCGTGTGGCAGGCCGGGCCCGCCGGTTCCACCAGCGCGAGCAGCGCGTCGCCGTCGCAGTCAATTCGCAGCGCCCGCACGCTCTGCACGTTGCCGCTCGTTTCACCCTTGTGCCACTGCTCTTCGCGCGAGCGGCTCCACAGGTGCAGCTCACCGGTGTCGCGTGTGCGTGAAAGCGCCTGCTCGTTCATGTATGCAAGCGTCAGCACCTCGCCGGTGCTCCAGTCCTGCACCACGCACGGCACCAGGCCGTCGCCGTCGTACTCGATCTGCGCACCGAGATCGAGGAGCCCGTCACCACTGTTGTTGCCGTTGTCAGGAGCTGCGCTCATTCGCACGATTGTAGGTGCCTGCACCCGCCCGGCCCCGCGCCTCGGCTCGCCTGCCGCGGGTATGAGCCACACTGCCACCGCTATGCATTCCGTACTCGAACGCCAGCTGCTCGTCACCACCGGTAAGGGTGGCGTGGGCAAGACGACCATCTCAGCCGCCGTCGGTCTGCTCGCCGCCGGCGCCGGACGGCGCACGATCGTCGTCGAGGTCGGCCAGGAGAGCCAGCTGCCGCGGCTGTTCGGGGTCGTCCCGTCTACCCCCGGAACAGCGACGCCGCTGCGCGCCCGGGCTGTCGAGTATCTCCATCGACCCGGACCGCGCGCTGCTCGAGTGGCTGCAGGCGCTCGGCGGACGCGTATCCGGCCGTGTGCTCGCCTCCAGCGGGACCTTCCAGTACTTCGCCGCCGCGGCGCCCGGCGCGAAGGAGCTCGTGACGATGGTCAAGGTCTGGCAGCTGACACGCGCCGCCGGGCGTCGTGGCGTCCGCGGCTATGACCTGGTCGTGCTCGACGCGCCCGCCACCGGCCACGCCCTCGGCATGCTCAGCTCACCTCGGACCTTCGGCGCGATCGCGCGCGTCGGCCCGATCGCCGGACAGACGCGCCAGCTGCAGGAGCTCCTGCGGAGCCCGTCGCGCTCGGGCTATCTCGCCGTCGCGCTCGGGACGGAGATGGCTGTAACCGAGGCGCTCGAGCTCGAGGACGCTCTGCAGGAGCGACTCGGCCGCGGCCTCGAGGCGGTCGTCGTCAACGCGCTGCTGCCACGACGCTTCACCCCAGCCGAGCTGGACCACCTAACGACGCTCGCGGACGGCTCCAGCGATGTCACCGACTCGGCAGCGCGTGCTGCGATCTCAGTCCACGACCGCGCGCGCTTCCAGCACAATCAGCTCGCGCGCCTGCGCCGGCGCAGCTTCGACGTCATCGGCGTGCCGTTCGTTTGGAGCGCCCAGGTCGATCTGGCGGCCGTGAGCGCTATCTCAAAACGCCTCGAGCGCAAGCTCGGGACGAATGGCGCTGAGCGGATTGGCGCAGACGGCAAAGCGGGACGCCGCTCGGCTCGAGGGTGACGCGAGCCGCATTTCCCACTAGTCACGCCAACCGTTCACCGTGCCAGGGTCCGCGACCAGCGCCCGGACCGTGGGTGGTCGTTCGGCGTGCGCAAGCAGTCTCCTCAGCAGCTCCTTCGCGCTTCTCAGCCACTCGATCCGTGCTCTCCACAGGGCGATCTCGGCATCCTTCGTGAGCGCCCGCATCAACCTCGACCAATCCTGGGGCTCACCCTCCAGCTGCGCAGACACCTCGCCGGCCGATGCCTCCGCGCGGTCGGGCCCCTGTGTCAGATCACGCAGGCGACCGATGCACGCGAGTTCCTGACCGTAGACGAGATCGAGCAGCCGGGGCAGGTTGCCCGGACGGCACAGCGCGATCTTCATGTGCAGCTCGTCGCGCAGCGGCGGAGCCGGCGAAGAACCGAGGATCCACGCCTCGAAGTGCTCGGCACCCAGCTCCGTGGCCTCGTAGATCGTCCGCGGCGCCGAGCGCCTCGACGGCCCCGGGCCCATCTCGCCGGCGGCGCGCACCAGTTGATCGCGGCTGAGCTGGTCGAGCGCCGAATACACGCCCGACGGGGCGAAGCACGAGGAACCGAAACGCTCCTCCAGACGCTGCGCCAGCTGGTAACCGTAGCCGGGGCGCTCGATCACCAGTCCCAATACCGCGTACTTTGCCGACATGCACACCTCCCTGAGGCTTCCCGAGCGCAGACCGTACCCCGAAACATACATCCCCCAAGCTGAACAAGTCGGATCGGTGGGAATGCGCAGGACTCGATCGTGTGCAGCCCTTGGAATAGCGACGGAGCTCAGATGATGCCCAGACGGTCCAGCAACCCGCTGTCCGCGCGCCAGTCGCGCCGCACGCGCACCGCGAGCTCGAGGTGCACCTGCTCGCCAACGGCGCGCTGTAGTTCGCGACGTGCGGCTGTCCCGATCGCCTTGATCATGCGTCCCTGCGCCCCGATCACGATCCCCTTCTGCGACTCGCTCTCCACCCAGATCAGCGCGCGCACCCGCACAAGCCCCTCGCGCGGATATTCGAGATCCTCGACCACCACCTCGACCGCGTGCGGCAGCTCCTGAAAAGTGCGCCGGATGACCGCCTCGCGGACCAGCTCCGCCAGCAGCAGCTCAAGTGGCTGATCGCTGCTGGCGCCGGCGGCGAACATGAACGGTCCCTCGGGCATCAGCGACGCGAGGTGCTCGACCAGGGCGCTCACGCCCGAACCCCGTCGCGCGGAGATCGGAAACACCTCCGCGCGCGGCACGAGCTCAGCCGCCTGCTCGAGCACCGGCAACAGCGCCGCCCGCGAGAGCCGATCCACCTTGTTGACGGCGACCGCCGCCGGCACCGTCACCGCGGCAAGCGACGCAGCGATGAAGCGATCGCCGGGACCCACGCCCTGCTCCGCGTTCAGCATCAACAGCGCCGCGTCCGAGCCGTCAAGCTCCTGCTGCACCCGCCGCGCCATGCGTGCCGTCAGCTCATCGCGCGGGCGCTGAACGCCCGGTAGGTCCACCAGCACGATCTCGCATTCCCCGCTCTGGTGAACGCCGCGGATCGCCCGCCTGGTCGTCTGCGGGCGGTCGGAGACGATCGCTACCTTCTCGCCGACCACCGCGTTCGTGAAAGTCGACTTGCCGACATTGGGCCTGCCGGCGAGCGCCACGAAGCCCGCGCGCGTCACCCGTCCGCCCCGGCTAGGAGCTCGCGCTGGAGCTGGAGCATCTCGCCGTCGTCGGTCTCGTGGTCCATGCCCAGCAGATGCAGCATGCCGTGCACGACCGCCTCGCGCAAGTCGCTTGCGTGCTCGGGGCAGATCACCACGTCACCGAGCTCGATCGGCACGGCGGTCGGCGAGCGCGCGTCCACGCCGTCGATCGGGAACGACAGCACATCCGTCGGGGCCGGCTTGTTGCGATGCTCGCCGTTCAGCTGCGTGATCCGCTCGGCGTCCACGAACTCGATCGCCACGTGCGCCTGCTCGACCCCCATGCGTGCGGCGGTCAGCACGCACAGGCGCCGCACCTCGCGCGACGGCAGCGCCGCCGGCTCGCGCCCTGCGCCCAGCACCTCGACATCGATCATCGACCCTCAGGCGCTGCGGACAGCGCGCGCGCCGATCTCCGCCTGGACGAGGGGCTCGCCGCGGGAGTGCACGTCATACGCCTCCACGATCCGCTGCACGAGCTTGTGGCGAACCACGTCCTCGGCGCCAAAGCGGATGAACTCGATTCCCTCGACGGCCTCGAGCACGTTCCCCACGACGATCAGACCCGACTGCTGCTCTCGTGGCAGATCCACCTGCGTGACATCGCCCGTCACCACCATCTTCGAGCCGAAGCCGAGGCGCGTGAGGAACATCTTCATCTGCTCGGGCGTCGTGTTCTGCGCCTCGTCGAGGATCACGAACGAGTCGTTCAGCGTACGGCCACGCATGAACGCCAGTGGCGCGATCTCGATCACGCCCCGCTCGATGTGCTGGGAGACCTTCTCCGGGTCGAGCATGTCGTGCAGCGCGTCGAACAGCGGACGCAGGTACGGATCGACCTTCGCCATCAGGTCGCCCGGCAGGAAGCCCAGGCGCTCGCCCGCCTCGACCGCCGGGCGCGTCAGGATGATGCGGTTGACCTCGTGGCGCGAGAGCGCCGCTGCGGCCATCGCCACCGCGAGGAACGTCTTGCCGGTCCCCGCCGGCCCCACGCCGAAGGTGATCGTGTTCTCGCGCACCGAGTCCACGTAGCGCTTCTGATTGACCGTGTTCGGCGCCACGCGCAGCCCGCGGTGGCGCCACACGACGTCCTCGAGCACGCGCGCCGGCGATTCGTGTGCATCGAGCGCACCCGTCACCGCCGTGATCGTGCCGGGCCCAATCTGGTGGCCGCGCGCGATCAGGTCGGCGAGCTCGCGGACCACGCGCTCGCCCGCATGCGTCTCGGACTCCTCGCCCTCGAAGGTAAGGAGATTGCCGCGCAGGAAGACCTTGCAGTCGAGATGCGCCTCCAGCGCACGCAGCACGACGTCCTGGCTGCCCGCGAGCTCGGCCGCCACGACGTTCGAGAGCTCGATCTGGGTCCTCATCCCTGCAGTGCCGCTCGCACCAGCTCGGACACCCGCTTCCCGTCGGCGCGGCCACCGACCGCCGCCATCGCCTGCTTCATCGCCGTACCCATGTCCTTTGCCGACTGCGCCCCACTCTCGCTCACCGCCTGGCTCACGATCGCGCTCAGCTCCTGCTCGGAGAGCTCCGCCGGCAGATACGAGCCGATCAGCTCCGCCTCGGACTCCTCTGTGCCGGCCAGATCCTCACGACCGCCGTCACGGTAGGCACGCGCGGACTCCAGCCGGCGCTTGCGCTCGCGACGCAGCACCGCCAGCTCGTCATCCGAGCCTTCCTTGGCGGCCTTCTGCAGCTCGGAGAGCACCAGGCGCAGCGCGCCCACGCGCTCCTTCTCGCCGGCGCGCATCGCGCCCTGCACATCGACTTTTATCTGCTCCGCGATCGCCATCTGCGATTCAGGATACGCCGCCACGGCGATGGCGCCGCGAGGATCTCGAACGCGCATGCCCGGTCCGCTGTCGAACCTCAACCGCCATCGAGCGGCGTCGGGCTGCCCAAACGGCCGGGCGCGGATACGTCGCGACCGAACAGGAGCGCGACGTTCCAGTCCACCAGCAGGCGCAGCCGGCGTTCCACGCCGGGCATCAGCAGCAGGTGGTAGGTGCGCGCGATCAGCCACGCGGGCATCCCGCGCCAGCGGATGCCGAGCGTGATCGCGACGGCCTCGCGATTGCCGAGCTCTGCCACGACGCCTTTGGTGCGGTAGCGAAACGGCCGCTTGCGAGCGCCGGCGAACGTCGCGGCGATGTTGCGAGCGACCAGGCGTCCCTGGCGGATCGCGTGCTGCGCCGTCGGCGGACACGCCTGTCCCGGTCGCGCGGGGTCAGGGACGGCGGCGCAGTCGCCGATCGCCCACACGTGGGCAACCCCACGAACGTCGTCGTCCTCGCGAGCCGCCGCCAGCGCCTGGACATCCACGCACATCGTCCGATCGACGACCACACGCCCCTCGCGGTCGAGCGGCAGGCCGAGCCTGGCGAGGACCGGGCTGGGCTTGACGCCGGCCGTCCACACGACCGTCCGCGTGGCGATCTGCGCACCGTCGCCCAGGGTCGCCGCATGCGCCGTCAGCTCGCGCAAGGTCGTTCCGGTGCGCACCTCGATCCCGCGCCCGCGGAGCTCGTGTTCGGCGAACACCGACAGGCTCGGCGGAACCTCCTGCATGATCCGGTCTTTCGCCTCGACCAACACCCAGCGCATCCCCTGGGCGCGGCAGCGCGGATACAGCTCGATCGCCTCCGCAGCGAAGTCCTGGAGCTCCGCGAGCCCCTCGACGCCCGCGTAGCCGGCGCCGACGAACACGAACCCCAGGTACTCGGCTCGCACCGCCGGGTCCTCGACGGACTCGGCGATGTCAAGGCAGTCGAGCACCTGGTTGCGCATCGCGGTGGCGTCCGCCAGCGACTTGAAGCCGATCGCGTGCTCGGCCAGACCGGGGATCGGCAGCGTCCGGGACACCGACCCGAGCGCAACCACGAGCTGGTCGTAGTCGAGCTCGAGCTGCTCGCCGTCGATGCGCTGCACGCTCAAGCTCGCCTGCACCGGGTCGGCGCCGGTCACCCGACCGATCATCAGCTCGGTGCGCCGCAGCTGCGATCGCAGCGAGACCACCACGTGGCGCGGATCCAGCGTCGCTCCGGCGGCGCCGGGAAGCAGCGGCGTGTAGAGCATGAAGTTGGCGTCGTTGACGAGCGTCACCCGCGCGCTCTGATCCGGCAGCAGGCGCTCGAGCGCGCGTGCGGCGTAGAAGCCGCCGAATCCGCCGCCCGCAATCACCACCTGCCAGGCCACGCTCGACACAATAGGGTGCACGGCGTGAACGACGATCCCTACGCCAGCGCGCTCGCGCCGTTCCTCGCAGAAACGGACCGTCTGCGCCCTCCAGACGCCGAAGTGATCGACGCCCACACGCACCTTGGGCTCGATGAGGACGGGCGCTCGCTGACACTCGAGCAGCTGCTCTCCCAGCTCGACAGCGCCGGCGCGCGGCGCGCATGCGTGTTCCCGCTGCACGACCCCGAGCGCAAACCCTCATACCGCGTGCCCAACGACCGCGTGCTGAGTTGGGCGGCCGAAAGCGAGGGACGACTCGTCCCCTTCTGCCGACTGGACCCGGCCGAAGCGCCGCTCGCCGAGGCCGAGCGCTGCCTCGGCAAGGGCGTGCGCGGCATCAAGCTGCATCCGCGCGCACAGGACTTCGACTTCGACGGACCCGAGATGGGCTCCGTGTTCGGCCTCGCCGAAGACGCGCACGTTCCGATCCTGATCCACGCCGGACGCGGCCTGCCGCCACTCGCCGACGGGCTCGTCGAGCTCGCGCTGCGCCATCCCGCCGCCGTGCTGATCCTCGCCCACGGCGCGATCTGCGACCAGGGGATCCTCACCACGCGCCTTGCCGACCATCCGGGTGTCCTCTACGACATGTCCTGCTTCTTCCCGGTCGACGTCATCGAGCTGTTCGCGCGCGTCCCCGCCGAGCGGATCGTGTTCGCGTCCGACCCGCCGTACGGGCTGCCGGCGACCACGCTTTACATGGCGCTGCGCGTCGCCTGGAAAGCGGGTCTCGACGAGGCCACCACGAAGGCGGTGCTCGGCGGCACGATGGCCGCGCTGCTCGACGCTCACGAGCTACCGCCCGTGGGGCCCGTGCGCCGCGGGCCCACGATTGAGCTGTCGGGGCGTCTCGCCCGCGTGTACGGCTACGCGAGCCTCGTCGGCCCGGCGATGTTCAGCGGCGCAGCCGAGCAGGCGCGGGCGATGCTCGACATGGCACTCGCCGCGTGCCGCGATCCGGAACCGGGAACCGACGGCGATGCGCTCGAGGCGATCGGAACGGCGCTCGCCGTCGCGGGCTCGCTCGTGGAAAGCCCCGGCGGAATGCGCGGGGCGATCGACCTCGTCTACCGCGCGATCGTGCGCGCCGCCACCGAGATTCCAGACGGGCGCTGATCGAGTTGGCGCGCGAGCGCTCACGCAGTCACCCACCGCGCCGGCGCCTTTGCGCCGGCGCGGTGTGCAGTCACCGTCTCCCGCGGTGAGCCCGCGCTGCAGTCGCGCCCGGCCGCTGCAGCCCAGGTGACTGCACCGGGCGATCGCGCTCTTGCGCATCACAGAGCCAAGCCCGGCACCCGCTGGGAACGCAGCCGCGCTCAACGCCACGCGCGGCGGCCGCGAGCGCAGGCCGCGAGCGTACCCGCGAGCTACGCTCACCGCTCCCCCTCTCCGCATCCCTGACCCGTTCCAGCCCCCCGCCGGGCGCCATCCACAGCTCTCGATGAACGCGTTCGCGCCAAGTTCGCCGCGACCGCGCCGCCCAGATCGGGATTTCCGAGAACCCCTTCGGGTTCTCGGAGCACACTCCACGCCGGCCTGAGCGCTCTCGCCGCCTCTTGACGACTGCTCGCCGTGCTCCTACAAGCCCGCCGAACCCAACCCGGCGCCGCGCATCGGGGCCGCAGCCACCAGAGACCGGCAGGAGACAGCCATGACCCGCACCACGACCGCCGTGCCCTCCAGCGCTTCCGCGCACCGCCCCGGCTCGAGCCGCGCAACCGCCGTGTCTGTGCACCGCCGAAACCGCTCCCCACGAAAGCGCAGCGGTCGCGACCGGTTGCTCGGTGGCTACACCGACCGTGACGGTCAGCCTCGTGAGGTGATCGCGCGCCCCGGCGCAGCGGGGAGCACGCTGGTAGTCGATCGCGAGCGAGAGAGCCGCGGCGATCAGCGCCTGGTGGCGCACCTCGGCGGCGACGAGCCCGCCGGAAATGCGGTGCTGGTCTGCGACCGCTACTTGCAGGACGCCGCCAGCGGACGTGGGCGCTGCCGGGCGCTCGACGCAGAGGACGGGCGGATCGCGCCATTCGAGCAGCCGCACGAGGTCGAGCAGACGCTGCTGCACGCATGCGGGGCCGAGCTGATCGATCGGCTCGGCTTCTCCTACGCGCTGGAGGAGGTGTGCAGCGCCCTGTCGATACCGGAGCTGCGCTGGCACCGCGGACGTGAGCCGGTGAGTGTGCGTGAGGCAATCGGCTCGCTGGAAAGCTACGAGCCGGTGCGTGCGCTCACGCTGCGTGCACTCTCGCTCCACGGTCGCAGCAATGCGATCTCCACCACCGTGCTGCGGGCCGAGCTCACGAGGATGCACGAGAGTCCGATCGTGCTCAACCGACGGTTGCGCGAGGTGGTGCTCGCGACGGTCGAGCGCCAGCAGCTGAGCATGAGCGAAATCGCGATCCGCTGCGGGCGCGTCAAGCGCGATCGCAAAGGCAACGAGAGCGGTGAGACGAGCTGGCTGGCCCGGCGCGTCGGACTCCTTCCCGAGGGCGGGCGTACCACAGCCACCCCGTGGATCCACAGCGACGTGCTCGCGCTGATCGCACGCCACGGCCTCGGCATCAGCCCACGCGAGGTCGAGTTGTGCTGAGCTCGGCGCTGGACGCACCGGTCCTCGTCGTCGCGTCCGACCCACACCTCGGTCACGCGATCGCCGAGCAGCTCCTCGCCGATGGCTTCAGCGTCGAGCTCGCCCGCACCGCGGAGCACGCGCGCGTTCTGGCGCGCACAAGCGCACCGAAGCTCGTCGTGCTCTGCCCCCGCAGTGGCGCGATCGACCTCCTTCGCGAGATACGCGACGGGCCGCCGCGACGGGCCGTGGGACCGCACGATGCCGGCGATCGTCGTCGGCTCCGATGCGCACGAGCTTGACACGCTGCGGGCGTTCGAAGCTGGTGCCGACGATTTCCTGCGCATGCCCGTCAGCTACCTCGAGCTGCGGGCGCGCATCACAGCGGTCCTGCGCAGGACGGCTCCCTTGCCGAACGCCGATCGCCTGATCGAGGTCGGGCCGCTCGCGATCGACACCGGCGCGCACGTCGTCACAGTCGATCACAAGCAGGTGCAGCTGCGACGACTGGAGTTCGATCTGCTCGTGCACCTCGCGCGCGAGCCGGAGCGCGTGTTCGCGAAGTCCGAGCTCCTTCGCTCGGTATGGGGCTACCGCTCCGGCGGATCGACGCGCACCGTCGACAGCCACGCGAGCCGGCTGCGCCGCAAGCTCGCCGCCGACGGCGCCGCACACTGGGTGATCACAGTGTGGGGGGTCGGCTATCGGCTGATCTGAGTCGGCCGCCAACGAGCGGCTACCGGCCGATTCTCGGCCGCCGGCAACGTCACATCGCCACCGGCCGATTCCTA
>CAWHAW010000006.1:0-606077 GCA_963827455.1 uncultured Solirubrobacteraceae bacterium | reverse complement strand
AGGCAACGGCGGCACCGGCGGCACCCCGTACCAGCCGTTCGGGCTCAGCCGACCGGGCGCTCGGCGCGCTTCTCGCGCTCGAGCAGCGTCGCTGCCGCGCTCGCCGGATCCAGCCGCCGCGCGACGACCTCGTCGAGCAAGCGCTGGAACTCGGCATCCTCGCGCAGGTCGTCCTCCAGGCGCCGGCGCATGCGCGCGGTGGCGATCGCGAGCACCTCGCTGCGCAGGTTGCGCGCGCGGCGCTCCTCGAGCTGGCCGGCCGCGAGGATGTGCGCGCGGTGCTCCTGCAGGCTCTGAACGAGCTCCTCGATACCCTCGCCGCGGGCGGCCTCGGTCTTCACGATCGGCACCCGCCAGCGCCCGCGTGCTTCCTCCGGCGTGCGGTCGAGGTTCGCCAGTGACAGCACGCCGCGGATCTCGCGCACCATTGTGTCCGTCAGCGGGTGGTCGGCCTTGTTGATGACGATCACGTCGGGAATCTCCATCACGCCCGCCTTCAGCGCCTGGATCGAGTCGCCCGACCCCGGCATCAGCACCAGCACGATCGTGTCGGCGTGGTCGATGATGTCGATCTCCGCCTGACCGACGCCGACAGTCTCCACGAACACGTCCTGGCGCCCGGCCGCGTCGAGCAGCAGCGCCGCCTGCAGCGCCGCCTCAGAGAGACCGCCCAGCGCGCCGCGGTTCGCCATCGAGCGGATGAACACCCCTGGGTCGAGGAAGTGCTCTGACAGGCGTATCCGGTCTCCCAGCAGAGCCCCGTGCGTGAAAGGCGATGAGGGGTCGACCGACAGCACGCCGACCGTGCGCCCAGCCTGCCGCCGCGCCTTGGTCAGCGCCCCGATCAGCGTCGACTTGCCGACGCCGGGCGGACCTGTGAAGCCGACCACCTCCGCATTGCCGGTGTGGGGATAGACCTCGCGCACGAGCTCCCAACCCTCCGGGCGGTTGTCCTCGACGAGCGTGATCGCGCGCGCCAGCGCGCGGCGGTCGCCGTCGAGCAGGCGCTGTGCGAGCGTGGGGTCGGTCATCGAGCGGGAATCATCGCAGGGGCGGCCGCGACCGCCGACGCGCGGCGGTCCCATACGATTCGCCCTGCGATGGGGCTTCTGGCCGATCACAGTGCCGAGCAGGCGGCCCAACGTCCTACCGGCGAGCCCGGGGGGGCGGTGCGCCGGGCGCCGGCGCCCCGGCGTGGCGGGCCGCTGACGATGCTGCGCTTCATGCGCGCCAACCACATGCTCAGCCGCAGCTACGCGATCCTGCTGGCACGCTATCTGTTCCTGAAGCTGCGCTTCGGCCGGCGCCTGCAGACTGACGGCATCTGCTTCATCTGTCCACGCGTCAAGCTCGAGATCGGCCGCAACGCGACGCTGCGCATCGGCCGCTGGGCTTGGATCGGGCACGCCAGCAAGATCCGCGTGCACGAGGGCGAGGTGAGCATCGGCGCGAAGACGGTGATCGGCCAGGAGTGCACGATCTCGGCCTTCCAGCACGTGTCGATCGGGCGCGAGTGCATCATCGCCGATCGCGTCATGCTGATCGACTTCGACCACGGGGTGGCCGAGGTCGAGCGTCCGATTCGCCTCCAGGGGATCTACAAGCGCGACGTGCGCGTCGCTCACAACGTCTGGATCGGCTACGGCGCGTGCATCCTGCGGGGGGTGACGGTCGGCGAGAACGCCATCATCGGCACCAGCGCGGTCGTCACCAAGCCGGTCCCCGCCAACGCCGTCGTCGCGGGCTCCCCCGCCCGCACGATCCGCATGCGCGACGCACCCAGCTCGATGCGCTGGGAGTGAGAACCCGTTTCAACGGGCTCCGAGCCTCAAACAACCGGCGGAAGTCCAAACAGCCTCACAGAGGCGGCCTCGCGCTACGGGCGCGCTTGGAGATCCAAGCCACCTGCGGAGTGTGGAGCGGCGGGCGTCCAACCCGAACCCTCTCGCGTGCGATCGCCAGCCGGCTATCGGGGATCAGAAGCAGGTTCCCGCCCTGCCTATGATCGGCTGAGACTTCGCGGAGCGAGCGAGCGTCGGGGTCGTAGACATAGGGCCGGTAGCCGTGAGCTCGCACAAGCTGGAACGGTCCCTCCCCGCCAGTCCATATCTCAACGAGGATGATCGGCTGTAAGCGCTCAACCGTCGCGCTTGCACCGCGGAGCACAGAAAGGTCGTGCCCCTCAGCGTCAACCTTCAGCACCGCCAGCGCTGCTTGAACGCCGTCGAGTTGGCTGTCGACCGTGACCATAGGTATGTCGATGCCCGCTCCATCCGTGATGTGGTTCTTGATATCCATGCCGGTTGTAAATCTGGCCGTGCCCCCCTCTGCGCCGCAGGCCGCGCGGTGCACGGTGGCGTGCAAGCCGTTCACGGCCAGTGATCGCTCGCAATACGCGACGGCCTCGGCGGTCGGCTCAAAAGCCTCGACCCGCGCTCCCCGACTCGCGCCCAGCAGCGTGTAGTAGCCGATGTTCGCGCCTACGTCCACGAACAGATCCCCGGGGCGCAGGACATCAAGGACGAAAAGGCTGTCGTTACGCTCGGTGAGGCCGGTTGCCGCGACCGAGCCGGCCATCCGGCTCCACGGTGGGCAGATCATGTAGCTGCCGAAGGCGCAGCGGACGGTGACGGGTCGCTTGATCGTTCGCCGCCACAGCTGCCACTCCCAAAGCCTTGCCAGCACCCCCGCCGTGCTACCGGTGGTTTTCTGTTTGAGGGTCCTCTGGGAGAGGAGTATCGCCTTTCGTATCAGGTTCCGGCGGTTGCGCGGCGACCTGCGCACATCGGTCGCTTTCATCGCGACCCCTCTCGCGTAAGCGGGTTCACGGGGGCCATCCTATGGCCCTATGACGGCACGCGCAGGTACCCCGGCTCCGCGTCGGCGGCGAGGTTTCGCAGGCCGCTGGAGTCGGCGTCGGCGCCGACAGCCAGCGCGCGCGCCAGCGCCTGATGGTGAGCGTCGGCGCGCTCGCGGGCGTACGGCGCGGCGATCTTGCGCGAGATCATGAAAGCCCAGTCGCTCGCCTGCATCGCGAGGAGCTCGCGGACGGCGGCCGCACCCGCGCGCTCGCCCGCGGCTAGCACCTGCAGCTCGGCGGCGCGTGCGGTGAAGGCCATGTCCGCCACAGCCGGCCCCGACCACGTCGACAGGTCGCCGCCCTGCCCCCAGCTGCTCGGCGGCCACGCCTCCGCTGTAGTCGAGGCTGGCGCCCATTGCTGGCCTTCGAGGGCGTCATCGAGACCCACCAACGCGAGTCCCTGGCTGGCGCACTCCTCGACTACGGCCCTCAGCCAGAGCACACCCTCATACCACCAGTGCCCGAGCAGCTCGGTGTCGAGCGCGCACACGAGCAGCCCTCCACCCGGTGGCGACGCGTGCGCGGACTCGTTGGCCTCGCGAAGCCGCGCGAGCGAACGCCGCACGAAATCGGCCGCGTGCTCGCGCACCAAGGCGCACGCCGCGGCGTAGTCATAGGGATCACCGTCGTTGTTCCACGGGGTGTGGTGATGGACGGTGTGATGGTGGTAGTCGCGATACGTGCCGTTCGAGGGATAGCCGCGCTCGCCCCACACCAACGAGATCGTGCTCCGGTCGATCGGTACGAGCAACACCCCCGACTCGGTCACGACCGGGCTCAGATGCTCGGCGGCACCGAGGCCGAAGCGGTTGGTGAGCTCGACGCACACGGCGCGCACGCCGGCGTCGTCGAGCACGCCCCCGAGCCAGGGAGCGTATGCGCACTCGGGCAGCCAGAAGCCACCACGCCAGGAGTCGCCGAAACGGCGGCGATGAGCAGCGACACCGGTGCGGACCTGGAGGCGCAGCCCCGCGTCGGTGGCGAGCTGCGGCAGGACCGCGTGCGTGGCAGCAGACGTCCACTGCGCGTGGCGAGCGAGCGACCCGAGCAGGTCACCACCGCGCCGCCGCAGGCTCTCGAGCGCGCCCGTGTAGTCGCTCCACGAGCGCTCGACCTCGAGCGCAAGGGCCTCGTGGCCGCCCGCGCGCAACCCCGCCGCATCCTCCTCGTGGGTCTCGCGGCGGACGCCTTCCACGAACGCGGCGAAACGCTCGGGCACGCCGCCCGCTTCCAGCTGATCGCACAACACGGGGGTCAGCGACAGCGTCAGCGCAGCGCCCTCGTCGAGCAGATCGAGCAGCGGCAGGTAGCACCCCGCGATCGCCTCCCACAGCCACTCCTCGCCGAACGGCCAGCTCCCGAAGCCCTCCACGTAGGGCATGTGGGTGTGCAGGACGATCGCGAGCGCGCCGCCCTCGCGACCGTTGTTCACGCCCGGCACACCGTGATGAAGTCGAGCGCCCGGTCCATGTCGGCGTCGCCGGCGGGGCGCAGGCGGAAGTCCGAGGCCGCGATCGCCGGCGTGAACCGATCGTAGAAGCGGCCGGTCAGGCCCAGGCGGGCGTGGACGCTGTCCCATCCGAGGCGCAACGCGAGCTGGTGCACACGCAGCTTGCGGGCGTGGAACAGCCCATACAGCTCGACGGTGCTGAAGTGCGCGCGGCAGAGCTGCTCGAACTCCCCTCGACGGTACTCGTGCACGTGCCAGGGATTGTCCGAGCGTTGCGCGCCGCGCGGTGCGAGCGTGAGCACGTTCGGTGTCGAGACGAACACCGTGCCGTGCTCGCCGGCGAGCGAGCGGAAATGCTCCAGCACCGCGCCCGGGTCTTGCAGGTGCTCGATCGTCTGCAGGAACACGATCGCGTCAGCCGGCTCGGAGAAGCGGTCGACGAGATCGCGGACGTAGCGCAGGTTGGGGCGGGTGTAGCGCAGACGGGCGTGCTCGTGGGCCTCGGGGTTGGCGTCGACCCCGATGACGCTCGATGCGGCGCGAGCGAGCACGTCTGCGCCGTAGCCCTCGCCGCAGGCCATGTCGATCGCGCTCAGGCCGCGTATGCGCTGCGCGATCCACTCGTACACGACGAGGTGGCGGCGATACCAGTAGTTCTCCTCGGGCACGTCCGGAAGGGTGCGCTCGCCCGTCAGTGCCAGCGGCGGGACACCGTCGGGCTGGTCGCGCTGGCGGTAGGACGCGGCCGCGGGGTGCGTTTGCGAGGTTGAGGTCAATAGACGCCTTTTGTCGATGCGATCAGGCCGCGGGTGCGAGACGCGAGCACGGCGGGCGAGTATATGGTCCGCCAGATGCCCTCCGTCCTGAGCGCCCAGGAGATCCGCGACGCCAACACCCGCTATCACGACGTCGCGGCCGACCATTACGACTCCAAGTGGGGCATCGACTTCGGCGAGGTCGGACGCAGGCAGGTCGCGGCCAAGGTGCGCAAGGCGCTGCGCGGCGAGCCTCTTCGCTACGAGCGCTCACTCGAGATCGGCTCCGGAACCGGCTACTTCACGCTGAACCTGCTCGGCGCAGGGATCATCGGCTCCGCCACGTGCAGCGACATCTCGCCCGGCATGCTCGAGACGCTGCAGCAGAACGCCGCACAGCTCGGACTCCAGGTGCGCACCGAGACGGCCGACGCCGAGCGCCTGCCGTTCGCCGACGAGAGCTTCGACCTCGTCCTCGGGCACGCGGTGCTGCACCACATCCCCGATCTGGCACGCGCCTTCGCCGAGTTCGAGCGCGTGCTCGCGCCCGGCGGCACCGTCCTGTTCGCGGGAGAGCCGTCGCTCTACGGCGACCGGCTCGCGACCGTGCCCAAGCGCCTGGCGACGGCCGCCGCGCCGCTGTGGCGCCGCGCGCTCGGCGCAGCGGCCGCGCGGGCGGGGCACGACGGAGCGCCGGACGCGGCACTCGAGGGCGTGGTGGACATCCATGCGTTCGCGCCCACCGAGCTCTCGCGGCTCGCGCGCGCAGCCGGCTTCGAGAAGGTCCGCGTCAGCGGCGAGGAGCTGCTCGCCAACTGGTTCGGCTGGGCCAACCGCACGCTCGAGGCGACCGCCGAGCCCGAGCAGGTGCCGTGGGCCTGGCGCGTGTATGCCTACCGTGGCTATCTGATGCTGCAGGAGCTCGACCGCCGCCT
This sequence comes from uncultured Solirubrobacteraceae bacterium, assembly GCA_963827455.1. Taxonomy (GTDB): domain Bacteria; phylum Actinomycetota; class Thermoleophilia; order Solirubrobacterales; family Solirubrobacteraceae; genus Palsa-744. The sequence goes on along the minus strand of CAWHAW010000006.1, from coordinate 600,077 downwards.
GCTCGAGTCGCGACTGCCGCCGGCGATCTTCTACAACCTGATGCTCGCGGCGCGCAAGCCTCGCGCGACCTGAGCTCAGGCCCCCGCCGGCGCCCGCCTCATGCCGGCCCGCGTCACTGGACCAGCTGCACGCGCGCGGTGTGCAGCCGCGCGGGGGCGGGCGTGGACTTGAGGATCAGCACGCGTGCGCGCAGGCGGCCGTGGTAGGCCTTCAGCAGCCTGCGCCCGGCCGCGTTGAGCTTGACCGTGACGAGCGCGGTGGAGCCCGAGGCGATCGAGAAGCTCGCGCGGCCGATCGTCTGCGTGCGGTACCCCCGCCTGTGGTGGCCCCAGCGCCTGACTCTGACCGTCAGGCTGAGCTTCCCCGTGCACTTGCCGCCGCCGAGCCTGCGCAGCTTGAGCACCGCCCGGTGGTGGCCTCGCACCGAGATCCTCCCGCTCAGCAGCGACGCGTCGCAAGAGCGGCCGGTCGCCGGCCCGAACGCGAGCACCACGGCGCCGGGCTGCCCGGCGCTCGTCGTGGACTTGTCGCCAGCGGTGTCTTTTTTGCCACCGGAGTTTTCAGCCGTGTAGGTAAAGCGATCGAGCCGCGTTTCGGCGCTGAGGCCAACCGGTGTTTCCACGGTCACGTCGACGGTGCCGCTGCCCGCAGGCGCGACGGCCGTGATCGATTTGCCCGAGCTCACGCCGAAGCTCGCGGCTTCGCTTGAGCCGAAGCGGACCGCCGTCGCGCCCGCAAGGTGTTCGCCGGTGATCGTCACCGAGGTGCCGCCGCTGGACGGACCCCTGGCCGGAGTCACCGCTTCGACAGCGGGGTTCAAGCCGAATACCCACGCCGCTCCCGTCCCTCCGGCGGCGCTGCCGCCCACCAGCCGGGTTTCGCCGTCGCCCGACAGCGCCACGCCCCACCCGAACAGGTTGTGCTTCGCCACGCCCGCTTCGAGCGCTCGAGGCTGGTCGGCCCAGCTGCCGGCGGAGCGTTCGAACAGCCACGCCGCACCGGAACTGCGCGCGCCGCTGTGGGGAGCCCCGATCAGCGCGCGGTCGCCGTCGTAGGAGAGCGCCACGCCGGCGCCGAAGCGTTCTTCGCCTTCGCCCGCGCCGGTGAGCATGGAGCCCTGTTCGCTCCAGCCGTCTTCGGAGTGGGCGAACACCCACGCGGCGCCGTCGTTGCCGCCCGCGCCGCGCGCGCCCACCAGCGCCGTGGCGCCGTCGCCGGACAGCGCCACACTGAAGCCGAAGCGCGCTTCGGAGCCAGCGCCCGCGCCGCTCAGCCGCACGCCCGGCTGGCCCCACGCCGACCCCGAGCCGGCGAACACCCATGCGGCGCCTTCTTGCTGCGGGTACCCGGGCGCACCGATCAGCGCGGTGTCTCCGTCGGCGGACAGCGCGACGCTGCGACCGAAGGATGCTTCGCCTTCGCCCCCGCCGCCTTCGAGTGGCCGCGCGTCCGGAGACCAGCCCGAGGAGCCCGAGCGCGTGAACACCCACACGCGACCCCGCCACATCGGCGCGCCCACGAGCACGGTGTCGCCGTCCGCCGACACGGCCACGCTCCAGCCGAAGCGGGTTTCGCGTCCCGGTTCGGGATTGGTCAGCTCCGGACCCCGCGTCCAGGTCGATTCCGAGCCCGAGCGCGTGAAGATCCACACCCCCCCATCGTTATTGCTCGCATGCGGCGCGCCCACCACGGCCATGTCGCCGTTGGCCGTCAGCGCAACGCCGAGCCCGAAGCGGCACACTTCGGCTACGTGGACTTCTTCGCCTTCTTCGCCTTCTTCGCCTGCTCGTGGTTCTTCGTTGCCGCAGTCCCCCGGGCGACTGTCTTCGGAGGGCATCGTGAGCTCCGAGCCCGCTTGGTCCCATTTGCCGCCCGAGCGCGTGAACACCCACGCGGCCCCCGTGCCGCCGTTCGCTTTCGGGGCGCCCACCAGCGCGGTGCTCCCGTCGGTGGACAGCGCGACGCTCGAGCCGAACTCCCCGCCGTCGCTGCTTTCAGGCGGCGTGATGATCGCGAGTTCCGGGTTTTCCACCGTCACCGCGCTCGGACCCAGATCCGGGCGCGTGGCCGACGTCGCGCTGGACGCCCCGGCGCCGGCGAGCAGCAGGGCGAGTGCGGCGAACACCGCGAGCGCGCGCCGCGACAAACGCGCGCGAACTATGCCAGCTACCGGCCGACTCACCAAAGAACCCGTCACATCTTCATCACCGCCGGTCGGCTTGCGCAACTCGACACACCCTCCTTGGTCGCCGCACGGTCGGTCCCGGGCACACCGCGACCGTCGCTCGTCTTCATCTCCAGAATGTTCCCGACATACGACGCGCCGTGGCCACTGACCGTCTCGATCGCCTCCATCACCGGCGGCACCATTTTCCAGGGTAGAGGTGGACCTCTTTAAAGTCAACAGAGAGGTTAAATCCTGGTCGGTTGGCCAACCAGCCGCGGGGGTCCTCGGCCGACTGGCCAGGTGTCGGGAGATCGCGACCGTACCGCTGTCAAGCGCTTGTCACGGGAGTGTGAAAGTAAGCGCGTGCGGGGTGAGCCGGGCTCTACTGCGCCAGATGACAGATGCCCTGCGCGGTCTGCAGCACGAACAGCTGCAGCTTGTGCAGGACCGCAGGCTGCCCCGCGGAGTTGTCGCTGAAGCTCACCGTGCCGCTTTCATCGCGGACGCGGTAGCTCAGTATCGAGCCCTGTCGCGGCACCAGTGACAAGTGAGCCGCGGATGGCTTTTGGAGTTCTTCCTGAATTTCTCTCGCCTTGACGATCTGCACATCTTCGAGCTTCTGGTGAGCCAGGCGCCCATTGCAGGTCACGCCGCCTTCTTCGTCGACGAGCAGCGTCAGCGCTGCGCCCGGCGTGGTGCCGAAGCGGCTCACGACGAACAGGTCGGCCGCCGTGACGCCGGAGCAGCCGCCCAGGACGAGCGTCGCGACCAACGCACACAGCACGAGCGCGCCTCTCATCCGCCCACCGCGACGCCGCCTCGGCGAGGGTCCCCCGCTCCGGTGATGTTCGAGCCGGCCCTGAGCGCGGCCTGCACGCCGCCGAAGAACAGGTTGCGCGCGCCGAAGCGAACGACCCGCGCCGCTGCGTCGAGCTCGCTCAGCTCGACTCCGGGCTCGGCGAACACGACACCGTCCTCGAAGTGCACCCGGGGCGCCGCCACCGCCTCGCGAACGGGCATGCCGCGATCGACCACGCCCACGATCGTCTGCAAAATCGCAGAACGGATGCGGTTGGACCCGGCGCTGCCGAGCACCAGCTCCACCTCGCCGTCGCGCATCACCACCGACGGGGCCATCATGCTCGGCATCCTCCTGCCGGCAGGATGCAGGTGAAAGCCCAGCGGGTTGAGATCCTCCTCGCCCATGACGTTGTTGATGTGGATGCCGGTCCCCGGCACGACCACCCCCGACCCCTCGCCGTTCGTGCACGTGGCGCTGCAAGCGCGCCCGTCGGCGTCGATCACCGAGATGTGCGTGGTGGAGCCGAGACGGGTGGCGAGGAAGCGCTCGAGGAAGCCATCCTGGTCGAGTCCCTCGACGAACTCGGGAGTACGCTCGGACTGCGCCGCGGCCATCGCGTCGATCACCGACCGCAGCGTCGGCGGCGAGGATCCTCGGTCGAGCAGCGCGAGCGCGTACGCCAGCAACGTGCCACCTGCCGACGGCGGCGGGTTGGTGAGGATCTGCCGGTCGCGATACGCGATCTCGATCGGCTCCCGCTCGAGGGCCTCATAGCGTGCGAGATCCATCGGGCGCAACGAGCCACCCCGCTGGAGCAGCCAGTCACACACCGACGCCGCGATGTCGCCGCGGTAGAAGGGCTCGGCGCCGTCGCGCGCCAGGCGCATCAGCGCATCTGCCAGCTCAGGATTGCGCAGCAGACCTCCCTCCCGCAGCAACTGCCCGCTCGGGCGCCCACAGCGCGGCCGACTCGGGCGTTGAAGTCAACAGCTCGACCAGGATCTCAGCCACATACGCCTGCCCGGCGTTGAGCACGACGCCCTTGCGCGCGAGCTTCGCCGCCGGCTGCGCGAGCTCCTCGAGCGGGATGGTGCCCCATCTGCGCACCGCCTCGCACACCCCCGCCGGAACCCCGTACACGCCACACGAGGCCGGCCCGATGTGGAACACCTGCTCGGCGTCCCCAAAGGACACGCCCACGCCGAGCAGCTCGACCTCGGAGCCGTCGCCGATGCGCGTCGGCGCCGCCACGAAGAAGTCCAGCAACGTCGGCTCGATCCCGGCACCCGCGACCAGCATGTAGCCGCCGGCGCCAAGCCCCGTCAGCAGCGACTCCGTGACGAACGACGTGAGCATCGCCGCGACCGTCGCGTCGACCGCGTTGCCACCTTCGCGCAGCACTCTCGCGCCCGCCTGCGCCGTGAGCGGGTGCCCCGCCGCGACGACTCCTCGCTCAGCTTCGCCCATTGCAGAGCGATACCACAGGCACCGCTGTCGATGCGGAGCGCGTCAGGTCAAGTTGGGGAGGAACTCGGGTATCTCCAGCTCCTCGGGAGACGAGCCACCACGCCGTGGCTCTCGGCTCGGGCGTGCCCGCGTCGCGCGCTGGGCCCGCACCTCGCCTGTGGTGGCCGGCTCTTTGAAGCGGCTGACGCTCTTGCGCCTGCCCTCGTCGCCGTAGCCGGTCGCGACGACCGTCACCCACACCTCGTCGTCGAGCTTCTCGTCGACCATCGCGCCGAAGATGATGTTGGCGTCCGGGTGCGCAGCGTCGGATACGGACCTGGCGGCCTCGTTGACCTCCCACAGCGAGAGGTTGGTGCCGCCGGTGATCGACAACAGGATCGAGCGCGCGCCCTCCATCGAGGTTTCCAACAGCGGTGAGGAGACGGCCTGCATGGCGGCCTCGGTCGCTCGGTTCTCGCCGACGCCCATGCCGATGCCGAGCAGCGCGTTGCCGGCCTCGCTCATGATCGTGCGCACGTCCGCGAAGTCGAGGTTGATGAGGCCCGGCAGCGTGACGAGGTCGGAGATCCCCTGAACGCCCTGGCGCAGCACGTCGTCGGCGACGCGGAACGCCTCCACCATCGCGGTCTGCTTGTCGAGCACGCCCAGCAGGCGGTCGTTGGGCACCACGATCAGCGTGTCCACCTCGTCCGCGAGCGCCCCCACGCCGCGCTCGGCCTGCTCGCCGCGGCGCGTGCCCTCGAAGCCGAACGGCTTGGTGACGATCGCGACGGTGAGCGCGCCGAGTTCGCGCGAGATGCGCGCGACGATCGGGGCTGCGCCGGTACCGGTGCCGCCGCCGGCGCCCGCGGCGATGAAGATCATGTCCGATCCCTTGAGCAGCGCCTTGACACGGTCGTAGTCCTCCATCGCGGCCTGGCGGCCGACGTTCGCGTCCGAGCCCGATCCGAGGCCGCGAGTGAGCTCCGCGCCGATGTGCAGCGTGATGTCTGCGGTCGATTGCTGCAGCGACTGCACGTCGGTGTTGACGGCGACGAACTCGATGCCCTCGACCTCCGCCTCGACCATCCGGTTGACGGCGTTGACGCCCGCGCCACCAACGCCGACGACGCGGATCACCGGCTGCCCCGCGATGCCCGAGGAGCTGGCTGGGAGCGACTGTCCACGAGCGTAGTCATCCCGGAGCGGACGTCCGGCCATGGGCCGGTCCATGACGTTCTCGGGAATCTCCGAGGAGAAGGCATGGCGCAGGCGCTCCTGCGGGGACGGGACATGCGTCTGCTCCCCGGCGGGCGCCAGCGTGGAGGCGCCGAGGGCGGGATGCGGCAGCCCGCTCTCGCGCGGGTGCACGGGGGTCGGTGGGCCAGCGTCTGGCTGTGGTGAGGACTCGGCGCTGTCCGATGCGGTGTCGCCCTCTTCGGTCTTGCGGAACAGCGCTGCCAGCGGCCCTTCACGCATGCTCGCGCGTTTAGCGTTGGCCATTGGTTAGAACCTCCTGCGCGAGTTGTCGGTAGGACTGCGCGGCGACGCCGTCGGGCTCGTACTTCAGCACCGACATCCCCTTCACCGGCGCCTCGGCGAAGCGCACGGTCTTGCGGATGCGCGATGCGAACACGCGGTCACCGAAGTTTTCCTCGAGGATCTCGATCGCCTCCTTGGCGTGGATCGTGCGCGAATCCACCAACGTCGGGAGGATACCCTCGATGTCGACGCCCGGATTGAGGTTCTCCCGGATCATCGCGAGCGTGTTCTGCAGCTGGATGAGGCCGCGCATCGACAGATACTCGCACTGCACGGGGACGATCACCTTGTCGGAGGCGGTGAGCGCGTTGATCGTCAGCAGCCCGAGGCTCGGTGGTGTGTCGATGCAGATGAAGTCGTAGTCCTCGAGGATCGGCTCGAACGCCTTCTGCAGCGAGCGCTCGCGCCCGATCATCGTGGACATCGCGATCTCGGCGCCGGCGAGGTCGATCGATGCGCACGCGACGTCGATCTCGCGCTTGCGGATGACCTCACGAATGGACACTTTGTGCACGAGCACGTCGTACATCGATTTCTCGAGCGTGTCCGGGTCGATCCCCTGCGACATCGTCAGGTTGCCCTGCGGGTCCATGTCCACGCACAGCACCCGGTGACCCTCCTCCGCAAATGCGGCTGCCAGGTTGAGCGTCGTCGTCGTCTTGGCCACGCCGCCCTTCTGGTTGGCGAACGCGATGACCTTGGCCTTGCCTTCCACGGTGGCTCCGATACTCGATTGCTGGTAAGCCGTCCGCTCGGTATTCGCATAGCGCGTGGCGATTCCTGCACGGGAACTACGATCCGGAGATGGCCGAGACGAGCAGGCGTTCGGAGCCGGCGCGGCGGGGGACGCTCGCGGCGCGTGTGCGCGGCAAGCGTGTGCTGGTGTGCGTCGGCGCCGGCGGCGTCGGCAAGACGACGACCTCCGCGGCGCTCGCGCTCGGGCTGGCGCAGCGTGGTCAGAAGGTGGTCGTCGTCACGATCGACCCGGCGAGGCGACTCGCGTCGGCTCTCGGCCTGGCCGAGCTGCCGTCGGAGCCGCAGCGCATCGAGCCGGCGCTGTTCGCCGCGCAGGGCCTGCCGGTCACGGGCGAGCTGTGGGCGATGATGCTCGACGCGAAGCGCACCTTCGACGAGCTGATCACGCAACTGGCACCCGATGAGCGCACGCGCGAGGAGATCCTCGCAAACGGTGTGTATGCGGAGCTCTCGACCGCCGTTGCCGGCTCGCACGAGCTCAGCGCGATCGCGAAGCTCTACGAGCTCTACGAGGGGCACGACTTCGACGTGATCGTGTTGGACACGCCGCCGTCGCGCAACGCGCTGGACTTCCTCGACGCGCCCGGACGGCTGCTCGGTTTTCTCGAAGGCAGGGCGTTGCAGGTGTTCCTCGGGCCGAGCGGCCTGACGGCGCGCATGTTCGGGCGCGGCACGGCGCTGGTGTTCGCGATCTTCGCGCGCGTCACCGGCGTGGACATGCTCAGCCAGCTGTCCGCGTTCTTCCGTTCGCTGTCGGGGGTGCTCGACGGCTTCGGCGAGCGCACACGCAACGTCTCGGCGCTGCTGCGGGCGCCTTCGACGACGTTCATGATCGTGACCTCGCCCGAGGCCGAGCCGGTCCGGGAGGCGGAGTTCCTGCTCGAGCGGCTGGCGGCGACCGACATGCCGGTCGGCGAGCTGATCGTGAACCGCGTGAACACACATGGGCTGCACGGCCTGCCCACGCACGAGCTGGCCCGTCTGCTCGCGCCGGCGCTCGGCGAGCAGCTCGCCACGCGTGTCAGCTTCAACCTCGCAGACTTCGACCTGCTGGCGGAGCGTGACCGTCAGGCGATCGCGCGTCTGTCGCGTGCATGGGGCGGCGGCGAGCCGATCGCCGTCGCGCAGCTAGATGAAGACGTCCAGGATCTCCTGGGACTGGCCGGCATCGCCGAGCAGCTCTTCGACTGACCGATCCGCTGGCACATCGTCGTCTGCGTCGGCGACGGGCTCCAGCAGCAGCTGATCGGCGAGCGTGACGAGGTCTGGGTCGAGATGACCGCAGATCACGTCGCGTAGCAGCGCGCGCAGATGGTCCGCCATGTCCCTGGCGAGCGCCTGCCTCGCGTTGCGCGAGCGGCCCGCGCGCGGTGCCGCAGCGCCCGTCACGACTTCGCGCTCGAGCTCGAGCGCGGCGATCGTCCGCTCGGTGAGCCCGAGACGACGCTCGGGGGTGGCGCACAGCGCCGCCAGCCGACCTGGGAGCAGCCCGCTGGCGGCCCCCTCGGGCTCGAGCAGCGCGCGCAACGCGAGCAGGTGGTCGCTCAACGCCTCGAATGCGCTCTCGCGCTCGCAGCCGAGCTCGAAACGCCTGAGCGCCCACGCGAGCTGGTTGCCATGCGGCGCGCGACGTGAGACGAGGTTGCAGAAGGCACGCAACTCGTCCTCCTGCTCGGCGCTCACCACGAGCATGCCGTGCGGACGCCCGCCGCCACCGAGCGCAACGGCGCGCCAGCTGCCCCCCGCCACCCGCGCCCAGCCGAGCGCGCCGAGGGTCACGCGACCGTCGCCGAACAGCCGCAGCGCTCCCAGCAGGTCCTTCAGGATCTCGCGCCCGTTCGCGATCGCCTCGGCCGCGTCGTCCTCGTCGGCGGCGAGCGCGACGATCAGGTGATCATGGCCGTCTGGCCCCTCCGGCGCGCGGGCTCCCTCGGGCAGTCCTTCGAGCACGTGTGGTTGGGCGATCGTGAGGCCGCTCGTCAGCGCGATCTCGCTCGTGCCGATCGTGAGCCCGTGGAGCGTCGCGATCAACGTCGTGTGCGACGCCCCCGACGATGCCGCGCGGTCGACGCGCCCGAGCGCCGCCTGCAACCGCTCGGGGCGCAGCTCGAAGTCGGTCTGCTCGGCGAACACCTCACTCAGCAGTGCCAGGATCGCGGCGCGAGCGCGCGAGCGGACATCGCGCCGCGCCGGCTCAGCGCCGACGTTCGCTAGATAACGGTCGAGGCCATCGAAGCCCTCGAGCGCGCTTGCCGCCTGCGAGTAGCTCTGCAGGCGCTCGAGCTCGTGCTGGCGTTCGGCGATGAACTCGCCGGTGAGCGCCCGGTAGCAGTACAAGGCCGGCGCCGCTCCGCGACGGGTCTTGTGCGGCTCGAGCTCGAACGCGACCTCCGCTCCGGACGTGAGCGCCGCGGCGAAGTGGCCCGCGGCCGCCTCGACGATCTCCGTCAGCGCGGCCTGAAGCTGTGGTGAGCGCATGGTGCGCTGACTTCGCCCTGCGCGAGCACCCTCCTGCCGAGCGCACCCCGTCTTGCAGCGACCGAGCGCGCCGCGATGGCCTTCGTGCTAGGCGACCGCGAGAACGTCTCGGGCGGTCTGCGAGCGCTCGGCGCACTCATCGGCCAGCCAGTCTTCTCCGTATGCGCGCATGTCGTCGATGATCGGAAGCAGCGCGCGACCCTTGGCGGTGAGCGCGTACTCGACGCGCGGCGGGACCTCGGCAAAGGTGTGGCGCTCGACGATGCCCTGCTCCTCCAGCGCGCGCAGTCGCAGCGACAGCGTCCGTGGGCTGATGCCCGCGAGCGACCGTTCCAGCTCACAGAAGCGCGAGCGCCCCTCGGCGAGGTCGCGCACAAGCAGCAGCGTCCACTTGCCGCACACGATCTCGGCCGTCATGCACACCGGACATGTCTCATCTGCCGCCATCGCTCCCTTTACTTTACCAATTGAAGTGTTGGGAGGCGGCTGATCCGCCGCGGATCAGGCGGTCGTCAACGACGGTTTGGAGGCCGACTCGCGCTTTTCCTCCGCGACCGCGACGTCCTCCATGGTCGTGCCCTGACGCCCTTCGGCCTGCATCAGCAGCTTGAAGTCATGCGGGCTCGACGCCACGCGCATCGCGTCCTCGAAGGTCACGCGGCCGGCCTTCACGTGACCGTACAGCGCCTGGTCGAAGGTCTGCATGCCGTAGTAGCCGCCGGCGGTGATCACCTCGACGAGCTTCCCCGTCTGGCTAGGGTCGACGATCATGTCGCGCACGCGCCCGGTCATGCGCAGGATCTCGCACACGGCTACGCGTCCGCCGTCCGCGCCCGGTACCAGGCGCTGGGAGATCACGCCCTTGACCGTGCCGGCGATCATGCTGCGCGCCTGGCCGTGCTGATGGGGCGGGAAGAAGTCGAGCATGCGGTTGATCGACTCGGTCGCGTCCACGGTGTGGATCGTCGACAGCACCAGGTGCCCGGTCTCTGCCGCTGACAGGGCCGTCTGGACGGTCTCCTCGTCGCGCATCTCGCCGACGAGGATCACGTCGGGATCCTGACGCAGCACACGGCGCAGGGCGCGCTTGAACGAGGCCGTGTCCATGCCGACCTCGCGCTGGTTGATCACCGAGCGCACGTCTGAGTGGACGAACTCGATCGGGTCCTCGATCGTGACGATGTGCTTGCTCATCGTGTGATTCATGTGATCGATCATCGCCGCGAGCGTGGTCGACTTTCCCGAGCCGGTCGTACCCGTGAGCAGCACGATGCCGCGCTCCTCCTCGGCCAGTTCGCGCACGACCGCAGGCAACGCAAGCTCCTCGATCGTGCTGATGTGATGAGGGATCGCGCGACACGCCATCGAGATCACCCCACGCTGCTGGAAGGCGTTGATGCGGTAGCGCGCGACGCCCGGGATTTCGAAGGAGAAGTCGACCTCGTGCTCCTGCGCGAATTCGGAGAGCTTGATCTCGTCGCTCAGAAGCGCCCTGAGCGCGCTCTCGGTGTCCTCGGCGCTCAATGCCTCGACGCTCTGGTCGAGCGTCAGCTCACCGTGGACGCGGTACAGCGGCGCCGAGCCGACCTTCAAGTGCAGATCGGAGCCCTCTCTCTCGACGAGCTCACGCAGCGCAACCTGGACGTCAAACATGTCCTGTAGATCGGCAATCCAAACGCCGGCCTTGAATGCCCGTGGACGCGTGATACCGCATCCGGCCTCCTTGCGTGCGTATCGGATTCGCTGGCAAGGACGCACCCCTTCGGGGCACAGGCAGTTCGCGTGGCGTGCATACGCACGCGAGCGACCGAGGACGCAGCCAGCGGAGCCGAGACGCGCGTCAGGTCAGGCGACGTCGCGGAGCTTTTGTGCCTCCGCCAGCGACTGCAGCTTCTTCAGCGACTGGTTCTCGATCTGGCGGATGCGCTCACGGGTGACGTTGAACGTGCGTCCGACCTCGTCGAGCGTGCGAGGGTGCTCGCCGCCGAGCCCGTAGCGCAGCTCAAGCACGCGGCGTTCGCGATAGGAGAGGTTCTCGAGCGCCTCGCGCAGCGCCTCCTTGGTGAGGATCTCGGCGGCGCGCTCGTATGGAGACTCGGCGCGCTCGTCGGCGATGAACTGGCCGAACTCCGACTCCTCCTCGTCGCCGACCGGCTTCTCCAGCGAGACGGGCGCCTGCGCGGAGCGCTTGATCGAGTCGACCTCCTCCGGATCGATGCCGGTGACGTCGGCGATCTCCTGCGCCGTTGGCTCACGTCCGAGCTCGGTCACGAGCTTACGCTCGGCGCGTCCGATCTTGTTGAGCTTCTCGACCACGTGCACGGGGATGCGGATCGTGCGCGCCTTGTCGGCCAACGCGCGCGCTATCGCCTGACGGATCCACCAGGTGGCGTAGGTGGAGAACTTGAAGCCCTTGCGGTAATCGAACTTCTCTGCCGCGCGCACCAGGCCGAGCGTGCCCTCCTGGATCAGATCGAGGAACGGGAGGCCCTGGTTGCGGTAGTTCTTCGCGATCGACACGACCAGACGCAGGTTCGACTCGACCATCTTCTGCTTGGCGTCGAGGTCGCCGCGCTCGATGCGCTTCGCCAGATCGACCTCCTCCTGGGCGGTCAACAAACGGACCTTGCCGATGTCCTTCAGGAACAGCTGCAGCGAGTCGGTGGTCATGTCCGGCTTGAGGTCGAGCGCGGCTTTGGCTTTGCGCCGACCGCGCTTGTCCGGTGCGCGCTCGAGCTGCGCGGACGCAGCGATCGCCGGGTCGATGTCCTCGACGAGCTCGATCTCCGCGCGCTCGAAGAAACCGTGCAGCTCTTCGACGTCGGACTCGTCCAAGTCGAGCTCGGACATCGCCTTCGTGATCTCCGCGTAGGAGAGCACGCCCACCTGCTGCCCCTTGGCGAGCAGGCCCTTGACCTCATCCAGCTCCTGCAGCTCGACTACTGACATTCGTGTTTCCATTTCTTCCGTCAATCGACACCAGTGGGCGAGAGCCCTGCGCAACGCAAAGCCTGAGAACAGCTGTCATCGGACATACGGTCGCAGCCGTGCCGACGTTACATGCCAACTGCGTTCTCCAAGCGCTCATGCTAACGCGTTGCGCCGATGTTCGGACCATTTGGCGCTCGATCGCAAGCCGCATTAAGCAATGATGTGCGCATGAGCCCCTCCAAAGACGGCGAGCACGGAGCAGGCACGACGCGCAACGGGCAGGAACGGCCGCCCAACGAGGATCCGGGCATCCTCTCCCAGTTGCCGCGGACTCGGCCCCAGCGCTCGAGCCGGCACCGCACAGCGGCACGCAACGGCAGCGCCGCGGAGTCGACGAGCACGACGACTTCGAGCACCGCCAACGGCCAAGCGCCCGCCGCCCGGAAGACCAGCGCACGCACTGCCAAGAAAGCGGCGCCGACAAATCGCTCGAAAGCGCCACGCCCATCCGCCAAGCACGACGCGGACGGCTCGCCCGGCGCCGGTGCCAGTGCCGCGACCAAAGCGCGATCGCGCGGCTCTTCGGCGAAACGCCGCCCACGCACCGCCGGTCCGAGCAGCACCGCCGCGCCGACCGCGACGCCGACGGCTCCCAGGCAGGGATTCGAGTCCGAAGGCGAGCGAGCGAGCGAGACGGTGCATCCACCGGGAGGCGCAGAGCTGGTGGCATCCGCGGCCGAGATCGTCGGCGAGCTCGCCAAGGCCGGACTGTCCACGGGAGAGCGTCTGGTCAAAGACGTGCTCTCGCGCCTGCCGCTCTGAGCCCGCTCGACTGAAGCGCGGGACCCTCGGGGGGCATCGGTCGCGGTGCGCGATTTGTATACTGCCCGGCAACGCCGAGCCACCGTGACTCAGGTCGCGGTGGGCGGGGGACCCAACGCGGACCGATGTGGATCCGCTGGGGCGAATCGGCCCGGCAGGGCCGTAGCGCCGCGTAGTTGCCGCGCGAGCCCGTCAGCTCACCCCGTAGGCGTCGATGACAATGACAGTCGCGCTGAAGACATACACGACGCTGCTCGTCCTCATGACGGGTATGGCGCTGGCCGCCGCTCTCCCGGCGGGCGCGCTTGGCGCTGACGCAGGCGGCGTGGCAGCGCCGGCGCCAGCCGCCACGACGCCCTCCGCGCCGGCACACACCGCGGCTGTCGCAACCTGGTTCGGACCTGGCTTCTACGGCAAGCAGACGGCGTGCGGCCAGACACTCACCCCCGGGGTGATCGGCGTAGCCAACCGCACGCTGCCATGCGGCACCCTCGTACAGATCACATACAAGGGTCACACGCTGACCGTGCCCGTGCTCGACCGTGGTCCGTACGCGCATCATGCAAGCTGGGATCTGACAGCCGGCGCGGCCGGTGCGCTGGGCATCACCGAAACGGTGCGCATCGGCACGCAGGTCGTCGGAAAAACCGCCAACACGCCGACGCTCGGCCTGCCGCCGACGTCTTCGAGCACCTCCGCCGCGGGCGGGTCACCCGCAGGCTGACGGCTTCGGCGCCGTCGATCTCCCCGAGTCTGGCTCTTTAGAACCTGTTTCAAAACAGGCGGTGCGGTCGGGGCGTTCATGGATCAAGCTGGGCGACGCGGGACGGTGCAGGCCGTGCTGGTAGCACGGGCAAGCCGGCACGTGGCGATCCAGCGCAGCGTCCAGGGACGCATCCAGGCGTGCCGATCTTTTTGAAACAGGTTCTTAGATAGATTCGTCGCGAATGGCCCCGGATGAGCCGGCGGGCACATGGGTATGCGAGCGAGCCGCATAGGCGCTCACATCCGCGTGCGCCGCGAGCGCCGAAGCCTCGCGCCCCTGCTCTGGGCACACGGCTGTGCCGATCGCAACCTCCAGCGACACGCCGCGATGGCTCGAGCGCGTAGCGACCGCGCGCGCGAGGCGCTCAGCCAGCAGCTCGGCACCGACGATGTCGGTTTCCGGCGCCACGAGCCAGCACCGTCCCGGCCGCTCGCGCGTGAAAGATCCCTCCCACGCACCCAGCGCACCCGCTAGCGCCCGCTCCATCTGATCCGCCATCCGTGCAATGTCCTCGAGGTACCCCGCGCGGCGCATCCGCTCGATGTCCATCAGCTCGACAAGCAACACCGCAAACGGCACACTGTCCTGGCTGAAGCGTTCCAGCTGGGCGCCGATCAACCCGATCCACGCCGCAGGGCCCGCATCGGGCCGTTCGTCACGGATCGCGATCTCGACAGGTTGCACCTCAGAAGGATCCGACGGCGGTGCTTCACGCGAGCGCACGGGCTCCCTCGAGGAGGCCGCGACGACCGTTTGAGCTCGCTCGTCGACGATCACCGCCTCGGCATCGGCTCGCGACGTGCCGGATTGCCCGCGCGCCACAGGCTCGAATCGGCCGTGCAGCCCAGCCTCGTCTCCGACTTGGTCCCCCTCCCCATTCCGAGCGGCTCCGGCGCCCTGCGCCCGCATCGCCTCGAGTCCCGCCGCGAGCGTCTCGGCGCACACGTACGCGAGCCGATCGCACGCGTCGCCTACCAGCCGCGCGGAGGGGTCGCGCAACTCGTCGCGTAGCGCTTCCCAGAGGACTCCTCGCAGCGCCTCGACAGCCTCCACCGCCTCGAGCTCGTCGAGCGCCCCGCAGACGACGGCGAGGCGTCGCGCCGGGGCCGAGCCCGCCCTGGCGGCCGGCGCGGCGCCTCCCGTCAGCCGGTCCAACTCGAGATCCGACTCGAGCGCCCTGACGACCTGAGCGCAAAGCGTTGGGGCCTCATCTATGAGCGTCTCGAGAGGCACCGCCCCGACGCCCTCCAGCGGACGGACGAGGATCAGCGCGACGGCCCACCGCCGCGCCAGCTCAGCGGCCCCCGACACCAAGTGCTCGCTTGGCAGCTCGAGGACCGGACGTGCGCGGGGACTGCGCCGCGAGCGCGGGTCGTCGGTCACAGCCATTGAATATCAGCAGCCGGGGACGTGAAGCGCCGGCGCCCAGCGCGAGCCTCCGTGAGGGAACGCCACGAAGATAGCCTGAGAGCCGTGGAGAGCCCAAAGCAGACATGACCGGTCTGTGGATCGCTGTCGCGTTGGGGATCACGCTGACCGCCGGCCTCGTGAGGAACCTCCGCCGAGCACGCGCACAGCGCTCGGCAAAGGCGCAGATCGTCGAGCTCGCGAGCTCTACCTCCTTCGACCGCGACACCGGCGCGGTGCGCTCGGTGCAGAAGGCGGATCTCGTGATCGAGCAGAGCGCGCTCGACGCGATCTGGAGCCCGGCCCACCTCGAGCGACTGGCGCGCACCTACTGGCGCTTTCTGTCTCGGGTGACCCTGGGGCTGATTCGCGTGCGCTACAGCGAGTCCGAGCGATCCGTGCTGTTGGTGGGACGACCGCTGACGCTGCTGAGCTTCCAGGCACCCGAATACGAGATGAGCGCGACACGCGGACTCGTGCGCTGGCGCATCGCGCGGGGGTTGCTGGTGTCGCGGCGAGGACGCGACGGCCGCGGCTATCTGCAGATCGAGGTGTGCAGGTACCCCGGTGAGGATTCGGACCACGCACGTCTGCATGTCGAGGTCGCGGTCGCCAACTTCTATCCGTCGATCGCCTCGCGACTGAGCCTGCGCCTGTACAACGCCACGCAGTCGCGCATCCACGTGATCGTCAGCTATATGTTCCTGCGCTCACTTGTGCGCCTGGATCTCGCGGAGTCTCGAGTAGGACGCTACCGTGGCGAGGAGAGTGCTTCCGGCAGTCAGTAGCGGGCGAGGGGGGCGAGGCTCGACGGGCGCGCAGCGGCAACCTCTCCTGAGAGCTTTTCTTACAGCCGAACACCGGAGACGGCGCGCAGCTTGGCGCGGTCGTGCGTCGCTGTGATCCGCCTGATCGTGCCCGTGCGCGCACGCGTGACAAGCGATTCGGTCGTGGCCCCGCCGGCGCTCGGATAGCGCACTCCCTGCAGCACGTCGCCGTCGGTGATTCCGGTCGCCGAGAAGAACACGTCCTCGCCGGCGACCAGGTCGTCGCGGTCGAGCACCCGTTGGAGGTCGTACCCGGCGGCCTCGGCAGCGGCGCGCTCAGCCTCGTCGCGCGGCCACAGACGGCCGAGCAGCTGCCCCCCGACGCACTTGACGGCTGCGGCGGAGATCACACCCTCCGGCGTCCCGCCGATTCCCCACAGCAGCGCGACCGGCGAGCGCTCGGTGACCGCGAGGAGTGCCGCAGAGACGTCGCCATGTGGGATCAAGCGCACGCGCGCGCCGGCCTCGCGGATCGCCGCGATCCCCTGCTCGTGGCGCGGGCGGTCGAGCACGACCACGATGACATCGCCTACCGGGCAGCCCCTGCGCTCGGCGACGAGCGCGACGGTCTCGCCGAGCGGGCGGTCGAGGTCGAGCACGTCGGCGATGTCCGGGGCGCCGGCCATCTTCTCCATGTACACGCACGGACCGGGATCGAACATCGTGCCGCGCGCCGACAGCGCGATCACGGCGAGCGCGCTCGGCATCCCGTTGGCCGCGAGCGTCGTGCCCTCGAGCGGATCGACGGCGATGTCCACCTGTGGCGGCGAGCCGTCGCCGATCTGCTCGCCGTTGTAGAGCATCGGCGCCTCGTCCTTCTCGCCCTCGCCGATCACCACCACGCCGTCCATCTGGACGGAATGGAGCATGTAGCGCATCCCGTCGACGGCCGCCTGGTCGGCGGCCTCCTTGTCGCCCATGCCGACGAGCGGGGCTGTCGCGAGCGCGGCAGCCTCCGTGACGCGCACGAGCTCGAGCGCGAGGTTGCGGTCCGGCAGCTGATGGGAGGTATTCGGGCTCACCGCGCGTCGGAAACCTATACCAGCGCCGCGGTCACTACGATCGTGACGTGAGCGACCAAGCCCTCGCCGTCGATCCGCGAATACCGGGCTCCCTCACGCCGCAGGTCGAGCAGAAGCTGGCGCTCGCCGCGCATCACGAAGTCGCACGCAGGCTGCGCGAGGGCGACGCGACGCTGTGGGGGCCGCCTGGCACGCCGGAGCTGGCCGACCGGCTGGGCTGGCTGACGATCGCCGAGCGGATGCTCGGCGACCTGGGGGCGATCCAGCTGTTCGCGGCCGAGATCCACGACGACGAACTCCAGGACATCGTCCTCCTCGGGATGGGAGGCTCGTCACTCGCGCCGGAGGTGCTGCGTCGCTCCTTCGAAGGACGCGAAGGCAGCGCACGCATGCACGTGCTCGATTCCACGGACACCGCGAGGATCAGAGCGGTTGAACGGGCGGTGGATCTGCAGCACACCCTCTTCGTCGTCTCCTCGAAGTCCGGCGGCACGATCGAGCCGTTGTCGCTGTTCGCGCACTTCTTCTCACTCGTCGCTCATGGCAGCAGCTTCGTCGCGATCACCGACCCCGGCTCGGGCCTGGAAACGCTCGCCAACGAGCACGGCTTCCGCCGTGTGTTCGCCGGCGACCCCGACATCGGCGGCCGTTACAGCGCGCTCTCGGCCTTCGGCATCGTGCCGGGCGCGCTGATGGGGATCCGCGTACGCCTGCTGCTCGAGGGCGCGCCGAGCGCCTGGGAGACCACGCTCACCGACCGCTCCGAGACCGCCAACGAGAATGCCGCAGTGTGGCTGGGAGCGGCCCTCAGCGCACTGGCAGGCGCCGGCCGCGACAAGCTCACGTTCGTGATCTCCGAGACGCTGCCCGGGCTGGGGCTGTGGCTCGAGCAGCTCGTCGCCGAGTCCACAGGCAAGCAGGGCAGAGGGATCCTGCCAGTCGCAGACGAGCCGCTGGGCGAGCCCGCGGACTACGGCGCGGACCGTGTGTTCGCCTATCTACCCGACCTGCACAGGACCGATCCCGACCTCGACGCGCGCATGCGGGCGCTCGCCGACGCCGGGCACCCGGTGATCACGATGCCCACCCTCGGGGCGACGGATCTCGGACGCGTGTTCCTGCTGTGGGAGCTGATCGTCGCCGTCGTCGGCTGGGGCCTCGAGATCAACCCGTTCGACCAGCCCAACGTGCAACAGGCGAAGGATGCGACCAAGCGCGTGCTCGCCGACTACGAAACCGAGCACGCGCTTCCGCAGGTGCCCGACGCCGATCAGGCGGCGCTGCGTTCGCTGCTGCTCGACGCGCGCCCGCCGCAGTACGTGGCGATCATGTCCTACAGCGAGCCCACGCCCGAGTTCGACGTCGCCGCGGGCGAGCTGCGCGTCGCGATCCGCGACGCCACCACGGCGACCACGACGTTCGGCTACGGCCCGCGCTTCCTGCACTCGACCGGGCAGTTCCACAAGGGCGGCCCCAAGACCGGGCGCTTCCTGCAGCTGATCCACGACGCGCCCAACGACGTCGAGATCCCGGGCGCGCCGTACACGTTCACGACGCTCAAGAACGCCCAGGCGATCGGCGACCTGAACACCTTGCGCGAGCTCGGCCTGCCAGCCGAGCGCGTGCGACTGCAGGGCGGGGACCCCGTGGGCGCGCTGCGCGCCCTGACCGCGAAGATCAAGGAAAGGGCCGATAGGCCCGGCCAAGAGAGCCCGGAGGGCGAACATTCCAATCAAGAGAGCCGGCCGCACGCCGGATCGAGGTGACCAGATGACGCAGATCGGTTTCGTCGGGCTGGGCAAGATGGGCGGAAACATGGCGCACCGCATCCGCCGCGACTCCGAGCACGAGGTCGTTGCATTCGACTTCGACGAGAAGGCGGTCAAACAGGCGGTCAAGAACGGCGCCGCGGGAGCGGGCTCGCTGAAAGACCTCGTCAAGCAGTTGCAATCGCCGCGCATGGTGTGGATCATGGTCCCCGCTGGCAAGCCCACACAGGAAACGGTGGACAAGCTAGCCAGGCTGCTCGACCGCGGCGACATGATCATCGACGGCGGCAACTCCAAGTGGACCGACGACAAGCGCCGCTCCCAGCAGCTCAAAGCGAGCGGGATCGAGTACGTCGACGTCGGCGTCTCCGGCGGCGTGTGGGGACTGGAAGTGGGCTACTGCATGATGGTCGGAGGCCCGCCGAAAGCGGTCACGCGGCTCGCGCCGATCCTCGACGTCCTCGCTCCAGAGACCAACGCGCAGAGCCGCGCCGCGATCGGTGACCGTGGCTGGCTGCGCTTTGGTTCCTCAGGCGCCGGGCATTACGTGAAGATGGTCCACAACGGCGTCGAGTACGGCCTGATGCAGGCGTATGCGGAGGGCTTCGACGTGTTTGACAAGTGTGAGTACGAGCTCGACAACGCCAAGATCGCGCACCTCTGGGGCCAGGGCTCGGTGGTGCGTTCGTGGCTGTGCGAACTGGCCGCGCGTGCGTTCGAAGCGGACGGCAACGAGCTAGAAGCGATCGAGGGCTACACCGAGGATTCAGGCGAGGGCCGCTGGACGATCGAGGACGCAACCGCCCACGACGTGCCCACGCCGGTGATTACCGCATCGCTGTACGCACGCTTTCGCTCGCGCGGCAACGGCGATTTCGCCGACCGCGTGCTCGCTGCGCTGCGCAACCAGTTCGGTGGCCACGCGGTCAAGAGCGCACCGAAAGCCAAGGGGGGACGCTGACGATGGCTGTCGCGGCGGGGCGTCCAACCGACGAGCCTGTGCCGGAGAACCCGCTCACGGCGGGGCTCGAGCGTCTGCCGGTGCCCCCGACGTCGCTCGTGATCTTCGGAGCCACCGGCGATCTGGCCAAGCGCAAACTGCTGCCCGCGCTCTACAACCTCGCCTACGAGGGCGCGCTGCCCGCACATTTCCACCTGGTGGGCGTCGCGCGCAAAGAGAAAGACGACGCCGACTACCGCAGCGAATGCGAGGAGGCGATCAGGCGCTTCTCACGGCGCGAACCTGACGAGGATGTCCTCAAGAGCCTGCTCGAGAACGTCCGTTACGTGCCGGGCACCTTCGACCAGGAGTCCGTCTACAGCGAACTGTGCACGGTGCTCGACGGGTTCGAGCAGGAAGCCGGCGAGGCGCTGAACCGGGCGTTCTACCTCTCGACCGCTCCGAACTTCTTCCCCGTGATCATCGAACGACTGGGCAACTCTGGCCTGGCGCACGCCGACCCTGACGCGCACCGGGAAGTGCGCGTGATCATCGAGAAGCCGTTCGGAACGACGCTCGAGGAGGCGCGCGAGCTCAACCGCCGCGTGCTGTCGATCTTCGAAGAGAGCCAGGTCTACCGGATCGACCACTACCTGGGCAAGGAGACCGTCCAGAACATGCTGGCGTTCCGCTTCGCCAACGGCATGTTCGAGCCGCTGTGGAACCGCAACTACATCGACAGCGTGCAGATCACCGCCGCGGAGGACCTCGGCATCGGCTCGCGCGCCGACTACTACGACGAGGCCGGCGCGCTGCGCGACCTGATCCAGAACCACATGCTGCAGCTGCTCTGCCACATCGCGATGGAGCCGCCGGTGCACTTCGCAGCCGAAGAGGTGCGCAACGAGAAGGTCAAGGTCCTGGAGGCGATCCCGGAGCCCACGCCCATGCAAGTCCCCGAGATCGCCGTGCGCGCGCAGTACGGACCCGGACACGCCGGCGGCGAAGACGTGCCCGGCTACCTGGAAGAGGAGGGCGTGCCGCCCGACTCCACGACCGAGACCTACGCGGCGCTGCGCCTGGAAGTCGACAACTGGCGATGGGCCGGGGTACCGTTCTACCTGCGCACCGGCAAGCGCCTGGCGCGCAAGATCACGGAGATCGCGGTCACGCTCAAGCCGGTCCCCCATCTCGCCTTCAGCCAGGCCGGCTCGCTGGGTGTGCAGCCCAACCAGCTCGTGTTGACGCTGCAGCCGAACGAGGGCGTGTCGCTGCTGCTCGGCGCGAAGATCCCCGGCACACGCATGAGCATCCGTCCCGTGAAGATGGAGTTCCTGTACGGCACCGCCTTCCTGTCGCAGTCACCGGAGGCCTATGAGCGTCTGATCACCGATGCGATGCGCGGCGACCCGACGCTGTTCACGCGTAACGACGAGGTCGAGGCGCAATGGCGGATCTGCGATCCGATCGTGAAAGCATGGAAGTCCACCCCGTCGCAGACGCCCGAACTGCTGCCGAAATACCCCGCCGGATCGCAGGGCCCGGAGGAGGCCGAGCAGCTGTTGCGGGAGGACGATCACTGGCGGGCGATCTGATGCCCGCCGGCGAGGCTCTGGCGATCCGCAGCGACGCGGTCTGGAGCGAGCAGGGCACGACCCCCGACGCGATCGAAGCGGCGCTGCGCGACCTGCTCGTGCAGGTCCACTCCGAACACCGCGAGTACGTGCCGGCGCGCGTGCTCAACATGATCGCGTTCGTCGATCGTGAATGGAGCGGCGAGATCGCCAACCGGCTGCGGGGCGTCGGGCGCTACCACGCCTCGCGCCTGCTCGTGCTCGCCTACGAGCCGCGGCGCGAGCGCCTCGATGCGCGCGTGACGATCGTCTCCGAAGGCGCGTCTGCCACCGGCGGGCTGGCGCTGCTGCGCGAGACCGTCGTGGTCGAACTCGGCGACCGCCACCTCGATGACCTGTTGACGATCGCCGACCCGCTGGTGGTCACGGACCTGCCGACGCTGCTGTGGTCACCGCACGGCCATCACGAGATCGTGACCGAGCTGCTCGCGCTCGCGCAGGCAGTGCTCGTGGACTCCGTCGAGGAGCCGGTCGCGCAGGAGGCCCTCACCCGCGCGTGCGAGCTGAGCGAGGAGGCGTACGTCGTGGACCTCGCCTGGCTGCGATCGACGCCATGGCGCGAGCGTCTCGCCGCCACCTTCGACCCGGTCTGGCTGCGCCGCGAGCTGTACACGATCACCGGCGTGACCGTGCGCCACCACCC
This sequence comes from uncultured Solirubrobacteraceae bacterium, assembly GCA_963827455.1. Classification (GTDB taxonomy): domain Bacteria; phylum Actinomycetota; class Thermoleophilia; order Solirubrobacterales; family Solirubrobacteraceae; genus Palsa-744. The sequence goes on along the minus strand of CAWHAW010000006.1, from coordinate 578,124 downwards.
GGCCTCGACCGCCGCCGCGCTGCTGCTCGTGGGCTGGCTCACCTCGCGCCTGGACTGGCGGACCGGGTCGCTCGTCAGCGACGGCGGCGCGCTGGTCGGGGCCACGCAGGCGCAGGACAACGACGTTGCCGTCCGCCTGGAGGTGGCTCCCGAGCTGCAGGTGCCGGGGCTCGAGGCGCTGGCGCTCGACACGGCCTCGGGCATGCACCTGCGGCTCAGCCGCGGCAGGGGTGGACTGCGCGCCTACGCGCGCGATGGCGACGGCAACGAGAGGGAATGGACGCTGCCCGGCGCCTCGCGTGGAGAGGCCGGAGTACTCGGAGAGGGCATCCGCCAGGCGCTGCTGCGCGATCCGACCTATCTGCCCGCACTCGAGGCCGCGCGCGAGATGGTCGAGCCGCCGGGCGCGCGGCGCCGGCCCGGCCGTGCCACGCCAGCGATCGAAGATCGGCGGGCGACCCGGTCGTGACGCGTCTGACCACCTGCCCCGACGCGGAGTCGGTCGCACAGCGCGCCGCCGCACACATCGTGCGCCAGCTGCGTCAGGCCCAGAAGCAGCGCGGCGTCGCGCACCTGGCGCTCAGCGGCGGTACCACGCCGGGGCGCACCTACGAGCTGCTGGGCGCCGAGCCCGACGACCTGGGCGCCGTCGAGCTGTGGTTCGCCGACGAGCGCTGCGTACCGCCGCAGGACGCTGAAAGCAACTACCTGCTGGTCGCCCAGACACTGCTCGCCGGGGCACGGATCGCACCGGAGCGCGTGCACCGCATGGAGGGCGAGGCGGGCCCTCGTGAAGGCGCCCGCCGCTACGGGGAGGCGCTTGTCGAGCACGTGCCGGCAGCGGGTTCAAGCCCACCGTCGCTGCCGGTGCTCGATCTGATCGTGCTCGGCATCGGCCCCGATGGCCACGTCGCGTCCCTGTTCCCCGGGGCCGCCACGCTGGACGCCGGTGACGATGCGATCTGCCTCGGTGTGGAGGACTCGCCCAAGCCTCCTCCGCAGCGGATCACGCTGAGCCTCGCCGTGCTGCGCGCCGCGCGCGAGTGCCTGTTGCTCGCGACGGGCGCGAGCAAGGCCGACGCCGTCGGCGCGATGCTCGGCGAGCCCAGCCGGCACGTGCCGGCGAGCCTGCTGCGGCGCGAGCGACTGACGGTCATCGTCGACGACGCGGCCGCGCCCGAGGGCTCGGAGCGATGAGCAGCCCCGGCGCGGGCGAGGCGGTGCTCGTGCGCCACGCCGAGACCGAGTGGAGCCTCAACGGCCGGCACACCGGGCGCACAGACCTGCCGCTCACCGAACACGGCCGCGAGGTCGCCGGTGCGCTGGGCGAGAGGCTGCGAGCGTGGGAGTTCGCGCTCGTGCTGGTCAGCCCGGCCCGCCGCGCGCGCGAAACGTGCGAGCTGTGCGGCTTGGGCGCCGACGCCCAGGTGCGCGCCGATCTGCACGAGTGGGACTACGGCGAATACGAGGGGCTCACGACTGCGGAGATATGGGAGCGCCGCCCCGACTGGGTGCTGTGGCGAGACGGCTGCCCCGGTGGCGAGAGCCCCGCCGACGTGGGCGCACGCGCCGACCGCGTGATCACCGACATCGCCGCCGGTGACGGCGACGTGGCGATCTTCTCGCACGGACACATGCTGCGCGTGCTCGGCGCGCGCTGGATCGCGCTCGCCCCGGAAGGCGGTAGCCGCCTGTGGCTCTCGACCGCCTCCATCTGCGTACTCGCGCACGAGCGCGACACGGCCGTCATCGGCCGCTGGAACGACACCGGTCTGTAACACCTTCGGCGCTGGGCGGACTTTCGTTCTAGAGTGACGCAGCACGGTCGCTACGGAGTGGTGCAGCATCGTCGGCCATGGCAACTCGCGCGCTAAAGAACTCCCCTCTCCCCCGCGACGCCGCGCAGGTGTTGCGCGCGCTCGGCGTGGCGCGAGAGCGGACGCTGGCGCTGGTGGAGGAGCTCGACGACGAGCAGCTCGAGCGCGTTCACTCGCCGATCATGAGCCCGCTGGTGTGGGATCTCGCACACATCGCGGCCTACGAGGACCTGTGGCTGGGCCATCGCCACGGTGGCCTCGAGCTGCTGCGGCCCGAACTCGCCGACCTCTACGACGCGTTTGAGACCCCGCGCGCGGTTCGCGGCGAGATCGAGGCGCTCGGTTCCGCCGACGCGCGGACATACATGTCTGCGGTCAGCGACCGCACCGCGGAGGTGATAGCCGAGCGCGGCGTCGGAGACGGTGTGCTGTGCGAGATGGTCCTGCGCCACGAGCTCCAGCACGCCGAGACGATGCGACAGACCCTGGCGATCGCCGGGCTGCTGGGAGCCACGCAGGCAGCGGCCGCCGGTGCGCCGCTCCCGCCCGACGCCCCGGAGGGCTGGCTCGAGCTTGCGGCCGGCGCTTTCGCGATGGGCGCCGTCGCGGAGGGCTTCGCCTACGACAACGAGCGCCCGCTCCACACGGTCGAGCTGAGCGCGTTCGCGATCGCGCGGCGTCCGGTGAGCAACCAGAGCTGGATGGGCTTCAGCGAAGGCGGCGGCTACGAGCGGCGCGAGTGGTGGTCGCGCGAGGGCTGGGCGTGGAAGGAGGAGCACGACATCACGCATCATCCGGCCGTCGCGGAAGGCCACCCGGAGGCGCCCGTGTGCCACGTCTCCTGGTTCGAGGCCGACGCCTTCGCGCGTGCTCACGACGCGCGGCTGCCCACCGAGGCCGAGTGGGAGAAGGCGGCGACCTGGACCCAGCAGCTCCCCGCGCGAGGTCTCGTCGGGGTCGGCCGGGTGTGGGAGTGGACGGGATCGCACTTCGTCGGCTACCCGGGCTTCAGGCCCTACCCCTACCGCGAGTACTCGCAGGTGTTCTTCGGGCAGGACTACCGCGTGCTTCGCGGCGGATCATGGGCGAGCGATCCACGCGTGGCGACCGTGACCTTCCGCAACTGGGATCTGCCTCAGCGGCGCCAGATCTTCGCCGGCGTGCGCCTCGCGAGGGAGCTGTGATGGATCCCTCCCCGCCGCAGCAGCCGCTTGCCGAGGAGCTCGTGGACGCGATCCAGATCGATTCGCACCTCGACGCCGGCAGCGAGCGCTCGCTCGCCGAGGACGTGCTCGACGGGCTCACACGCCCGTTCAAGGAGCTGCCCCCAAAGCATTTCTACGACGCGCGCGGCGCCGAGCTGTTCGATCGGATCTGCGACCAGCCCGAGTACTACCCGACGCGCACCGAGCGCGCGATCCTCGAGCAGCAGGCGGAGCTGCTGGCGGAGCTGACCGGCGCGGTCGAGCTCGTGGAGCTCGGCTCCGGCACGGCCGCGAAGACCCGCGTTCTGCTCGATGCGCTGTTTGCCGCGGGCACGCTCGAGCGCTACGTGCCGGTGGACGTGACCGAGAGCATGGTGCGCGACTGCGCGCAGGAGCTCACCAGCGAGTATCCCGGCCTGCGCGTACACGGCGTGATCGGCGACTTCGAGCGTCACCTCGATCGCATCCCGCCCGCGACCGGCCCGCGCATCGTCGCGTTCCTCGGTGGCACGATCGGCAACTTCCCGCCAGGCAGCCGTCGACGCTTCCTGCGCCAGATCGCGCGCCTGCTGGGGCCGTCGGACCACCTGCTGATGGGCACCGACCTGGTCAAGGACCCGCGCGTGCTCGAGGCCGCCTACGACGACGCGCAGGGGGTCACCGCGGCGTTCAACCGCAACGTGCTGCACGTGCTCAACCGCGAGCTGCAGGCGGACTTCGATCCCGACGAGTTCGACCACGTGGCGCTGTTCGACCCGCACAACGAGTGGATCGAGATGCGACTGCGCGCGCGTCGCGAGCACACGACGCTCGTGCGCGACCTCGACCTGCCGGTGCACTTCGACGCGGGCGAGGAGCTGCGCACCGAGATCAGCGCGAAGTTCACGCCGGAACGGCTCGACGGCGACCTCGCGGCGGCGGGCCTGGAGCTGGTGCGTTGGCTGACCGACCCAGACGATCTGTTCGCGCTCACGCTGTCACGAGCGCGCTCGGACGAATAGGCTTCCGCGCATGCACATCGACGGCAGCGCTGCGCTCGTCACAGGCGGCGCCTCAGGCCTCGGCGAGGCGACCGTACGCGCGCTGCACGAGCGCGGTGCGCTCGTCACGATCGCCGACGTCAACGCCGAGAAGGGGCAGGCGCTCGCGAACGAGCTCGGGCTCGAGTTCGTCGCCTGCGACGTGCGCGAGGAGCAGCAGGTGCAGGCCGCGGTCGAGCGCGCCGCGGACGGCGGCGCCGCCGGCGGGCTGCGCATTGCCGTCAGCTGCGCGGGCACCGGCTGGGCGCAGAAGGTCGCCGGCTCGAAGGGCCCCCACCCGCTGATGCCGTTCGAGACGATCATCTCGATCAACCTGATCGGCACGTTCAACCTCCTGCGCTTGGCGGCCAGCGCGATGATCGCAAACGAGCCGCTCGAGGACGGCGAACGCGGCGTCTGCGTGCAGACCGCCTCGATCGCTGCCTTCGACGGGCAGGTCGGGCAGATCGCCTACTCGGCCTCGAAGGGCGGCGTCGTGGCGATGACGCTGCCCGCCGCGCGCGACCTCGCGCAGTACGGGATGCGGGTCAACACGATCGCGCCCGGCCTGTTCGACACGCCGCTGCTCGCGGCGCTGCCCGCAGGAGGCGCGCGAGAAGCTCGGCGCGGGCGTCCCGTTCCCGCAGCGTCTCGGCCAGCCCGCGGAGTACGCCCAGCTCGCCTGCCAGATCGTCGAGAACCGCATGCTCAACGGCGAGACGATCCGTCTCGACGGCGCCCTGCGGATGCCGCCGCGCTGAGCGGCGCCTGGCGGATGGGAGGCGCCTGCGCGCGCCACAGCGCAAGACGCCCGCGCGGCGAGCGCGCCCCGCTGCTAGGAGAGCCGTTCGACGAGCATCGCCATGCCCATGCCGCCGGCGACGCACATCGACTCGATGCCGTAGGTCCCATCGAGCGTCTCCAGGTCGTTGAGCAGCGTCGTCATGATGCGCGCGCCTGTCATGCCGAACGGGTGCCCGAGCGCGATCGCGCCGCCGAACGGGTTGAGCTTCTCGTCGGGGATCCCCAGTTCGTCTTTGCACGGCACGATCTGCGCCGCGAACGCCTCGTTGATCTCGACCACGTCGATGTCGCTCGATCGTCCTGCCGGTGTTCTTCAGCAGCGCCTGGATCGCCGGGATCGGGCCGAGGCCCATCACCTCCGGGCGGATCGCCGCGACCGTCGAGGCGATGATCCGAGCGCGCGGCGTGAAGCCCTCGGCGCGCGCCTTCTGCTCGCTCATGATCAGCAGCGCCGCCGCGCCGTCGTTGAGTGGGCACGCGTTGCCCGCCGTCACCGTGCCGTCCTCTTTGAACACCGGGCGCAGGCCCGCCAGCGCCTCGATCGTCGTGCCCGGACGCGGGCCGTCGTCCTTGGTCACGACCGTCTCCGGCACGTCGACCTCGTTGCCCTCCTTGTCGACGTCCTTGTGCGCCGGCACCGTCACCGGGACGATCTCCTTGTCGAAGTGGCCCGACTCCTGCGCCGCCACCGCGCGCGTCTGGGAGATCAGCGCCCACGCGTCCTGGGCCTCGCGGCTGACTTTGCGTTCCTCCGCGACGTTCTCCGCGGTCATGCCCATTGTGATGTACGCGTTGTACAGCGAGCCCTCCGAACCGTCCAGCTTCTTGTGGAACTCGAACGGAGCCCCCGGCGCCGTGCGCGAGACCGCCTCCACGCCCGCCGCGATGTAGGTGTCGCCCTCGCCCGCCTTGATCGCGTGGAAGGCCATCCGCGTCGTCTGCAGCGAGGACGCGCAGAAGCGGTTGACCGTGCAGCCCGGCACGTGGTAGTCGATGCCAGCGAGCAGCGACGCCATGCGCCCGACGTTATAGCCCGACTCGCGCTCCCCGTAGCCACAGCCCATCATCACGTCGCCGATCGTGCTCTGGTCGAGCTGCGGGTTGCGCTCGATCAGCGCCCGCAGCGGGATCGCCGCCAGGTCGTCCGCGCGAACGCTCTTCAGCGAACCCTTGGCGGCGCGGCCGATGGGCGTGCGTATTGCATCGACGATCACTGCTTCGGGCATGTGGGACTCTCTCCTTGGTCGTTTGAACGGCGCCGGCGGGGGAACCCTCGAGTGGCGCGGGAGGCGGATGCTATGCGATGACTATAGGTCGAGGCGGCTGACGCCGAGCTCGTCGAAGCCGACGTGGTGGGCGAGCTCGTGGCGTACGGTGCGCGTCACCTGGTCGCGCAGGAGATCGGGATCGTGGCCGAAGTCGCGGCGCAGCGTGTCCCGGAAGATCACGATGCGGTCGTGGGTGTTGTCGCGGGTCGCCCCGTCGCCCTGGTAGAGCCCGTAGGCGCCGCGACGACGACCACCGTCGGAGATCACGACCGCGACGTGCGCGAGCGCGTTTCTGAGCAGATCCGGCAGATCGTCCAGCGCGTCGCGGACGAGCTCCTCGAAGTCCGCGTCGTTGAGCGGGTCGAGCTCCATGAACTCGGCTTCTTCGGGCGCCACGGCCAAGCCTTCGCTCGCGAGCAGTTCGGAGTGGCGAACGATCTCTTCGAACTCGCTCTCGGACTCCGGGTTGCGCCAGCCGGCCAGGCGCACGGCGACGAACGCCACGCTGCCCATCAGGGCCATCGCCACGATCACGCCCAGGGCGACGTCCTCGAGCGCCCGCACGACCCCGATCGAGCTGAAGCCCTGGCCGACCACGAGCACCACCAGTCCGACCGACATCGCCACCAACGCCGCCACGCCGGCGCGCCGAAGAGATCGTGGATCTTCGGGAGGGGTGGACGCGCGCATCGCCGGATGGTCGTCCTATTTCAGCGTGCGGGCGATCACGAGACGCTGGATCTCGTTGGTGCCCTCGTATATCTGGGTGATCTTGGCGTCTCGCATCATGCGCTCCACCGGGTACTCCTTGACGTAGCCGTAGCCGCCCAGGACCTGCACCGCCTCGACCGTCACGTCCATCGCGGTGTCCGAGCAGAAGACCTTCGCCATCGATGAGTACTTCGCGCGCTGCGGATGGCGCTGGTCGGCCATCGCGCAGGCCTTGTACAGCAGCTCGCGGGCAGCCGCGGTGCGAGTTTCCATGTCGGCGAGCTTGAACTGGATCGCCTGGAACTCGTTGATCGCCTTGCCGAACTGGCGACGCTCGCGTGCGTAGGCGACGGCGTAGTCTGTTGCGCCCTGGGCGATGCCGACGGCCTGCGCGGCGGCCCCGAGGCGCGTGCGCTCGAGCGTGCCGAGCGCAACGGACAGGCCCTTGCCGACTTCGCCGATCATGTTCGCGTGCGGGACGCGTACGTCCTCGAAGATCGGCTGGCCGGTGGGCGAGGCGCGGATGCCGAGCTTGTGCTCGAGCTTGCCCACGCTGAATCCGGGCCGGTCGGCCTCCACGACGAATGCGCTCAGCCGTCGGGTGTCGCGGTCGGTGACGGCGAAGGTGATGTAGAAGTCCGCTACGCCCAGGTTGGAGATCCAGTTCTTGGTCCCGTTGATCACCCACTCGTCGCCGTCGCTGACGGCGGTGGTCTTCATCCCCGCAGGGTCCGAGCCGGCCTCCGGCTCCGACAGCGCGAACGCCGGCGACCACTCTCCGGTGGCGCACCTGGGCAGGAAGCGCTCCTTGAGCTCCTCTGAGCCGAACAGCTGGATCGGCAGCGTACCGAGCTCCTGGACCATCAGGATCAGCGCGCAGGCCGCGTCGACCTTCGCGATCTCCTCCACAGCCATGTTCAGCATCAGCGTGCCCGTGCCGGTGCCGCCGTACTCGCTCGGAAACGGCAACCCGAGGATGTCCTGCTCGGCGAGCAGCTTGCGCACGTCCCACGGATATTCCGCGCGCTCGTCGATCTCGGCCGAGCGCGGCGCGATCCGCTCACGCGCGATCTGACCGATCGTCTCACAGAAGTCCAGGTGCTCCTGGGGCACCGTGTAGACGTCGCTGACCGCCTCCATTCCCTCATACTAGTCGCGGGCGGCTACTCGGCGCGCACCCCACGCTGGAGCCGGGACGGACCGGCGGCGCGCATCCCGCTCCCGCCATGTGCGGCCCGCTAGGCTCAACTCATGAGCCCAGCGGACGCGTCACAGGAGATCGCGATCGAGCCCGTCCAGCTCGCAGCATGGATCGAGCAGGACGATGCCGTTCAGGTGATCGACGTGCGCGAGCCCTACGAGCGCGAAGCCGGGCACATCGCCGGGACGCGCCACATCGAGCTCGTCCAGCTGTCCTCCGCCGCGGACACCGTCGACCGCGAGCGGCCGGTGGTGTTCTACTGCCGCGTCGGCGCGCGTTCGGAGATGGCAGCTCAGGCGTTCCGTGCCGCCGGCTTCGAGGCATACTCGCTGAGCGGCGGGCTCATGCGCTGGGCGCAGGAGCAGCGCCCGCTCGCGCCGGAGGGCGGCGTCGTCGCCGAGCACTAGCTGGGCTCGCGGTGGCAACCGTGTCCCCTTTTTCGATGCCTCTATAGCCATCGTCTGACAGACTTTCTGGAAGAGATATCGAGTCCGACCACAGAAGGGCATCACACATGGAGGCTTCGAGCGAATACCCGAACGTGAGCGTCGGTGAGGGCTACGCGGTGGCCCATCTGGAGGACCTGGGCGAGGGACCCGGCTTCCGCAAGGTGCGCAAGGGACTGGGCGTCACCGCGTTCGGCGTCAACGCAGTCGTGATCCCGCCCGGTATCGAGTCCGGCTTTCACTACCACGATCTGCAGGAGGAGCTGTACTTCGTTCATCGCGGCTCGATCGAGATGGAATTCGGGGACGGCAGCGTCGAGCACCTGCACGAGGGCGGCATGGCGCGCGTCGACGCCGCAACCGTGCGCCGTGTGCGCAACGTCGGCGACGTCGACGCCATCTATCTGTGCGCGGGCGGCAAGGACGGCTATATAGGGCGCGACGGTCGCGTACGCCCCGGCGAGGAGAGTCGCGTCAGCCCGATCCGCTCGGCGGATGAGCGAGGCTGACGGACCTCAGCGGACGCTGCCGATAGGCGAGGGACTGGAGATCCCGCTCGCCGAGATCACGCTGCGCGCGAGCCGCTCCTCCGGGCCCGGCGGCCAGCACGCGAACGTCACCTCCTCGCGCGTGGAAGCGAGCTTTGACGTGCTCGCCTCGCGAGCTTTGAGCGAGGCGCAACGCGAGCGCGTGCTCGCGCGCGCCGGCCCGCGGCTGGTGTCGGTCGCACAAGATGAGCGCTCGCAGACCCGTAACCGCGACCTGGCCCTGCGGCGCCTTGCCCAGCGCCTGTCGCTGGCGCTCGCCGTGCCGCGTGCCAGGCACGCGACCCGGCCCTCTGCCGCGTCGCGGGCGCGCCGCCTCGAGCGCAAGCGCCGCGCCGGCGCTCGCAAGCTCGCGCGCCGGCGGCCGCGCCCGGGCAGTGAACAGGACTAGCGAACATTCCCTTTCAGGGCAATCGCGTGGCCAGGTCGTCACCGACTCCTGACTCTCCTTAGTTCAACAGCTCCTTGACGTAGCGGTGGTGCAGCCGGCCAAGCGGGGTGGTTTCCGGATGGAAATTGAGGGCGTCCCACAAAACCGCCGAGGCGGGCGCCCAGGTGATGATCAGGTATACGCCGAGCACCAGCACGACCGCGCGCAACCGGCGCGAGCGTGACAGCGCCGCCAGTGGCAGGATCCACAGCACGTACCACGGCAACACCCAGCTCAGCGTTACGAGCAGCGCGACACTCGCCCATCCGGCCGCTGTGAGCACGTCGCGCCGGCGCCAGGCAAACCAGCTGCACCACGCCACCGATACCACCAGGGCGAGCGACACGACACCGCGGACCAATTCGGTCTCGCCACCGGCACCGAACAGCAACCCGATCAGGTTGGGAATGCTCTCGCTGGTGACCAGCTCGCTCTGCGTGCTGAGGTCGGGGATGTGCAGGCCGAAAGCCAGCAGGCTTGCCGACGCGACGAGGACGCCTGTGACGAGCATGCCGAGCACGAACTGAACGAGCGCGCGAGGAGCCCGCAGCAGCGATGCGAGCACGACCGGGACGAGCACCGCCGCCGAGGCCTTGAGGCCGATCGCGATCACGAAGGCGCCACCGGCGCCGAAGTCGAGCAGCGACAGCGGCAACAGCCACCCACGCAGGCTGGCCACCGCGCCGCGACCGGCGGCCGGATTCTCGCCAGGGCCTCCGATCTGCGCCGAGGTGAGCGTGCCACCGGATGTGCCCAGCGCACCCTCTCCGCCGCTCGGTCCCTGCGCTCTGGCGCGCGCGAGCAGCAGCAGGTAGAAGCCGAGCATGATGAAGAACAGCATCAGGAAGTCGTTGTGGTCGCCGCCGAGACCCCACACCAGGACGATCGGGTTGAGGCCCACGAGCGCGACCGCCGCACGCGGATCGCGCTTCAGCAGCAGCGCGCACTTCCACACGAGCAGGATCGTCGCGAGGCTCGTCAGCACGAGCAGCGTCTTGAGCGCCCAGAACGATCCGCCGATGCCGAGCGGGACGACGGCGAACGTCACCAGCGTGAACAACGGCCCGTAGGGGCTGAGCAGCTCGTGCCAGTTGCTGAGCAGGAAGCTGGGGTCGTTGTGCGGCTCGAGGATCGGGATCGTCGTATACGGGTTGAGGTTGTGCACGACCTCCATGCGCCCGTAATTGATGTAGTTGAAGAGGTCGGTCAACGCCAGCGGCGGCGAGAGCAGGTAGATCGCGTGCGCGGCGAGGATCGTCGCGATCACCCACCGCGCCGGCAGGCGTGGCACGTACTTGAGTACGAGCAGGTAGCTGAGGTACAGGGCGACGATTGCGCCCGTGAACAGGTACTTGAGGGTGGTGCCGCTGTTCGTGAAGCCGGGCAGCATCCCACCGAGCGGACCTGCCATCCAGCCGGGGAAGAAGCCGATGTGGGTCGTCGGCGCGATCAGGCTCGGGCGATTGGCGGCCACGAGCACGACGAACGAGCTGATCGTGAGGATCGCGACGAGCGACAGCGCCCCGGTGATCACCCCGGCGTCGGCCCGTGCGTGCGTCGCGGCGCGCCGGCGCCACGGCCGCTTTGAAGTAGCCGCCGACTGCGCATCGCCGGCAGCGCGGCCGAAGGGGATGGTTGTCGCGTCGCCCGGCATGCTCAGCCGACGGCACGATATCCGGTCCGGACACGCAGAGGGCCCGCCTGAGCGGGCCCTCGAACGGTGGTTCCTCCAGGCCCGGCGCGATCGCCGGGCGTGATACTAGATCGCCTGGACGTTTACGGCCTTGGGACCCTTCTCGCCCTGCTCAGGGTCGTAGGAGACCTTCGCCCCCTCCTGCAGAGAGCGGTAGCCCTCGCCGTTGATTCCGGTGTGATGGACGAACAGGTCCTTGTCACCGTCATCCGGGGTGATGAAGCCGAACCCCTTGTCGTCGCTGAACCACTTGACTGTGCCAGTAGGCATGGTGTGAATTTCCTCCACGGTATGTGCGTGCTGCACGCGGAGGATGCTTCTCAAAGCTTCGACCTGCGAGCGCTTGCACTACTTTCGCCGGTCTTATGCGCCGGCCATACAGCACGACCGTAGCACGTCGCAGCGACGACGTGTTGTCGAGTTGTTGCGTGCCTCGGGCGAGCGATTGACGCCGCTCACCGACTTCGCCGCAGCTAGTCTGAGGCGATGGAGGTCCAGCGAGGCGACGTTTCCGACGACGCGGGAGCCGGATCGCCGCAGTTCAGCCGACTGTTGCCGGTCGGTGCTCCTGCTTCGGTGAGCGAGATCATCGACGATCTGGGGCTGTGGAACCGGGCCACGCACGCGCATGGGCGTCCGCACGTGATGCTCAACATGATCAGCACCGCCGACGGCCACGCCACGTTGGATGGACGTTCCGGAACGATCAGCAAGAGCGCGGATCGGGCTCTGTTCCATGGCCTGCGCACCGCAGTGGATGCAGTGCTCGTCGGCGCCGGCACGGTGCGCGTCGAGCGCTACGGGCGGATCATCCGGGACCCCGCGCGGCGAGAGCTGCGGCGCCGGCGCGGCCTCAGCGACGAGCCGCTGGCGTGCATCGTCTCCGGGCGCGTGGAGCTCGACGAGGACATTCCGCTGCTGCGCGAGCCCGCCGCGCGGGTGGTGATCCTCACGGGCTCGCAGGCAAGCCTGCCCGCCACCGCCGCCCACGTCGAGTACGTGCGCACCGGACACGCCGGACGCCTCGAGCTGGCCGACGCCATCACCGAGCTGGGCGAGCGCTACGGGGTGCAGCGCGTGCTGTGTGAGGGCGGACCCCACCTCGCGTGGCAGCTGCTCGCCGCCGGGCTGCTCGACGAGCTCTTCCTGACGGTCGCGCCGATGCTCGAGGGCGGACAGCCGGCCGGAGCCGAGGCGCTCCGGATCCTCGCCGGCGGCGAGCTGCTGCCACCCCGCGAGCTCGAGCTGCTCGGGGTGCTGAGCAGCGGCTCCGAGCTGTTCCTGCGCTACGGCGTGCTCGCCGCCTGAGAGCGCGTCTCGCGGGAGACGATCGCGAGCAGTTCGCTCGCCAGGTGACGTCCCTGCGAGGCGACGAGCGGCGTCGCCGAGATCCGCACCACCACTTCGTCACCGTCCAGCTCCTCGAGGGTGATCCGCGGCGGCCCGCGCAGCGGCGTCTGCAGCGACTTCTCGAGGATCTCCTGCAGGTCGCCCGGCGTCATGCCGGCGCGCAGGCGCGCGCGCAGATTGACCGCCTCGGGTTCGCGCAGCGGTAGCACCGCGACGTTCAGCACGACGCTGTTCGGCACCATCGCCGAGTCCTCGCCGGTCGCGAACGTGGTGTACAGCAGCCCCAGCGAGCTGACGGTGCCCTCGAGCTGGCCCGCAAGCGGGCCGCCCTGCAGCCGCACCCGCTCGCCGACGCGGAACGGCCGCGCGCTCAGCAGCACCATCCCCGCGATCAGGTTACCCAGGGTCTGCTGCGCGGCGAGGCCGAAGATGACGGCCGTGAACGCCGTGCCGAGGGCCAGTTCGCGCGCTTCGATGCCCGCCACCCGCAGCGCCACGAGCAGCGCCAACCCGATCGCCACTAGCCTGATCAGAAAGCCAACGGTGCCCGCGGTCGCGGGATCTAGGCGACGGAACAGCGGCGGCCCGAGGCCGCGCCCGACATCGCGCGCGATCGCCCAGCCGAGGATCACGAGCGCCACCACCGTCAGCACGCGCAGCGGCGTCTCGATCCCCGATTCGAGCACGTTGTGCGCTGGAACGTGGCGGGTCGCCGCGACCTGCTTCCCGAACAGGCTGACGCGGTTGTCGTAGACGATCACGATGCCCACGAACAGCGGCACCAGCACGAGCGCCTCCAGGCGCGCGCGTTTGACGACGCGGGGGCTGATCTGACGTAGCAACCCGACCTCCTTCCAGGCCTGGCTGCGGGTCTCGAACATCTTCGGTGGCGTCCTCGGTACCGGCATCGGAGGTCAATGATGGTGTATCCGCTGTCGCCGACCCGGGATTCGGCGTGCGCGTGCTAGGTCTGCGTGTAGATGACCATCGCCCCGCCGAACACCAGGCAGTAAACCGCGAAGGGGATCAGCGTGCGCGTCTTGAACCAGCGCACCAGGAACGCGACGGTGAAGACGGCCGTCACCGCCGCCGTCGCACACGCCACGATCGCCTGACCCCGGATGCCATTGCCGAGGTGCCCGAGCAGGTCGGGCAGCTTGAAGAGGCCCGCGGCCAGGATGATCGGCGTGGCCAGCAGGAAGGCGAAGCGTGCCGAGTCGCTGTGGTCGAGCCCGCGCACGAGGCCCGCGCCCATTGTCACGCCGTCGCGGCTGATGCCCGCCACCAGCGCAGTCGACTGGGCCGCGCCGATGACCAGCGCCTCGCGGTACTCGAGCGTGTCCAGCTCGCGGCCACCGTCCGGCTTGGCCCCCTCCCGGATCGCCAGTTCGCGCACCTCGGCACGCCGGCGGAAACGCTCGAATCCGAGCAGCAGGCAGCCGTTGACCATCAGGAAGATCGCCGCGAGTTCCGGCTTGGCGGTGATCGTTCGCAGCTGGTGCTCTAGCGCCAGGCCGATGATGCCGGCAGGGATGCTCGCTGCGATGATCAGCCAGGCCAGCCGCTCGGTGGAGGTCTCGACCCGGCGCTTGGCGAGCGTGCGGAAGAAAGCGCGCACGATCTGGACCCAGTCCCGGCGGTAGTAGAAGAGCAGGCCCAGCGCGCTGCCGACGTGGAGCATCACCACGAACGCCAGCCAGAAGGACTCCGACTGCGACTGGGCCTTCACGAGTTCGTTCCATCCGAACAGGGTCGGAAACAGCACCGTGTGCCCCAGGCTCGAGATCGGGAACAGCTCGGTCACACCCTGCAGGAACCCGAGCACGATCGCTTGGAAGTAGCTGAGGGCTTCGGCAGGCGCAGTCGCCAGGAGGGCCAGCATCGCGGCGAGAGCTTAGTGGCTCGCCGCGACTTCTCGCGCCGGGACGCGTTCATGAGTCCGAAGATCCGGACAGATCGAGCCGGACCGCTCCTCGCAGTCAGGTCGTGCGCTCTTGCCGCCCGGGAACCACCGTCCCCACACTCAGGAGGCCTCATGCAGCTGTTCAGGCATCGCCAGTCCTTCCCTGCCCGCGCCCACCGCGCGGGCGCTCGACGCTCGTCAGCACACAGGTGGCGGCGCGCGGCGATCGTTGGCGGCGCCGCCGTCGCCTTCCTCGGCGCTCCGGTAGCGCTCGCCTACGCCGACGGCCAGCCCGTTCGCGGCGGCGTCAAGAACCCCACGTTCGGCGGGTTCTTCGGGACCACGCAGATCTGGGCGAACAACTCGACCTGGGGCACACGCCAATCCAATCTCGGCAGCGGCGGCTCGGCCATCTACGGCTGCCGCAGCCTCAAAGGCGGCCTGCCGTGCCTGGACGCCGACAACCTGAAAGGCGGCCCGGCGTTCGAGTTCATCACCACCGGCGCGATCGGCGGGTCGATTCTCGTGGCGAATTCCAGCGCGGCGCCGTTCACGACGAATGGCCACGGCGTCGCCACCGGCCTGAACGCGAACTACCTGCAGGGCAAGCAGGCGAGTGAATTCCAGCTCGCCAGCCAGCCGGCCGCCAACGCCAACGAGCTCGGCGGCCAGCCACCAAGCTCCTACGTGAGCACGGGGCAGCTGCTGTTCGCCGACGTAGGCCCCGGGCCGGTCATCCAGAGCACGCGCGGCGCAACGACGGTCGGCCAACTCGAAACCACCTACACGGTGGTGTTCGGCACGACCAACGTCAGCAAATGCGCCTACACCGCCTCCCCTCAGGGGGCGGCGCTGAGCGGGGGACAGCTCGGCGTGGCGCCGAGCACGAGCAATCCGAGCGCCGTGGTCGTCAGCGCGCCCGGCGGCTTCGCCGGCGGCTTTGACCTGCAGGTCGTCTGCTGAGCGGCGCATAAATCCGATCGAGGCATGCCGGCGCTCGGACCGCGCCGGTAGGCCTCGTCGTGACCGGCGACGTGCGGGGCTGAGTCAATCGGGAGCCTCGTGCGACCACTGCCTTCCCTAGCCTCCCGTCGATGCCGCCGGGGCCCGATCACGCCGAGCCTCAGCCCTCGCTCGCGCTGATCGCCCGCGAGTGGGGCAGGATCGGCTGCATCGGCTTCGGCGGCCCCCCGGCCCACATTGCGCTCTTGCGCGAGCTGTGCGTGAGCCGGCATGGCTGGCTGACCGACGCGGAGTTCGAGCGCGCGATCGCCGCCACCAACCTGCTCCCCGGGCCCGCCTCCACGCAGCTCGCGATCTACTGCGCCTGGCGCCTGCGCGGGAACCGCGGAGCGCTGCTCGGCGGCCTCTGCTTCATCCTTCCCGGGCTCGTGGTGATCATCGCGCTGGCGGCCCTGTTCCTCTCGGGCTCGCCACCCACATGGCTGCGTGGCGCCGGGATGGGCGCCGGAGCGGCAGTCGCCGCGGTGGCGGCGCGCGCCGGGATCGACGTGGCGAAGCCGATCTGGCGCCGAGCGAGCGGGCGCAGTCGCCTGCGCGTGCTCGCATACGCGCTCGCCGGTGCTATCGCCGTGTCACTCGCCGGCACTGAGCTGGTGCTCGTCCTGCTCGCCTGCGGCGCGATCGAGCTGCTCGACCGGAGGCTCTTGAGCCCGATCTGGGCGCCGCTGGGGGCTGCGGTGGCACCGGGAGGAACGCTCGCGCTCGCCTGGACGTCGCTGAAGGTCGGCGCGCTCGCCTTCGGTGGCGGCTTCGTGATCGTGCCGCTCCTGCAGGCAGACGCCGTAAACGTCCACCACTGGATGACGCACGGTCAGTTCCTGAACGCCGTCGCGCTCGGCCAGGTGACGCCCGGGCCGGTTCTGCAGACCGTGGCGGTTGTCGGCTATGCCGCAGGCGGCCTGCCCGAGGCCGTGCTCGCGGCGCTCGTCGCGTTCGCTCCGTCCTTTGCGTTCATCCTCATCGGCGCCGCGCGCTTCGAGCGGCTGCTCGTCAACGAGCGCGCGCGGGCCTTTCTCGCGGGAGCCGCGCCGGCGGCTGCCGGAGCGATCATCGGCGCGACCGTGCCGTTGGCAGCGGCGCTCGAACAGAGCTGGCAGTACGCGGTGCTCGCCGCCGCCGCCGTCTCCCTGCTGCTCCTGCGCCGGGGCGTCGTAGCGACGCTCCTGCTGGCCGGCTGCGCAGGTATCGCCGCGACGCTCCTCGGCGCGCCGATACCGCAGTGAGCGGTACCTCTCCGAACTTCACCACCGCTTCACACGATCGTTGCTGCTTGGTCACAAAAAGCCGCTCTTTGCGGCGAAAACTGTTGTGCTATGAATGGTCATCGAACGGTCCCTCGTGGTGTGCGCGCCGGCGGCCGACAGCCGGTCCGCGCGGCGTGCAAGGTTGACATGCACTGCCACTCGACCGCCTCGCAGGAGTCGAAGCTCGGCGTGCAGCGGGCGGCCGGGATGCCCGAGTGCGCCACACCCTCACACGAGGTCTACGAGCTGGCCAAGCGGCGCGGCATGGACTTCGTGACGATCACCGACCACGACACGATCGCCGGCGTGCTCGAGATCGCCGATCGTCCGGACGTGTTCATCTCCGAGGAGCTGACGGCGCACTTCCGCGGCGAGCCACAGGCCGTGCACGTGCTCTGCTACGGCATCACCTGCGAGGACCACGAGTGGCTGCAGGCGCACAGCGGCGACGTCGAGCTGTGCGCGGGCTACATGGACGAACAGGAGATCGTGTGCGCGCTCGCTCACCCGTACTACACCGTCTCGGCGCCCTTGACCGCGCGCCATCGCCGCCGTCTGGCCGAGCTCTTCGCTATCTGGGAGATCCGCAATGGCGCTCGCGCTCGCGAGCTCAACCGACCCGCGGCCACGTACGTCGCTACACGCGAGGGAATCGGCATCGGCGGCAGCGACGATCACGCCGGCGTTGACATCGGGCGCACCTACAGCGAAACGCCCCCCGCGCGCACGCCGCGCGACTTCCTCGAGCACCTGCGCCGCGGCGAGGTGCTCGCGCGCGGGGAGCAGGGAAGCGCCGCCAAGTGGGCGCATGCCGCGATCGCGCTTGCCGCGCGCTCCTTCGCCGGCGAGCCCGTCGACGAGCAACGCCGTGAGCGGCCGGACCCGACTCGCGTGATGACGATGGTGAGACGACTGCTGAGCGAGGGCGACGCGCGTCGCGGGACGCTCGGCAGCGACGTCACGCCCGATGATGCCCGCTGCCTGCTGCGAGCATGGCTGAGCGCCGTCGGGCTCGACGAGCTCGATGAGCGCGAGCTGATCGCTTACATGCAGGCGGAGGACTTCAGCCACGCAGACCTCTACCGGCGTGCCTGCCGTTTGCACGAGCGCAAGCTGCGCGCGGCGGTAGAGGTCGCGATCGGCGCCGCCAGCCGCCAGTTCGACGTGTTGGGCGCCGCCGAGGGGCTCTTCGAGGCGTGCATCGCGGCGATCCCGTACGCGCCGGCTAGCGCGTTCCTGGCCAACGAGCAGGAGAAGCTCGCGGCGATCCCCTACTCGGCGCCGCGCGCGGGCGGCCAGCGAGCCGGCGAGCGTCGGCGCGATGACGGCGAGCGCCCGCGCGTCGCGATCCTCGCCGATGGGATCGGCTCCACGCATGGCGTCACGCGCACGATCGAGGAGATCCGCCAGCGCGGCGTGCCGGGCTTCGAGATCGAGGTGGTCGGCACCGATCCGGAGGTCGACCGGCGCCTGTCGGCGGTGGCCGAGATCGACGTGCCCTTCTACCCCGGCCTGCGTATCGGGGTTCCGAGCCTGCCGGTCGCCGTACAGACGCTCGCCGGCCTGAACGGCGACGGCTACGACGTGATCCACGTCTGCTCGCCGGGACCGGCCGGCGTCTGCGGCGCGCTCGTCGCGCGCGCGCTGGGGCTGCCGCTGGTGGGCAGCTATCACACCGAGCTGACCGCATATGCGGGGCTGCGCTCCGGCGAGCAGCGCGTGGCCGACGCGATGGCGCTCGCCGTCAGCGCCTTCTACCACGCCTGTGACATCGTGCTTTCCCCAAGCCCCGCCTCGGACGTCGCGCTGACGGCGCTCGGGATGCCAACGGAGCGGGTGCTGCGCTGGGATCGTGGCGTCGATACCGAGCGCTTCGATCCGGCGTTGCGCGACCCGTCCTTGCTGCCTGGCGCAATCACCGTGCTGTACTCGGGCCGGATCACGGCCGAGAAGGGTGCCGATCTGCTCACGGAGGCGTTCCTGCTCGCGCGCGAGAGCGAGCCGGCGCTGCACCTGGCGCTCGCCGGCGGCGGCCCTGAGCAGGAGCGGGTTCGCGAGCGTCTTGGCGAGCACGCGAGCTTCCTCGGCTGGCTGGATGGCGAGGAGCTCGCCCGCACCTACGCGAGCGCCGACATCTTCGTGTTCCCGAGCGCCACCGACACGTTTGGTCAGGTGATTCTTGAGGCGCAGGCGAGCGGCGTGCCGACGATCGCGCTCGCGCGGGGTGGCCCGCTGTCGCTCCTCGAGAACCGCGTCAGCGGTCTGTTGTGCGAGCCCGATGCGCGCGAGCTCGCGACTGCGCTGCTCGAGCTCGCAAGCTCGCCGCTGCTGCGCGAGCACCTCGCGATCGGCGCGCTGCGCTCGGCGCGGGCGCGAACCTGGGAGCAGACCCTGCGGCGGCTCGCCGACGGATACGAGCGAGCACTGGCGACGAGTCGTACAGCGCTCGGCGACACCCGGGCGCTGCCGATCGGAGCGAGCAGTCGCGCCGCTTGAGGCGCGGCGCGAGATCATGCGCGACGCACGGCCACAGAAGCAGCGGCCGACGATCGCCGTCGCTCTGCACGGCATCGAGCCCGCGACCTTCGAACGCTGCGCGGTGATCCGCGACTGGCTCGACGACCACGGCATCGACCGCGTCACGCTGTTGGTGATCCCGGCCCGCGACCTGCACCCGGTCGGGGAGCGCTCACCGGGGATGGTCGAATGGCTGTGCGAGCGCCGGCGTGCGGGTGACTCGATCGCACAGCACGGCTTCCAGCACGTACGCGCGCGCACGGGCGGCTCAGCCCTGCGGCTGCTCCCCGGCGCACACGGACAGCGAGCCGGCGAGTTCATCGGGCTCGACGACGAGGAGACGCGGCGTGCCGTCCACGCGGGCTGGCGTGTGCTCAAGCTCGCCGGCATCGAACCCGACGGCTTCGTCGCCCCGGCGTATGCCTACACCGACGCGCTGCGGCAGGCGCTGAGCGTCAGGTTCAGCTGGTGGGCGGGGCTGCTGCGGGTGCACCGCGCGCAGCCGCGGATCGAGGGCCTCGCAGCTGACGCAGCCGCGCCGTCAAACGCGATGCGCACGTCGGGCTCCGACCCCACGGCCGGGCCGCTCGCACCGGCTTGGAGCTTCGCCGCCGCCGGGCCGCTGACGCGCGCCCTCTCCCCGACCATCGTGCGCGCGAGCGCATTGCTGCCGACGAGCACGCTGCGCATCGATCTGCATCCAGCCGACCTACGTCACCCTCGCCACATGCTGGCGCTCGAGTGGGTGCTGGCCCACTCCGGCCCGCGCCGCACCGCCGTCACCTACCGTGAGCTCGCCGGGGTGGCGGCGGTCGCCACCAGGCCCGGGCGCGCACCAACTCAACCCTTGCGCGCGGTGAACATCGACGGTTCGAAGGACTTGACCGCGGAAAGCCCCGCGTAGCCCAGGTCGAGCAGCGAGGCGCGAGGCTCGACGGCGCGCGCGCGCCGGTGCGCCGGGATCTGTGAATGCCGTTCCTCTGGCTCGCCCGCACCGGCGAGCTGGACCCGGTCGCCGATGCGCGCCGCCATGCACACGCCCACGACGATCGCCACGACGACTATCCAGGCGAAACCGGCGAACAGCAGGATCATGCAAGCTCCTCGATCGTGGACAATTCCTCACTAACTATATCAGCTTACTTGGAATCGCTCGTCGACTACTTGACATCGCGGTTCGCGCCCGATCTGGCCGCGATCGGAGCCCGACTACGCGACAATGCGTGGCGCACGAAACCGCATCGATCGCGCGCGCGGCGGGTTGTGGGAGTGCGGGCCCCGGACAGGGGGTGTGGGCGCGTGGCCGAATACGGACGTAAGACCAGAGACCAGGAGGGACTCGAACAATGAGCGGCTACAGAATCCAGCAGGCATGGGGCATCCCGGCTCTGGCGCTCACCGGCCTCGTCTTGGCGCTACCGCTCGCCGCGTGGGCTGCCGCGCGCTCCCCGAACGAACCGGCGGCCCCGACCGTGTCTACGCACGCCGCGCGGGCGAGCGGCTCGTCGGTCCTACTCGAGGGAGCCGTCGATCCGCACACGCTCGCCACCACCTTCTACTTCCAGTACGGCCCAACGACCGCATACGGCCAGCAGACGGTCGTCGGCACGCTGGCGGCTTCCCCGACCGCGACCGCCCCGGTCGAAGTCAGCGAGCCCGCCCCCGGCATCAACGCGAACTACCACTACCGCATCGTGGCGAGCAACTCAGCTGGCTCGAACGTCGTAGGGCGCGACCATGTCTACACGCCCAAGCCCAAGCCCACCCCCAAGACCGAGCAACCGGCATTCGTGCTCCCGAAGACTTACGCCGCGATCCCGCTCGGCAGCGAGTTCGTCCTCACAGGCACCCTCACCGGAGCCAAAAACGGCGGGCGCGAGATCGTCTTGCAGGCCAGCCCGTACCCCTACACAAAAGCGTACGTAAACGTCGGGGCGCCGCTGCTCACGAGCGCGACGGGTGCGTTCTCCTTCCACGTCGCCAACATGCGCACCAGCACGAAGTTCCGCGTGGCCACGGTCGGCGGCGTTCCCCCGCTGACGAGCCTGATCGTGCCCGCTCAGGTCGAGCTGCGCGTGGTGCTGAAAGTGCGCGCGAGCAGCGACAAGGGCCTGTTCCGCCTATACGGCACGGTCACGCCCGCCGAGGCCGGGGCGCACGTGCTGGTGCAGCTGGAAAAGCCGCCGGCGGAAGAACAGCGCGCGAGCAGCGAAAAGCCCAGCAAGCTCGAAAAGCCCGGCGAAGGCGGGGCCGAAGAAAAGGAAAAGGTGCCCACGTTCGCGACCAGGTTCAAGACCGTCGTGAAGCCCGGGACCAAGACGATCTCGCGCTTCAGCGTCATCGTGAGCGTCAAGGCCACCGGCAATTACAGGGTGCTGGTGCAGGTCCCGCCCGGACCCCTCGTCTCCGGACACAGCACGACGGTGCTGCTGCACGCCCCCGCCAAGGCGAAGGGCAAGAAAAAGAAGAAAGGGTGAGCAGCCCTCGCGGGCGCGTCCAGACGGCTCAGGCCTAGCGCTCGCGCGCGATCAAGCCGCGCGCGAGCAGCAGCTCCATGACGCGCTGGACCTCTTGCTCGACCGTTTCCTCGCGGCTGCCGAGCACCAGATCCGGTTCGGCGGGCGCCTCGTACGGCGCGCCGACGCCGGTCAGCCCGGCGAGCTCTCCCGAGCGCGCCCGCGCGTACAGGCCCTTCGGGTCGCGCTGCTCGCAGAGCTCGAGCGGAGCGTCGACGAAGATCTCCAGGAAGCCGAGCTCGTCGGCCGCGTGCAGCGCCGCCGCGGCGTCGCGGTCGGCAGCGTAGGGGCTGACGAGGCTGACCAGGGCGACGGTGCCCGACTCCGCCAGCAGCCGCGCCACGTGCGCGGTGCGGCGCACGTTCTCACTGCGGGCATCCTCGTCGAAGCCGAGGTCGCCGTTGAGGCCGTGGCGCAGGTTGTCGCCGTCGAGCAGGAAAGCCGGCTGACCGGTCGCCAGCAGACGCTCCTCGACAGCGGCGGCGACCGTCGACTTGCCCGCGCCGGGCAGTCCCGTGAACCACAGCGTCGCGCCATTGTGGCCCAGCGACTGCCAGCGGCGCTCGCGGGTCATGCGCGTGCCCTGCCAGCGGACGTTCGGGCTGCGCTCGCTCTTCGGCTCGGAATCGGCCTCCTCGACCTCGGTGTCGAGGATCACGCCGGCGGCGACAGTATCGTTGGTCGCCTCGTCGATCACGATCAGGCTGCCGGTGATGCGGTTGCGCCTGTAGGAGTCGAACACGAGCGGCGAGCTCAGCTCAATGTGCACGCGCGCGAGATCGTTCAGCTCGAGCGTCGTCGTGCTTTCGTCGCGGCGCAGCGTCTCGACGTCGATCCTGTAGCGGACGTCCACCTTGCCGACCATCGCGGTGCGTGTCGTGTGCTTGACCAGGTAGCGCCTGCCCGCGCTGAGCGGCTGCTCGGACATCCAGCACAGCTGGCACTCGAAGCGGCTCGAGACGGTCGGCTGGTTCTGCGTGCGAACGATCGTGCTGCCGCGCCCCACGTCGATGTCGTCGCTCAGTCGCAGCGCGACCGACATCGGCGCGAAGGCCTCGCCAACGCTCCCGTCGTAGGTGTCGATCCCGGCGACCGTCGTGCGCTGGCCGCCCGGCAGCACCACCACCTCGTCGCCCTCGCGGATGATCCCGCCGGCGAGCTGGCCCGCGTAGGCACGGTAGTCGGCGAGGTCTGATCCGCTGTCCCGCCCACCCGGGCGGATCACCCATTGCACTGGGAAGCGCACGTCGATCAGATTGCGGTCGGACGCGATGTGGACGTGCTCGAGGTGATACAGCAGCGGCGGGCCCTGATACCACGGCATCGCCTCCGAGCGCTCGACGACGTTGTCGCCCAGCAGCGCCGAGATCGGGATGAAGGTCACGTCCGGGAGCTCCAGGCGCGCCGCGAACGCGTCGAACTCCTCAACGATCGTGTCGAACACGCCCTCGTCGAAGTCGACCAGGTCCATCTTGTTGACGCACACCACCACGTGCGGAATCCCCAGCAGCGAGCTGATGAAGGCGTGGCGCTTGGACTGCGCGAGCACGCCCTTGCGCGCGTCGACCAGCACGATCGCGAGGTCCGCTGTGGAGGCGCCGGTGACCATGTTGCGCGTGTACTGCTCGTGTCCAGGCGTGTCAGCGATGATGAAGCGGCGCTGCGCCGTGGCGAAGTAGCGGTAGGCGACGTCGATCGTGATGCCCTGCTCGCGCTCCGCGCGCAGGCCGTCGGTCAGCAGCGAAAGATCGAGCACCTGACCCTTGCGCTGGCTGGCCTGCTCGACGTGTTCGAGCTGGTCGGCGAGCACCTGCTTGGAGTCGTAGAGGAGCCGGCCGATCAGCGTGCTCTTGCCGTCGTCGACGGAGCCCGCCGTCGCGAAGCGCAGCAGGTCGGTCGGTCTGTCGGCCAGGCGACGGAACACGTCGGCCGAGCTCTCTGCCGCGGGCGCCTCGGGATTTGCCACGCCGCCGACGCTGCCGTTGCCGTTGAGCGCCGTGGCGCGTGTCGAACCGGAGCCACCCGCGTGCGCCATCAGAAGTACCCCTGCCGCTTGCGATCCTCCATCGCGGCCTCGGTCGCGCGGTCATCTGCGCGCGTCTCGCCGCGCTCGGTGATCTGCGTGGCGGCGATCTCGGCGACCACCTCGGCCAGCGTGCCGGCGTCGGACGCGACGGCGCCGGTACAGCTCATGTCGCCAACCGTTCGGTAGCGCACGCGCGCCGCGAACGGCTGCTCGTCATCCATCAGCGATATGAACGGGCTGAGCGCGTAGAGCATTCCGTCGCGCTCGAACACGTCACGTTCGTGCGCGAAGTAGATCGACGGCACCTCCAACTCCTCCTCGGCTATGTACTGCCACACGTCGAGCTCAGTCCAGTTGGAGATCGGAAATACACGCGCGTGCTCTCCCTTGCGAACGCGGCCATTGTAGAGGCTCCAAAGCTCGGGACGCTGTTTGTGCGGCTCCCACTGACCGAACTCGTTGCGGAAGGAGAGGATGCGCTCCTTGGCGCGAGAGCGCTCCTCGTCGCGCCGCGCCCCGCCGAAGGCCGCGTCGAAGCCGTGCTCGGCGATCGCATCGAGCAGCGTGACCGTCTGCAACGCGTTGCGAGAGGCGCGAGGACCGCGCTCCTCGACAACGCGGCCCGCGCGGATCGAGTCCTCCACAGAGGCGACGATCAGCCGCTCGCCGAGCTCCGCGATCCTGCGGTCGCGAAACTCGATCGCCTCCGGAAAGTTGTGGCCGGTGTCGACGTGCATCACCGGGAACGGGAACGACGCCGGACGAAACGCCTTCTCCGCCAGGCGCAGGAGCACGATCGAGTCCTTGCCACCGCTGAACAACAGGACCGGACGCTCGAATTCGGCGGCAGCCTCGCGCATCACGTGCACGGCCTCCGCCTCCAGCGTGCGCAGGTGGGAGATATGGTAAGTGGCTCGCATCCGTGCTAGATCCGGCGTCGCGCTTGGCACGGAGGCCCGATTCGTACGCGCCCGCACCTGCGCGTCCAGTCAACGTTAGGGCGTCTCAGGGCATATTGCAAGGGGGCGAACTGACGAGGACGCGACGTCCGCAGGCTCGCTCACACGATCGTCACTGCTCGATCACGAGTGAGTAACGGTTGCTCCCCGCTGAGGCGCTCAGGCGATGTCCTCGTAACCCCACAGCGCGACCAGATCCCGCGCCAGGTACTCGCTCAGCGCTTCGACTTCCGGCTTGAACTGGCGGCGCAGCTCGAGCATGAACTGCTCGTCACGCGCCGGAGCGGAGAAGATCATGCGTCGCGCGAGGTTCTCGACCGCATCGCTGCGCAACCATCTCGGCGTGAGCGCGTCGACGGTTCGCGACAGGCGGTCCGCCTGGGCCGCCTGCCGACGGGCGAGCTGCAGCGCGAGCGCGGCGCGATGGAGTCGCTGGCGACGCACCGCTTTGTGTCCCCGCCCGCCTCGGCGCAGATTTTCCGTCTGATCTCCCTTCGCAACGTCCAGCGCCAGCGTGTCGTCCACGTCCAGGAAGCGCATAACCTCGCGCGCCGTCGCGTCGTTGTCGCGGCGAAAGTCCTCGTAGATGAGCACCAGCATCCGCTCGCGCCCGAATACCGTCTCGAAGCGCCGCAGCTGCTCCACATAGCGCACGTGCTCGCGGTAGAAGAGCCTGTCGACCGCACGGGCTTCGCGAGGAAGCTGCTCGCCGCGCCGTCTGTCCTCTTCTAGTGCGATCGCCTTGCGCAGGTCGCGCTCTGTCTCCACCAACCCTCGCACGCAGTGAACGTGATACGCCTGCAGAAAGCTCGCGGGCTCTCTGAGGCTGGCAATTATGCGGGCGTCGGGTTGCACCTCCGCGATCAGTTGCGCGGCCTGCTTGGACCTGATGTATTGGGGCGAGGCCTCACCGGCGCGCTGCTCGGGAGCGGCGTCGGCGAACAACTCCAGATAGGCCTCGAGCGTCCATGGTCGAACTGGGTTTCGCGGCACCGGCCCCCGTTCGCTCGGCCGGGCCACGAAAAACCGCGGCTCCTTGGGCTCCGGCATGAAGATCTGCGGATGCTGTCTGAGAATCTTGTAAAGCGCGGTCGTACCGCACTTTTCGTGGCCCACGATGAAGAAATCGGGGGCTCTCCCGTTCGACGCGCGGGCAGCTGCCGCGCGATCAGCGGTGGGTGCCTCGCCGGAGGGCTCGCTCGGCTCGGCGGCGCCGGGCGCCAGCGTTTCCCTGCCTCCTTCACCGTTCAAAACGCTGCCAGTATAGGTTAGGCGCCCCGCGGTTGTGACTTTGCCCGACGCTGTGGCGCGACGGGCACGAGGCAACAGGAACGCGACATGACAACGTGTCGGTGTGTTGCAATCACGAGCGTGCCGACCGCAGAGCGTCGGCGGCACATGCTGCTAGCCTGGCTTGCCGCGCGGCACCCAATCCCGTCCCCAGGCAGCGCGGCCTGCCCCCGAGCGTGAGCACACCGAGACAGGACTCCCCCGCGACCCCCGCCGGGGAGTCAGATAGCCCTCCGCGCGTGTTGATGCTGGGAATGGGCTGGTTCCCCACAACGCTCGGCGGCCTGAACCGCTACTACCGCTCGCTGCTGGAGCAGCTGGGCGAGGCGCGCGGGGTGGTGATCGGTCCGGCCGAGGACGCCCCCACATCGGTGAGCGTCGTCGATGACGCAAAGACGCCGCTCGCACGTCGCCTCCTGGACTTCTGGCGTAGCACCCGGCAAGCGGCCGCTGACGCCGACGTCATCGACGCACACTTCGCGCTGTACGCCGCGGCTCCGCTGCTGCTGGGGGCGCTGCGCCGTCGTCCCATCGTGTTTCACTTCCACGGGCCGTGGGCGCAGGAGAACGTCGCCGCCGGCGACAGCTCGCGACTGAGCTATGTCCTGCGCGCAACGCTCGAGCGCTGCGTGCTGCGCCGCGCGGACGCCCATGTGGTGCTCTCGTCGGCCTTTCGCAGGGAGCTCGTCGAGCGATACGGGGTGCGTCCATGGGAC
Source organism: uncultured Solirubrobacteraceae bacterium (assembly GCA_963827455.1). Taxonomy (GTDB): domain Bacteria; phylum Actinomycetota; class Thermoleophilia; order Solirubrobacterales; family Solirubrobacteraceae; genus Palsa-744. The sequence continues at coordinate 551,441 of CAWHAW010000006.1, read as the reverse complement.
GTGTTCGTATGGCCGCCGGGCGTGGCGCTCGAGCACTTCACCCCCGGCGACAGATCGCGGGCACGGGCGCGGCTTGAGATCGATGCTCAGGCATTCGTCGCCGTATGCGTGCGGCGCCTGGTGCCGCGCATGGGCCTAGATGTGCTGCTGGACGCGTGGGAGCGGATCCAGACCACGCTTCCGAGCGGCTCGGCGCTGCTGCTCGTCGGCGACGGACCGCTGCGCGACGCGCTCGCCGAGCGTACTGCGCACCCGCCGTTGTCAGACGGCGTACGCCTGCTCGGCCGACTCAGCGAGGATGATCTGGTCGAGGCCTACCGCGCTGCCGACGTGGCCGTCGTGCCGAGCGTGAGCCTCGAGGGCTTCGGCCTCGTCGTGCCCGAGGCGGCCGCGTGCGGCACGCCGAGCATCGTCAGCGACGTCGGCGGCCTGCCGGAGGTGACGCTGCCGCTGGACCCCTCGCTGGTGGTCGCGCCCGGGGACGCGGCGGCGCTCGGGGAGCGCATCGCGGCCGCGGCGCGCGGGAAGCTGCCCACCCGCGAGCTGACGCGGAGCTTCGCCGAGGGCTTCTCCTGGCCGCTGCTGGCCGAACGTCACCGCCACCTGTACCGCCGGCTGGAGCAGGGCGAGCGCGACACGCGGCTGCGGGTCGTGTACCTCGACCACGTCGCCCGCCTGTCGGGCGGGGAGATCGCGCTGATGCGCCTGCTCACTCACTTCCAGAACGTCAACCCGCACGTGATCCTCGGCGAGGACGGCCCGCTCGCCACACGGCTGGCGCAGGCGGGAGTGTCCGTGGAGGTGCTCCCGATCGCCGCCTCCGCGCGCGATCTGCGTCGCGACACGGTCCACCCCGGCGCGACCCCGCCGCTGGCGCTGGCGCACACGCTGATCTACGTCGCGCGGCTCGCCGTGCGCCTGCGTGCGCTTCGCGCGGACCTCGTGCACACCAACTCGCTGAAGGCAGGCGTGTACGGCAGCATCGCGGCGAAGGCCGCCGGCCTGCCGGTCGTGTGGCACGTGCGTGACCGCATCGCCGAGGACTACATCCCGCGCGCGGCGGTGCGGCTCGTGCGTGGTCTCGTCGGGCACTTCGCGGATGGCGTCGTGGCGAACTCCACGGCCACGCTGCAGACGCTGCCGGTCGCGGTGCGAGGCGGCCTGAGCTGGGTGATCCCCGCCTCGGTCGAGGCGCCGCCCGAGCTGCGCGCGCCGCGCACGCCCAGTGCGAGCGCCCCCACCTTCGGCATGCTCGGGCGGATCGCCCCGTGGAAGGGGCAGGATCTGTTCCTGCGCGCATTCGCCGCTGCCTTCCCCGAGAGCGAGGAGCGAGCGGTCGTGGTGGGCACGGCGATGTTCGGAGAGGAGGGCTTCGAGCGTGAGCTGTGTGCGCTCGCGGAGAGCCTCGGGATCGCCTCGCGGGTGGAGTTTCGCGGCTTTCGCGAGAACGTCTGGCCCGAGCTGGCGTCGATGGACGTGCTCGTTCACGCATCCGTCATCCCCGAGCCGTTCGGCACGGTCGTGCTCGAGGGCATGGCCGCAGGTCTCGCGGTCATCGCTGCCGACGAGGGCGGCCCGGCTAGCGTGATCGCCGATGGCGAGACCGGGCGTCTGTTCCGAAGCCGCGACCAGGACGCGCTCGCCACCGCGATGCGAGCATTGGCCGCTGACCCTGCTGAGCGACGGCGCGTCGGCGCCGCAGCTCAGCGCGCGGTGGAGGACTACAACCCGCGCGCGGTGGCCGGCCGGCTGGAGCGCGTCTACGATCGGGTGCTGGCGGCGCGCGGACACTCCCACCGCAGTTAGCGGCTGTCAAGGATCTCGCCGAGAGCGTCGATAGACCGGTGAGGATCGTCCGCTCAGCTTCAGGAGGCCAGCATGAAACTGCCGCTCACTCTGCACCATCGCTCTCTGCGGCTGGCGCTCGCGTGCACCGCGATGCTCGCCGCCGGCGTGCTGGCGCCCGTGTGCGCGGCGGCGAGCGAGGCCGCGGGGGGCGCGCAGGAACGCGCCGAACGCGCCGAGGAACGGGCGGCGCGCGCGCAGGAACGCGAATCGCGCAGGAACGCGCGGGCCGAAGAACGCGAAGCGTCCGGCGAAGGGGATGGAGCCGGCGAAGAAAGCGGCGACGGTGCATCGCCACCACAGCCCGGCGCGCAGCCTTCCACGGGGCTGCACCGCGGATGCCGGGTCAGCATCGAAGCGAGCTCCGAACCCATCACCGCCGGCGAAACCGCAATCATCTCTGGAGCGCTCAAATGCCCGGGCGGCGCGAGCTTGGCAGACCAGGCGATCGTCGTCTATCAGCGTCAGCTTGGCGCCGCCGCCGACGCTGCGCTCAGCCTTGTCGGGACCGCCACCACCGCCGCTGACGGCTCCTACGAGCTGACCTCGCCCACCCTTGACGCAAACACCGCCTTCCAGACACGCGTGGGCCGATTGGGCGCGCACACGGTCGTCAAGGTCGCGCCCCTCGTCAGGCTGAGCGCGCCCGCGCCGGCGGACGCGCAGGCCACCAGCGCGGGCGCCTCGCGCCGAGCGCCGGCCACGTTCACGGGGACCGTCAGCCCGGCCGAGGCGGGCAAGCGCGTGGCGCTGCAGGTGGCGTACGCCGCGTCCGGCGAACGCTGGCAAGCGGTCGCCTTCGGCCGCGTGGCCTCCGACGGCGGCTACTCCATCACCCATACCTTCGGGATCCCGGGCGAAGCCAGCGTGCGCACGATCGTGGGCGCCGGGAAGCTGATGGCGCCGGGGATCTCCGAACCGGTCGCCTACGAGATCCCTCAGCCCCAGAACGCGCAGTTGACGATCGCAACCTCAGCCGACCCGATCTCCTACGGAAAGCCGGTCACGATCAGCGGCCGTGCCGTCGGCGCGACGCACCAGACGGTCACGCTGCTCGCGAGCACCGACGGGCGCCCCTTCAGCGTGCTGGCGACGAGCACGACTGACGAAAGCGGCGAGTACACGTTCACGCAAGAACCGCGCCAGAGGACCGACTACCGGGTGAGCGACGCGACCACGCACTCCACGAACCTGCTTCAGCACGTCGACTTCGGGCTGACGAGCACGGCCACTTCGACGACGCTCACGGCCGGCGAACAGCTCACGTTCTCCGGGACGCTGGCTCCCGCATCGGAAGGGCAGGCAGTCTACCTCGAACGCGGCTCCGCCGCCGCCACCGGCTTCCACGTGGTGAGCGTGGGCTTCGCCGACGCCGCCGGCAAATATCAGATCGCGTACACCTTCGACCGCGTGGGCGCTAACGTGATGCGAATCAAAGTTGCCGGCGACAGCCAGCAGCAGAACAGCGCCACCGCGCCGTTCACCATCACGGTCGCGCGGCTTCAGTAGCCAAGCGCGAGCAAACACTCACCGCTGCGGTTCTCCACAATTAGGCCGCGAATCGAATACGATGAGCCGATGTCCAGCGCGGCCGATCATCGCCAACCTGGGCTTGCCTCGAGCGCGCAGGAGTTGCAGCGGCGTATCGACGCGTTCCCCGTGTGGCATTACCGCTTCGAGTTCGACAGCGGCGCTAGCACGCCGATCTACCGCCCTGACTATGCCAACCGCCACATACAGCGGCGGCAGACGTTTTTCGAGCCGCTGGTGGCGGCGTGCGGCGGCTCGCTCGCTGGGCGTCGCGTGTTGGATCTGGGCTGCAACGCGGGCTACTGGACGATGTGTGCGATCGAGGCTGGAGCGGACTTCGTGCTCGGCGTGGACGGTCGCCAGATGCACCTCGACCAAGCTCAACTGGTGTTCGACGCGAATGGCGTGGACCCGGCGCGCTACCGCCTTGAGCTGGCGAACATTTTCGAGCACGAGTTACACGAGCAGTTCGACATCGTGCTGTGCCTGGGACTGATGTATCACATCGCAAAGCCCGTGGAGCTATTCGAGCTGATGGCTCGCACGGGCGCCGATCTGCTGCTGATCGATACGGCCGTCTCGCTCGTACCCTGGAGCCTCTTCAGGGTCGCGCACGAGAATAGCCTCGATAACCCGCGCAACGCCGTGGACTACGAGCTCCTGCTGATCCCAACACGTCATGCGATCTTCGACCTGGCTCGACAGTTCGGATACGAGAGCATCGCGCTCGCGCACAACATCACTGACAACACCGGCATGGACGACTACCGCGCACGCGAGCGCGCGGCGTTCATCTGCTCCAAGAGCACACCGCTGGACTCGCTCGCGCGCGAGAAGATCGACCCGCTGACGCTGATGCGCGCGTATGCTGAAAAGCGCGCGCGGCGGGAGTGGAAAAGGGCCCGCCAGCTACTGCCCCTGGGGCGCCAAAGTGGCCATGATCAGACCATCTGACTCGCGCGACGCTCGACTCGCCGTCACCATTGGCGACGGCGAAGCCAAAGTCACACATTGTGAGTCAGCGGTTTTGGTCAGATCGCTGAGTCCGGCCGCGCCAGCCAGTTCACTACACCGCTGTGCTCGGCAGTGAACGCCTCGCGAGTCAACGGGCCGTCTCCGGTCACCGAGAAGACCACGTAGCCGAGCTCGCTGAGCTGATCCCAGAGGGCTCCCGACGAGGCTCCGTACAACTGCGCCGCCGCCGCTACGTGCTCGAAGACGATCACCGGTTTCGCCCGCGTGATCAGCGTGCGCGCACCTTCCAGGACGCCAAGCTCGGCTCCCTCGACATCGATCTTGACGACGCATGGTGTTCGGTCCCCGATCTCGGCGTCGAGCGTTGACACGGTTACGGTGATGTACTCGGGATTCCCCCGCTCATCGCTGACCTCAGGGCTCCGCTGCAGCCCGCTCCAACCCTCGAGGTTCCTGAAGTGACAGAACTCTGCGGCTTCCGGGCGAGCGCCCAGCGCCATCTGGCGGCAGTCCACCCCGGGAAACGCCCGCGCGAGATCCGCGGCCACCGTGGGGATGGGCTCGAAGGCGATGTGGCGCCCGCGCGGAGCGACACGCACGGCCTCTCGCAAGATCTGACCGCGGTTGGCGCCCACGTCGACATAGGTTGCATCGCTGCGCAGGGCGCTCGCGAGGATCGCGCTGATCGCGATTTCCTCGCGCAGCGCCTGCCGAGCACCCGGATAGACGGCGGCGAGCAGCTCCGGCCGCTCCAGGCGTCGCGACACGGCTCCCACCAGTCGTCTCGTCAGTGACGGCATCCGCGTATCCTCCCAGACTCGCGCTCCGGGCGAACGCCTGGCCGGGGTATGATTGATCTGTGATGGAGATCTCTCGGTCCTCCTTGTCACGCCGAGGTGGACAAGGGACGGTGGCATCGCCACACACGTGATGGCGAGCGCGGCCGCGATGGCCGAACGCGGTTTCGATGTGAACGTCGCAGCCGCTCGCGTCGAGTCGACAGCGCCCATCCCGGGCGTCACCGTTTTTCACAGTCCTGATCTCTGCAACACCGAGATCCCGCCCGACCGGAGGCTGGGCGAGGCCTTCTCGTCACGGCCGCTGGCGATCCACGCGCATCAATGCGACGACCCTGAGCTCGTCGCGTTCATGCGACTGAGCGCACCGGTGGTGCTCAGTGCGCACGGCTACACGGCGTGCACCTCCGCAGTCCACTACTTCCGGCCCGGGCATGAGTGTTCACGCCCGCATGGACCAGGGTGCATACCGCACCTTGCGACGCGAGGCTGTATCCACACACGCCAAGGGCGCCAGCTGCCCGCAAGGTACATGCGAGTCGGCGGCACGCTCAAAGCTCTCAGAGACGCTGATCTGGTGGTGTGTTACTCGAGTGCCGTGGACCGGCATCTGTCCATCAATGGCGTCACCCGACGCAAGCGGGTTCCCCTGTTCCCGACGATGGCACCAGGGATCACTTCCGGACATGGCGCTCGCCGGCGCGTGGTTTTTGCTGGACGGGTGATCGCCGCCAAGGGAGTCGACGTCCTGCTCCGCGCCGCCCGCACGATGGACGCCGAGTTCGTCATCTGTGGAGACGGCTGGCGGTTGGAGGCGTCGCGCAAGCTCGCGCGACGGCTTGGGGTGCACGAGCGCGTCCGCTTCACCGGCTGGCTGCCTCCCGAGGAGCTCGCGCGAGAGCTGGCTGACGCCTCGGTGGTGGTCATACCGTCTGTCTGGCCCGAGCCGTTCGGCCTGGTCGGGATCGAGGCTTTCGCGGCGGGACGTCCGGTCGTCGCAAGCGAGACTGGAGGGATCGGCGACTGGCTGGAGGACGGTGTCAGCGGGCTGGGCGTCAGGCCGGGAGATGCGCGTGCGCTCGCCGGCGCACTCAACGTGCTGCTCGCCGACCCGGCGAGGCAGCAGGCCATGGGAGCGGCCGGCAAACAGATGATGGAAGCCCGGTTCTCGCCGGAAAGTCACGTCGCCGCCCTGGCTGATGCGTACCGACACGCTCGCTCCCGGTGGGAGCTCGACCGACCTGCCTTAAGCGGGTCGCACGACGATCTCCTCGAGCAGCCTGCCCACGATCTGCACACTGCGCGCTAGACCCATGCGCTCCGCGAAGTCGCGCCCGCGCGCTCCAAGCGATGCACGCTGCTGCTCGTCGCCGAGCAGCAGCTCGAGCGCGCCTGCGAGCGCTTGCGCTGTCGGCGCCACGACGCGAGCCGCCCCGTCCTCGACCAGCTCGTTCCAGCGGTGGGGACCGTCCAGCGCGACGACCGGGCGAGCCGAAGCGAGCGAGGCAGCCAGCGTGGCCTTGCGCGAGGTCGGGCCGGCGGGATCGGCAAACAGCAGGATCTCGCACGCGGCGAGTCGATCGGACAGCTGCTGCGCCGAGAGCCTGCCCGAGAACGACAGCGCTTCGACAACGCCGTGCTCGCGCGCCCGCCCGAGCCAACGCTCGCCCGACGCCGAGCGGGCGCCGGACGCGCCCAGCAGCACCAGCCGCACGGGCAGGCCTCGCTCATGCAGCAGGCGAAGCGCATCGAGCACGAGCCGAACGGTGGCCTCACCGTAGGCGTAGCCGAACAACCCCAGGACACGGTGCTCGAGATCGCGCTGCGGCGCGGCGCTCGCCGCCGGCAGATTCGAGAACACCGGGACGACGGCCAGCCGCCGCTTGGATAGCCAGCGCCGGGATTCGACCCACTCGGCGCGCCGCTGGGTGGTGACGGCCACCGCCGCGGACGCGTTGATCACGCCGATCAGGCGCATCCGTTGAGTCACCGCCCACAGCTTGCCGTGCAGGCCGGCTAGCGTCCACGGGAAGACGAACTCGTGCAAGAGCGTGATCACCGGCAGCCGCGAGCCACGTGCCGCGGTCGAGCACTGGGCGAACGAATATGGGAATCCCTCGAAATGAGTATGTGAACACCGAATAGTGCAGCAGGACCGCGTCGGCCTCCCGCTCGTCGAGCTCCGCGGCAAGGCTCCGCGCCCACGTCCGGACCTCCGCTCGGCTGCCGAGCAGCGAGTCATTCGTTCGCTGCAGCCAGTGCAACGAACAGGAGATGTTCATCCGGCCGAGCGCCTCGGCGAGCAGGGTGGCATGATCGCGGACGCCGCAAGTCTCGCCGGCGGAGACGCCGACCGCCACCACGTGCAGCGGTCGTATGCGCGGAGCCGCGACCGGCGCGGCCAGCTGTCCCACGTCTCGCTGCACGCTCATGGCAGTGGACGGTAGCAACGAGTGCCGCTTCTCAAGCCTGCGCTTGTAACCTGGGGCGGTGCTCGACGGCGACGACTCTCAGCGGCAGCGCAAGCCAGCGCTGCTGTGCCTGTCGCAATCGTTCTCACCCGAGACCACGCCCACGGCGATCCGGGCGAGCAAGCTCGTGGAGAAGCTCAGTGAGCGCTGGGACGTCACGGTCCTCACCGAGGCGCCGCGCTCGAGCCAGGACGAGGCGTCACGCTCGAGCGCGGACGATCGCGTACGCGTGGAGGTCGTCCCCGGCAGGCGTCCGAAGCGCCTGTTCACGACGCTGCGTAGGTTGCGGGCAAACAAGCTGCTGGAGCTGCTCGTGTGGCCGGACGACGCGATCTTCTGGGTGCTCCCCGCCGTCCTCGCCGGCAGGCGTGTGGTCCGCGAACGCGAGCCGGAGGCGATCGTCGTGTTCATGATGCCCTACTCCGCAGGGCTGGCCGGCGTCCTGCTCAGCAGGCTTACCGGACTGGCGCTGATCCTCAATCTCGACGACTCGCCGACGTGCACCGACATGCACCCACACTTCCCCACGCGGCTTCACTACCGGCTCGCCAGGGCGCTCGAGGACTTCTTCGCGCGTCGCGGCGACGCCGTTGTGTACGTCTCGCAGAGGAATCTCGATGCCGTCCGCTCGCGCCAGGATGAGCGCGTACGCGAGAAGCTCCAGCTCGTACGCTACGGGGCCGACCCTGCGGACTTCCGCCCGCGCGAGCAAGACTCCGAGGATCTCGAGATCGCCTACGTCGGAGCGATGTCGGGCTGGTGGGCGCTGATCGGCGATCGGGCGCCGGCGAGCCGGCTCAAGCGACTGTACGCGGCGTGGACGCGCTTCGGCCGCTACCAACGGGTGCCGCTCGATCACCGTACGTCCTCGCCGGTGATCGCCGGCGGGGCGATCCTCGACGTGCTCGCCGAGCACCCCAGCTGGGCGGGGCGCGTGAAGCTGACGGTATACGGCAACCCGTATGACGCCTCGGTGGTCGCGCGCGCGCTGGCGCGCGCCGGAGTGGAGGAGGTCGTGACGGTGCTCGACCCTGTTCCCCACGCGGAGGTGTCCGCGATCATCTGCGCTGCGGACCTGCTGTTCATAACGCTGCCCAATCGGCCTGATCGATCGCCCGGAGGTCGCATCTCGGCGAAGACCTACGAGTACCTGATGACCGACCGGCCGATCCTCGCCGCGGTGCCGCCCGGCGAGAACTGGGACTACCTGAACGGCAAGCCGGGGGTGTGGCTCCTCGAACCGCACGACCGCGAGGGCATGAAGGCGGTCATCGCCGAGCTCGCGCAGGCCAAGCTCGCGGGGCAGGCGCTGAGGTTCGACCGCGAGCACCTCCGCACGGAACTCTCATACCGGACCCGTGCCGAGCAGTTCGCGCAGGTCATCGAATCGGGGATCGAGCGGCGCGCGCGAGGATCTCGCCGCGGTATGCGGCCTCGATCGCTTCGGTGAGCGCAGTCAGGTCGCCGGTTGGCAGGATCAGGCCGCTACGGGGCGAGTCGATCAGATCCTTCATGCCGGTGTCCTCGCTGACGAGCACCGGGACGCCGCAGGCGAGAGCCTCGGCCGGGGCATAGCCGAACCCGTCCTCGTACGCGGGGTGCACGTACAGGCTCGCACGGCGCAGGTGCGGCAGCGGATCGCCGGGAGACACGCTGATGCGACCGTCGCCGGCGCACGCGCCTTGGATGAAGCGTCGCATTCCGCGCGTGGCCCAACCGCCGACGAGCCGCAGCCTGATGTCTGCGCCGGGCAGGCGACGAACCGCGTCGATCAGTAGGGGCACGCCCTTGTGCACGGTGAGGCTTCCCACGTACACGATCTCGAACTGCGCGGCGGGCTCCCCGGAACCGTCGCCGGGCGCATAGCGCGGATCGGGTGTCAACGGGAAGCTCGCCAGGCGCTCCTCGGGAAATCCCTCCTCGAGGAACGACTCGCGGATGTAGCGCGAGGCATAGTAGATCCGGTCAGCCATCGCGTACTCGGCGAGGTTGCGCGCGAGCAGGTGAGTCGCCCACGATCGCTCCAGCGGGTAGCGGCGTCGAGCCAGGGCGTGCTGGCGTGTGAGGCGGCGCAGGTGCGGGTTCGCGGAGACGAGCGCGAGCGACTCATAGCGTGCCCGCCGAGCCGCGCGAAACTGCGTCAGCGCCTGGCTGTTGAACGCGATCAGGTGGTCGGCCGGCGGCAGGCGCTCGGCTGCGTAGGCGTCGAACTCGGCGAAGAAGGCTCGCGCACGGACGTCCCGAGGGACGGGGATCGGCGACGCTCCGAGCACCCTGATCAGGTAGGGGATCCCCAACGCGTGGCGCGGGGATCGCGATGCCGCGCGCGCGGCGGACCCGCGGGCGTCGCCGCTGATGCAGACCGGCAGCTCCTCGTCGTGGTCGAGCGCAGCGCGGATCTCGCCCAGGTGGCGGCCAAGGCCGCCGACGCCGATCGCGGCGGTGCAGGAGACCACCGCCCGGCCGGGGGGGAGCGCCGCGCGCTGGGTCTGCGCCGCCGCATCGCGCCAGCGCACGCTGGCAGGCTCCGCGGAACGGCCGCGCGCCTCAGCCGATGCGGTCATAGCCCCAGAGCGTCACCAAGTCGCGATCCAGGTACTCGCTGAGCGCCACGACCTCGCCCTTGAAGCGGCGACGCAGCTCGAGCATCAGCTCCTCGTCGGGCGGCTGCGGCCGGCCGTAGATGATGCGACGCTGGGCCACCTGAATCGCTTTGCCGCGCAGCGTGCTCGGCGTGATCGTCTTGAGCCCCGCCTTCACCGCCCCTGAGATCGGGCCTCTGCCCACCGAGATCATGTGCCGCAGTTCGTCCAGCTGCTGTGAGCGCATGCGGATGACCGTCGGGTTCGCGTCCTTCAAATCCACCGGGAGCCCCTCGTCCACCCCGAGGAACCGCCGTACGGTGCGCACCGTCGCCTCGTTGTCGGCACGAAAGTCCTCGTAGATCAGGACAAGCACGTGCTCTGCGTCGAACGCCTCGTGATAGCGGCGCAGCTGCTCGACGTAGCGCACGTGATCGGAGTACATCAGCAGCTGCGGCCTGTGGGAGCGGCGAGGGATGCGGCGCCCTTCTCGCCTGGCGTCCTCGAGCGCGATCGCCTTCCTGAAGCTCTTGCTGCCCTCGACATGCGTGCTGAGCAGCTGCACGTGCAGCGAGCGCAGGAAGCTCGCGGGCTCTCGCAGAATCGCGATGATGCGCGCGTCCGGGCGCACCTGTGCGATCGCGCCGGCCGCGGTGCGCGACAGCAAATACGACGACGATGCCTCTCCGACTCGCTGTCCGGGCTGGGCGGCGTCGAACAGCAACGAGGTACTCCTCGAGCGTTTGCAGCGTCGGCGCAGATCGCGGCGGCTGGAAGCGTGGGCGCATGTCGCTGGCGAAGAACCACGGCTCCTTGAGGTCGGGCATGAAGATCTGCGGATGCCCCTTGAGCATCTCGTACAGCGCCGTCGTGCCGCACTTCGGATTACCGACGATGAAGAAGTCGGGCGCCCGCTGGTCGGGTCCCCGAACTGCGAGCTGCGCCTCAGCCGAGGTTGACATAGCCGGAAAAGCATACCGAGGCCGTCGATCCAGCTACAGCTTTAGACGAGGCCCTAGGTTTGGGAGTCTACCGAGTGATCCACGCCCTGCGAGGAGATCTTCGAGGCACGTTCCAGGAGGGCGAAGACCGCCGTCCAGGGAAGATTCGAGCAATGCCGTGAGGCGCGAACCCCGCATTCGCTTCGGCGGCTGGCTCTTCAGGGCTACAGCATCTGATCTGAGCACTCGATTTCCTTGAAACGCCATGCCGGTGCTCAGAGCCGCGAGGTCCGGGATCGCCGCCGTGGGAATCGATGCAGTCAAGGATTCGCTGCAGCACGCCCTCCGGATTGGCGACGAACGCCTCGTAGCGCACAAGCAGGCGTCGATCACGCGGGTGACGGAGAAACACGAGGAGCGACAGCAGATAGGTGAACCACAGATAGACATTTGTGTTAACCGTATTGAATCTCGGGAAGACGATGTCGTCGCCGCTGTAGGATGCGACGATGTTCTCCGGGTTCCTGACCAAGAACAGCAGGTAGAGGTCGATCCCGTCTAGCCTCTGCAGCTCTCGGGCGCGCCTCGGAAAGTGCGAACTGTCGACGATGTGCGTCACCCCGGACGCGCGCGCGATGGCACGGTAGAGTTCTTCGGCGAAGCGACGATAACGCCTGCGCAGGCGGTGTTGGGTACGCCAGCTGCCGACGCGCAAGAGATCCACCGATTTTTGCAGGCTGCGCGCCTCGTGACCCGACAAATCGGCGCTAACGTTCGCGCGCACGTCTTCCCAGAACCGCGCTCGCTCTGCGCCCGGCAGCGGCGACTTGCCCTCCTTTACGGGCCACAGATTGAGCTCGCCCGCGTAGAAGACGTTCGCGCAGTTGCCTAACGCGATACCGAGAATGGTGCTCCCGCTGCGACCGGCCCCCATGATGAAGACCACCTTGGGCTTCTCGTCAGACACGAAAGCGGACGTCAGCTCGACGACTCGGCGAACGCGTCGATCGTGGAAGCAGACGCGGAGCTGACAGCGGCATCACCGAGGTCGTCGACCACCGGCTGGGCGCCATCGACAAGTCGTTCGAGCGATCTCGAGATCTGCTCGCAGACGACATCGGGCGCAAACAGCCGTTCCGCCTCGGCGCGCGCAAGCGATCTCGTTGCAGCGGGGTCAGCCCTCAGCCTGTCGAGCATCCCCACGATCGCCGCGGCCAGGCCCTCGACGTCGCCGGGCTGGGTCGCGGCGCAGACCGAACTGTCAACCCCCTCGATCGCGCCGACCTCGCGCGTCGCCACGACCGGCACCCCGGCGGCGAGGGCCTCTCCCACGGTCAGGGCGAACGGCTCATACCTGCTCGCCTGCAGCAGCACGTCGCTGCCGGCGAGCTCACCCGCTACGTGGGAGCCATGCACGCGTCCCACGTACTCCGAGTTCTCGGCGGGCAGGTCCGCGAGCAGCGCGGTGTAGTCGGACCACAGGCTCGTTCCGCCAACGATGCGAAAGTGGACCGCGACATCGTGCTCGAAGAACCACCTAGCAAGCGCCACCACGTCGTCCACGCCCTTGCGGGCGGCGATGCGACCGAGGACCAGGATCGTGGGCGGAGCGCCGACCGGCCGGTCCGGGTCGCTTTCGAAGCGCTCGGACCTCACCGGGTTGGGCACCACGACGGTGGCTTCGCGGGCAAGGCCGTAGTCGCGCATCAAATGGTCGCGAAAGACGCTGCTGATGCATACAACCAGGCGCGCGCGTCTGATCTGCTTGCGCTGCACGTGCTTTCGCAGCCACAGCACGATCACCGCGAGCGCAAAGACGTAACGCGGTTGACAGCGAAAGCTGAGCCGTCGCTCCCTGATCAGGAACTTCAGCTCGCCTGCGCTGCTCGTCTCGGGATGCACGACGAGCGGTACGTCGCGTCTGAGACGCTGCGGCACCCCAAGGTTCTCGACGTTCGCGAATTGGTAGGTGAAATCGTATGGTTCGCGTCGATGCCTGCGAGCGAGCTCCTTGCGCAGGCGAAACGAGGCCAGGCTCTTTGCGAGCAGAGAGCTCACAAACGCTGTTGGCTTTGCGCGGCTGTACCACCGGTTTGCCTGCCAGCTGCTCGTTCCCCACACAATTGTGAGATTGTCGATATTGGATATCTTGGCGGGCAGCTTGCGCTCGCGCGAGGGGAAGAAGCAGTCGATCCGGTGGCCGAGCTGCGCAAGACCATGCAGCAGGTCTATCGCGACGCCCGGCACGCCCCCGCCCTCTTCCGCGGGAGCAAACCCGATCCAGGCTATGTGGAGCGATTTGCGCTGCACCGCCGCGATCCTACTGCTTCGACATCGTCATAGCCCCACAGCCTCACGAGATCGCGATTCAGGTGCTCGCTGAGCGCCTGCACCTCTCCCCTGAAACGCTCGCGCAACTCGGCCATCAAGCTGCTCATCAGCCGGACGGGGCGCGGCGAACACCACACGCTGCTCCACCGTGTGCAGCACCCGGCGGCGCAACCGCCGGGGAGTGAACGCCTTGACGGCTCCCTTCACAGCCAGCGATGCAGGACCCCGCCCCACGGATAGGGCGTGCACGGCGCCGTGCAGACGTTGCGAGCGTGCTCGTACCGTCGGGTTGGCGGCCCTCGGGTCGATCGGGTAGCTCTCGTTGACCTGCAGGAAGCGCAACGCCTCGCGCACCGTTCCCTCGTTGTCGCGCAGGAAGTCATCGTAGATGAGCACGAGCATCTGCTCTCGAGGGAAGACGGCTTCGTAACGCCGAAGCTGCTCGACGTAGCGCACGTGATCGGAGTACAGAAGCGCCAGCGGCCAATAGGTGTGAGATGGAATCGATCTACCCTGCCGGCGCTCGTGCTCGAGCTCCAGCGCCCTGCGCAAGTCGCTCTCGGTCTCCACGTAGACCTGCAGGAACTGCAGGTGCAGCGAGTGCAGGAAGCTGGCCGGCTCGCGCAGGATCGCGATGATGCGCGCGGCCGGCTGAACCTCGGCGATGCGCGCGGCCGCCGTTTGCGACCACAGGTAGAGGGCGGTCGCCTCGCCCGCGCGCTGATCCGGCCTTGCCGCGTCGAACAGCGCAAGATAATCTTCGAGCGTCTGCGGCGTCCCACCGGGCCGGGGTGGAGTGCGCACGTGCAGCTCAGGCGCGAAGAACCACGGCTCCTTGGAGTCGGGCATATAGATCTGCGGGTGACACCTGAGCATCTCGTACAGGGCGGTGGTGCCGCTCTTGGGGTGACCGACGATGAAGAAGTCAGGCGCCCTCTTGTGGGCAAGCGCGGTCAAGGTCGCGCACCCGCGGAGGCCCTCGTGGCAAACGCCGAGGCCGAGCGATAGTACGAGTTGTGCTCCCGGAGGCGATCGAGAGTGTCAAACGCGATCAGCTTGCCGTCTTTGATGACCATCACGCGATCGCAGATGTCGAGTGTGGACATGCGGTGAGCGATGATGAACAGCGTCAGCTCGTGTTTGAGCCCGCTCAACGACTCTCCGATCAGCGCCTCCGAGTTGGGGTCGAGCGCGCTCGTAGGCTCGTCCAGCACGAGCACCTCCGGTTTCGCAGCGAGCGCACGAGCGAGACACAGCCGTTGCTTCTGCCCGCCCGAGACGGCGTCGGCGCGAGGGCCCACGAGCGTGTCGTAGCCGTTCGGCCATTCCATTATCTCGTCGTGGATGTGAGCGAGCCGAGCGGCCTGTTCCAGCGCATCGTCCTCCAGCTCGCGTTCGAATCGAATGTTTTCGGCCACGGAGGCATGCAGCAGACGGGGTTCTTGGGACACGTACGCGACCCGCGTGTTCCAATCGCTGCGCACGAGCTCCTCGGCGGGTATGCCGTTGACGAGATAGCTGCCCTCCTGCGGTGCGCGCAGCCGCAGCAGGATCTGGATCAAGGTCGACTTCCCGGCACCAGTTGGACCGATGATGCCGATCACCTCCCCGCGCTCGACCGCAAAGCTGATTCCCGACAGCACCGGTCGATCCGCGCGGTAGGCATAGGACACATCCTCCAACGCCAGCGTCTGCACCGTCTGCAGCGGCACATGCCCCTCGGGAGGGCTAGCGTCCAGGTAGCGCTTCTCCTCCTGCTGCGTGCGTTCGATGAAGGGTATCGTCTGCGCGAGACTCTGGAAGGTGGCCCAGGTGGCCTGGCCGCTTCTCGAGGAGCGTACGAGCAGGAGGATGATTGCCCCCAGCGAGGCCGCATGACCGATGCCGCTCGCGTGGAGCGCGAAGAGACCCACCACGATCAGGATGTAGACCAGGCTCTGAAACAGATTCGGCACGAGTTTCGTGATCAGCTGCGTGGAGTAAAAGAGCGCTTGAGCACGCTGAATGAGGGTGTCGATGCGCCTGCGCTGCGAGCCCGCCACGCCGAACACGTGTGTCTCTTCGGCGAGCCGGATCGCCTCGTTGACCCCACTCGCGTACAGCACCATCGCTTCGGACAACGCACGCGAGAGCCGCACACCGATTTTCTTCAGCGGTCGGAGCACCACGAACATCAGCACCCCCGTCACCAGGATGATGCCGGCGGCCAGCGGGTTCAACGCGAAGGCGGTCGCCAGCAAGGCGAGGAAGTTCAACGAGTTGGAGAGCAGGTTTGTCGCCCCCACCGCGCCGCCCGTCGCCTGCATCGTCTGCGTGGTCATGGTGTCCTGCAGCTGTCCCTCGCGATCGCGGGACTGCACCTCCCAGGAGGTGCTCGTGAAGGCATGAAACAGACTCGTGCGCATCGTGGCCTGCACCTCGGAGGCGATCCGTGCGGGGAGGATGGAGATCGGTATCTGCATGACCAGGCGCACCATCGAGAGCGCGAACGCGATCACGATGAGGTTCTCGACGGTTAGAGCCAGGTGCAGCGAGCCCACGTGCACATGCTCGATCTTCTTCCCGCTGACGATCGCCCCAGCTATCTCGGCGATCAACGCAAGCGCGATAGCTTCGGCGAAACCGGATATGAGCGAGGTGAGCACAAGCCATACGACGGCGCTGCGCCGCTTGCCGAGCAGCACGTTCAGCCGAGTCATCATCAGAAGCTTCGGCGCACGATCTGGTGAGCGGCGTCCGATCACAGCGCACTCACAGGACTGGGCCTCAGCGGACTTGCAGGATTGCGCCTCATCGCAGCGCGCCCGGGGCCCGCGAACCAGTAAGCGATCACTCCCGGGACGAACCACAGCCACGCGCCGACGGTGACGGACAGCGTCGGCGAGGAGAGCCCCTCGAGGGTGAGGGCGATGAAGCCCGCGAGCATCGCCACGAGATAGGTGCGCAGCTCGACGTCTCGTATCCGTCGCAGCCCGCGCAGCGCGAGGACGATCGCGCTCAGCGAGAGGCCGACCCAGAGCGCCAGGCCGGGGAGTCCCACTTCCCTCCACACGAGGCTGTAGGTCGAGCCCGCGGCGGCTTTTTCGCCTTCCACTTCCACGTGCTCGGGGGTACCGCCGAAACCGGACACCGCGCCGGCCGTCCCGAGCCCGAGGCCGAGCGGATCGTGAATGAGATCGGTGGGGAGCCTGGCCAGGCTTTCCGCCTTGGCGCTCGCGCCCGTTTCTTCCGCGCTCTGGGTGCTCGTGAGGGTTTCCTGGCGGGCGAAGACGCTGCTGCCGTCGAGTGCGATCAGCGCCAAGCCGGCGGCGAAGACGATCGCCCCGACCACCAGCAGGCCGACGAGCGTGCGGCTGACGCGCAGGCCGGCGAGGACCGATAGCGCGGCGAAGGCCACTAGCACGAGCACGCCGATGACGACCGGCGTCCGCGCACCGGCGCTGGCGATCCCCAGCAGCGCTCCGAGGGAGCACAGCAGGACGGGCCATCGTCGTCGCAGCCGTCCGGACGCGAGCAGCGCCAACAGGCCGGGCAGGGCGAGCGTGCCGACGCCCCCGCCGAAGCCGGCGTCCGAGCCGAGGGCCGGTGGACGCACGCGCGCCACGCCTTCGACCTTGTACGTGCGCGCGTTCAGGTGGGACCCCCCTTCCGCGAGCGTGGCGTAGCCGGGACCCCAGCCGGCCAGCTGCGTCGGACCTGAGCCGCGACTGATATGCCCCGACGACGCCGTTGGCGAGGGCGATCACGCCGAGCAGCAGGAAGAGCTGGCGGAAGCGCCGCTTGCTGCGCATCATCATGTATCCAAAGAAGAAGAACGGAACCCACTCGAGCCCCTGCCGATAGCCGCCGACGGCCTTCAGGACGTTGGCCGTTGCCGGGTTGAGCGCCTCGACCAGGACCACGCACGTGAAGCCCAGCACCCACCCCGACAGGGCAGGCAATGTCACTCGCTCGCGATTGCGTCCCAGGCGCGCGAGCATGCCGAGCACGATCGCGGCGATCAGCACGTCGCGCAGACCCGATGCCGCGCTACTGTGGACCTCGCAGCTTGACCGGCCCATCGAACAGCCCCAGGTACAGCGCCAGCAGCGTGAGCGTCACCGTGTAGCGGCTGCTTAGCATCAGCCCGACGAGGCCCGCCGCGCCGACGGTGCCCGCCGCGACGGCTACCACGGCGCCCACGCTCGGCTTGGGCAGCGCGATGCTTATCGCGAGCGCAAGAACCAGAGGAACGAGCGCGCTCATGCCAACCAGCAGACGCTCGCGCGTACGGCCGCTGAGCACGCTCGGGTGGGCGGAGCCGGCGCGCCCGACCCAGTCGGGGTGCGGTGTGCTGATGGGGATGCTCACTTGCCGGTCGGGTTGTGGTGCAATCCGCGCCTGCGCCGGCCGCGGCCGGCAGGGATCCCGTACTTCCTGATTTCCGCTGGTGGGACGGCGTTGGCCACCACGCCCAGCACCGGTGCGCTGTGCGTGCGTCGCAGGAGCTCAATCAGGCGCCGCGCCGAGGTAGCGCGCGTGTGCCCGACGCGCGCGACGATCAGGATCCCGTCCACACCCGCGAGCAGCGGCAGCGCGTCGCTCACCTGCAAGGGCGAGGGTGCGTCTAGGAGCACGTGATCGAACTCATCCGCGAGCGGGCGCGTCAGCTCGCGCATCGCGGCACGCGCGAGCAGAGCCGGCGGATTGGCGACACCCGTCCCGCCGACGAGCACGGACACCGCACCGACGGTCTCGACGACGGTGGCGGTGCCGGCCAGAGGGAGTGGCACCGCCTCGCCTAGGGCGGCCTCCGGGCGCACGAAGCTCACCGGCTGCAGCGCCTGCTCGAGTGGAACCATTCCCGTGAGCACGTCCGCCAACCCGTGCGACCCGCTCAGTTGCAGGAGCCCGCCCTGGACGGGTCTGCGGAAGTCCGCCTCTACGACGGCCACGCGCTCGCCCGCTTCGGCCCAGCCGAGAGCGAGGGCGGCGGCGAGCGTGGACTTGCCGTCGCCGGCGTCGGAGCTCACGCAGAGGATCGTGCGCGGGCTGCGCGCACGGCCGTTCTCGGCGCCGTCGCCGGCGACCTGCAGCGTCGTCTGCAACCGCCACAGCGCCTCGCGCAGCGCTTGTGCTGGCGCCGGATGTCCGTCCCGGTAGACCAGCGGACGCCTGACTGTGGGCAGCGCAGTCAGGACCTGTGTCTCGAAGGCCTCTTCGATCGCCGGCAGGGAACGCAGCCGGCGATCCAGCCGGCCGAGCAGGTAGGCGGCGAACGCGGCCAGCAGCAGGCCGATCGCGAAGCCGAACTCGGCGTTGCTTTTTGGATGCGGCGAGAGGAGCACCGACTGCCTCGCTTTGGCGGGGTCGACCTGCGTGACTTGCGAGATCCCGAGCTCCGCTTCCAGCTGGTTGACCTTGGAGCTCAGCGTCGTCTCCTCGAGCGTGGTCGCGGCGGAGGGGCCCTTCGCGGAACCCTTCGCGTTCGAGGCCGCGGCGATCTGCGACTGCAGTGCTGCCGCTTCGATTTTGCGGATCTGTTTGCGCGTCAGCGCGATCGCCCCTTCGATCTGCGCGCGGTACTGGGCGTTCTTGCGTTTGACGTAGACCTGCGCGGTGGTGTTGACCAGCAGCGCCGCCCCCCTCGCGCTGTGCGCTTCCCCGTTGATCGAGATGAATTCGCTTTTTTCGGTCCCCTTCGCCTTCGCCTTGCCCTTCAGCGCAGTCTGCACCGCACGGGTTTTGGGCTCCCGGCGCAGCTGCTCGTGGACGACTTCCTTGATGATGCTCGAGTTGAGCAGCGCGGTTTCCGTGGTCGGGTTTAGCGCGTTGGCCTTCTTGGCGCTGACGCTCAGCTGCGCCTGTTCTTCGGCACCGTTGCCGAGGTAGACTTGCGTCGTCGCCGAGAACAGCGCAGGCCGGCGTTTGTAGTAGACGTAGGTGCCCGCCGCGACCAGCAGCGCGACGCCCAGGATCAGCCACTTCCGCCTCCACAGCGGAGCGAAGGCGGCGGCGGCGTCGGTGGTGGTCTCGTTCATCGCCTTTAGGATCCGTCCAGGCCGTCTGACGGGCCCCACAGCATAAGTCTGCGTGTAAGCCCCCACTAAATGGTACAAGTCGCGGCAAGGCCTAGCACGCTCTGGCAGACTTCTTGCCGCGGGCCGGCGGACGGTCCGCACGCGCGTCACAGCCCGGCGACCGCCGCGGCGCTATAACCCAGGCGGGCTGGCGGCGAGAAAGCCGCAATCGACAGATCGGGGAGATGTGACCACCGCCGCAGACGAGCTGATCATGTGCTTTGCGACCCAGGGGCCCGGCCACCTCGACGAGCAACGCATCCGCAGCCTGCTCGAGCCGCTGCAGCCGGTCGTGTACGCGTTCGAGCGCAGCCCCAAGCTGCACCGCAAGCTGCGCTCGGCCATCGGGCTGGCGAGGGCGGTGCGCGCGCAGCGTCCGCGGCTCGTTGTGATGGAGGGCACGGGCGCCTCCGGCGGCCTCACGCTGCTCGCCTTGAACGCCCTCTGGAGGGTCCAGTTCGTCGTCTGCGGCGGCGACGCGGTGGGTCCGTATCTGGGCCTTCGCTCGAGCCTGCTCGGCTTGTTCGCCGGCCTGTATGAGCGCCTGCTTTGCCGGCGCTGCGCGGGATACGTCGGCTGGACACCGTACCTGGTGGGACGAGCGCTCAGCTTCGGCGCGCCTCGTGCGATGACCGCCCCGGGGTGGACACGCAATCGAGCGTCAGAGGGCGCGCGCGAGAGGATCCGCGACCGACTGGGCATTCCACCCGATGCCCTGGTCGTCGGCCTCGTCGGCTCGCTGCATTGGAACGACCGGCTCGACTACGCGTATGGAGCCGAGCTCGTGCGCGCGATCCGGCGCGTGCGGCGAGACGATCTCGTGGTCTGCGTGATCGGTGATGGCTCCGGGCGGGAGCGCCTGGAAGAGATCGCCGGCGAGGACCTCGGCAGTCGCGTCCTGCTCCCCGGTCGCGTGCCGGCAACCGAGGTTCCCGACTATCTCGCGGCGCTCGATGCCGGCAGCCTCTCCCAGAGCGTCGATCGTGTCGGATCGTTTCGTTACACGACGAAACTGAGTGAGTACTTCGCCGCCTCGCTCCCGGTCGTGACCGGCGAGATCCCGGCGGCGTACGACCTCGACGAGGGGTGCATGTGGAGGCTTCCCGGCGACGCTCCGTGGAGCCCGGTCTACGTGGACGCGCTGGCCGAGCTCCTGGCACGCCTCACCGCGGCGGAGATCGCTCAGAGACGCGAGGCGATCGCGCAACGCAAGGACGATCCGTTCGACAAGGCAGCTCAACAGCGCCGAATGAGCGCGTTCGTCGGGGACCTGATCGCAGATCGTCGCCGAGGCGAAGCTCGCGCGGCCTGAGCCCGGCTTCAGGAGGCTTCGGCGAGTGTCGCCGCGAGTTGCGTGTACAGCTCGCTGTGCCGGTCCACCATGCGCGCCGCGCTGAACTCCAGCGCGGCTTCGCGCGCAGCCCCCCCGAGGCGCGCCCGCAGCTCGGGATCGGCGGCAAGCTCGCGCAGGTGCGTCGCGATCACGTCCGGATCCGGCTCGATCAGGAAGCCGTTGCGGGCATGCTCGATGAGCTCGCGCACGCCGTTGACCGGCGGTGGCCATGACCGCAAGCCCGCTCGCCGCCGCCTCGAAGGTGACGAGCGAGAAGGTCTCGTAGCTCGACGGCATCACCAGCGCGTCCGCCAGCTCGTACACGGCCGGGACCTCGCGCGTGACCCCCAGCCAGTGCACCGCATGGCCGACGCCGAGCGCGTCCGCGAGCGCGCGGTAGGCGCGCTCGTCCCCGCCGCCAGCGACCACGAGATCCCATTCGGGGGCCGAGGCGAGCGCTTCGATCGCCGGGCGCAGGCCCTTGCGCTCCCACTCGCTGCCGACGAACGCGGCCACGAGACGTCCGTCGTCGATCGCGAGCGCCTCTCGCATCGCTCGGGCCTGCGCCTGGTGACGGCCGGGCGCGAACGTCTCGGTGTCGATGCCGTTGTGAATCGTGAGCGTGCGCTCGGCGAGCGCTGGGTAGTGCTCGCGAATCTCCTTCGCGACGCCCTCGGATACGCACACGAACGTCGCTGAGCCGGCTCGCGCGAAAGCACAGGCGCTCCCCTGTTCGCTTCAACACGCCGGCCAGCCTGGCGTGTGCGCGAAACAGCCACCCGGAGCGGCTGGGCGTGGGGGTGGCGACCTGGTGACAGTAGTGAACGGCGATCACGTCGACCCGCCCCAGCACGAGCGCGCCGGTGGACTGCACGATCCCGCGGCGCCATCTGCGCAGCGCGAGCGATCCCGCCACCAGGAACCACGGATAGGCGATCACGAACGGGCGGCTCGGGCCTCGCACGCGGTGGAACACGACGCGCGCGCCGGCGGGCAGCTCGCACGTCCGCGCGATCACCGTCACGCGATGGCCGAGCCGCTCGAGGCCCATCACCAGCTCGGACAGCTGGCGCTCCATCCCCCGCACCGGGCCGATGTCGCACGCCACGATCGTCACCTCGCACGTGCTCTGATCGCGCCGGGCAAGCAGCTCCGGCGCGTCCTCGTGTGCGACGTCCGCCGCGCGCCTCACCCGCGCGGCGAACGTGAGGCGGCGCCGTTGGAGGCGGCGCCGCGCTTCCCGGCGACCGCCTCGAGGCGCTCGAAGAACCTCCTGCGCATCGCGACGTCGGTGAACTCGCGCAGGTACTGCTCGCGGCCCGCCTGCGCGATCCTGCGGCGCAGGTCCGCCGACGCGAGCAGCGGTTCCAGCGCATCGGCCAGCGCGCTGGGTTCGCCCGAGCGCGCGAGCATGCCCGTCCGTTCGTGTTCGATGTACTCGCCCGGGCCACCCGCGTTGACCGCGACTACGGCGACGCCCCTGGACATGCCCTCAACGACACCGATGCCAAACGGCTCGGGCTGGGACGCGTTGACAAGAATGTCCAGCTGCTGCAGGTAAGGGCCCGCGTCGGGAACCTGGCCGGTCATCGTCACGGCGTCGGTGAGGCCGAGACGCGCGATGAGCCGCGGCAGCGACTCGGCGTACTCGGGCGACAGGCCATAGGAATCTCCGCCGACGATACGCAGGTGCATCTCGTGACCGCGCTCGCGCAGGATCGCCTGGGCTTCGAGCAAGCGGTCCTGGCCCTTCCAGGGTTGCAGGCGCGCGACGATCCCGACCGCGGGGACGTCGTGCGGAAGCTCGAGCGGTGGCGGCCCCTTCGAAGCTACCGGGCGTGCGCGCGCCGGCATACCACACGAACGTCGGCCGAGCCGGCGAGAGTCTCTGCTGTGCTTCGGCTCCGGCCCTGGAATTGCAGCCGATCGCGACCGTCGGTAGCCGGGTCGCGCAGCGGTCGATCCAGTCGTTCGTGGGGACCGCCTGCTGCCACCACATGACGCGGTCGCCGAGGCCTGCGAGCAGCGCGGCGGGAGCGCCGTATAGGTGCGTCTTGGCCGCCCAGTTCACGATCAGGTCGGGCTGGCGCCGGCGGAGGATCCCAGCGAGCCGCACGACGCTCGCAAGCCAGCGATGAGCCTGACGCATGCGTCCGGCGTCGAGCACCTCGACCCTGAACCCGGCGTCGCTCAGCTCCGCCGGCCACGCTCCATCTTCGAAGAACACGAACTCGAGCTCGTGGTCGAGCTCATCGACGTCCTCGAGCATCACCTGCAGCTGCTCCTCGGCGCCGCCCAGACGCTCACCCCATGGCATCGTCATCAGGATGCGCAGCTGCGGCGAGGCGAGCCTGCCACCGCTGCCGTCGTTGCTCTCGCCGTCCTCCTGCTCCTCCGCCAGTCACGGCAAACAGTCTACCCGCAGACGAACCGCCGTCGGAGGTGGGATATCCTCGCGCGATGTTCGACTTCCTGCTGCGGATTTTCGGGTGGAGATTTCTCCTGATAACCGGCGACCCGTGTGTGCTGGATAGGTGGATGTGGCTGCGCCGCCAACTGCGGACAGGCGGTCTGCGGACCTTTGACGCGGGCTGCGGCAACGGCGGGTTCAGCATCTTCGCGGCCCACGTTGGCAACGAGGTGGTGGCCGCGTCGTTTGCCACGAGCGACCAGGAGAGCGCGCGTCGGCGAGCGGAGATACTCGGCGTCGAGGGCATCGACTTCCGGGTGATCGACCTGCGCGAGTTGGAGGATCACCGCGGCGAGCTGGGCGAGTTCGATCAGATCATCTGTCTCGAGACGATCGAGCACATCGCCGATGACGAGTCAGTGGTCAAATCGCTCGCCGCGATGCTCAGGCCGGGGGGGCGGATGCTGTTGAGCACACCCTTCGACCGCCATCGGCCGCTTTACACCGAGGACCCTCGTCCGAGCCCGGTCGAGGACGGTTCGCACGTGCGTTACGGGTATTCGCAGGAGCGCCTACGCCAGATCGCGGCGTCCGCCGGCCTGGAGGTGGAGGACGAGCGGCTGGTCAGCGGGGTGGTCTCCCAGAAGCTGACCGACCTGATGAGAAGGCTGAGCGCGCGGACGGGGCTGCTCGGAGCGTGGCTCGTAATGCTGCCGTTGCGCGCGCTGGTGGTGTTCGACACGCCCCTCACGAGGCTCCTGCGCTACCCATATCTCAGCGTCGCGCTATGCGCGGTCAAGCCGGCGGAGCGTTAGCGGCGACGGCTCTCGGTCGCAGTCGCGAGAGCACCGCCATCAGGGGTGCCTGAAGCACCGCGGTGACACGTGACGGCGGCAGCGCATCGGTCGTGTGTTTGAGCGACAGCACCTGAGATTTACTCACACGGTTGCCCTGCAACGGCAGGCCGATGGCGAGCGCCGTGAAATCGGGAAGACTCGCGTCGGCGCAGCGGCTGCGCTCCAGGATCTGGCGCACCACACCCGCCGGATCGACGACGAAGTCCTCGTAGCGAACGAAGATCCGCCGCTCGCGCGGATGGCGCATGAAGACGAGGAGCGACAGCAGGTGCGTGACCCACAGATAGACGTTGGTGTGCAGCGTGGACTTCGTGTACTGCAGCACGTCGTCACGATTGAAGGACATGACCACGTGCTGCGGGTCGCGGACCAGGAAGAGGAGGTACAGGTCGATGCCGCCGATTCGTTGCAGCTCGCGAGCGCGCAGGGGATAGTGCGAAGTGTCCGCGATATGTGTGACCTCGGCCGTACGCGTCACCGCGCGGTAGAGATCCTCCGCGACCGCGCGATAGCGGCGGCGCAGGCGATGGCGGGTTGGCCACTTGTGCACGCGAAACAGCGACAGCGACCGCTCGATCGCCCGCTGCGCCTCGTTGCCGAAGAGCGCAGACGCGCCGTCGGCGTCCTCGAGCTCTTCGCGTACGCTGCTCCAGAATCGCACTCGCTCGGGGCTTTCGACCTGCGGCGCACCCGACCTCACGAGCCAGTTGTCGAGCTCTCCCGCATAGAAGACGTTCGCGCAGTTGCCCAGCGTGATGCCAAGCACGGTGCTGCCGCTGCGCCCGGCCCCCATCACGTAAATAACCTGTGGCCGCCCACCCGGCACGTCGGCGCCCTCGGACCGCGATGCGGTGACCTCAGGTATCGAGGAAAGCCCGGACATCGATTGAACGCCTCATCGCGAGCGCAGCGTAGCAGGGGCACCGCAGCGGGTTCGCGCGGGTGTGACGCACCAGCAGCGCTCGCGCCGCTGGGCAGCCGGTGCCGATCCGGTAGCCTACCGCCGCAGTGGCCGCCCGCTCACTGCGCATAGCATGGCTCGGGCCGGCACCGGGAGGGCCTGCGGGCGTCAGGGGCGTGGCGACCGAGCTACTGGTAGGCCTCGCGCAACGCGGCCATCAGATCGACTGCTTCCTGCCGGCGGCCAAGAGCCACAGCAACGTCCAGGTCGACGAGGACGGACGCGTGAGCTTCGGGGTTGATTATCCGTCCCCGGGAGAGAACGTCACCTTCGTCTGGGGTACGGCGCGTTTCGAGTGGGGCCGATGGTATAGCCGTGGGCGGATCGCCGCTTTCGCCAGCGGAGCGTTACTGCGCGGCGTCGCGTCGTTGCGCCTGCGCCGAGAGGTCGCGCGCCGACACCGCTCGCGCCCGTACGACTTGATCTACCAGTTTTCCAGCATCGAGACGCCGGGCGTGCCGGCTGGCGTCGCGCGCGCCGTGCCGCTGGTGATTCACCCCGAGACGCACACCGCCGGGGAGTTGCGATGGCTGATCGCCGAGCGCCGGCTCTCGCTTCGCTGTCAACGCCCTTATGTAGTTGCGGTGGCGGCGATGGCGATGCTGTTTCGCGCGCTCCTTCAGAGGTATGCGATTCGACGCGCGAGCCTGCTCGTGTGCATCAGCCGCGTGTTTCGCGACCACATGACGCACGACTACGGGTTCCCGCCGGAGCGGACGGTCGTGGTGCCCAACCCGGTGCGCGCCGGCAGGTTCACCGCCCGCGACGCACGGCTTGGCGATCCCCCGGTCGTGCTCGTCCTGGGTCGCGTCGCGGCTCGCAAGGGCATCGAGGACGTCGTCGCGGTGGCGAGGGTGCTACTCGAGCGCGACGTGGACGTGCACATGCGGGTCGTGGGGGGACCGAGCCTGTGGTCGGATTACACCAAGCTGCTCGAGGACCTGCCGAGCGAGAACTCCGAATACGCGGGATCCGTCTCCCCCGACGAGGTCGCAGACATGCTGCTCGAGAGCGACGTGCTGCTGCAGGCGAGCAAGTACGAGCCGTTCGGGCTGACGGTGGCTGAGGCCCTGGCCGCCGGAGTGCCAGTGATCGCCACGACGGAGGTGGGCGCGGGTGAGGGTGTGGACAGCTCGGTCCTGGCCGCGGTGGCGCCCGGCGACGTCGACGGCATGGCCACTGCGATCGTGCAGATGCTCGCGCGCCTGCAAAGCGCACCCGAGCAGTTGCGCGCGACGGCGCGTTCGGAGGCCGAGCGGCTGTTCGCGCCGGAGGTCGTCTGCGAGCGCATCTCAACTGCGCTGGAACGGCTCGTCGAAGGCGCCCCGCAAGTGGGTCCCGAGGTGCGCGCGGGCGTCGCTTGAGCAGGCGCAGGGCGGCTGCTACCGTGCTGTCAAATGCGGCTTACTGCCCGAGACAGCGCGACCTGCACGTTCGCGTGCCGCGCACGGTGATCCGAGATGAGAGGTCCCACTGTCACCGTCTTGGCGTCAGCCTGCCTGCTCGCCGCGGGCACCTGTGCGCTCGCCGGCTGCGGAGGCGCCGCGGGCGCGGGCACGACGTCGCAGGCGAGCCAGGCGCTCGCCCACGGTGAGCACGGCGAAGAAGCGACCGAACTGAAGCGGGAAGAAGACGCGGAAGCGGCGAAAACGCGCGAAGTGCTCTCGGAGCTAGAAGTCCAAAAGGGCGAAGAAGGCGTGGCGAGGGCCGAAGCGAAGGCGAAGGCGATAGAAGCGGCGGCTGCGTCCCGAGCCAAGCGGCGGGAACGGGCGGCGGACGCGAAGGCAAAGCAGCAAGAACAGGCAGCACAAGCGAGGGCAAGCAAGCTAGAACAGGCGGCTGAGGCGAAGGCCTCAGCCACGGAAGCGGCGGCGGACGCCGAAATCAAGCGGAAGCGAGAAGCGTTGTCGAAGAACACGCGGAAGACCTCGCCGCAGGGACTGGCCAGCGGGACCGAAGCGACGAGTACGACGAACGCCGGCGGAGCCGACCCGACGCAGGCGGCGGGCCAATGATGCCAGGGCGCAAAGAGCCCGGCGGCGAACCGCGGGCAGCTCGCGGCGTGCTTGGCGCGGCCGCGCTCGCGCTCGCGGTCTGCGTCGGGCTTGCGGCCTGCGGTGGCGGCGCCAAGAACACATCGGCGACACAGCAAGCCGAATCGAGCGCGGGAGCGCCTGGTGCAGCTGAAACCGGGGAAGCGCAGGAAGTCAAGCAGCGGAAAGCCCGCGTGAAGAAGAGCGAAGAAGCCGAAGACGCGGAGCTCAAGAAGGAGGAGGAGGCCCTCGCGCATGCGGTCGCCACAGCGCCGACGCAGAAGTCCGCCGCCAAGAAGCACTCCGCCAACCACTCCACCCAATCCCACACGACGCAAGCCGCAAAGCCGAAGAAAGCGGCGAAGCCGCCTAAGTCCGCGTCCGAAAGCCCAGCCGAAGAAGCGGCGCGCAAGCAGTTCGCCGACGAAGAACAGCAGGAACTCGCAAAGTACAAGCAGCGCGAACGGGAAGAAGCCGCCGGGCATTAGCCGGAAGGCGGCGGACCGATACGCGCTGCTCTGAGCCTGCAAGCTGATCGGATGGTCGCGTGATGACAAGCGTATCTGGGCACGAGCACCGCCCGCGTGTGGACCTCGCGCACGACTACCTGCTTGTGATGCGCGGCGCGGAGCGAACGTTCGCGGCGATCGCCGACCTGTACGTGGACGCCCCGATCTACACGCTGCTATATGACGCGGACGCCACCGCGGGGCGCTTCGCCGGCCACGCCGTCACGACCTCTCCCCTCCAGAGACTGGGCGCCAGCCAGGCGACGTTCAGGCGGCTGCTGCCCCTGTATCCGCGCGCGATCGAACGCCTGCGCCTGGAAGACGCGGACGTCGTTATCTCCAGCAGCAGCGCGTTCGCCCACGGCGTGCGCGCGCCGGCGGGCGCGGTGCACGTCTGCTACTGCTACACGCCCTTCCGCTACGCCTGGTATGAGCAGCAGTTGGCGCTCAGCGAGATAACACCGCCGCTGCGCCCGCTGCTGCGCCTCCAGCTCGAGAGGATCCGCCGGTGGGACCTCGCAGCCAGCCGCCGCGTCGACGCCTACGTCGCGATCTCCCAGCTTGGCCGCGAGCGGATCAGGCAGTGCTACGGACGGGAGGCCGCCGTGGTGCACCCGCCGGTCGAAACCCACCGCTTCGCGCCCGGTACGCCAGGCGAGTCGCTGCTGGTCGTCTCAGAGCTGGTGCGCCACAAGCGCATCCACATCGCGCTCGAGGCGGCTCAGCGGGCGCGCGTGCCGATCCACGTGGTGGGCTCCGGGCCCGACGCCGCGAGCCTCGCTGAAGCTTACCCGCAGGCCACGTTTCTCGGACGCGCGGGCGACGAGGAACTGGCGCAGCTGTACGCGAGCGCTCGCGCGCTGGTCGTGCCCAACGTGGAGGAGTTCGGAATCACAGCCGTAGAGGCGCAGGCCGCCGGCCGGCCGGTGATAGCGCCCGCGGCGGGCGGGGCACTCGAGACGGTGCTGGATGGGCGAACCGGGCGGCTGGCGAAGGTGGACGACGTGGAGTCCTTTGCGGCGGCGATCGCGAGCATCGAGGAACTCGACTTCGACCCGCTCGCCGCCGTCGAGAACGCCGAACGCTTTTCCGTGGCGGCCTTCCAGCGCAAGTTGGCCGACCAGGTGTCGCTGGCGCTCCAGCGCCGCGGCGGTGGATCGCGCTCCCCGGATGGGGCCGGCGATCGCCAGCGCTGAGCGAGCAGGATCAGGCGGTGGCGTTGTGGGCCGCACGAGATGCTCGAGACTCGGGGAATGCGACGAGAAAGAAGCGCCCCCGCGGCGGAGTCCCCTCGAAGGGTTGAAACGGGTCGCGGTCGTTGGCGGCGACGTAGCACGTGAAATCGCGAAAGCGATCGACGATCGCACTCGCGCTGTCGCCGAAGTTGGTGATCGTCTCATGGACCTCCACGACGAAGCTAGTGGTGCCGTTCGTCAGTGCGGAAATGGCCCCCCGCAGCACGTGCGCCTCGTAGCCCTCGACGTCGATGAACACCAGATCCGGGACGCCAAACTGCGCGGCGAGCTGATCGACGGTCACCGCCCGCACCGTCACGTTTCCAGACACCGCGCGTTGGTCTACGGTCCCGTTCAGCCCAACCGCAAACGACAGCGAGCCCTCCGCCGCTGCTGCGGCAGCATGAATGACCGTGAGATTCCTCGCGCCGTTGAGTTCGCGGTTTTCCGCGGCCACGCGAGCGTTGTGAGGCTCGGCCTCAACGGCGACGACGTGGCCCTCCGCGCCAGCTTCCCGTACGAGCATCAGCGCGACGACGGCCTGGTGGGCGCCGAGATCGAAGATTCTCGCGCCAGGCACCAGCACGGCGTGTTCGCGCAGAAGTGCCATCACCGGCGACTCCTCCCAGTCGCAGTCATACCATCCCTGCGCGAGGGGATCCGCGAGGCGAATCCTCAGCTCATGGCCGCCGTACCGGTGCGTCACCTCGTGCGGCTCGTAGTGCGAGATTTCGGAGGCGATGAGGCGCCGGCGGTAGCGTCGGTAGAGGGCGTGTGGCAGCGCCCGTCGTACGACCCTTCTGAGGCTCCGCGACACTGCGGAATCGTAGCGCGCACGCATGCTTGGAGGCCGAGCGCGCCGCGCTGGCTCAGCCAGCCGGGTGCTCTACAGCTAGAGTCCTTTGCGTCCGAGGACGTGGGGGATGGTGCGTAGGAGGATCTTGATGTCGGTCCACAGCGACCAGTTCGCGACGTAGAGGTAGTCGATCGCGACCATCTCTCTGAGCGGCACCCGCGCGGGCCCGAGGATCTGCCACGGGCCGGTCATCCCCGGCGTCAACTCCAGCCTGCGACGGTGCCAGCCCTCGATCCGCTGATCCTCATCGAGCACCAACGGCCGCGGACCAACCAGGCTCATCTCGCCCCGCACGATGTTCCACAGCTGCGGCAACTCGTCCAAGGCGCTGCGGCGCAACCACCGCCCGACCCTCGTGACCCGCGGATCCTCAGCGATCTTGAACAAACCCTCCTGCGCCTCATTGCGATCGCGCAACCCATCCTTCAGCGCATCCGCCCCCGGCACCATCGTGCGGAACTTCAACATCTCAAACCGCTTGCCATGACGCCCCACCCGCTGCTGACGGAAGAACACCGACCCCCGGCCATCGAGCTTGACCGCGACCGCGATCACCGCCAACAACGGCGAGACCGCCAACAACCCCAACGATGCTCCAAACAAATCGAACGCACGCTTGAACGCCGCCGAAGAACGCGTCAAATCGAAACGCCTGACCCCCATCACCGTCACACCATGCAGATCATCGAACTCGACCGAGGAACCCACGACCTCCAACAGCCGCGGCAACACACTCACCCGCACCCCGACCGCCTTCAACGTGCGCACCAGGTTCAACATCTCCCCCCCATCGACACTACGCGGCGCGATGATCGCCCGATGCACATCCAACGTCTGCGCCAAATCCCTGATCTCCGCCAACCGCGCCTCAGAGAAGCTGTCAGTCGACCACGAAGCGACCTTGTCCAAATCCAAATGCGCGACAACCTCCGCCTTGACCCCACCCTGCCCGGACAGCTTCGAGCGAATCGTCTCAGCCGAAACCTCATCCCCGATGAACAAACACCGCTCCGCCGGCGCGATCCGCAACGCCACCACCCGCGACACCGCACGCGCCAACAACAAGCCCCCCGCCAACGTCAACCACAAGAACAACGCCTCATGCCGATCAAGCACACGATGCGTCAACAACCCACCCGTCAACCACGCCACCAACGCACACAACGTCGCCAACTGAAACAACTTCGGCGCCTCATCCAAGGTCGTCTTACGCAACAACGTCTCATCCCGGTCATACAACCCACTCAACTTCGCGCACACCACCAAAATCGGCACCCCAGCAGCAGCCGCCCAGGTCAACTCCAACGACCGCCGCGAGAGCTCCACCGTCAACACGAACGCCCCCACAAGCGCCACCACATCAGCAACCACCAACAACCGCCGAAACAACGCATCCCGCCGCAAACACGCAGCCGGCCCGCGAACCTCAGCAATCCCCCCGACAACCACACGCCGCCGCCCACCCAACCCCAAAAAACCACGCGGGCCCGACAGCGGCCGCGGCGAGCCGGCGAGCCCTCCCGGGCCGGGCAGCGGGCTCACCTGGTCAACCAGCGCCGGAGAACCCCAGACCACCCCGGCCTCGGCCCCACTCCCCGTATCCACACTCATAGCGTCTCCCGCCTCCTTGCTCGCCACTGCCGGACCCCGCACGGGGAGCCCACCAACCTCAACAGCTGTCGAGATTCCGTGACCCCTACTCAGGGTGCGCATCATAAACACCATCGAAAGCTAAAGCAAGACCCCTTTAGGAAAGTCGGTCCCACAATTCAGGTCAATTCCACCCACAACGTGAGCAATGCCCTAAGATGCTTCGCCGAGGGCGGACGAGCGGCCCGGCGCGAGAGGCCGGTTTCCGTGGCCCCCGTCGCTCGCCTAAGGCAATGCACGTCGATCCCTACATCGTCCTTGGAAGCGCGGTCGTCGGGTTCCTGGTCGGCCTCACGGGCGCCGGCGGAGGCGCCCTGATGACGCCGATGCTGATCCTGCTGTTCGGCGTGACACCGTCCAAGGCGATCTCGAGCGACCTCGTCGCCGCGGTCGTCGATGCGGCCGTTCGGCGCCGCCGTGCATCTGCGCAAAGGGACGGTCAACCATCGCCTGGTCGGCTGGATGGTCCTGGGCTCGGTGCCGATGGCGTTCCTCGGCGCATACCTGCTGCACCTGATGGGCAGCAGCACGGCGGACCAGGAAAAAATCGAGATGGTGCTGGGGGCGGCGCTGCTCCTGGGGGCCTCGGCGATGGTGCTGCGCTACGTCCTCGACCGCCGTCACGGGCAGACACGCGCGAGCGTGGTTCACGACGTGGACGTGAAGCCGGCGCGCACCGTGGCGATCGGGATGATCGGCGGCCTGATCGTCGGGTTGACATCTGTCGGCTCCGGCTCGCTGATGATCATCCTGCTGCTGTTCCTATACCCGATGCTCGGCGCCAACCAGCTCGTCGGCACCGACCTGAGCCAGGCGGTGCCGCTGACGCTCGCCGCGGCGCTCGGCGCGCTCGCCTTCGGACACGTCGACTTCGGCGTCACGACCTCGCTGATCATCGGCAGCGTGCCGGCGGTGTTGATCGGCTCGCTGCTGTCCTCCAGCGCGCCCGACCGCTACATCCGGCCGGCGATCACGTTCGTGATCTTCGCCTCGGGTCTCAAGTACGTGGGGGTGTCCACCGAAGCGCTCGGCTGGATCCTGTGCGCGACGCTGTTCGCCGCGGCGCTTGCGTGGGTGCTCTACAAGCGCCCGTGGCAGACCTCCAACGGGATCGAGTTGGCCGGTGCGCAGGACACGGAGGCGCCCGACCTTGGACCACAGCCCGAGCTCGAGTACCGCCGATAGCGCCTGTCGCGCCCGGCGCTGGATCTCACCGCTCCGCGGACTGTCGCTCACGTGCACACCTGCAGCCTGCTCGTCCCCGGCGCGAGGCTGACCGTGGCATCGCCGGCGCCCGACGCCTTCGCGACCGCGGTCCCGTTCACCGCGACGGCGCTTTCGGGCTGGAGTTGTAGGAGCGTCAGGGTGCTGGCACCATCGGTGGTAACCGCGACGACGCCGCATTTGAGTTTCGTGCGCGCGGTTTCGAGCGTCAGCGCCGCTACGTTCGTGAGGTCGAGCGTCACCGCCTGGCGCGCGTTCGGCCGAGCGCCAGCGCTCCATGTCAGCGAGTCGGTGACCGCCGGCGTCGGCCCGTCGGCGGTGCCGGTGTGGTGTTCGACCGTCTCTTCCGGTTCGCGGAGCGCCGCCGAGGAGGCGCTCACGCTCGCGAGGGTGCCGGGTGTGCTGGCGCGGGCCTGGAGACCGGCGATCCAGTAGTCGCTCGTCGGACCGATGCCGACCGAGCTCGAGTCGAGTTCGGGATACCAGCTGAACGTGAACGACCCGGGATCCTGGACGCGTTCGAGCGCTCCGAGCTGCGAGGTCGCGGGCGCGAAGTCGTTCTGGGTGGCGAACACGAGATGGTCCTCGGCGGGGTACAGCACCGCGTAGTAGCGATAGCCGAGCTTGTCGAAGGCTTCGACCTGCTCGAGCCCGCCGGTGAAGGGCACGAGCTCGTCGAGGGCTCCATAGGTCATCACGTATGGGATCCACTTGCCGTTGGCGATCAGCGGCGTCGTGTTGCCGTCCTTTTCGCACTGCCCGCCGCTGCCGGCGGCTGTTTCGACGCCATCGACGATCCGCTCGCCGCATATGACGGGCCCCTCGAGCGGCATCGACTGCGCAAACAGGTCGGGGTATTCGAGCGCGAGCTTGTAGGAGGCGAAGCCGCCCATCGAGTAGCCCGAGATGACCGTCGCGTCGGGGTTCAGGTCGTAGTCGGCGGCGAGCTGGTGCCACACGTCCCAGAAGTCCACCTGCGCGGCTTCGTAGTACCACTGCCCGTCGCTGAAGCCCTCAGTCGTCGCGCAGATGCTGTTCCGGTCCTGGCACTCTTCCTGGATCTGCGAGGGTGCGAGGCCGCCGTACTGGTTGAGGTTGACGCCCAGCGAGTGCAGGATCCACGTCAGCGGCGCGGGTTTCTTGGGGTTGTACGTGCTGGGCACGTATACCGCGTAGGGCTGGACGCGCCCGAGATACGTCGGCCCGGTGTACGTATTGGCGCCCTGCGCTTCGACGACGCCTTCGCCGAGCGCCAGCGGCGTGACGTACCAGCGGTTGGTGTAGCCGGTGGGGTGCGGTTCGGGGGTGGACTCATCCGCGGCGAGCTGGGGCCAGTCGACGGAGAGCGAGTACTTCGACACATCGCCGGAGGCGAGCGTGTTCGCCTGGTCGCTTTCCATCCAGTAGTTCGAGCACTCCGACACCGGTACGTGGTCCTGTTCGCCTTCCACGCCGAGTTCGCCTTCCGTCGCCGCCGTCAGCGAGGCGGAGTCTGGGAGGGCTTCGCTCGGGCACACCACCGGTTTCTCTTGCTGGTAGGTGCGGAAGGTGACGTTGTAGACGTTCGTCGCACCCGGGATCCCGCCGTCCTGGGGCGGCACCGTCGCGAATTCGGTGCCTTCCGTGTTCGCCAGCCCGGCCGCCAGTCGCACCTGCCAGCTGCCGCTCACCGGCAGGACGCTGGTGGGCACGCGCACGATGAACGAGTGGGCCGCGGTGTTCACTTCTGTGTGCAGTTCAGCACCGGGAACCGGCTTGCCCGTGGCGACTTCGAGCAGCTGGGCATGCTGAGCGGACACCACCAGCGCATACTGGACGCCCGCGGACTTCAGCTTGGCGTTCGCCGGCCATTCTTCCCCGCTCGCGGGGGTCGCAGAACCGGTGGCGAACGTCCACTCGGCGATCGGCACGTCGGCGTTTGCGAGCGTGTTCCAGTCGACGCGCCAATACGTGGCCTGCGGCGTGTAGCCGACGGCGGCGGCGAAGATGTCCGCTCCGTCTTTGTCGGCCGGCCCTTCCGGGTACACGAACCCACCGTGGACCTCGGCGAGCGAGGAGACCTTGGCGCCATCGGCGATGCCGACGGGGCTTCCCTGCGGGCCGTGGTCGTCGTAGACGAAATCCGTCCAGAGGCTCGCACCGCCCGACAGCAGGCCGGTGCCGGAGGTGTGCGAGAAGTCGCTCGGAAACGGCCATTCGTCACTCAAAGGCACGGGCAGCGCCGGTTCGGGGGCCCTCGCAGCGGCGGGGACGCCGGTGGGCAGGCCGGGGATACCCGGCACGCTGTCGGCGAGGCGACGGGCCCCGCTGATGGCCTGCGCACCGGCGGGGAACAGCGAGGGCGCAGCGACCGCTGATACGCAAACTACGATCACTGCGGCGCCCACAGCGCGCATCCGGACTGCCGTTCCCGCTCCCCTGCTCCCCATCTTCACGCACGCGTAATGCCCCATCTCGCCCGGGTCTAAACCCGCTGCTGACACCAGCTGTCGCGCCATCCCCGCGGGGGAGTAGTGTGGACATTTGGTGGGGGCGTGCGTAAACGATTAAAGGCTGGGAGGGATCAACCCGATACCCAACCTAAGTCCGTGCCGGGCCTCGACCGACACGATCACCTCGAACGCACGGGGATCACATGCTCCTAATCGTCATTCCTCTGATCTGGCTTGCCGTCGCGATGTTTGTGGTGCTGCTGTGTCACGCGGCCGCTGACGGCGATGCCGCACTGCTCGCTGGTGGCGAGCACGCGACGGCCGGCACCTCTCACGGCATGGCGACCCCCTCTGCGGGGACCCGCACGACGTGGCGGCGTCCGGCAGTGCGCTCGGCAACCCGCCCCGGCAGGGGTGCGCACCGTCGCACGGGCCTCCGGAGCGACTTGCTGGTCCGCAGGGGCAACGAGTAGGCCATCGCTCACGGTGAGTGGCCGCCGAGCGCGCAGCTAGCGCGCCCGCCGGCGCTGCTTCAGCGTGATCCCCTCGAGCACGTGCGCGACCGTCTCGCAGGCGTCCACCGCCGCCTCGAGCGACTCGAAGATGTCCTTCCAGCGGATCACCACCATCGGGTCGATGCCGCCCGCGAACAGCGACGCGACACCGTCGCGCTGCAACCGGTCGCCCTCGTTCTCCAGGCGGTGGATCTCAACCAGGTGGGGCCCCAGCTCGGTGCCGGTGCGCAGGCTGCGCAGCGCTTGCGCGATCTGCTCGCCGGCCCCCACGAGCACCTCGGTGAACTCGACAGCCTGCTCCATCGGCGCCTCCACGCCGTAGAGCCCGAGCTGCGCCGCGGCCTGCTCGGAGTGATCGACGATGTCATCGAGCGCGGTCGCGAGGGCGTATCCGTCACCGGCGTCGAACGGGGCGCGCACGCGCCCGCGCCCGGCGAGCCCGTGGATGATGTCGTGCGTGATGCGGTCGCCTTCCTGCTCGCACACCTTGAGGTCCTGGGCCAGCGTGGCGCGCTCGGGGTAGTCCCTGAGGAGGTCACGCAGCAGTAGACCGGAGCGCTGCACGTTGCGCCCGGACTCTTCGACCAGCGCCATCAGAGCGCCGTCGACGCTGCGCCGCAGAATGCTCATCGGCCGAGGATATTGGGCCCTGTTGCCAACCGTCGGCCCGCGGCGCGCCTTTCACAGATGTTTCACAACTAAATCACGAGTTTGCAACTCCCTGACGTCTGGCGGTTGCGACGCTTTCCCGTCGTGGCGGCCCTTCCCGAGAGCTCGGACTTCCCGCCGGAGACGGCCGAGGTCCTCTACGCGGGCGAGCTCGAGATCCGTCTCGAGGAAGGCCTGGTGCTCGCCACCGGCCAGCCACTGGTGCTCTCTGTGCGGGAGTTCGAGGTACTGGTTGCAATGGCGCGGCGGCTCGGCGCGATCATCACCCGCGACGACTTATACAGGACCGTATGGGGCGGCCAGCAGCGACCGGGCGATCGCTCGGTCGACGTTTACGTGAGCAAGTTGCGCAGCAAGCTGGAGGACGCGCTTCCCGACCGCCGCTTCATCCACACCCATCCAGGCTTCGGATACAGATTTCAGCCGCAGCCTTCACGAAATGTTTACACGGAGGCCGCCAGTGGTTGACGAGACTGGCTTTGGGTAAGCCGTTCCGGCGGCAGGGCGCGCGCCCTGCCGTCAACTGACCAACCAGCCAGAGGAGAAGTTGTGATCAAGAACAAGATGAGCGCATTCGCGGGCGTCGCGGTGCTCGCTCTGGGTGTCGCAGCGTGCGGAAGCTCCAGCACGTCGAGCAGCTCCACCCCGACCGCCTCGGCGACGATCTCCGGCGCTGGCTCGACGTTCGCCGCACCGGTCTACGAACAGTGGGCGTCCGCGCAGTCCGGCCTGACCGTCAACTACCAGGCCGTCGGCTCGGGCGCAGGGATCACCTCGCTCGAGAGCAAGACCGTCGACTTCGGGGCCAGCGACCCGCCGCTGAAGCCCGCCGACGAAGAAGCGATCGCCAAGAACGGCAGCCCGGCGGTGCAGATACCGATGTTCCTCGGGGCGATCACGGTGTCCTACAACCTCCCGGGCGTAAATGCCGGCCTGAAGCTCGAAGGCAAGACGATCGCCGACATCTACCTCGGCAAGGTCAAGACATGGAACGACCCGGAGATCAAGGAATTGAACCCCGGCGTCAGCCTCCCGAGCACCCCGATCACCGTGATCCACCGCTCGGACTCATCCGGCACGACCGCCGGTTTCACGGGCTTCCTCACGCAGGTCGACCCCGAATGGAAGAGCAAGGTCGGCGAAGGCAAGACCGTGCAGTGGCCCACGGGCACCGGCGCAAAGGGCAACGCCGGGGTAGCCGGCGCAGTCCAGCAGACGACGGGCGCGGTGGGCTACGTCGAGCAGGCATACGCACTCGAGCACAAGTTCACCTACGCCTCGGTCAAGAACAAGGCCGGGAAATTCGTCGAACCGACACTCGCCTCGACCAGCGCAGCCGCAGAAGGGGTCACGATTCCGGCGAACCTCGGCATCAAAATCTCGAACCCGTCGTCGCCGAATGCCTACCCGATCACCTCGCAGACGTTCATCGTCGTCAACAAGGACCTCTGCAAGGCCGGCGTCCCCGGGGGCGAAGCCGCGGCGAAGGGCGTCGTCAAGTTCATCGACTACGGCCTGGGCGAAGGCCAGACGATCCTCTCGAAGGCCGACTACGCGGCGCTGCCGTCCGCGATCCTGACGAAGTCCAAGGAAGCGGCAACTGGCCTGCAGTGCAACGGCGCGCCGATCGGGTGATGACACCGCGGCCGTCATTCCGGTAGATAGACGGTCGTGGAGACAGCAGCGATTTCCGCCGGCGAGCGCTCGATCCTCGAGCGCTCGCCGGTGGCGCGCCTACCGGACCGTGCGCTCAAGTACGGGTTGACGGCGCTCGCCGCGCTGATCCTCGCACTGATCGTCTACTTCTTCATCCGCCTCGTTGGCCAGGCGCGGCCGGCATTCGCCAAGGAAGGCGTGATCGGCTTCGTGTTCGGCAACGACTGGAACGTCGGCGCCGAACACTTCGGCGCGCTGCCGCTGCTAGTCGGAACGCTGATCACCTCCGCGCTGGCGCTGCTGATCGGCGTCCCGGTGGCGGTCGCCGCCGCCGTATACGCGACAGAGCTATGCCCGCTGCGCCTGCGTGCGCCGCTGACGCTGCTCGTCGAGCTGCTCGCCGCGGTGCCGTCGGTCGTGTACGGGCTGTGGGGCATCTTCTTCCTCGCGCCGAAGCTGCAGCCGGCCGAGCAGTGGGTCGCGGACCGCCTGTCGTTCGTCCCGTTCATCGGCGGCGGCCTCGTGACGATTCCCAACTACTTCATCACCGGGCTGGTGCTCGCGATCATGATCCTGCCGATCGTGAGCGCGATCAGCCGCGAGGTGATGGCGACCGTGCCGGCCGATCACAAGGAGGCGGCGCTCGGGCTCGGCGCCACGCGCTGGGAGATGATCCGCCTGGCGGTGATGCCGTACTGCCGCTCGGGCATCGTCGGCGGCGCGATGCTCGGGCTCGGCCGCGCGATCGGCGAGACGATCGCTGTGACGATCCTGATCGGCAACGCGCCGCGGCTCGGCTCGCATCTGTTCTCGCAGGGCTACAGCCTCGCGGCTGCCATCGCAAACGAGTTCGGCGAAGCCCAGGGCGTGCACCGCTCGGCGCTGTTCGCCGCGGGCCTAGTGCTGTTCGTGCTGACCCTGCTGGTCAACGGGATCGCGCGCCTGTTCGTAGTCAGGGCGTCGCGCGCGAGCAACTCGGGACAGGCGCCGGGCGGCTCCGCGGGCGGAACGGGCGTCGTCGCCGGCGTCGCGGCGGGCGCATGAGCACGCAGGGCGCTTCCCCGGACCGGCTGGCGCGTTTCGCCGTCAGCCCCGCGCGCCGGCGCAAGGACCGGATCGCGCGAACGGGAGTGCTCGTCGGCACAGCGGTCGCGCTCGTCCCGCTGGCGCTGATCGTCTACTACCTCCTGCGCAAGGGGCTTGGCGCGTGGAGCGTGAGCTTCTTCACGACCGACCCGACCGGCAACACGTTCTTCGGCGCCTCGAGCATCGGCGGCATCAAGAGCGCGATCCTCGGCACGATCGAGATCGTCGCGCTCGCCTCTGCGATCTCGATCCCGCTCGGCATCGGCGTCGCGATCTGGCTCGTCGAGTACGGCCGAGCGAGCTGGTTCGCGAACACGGTGCGGTTCTTCGTCGACGTGCTCACAGGCGTGCCCTCGATCCTGTTCGGCCTGTTCATCTACATCGTGCTGATCATCGGCACCGGCAGCACCTACGCCGGCTACAAGGGCTCTATCGCACTCGCGCTGCTGATGCTGCCGATCGTGATCCGCTCGGCCGAGGTGATCCTGCTGCTCGTCCCTTCGGCGCTGCGCGAGTCGGCGCTCGCGCTCGGCGCGCCGCGCTGGCGCGTGATCTTCAGCGTCGTGCTGCCGACGGCGCTGCCGGGGATGCTGACCGGCGTGCTGCTGGCAGTGGCGCGCGCGGCCGGCGAGACAGCGCCGCTGCTGTTCACGGCCGCCGCCACGCTGAAGACCAACTTCAACCTCGGTGGTTTCATGAACTCGCTGCCTGTGCAAATCTACAAGGACGTGACCTCCCCCACGACCGCCGTCGTCAACCGGGCTTGGGGAGCCGCACTCACGCTGGTCGTGATGATCCTGCTCCTCAACCTCATCGCCCGCCTGATCTCGCGAAGGAGTCGCCTTGCATGACACCCGACGGTCGCGCCCCAGAGGTGGCTGACGTGGATCCCGAGAGCGACTCGGAGCTCGAGGGCCAGCGCCAGGAAGCACCCGGAGGCGAGACCGAGCGCTCGTCGCGTCGCATCACTGGCCCTGCGAGCGGATCGGAGCCCACGGGCTGTCTCGAGCACGAGCACGGCGAGCTCGGCGTCGAAGCGAAGGCCGGGATCGCGGTCAGGCTCGAAGGCCTGCGCGCCTTCTACGGGGACGCCGAACAGGTCAAGGGCATCGACCTCGAGTTCCGCGCCAACGAGGTGACCGCGATCATCGGACCATCCGGTTGCGGCAAGTCGACGATGGTGCGTTGCATCAACCGCATGCACGAGGAGATCCCAGGAGCGCACGCCGAAGGCAGGGTGCTGCTCGAGGATCTCGACGTGTACGACCCGTCGGTGGACGTGGTCGCGGTGCGACGGGCGGTGGGCATGGTCTTCCAGAAGCCCAACCCGTTCCCCACGATGTCGATCTTCGACAACGTCGCCGCCGGGCCGCGACTCAGCTCGCGCCGCCGCGGCGACCTGCGCGAGAAGGTCGAGCGGGCGTTGCGCGACGCCGGCCTGTGGGACGAGGTGTCGGACCGGCTTGACGAGGCGGGAGCCGGCCTGTCGGGGGGGCAGCAGCAGCGCCTGTGCATCGCGCGCTCGCTCGCGGTCGAACCCGAGGTGATCCTGATGGACGAGCCGTGCTCGGCGCTCGACCCGATCGCGACGCTGAAGATCGAGGAGCTGATCGACGAGCTCAAGCGGCGCGTCACGATCGTGATCGTCACCCACAACATGCAGCAGGCCGCGCGCGTCGCCGACCGCACCGCGTTCATGCTCGGCGGCAAGCTCGTCGAGGTCGGCCCGACGCAGGAGATCTTCACGAGACCGTCCGATCCACGAACCGAGGAATATGTCACCGGCAAGTTCGGCTGACGAGGACGGCGCGGCAGCGGCGTTCGGAGCCGGCGCAGCGACCGAGCGCTCGGCTGCGTCCCCCACCGAGGATGCGCACGCGCAGGGACGCGCCCACTTCCAGGCGCAGCTGCGGGAGCTCGAGTCAAACGCGCTCGGCGGGCTCGACCTGATCGTCGAGCAGCTCGATCGCGTGCTCGA
The DNA here is from genome assembly GCA_963827455.1 of uncultured Solirubrobacteraceae bacterium. GTDB lineage: Bacteria > Actinomycetota > Thermoleophilia > Solirubrobacterales > Solirubrobacteraceae > Palsa-744. The sequence goes on along the minus strand of CAWHAW010000006.1, from coordinate 510,506 downwards.
GGCCCTGCACCACCAGGATGTCGAGCTCGCGCAGATGGTGATCGCCGACGACGACCGTGTCGACGGCCGCTACCTGGAGGTGCACCAAGGGATCCTGTCGCTGCTGGCCCTGCAGGCGCCCGTCGCCGGCGATCTGCGGCTGGTTGCGGCGCTGCTGCACATGATCAAGCACATCGAGCGCATGGGCGATCAATGCGTCAACATCGCCAAGCTCATTCCCCTCTCCGGCTATGAGCCCCCCGTCCACCGAGAAATGCTCGACGCGCTGGCCAAGATGGGCGCATTCGCCCGCTCGGAGGTCGTCCAATCGAAGGCGGCCTTTGCCGCGCGCGACGTCGCGCTGGCCGAAGACCTCGTTCGGCAGGACCGCGAGATCAACCGCCTGAATCGCGAGATCTTCCGCCTGGCGATCGAGATCGGCGACGATCCCGACACGCGCGAGTGGGCGATGCACATGACGCTCGTCGCCCGCGCGCTCGAGCGGATCGGCGACAACGCGGTGGACATCGGCGAGCAGGTCGCGTTCGTCGTCACCGGCCTGTTCCGCGAGTTCTCGGACTCATCGCGCGTACCCGGCAGGGCCGCAAGTAGCGATCCGCTCCTGTGAAGATCCTGTTACATCGACTTGCCGATCGCTCGCGCGACGTGCTCATCGCTTAGACTGCCCCGCGATGAGCGCAAGCGTGAGCGCCGGAGAGGCGGGGGGCGCGTCTGCCGCACAGGACGCCGCCAGTGCCTCGAGCGCATCCCTTCGCATCGCCGTCCTGGACCGCGACAGCGGATTCATCCAGGTCCTGAGCAAGCGCCTGGACCGCCTCGGCTGGGAGCACCGGGTGCTCGCGAGCCCCGTTCCGACCGACGCCGTCGTCTCGATGCGACTGAGCGCGCTGGTCGTGGACCTCGCCGTGCTCGGGCCACAGGCCTGGGACTGGCTGGAGCGGCTGTGCGAGGCACTGCCCGAGCTGGGCATCGTCGTCTGCACCGGACCGTCCACCGTCGCCCAGCGGGTCCGCGGCCTGCGCCTCGGGGCCGACGACTGGATCACCAAGCCCTGTCACCCCGAGGAAGTCATCGCACGCGTGCAGAGCGTCGTGCGCCGCCGCCGCCGCAGCGCCACCCGCGCGGACACCGAGCCGATCACCGCGGGCGAGGTCGTGATCCGCTCGGGCCGCTTCCAGGCGTTCGTCGGCAAGGAGAGCATCGACCTGACCAGACGCGAGTTCGAGCTGATCGAGCTGCTCGCCGCCGCCGAGGGCCGCGTGCTCGAGCGCGAGGAGATCTACTCGCGCCTCTGGGGATACACGATGGTCCGCGGCGACCGCTCGGTCGATGTGTTCGTACGCAAGCTGCGTCAGAAGCTCGAGAAGGCGTCACCGAGCTGGCGCTACATCCACACGCACTTCGGTATCGGCTACCGCTTCGCCGCGGAATCGGTGGAGGTCGTCGACCCGAACGCCGTGCCCTCGTCACTCCCCGCCGAGTGGGACACCCGCGATCAGCGCAAGCTCGCGGGGCCGCACGAGGACGACGAGCTCACCGCCGGCGCCCTCTAGGCGTACCACCGCGAGGCCGCCCTTCTTGATGTCGGCGCGCGCGCCGGTCAGTTCGCCGACCACGCGCGAGAGATCGGGCTCGTGCCCGACCAACAGCAGCCGTGCGTCGGCCGGCAGCCCGCTGAGCAGCTCGAGAGCCTGCTCGGCGTCGAACCCGCCCGAGAGCGGCGCATACTCCTGCAGCAGCGCCCGCTGCGCCTCGCTCCATGCGCTCGCCGCCAGCTCCGCGGTCTGCCGGGCGCGCACACGCGGGCTGAACAGCACCGCGTCGAATGAGGCACCGAGCCGTTGCAGCGCGAGGCCCGCCGCGCGCGCCTGGTCCTCGCCGCGCGCGGTCAAGCGCCGCTCGGCGTCAGCGCGCGTGCCGTGAGGCTCTGCCTCTGCGTGACGAAGTAGCCAGAGCTGGCGCGCCATTGCCCTCGACGCTAACCCTACCGGGTCGCGCCCCCCGTCTTGTCTCAGGCCGCCTGCGATATCCGGGTCGCTCGGGTGTCTCTCGTGACCTCCGTCGGCAGGAGCAGCGACAGCAGGCCGGCCACGAGGATGAAACCGGCCGATGTCCACAGGCAGGCAGTAAGCCCGCCCCACTCATAGATCAATCCCGACAGCACCGTCCCGACGAGGCGTCCGAGCGCGTTGGCCATGTAGTAGAAGCCAACATTCATCGCAACCTTGTCGTTGTCGGCATAGGCAAGGATCAGATAGGAGTGGACTGCGGAGTTCATCGCGAACGCGACGCCGAAGGGGATCAGCCCGAGCACGATCACGATCGCGGGGTCAAGGTCTGCGCTGAGGGCCAGCGCGATCACGGCGGGACACGCCGCGAGTCCGAGCGCCAGCCACATCGCGGTCTTGCCGTCGGGCTCGCCGCCGGGGCCGTCAACTCGGCGGCGGACGAAGCGAGGCGCAGCCGCTTGCACCGCCCCGTAGCCGACCACCCAGACGGCCAGGAGGGTCCCCACCTGCCAGAACGTCCAACCGACGACGGAATAGAGGAAGAACGGCAGCGCAACCACGAACCACACGTCGCGGGACGCGAACAGAAAGATGCGCGCCGCGGCGAGAACGTTGACCGCGCGGTTATTCGAGAACATCTGCGTGAACTTCGCGGTCTTGTCCGGAGCACCTAGGTAGCCGCGCATCAGGCTGGAGCTTGCGATGAGGGCGATGAGCACCATTACCGCCATGATCAGCATTGCTGCCTGGAAGCCAACCAGCGTGAGCAACAGGCCGCCGAGGAAGAAGCCGACTCCCTTGAGCGCGTTCTTCGACCCGGTCAGGATCGCGACCCAGCGATACAGCGAGGACTGATCGTTCTCGGGCACGACGAGCTTCACGGCGCTCTTGGAGCTCATCTTGGTTAGATCCTTCGCGATGCCCGAGAGCGCCTGTGAGGCCATCACGTAGGCAACGACCAGCAGCGACGCCGGTGCGAACCCCAGCATGCACAGCGCCACGATCTGGATTGCGAGGCCCATGAAGAGTGTGATCTTCAGTCCTAGCCGGGCCGCGAGCCAACCCCCAACGAGGTTCGTGAAAATGCCCGCGATCTCGTAAAGGACGAACAGCGAGGCGACCTGGAGCGGGCTGTAGCCGAGTCGGTCGAAGTAGAACAGTACGAGCGTGCGAGTCGCCCCGTCGACCAGCGTCTCGGTCCAGTAGGCCCCGGTCCCCAGAACGTAGTTGCGCAGGTCGCGGCTCCGCTGCTGTGCGGTCTCTCCGGAAGCCATCGTCCCGTCGCTAGCCATCCGCAGCCCCCGCGGAGACGACGCGTCCGTCGTCCGCAAGGCTTTGGGCGACGGTGCGCGCGAGCTCGACGAGACGGTTCGCGTAGCCCCACTCGTTGTCGTACCAGGCGAGGATCTTCACCTGCGTTTCGTCCGTGACCATCGTTGACGGAGCATCGATGATCGCCGAGCGGGGATCATCCTTGAAATCGACCGACACGAGCGGCCGGCGCTCGTACCCGAGAATGCCAGCCAGCGGCCCGGCCGCCGCTGCCTCGAGCAGGCCGTTGACCTCCTCGACCGTCGTCGAGCGGGCCACCTCGAACACGCAGTCGGTCAGCGACGCGTTGAGCAGCGGCACTCGCACGGCGAGACCGTTCAGCTTGCCATCGAGCTCTGGGAAGATCAGCCCAATCGCGGTCGCGGACCCGGTCGTCGTAGGGATCAGTGAGACGTTCGCGGCACGCGCCCGGCGTAGGTCCTTGTGGGGTGCGTCGACGATCGTCTGCGTGTTCGTCATGTCGTGCAGGGTCGTGATCTGGCCATGCTCGATGCCGATGCCCTCGTGGACCACCTTCACCACCGGGGCGAGGCAGTTCGTGGTGCAGGAGGCCGCGGTCAGCAGGTGGTGGTGCCGTGGCTCATAGAGGTGGTCGTTGACGCCCACGACCACGTTCAGCGCGTCTTCCTTCACGGGCGCCGCGACGATTACTTTGCGGACGCCCTGCTGAAAGTAGGCGTCGAGGCTCTCCCGGGTTCGGAACTTGCCGGTGCACTCAAGCACGATCTCGATCCCCAGCTCACCCCAGGGAAGGTCGCCGGGCTGGCCGGCGCTGGTGTAGCCCACCGCGGTCCCGTCGATCATCAGAGAGCCGTCCTTGCCGTGGACGTCCTCGGACCAGCGTCCGTGGATCGAGTCGAACGTCAGAAGATGAGCCGCGGTCGCCGCATCGCCGTGGAGCTCGTTCACGTGGGTGAACGCGAGCTCCGGCCACTCCCAGGCCGCGCGCAGCGCCAGCCGTCCGATGCGCCCGAAGCCGTTGATGCCCACACGGGTGCTCATCTGAGCGTGTCCGGGCACGCGTTCACGATGGCTCCCGAGTCGCAAGCAGATCGCAGGTGTCCCGGCGCAGGCACTCCCGGGTCTGTCGGTGCGCGAGCATCATGACGTGCGTGCGCACGCGCGCCCCGTCGAAGCCTGTGAGGACCACGTCTGCGCACCCCCGAATTTCCTCTGCAGGCTTGGCGTCGGCGAATTCGCGGACGAGTGCCGGCAGCAGCCTGGCGAGACGCAGCTCGTGAGCCGTGCGATCACCGCGGATCGCCTCGAGACGATCGCTGAGCAGCTCACGGACGTGCGCCTCGATCCCGTCACGGATCGCACGTACGTCCTCGATCGGCCTACCAGCCGGGTCAGGGATATCCCATGCCTCCACCATCGATGGCACATACGGGCAGGCATCACCGCAGCCCATTGTGATCGCCCAATCGGCGCGCAGCTGCATCTCGAGGGTGAGCTTCTTGGGCTTGCGTCCGGCGAGATCGAGGCCGACCTCGCGCATCACCTCGACGACGTAGGGCCAAAGCGCAGCGGCGGGTTCGGTGCCGGCGGACTCGGCGCGCAAGTCCTCCGGCGCGTCGCGCTCGAAGAATGCCTGGGCGATCTGCGAGCGCCCCGCGTTGTGGTCGCAGACGAACAGCACATCACGGAACGATTTCTCATCCGGCTGCTGGAAGGTGGAAGGCACGCCGCTGGTAGTCATGGCGCTATCGTAATCCATTGACAAGCATGATTGTTATTGATATGTGTATATAGATGCCCATCGATATGGAGCTAGCCCCCAAGCAGAAGCGAGCGCCCGGCGAGCGCTGTTGCGAGCCGGTTGTCTACCCCGACGTCCAGCGTGACCATGCTCTGCGCATGGCTGAGGTCGCAAAGGCACTCGGCGACCCGATCCGCCTGCAGCTTGTGGACGTGCTGCGCAAGCACGCCGGCAAGGTCTGCGTCTGTGAGCTGGTGCCGCTGTTCGACATCTCCCAGCCAACGCTCTCCCACCATCTCAAGAAGTTGCGCGACGCCGGGATCGTGGACTCCGAGCGCCAGGGGCTGTGGGCCTACTACTACGTCATTCCCGACGCACTGAAGGAGCTATCCGCATGGCTGAGCTGACCACCACCGCCGAGACAACCGCTTGCTGCAGCTGCACCACCGAGGCCACCGCGACGCAAGCCGGCGACGTGCGTGAGCAGGTGCGCGAGCGCTACGCCGCCGCCGCCGTCCAGGTCACGAGTACCGACCCCGGGGCCGGATGCTGCGCCCCAAGCGAGACATTCGACGGCGGCAGCGAGGTCTTCGGCGCCGCGCTCTATGCGCTCGGCGATCGCGAGCAGCTACCGGACACCGCCACGCTCGCCTCACTCGGCTGCGGGAATCCCACGGCTGTTGCCGAACTGCACGAGGGCGAGACGGTTCTCGACCTCGGCTCCGGTGGCGGCATCGACGTTCTGCTCTCCGCCAAGCGCGTGGGCCCGATCGGCAAAGCGCACGGTCTGGACATGACCGACGAGATGCTTGCCCTCGCGCGCGAGAACGCCCGCAAGGCCGGCGTCGAGAACGTCGAGTTCCACAAGGGCTACATAGAGGAGATACCGCTCCCCGACGCGAGTGTCGACGTCGTGATCTCGAACTGTGTGATCAACCTCTCCGGCGATAAGGCCAAGGTGTTGCGTGAGGTCGCCAGGGTCCTGCGGCCAGGCGGGCGCTTTGCGGTTTCTGACGTGATCGCCGACGAGAACATGGACGATGCGACCCGAGCGGACATGCAGGCATTCACAGGGTGCATCGCCGGGGCGCTCACACAGCGCGAGTTCGCAGGCGCGCTCGCAGACGCGGGCCTGGCCGATGTCGAGATACGCGAGACCCACCGCGTGCACGCGCAGGCGATCTCGGCGATCGTCCGCGCCCGCAAGCCAGCAATCGCGCCCGCATGAGCCTCGCGGCACACGATCTCCACCTGCACGATCCGCAGACGCTCTACCGCCACTGGGAGGACAGCCAATGGAGTCCCTGGGACATCGACCTGTCGATCGATCGCGAGCAGTGGAATGCGATGGAGGACCGCACGCTGGTGTCCTTCGTCCTTGGCTCGCTGATGGTCGCGGAGGAGCGCATCACGACGAAGTTCTCCGGCCTGGTTGGAGCGGACGGGAGCGAGGAGGAGATCACGTTTCTCGCCACCCAGCAGGTCGACGAGGCCAGGCACATGCAGTTCTACGCGCGCGTCCAAGACGAGGTCGTCTCAGAGCCGGCGCTCATCGCCGCCCACGTCGAGCGTGCCCGCGAACAGGTCTCCGCGGCTTTCCAGACGATCTTCGACGAGAAGCTCGTCGCAGCCAACAAGCGGCTCCTCGCGAATCCAGGTGACGTCGCGGCGAAGGTGGCATTCGTGACGACCTACCACCTGATACTCGAGGCGACCCTCGGGCTGACGACGTTCGAGTTCGCGACGCGCTTCATGGGACGCGCGAGCCTGTTGCCCGGATTCGTGGCTGGCTACACCAAGATCCACCACGACGAGCACCGCCATATCGGCTACGGCGTCTGGTTCCTGCGCAAAGCCGTCAATGAGACTCCGGGCGCGGAGGATGCCGTAGGCGAGACCCTGCGCGACCTGCTGCCCGCCGTCGCAGAGTCCTTGACGCCGCCGGCGGGAGCTGACACAGCCGACCTCGGCGCATCCGCTGAGGAGCTGCGTGCATTCGCCCTGGAGGGACTCATGCGCCGGCTGAACCTCATCGGCGTGCCGCTCGAGACCCTCTGAGGGCAAGTTCCCGGTTCCTCGGACGAGCCCTTGCACTGATCCGAGCGCGCAGCGGGAGCTTCGGCTTGTTGCTGTCACGGTGTAGCTTGAGAGGATGGACGGTGAGCTCGCGCACAACCTCGACGACCCCGCGACGGTGGCGACCGCTGCGCCCCCCGCCGGCGCCATCGAGCGGTCGGCCGTGGACCAGTCGCTGTTGGACCCGTCGCTGTACCTCAACCGCGAGCTCTCGTGGCTCGACTTCAACGACCGCGTCCTGCAGCTGGCCGAGGACGAGCGCGTTCCGCTGCTCGAGCGTGTCAAGTTCTGCGCGATCTACACGACGAACCTCGACGAGTACTACATGGTGCGCGTCGCCGGGCTGCGCGACCAGATCGACGCTGGCGTCGAGAACCCCAGCCAGGACGGCCTGATCCCCTCGCAGGTGATCGCGCTGATCCGCGAGCGCGTGCTCGCTCAGGGCCGACGGCTGACCGACTGCTTCGAAGGACAGCTGCGCCCGGCGCTCGCGGCGCACGACATTCGCGTGGTCGGCGTGAGCGAGCTCGACGACGAGCGGCGCGCGGAGCTGGCGAGGCACTTCCAAAAGGCGATCTTCCCGGCGCTCACGCCGCTGGCGGTGGCGCCCGGCCGCCCGTTTCCATACATCTCCAACCTGTCGCTGAGCCTGGCTGTGCTCGTCCGCGACCCGACCAACGAGCAGACGGTGTTCGCGCGCGTCAAGGTCCCCACCGAGATCCTGCCCCGCTTTGTCAGCCTCAAGCAGCCGGGGTCAGAGCCCGCGCTGCTCGTGCCGCTCGAGGACGTGATCGCCAACCACCTCGACGCGCTGTTCCCAGGCATGGAGATCGCCGACTACGACGTCTTCCGCGTAACCCGCGACGCCGACCTCGAGGTTTCCGACGACGCCGCGGACCTGCTGCAGGCGGTCGAGGACGAGCTGCGCCGCAGGCGCTTCGGCGAGGTCGTGCGTGTCGAGGTCGGCGCCCACTGCTCCGAGCAGCTGCGCGAGTCGCTGGCGAACCTCCTGGGCGTGCAGGACGAGGAGGTCTACCCCGTCGACGGCCTGCTCGACATGGGCGCGCTGTGGCAGATCGTGAAGCTCCCCGGCCACAACGAGCTGCGCGAGGAGCCGATCGTCGGGATCACGCACCCGCGGCTGCTGCGCCGGGAGGGCGAGCGTCCTGACGTGCTGGGCGCGATGCGGGAAGGCGACCTGCTCGTGCACCACCCCTACGAGTCGTTTGCGACGTCGGTCGAGCGCTTCGTCGAGCAGGCCGTCGCGGATCCAAACGTACTGGCGATCAAGCAGACCGTCTACCGCACGAGCGACGACTCGCCGCTGGTGCCGGCGCTGATCGACGCCACCGAACGGGGCAAGCAGGCGGTCGCGCTGGTCGAGCTGCAGGCGCGCTTCGACGAGCGCATGAACATCCATTGGGCCAAGGCGCTGGAGGAGGCCGGCGTGCACGTCGTCTACGGCCAGCCCGCTCTGAAGACCCACGCAAAGTGCGTGCTGGTCGTGCGCCGCGAGGGCGACGGCGTGCGCAACTACGTGCACATCGGGACCGGCAACTACCACTCCGCCACGGCGCGGCTGTATACAGACTTCGGGCTCTTCACGACCGACGAGCAGATCGGCGCCGACGTCGCCGACATGTTCAACTACCTCACCGGCTACGGCCGCCCGCTGCACTACCGCAAGGTCCTGATCGCGCCCGAGCATCTGCGCGACGGCATCATCGAGCAGATCGAGCGCACGGTCGCGGCGCACTCCGATGAGCACCCCGCGCGGATCGCGATGAAGATGAACTCGCTCGTCGACGGCCGCTGCATCCGTGCGCTGTACGCCGCGTCACAGGCGGGCGTGCGCGTCGAGCTGAACGTCCGCGGCATCTGCTGCCTGCGCCCGGGAGTGCCCGGCGTCTCCGAGAACGTCCGCGTGGTCTCGATCGTCGGGCGCCTGCTCGAGCACTCGCGCGTGTACTCCTTCGAACGCGAGGGGGACCTCGCGATCTACATCGCCTCCGCTGACCTGATGCCGCGCAACCTCGACCACCGCGTCGAGCTGGCCGTCCCGATCGAGGCACCGGAGCTGCGCGAGGAGCTGCTCGACGTGCTCGAACGCGCCTTCGCCGACAACCAGAACTCGTGGGATCTCGACGGCGACGGCTACTGGCACCGCAACGCGCCGCGCCCCGGTGAACGGCCCCGCAGCCTGCAGCTCGAGCTCGCCGAGCTGTATGCGGCGCGTGCGCGCAGCGAGCGGCCCGCGCTCGAGCCCCGGTAGCACTACGGCTACCGTCGCCCCATGGCAATGATCCCGAGTCTCGCGGCGATCGACAGCAACCAGACTCACCACAGCGCGGAGGCGAGGAGCCTGTCCTCCGCGCGCCCACCGGCGGGCGCCGCGCCCTTACGCTGCTGGCGCGTTCGGAAGCGCGTCGAGCAGGGCCTGAAGCTGGTCGACCGACTGGAAGTCGAGTCCGAGCAGGTGATCGTGGCGGTGGCGCACGGTGCCCTGCTCGTCGATCACGATCACGGCGCGCTTGACCCCCAGGCGCGAGGAGAAGGCGTCGTATTCGCGCGCCACATCCTTGTCCACGTCTGCCAACAGCGGCACGGTCAGACCGTACTTCTCGCTGAAGCCGCGGTGCGAGTCGAGGTCCTGTGAGGAGATTCCCACGACGGTCGCGTCCAGCGCTGCGAAGTCCTCGGCGCGGTCGCGGTATGAGCAGAACTGTTTCGTACACACCATCGTGTTGTCGCCCGGGTAGAACAGCAGCACCACCCGCTCGCCACGGTGCTCGGAGAGCTTGAACGTCCCATCGGTGCCCGGGAGCTCGAAGTCCGGTGCCTGTTCGCCAACCCGAGGGCTCTTGGCCATGCGCGTCACCCTAGCTTACGATCCGCTAGAAAGTTGACGATGCGCGCGCACCGCCTCACGAACCTGGCCCTCGCGTCGGGGATGTGCGCGCTGCTGGTGGCCTGCGGCAGCACGACCCCCGCCGCGGTGAGGACGCCCACGGTCAGCGTCACCGCGATTCCCAGCGCCAGTCGCTCCGCCGCCGCGAAGCTGCGTGACTGGCCCGAGTTCGGCCTCGACCCGCAGCGCAGCGACGTCAGCGAACTCGCCGACGGCATCACGGCCGCGAACGTCACCCACCTGCGCAGCGTCAGCGTGTCGCTCCCCGGGACCGTCGACTCCTCGCCGATCTACCTGCACGGCGTGACGGTCGATGGCGCCGTGCACGACGTGATCCTAGTCACCACGACCTATGGCAAGACGCTCGCGATCGACGCCGACAGCGGCCGGATCCTGTGGACGTTCACGCCGCCCGGCTACAGCCGCTGGGCGGGAACGGCGCAGATCACGGTCGCGAGCCCGCTCGCGGATCCGGACCGCCTGGTCGTGTACGCCGCCTCGCCGAACGGATTGATTCACAAGCTGTCCCTCGCCGACGGCACCGAGGACACCGGCGGCGCCTGGCCCGTGTCGGTCACGCGCGAACCGATGCATGAGAAGCTCGGCGCGGCGCTCAACATCGACGGCCCCGACCTCCTCGTGGCGACCAGCGGTTATCTCGGGGACCCCCCGCCCTATCAGGGTCATCTGGTCCTGATCGACCGTTCGAGCGGACACCTGGCACGAGTGTTCAACACGCTGTGCGCAAACCGCCGTGAACTGCAGCTGCCGAGCACCTGCGGCGCGAGCGACTCGGCGATCCTCTCGCGCGGCGGTCCCGTGGTCGAGCCGGGCGGTAGCCGGATCCTGCTCGACACCGGCAACGGCCCCTGGAACGGCACCACCGACTTCGGCGATAGCGTGCTCGAGCTGACGTTCCCGGCACTGACCGTGCGCCAGTCCTTCACACCCACCAACCAGGAAGAACTGAACAGCACCGACTCCGACCTCGGCTCGAGTGCGCCGGTCCTGCTTGGGCAGAACAGGGTCATGGTGGCGGGCAAGGACGGCGTCATGCGAGTGCTGGCGCTGCAGCGCCTGGACGGCCACCCCCCGTCGGGCGCGCGGCTGCGCCCGCTCGGCGGCGAAGTGCAGCGGCTGTCGCTACCGGGCGGCGGCCAGCTGTTCAACGCGCCTGCGGCGTGGCAGCGAGGCGGACACACGACGATGTTCCTCGCCGACGAACACGCGACAGCCGCGTACGTGCTGCGCGGCGGGCGCCTGTATCTGGCGTGGCAGAACGACAAGCCCGGCACCAGCCCGGTGATGGTCGGCGGCCTGCTGTTCGTCTATGAACCCGACGCCGGGGGCATCTATGTCTACCGCCCGTCCTCACCGCATCCCATCGCGAAGCTGCCGGGCGAACCCGGACACTGGAACAGCCCGATCGTCGTCGACGGGCACGTCGTCGAGCCGACGGGCAACGCCAACGACCACAAGCTCACCGGAACCCTCGAGATCTTCAGCGTCGGTCGCTGACGGCCTAGGAGCACCTGGCGAGTCCTGTCGGGCCGCGCACTCTCGCACGCCCGATCGGAGCGTCCCACGAACGCTAGCCTGGGATCATGGAGCAATCGCTCGCCGGTCAGCTGCTGCTCGCCTCGCCCTCGCTGTTGGATCCGAACTTCGCGCGCACGGTCGTGCTGATCGGCATTCACAGTGACGACGGAGCGATGGGTGTGGTCCTCAACCGCCCGTCGAGCGTCACCGTCGGCGAGGCCGTGCCGCAGCTGCTCGACGTCGTCGGAGCGCTCGAGACGGTGTACGTTGGCGGCCCGGTGCAGCCGAGCTCGGTCGTGTTCCTGGCGGAGTTCCTCGAGCCGGCGCTCGCGGGAGTGATGGTGCTCGGTCGCATCGGCTTCCCCGCCCCGGATGCGGGCGTCGAGGAGCTCGCCGAGACAACGGAGCGCCGGCGGGTGTTCGCCGGCCACGCCGGCTGGGGCCGCGGACAGCTCGATGCAGAGATCGCCGAAGGCGCCTGGATCGCCCACCCGGCCGAGCCGCGCGACGTCTTCACGGACACCCCGGAGGAGCTGTGGAGCATCGTGCTCACGCGCATGGGCGGCAGCTACGCGCTGCTCGCCCGCATGCCGCTGGACCCGAGCGTCAACTGAGCGTACGGTTACGCTTCCGCGCAGTGCTGCCGCGGGCGAGACACGGAGCGGGGCTCTGAGCCGGGTCCGGCGCGGGGCGGCGCTGACGCTGGTCTGTATCTCAGCGCTCGGCGCCTGGACGAGCGAGGCCGCGGCGTCCGGCGCGGTCGGGCACCGGTCGGTGCTGGTCGTGTTCGCGCCGGTCGGCGCGCCCGATCTGGCCCGCCTCGCGGGTGCGTCCGTCGGCATCATGTCCGCGAGCCAAGGCCGCTACGCGCAAACCCAGCTGGTGCTGGACATCAGCCAGGGTGCGCGCGTTTCCAGCTCGGCGTACGCGCCCGCGCGAGCGCCCGCACTGTCGCTGCTCGCCTCCGGCGCCGGGGCGACGGTCGTGGGCTGGCAGGCAGCGCGCAGGCGCGCGGAAGCAGCGCCGCAGCTGTTGCGCCCCGGGCTGCTCGCCAGCGAGATCTCCGGCGGAGCCGGATACGCCGGCATCGACGGTGCCACGAACACCGACGGCGCGCTGGCGGCCGGACTCGCAGGGCGGGTCGCGACCGCCTCGCTCGGCTCGCCGCCGACGCTCCTTGCGCGTATCGCCACCGTGCTGCGCACCAAGCGCCTGGTGGTCGCAGACCTGCCCGCGGGCGCCGAAGGCCGCGCGGAGCTGCTTGCGCTCGGTAGCAAGCGCCCCGCGACCGAGCTGCTGATCGTCGTCCAGCGGGTCGCGCAGGGGTCCGCGGGTCAGCTGCTGTGGACGGCCGCGGCGGGACTCTCGGGCGGCGGCCGGGAGCTGAGCTCGCAGAGCACCAAACAGCGCGGCCTGATCGCCGCCTTCGACCTCACCCCGACGATCCTCGACTACCTCGACGTGCGGCCGATCCCGGCGGACGTGCGCGGCGAGCCGCTGGTCACCGACGGCCCGCTGGACCGCGCAAGCCTGCAGCGACTGATGTCGCGTCTGCGCGTGATCGGTGCTCGGCGCCTGCCAGCGCTCGCCTGGCTGCTCGCGGTGTGGGCACTGCTCACGCTGCTGGCGTCGCCGTGGCCGCGCGGGCGCGCGTGGGCATTGCGCGTCGGAGCGCTCGGCGTGCTCTGGGCGCCGGTGGCGGTGCTGCTCCCCGCGGCACTCGAGCCGAGTGCGGCGGTCGAGTACGCGACGATCGCGTTCTTCTGCCTGGCGCTCGGCGGTCTCAGCGACGCGCTCGTTCGCTGGCCGCGTGCGCTGCTCGTCCCGGCGGTAGCGGCGATCGTCGCGATCAGCGTCGACGCGCTCGCCGGTACGCAGCTGCTGATGCGCTCGCTGCTCGGACCGGACCCGATCCTGGGAGCGCGCTTCTACGGCATCGGCAACGATCTGAAGTCCGCGCTGGCCGTGCTCGTGCTCGGGGCGGTCGCCGCCGCGCTGTACCCCGCGACGCGCGGTCGACGCGCAGCGCTGACGATGGCGATCACCGGCACCGTGCTGGCGGTGATCGAGGGCTCGGCGCGAATCGGCGCGGGCGTCGGCGGCGTGATCCTCGTGAGCTTCGCCTTCGCGCTCGCCACGGTGATGCTCCTCCCGGGCGCGCCGACGCGCAGACGGGCGCTGATCGTGCTGCTGAGCCCCGTCGCGGGGCTCGTCGCGCTGGCGGCACTCGACCTCGCCGCTGCGCACGGCTCCGGCCACTTCACCGGCAGTGTCCTCGACGCGCGCTCGGCGGGCGAGCTCCGCGACGTGATCGTGCGCCGCTACGACGGCGCGTGGAACGAGCTGAAGAACCATGCGATGCCCGTTGCGACGGTCATCGCACTCGCCGCCGCGGCGCTGGGAATCCGCCGGCGCGAGCGCCTGCTCGCCCCTGTCGCCGGCGATCCTGCGTGGCTGGCTGCGCTCGCGGGCGGTCTCGCCGCGGGGGTCCTCGGCGCGCTCGTCGAGGACTCCGGGCCGGTGCTGCTCGTTGTGGCGCTGTTCGCGCTCGGCTGCGTGCTCAGCTACCTGTGGGGCAAGCCGCGCGTTGTGCCCGGCGCGGCGCGCTCAAGCACCGGGTCGGGTCGGCCAGCTACCGTGACCACGCACAAGGAGACGCCATCCGACCTGTCAGTCAGCAGACAATCCTGATCACCGGCGCGACGGACGGGCTCGGACGGGCGCTCGCGACCGAGCTCGCGGCGCAGGGTGCGACGCTCCTGATCCACGGTCGCGACGACGAGCGCGGCCGCGAGACGATCGAGCAGATAAGCGCCGCGACCGGTAACGGGCGCCTGCGCTGGCTGCGCGCCGACCTCGCCTCGCTCGAGGAGGTGCGGGCGCTCGCCGGTGAGACGATCGGCGAGGTCGCGCGTCTCGACGCGCTCGTCAACAACGCCGGTATCGGCGCGACGATTGCCGGCGACAGCGCCAGGATGGAGAGCCGTGACGGCTATGAGCTGAGGTTCGCGGTCAACTATCTCGCCGGCTACCTGCTCACGAAGCTGCTGCTGCCCACGCTCGAACGCTCCGCGCCGGCTCGCATCGTCAACGTCAGCTCTGCCGGGCAGGCGCCGATCGACTTCGACGACGTGATGCTCGAGCGCCACTACGACGGCTTCAGGGCCTACTGCCAGAGCAAGCTCGCTCAGATCATGTTCACGTTCGACCTCGCCGAGGAGCTGCCGGCCGGTGCGATCATGGCCAACTGCCTGCACCCAGCGACGTTCATGCCGACGAAAATGGTGCTCGACGGTGGCGCCCAGCCGATCAGCTCGCTCGAGCAGGGAGTCGCCGCGACGTTGCGGCTCGTAGCCGACCCGGAACTCGATGGCGTCAGCGGGCGCTACTTCAACGGGCTCGTCGCGGCCGAGGCTCATCCCCAGGCGTATGACGAGCGCGCGCGTCGGCGGCTGCGCGAGCTCAGCGACCGGCTGTGCGGCCTGGTTGACGGGTGAGGCGTCGAGTTTGATCGAAAGCAGAACGCTGTAATGCCATCGCTATACAGCCTTTCGATTTTCTAACAAGTTGCCAGAGGGCCGCCTAGGTCTACACCTAGGCGGCGCAATCGCTGCACGCCCCGTGCAGCACGATCTCGTGCTCGGAGACGGTGAGCGGGACCCGCGCGCTGAGCGAGTCGATCGCGCGCTCGAGGCCGGCGTCCGAGAAGGGCATCACGAGGCCGCACTCGTCGCAGACGAGATGATGGTGGTGGCTCTCGTGCTCGCACACGCGCTCGTAGCGAACCATCGCCTGGCCGGTCTCGACGCGCTGGACGAGCGCGAGCGCCTCGAGCTCGTCGAGGATCCGGTACACGCTCGCGCGGCTCACCGGGCGCGCCGAGCGTGCGCGCAGCGCGTCCTCGATCTCGAGCGCCGTCAACGCACACTCCTGCTCGGCGAGCAGCTCGAGCAGCGCGCGCCTGGCGCCGCCACGCTTCCGCCCCGCGGCGGCGAGTGCCGCCTCGGCCTCTTCGACCCAGCTGTCGGTTGCGGCTTCAGAGCTCATGAGACGATGTTAGAGGCGCCGCTGACGGCGTATTCGAGCGTCGCGGTTCCCCGGCTCAGCCGATGCGAGCGCCACGCGGCCCAGCCACGCCCGAGCGCGTAGGCAACGGCGCTGGCACTGCCGACGAAGAACCCGACGGGGTAGTTGGTTTCATAGGAGGCGGCGATCGCGAACCACACGATCAACAGCGCGAAGGCCACCGACAGGGCCATAGCTAGAAGCGGCCGGTCGGTGAACGAGCGCGCGGCTGCGGGCGCGCCGATCATCAGGCTGAAGATCAGCAGCGTGCCGACGACGGGCACGGTCATGGCCGTTGCCAGTGCGAGGACGGTCAGGAACAGCATCTCCATGCGGAAGCTGCTCACTCCACGGGCTTCGCCGACCTCGGGAAGGACCGACGAGAGCATCAGCGGACGGTAGAGAAGAGCGATCGCGATGATGCACGCCAGGCCGAGCAGCGCGGTCGGGGCGATGTCGTTGCTCGAGATCCCGAGGACCTCTCCGAACAGGAGCGAGTAGACCGCCGGCGCGTACTCTTCGCTGAAGCTGAGGAACAGCGCACCGAGGCCGAGCATCGTCACCAGCGCGAGCGCGGTCGCGACGTCGTGGCGGCCCCGGCGGCCGAGCAGGCCGATCCCGAGCGCTCCGGCGAGGGCGAACACGCCGAGCCCGAGGAGTGTGCTGACCCCGATCAGGCTCGCGCCGGCGGCGCCGGCGAAGGACCCGTTGGGGATCGCGTGCGCGGCGAATGCCGAGCCGCGCAGGACGGTGAAGAACCCGACCACCCCGGCGACGACGGCGACGATGCTCGCGACCTCCCACGCGTTGACCATGAAACCCGAGAACATCGCCTAGCCGATCTCCGGGACAGCGGGCAGAGGAGGCGGCAGGACGGCCTTGCGATCGCGGTTTCTGTGGCGCCGCTCGGGCAGCCCGGAGAGCAGATAGAGAACGAAGATGATGCTGACCACAAAGAAGCTCACCGGCCATCCATGCCGCACGGGAGGCCATTCGTAGCTGTCGTAGGCGAGCACGATCCCGAGGCACATCGCTCCGATCCCGATGCCGGCCGCAGTCAGCATCGCTGCCAGCGGACGCTTTGTCAGCCGCAGCGCGCTGGCAGCCGGACCGACGAGCAGCGCGGTTCCGAGGATCGAGCCGATCGTGATCGCGGCGAGCGCCGCGGCGAGCGCGAGCGCGAGCAGGTAGAGCACCCCGACGAGCCGCACGGGGATTCCGCGCGCGGCTGCCATCTCGGGGCTCACGGTGGCAAGCAGCAGCGGCCGGTAGATCGCAAGCATCAAACCGAGCACGAGCAGGCTGAGGAGCAGTACCAGCGGGACGGTCGAACTCGCGATCGCGAACACTGAGCCGAACAGGATCGTGACGGTCGCGCCCGTGGTGCTCTGTTCGGTTGTTGTTATGTAGAGGAACAGCGCCGCCAGCCCGATCGACGCGCCGAGCACGATCCCCGTGGCGAGATCCCGTCCACGCGTGCGCTGGATGCCGATCGCCTCCATCGCCGCAGCCGCCGCGAGGTTGCCCACCACGAACCCCCACAGCGGCCCGACGCCGACGAGGAACGCTCCCGAGCCCCCCGTGGTGCCGATGTCGCCGAACGCCTCGCCGGCGAAGGATTGTCCTCGCATGACCGTGAACACCCCCACGACCCCGGTGACGATCGCGGCGATCGCCCCGACGGCGAGCGCTATGTGAACCGCTTCGCTGTCGAAGAAGCCAGGGGCGAACACAGGGCTCAGGAAGTGGCTCATGAGACGATCTCGGTCTTTGGGAAGGCGACCTCGTGCCCGGCGAGATCTGTTTCATCGCCGGCGCCCGCGACGATCAGCACGCGGCCGTGGACGTTCAGCACGTCGACGTGGTGGCCGTAGAGCTTGCTGAGGACGTCCGCGCGGACCACCTCAGCGGTCGTTCCGCTCGCGGCGCGTCCTGCGGCGAGGTAGACGATGCGGTCCATCACCCCGAGCAGGGGGTTGATCTCGTGCGCTGAGATCAGCACCGCGATCTCCTGCTCGCGGGCGATGCGAGAGAGCAGCGCGACGACCTCGTGCGCGCTGCGCAGGTCGAGGTTCGCCAACGGCTCGTCCAACAGCAGCAGGCGGGGACGCGCGATCAGGGCGTGCGCGATCAGAACTCGCTGCTGCTCGCCTCCGGAGAGCCGCCCGACGCGGGTGTCGGCAAAGCGCTCCGCGTCGACCGCCGCGAGCATCTCATCGACCAGCGCGCGGCGGGCGCGGGATGGGCGCGGTACCCCGAGGCGGTGCGCGTCCAGGCCGAGACCAACGAGATCCCGTGCGCGCAGCGGCAGGTCCGGGTCGAGCAGGAACTTCTGGGGGACGAAGCCGATCAGCTGTGGTCCTCGCACGCGGGAGCGCGGACCGGCAGGTCCACGGAAGAGGACCTCTCCCGCGCTCGCGGCTTGCAGCCCGAGGATCACGCGGAACAGCGTCGTCTTGCCGGCCCCGTTTAACCCGATCAGCCCTGTGAACTCTCCGGGCGCGATCGTGAAGCTCACCTGGTCGAGGATCGGGCGGCCCGAGAGCCGCACGTCGACCCCCTTCACCGTGAGGATGTCATGGTCCACAGATGCGCCCGGCGAGCTCACAGTTTTTCGGTTGAGATGCCCTGTCCGACGGCCTTTTCGATGGCCTTCACCTCGGCGAGCATCCACGACTGATAGTCATATCCGGGGGTAGGCATCGTCTCGTACACGCCGACCACCGGGATCCCCGCACGCTTGGCGGCCTGCACAAACGATTCCGTGAGCGAGCTGGTGACCTGCTGGTTGTGGACGAACACCTTCACCTTGTGCCCGGCGAAAAAGCTGTTCTGAAGCGTCACGAGCTGGGGAGCGGGGTCGGTGCCGTTCATGATGTCCGCCTGAAACGGGAACGGCGTCACGTTCTTCGCGCCGGCCGCTTCGAGCATGTAGTCCGCGACAGGCTCGGTAGTCGCGACGGGCGTGCTCGGGTAGGCGGCCTTGAACTTCGCGATCGCTTCATACCACGGCTTCAGCGATTCTTCGAACTTCTTGGCGTTTTCCTGGAAGTACGCCGCGTGAGCAGGCGCTAGCGCAGAGAGATCGCTGACGATCGCCTTGGCGACGATCGGCATCGTCGTGGGCTTGTACCAGAGGTGCGGGTTGGGGGTCGATATCCGGCAGGCCGAGCAGCTTCTGGACGTTGATGACCTTCCGCGAGGAGTTCGGTGAGGCCGACTCGATTTTTTCCATGTAGGTGTCATAGCCCACGCCGTTTTCGATCAGCAAGCTCGCGGCGCTGACCGCCCGGGCGGTGCTCGCGCTGGCCTCGTAGGTGTGGGGATCGGTGTTCGGGTTGCTCTCGATCGCTGTGACCTTGACGTACTTGCCGCCGATCTGTTCGATCACGTTCGCGTACTCGTTCTCCGCACCGACCGCGTTGATCGTGGCGCCTGTCGTGGCGCTCTGAGCGCTGCTGCCGCAGCCGGCGAGCGACGCGGGCAGCGCGGCGAACAGCACGAGGGCGGTGAGGCGCGCTGACGCGCGGGCGTGGCTCAGCTTCATGTCGGCCGGCTCCTTGATAGACGCGGGTGGTCGGTACAGCGGCGACCACCATATCAAGACTGAGTCTTATTCTCAGTCTTGGCTGCGACTCAGGGCGCCGGCCGAGCTCCGGCTATGTGGATCAGTATTCGGCGCTGTAGCGCCTGCGTCTGACGACCAGCACGCCAGCGACGATGATGATCACGACGACCAAGACCCCTGCGGCGATGTAGCGCAGTTTGTGTTTGGCGGCTTTTTTGGGTTCGGATTTGAGTGCTTTGCTGGCTTCCGTCGAGCTCAGCACGATGACCGGGACGTGCTTGGCTTCGAGCGCCGCAGCGGCCTGGTGCTCTCCCTTGGGCAGGTAGTGCGCGAGCACGTAGCTGCCGTCGTCGAGCGTCACGCGCAGCGAGCGGACGCGCTTGTTGATCGTCACGGCCCTGATCTTGCCGCTGTTGAGCTGCTGTTCATATACAGAGAGGCTCTCGGGGGCGTAGACGATCGTGGCTGCACCCGCTGCGACAGGGCCGGCGAGCAGCGATGCACACGCCAGCGATGCGACCAGCACGGCGATCCTGGCGGTGAGTGGGGCTCTTGTCGTTTTGATCATCGGCGGTACCCTAGCGTCGCCCGGCGCCGCATGCGCAGCCGTCGTGTGCAAGCAGCACCCGCGGCTCGAGCCGCGGCCAGGCGGCTATATGCGGCCGGTGTCGTGCCGATACGCGCGCGCGGCGAGAACGCCGAGCACGAGCGTCCACGCGCCCATCACCACCCATCCCATGGTGCTCCACGCGGCGCCGCCCACGGCCACATGGCTGGCGCGAGCGAGCCAGTAGGAGGGTATGTACTGCGCGAGCTCATGCAGGAAGCCGTGGCTCGGGAGCGGGAACCACACGCCTCCAAGCAGCGCCAGCAGCGAGATCCCGCCGCCCATCGCCGGACCGATCGAGTCCGGCGTGAGCACGTGGCCGAGCATGATCCCGAGCGCAGCGAACGGAACCAGGCCGACGAGGATCAGCGCGGTCATCTCGAGCCACTGGCCGGCGGGGAGGCTGACGCCGAGCGACGCGCCGGCCGCGTACAGCGCCAGCAGGCTGATCAGCGCCATCATGTATCCGGTGATCACCTTCACGCGGAAATAGGCCCGCGGTGTGAGCGGCGTGATGCGCAGCTGGCGATTCCAGCCGACCGCGCGCTCGGCCGCGATTCGCGCTCCACACGAGAGCATCGCGCTCATCGTCCCGAAGGTCGCGAGCCCGACCATGTAGTAGAGCGCGAACGAGACGCCGCTGCCATCGAAGTTGCGCACGTGCCGGTTGGGACTCACGATCACGAAGTACAGGACCAGCGGAAAGCCGAGCGACAGCAGGAAGAAGCGCCGGTTGCGCAAGGTCCTCAGCAGCTCGTAGCGCGTGTAGAGCAGCGGCATCAGACACCCCTCCGTGAGACGTCGTCTGTCCCGCACCGCGCGGCGCGGTGGCCGCGTGACCGTCGCCCGTCAGGGCGAGAAACGCCTCCTCGAGGCCGGCCGCGTTGATCTCGATGTCGCGCGCGTCGGGGTGGGTGCTCAGCAGCGCCCTGATCGCGACATCGGAGTCGGCGCAGCGCACGACCACCGCTTCCCCACGACGCTCGGCGCTGCTGACGCCCGGCAGCCGAAGCAGCTCGCTCGCATCCACGCCCGGCAGGGTGGCGCGGATCGTGCGCGTGCCGACCCGCGCCCGGATCTCGGTGGGTGGGCCGTCGGCGACGACGGCGCCGTGCGCCATCAGCACGGCGCGATCCGCATAAGCGTCGGCCTCCTCGAGGTAGTGAGTCGCGAACACGACCGTCTTTCCGCGCGCGGCAAACGCCCTCATCGTCCTCCAGAATGCCTGGCGTGCCTCCACGTCGAGCGCGACGGTGGGCTCATCGAGCACGAGCAGCTGCGGGTCGCTGACGAGCGCGATCGCGAGCCGCACGCGCTGAGTCTGTCCGCCTGAGAGCTTCTGGGTGCGCTGGGCGGCGATCTCACGCACACCGGAAAGCTCGAGCGCGTCCTCGACCGCCAGCGGCGTTGGGTAAAGCGAGGCCATCATCGCCACGAGCTCGCCCACTGACAGATCCCTGATCAGCTCTCCCGTCTGCAGCATCCCGCCGACGGCGCCGCGCGCGACCGCCTGTGCGGGGGCGTGACCGAAAACCGAGACGCTGCCCTCGTCGGGAGCCAGCAGGCCGAGCAGCATGTCGATCGTCGTCGACTTGCCGGCACCGTTGGGACCGAGCAGCGCGACCGTCTCAGCGGGCGCGATCTCCACGTCGATTCCCCGTACCGCCCTGATCGGACCGTTGGGCCCACGAAACGTCTTCACGAGGCCGTTCAGCCGAATCCCAGCCGCGGACGGCGGGGACTCACCCGTGAGCGTGCTCATACCTTACTTGCGCGCCATTTTCATGGCCTTCTGGCGTTCGAGCTTCGAGAGGTTCACCTTGCGCATGCGCACCGACACCGGCGTCACCTCGACGGCCTCGTCCTCGCGCACGAACTCCAGCGCCTCGTCGAGGGACAATTTGCGGTGCGCGTCGAGGCGCACCAGCACGTCCGAGGTCGACGAGCGCATGTTCGTCAGATGCTTCTCTTTGACCGGGTTGACGTCGAGGTCCTCCGAGCGGGCGTTCTCGCCGATGATCATCCCTTCGTAGACCTCCTCGCCGGGGCCGACGAACAGCGAGCCGCGCTCCTGCAGCGTGAACAGCGAGAAGGTCACGCTCTCGCCGCGACGGTCGGCGACGAGCACGCCGCTCGTGCGCGTGAGGATGTCCCCGGCCCACGGCTCCCATCGGTCGAACACGTGATGCATGATGCCGGTGCCGCGCGTCTCGGTCAGGAACTGGGTGCGAAAGCCGATCAGCCCGCGCGCCGGGACGAGGTAGTCCATCCGCACCCAGCCGGTGCCGTGGTTGGTCATGTGCTCCATCCTGCCCTTGCGCGCGGCCAGCAGCTGCGTGACCGTGCCGACGTGCTCCTCCGGGACGTCCACCGAGAGCCGCTCGACCGGCTCGTGGCGCTTGCCTTCGATCTCGCGCTCGAGCACGTGCGGCTGGCCGACCGTCAGCTCGAAGCCCTCCCTGCGCATCATCTCGACGAGCACCGCCAGCTGCAGCTCGCCACGGCCCTGGACCTCGTAGGTGTCCGGCCGCTCAGTCTCTTTCACGCGCAGCGACACGTTTCCGACCAGCTCCTGCGCCAGGCGCGCCTCGATCTGCCTGGCCGTGAGCTTGTCGCCGTCTTTGCCCGCCAGCGGTGAGGTGTTGACACCGAGCGTGATCGACATCGCGGGCTCATCGACGGTGATCACCGGCAGTGGACGAGGGTCGCCGAGGTCGGCGAGGGTCTCGCCGATCGTGACCTCGGCGATGCCCGCCACGGCGATGATCTCCCCCGGTCCCGCCTCGGGCGCATCGACGCGGTCGAGCGCGTCGGTCACGTACAGCTCGGCAACGGTCGCACGCTGGATCGAGCCGTCGGCGCGGCACCACGCGATCTGCTGGCCCTTGCGGATCGTCCCGTGGCGCACACGGCAGATCGCCAGGCGCCCGACGTACGGAGACGCGTCGAGGTTAGTCACGAGCGCCTGCAGTGGGTGCTGTGGATCGTAGGTGGGCGCCGGGATGCGCTCGAGCAGCAGGTCGAGCAGCGGCGCGAGGTTCTCCTCCTGGATCGGCTGGCCCGGCTCGTAGTGCAGGGAGGCGACACCCGCCTTGGCGTTGCAGTAGACGATCGGAAACTCGATCTGGTGCTCGTCGGCATCGAGGTCCAGGAACAGCTCGTACACCTCGTCTACGACCTCCGCGACGCGCGCGTCCGGGCGATCCACCTTGTTTACCACGAGGATCACCGGCAGCTTCGCCTCGAGCGCCTTGCGCAGCACGAAGCGCGTCTGCGGCAGCGGGCCCTCGGATGCGTCCACCAGCAGCAGCACACCGTCGACCATCGTCAGCCCGCGCTCGACCTCTCCACCGAAGTCGGCGTGACCGGGGGTGTCGATGATGTTGAGCTTGACGTCCCTGTAGCGCAGCGAGGTGTTCTTGGCCAGGATCGTGATGCCCTTCTCGCGCTCGAGGTCCATCGAGTCGAGGACGCGCGTGGCTACGTCCTGGCCGACGCGAAACGCGCCCGACTGCCACAGCATCGCGTCCACGAGCGTCGTCTTGCCGTGGTCCACGTGCGCGACGATCGCCACGTTGCGGATGTCATCTCTGGTTACGAGCACGGCCCGACAGGCTAGCGGCGTCTGGGGCGCTCCCCGGGGAGCCGCCGTGCCGGAGCCGACGCCAGCGTCCACCCGTGCTCACAGGATCTTCACGAGTGGGCGGTTGAACCGGGGAACACAAGCTGTCGACGAGCGCGGGGCCGCGGGGGTTCGCGGGGCTGCGGAGCGGGTAGCGCGCGAAACCAAGGAGCCATGTTCGACTTCAACCACCCATCACTGGAGCACACCATGACCCGGCGCGCACTGCTGCGCTACGGCGGCTCGCTCGGCGCAGCCGTCGCAGGCGCGTCGAGTGCAGGCGCCCTGTGGCGCACGGCGTCCGCCGCCGCCAGGCCGCTGCGCGTGCCCGACAGCCTGCCCAACCCGAAGCTCCCCGCGGGCACGGTCAACGAGACGATGCCCTTCGACCACATCGTGATCGTGATGATGGAGAACCACTCCTTCGACAACCTCCTCGGCGCGATCGCACGCTCCGGTCAGCCGCGCGCGCAGGGGCTGCGCCTCGATCGCGCCGGCGTCGCGCTCAACAGCAACCCCGGCCCCGAAGGTCCGGTGCAGTCGTTCGTGATCCCGACGACCGTCCAGCCGCCCGGGCCGAGCCAGAGCTGGAACGCCACCCACGAACAGATCGACGGCGGCAAAATGGATGGCTTCGTCACCTCCGTCGACGCTCCCGGGCCGATGGGCTACTGGACCGAGGAGGTCCTGCCATTCGCGTATTCGCTGGCGCGTACGTTCTGCCTGGCCAACCGCTGGTTCTGCTCGGCCCCATGCCAGACATATCCGAACCGCCGCTTCCTGATGGCGGGCACGGCCTACGGGAACATCTCTACGAATACCGAAAGCCTGAGCGACCCGCCGCCGCCCAACGGCACGCTGTGGGACCGCTTGCACGCCTACGGCGTCAGCTGGAAGAACTACTTCACCGACCTGCCCTCGACCGCGATCATCTCCGGGACGGTCGAAAAGTATCCGAGCAACCTCGCGCCGATCGCGCAGTTCTACGCCGACTGCGCCGCCGGCTCGCTGCCATCGGTGAGCCTCGTCGATCCCGAGTTCGGCGTGGCCGGCGATCGTCGGCTCGGGGCTCGCGACCGTGCCCGCGCTCGCGCCGATCGCCGAAAAGCTCGAAACAACCGGCGGCGATGAGGAGAACCCTCAGAACATGGCGTACGGCGAGTACTGGGCCTACCAGACGGTCAAGGCGGTGCTCGAGTCGCCTGCGTGGCCGCGCACGCTGCTGATCTACACCTACGACGAGCACGGCGGCTACTACGACCACGTGCCCGTACCGGCCGCGATCGCCCCCGACTCGATCCCTCCCGAGCTCGAGCCGGGCGACATCGCCGGCGGCTACGACATCTACGGGGTTCGCGTCCCAGCGATCGTCGCCTCGCCGTACTCGAAGCCGAACGCCGTCACGGCGACCGTGCACGACCACACGTCGTTTCTCGCGACCGTGGAGGCGAAGTGGAACCTCCCGCGGCTCACCTACCGCGACGCGAACGCGAACACTGTCATGGACTTCCTCGATCCCGAAAACGCGGCTCTGCTGGAGCCGCCGGCGCTCACCGAACCGGCGGCGCCCGTCGAAGCCGTGACAACCCCCTAGACAGGAGCGCGATGTCCGCCACGCCAACCACGTCGAGCAGGTCCACCCGGATCCCCATGCGCGTCTTGAGCGCGGCTGCGCTCGCGCTGGCTGCCTTCGCGTGGCTGCTCGGTGGCGTGCCGGCGACCAGTGCCTCCGCGCGGACGCCCGTCTACGAGCAGCCCAAGATCCACCACGTGTGGGTGATCGTGCTCGAGAACCAGGGCTACGGCGCCACCTTCGGTGACCCCTCCGCAGACCCCTACCTCGCGCGGACGCTGCCGTCTGAGGGGGCGCTGCTCGAAAGCTACTACGCCATCGGCCACGAGAGCAACGACAACTACGTGGCGCTCGCCTCCGGCCAGCCGCCCAACGCCCAGAACCAGGCCGACTGCCAGGACTTCGACGAATTCGCCGGCGCGACGATGCTCCCCGACGGCGTCGAGACGGGCAGCGGCTGCGTGTATCCGGACGAAGTCCAGAACATCGGCACGCAGCTGTCGGCCACCGGTAAGAAGTGGAAGGCCTACGAGGAGGACATGGGCAACGACCCCAACCGCGAGACCGCGGCCTGCGGGCACCCGGCGTTGAACTCCAAAGACGAAACGCAGAGCGCCGTCGCAGGCGATGGCTACGCGACGCGCCACGATCCGTTTGTGTACTTCAAATCGGTGATCGACGAACCGTCCTACTGCGACGCGCATGTGGTCGCGCTCGGCTCGCCGAGCGGCGCGATGCCGGCGGCCGCGCTGAAGGGCGAGACCGGACTCGCAACCGACCTGCAATCCGCGCGCAGGACGCCTGCCTTCTCGTTCATCACTCCCAACCTGTGCAACGACGGCCACGACTATCCCTGCACGAACCAGTCAAGCGGCGCTTCGGCGCTCGGCGACATCGACACGTTCCTCGAAACGTGGGTGCCGAAGATCACGAGCTCGCCCGCCTACGCCGTCGGCGGGCTGCTCGAGATCGTCTTCGACGAGGCGGCTGACTCCGAAACGGAAAGCTGCTGCGGCGAGATGCCGGGGCCCGGCTCGCCGATGCCGGGAATCACCGGCCCCGGTGGCGGCCGCGTCGGGGCGGTCATGCTCTCCCCCTTCATCAAGCCCGGGACGATCAGCACAGTCGCCTACAACCACTACTCCTCGCTGGCGAGCTGGGAGTCGCTATTCGGTCTCCCCCGCCTCGCCGACGCCGCCACCGTGCCGGCGACGTTCGGCGCGGACGTGTTCACCGCCGCCAAGTAGCTCATCAGCGCGACCGCGCTCTCCCGCAGCGGGGCGCCTCCCCTCGCGGCGGGTGAGCCGGGCTAGCGCCCGACGCCGACGGCCCGCAGCCCGGTGCGCAGCCCGAAGCGCGCGAGCGCGGCTGGATAGCGCTCGGCGGCGGCGATCGTCTGCTCGAGCGCGGCGGCGAACCGCCGCACCTCGGCCTCCTCGATCGTCAGCGCCGGCAGCGCCTTGATCACGTTCATGTGATGACCCGCCACCTGGCAGAAGATCTTGTGCTCGTGAAACAGCGGCACGGTGACCAGCTGCGAGAACAGCCCCGGCTGGCGTCGCTCAACCCGCTCCCACAGCCGCCGAGCGCGCGCGCCGGCCGGCGGCCCGAATTCGATCGCCCACATCAGCCCGAGGCCGCGGACGTCGCTGACGACCTCGAAGCGCTCGACCAACGGCGCCGTCAGCTCGAGCAGCAGCGCGCCCATGCGCTCGGCGCGGGCGATGAGCTGCTCGTTATCGAGCACTCGCAGCGTCGCCAGCGCGACGGCCGCCGCCAGGTCGTTGCCGCCGAACGTCGAGCCGTGGCGCACGGCGCGCTCCATGCCGTCGAAGACCCGCTCGAACGCCGCGCGCGAGACGAGCACCGCGCCGATCGGGACGAACCCGCCCGAGAGCGCCTTGGCGAGGCAGATCATGTCCGGTTCGAGGCCCCAATGCTCGAGCGCGAGAAAGCGTCCGGTGCGCCCGATCCCGGTCTGCACCTCGTCGCACACGAACAGCGCGCCGGCTTCCCGGCAGAGGCGCTGGGCGGCCGGGAGGTAGTCCGGCGCCGGCAGATTGACACCCTTGCCCTGGATCGGCTCGACGATGAACGCCGCGACGTCGCCGCGCGCGAGCTCGCGCTCGAGCGCGTCCTCCTCGCCGAAGCCAACCGGATCACAGCCGGGCAGCAGCGGACCGAAGCCCTCGCGGAACTCGACGCCGCCGTTGAGCGACAGCGAGCCGAGCGTGAGCCCGTGAAAGGCATGCTCGGCGTACAGCACGCGCGGGCGTCCGGTGGCAGCGCGCGAGATCTTGATCGCCGCCTCCACCGCCTCCGTGCCGGTGTTGGCTGGAACCATCGCAGCGACGCTGGCGGGCGCTCGCGCGAGCAGCTGCTCGGCGAGCACGCCGCTCAGCAGCGTGACCCCGAGCTGCGGGAGGTTCCCTGTCCGCGCCTCGAGCACCTGCTCGATCGCCGCGATCGCCTCCGGATGGTTGCGACCGATCGCGAAAACACCGTAGCCGCCGAACAGGTCGAGATAACGCTCACCGTCGGCGTCGATCAGGTGCGCACCCTCGCCACCGCTCCAGACCTTGTCGAATCCCAGCGTGCGCAGGATCCGCCCGATCTGCGGGTTCAGGTAGGCGTCGTTGAGCGCCATCTCCTCGCCGCTGCGGCCTGCGAGGATCTGCGCAACGCTTGGCGGGGGCTCGCTGGGCATCGCCACTGACCTTGAGCCTAGCGGCCGGCCGGCGGCGCCACTCGCGACGGTCTCGGATGGACACCTCACACCACGTCGGCGGCCTCGCCTGGGGCGCCGGCCCGGTCGCGATCGGCCTGGCGTGGCGCTCAATGGTGGTGGTGGTGAATCGCGCCCGGCGCCAGCCAGGGGCCGAATTCGGGGATCAAGACGACCGCCAGGACGATCCCTGCGACGAGCGCACCGGCGAGTGCGAGATTGCGCCCGGCGCGGCCGGTGACGTCGCTGCTGAGCCCCGCGGAAGCACCGTAGTCCGCGCGCAGCACGCTCGGCATCCCCGGCAGGTGCCCGAGCACGTGCAGCGCCATCAACGCGAGCCATACGAAGAAGCTGTCCTTGTGAATCGGGAACACCGTTTCGCGCGAGGACGGCCCCGCGAACAGGAGCACGATGCCGCTGATGAACACCACGAGCGTGGACAGCACGAGCAGCGGCGCGAGCACGCGCAGCGCCAGTTCGGGCGGACCCTCCGCGCGGTAGCGCGGATTGCCGGTGTAGTAGCGCACGAACCGGTACCCGGTGCTCGACAACTTCAACAGCACCGGGGGCACTAGCAGCATGCCCAGGAACAGGTGCTCGGGCAGCAGCTGGCCTATCCGCACGATCGTCACGCCGATCGCGGCGAGCAGCACGAGCAGCATCGCCCCGGTCGCATACGTGAGCCGTTCGTTGCCCTCGGTGCCACCGCCCGTCAGCTGACCTTCGTGCGCGTGTGCGGACTGATACGCCGCGCGCCTAGCCGCGACCGGCTCCTCGCTCACGGCGCTCAAAACGGCGTCGTCACCCGCGGCCATGTACGCAGTGTGCGAATCGAGGCTAAGCAATCCATAACCTCGAGATGAGAAAGCTCACAACGGCGCACGACCGCCGTGCCTTGCATCGGCGGGGAAGAATTATCCTTGGCAAATGAGCACAACCCCCGACTCGCGCGCGAAAGACGCGACGCCGACCCACCGCGACCGCGTAGGCGGCGGGGCCGACCAGGTCCTGGGCGGCGAGACCGTGCTGCTGATCGAGGACGAGCCGGGGATCGTCGACTTCGTGCGGCGCGGCCTCGAGGCCGAGGGGTTCGTCGTCGAAGCGGCGACCGACGGGATCCAGGGCGAACGGATGGCTCTGAACGGAAACTTCGACGCGATCGTGCTGGACCTGATGCTGCCCCGCCGCAGCGGTATGGAGGTGCTCGAGTCGGTGCGCCGCGCGATTCCGAGCGTGCCGGTGATCGTGCTGAGCGCGCGCGGCGAGATCGAGGACCGCGTCGGCGGGCTCGACGCCGGCGCAGTCGACTACCTGGTGAAGCCGTTCTCGATGACCGAGCTGGTGGCACGGGTGCGCGCACATCTGCGTGTCATCGCGCAGGCATCCGCGAGCACGCTCGCCGCCGAGGACATCGAGGTCGACCTGATGACGCGGAGGGTGCGCCGCGGCGGGCACCAGGTGATGCTCTCGACGACCGAGTTCGAGCTGCTCGTGTACCTGCTGCGCCACCACGGCCGAGTCGTCTCGCGGGAGCAGATCCTCAGCTCGGTGTGGGGCTACGAGCACGATCCGGCGACGAACGTGGTGGATGTCTACGTCGGCTATCTGAGGCGCAAGCTGGCAATCTCGGGGCAACCCGCGCCGATACATACCGTGCGCGCGGTGGGCTATCGCCTCGGCAGCTCGGGCTGAGACGCGTGCGCTCGAGCCTCAGACGGCTCGTACCGACTGGCCTGCGCTGGCGGCTCGCGGGCTGGTTCACGCTCGTGACGCTGCTGTGCATCGCGATCGTCTTCGTTGCCGTGTATCGCGGCACGGGCACCCAGCTGCGCAGCCAGATCGACCACGAGCTCTCGGGCGACGCCGCGGAGCTCTCCCACAACCTCAGCGAGACCGACGCCGAGGACCCTCAAGAGCGTGGCGTCGCAGAGCTGCACAGGGCAGCCACGCGCTACATCACCGACCAGCCGTTCCGCGCCAGCTCGACGCTGCTGTTCGTGCTGATTCCCGGCGTCGCTCCCAGCACCAACAGGCCCGAGCTGTTCGGCAGCCCCCCTCCCGAGGTCGGGGAGACGATTGCTGAGCAGGCCGAAGAGAACCGGCTCGCACGACAGCTGCAACGCGGGACCGTCGGCTACAGCACCCTGACGCTGCCCGACGTCGGTCAAGTGCGCGTGCTCAAGCTCCGCGTGCGTGTGGGCCCTGGGCTGAGCGTGATCGTCGGCGCTGGAGAGCCGCTCGCGCCCGTCTCGCGCGCACAGCGCGGTGTCGCCCAGGCGTTCGTGCTGGCGGGCATGATCGCGCTCGCGGTCGCGCTCCTGGCCTCCTACTTCGTCGGCGCACGCGTGTCGCGACCGTTGCGCAGGATGGCCGGAGTCGCCGCGCGGGTCGACGCCGGCGATCTGCACCCGCGCATCGATGCCCCTACGCAACCGGGCGACGAGGTGACGGTCCTGGCCGAGGCGTTCAACCACATGCTCGATCGGCTGACGGAGGCGTTCGCGGGCCAGCGCGCGTTCGTTGCCGATGCGTCGCACGAGCTGCGCACGCCCCTGACCGTGATTCGCGGCCAGCTCGAAGTGCTGGCCGCTCAATCGCATCCCTCGCGCGAGGAGGTACGCCGTGTCGAGGGCCTCGTGCAGGCCGAGATCGCGAGGATGAGCCGCCTCGTGGACGATCTGCTGCTGCTCGCAAAGACCGACCAGTTCGAGTTCCTTCGCATCGACTTGATCGACCTGCCTCTTTACGTGAGCGAGCTGTGGGATGGGATGAGCCTCCTGGCGAGCCGGCGCTTCGAGCTCGGTCCGGTACCGCACGGGACGCTTCGGGCCGATCCCGACCGTCTCGCCCAGGCGCTGCGCAACCTGGTGGGCAACGCGATCGACCACACCGCGCCCGAGGACGGAGTCGTGCGCATGCGCGTGCGGGCGCTTGCGGGTGGGCGGATTCGCTTCATCGTGGAAGACGACGGTCCCGGTATCCCGCTCGACCAGCGCGAGCGCGTGTTCCACCGCTTCCACCGCACCGACGTCGCGCGTGACCGGGCTTCGGGTGGCACCGGGCTCGGCCTTGCGATCGTGCGCGCCATAACCGATGCCCACGGGGGCACCGTTTGGGCTGGCGAGGCACGTGACGGCGGTGCGCGCTTCGAGCTCGAGCTGCCCGGGTTCACGGCAGCGCCCGTGGGCGTGGGGGCGCCGGACCGCGGCAAAGCCTCGAGCCCTGTGAGCCCCACGGCCCGTTGAGGACGCGCGATGGCGCGAGCGACGCACGAAGGCGTGCGCGCTACGTCATTTGTGGTTTGGGACCTCGCCAGGTGGGTATCATGTGCATGAGTGGCGGCTCCGCCATTCGGGGCCGAGTCCGCACGTTTGCGAACCAGAGAGGAGTCGAGATGCCTGCAGTTGCGAGCAAGCCATCATCTGGATCGAGTACCGCTCCTGGCGCATCCAACGATTCGCAGGACCTGTTCGTGCGCTGGCAACGCGACCGCGATCAGCACGCGCGGGACGCCCTCGTGCGCCAGTACATGCCGCTTACGCGCGGTCTCGCGCGGCGCTACGGGCGCTCGTCTGAGCCGTTCGAGGACCTGCTGCAAGTGGCGTCCCTCGGTCTGCTGAAGGCGCTGGACCGCTACGACGCCGACCGCGGCCATCCGTTTGCGTCATTCGCCGTGCCCACGATCCTTGGTGAGATGCGCCGCTACTTCCGCGACTCCGGCTGGGCGGTGCACGTTCCGCGCGGCGCACAGGAGCGCGCGCTGAAGGTTCGCGACGCACAGGAGCGCCTCGCGAACGAGCACGGGCGCGCGCCGACGGTCAACCAGCTGGCAGAGTTCCTCGAGATCGACAGCGAGGACGTGATCGACGCGCTGCAGGCGATCCAGGCCTACGACACGCTTTCGCTCGATGCGCCGCGTCCGCGCGCTGACGGCGAGGCGGTCTCATACGGCGACACGGTCGGCGAAAACGACGAGCGCTACGAGCTGGTCGAGCTGGATGCAACCGTGACGGCCGTGCTCGGGCACATTCCCCCGCGCGAGCGCCTCATCCTGAGGATGCGGTTCGTCGAAGACCTCACGCAGACGGAGATTGCCGAGCGTGTGGGCATCTCGCAGATGCAGGTTTCGCGCCTGCTGCGACGCTCTCTCGAGCAGTTGCGGACGCTGACGCATGCGAGCTGAGGTCGGCGTCGGCGCCCGGGCACGACCGGCTCGCCGCGCCGCCACCGCTCCACGCTCGCCTTGGGGGATACGGTCGATCGCTTGCGCTCGATGGCCGGGATTCCCAACGTCCACCTGAGCCTTCCGAGCAAGCCGGAGAACGTCCTGATCGTACGCCAGGCGTTGACCGGCGTAGCGAGCTGCCTCACGCTGGACGCGATTGAGAGCAATGACCTGAACACGGCCGTTACCGAGGCGTGTAACAACGTCGTGATGCACGCCTACGACGAGCAGGACGGGGCGCTTGAAGTCGATGTGTATGCGTTTTCAGACAGCCTCGAGGTCGTCGTTCGAGACCACGGCAAGGGCATGCCCGTCGGCGCAGCGCACGGTGAGGGGGAGCGTCAAGGAGGGATCGGCCTGGCCGTGATCGAGGTGCTCGCCCGGCGCGTCGAGTTCGCGCAGACGCCGGCGGGCGGGACGGAACTCCGCATGGAGTTCGACCTCCCGAGCGCGAGCGAGCTCGCTCCGATCACCAGCGATGGCCTCGAAACCTTCGCCGCGGCGCGCAGCGGACTCACCGGCGTGGTGCAGTTGCGACTCGCGCCGAACGCGATGGCGCGCGCCGTGCTTCCGCGCGTGCTCAGCGCGCTTGCCGCGCGTGCCTACTTCACCACCGATCGGATCTCAGACGTGCAGATCGTCGCCGACGTGCTCGCAGCCAACGCGGGCGAATCGATCAGCGGTACCCATCTGGACATTGGCGTGACCGTCGCGCCGCACAAGATGGAGCTGCTCATCGGTCCGCTGCTCACAGGTCGCGGCGAAAGCCTCATGACCGCGGCCGCCGACGGCAGCGCGCCAGTGATCGAACGGCTCACCGACGCCCAGCGCGTGGCGTCTTTCGAGTCAGCAGAGACGCTCGAGCTGCACCTCGCCGACGACCGGTAGCGTCAGCGCCGCAGCAGGAGCGTGCGCGCGGAGGAGTTGTGGCCGGCGGTGGGGGCGAAGCCGATTCTCAGCTTCAGCTTGTGGCCGTGACCATGCAGCGCAGAGATGCCGCGTGGTGTCAGCGCCAGGCTGAACGTGACGATCGCGCCGGCTTGCTTGACGCGCGCGCTCGCGGACTTGACGCCGCGCCCGGCCACGCTGAGGCGACCGGCTTCCGGCACCCAGACCTTTAGGATCAGGCGCCGGCCGCGGCGGCGGTGCGAGATCACCTTGATTGGACAGCCGCTGACGGCGATCCTCGTGTTCTCGGTGATCTTGGCGCCACTCTGGGCGATGATCGTCGTCGGGGCCAGCAGGTTCGTGCCGCACAGCGGGCCGTTGGCCGTCACCGCGGAGTTCGAGCCCGTCGGCAGGCTCACGACCGCGCTCGAGATCGGGACGTCGGGGAGGCTTTCGTAGGTCGACGTGGTGATGCTCGAGTGCGCGATGTGGGTGTGTCCGACGAGCACCACCTCGACGCCGTCGCCTTGCAGGACGAGATCGAGATCGGGAAACGATGCGGCGCCGTGCGAGACGAAGTACGCGTCGCCCTTGAGCGGGTCCGGCAAGACCGGCGTGGTGACCGTGGCGGTGCCGACCCGCGCTGTCGATTTGCACGTGCCGGGTGGCGTGCCGGCTTCGAATTCAGCGGCGAGACACGCTTTCTGGAGCGTCGTCAGACGCGCCACCAGCTGCTTGGGCAGTTGCAGCTGCAGCTCCTGGATGTCGGCCTGGTGGGCAGCCTGGGTGACCTTGACTTCGAGGCTCGCGCCGCCCAGTTTCGACGTGTTGGCGGAGCTGACCGCGCTGACCGTGGGCTTGAACGCCAGGGCGCCGCAGCCGCCCACCTGGAACGGGCTCGACAGGCTCTGGTTGGTGGCGAACGTCGACGTCAACAGCGATTCCGTGGACAGCGGCGCACAACTCGTGGGGTTGGACAGGAAGTTCGGCCGGTTGACCGACACGTTCAGACTCTGCAGGCGCAGCGGTACGCCGCCGACGATGCTCGGCAACGTGCTCGTCACCGTGACCCGACCGCTGTAGAGGCCGACGGTGATGCCGGCACGCGTGACGACTTCGCCGAGGTCGTACGGCCCGGCGACTGCGGGCACGACGACCGATAGCCCGTATGGCGCACCGGCGTAGGGGCCGGTCAGGTAGGCGCGGCCGGCGAACGTGTACGGTTCGCTGCCCGCGCCCGCTGCGACCGTTACCGTGCCGATCTGGCTCGTCGCGGCGCACGTGCCGGCGTTGGCCTGGGGTTCGGGGCACAGCGGGACCGAGGGGATCGCGCCGACCAGGCCGGGTGGCAGCGTGGTGCTGATCTTCGACAGGTACTGCTGCCCTGTCGCCCGCGTCAGGTTGAAGCTCGCCGCATCGTAGGCGCCCGCGCTCGCGGGACTCTGGGGAGTGAGGCTCTGCACGAGCGAGAACGGCAGCGGGGACGGACACGCGCCGCCGGAGCCGTTGCCGTCGACCGTGAAGCCGGTCGTGCCGGCCGATGTCGCGGGCTCGCCGCCGTAGGGGGTGATCGCCGCCGTGGGCGTGATCGCGCCGCAGCTCAACGGGTTCGCCAGCGGCGCGCGGGGGCCCGGGTTGAAGTGCAGCGAAAGGTCTTCGACCGGGACCTGCGGCGCTCCACTGAATGTGGCCGTCAGGCGTCCCGTCGAGGTGTTGGCGCTGACGCGGCCCTGCAGGCGCAGGCCGACGCCGTACTGAGCTGATTCTCCGATCAGGAAGATCCGGTACATCCCGCCTGATTCCGGACCCATGCCGGCTTCGGGCGAACCAGCGTAGACGCCGCCGGTGAGCGCCCCCGGTGGGATCCCGGGCGCGTTGACGGTGAAAGCTCCAATCTTGGACGCTTCGGGACAGGGTTCTTCGTTGACAAACGCGGTGCTGCTGCACCCCACGAGGCCATTTGCGGCCGCCGGGTTCAGGGTCATCCCTTCCGGCAGCGTGACAACGGCGGTTTCCACGTCTGGAGAGTTGGGCTTGGCGGGTTCATTCGTCAACTGCGGAACATGAAGCGTGGTCGTGTCACCGTCAGGCTGGTCGAACTGCGTGGTTCCAGGGAGCAGCGACAGTGAGGGGTCGAAGGCCAGCGAGTTGCAGCCCGTGGCGGTAACGGGGGTTTCGTTCGTGTAGCTCTGGTAGACACCTGGTTCCTCATAGGAGTCGACGTGCAGCGTGGTGATCGGCTTGCTCGCACAGGTGCTGGGAAGCGTCAGGAACGAGCGGCCGTCGACGACGCCATTGAAGATCAGCCGCGACTCGATGATTTCCGGTTCAGTGGGGATTTCGGGGATCACGAAGTACTCGTGGTAGTCCCCGGTCGTTACGTCGCTGTTTTGGCTAGTTTCGTGTTCGTGGTGCCAACTGATGCCACCTTCTAGATAAACGTGCCCCTGTTTGCCGATGAGTTTGAGAGTGGCGCTCGCGAGTTCGACGCCGAAGCGCGCCGGCTGGCCCGGGTTTCGTTCCATGTTGTAGACGGGGAATTCTTCGGTCACAGTTTCGTGGATACCGAGTATTTCCGCCGTGCCGGTCGCCTTGTCGACTCCCACCTGGCTTGCCGCCGGGCACTCTCCTTTATCAGAGTTGAGCTCCGCTTCGGTACAGAACTTGGTAGGCGCTTCGGGATTCACCGCAAGTCCCGGCGGCAGGTCAACGCGAACGTCTTTGACGTGGACATGAGGCACCTTGTATTTTTTGATCAGACCCTTGTTTTCGTAGGCGAATTCGAAGTCGGTGATGCCGAAGTTGGGGTGCCCGGCGGCCTGCGTGTAGAACGCCGACTGCGGTCCTTCATCGGTGCAGTTCGATTCCGTGCAGGTGCCGGCTTCCCACTTCTGGACGGCTCCCGCCCACGCGGCCACCGGGACGGCCAACGCGCCGAGCAAGCACGCCAACAGCGCCACCGGCCACGCTCGCGAGAGCCAACCAAAGCTCGACATCGACACCTTTCCTTCCGCCATTTCGAACATCGATCAGGCCGTCGGAGCAGCGCGGCGGCTGCGCTCGAACATGACACCGCCACGCCCGACCCCTGCGATCAAGCGGGAGACGACGCCCCCGACGATCAGGTAGACCAGCAGCGCGATGCCCCAGTCGACGGTGATCGCACGCTTCGGATGACCATTGAAGCGGATCAGCCCGGTAAACGCGCCGGCGAAGAAGTTGGCGCCTTCGTGAATGCCTTTGACGATCGTGTTGGATGCGTTGGCATCGACGTCGCGCAGCACAATCGCGAGCGCGATCAACAAAGCGATCAGCGTCGCCGCTAGCATCACGAGCCGCGCTATCAAAAGCACCCCGGCCCCGGCCGTGCCAACGGCCGCGGCGCTGGCGTCACGCGTTCGCCACGCAAGCCCACGATGTCGCCGAACGGGCCGTTCGGTCAGTTCAGGCGACACAGGCCCGCGCGGAACCGGTTCGCCCGCGACGGGCTCACGTGCCGCCTGAATGCGTGCGCTACGCGCGCGTTCCGGCGCGAGGGCTTCCTCGCGCGGACCTTCCTCAGCCAGCTCGGTTCGCCTTCTCAGCCTCATTCCCCACTTCCTTTGCACTAGATCGACAGCTTTTCGCGCCCGCCTGTATGCCGGGCATCCTTCTCCCTACTTACCCGCTAAGGACCTCGATGAACCCTTGGAGGGGTCCACGCAGGGGGCGGCGTGCCGGCAGGCAAGCGTCGGGCGAAGCCATGCCGGCACACCGCCGTGCCACCCCACTCTCTGTGTGGGAGACAGCCGGGGGGCTCGGCTTACACCCGCCGGGGCGGCACTGCACCGTCTAACTGCCCCTATCTGCAGCCTCTAAACCTCATGTGCTGCCAGCTGCGCCGGCGGCGGCAACCTGGTGCGCGCCCTCGGCGAACTCGCCGACGATCTTCGCGCAGAAGGCCGGCAGATCGTCAGGCCAGCGGCTCGACACGAGACCCTGATCGACGACGACTTCCTCGTCTACCCAGTTGCCGCCTGCGTTGCGTATATCCGTTTTCAGCGACGGCCACGAGGTGATCGTCCTGTCGCGTATAAGGTCGGCCTCCACCAGCGTCCACGGACCGTGGCAGATCACGCCAACCGGCTTGCCTTCGGAGACGAACTGACGCAGGAAGCTCACGGCGCGCTCCTCGGTGCGAAGCTCGTCGGGGTTGGCGACCCCGCCCGGGAGCACCACGGCGTCGTATTCGCTCGGCCGGACCTCGCCAAGGGTGCGGTCGACCGAGAATTTCGAAGCCTTGTCGAGATGGTCCATCGCCTGGACCTCGCCCGCTTTCGGGGCGATCAGCTCAGGCGTGCCCCCGGCCCGCTCGATTGCTTCCCACGGCTTCGTGAGCTCGACTTCCTCGACGCCCTCCTGCGCCACCATGAACGCAACCCTCTTGCCCTTCAACTCGGATGCCATCGCAATCCTCCGCTCGGTTGTGGGACGAGTCACACAATGGGTTACCCGTGGCCGGTCGCCGGAAACGGGAGGCCCGCTCGGTTTGAATCGCCGGCGCGGTGGGCAGATATGTCTCAGGCCGAGACACATCGAGCGGCCCGCCGGGCTGAGCATCGATGTGTGGTCGCGGAAAACCTACGAATCGAGGTGCACAAGAATGGTCGCACTGCTAGCGCTTGTACTGATCCTGGCCATCTTCGGAGGGCTCGGGTTCGCTGCCCACGTGCTGTGGTACGTGCTGATCTTCGCCGTGCTGCTCTGGCTGATCGGCTTTTTCGTAGGCGGCGTGGAGGGCGGCGGCCGCCGCTGGTACGGACGCTGGTAACCGCGTCGCGCTAGGCGACCATCTCGTCCGCTGACGAGATGGTCGGGAGGTGCGTGGCGACGCCGGTGATGCTGAGCAGCCGCTGCACCTGGGGAGAGCCGCGCGTGACGGCGAATCCCTGCCCGCGCCCACGACAACGCTCGAGCGCCCTGAGAATCACGCGCAGGCCGGTCGAGTCGATGAACTGCAACCCCTCGAGGTCAAGCACCACGCTCGTGTCGGCGCCCAGGGCCTCATCATCGAAGGCCTGCTGCAGGCGCTCCGCGGTGGCCACGTCGAGTTCGCCCACGAGGACGAGAACGCCCCGGCCGCCGTCGTGACGAACCTCGATCTGGAGCTGGTCTTGCACCCCCACGGCCCGGATTTTATCCAAGAAGCGCCCAGGGTGGACGATCGGCGAGTCCCTCCCTCATTGGCCGCGGACCGCGGCACGACCCGGCGCTGGCCCAGGCGTGACCCCCGCTGCCCCGCTGAGGCGAATCGCCACGAGCGCTATGTCATCGCGCGGGCTCCCGTTGGCGCGCTGCAGCGCGCTCTGCTCCAACAGCTTGAGCAGCTCGCCGAGGCGCGAGCGTCCCGCGCCGGAGGTCAGCTCGAAGATGCTCTGCTCATCGGGTGCATTCGAGCGGCCCGCCTCGGGCAGCCCGTCGGTGTACAGCAACAGCGTCTGCCCCGGATGGAGCTCGGCTTCGACCTCCCTGACGTCGATCGGGTCGAGCACTCCGAGCAGGGTGCCCGGCCGTCCAACTTGCGCGTGTGCACCGTCGGGGTCGATCAAAAGCGGCGGAGGATGCCCCGCGAGCGTGACGGTGAGCGCCGCGCGCGCCTCGAGGCGCTCGACGGTGACCAGACAGACGGTGCACAGATCGCGTCCCGCCGGCTGGTCGCGCAGTGCACGGTGCAGCGTTTGAAGCATCGCCGTGGGGGCGAGCCCCAGCATCGCCGCGGTCCTAAGCGTGTGGCGCGCCAGAGCGGTTACGCCCGCGGCTCGTGCACCCTTTCCGCAGACGTCGCCGATCACCAGCATCCAGCGATCGGCGCCATACGCGAGCACGTCGTAGAAGTCGCCGCCGACGTCGTTCAGCTCGCCGCCCGCGTGGTACAGCGACGCCAGCTCGATACCTGTGATCTGCGGTAGCGAGTCGGGCAACAGCGCTGCCTCGAGCATCCTCGAGATTCTCGTTCTCTCTGTGAAGAGCCGCGCACTTTCGACTGCGGTGCCGGCGCGGCGACCGAGCCTCACGGCGAGATCGAGATCCGCGTCCGTGAAGCCACGCAACGACTCAGCGGAGACAAGCGTGATCGCGCCCAGCGTGTTCGCCGGGGCGGCGAGCGGGACGATGATCACGGCTCTCGCGCGGATCGCCTGCAGCAGCGCCAGGTGAGCGTCGTCGCGCGCGTAGGCAGCGAGACTCTCCGGGTCGATGTCCGCGTACAGCCGCGCTTCCCCTGTGCGGATCACGTCGGGCACACCCAGCGGATCATCGAGCGTCGGGCGATATCCGCGCTCGAGCTGCTCGGCGAGAGCCATCCTAGTCGGGTCGCCGTGGTGGACGGCGACGCGTTCTATCGCGCCGCGCTCGCCGACCACGTCAACGGCACACCAGTCGGCGATCTGCGGCACCGCCAGCCGCGCGATGCGCTTGAGCGTCTCCGAATAGTCGAGCGAGGAGGCGAGCACCCGGCTGGCCTCCGCCATGAAGCTCTCAGCCAGCTGCGCGCGCTTGACCTCCGTGATGTTCTCGAACACGTTCACCACGTACAGGATCCGATCGCTCCCCGGGTCGAGAATCGGCGAGGAGCGCACGATCAACCAGCGCTCCTCGCCGGTCGCGCGCACCACGTTGCGAACCAAGAGCGGCTCAGGATCCTCGCCGGCGAACAGCCGCCTGCCGGGCATGCTCTCCAGCCCCAGCTCGCGACCGTCCTCGTCGAACACCACGAAGCGCTCCATGGTCCTCCCGGGCGGGGCGCTCGTCAGCTCCTCGGGCGTGTCCGCGCCAAGCAGATCTGCGGCTGCCTGGTTGGCGAAGACCGTCACGCCGTGATCGTCGATGAGCGTGATCGCCTCCGCAACGTTTGCCAGCACTGCTTCCAGGCGCTGCTCGACGCGCCGCAGCTGCGAGAACAGGCGCGCGTTGTCGATCGCCATCGCGGCGCGTCCGGCGAGCTCGCTGGCGAGCTCCATGTCACCGGCGTGGTAGCGAGTGCTGTCGCCCAAGCGCAGCAGCGACAGGGCCCCCAGCGTGCGCCCGCGCGCGCGCAACGGCGTGACCACCGCCGAGCGGTATTGATGGTCGATCATGAAGCGCGCGTGCTCGTCGCCCTGGGCGAACGAGCGCAGCAGCATCCGCGACATCTCTTCGAGCAGCACCGGCTCGCCGCTGCGGATCACTCGCGCCACCGGGTGCTCGCCCTCGGGATCGAGTGGATGAGCTGCGCGCAGCTCCTCGAGCGCCGACGCGAGCGAGGGGTCGCCCGCCGCGACCGCCACCTCCCTGATCTCGCCATCCTCCTGGCGCAGGTCGATCACGCACAGATCAGCGAGTCGTGGCACCGTCAGGTGCGCAACCTGCTCCATCGTCGTCGGCAAATCGAGCGATGTCGCGAGCACCGCGCCCGCCTCGATCAACAGCTCCACAGCAACGTCGCGAGCTGGCAGCGAGCTCCGACTCAGCGGGCTCAACGCCGCCACATCGAGGCAAAAGGACCCTCCGCACGCGCACTGGCCTGCTCGCGAGATCCCGGCGTCTCGGGGTGTCGGTCGATCTCAAACCAGATGCACGCATCGTACTCGTCCGTGTCAATCGCCCAGCGGTCAGCCAGCCCGTCAACGAGGATCAGGTCATCCGGCGGGTGATCGGACCCTGCAGGCGCGCACAGCAGGTCCCGCGCGCCACGTAGCTCCACCCGCACCAAATCGTGCGGCATCCACACACGCAGCTCCACGAACTCGTCAACCGCGCTCTCACACAGCATCACCGCGCGCGTGACCAGTTCGCTGGTGAGCAGCACAACCACGTCGCGCAGATCCGGGGAGGGACGATCGACCGTTCCCACGCAGTAGCGCGCCGCGCGCGGCGCATAGGGGTCAGGGTGCAGCGAGATAACCGCATCCGGGGGACTCATATCAGCCACTGTCCTGGGGTTTGCCCCGGCCCGGGAGATTCAAACTTGGTGATGGACGAGGGTCATATCGTCATGCAAGCTCCGTTTCACTCGGGGCCTCCCCGGGGTAGGTAGCGATCACCGGTGAAGCGATGACCAAGCCATTTTCTGGCCTCGAGATCGAGGAGAGCGTTGATGAGAACCATTACACACTCGGGCTCGGCGGCGAACTCGACATCGCCTCGGTGCCGATCCTGCATGGCGCGATCGCCCGCATCTGCGGGGCCGGCAGCGGGGGCAGGATAACGCTCGACTTGAGCGGGCTGATCCTCATCGACTCGACCGGCCTCGCGGAGATCATCCTGACGAGCCAGCTCTGTGACAGGGACGGCTTCCAGCTCACCCTGATTCCGGGGACACGCGCTGTGCAGCGCCTGTTCGAGCAGGCTGGGCTGATCGATGCCCTGCCGTTCGGCAGCGCCAGCGAGTCGCACTAGCGGCGTGGTTTCGAAGCGGGATCGACGGGGCATGTGAGTAGCGTGCCGCGGACGCTGAGCCTCACCTTCGACGATGGGCCCGACGAGCTGTGGACCGGACGCGTGCTCGAGGCGCTCGCGCGCGCGGAGGTGTTGGGGACGTTCTTCATGGTGGGCGAGCGTGTGCGAGTGGCGCCGGCGGCCGCATGCAGCGTGATCGAAGCCGGGCACGGGGTCGAGCTGCATTGCGATCGGCATGTGCGCCATTGGGAGCTGAGCGAGCTTGAGATCGAGCGCGACACGCGTGCGGGCGTCGCGACGCTCGCCGAGCTGGGTGTGTTCCCCTCGTACTGGCGCACGCCGTGGGGTGTGCGCACCGCCGCTTCCGAACGCGTAGCCGAGCGCTACGGCTTGACGCTAGTGGACTGGACAATGGACACGCACGACTGGCGGGGCGACACGGCGGCGGCGATGCTCGCTCGCTGTCACGGCCAACTGCGCAGAGGCGGCATCGTCCTGATGCACGACGCGGTCGGCCCCGAAGCCCCGCGCCGAGGATGCGATGAGACCGTGGAGCTGATCGTCGATCTGGTCGCGGCCGCGCGGCGTTCCGGGCTGCGCGTCGGCGCACTGCCGGCGGT
This sequence comes from uncultured Solirubrobacteraceae bacterium, assembly GCA_963827455.1. Lineage (GTDB taxonomy): Bacteria > Actinomycetota > Thermoleophilia > Solirubrobacterales > Solirubrobacteraceae > Palsa-744. Next base: position 468,632 of record CAWHAW010000006.1, on the reverse strand, counting down.
CCGTGCAGCGGCCGAGACCGCAACCGCACTGGCAGGTTGAGGGGCGACGATGATCGAACAGGTCCTCCCGGGAGTTGCGCAGTGGACGGTCCTGCACGAGGCCATCGGTCGGATGGTGTTCAGCCACTTTCAGCTGGGTTCCGGCACGCTCATCGATCCGATGGAGCCCGAGGGGGGACTCGACGCGGTGGCGGAGTTGGCTACGCCCCGGCAGATCGTGCTGACCAACCGCCACCACTACCGTCACAGCGACCGTTTCGTGGAGCGCTTCGGTTGTCCGGTTTTCTGCCACGAAGCCGGGGTCTACCACTTCGCCGGTGAGGATCCCGTGCGCGGGTTCAGCTTCGACGAGCAGCTCGCGAGCGACGTGCGCGCACTCGAGCTGGGATCCATCTGCGCAGAGGAGACGACGCTGCTGCTCGACGCGGGCGAATGCGTCCTTTGCTTCGGCGATGGCGTGACCCGCGACCAGGACGGAGCGCTCGCGTTCATGCCGGATGAGCTGCTGGGCGAACACCCGGAGCGTGTTCGCGCGGGGCTCGCCAGAAACCTCCGCCGCATGTTCGACGAGGACTTCGACGCCCTGCTGTTCGCACACGCCGAGCCGGTGCTCCACGGCGGCAGGGACATGTTGAGCGACTTTCTCTCTCAGGGGTCAGTTCTGGAACCGAGCCAAGAGGTTTAGAGGACCCGAGGTCTCGGGTATCCCTCGTTCATGCCAGCTGGCGGTTCGATATTCCTGATTGCGCTCGGCGCGGTGCTTCGCTACGCGGTCACGGCAAGCGTAAGTGGCATCTCAATCCAGACCGTCGGGCTGATTCTCATGATCGCCGGCGCCCTCGGGCTCGTGCTCTCCCTCTTTTACATGATCACGTGGGGCCCACGGCGCGCAGTGGTCCGCGACCGTGTGCTCGAACGCGACCCTGAAGATCCGATGATGCGTCCCTGATAGGGACGCATCAGTTTCACCCGCCTCTTTCGTTCAGCGGGTTTTGCTGTCCACGGCACGCTGCAGCTGGGCCTTGTTCATCCGCGAGCGCCCTTCCACGCCCAGCTTCCGCGCCTCTTCGTAGAGCTGCTGCCGGGTGCGCCCCCTTGGACCGCGATGCCCCGAGCGCAGTCCGCCGCGACGACTCGCCGAGATGTCTTGCATCGATGCACGCGAGGTGGTGCGGGTTTCACCGCTGCGCGCGCGTTCCTTGTTGACCGTGCGGGCGGCAATCTCCTCCGCGCGCTCCTCACCGACGCCGCGTTCCCGCTCTCCCTCGAGGACGTGTTTGTACTGACGGTCGCGCTTGCTGCCTTTTCTGACACCTTTGGGCGGCACAGCAATTACCTCCTCATTCACGCAAAGTATTGTTGCTCTGCATATACCCACGGATGCGAGGCTCAACTCAGCGGTTTTGACGCTGACGACGCGGGGTAGCAGCCAAGAAGGGCCGTTTGGCCCCAAAGCTATGAGCAGGCCAAATTCATTCGATCGCGTGCACCGCAATCGCACGACGCGGACGGGGAAGATCGCGATGGACGGGGGTGCCCGCAACGGCCGGGTCTCGCTACGGGTAGCGACCGCCGCGAGTGGTCGCGACGAGACGCCGCTCGAGCGCATCGATCGTAACCTGCAGGAGCTGAACGGCGAGCTGCGCGTGGTGGTGACGGGAGTGCAGGTGCTGTTCGCGTTTCTGTTGATCGTGCCGTTCGACACCGGCTTCCGCGGCGTCGGCGACTTTGAGAGAACCGTGTACTTCGTGACCCTCATCTTTGCCGCGCTCGCCGCCGCCTGCACGATCGCACCATCGGCGCAGCATCGCTTTCTGTTCCGCTACGACGACAAGCCGCGGCTGGTGTTCATCTCGAACCGCGTCGTGATCGCTGGGCTCGGCTTTCTCGCCGCAGCGATGTGCGGCTGCCTGCTGCTCGTCGCGACGAAGCTGTTCGGCGCAGGCGTCGGCGCACTCACCACGATCGCCGTAGCCGCTCCGTTCTCGGTGCTGTGGTTCGCAATGCCGCTACGACGTCGGCAGGTGCTTTCACACGACTACCCGCACGAGCGCCACTCGGCGCGCGGGCGCTGACTCGGTTCAAGCGGCGCCGGCGCGTGCGAGGTCGAGCTGTTCTTCGACCACCGCGCGCTGGTTGTCTATCTGCAACCGTTCGCTGAGGATCGGGATCGCAGCGTGAGGGTCGCCCTCCAACCGCAGAGCGCTGCCGAGGTCGTACAACGCGTACGCAAACGTGAGACAGGCTTCGGTGCTCGGTTCCGCACAGCGCGCCACGGACCCGCCACTCGCCTGTAGCGCTCCACGAAGCTCGCCGATCGCCTGCCGGTAGCGTCCCTCGGAGAGCAGCTGATGCCCCGCGGCCTCGAGCGAGGCGGCCGCGGCGGGCGAGACGGCGACAGATGGCGGTCTCTGGGCGGGCCCTTGCGGCAGGGCCGGCTTCACCGCGCCAACCCCCGCCGAGGTCGACTGCGGCACGGGCCGCCCGGTGCTCGCGTTGAGCGAGCGGGTGAGGTCGCGTCGCGAGTGATCTGCGCTGAGCTTCGTCCGCCTTGATGGCTGACCGCTCAGCACCAGCGCGAGGATCGCCGCGAGCACGACGATAAACGCGACGCTCGCGGCCAGGCGGCTTGGTGTCGGCTGACTCAGCGTCGGGCGCGCGTCGGGGGTGCCGACGAAGGCCTCGGCGCTCGGCGCTGCAGGCTCTTTAATGGCGTGCTCCTCGCACCCTGCATGCTCAGCGGGGAGATCGAGTGTGAGCGCGCCGTCCCCTGACTCGCGCGCCTGTCCGATCGGGAGTCCGGCGGCCGCGAGCTCGTACCCGAGCAGCGCTGGGTTCTCGATGCCCATCGCGCGCAGCTCCGCGAAGCTGACGGGAGCGCCATGGGCCGCCCGCAGGCGCTCAACGACACGCGACTGGAGCTGGTCGCGGGGCTCTATCACGCCATCTGGACTCATGATCACGCCTCACTATTGCCCGCCAGGGCCCGACCGAAGCGCGGTTTGCACCAGCGCGCGACGCAGCTCCACCGGCGTCATGCCCTCGACGCGCACGACCTTCTCGCGTGAACGCTCGCCGTGGACGACGCTGACCCGCCCGCGAGCGACGCCGGCACGCTTGGCGATCAGCTTGCACAGCGCCGCGTTGGCCTTGCCTTCGACGGGTGGCGCGGCGACGCTCACGTGCAGCACGCCATCGCGCTCGCCGACGATCGCGTTGCGCTTCGAGCGTGGTCTGAGCCGAACGGTGAGATCAGCGGACACGACTTGCAGTATGCGCCACCCGGCGCGTGCACGCGGTCAATCTGGGGTGGGTCGCCGGGTCTGGTCACAAAACACCCCTCTATTGCGATATGTAGGTAGTGCGGTCAGCGGCTTGCTCGAGGTTGGACGCGGCGGGGCGGGTGGATTCCCTCGCGCTGCTGGAAGCCCTGCCGGCTCCCCAGCGCGACGCTGTGCGGGGACGCGTGATCGACGGTCGCGACTACGAGGAGCTCGCCCGCGAGTTCGCGTGCTCGGAGCTCGTGGTGCGCCAGCGGGTGAGCCGTGGCCTGCGGGCCCTGCGGGCGCTGGCGGGCTACCCGCGATGAGCGCTAGAGCCGTTAGCGAAACGCCTGGATACCCGTGAGCGCGCCGCCGACGACGAGCTCGTGCACGTCGGCGGTGCCCTCGTAGGTGACGACCGACTCGAGGTTGTTCATGTGGCGGATCACGGGGTACTCGAGCGTGATGCCGTTGGCGCCCAGCACCTGGCGCGCGGTGCGCGCGACGTCGAGGGCGGCGTTGACGTTCCCGAGCTTGCCCATGGAGACGTGCTCGGGCGCGAGACGGTGCTCGTCCTTCATGCGCCCCAGATGCAGCGCGAGCAGCGTCGCACGATTGACCTCGAGCGCCATGTGCGCGAGCTTGTGCTGCTGGATCTGGGTGGCGGCGATCGGGCGTCCGAAGGCGACGCGCTCCTTGCTGTAGTCGAGCGCGGCCTCGAGGCAGGCGCGCGCGGCGCCGACGGCACCCCAGACGATGCCGTAGCGCGCCTCGTTCAGGCACGACAGCGGTCCACGCAGCGAGGAGACCTCGGGCAGCACGGCGTCGGCGGGAAGGCGCACGTCGTCGAGCAGCAGCTCCGAGGTGACGGACGCGCGCAGCGAGAGCTTGCGGTGGATGTCCTGCGTGGTGAAGCCGGCGGTGCCGGCCGGCACGAGAAAGCCGCGAGTCCCCTCCTCCGTGGCGGCCCACACGACGGCGACGTCGGCGACCGAGCCGTTGGTGATCCACATCTTCTGCCCGTGCAGGATCCAGTCGCTGCCGTCTCGGCGCGCACGCGTGCGCATCGCGCCCGGGTCTGAGCCGGCGTCTGGCTCGGTCAGGCCGAAGCACCCGATCGCCTCACCGGCGGCCATGCGCGGCAGCCAATCCTGCTTCTGCTCCTCGCTGCCCCAGCGCCAGATCGCATACATCGCGAGCGACCCCTGCACCGAGACGAGCGAGCGCAGCCCGCTGTCACCTGCCTCGAGCTCGAGGCACGTGAGGCCGTAGGCGGTCGCGCTGGCGCCGGCGCAACCGTAGCCCTCGAGGTGCATGCCGAGAACGCCGAGCTTCCCGAGCTCGGGCGCAAGCTCGCTCGTCGGGAACCGTGCCTCCTCGAACCAGTCGCCGACGAATGGCAGCACGCGGTCGCGCACGAACGCCCGCACGGTGTCGCGGATGTCGCGCTCCTCGTCGGAGAGCAGCTGGTCGATGCCGAGGAAGTCCTTGGGGTTGATCGCAGCGGGTACAGCCGCAGTGCTCGCCATTCCTGTCCACTCCTTCGGCCGGATCGATCTTCGAGGATCTAAAACATATAGATGGGAGGCGTGCGGACTGTCACACCTGGGTGGCGAGGCGCTCGTGCACCGAGCGCACCGCGCTCGAGCCCTCTCCGACCGCGGCCGCCACGCGCTTCATCGAGCCGAAACGCACGTCGCCTGCTGCGAACACGCCGGGAGTGGAGGTCTCGAACGGCAGTGGTGTCGTCGCACCGGGCTGCGGCGCGGGCAGCTGGCGATCGGTGAGGATGAAGCCGTCGTGGTCGAGCGCGACCGTGTCGCCGAGCCACGAGGTCGCCGGTGTCGCGCCGATGAAGCAGAACAGGCCCGAGCAGGGCAACGTCTGCTGCTCGCCGTCCGCGACGCTCGCGAGCGTGACGCGCTCGAGATGCTCACCGCCGGCGAGCGCCCGGACTTCGACGTCGGTGATGAGGCCGATCTTGGAGTCCGCCTCGATCCGCTCGATCAGATAGTGCGACATCGTCTGCGCAAGGTCGGGGCGGCGGATCGCGATCGTCACGGTGGAGTTGTTCTGCGCGAGGTAGATCGCCGCCTGGCCCGCCGAGTTGCCGCCGCCGATCACGAGCACCGGCGCGCCGGCGCAGACGCGCACCTCGAGGTCGGTCGCCGCGTAATACACGCCGGCGCCCTCGAAGCGGTCGAGGCCCTCCACGGGCAGCCGCCGGTAGCGCGCGCCGGAGGCGACGATCACCGCGCGCGTGGGGATCTCGCTGCCGTCGCGGAGCACGATCACGTTGAAGCTGGCCTCGACGCGCAGCCCGACGACCTCGCACGGGGAGTTCATGCGCGCCCCGAGCCGCAACGCCTGCACGGCAGCTCTGGCGGTGAGATCACCACCGGAGATGCCGTTGGGGAAGCCGGCGTAGTTCTCGATCCTCGAGCTCGAGCCGGCCTGACCGCCGATCTCGACGGCGTCGAGGCACACGGTGCCCAGGCCCTCAGAGGCGCCGTACACAGCCGCTGACAGGCCGGCGGGGCCGCTGCCGACGACCACCAGGTCGAAGATGTAGCCCGGCTTCGGCTGGAACGTCAGGCCGAGCTGTTCGGCAAGCGCCGGCGCCGTCGCACGGCGCAGGATCCCCGTGGGAGTTATCACGACAGGGGTGTCCTGCGGGCGCACATCCATGCTCTGCAGCAGCGTGTCCACGTCGGCGGCGTCCTCGAGGTCGATCCACGTGTGCGCGAGCCGCGAGTGCTCGGCGAAGCTGCGCAGGCTCATCGCCTCGGGCGAGTAGCGCGAGCCGATGATCTTGATCGTCTTCGCGCCTGGACCCGTGCGCAGGAACTCACGCCGCGCGACGAGCGCGCCGAAGATGACGTCGGCGATCGTCGGGCGCACGCTCAGCAGCCGTCGCAGTTCGGCCTGCCCGACCGTGAGGACGCGGCCGGCGCGCAACATGCGAGCGGTCAGGAAGCGGCGCTGACCGGTCAGCAGGTTCATCTCGCCGATGAAGTTGCCCGGCTCGTACACGAGCACGACGGCCTCGTCGGCGCCCGTGCCCTGTAGCACCTCAGCTTCGCCCTCAAGCACGACGAACAGGTCGGAGGACGCCTCGCCCGCCTCGAACAGGACCTCGCCGGCGGCGACGGTCCGCTCACTGCCGAACTCGGCCATTTCGCGCAGTTGCGACGGGCTTAGCACCGGGTTGAGCGTGGGATCCGCCGCGGGGTCGCTCGCGCTGACCGCGTTCATCGCGTGAGGGTAGCTACTTGCCCTCAGGGCAGCCGGGCCGGCCGAGAGTAAGGTGGCGCAGATCAGCCAGCAAGTTGACCGAGACGGTGCCGCGGCCGCGCCGCCCGCTGTGACGGGACTGCGCGGCCGGCCGCTGCGCCTGGTGTTCGGCGGCCTGATGCTCGTGCTGTTCCTGGCTGCGCTCGACCAGACGATCGTCGCCACGGCGCTGCCGACGATCGTCACCGACCTCGGCGGCCTCAACCATATCTCGTGGGTCGTGACCGCCTATCTGCTGGCCCAGACGGTGGTCACCCCGCTGTACGGAAAGCTCGGCGACATGTACGGGCGCAAGATCGTCCTGCAGTCCGCGCTCGTCGTCTTCCTCCTCGGCTCAGCGCTGTGCGGGCTCAGCCAGAACCTCGACGAGCTGATCGCGTTCCGGGCACTCCAGGGACTCGGTGGAGGTGGCCTCATCGTCAGCGCGCAGGCCGCGATCGGCGACGTCGTCCCTCCCCGCGAACGTGGCCGCTACACGGGCCTGTTCGGCGCGGTGTTCGGCCTGGCGAGCATCGCCGGGCCGCTGCTCGGCGGCTTTCTCACGACCAACCTCAGCTGGCGCTGGATCTTCTATGTGAACCTGCCCCTCGGTGTGCTCGCCCTGTTCGTGCTGGGGGCGACGCTCCCGTCGGCCAGCGCGCGCGTACACCACTCCGTCGACTACCTCGGCACGGCACTGCTCGCGGCGGGACTCGCCGGGATCGTGCTGGCGACGTCGCTCGGTGGCACCTCTTATGCATGGGCCTCACCGACGGTCGTGGGCCTGGCGGTCGGCGGCGTGGTGGCGCTGGTGGTGTTCGCGCTGGTCGAGCGCCGTGCGGCGGAGCCGGTCCTGCCACCGCGGCTGTTCAGAAATCGCGTGTTCGCCGTCACGAGCCTCGTCGGCTTGATCATCGGCTTCGCGCTGTTCGGCGCGATCACCTACCTACCGCTGTTCCTGCAGGTGGTGAAGGGCGCCACCCCAACCGGCTCGGGGCTGCAGCTCGTGCCGCTGATGGGCGGGCTGCTGGTGACCTCGATCGCCTCAGGACAGATCATCACCCGCACGGGTCGCTACAAGCCGTTTCCGATCGCCGGCACGGGCGTGATGGTCATCGGCCTTTACCTGCTCTCGACGATCGAAGCGTCGAGCAGCCAAGCGCTGATCTACCTGTTCATGTTCGTGCTCGGCCTCGGCCTCGGGATGGTCATGCAGGTCCTCGTGCTCGCCGTGCAGAATGCCGTCGACTACTCAGACCTCGGCGTCGCGACATCGGGCGCCACGCTGTTTCGTTCGATCGGCGGGTCGCTCGGCACGGCGACGCTCGGCGCGATCTTCGCCAATCGCCTGAGCACCGAGCTGCACACCTATCTGCCGGCGAGCGTCGCCGCGCGCGCGGGCAACGGCGCGAATGTGAACCCGCAGCAGATCGCACGCCTTCCCACGGCTCTGCGAATCGACTACCTGCACGCGTTCACGAACTCGCTGAGCACGGTCTTCGAGGTGGCCGCCGGCATCACCGTCGCGGCATTCGTGGCGTCGTGGTTCATACGTCAGCTGCCGCTGCGCGAGACGGTCGCGACCGGCGACCTCGCCGACACCTACGCCGCACCGCGCGATTCGGATTCGCTCGCCGAAGTCGCGAACATGATCGGGCGCCTGGACCGGCGCGAGGGCGCGAGGGAGATCTTGACGCGCGTGGCCGCCCGCGCCGGCGTCCGGCTCAGCCCGGCCGCGTGCTGGCTGCTCGCCCGACTCAGCGACGACGACGCGCCGGCGCTGGCAACACTCGCCGACACAGCTGAGATCAGCGTGCAGACGTTGAGCGACGCGGAGGACGAGCTGCTCGCGGCGGGACTGCTAGCCGCCGCGGCGGGCACGACGGCCGGAGCGAGACTCACCACGGACGGCCGCGCAACGCTCGAGCGCCTGACCAGCACCGGCGAGCAGCGCCTCGCGGATCTGCTCGAGGACTGGCGGCCGGAGGAGCACGAAGAGCTGGCGCGGCTGATCGCGACGCTCGCGCGGGAATTCTTCATCGATCCGTCGGAGCTGTGCAAGCCGCTCGCCACTGCGTAGCGAAGCGCTAGGCTTCGAAGAACCGGCCCCAGGAGGACAGCAGCGATGAACGACTTCATCTCGCGGGCATTCACCGGGCACCGACGCGTGCCACCGGAGCTAGCCGCGCGACTCCCGCCGGGCCAGTACCTCGAACCCGGCTTCCCGGTCCTGACGGCCGGCCCCACCCCGGAGGTCGAGCCCACCGACTGGAGCTTCTCGATCGACGGCATGGTCGCGACCAAGCGCGAGTGGAGCTGGGACGAGTTCGCCCAGCTTCCGTTCGAGGAGGTCCCGTGCGACATCCATTGCGTCACCAAGTGGTCGAAACTGGGCACCAGCTTCCGCGGTGTCTCGATCGACACGCTTCTCGAGCAGGCGCAGCCGCGCGGCGGCTACGTGATGGCGCGCAGCTATGGCGGCTACACGACCAACCTCGCCGTCGAGGACGTGACCGGCGGCCAGGCGTGGGTGGTGACCGAGCACGAGGGCGCGCCGCTGCCGCGCGAACACGGCGGACCGGCGCGACTGCTCGTGCCGCACCTGTATTTCTGGAAGAGCGCCAAGTGGGTGATGGGACTGATGGTGATGGACCACGACGAGCCGGGCTTCTGGGAGTCCAACGGCTACCACATGCACGGAGACCCGTGGAAGGAGCAGCGCTATTGGAGCGACTGACGCCAGTCGCTCAACGTGCTCCCGGCGTCTGGCAACTCGGCACGATCACAGCGATCAAGCGCGAGACGCCGACCGTCAAGTCGTTTCGCATCACGGTGCCGATGTGGATTCCACAGGTTCCCGGCCAGCACTATGAAGTGCGGCTGACCGCGCCGGACGGCTACCGTGCGCAGCGCTCCTACTCGATCGCCTCCTCCCCACTCGACGAGGACGAAGTCGAGTTGACGATCGACCGGCTCGCGGACGGCGAGGTCTCTCCCTACTTCCACGACGTCCTCGTCGTCGGCGACCGGGTCGAGCTGCGCGGCCCCTTCACCTCCTATTTCGTGTGGCGCGGCGAAAGCCCGGTCGCGCTCGTGGGCGGCGGCTCGGGCGTCGTGCCGCTGATGGCGATGCTCCGGCATCGGCGCCGCACCGCTCCCGAGCTGCCGATGCGCCTCGTCTACTCCGTGCGCTCCGCCGAGGACGTCATCTACGCCGACGAGCTCGGCGACGATGCCGTGTTGACGTTCACGCGCGAGCCTCCCACGGACTGGCGCGGGCATCGCGGTCGCATCGACGCGGCTCTGATCGACGAGGCGTGCGCCCCGCTGAGCGCCGGCGTCGCGTTCGTCTGCGGCTCAAACGGGTTCGTCGAGACCGGCGCCCAGCTGCTGATGGGCGCCGGCTTCGCACCCGAGCGGATCCGCACCGAGCGCTTCGGCCCGAGCGGCTGACGCGCGCCCTCGACCGGGTTTACTCCGGGATGACACCGTCGCCGATCCGGACCAGACCCGGCTCGAGGACCTCCCCGAAGACACCGAACGCGAGCGGTTCACTGGTGGCCGCTCCACGACGGTAGGAGAGCAGCTCGAGCGTCGGCAGGTCGATGATGCCGGTGTCGGGCGACTGCGAGGTGACCAGGCAGCGCCCGACATGGCCGCGAAACGCTACGCGCGCCTCGCCGACGCGCGCTGTGCGCCCGACCCATTCATCCTCTTCGTGCGCCTCGGGGCCGGCGACCTCGATCAGCATCCTGAAGCGCCTGGAGTCGACCTCGCGCCCCCCGGCCGCCGTTTCCAGTCGCGCCACCGAAGCCTCGGAGATCAGCGACACCGCCCCGGCGAGCCCGCGGTCGACGCCACCTTCCTCGGGGTTGGCCTGCACGAGTCGGAGCTGCGTGCCGGCGTACTCGGAGAGCGCCTGCGACCACGGGCCCGTGAGGAGGCGCGCCTTGGGCCTGCGCGAGAAGAAGCGCGTCTCGAGCGCCTCCCCGAGCGCCACGTTGCTCGACACCCGCGTCCCGTCGGGGAAGCTCAGCGTCAGTCGTTCTGCCTCTGTGTCGAAATCCGCGCGAACGGCGCTGAGGATCCCGATGCGCTTGCCGTTGACCATCCGCCCGCGCTCGTCGATCAGGTAGAAGCGGCGGTTCTCCGGAACACCGGCGCGCTCGAGCATCACTTCCTCGCGCGCACAGATCCTCAGTCCCTTCACGGGCGTGGTCGCCAGCGCCCTCACGACAGCGGGCGGCGAGCCCAGTGCTGTGCTCGCCGCCAGACTGCTGTCAGGCTCCGCAACCCCGTCGCTCATTCAGGCTGTTGTTGTACCGCAGAGACCATGTTCGCGCCCATCACCGATGCCTGCGCCGGCGCGGGAGTGAACCCGGGGGTGGGTGCGTGCACATGGTGCTGATGCTCCTCCTCGCTGAGCGCAATCTCGTGCGCCGAAGCGGCGAGCGCTCGTTCGAGGTCACGCTGGATCCCCGGGAGCGCTTCGGGCTGCGTTCGGTGCATCCAGTACAGGCGCGCCCCGCCGATCACCATGAAGCCGAGGAACAGATACGGGAACAGGTTCACCGGCGACGGCGGCGCCGGGTAGAAGCTGCCGACGGTCGGCACCATCAGGCAGGCGAACGCAAGCACCGCCACCACCACATTTCGGCGTCGCAGCTCGCCGAGCTTGCGCATGTAGAAGGGCGCCGCGATGCTGATCATGAAGTACGCGAACAGGAAGCCGAACGCCGCCATCGTCCCGGCGTCGCCGAACAGCGTCAGCGGGCTCGTGCCCGTCACCTCCAGCACAAGCGCGACGCTGAGAATCAGCGCCCCGTAGGAGGCGAGCGCGATGTGGGGCGTCATGTTCGTGGCGTGCACCGCATGCGCCCGCTTCGGCAGGAAACCATGCCCGCCGAGCGGGAAGATGATGCGGGCGCCCGCGTTCAGGCAGGAGAGCGACAGTGAGAAGAAGCTCACCATCGCGCCGAGTGCCACCGGCACCTTGAAGAAGCTGACTCCGTAAGCGGCCGAGATCGCGGTGAGCGGGGTGCTGAACGAGCTGAGCGACTGACCCATGTGGTTGGTCGCGAAGACCTCGACGTAGCTCATGAACACCATGAACGCGCCCGTGATCAACAGACTCCAAATGACCGCGCGCGGCACGTTGTGGAGCGGACGCTTCGCCTCACCGCCGAGCGTCGTGGCGCTCTCGAAGCCGACGAGGCTGAAGATACAGATCACGATCGCGAAGTCCATGCCCTTCAGGCCGACGCCTTTCAGCTGCAGCTGGCCCGTGTCGACGGAGACGCCGTGACGGAAGAGCACCACACCCGCGAGCGCAAGGATGATCGTCACCGAGATCGCCTCGAGCGCGAGCGTCAAGAGCGAGGAGATACGAATGTCCTTCCACGCGATCGTCAGGCAGATGAAGCCGCTGATCAGGAAGAAGACCCAGGGACTGACCGTGCCGTGCACGCCAATTCCTGAGAGAAATTCCTGCGCGAAGATCGCAAAGCCCGCAAGGCCCGCCGTGGCGATGCCCCAGTAGGCCCAGATCAGTGACCACCCGGAGAGGATGCCCGCGGATGGCCCGAGACCTCGAGCCGTGTACGCGTACATCGAACCGGCAGTCGCGGACCGGCGTGCGAACTGGTTGAGCCCCAGCACGACGAACAGCAGCATGATCGTGCCGAATAGATACGCCGCCCACGTCCCCTGGCCGGAGTCCGCGAACGCGAGCGCGATGATGAGCACCGCCGTCATGGTCGGCGAGATCAGCGCCACCGATTGCGCGAGCAACGTTGGAAATCCGAGTGCGTGCGGTCGTAGACGTGGCGAGGAGGTCCCCACACTCCTCGAAGGTTCGGTCGCGGCGGTGGTCGTGCTCATACTGATGGACCCCCAAGGTGGGTTATGTGACAGGGCCCATCGCAAGCTACGCGCGCTATGCACCCCTCTCCATAGCCAACAGGCCCGAGATCGAGCGACCATGTGTGACAGATGGCCCACGCGGAGCCGCTCGTGTGGCCAGCCGGCCGAGCGCGCGCAGCGTCGCTTGCGCCAAGGGTCCAGGCATGTTGTATTTGACACATTCTGCTGTCGATAGGCGACCCTGTCGTTGCGATCAGCGCATGTCCGGTTTGACACTTTCACCTGTGCCGCGCGAGCGAGCGATCACGGACAGGTGCGTGTCGGTTTTCACATATTCGTGCGCGTGTACATGTGTGATTGACACACTCTGGCGGTGCGGCCAGCCGCTCAACGCGCGCGCTGCTGCGCCTCGGCGATCTCCCGCAACGCCTCCGCGCGCGGACACCAGCCGCCGATGCTCACGTCCTTGTGTTCCAGCTCCTTGTAGATCGAGAAGAACTGCTCGATCTCCTGACGCAGCGGCAGCGGCAGGTCCTCCAGCTCTTCGTACCCGTTCCAGTAGGTGTCGTGCAGCGGCACGCAGATGACCTTGTCGTCGATGCCCTTGTCGTCGCGCATCTTGAACATCCCGACGGGCTTCACGGGGATCATGCACCCCGGAAACGTCGGCTCGGTCAGGCACACGAGCGCATCCAGCGGGTCTCCATCCTGGCCCAACGTGTCGCGCAGGTAGCCGTAGTCGGTCGGGTAGGTCGCCGCGCTGATCAGCAGCCTGTCGAACTTGATGCCGCCGAGCTCCGGGTCGTACTCGTACTTGTTGCGCCCGCCCTTGGGGATCTCGACGACGCAGATCAGCGGCGCCTCGCGTGCGTCCGGCGGCTCGTTCTCAGGGCGCGCAGACATCCCGCGTGAGGTTACCCCCCGCGTCGCCGCTTGGCGGCTCAGTGCGCGGGCCGCTCGCCCGCCAGCAGCGCGAGCGCATGCGGCAGCGCATCCCGAATCGCCTCGCCCGTCTGCTCCACGCTGCGCGGACTGCCGGGAAAGTTGATCACGAGGCTCGCGCCGCGCACGCCGGCCACTGCGCGCGAGAGCATCCAGTGCGCCGTGTGGGGACGCGACGCGGTGCGCATCGCTTCGGCGAGGCCCGGCACCTCGCGGTCGATCACCGCCAGCGTCGCCTCGGGCGTGACGTCGCTGGGCGCCACGCCGGTGCCGCCGGTCGTCAGCACGAGCGCGCAGCGCTCGACGTCGACCCAGTGGCGCAGGCGCTGTTCGATCGCCACCCGATCGTCCGGGATCAAATCCCGGCCTGCGATCTCCGCGCCCAGCTGCTCGGCCAGCGCGGCGAGCCTCGGGCCGCTCTCGTCCTCTCCCTCCCCCGCTGCCTTGGAGGTGCTGATCGTGATGATCGCCGCGCGCGTCATCCGCTGTGCGCGGGCTGACCCTCGCGCCGGTAGTCGCTGCGTCCCCCACGCTTCTCCAGCAGGACCACCTGCTCGATCTCGACTCCCCGCTCGATGCCCTTGACCATGTCGTAGACCGTCAGCGCTGCGACCGCGCACGCGGTCATCGCCTCCATCTCGACGCCGGTGCGGCCGACGGTGCGCACTTCGCTGACGAGCTCGACGAGCCCCTGCTCGTGCTCGACGTGGGCGTGCACGTCGACGAACGTGAGCGCGAGTGGGTGCGCGAGCGGGATCAGCTGGCCGGTCAGCTTCGCCGCCTGCACGCCCGCCAGTCGCGCGACGCCGAGCACCTCACCCTTGGGGCCGTTGCCGGTGGCGACGGCTTGCGCACTGGCCGGCGACATCCGCACTCGCGCCCGCGCACGCGCGACGCGCTCGGTCTCCTGCTTGGCGCCGACGTCGACCATCCGCGCGCGGCCGTGCTCGTCGAGATGGCTAAGCCGCTGCTGGGGAGCTTCGCTCACCGCGATGGATCCGTTCCGGTAGCCCAGCGCGCCGGGGCTCCGGCAGCGTGCTCGCGCTTCCAGATCGGTGCCTCCGCCTTGAGCCGGTCGATCACCTCGCGTGCGCCTGCGAACGCTTCGCCACGGTGGGCCGCCGAGACGGCGACGATCACGCTCGGCTCGCCGCACGGCACGCTCCCGACGCGGTGCTCGACAGCGGCGGCGCGCAGATCGTGGGTGGCGATGCACTCATCGACGATCGTCTCGATCCGCTCCTGTGCCATCGCAGCGTAAGCCTCGTAGTCGAGACGCTCGACCTCGCGGGTGACGCCCTGGAAGATCACGATCGCTCCTGAGCCCGGGTCGCCGACGGCACGCGAGAGCGCCTCGAGCGACAGTGGCTCCTCGCTGACGCGGACGTGCGCTCGGGGTGCAGTGCCTCGTGCGTCGTCTGTTTCGGCGCCACCGCTGACGGGCGGGATCAAAGCAAGCTCATCGTCTGGGTTGAGCACCGTGCCTGCGGTCGCGTAGTCGCGGTTGACCGCCATGTGCACGGGCATCCGCTCGAGCAGCTCGCCGAGCCGCTCGTGCCCCGCGAGCGCGCGCATGGCGTCTGCGACCGTCGCGCCTTCGCGCAGCTCGAGCGCGAGGGTGTCTGTGCCGGCCCGTTCGCGCAGCATGGCGAACAGCCGCACGTGAACCACTATCTCGCCGACGCCGACGCCCGTGACGCCGGCGCCCGTGACGCCCCCGCCCGTCACGCCGGCGCCCCGGCCCATGCACGCAGCGGCTCGATCTCGACGCGCTCGCCCGCGCGGACAGCGACGCTGTCGCTCGGGATCAGCGCGAGCGCGTCGGCCGACAGCATCGAGCTCAGCACGTGCGAGCCCTGAGGGCCCGTCGGCTCGGCGTGCCAGCCGTCCTCGCGCACTGTGATCCGGCAGCGCACCGCGTGCGCGCGGCCGGCCGGCTTCTCGTAGTCGCGGTCCATCACCGCAGTGAGTCGCGGGGCTCGCGCCGGCATCCCGAGCAGCGCGCGCAGCGCTGGGCGCACGAGCAGCACGAACGTCACCATCGCCGAGACCGGGTTGCCGGGAAGGCCGAAGACGAGCGTGACGCCGAGCGTCCCGAACCACGTCGGGTGCCCCGGCCGCAGCGCGAGCCCCCAGAAGACCGGCTGCGCGCCGAGCGCCTCGAGGCTCGGCCTGACGTGGTCGTGCACACCCACCGACACGCCGCCGCAGATCACGGCGAGGTCGACTCCGTGAACTGCCGACGCGACCGCGGTGCTCGTCGCCTGTGCGTCGTCCGCTACGACCGCGGTGCGCACGACCTCCGCACCGTCGCCGCTCGCGAGCGCGCCGATCGTCATGGTGTTCGAGTCGTACACGCCGCCCACACCCAGCGGCTGACCCGGGGCGATCAGCTCGTCGCCGCTCGCCAGCACCGAGAGCCGAGGGCGAGGCGCGCAGCTGACGGTGACGCGTCCCAACGACGCCAACACCCCGAGCTCGGCGGCTCCCAGAAGCGCCCCCCGCTCGAGCACCGTCTGTCCGGCGCGCATGTCGTCGCCGGCATGGCGGATGTGACGCCCGGCGCGCGCCGCGGAGCGCACCTCGACGCTCCCGTCGCGTTGGCCGGCATCCTCGATGGGGACGATCGCATCGGCGCCTGCCGGCAGCATCGCGCCAGTCGAGATCGCGATCGCCTGGCCCGCCGCGAGCTCCCGGCGCGCGGGATCGCCGGCGCGCGACTCGTCGACGAGCTCCAGCACCACGGGGCCGGCGTCAGCTGCCGCCGCGACGTCGCGCGCGCGCACCGCGAAGCCGTCCATTGCGGAGTTCTCGAACGCCGGGACGGGCTGCTCGACGCTGACGTCCTCGCCAAGCACTCTTCCGAGCGCGGCCTCCAGCTCCACGGGCTGCGGCGCCAGCGGAGTCACGGCGCTCAATACGAGGCGCCGCGCCTCGTCGATCTCCATTTGCCCGCTAGCCATGGTCGCCTCGCCACTGTAGTGAGACACTCACGCGATGGCTGAGCCCTCGGCAATCGTCGCCGTGCTCGCCGGCGGGCGCGGACAGCGCCTCGGCGGGGCGAAGCCGATGACGCCGCTAGGCGGGCGCCCGTTGATCTGCCGCCCACTCGCCGCCGCAGGCGGCGCGGGACTCGAGACGATCGTGGTCGCCAAGCCCGGCACGCGTCTGCCGCAGCTGCGCGAGCGAGTGCTCCTCGAGCCCGACCGACCCAGCCATCCGCTGCGTGGCGTGCTGAGCGCGCTGGAGCTCGCCGCCAGCCGCTCGCCGGCACCCGATGTGGTGCTGCTCGCATGTGACATGCCATTCCTCACGAGCCCTCTGCTCGCCTGGCTCGCGAGCCTCGACGGCGCCGCGATGGCCGTCCTCGACGGACGGCCCCAGCCGCTGCTCGCGCGCTGCCCGCCCGGCCGGCTCCCCACGCTGCAGCAGGCGCTAGGCGAGCGCCGGTCGCTGACCGGCGCGATCGAAGCGCTCGGGCCACGGCTCGTGCGCGAGCCGGAACTGGCCCGCTTCGGGCGCCCGGAGCGGCTCTGCTTCAACGTCAACGACGCCGAGGATCTACGGCGCGCGGAGGAATGGCTGTGAGCGCGTGCCGTTGACCGTCTGTCTCGCCGCGACCGGTGGGCGGACAAATACGAGCGGCCGGGCAACTGGGCGCACTGGCTCTCCGCAGACCTACGCTGAAGAGGCACGCGAGCGGACTCACACCGGACCGGTCGGATCGCCGACGCGCTCGGCGATTGCGCCCAGCTGCTCCAGCGACAGCTCGCTGCGCCCGGCTATCCAGCAGGCCAGCGGCGCGGACGTGCGCTCGGATGCGTGCGCGGCGCTCGCGGCGAGCTCGAGCAGTTCGCGCACCTCCTGCGGCGACGGCCGCTGCACTCCCGCCTCGCGGGCAAAAGCGGCGATCCACTCATCGCGCGTCACCACTCGCAGCTTAGCCTCGCGCGAGGATCGGGTAGAACGAGGGAATGCGAGACCGGCTCGACAGGCCGCTGCGCGATCTACGGATCTCCGTCACCGATCGCTGCAACCTGCGCTGCGTCTACTGCATGCCGAAGGAGGTCTTCGGCGCGGGTTACGCGTTCCTGCCCCGCGAGGAGCTCTTGAGCTTCGAGGAGATCACCCGGGTGGCGCGCGTGCTGGCGGCGCAAGGGGTGGACAAGCTGCGCCTCACCGGCGGCGAGCCGCTGCTGCGCCGCGGCCTCGAGCGCCTCGTCGAGCTGCTCGCCGGCATCGAGGGCATCGATGACATCGCGCTAACCACCAACGGACTCTTGCTCGCCGGCAAGGCGCGCTCGCTCGCCGACGCCGGTCTCAATCGCGTGACGGTGAGCCTCGACGCCCTCGACGACGAGACGCTGCACACGGTCAGCGACGCGCCGATCTCGGCGACTCGCGTCCTCGCGGGCATCGACGCGGCGGTCGCGTCGGGGCTGAGCCCCGTCAAGATCAACATGGTCGTCCGACGCGGCGTCAACGAGGACTGCGTGCTACCGCTGGCAGAGCGCTTTCGTCACAGCCGCCAGATCCTGCGGTTCATCGAGTTCATGGACGTCGGCTCGACCAACGGCTGGAGGGGTGATGAGGTCGTGCCGGCGGCGGAGATACGCGAGCGGATCGCCGCGCGCTGGCCGTTGGAGGCGCTGGCGCCGACACGGGTCGGTGAGGTGGCCACGCGCTACCGCTACCGCGACGGAGGCGGTGAGATCGGCTTGATCCACTCGGTCAGCGAGCCGTTCTGCGACGGCTGCTCGCGAGCGCGCCTGTCGGCCGACGGCAAGCTCTTCACGTGTCTGTTCGCGCGTCGCGGACACGACCTGCGCGCAACGCTCCGAAGCGGCACGGACGACCAGGAGCTCGCCGAGCGCACTCGCGCCATCTGGACGGCTCGCAGCGACCGCTACTCGGCGGAGCGCGCCGCACGTGAGCGGACGCTCGAGTCGCCCGCCAAGGTCGAGATGTCCTACATCGGCGGCTAGCGATCGGTTAGCCGGGCACCGTGGCCGCCGGTCGGGCGCTGGCCATCGCTCCCTCGAGACGCCGCTGGCGGCGGAAGTGCTCCAGGATCAGCACGCTCACAAGCGCCGCATAGACACACCACACCGAAGTGAACTCCGCTTCTCTGACGCTGAAGGCGATCGCGACACCCGCGAGGTTCACCACGCCGAACCACTGCAGGTAGCGCCGGCTGGAGAGCAGCGCGGGAGCGCACGTCGCGATCACGTACGCGACGGCCGTCTGGGTTTCCAGTGGGGTGTTGGAGACGTAGTCGATGCACGACGCCTGCTCCTGGGCGTAGATCGGATACTGGGTGACCCGCCACAGCATGTATCCGCCGACGAGCAGCCCCAGCGCGATGAACGGCAGCACCCAGCGGCGGCGCGTGTCGCTGGGCTCGATCAGGTACAGGCCGACCGGGACGATCACCGGCAGCACCGCGTATGCGTAGATCACGTAGATGGCGGTCGCGGCGTGATCGAGCCCGCTGGAGACCTCTCCGCGCAGCCCCAGCCACACGAACCCCTCGGTGAACTGGTGAAGCGCGAACAGCAGCGGCAGCGCACCTACGATCAGCTCGCGTCTCTCCCGCACGCGCCGCAAGGTCTCGACACCGACGGCCCCAACGAGGACCGACGCGGTGAAATGGGCTTCCGGTGAGAAGCACATGGGGTGGGATTCTCCCTACCCGGCGTGCACGACCGTCGAATCGCTGGAGTCGTCCCCGTCCCCGTGCCGCGGACGCGGCAGCGGCCACACCGACACGTCCTGTGGGGGGATGTCCAAGCGCAGGCGCTCCCCGATCATCAGCTCCGTGGTCGCGGCCGTGCGCACGGTCAGCTCCAGCGTCCCCGCGAGGGCGACCGTCAGCTCACGCGCGGAGCCGAGATCGACGTCGTCGAGCAGCATCGCCTCGTAGGCTCCGCACGGATCCAGGGTGATTCGCTCGGGGCGCACGCACCAGGTCACCCTGCTGCCAGGCTCCACTGAACGTACACCGACGTGGATCTCGGTACCGTCGCTGCTGATCACTTCGCTCGTGACCGCGACGGCGCGGCGCGCGTTGGCGATCCCCAGCAGCGCGGCGACCTGCGGCGAGCTCGGTGCACGGAAGACCTGCTCGCGCGCCCCGGCCTGCAGCACGCGGCCGCCGTCGAGGATCACGATCTCGTCGGCCAACAGCGCCGCCTCCTCGGGGTCGTGCGTGACGATCACCGTGCACAGACCCGCCTCCCGCTGCAGGCGCCGCAGATCGCGCCGAAGACGATCGCGCACCGGCGCGTCGAGCCCGGTGAACGGCTCGTCGAGCAACAGCATGCGCGGCTCCATCGCCAGCGCGCGCGCCAGCGCGACGCGGCGCTGCTGCCCGCCGGAGAGCTCCTCGGGGTAGCGATCCTCCAATCCATCCAGCCCCAGGCGCCCGAGCCACCAGGCGGCCACGCCGGGGCGAGCGCCCGCGCCGAGGGTGACCTGGCGCCAGACCGTGCGCCGCGGCAGCAGCGCCGGGTGCTGTGGCACATAACCGATGCCGCGTCGCTCGGTGGGAAGCTGCTCGAGCGCCCGCGACCCAGCCCGGACGTGCCCGCCTTCGCTTGCCAGCAGGCCGGCGAGCAGGCGCAGCGTCATCGTCTTGCCCGCGCCTGAAGGCCCGAGCAGCGCCAGGCGCGGCCCGCGTGCGCGGTGGGCGATCTCGAGTGAGAAGTCACCGAGGCGCCGGCTCAGCGCAAAATCCAGGTTGGGCGGGGAGCCCGGCGTAACCGGGACGGGGGTCACAGCGAGCACCCGTCGCCCGCGGCGTCCCGGCGGCCGCGCGCCGGCGAGCAGCAGGATCACGAGCGCCACTCCCAGGGCGGCGCCGACGGGCAGCATCGTGCCCGGGAGGCCGGTCTCGTCGAACTGGACGAACGTGAACACCGGCAATGAGAACGGGTGGTAGGCGAGGATCACCGTCGCACCGAACTCCGCGAATGCGCGCAGCCACGTCAGCAGGATCCCGGCGCCGATGCCCGGCAGCGCAGCGGGCACCGCCACTCGCGCAAAGCGCGCAAATCGCCCGAAGCCCAGTGTGGCTGCCACTTCCTCGAGGGCCGGATCGACCGCCGCAAACGCCGCACGTGCGGCGATCACCAAGAACGGCGCGGAGACGAATATCTGCGCCAGGACGATGCCGGTGCGGGTGTCGGTCAGCTTTCCGTTGAAGAGCTCTCCGAGGATCGTGAACGGACCAACCACGTAGAGCAGGAGGATGCCGCTCATCAGCGCCGGCAGCGCCAGCGGCAGCGCCACCATCGCCAGCCCCAGCCGCGATACGACGCCGTGCGTGCGCGCCATCAGATAGGCCAGCGGCGTCCCCAGAAGAATGATCACCACGGTTGAGATCGTCGCGGTCTCAAGCGACGTCGCGAGCGCCGAGCCAAGCCCGGGGGAGGCCGGAGCGCCCGCGGCGAGGCGCACCGCGAAAGCGACGATCGGGACGAGCAGATAGAGGGCGAGCAGCCCGCCCAGCCAGGGCAGCGGGCTACTCGCCCGAGCTCGCATCCGCCGCTCCTAGCCCGCGCCGACGATCGTGCGCAGGCTCTTCGGGACCGCCGAGGCCCTACCGGAGAACGTCGGCTTGACCGGCACCAGCCCATACCGCTCTTCCACGGCCTTGCGCTTGGGACTCAGCAGGAACGACACGAGCGCTTCGCCGCCGCCGGGATTCGCAGCGTTGTTGAGCAATGTCAGCGTGTAGGTCGCGTACTTGTAGATCGGCGTCAGTGCGACCGTCGGCACGTGCGCGGTCTTCGCCTCGACGACGTAGAAGAAGCCGGCGTCGATCTGTCCCGCCTGCAGGCGCGCCAGCATCGATGTCTCTTCGAACACGGGAAACGAGCCGAGCGCTTTGACGAGGGCGGGATCGTGCAGCTTCTTGGCGGCCGCGTCGAGCGCTTCGACGGTCAGCTTGCCCTTCGGATCCGCCTTCGGTTCGGTGCGCCCGACGAGGATGCCGGGCTCGGTGATGACCTTGTACCACGGCTTGCCGGCGGCCAGTTCTTTGCCGAACTTGGTGTTGCGGTCATAGCCCAGAACCAGGCGCGAAGAGGTGAAGGTCGAGTACCAGGAAGCCCAGTTTCCGTTGGCGGGCCCTTCCAGTTCGTGGTCGGCCGACGCCGCCGCGCTCACGAACACGTCGCCCTGACGGACCTTGCCCTTGATCGCGGCTGCGTCTTCGTTGGAGCCGCCGCCGAAGCCTTCGAACGGGTAGCCCGTGGCGGCGGCGAATTCCGGGCCGAGGGACTTTTCCATGATGTCCACGAGCGAGCCGGCGAAGATCGCCGACACCTTGCTCTTCGCGCCCGCCGCACGCGCGTCTGAGGCGGCCCCGGTGGAAGCGGCACCGGCGAGGCTACTGGCGAGCGCGAGCATCGTGACCGCCGCGATCAATGCCGCGCCCCCTGCCCTTCTCCTCACGCGCCCAGAGCGTCGCGTCTCGATCCTCGTCATGTCTGCTCCTCGTCTTCGCCGGGGGTTCGCTCGACCATCACGGACGTCGCCTTGACAGTCGCCGTCGCCTCGACGCCGGGCGCGAGCGCGAGCTCTTCGACCGAGTCGCGCGTGATCGCCGCGGTCACGAGGAACGGGCCCGCCTCGATCTCGACGAGCGCCATCACGCCGTCGACCTCGACCGAGCGCACCACGCCGGCGAAGCGGTTGCGTGCCGAGCCGCGCGCCCCGGTGCGATGGCGCTGTGGGCGATTTGCCAGGCGCTGCACCTCGGCCGCCGAGACACGTCGGCGGTTGCGCTCGTCGCGGTGGCTTCGCAGCTTGCCGGCACGGTCCCAGCGGCGGAGGGTGTCGACGCTCACGCCGATCGCCGCGGCCGCGTCACCGAGTGAGAGGTCAGATTGCTTCTGCCCAGGCAATACGTAGGCAGCCTACCAGGCGGACTCTCGCGCGAGCGGCGCGCCGGTACGCGGTCGTTTCCGGCACTTCTGGAAGGGGTAACGTTCACGTGAGCGATGCAAACCTCTTCGCGGATCGCGACGCGCGTCAAACGCACTTTCACGGAAGCGGCGCGATGACGAGCCTGCTGAGCTCGGTCCGGGGGCAAGGCGACCCGGCCGCCGATACCGGCTACGGCGAGCACCCGCCGCGGATGGGCTTCTTCACCGATACCTCTCTGTGCATCGGCTGCAAGGCCTGCGAGGTGGCGTGCAAGGAGTGGAACCAGGTTCCCGAGGACGGTCTGAACTTCACGGGCATGTCGTTCGACAACACCGAGGGTCTCAGCGCGAACACCTGGCGCCACGTGGCGTTCATCGAGCAGCGCAAGCCGATCGCAGAATCGGAGGCGAACTTCCAGCACACGGCCGCGAGCGTGATCGATCTCGGACTGGAGCCCGCCTCGATGACCGCGCCCCAGGCGAACGCGGACCTCGACAGCGACTTCCGCTGGCTGATGGCCTCCGACGTGTGCAAGCACTGCACCGACGCGGCGTGCCTGGACGTGTGCCCGACCGGCGCGCTGTTCCGCACGGAGTTCGGCACCGTCGTCGTCCAGGAGGACGTCTGCAACGGCTGCGGCTACTGCGTGCCGGCGTGCCCGTACGGCGTGATCGGCAAACGCGAGGACGACGGGCGCGTGTGGAAGTGCACGCTCTGCTACGACCGGCTCGGGCAGGGCCAGGAGCCGGCCTGCGCGAAGGCCTGCCCGACGGACTCGATCCAATTCGGCGAGCTCGACGAGCTGCGAGAGCGCGCGAGCGGCCGCGTAGAGCAGCTGCAGCAAGCCGGCGTGCTCGACGCCCGCCTCTACGGCCACGACCCGCAGAGTGGCGTCGGCGGCGACGGCGCGTTCTTCCTGCTGCTCGACGAGTCCGAGGTGTACGGCCTGCCACCGGACCCCGTCGCCACCACACGCGATCTCCCGCGCATGTGGCGAAACGCGGCGATCGCCGCAGTGGGGCTGCTGGGCGCGGTCGGCGCGAGCTTCGCGGGAGGGCGATGAGCCGCTCTGAGGTAACGGTGAACGGGCTCAGCGGCGTGCGCCCCGACCGCGAGGCGATGACCGGCGTCAACCAGCGCGGCGGCGCGCGCGACTCTGACAGCGCTCGTGCGGGCGGGCGCGGGCGCGGGCGACGCGGCAGCCGTCGAGGCCGGGAATCGATGGTCGGAGAGGCAGAGTTCTCGAGCTACTACGGCAGGCCGGTCGTCAAGGAGCCGACGTGGGCGGCGCTGGACATCGCCGGATACCTGTTCCTCGGCGGGCTCGCCGGCGCCTCCTCCGCGTTGGCGGCGGGGGCCGAGCTAAGCGCTCGGCCGGGCCTCGCGCGCCCCTTGAAGCTCGGCGCGGCCGGCGCCATCTCGCTGTCGCTGGCCGCGCTCGTCCACGATCTCGGGCGCCCAGCACGCTTCCTGAACATGCTGCGCGTCTTCAAGCCGACCTCGCCGATGAGCGTCGGCTCGTGGATCTTGACGGTGTACGCGCCCGCGGCCGGCGTGGCCGCGCTGGAGGAGCTCGTGCCCCTCCGCCCCCTGCGCCCGCTCGGCAAGCTCGGCACCATCGGCGCGGCTCTGCTCGGGCCGGCGGTCGCGTCCTACACGAGCGTGCTGATCTCCAACACCGCGACACCGGCGTGGCACGAGGGCCACCGGGAGATGCCGTTCGTGTTCGTCGGATCTGCGGCCAGCGCCGCGGCCGGGCTCGGAATGCTGGGCGCGCCGCTGGCGGAGAACGCGCCGGCGAGGCGCCTCGCCGTGATCGGCGCGCTCGCGGAGCTCACGGCCGTGAGGCTGCTGGAGCGGCGCGTGGGAACCGTCGCCGAGACCTACCACGAGGGCCCTGCGGGCCGGCTCATGCACGCCGCCGAGGCGCTGTCGCTGGCAGGCTTGGCGGGCGCCGTCAGGCCCGCCCGTCAGAGCCGTCTCGTGGCCGCACTGTCGGGCGCGGCGCTGCTCGCGGCGTCCGCGTGCACGCGCTTCGGGATCTTCGAGGCGGGACGCGCCTCCGCCCGCGACCCGAAGTACACGGTCGAGCCCCAGCGCGAGCGCCTGCGAGACGAGCAGCGGTGAGCCCCGCATCCCCGCCTCGAGATCGCGCCCTGGCACTCGACGCAGCGGGCGCGCTGAAGCGCGTCGTGCGCGACGGCGAGAGCGACCTGGTCGCGATCGAGGAGCCGCTCGAGATCCGCGTCGACGGAGACCCGATCGCGGTGACGATGCGAACGCCCGGCCACGACGAGGAGCTGGCGGTCGGGTTTCTCTACGGCGAGGGACTGATCGAGCAACCGCCGGTCGTGGGGCTGACCGACGATCTCGCCGCCAACACGATCGAAGTCGCCGGCCCGCTCACCCGACAGCCACGCGCGCGGCGCTTCTACACGACCTCCTCGTGCGGCGTGTGCGGCAAGGGCGCGCTCGAGGAGGTCGCCGTGCACTCGCCGCGGCTGCCGCCAGGTCAGCCGGTCGCCCGGAGCCTGCTCGCGGAGCTGCCGGACAGGCTCGTGCAACCGGGGTTTGCTCGCACCGGCGGCCTACACGCCACCGGGCTCTTCGATGCCGCCGGCGCGCTGCTGTGCGTCCGCGAGGACGTCGGGCGCCACAACGCGATGGACAAGGTGCTCGGCTGGGCGCTGATGGACGGGCGCCTGGCGCTCGGTGAGGCGCTGCTATGCGTGAGTGGTCGCTTGTCGTTCGAGCTCGTGCAGAAGGCCGCCGTAGCGGGCTGCCCGATCCTCGTCGGCGTCGGCGCACCGACCTCGCTCGCGGTCGAGCTGGCGGCCGACCGCGGCATGACGCTCTGCGGGTTCGCGCGGCGAGGCAAGGTCAACGTATACACGCACCCAGAGCGCGTGCGCAGCGCTTGAGCTCGGGCGAGCCACCCGAGAACGCGTTCGGAACGGGCACGCCGTTCACGGTCGGCGTCGAGGAGGAGCTGTTCCTCGTCGACCCCGTCACCGGACGCCAGACCAACGCCTCTGCAGCGGTGCTCGAGCGCCTCGGACCCGTCAGCGGAACCGTCGAGCGCGAGCTGCACGCCTGCCAGGTCGAGCTGATCAGCGACGTCTGCGATAGCGCCGGCGCGGCCGCCGACGAGCTCGGCAACCTGCGCGTCGCCGTGACGGCGACGGGAGCGGGACTCCTCGGCTCAGGCACGCACCCCTCCGCGCTCGAGGGTGAGGCGGAGATCACCGACAAGGAGCGCTACGAGCGGATCCGCGATCTGCTCGGGGACGCCGTCGCAACGCCGGTCGGCGGCCTGCACATCCATGTCGGCATGCCCGACGCCGAGACCGCGATCCGCGCGTTCAACGGCCTGCGCCGCCACCTGCCGCTGCTGCAGGCGCTGGCCGCCAACTCGCCGTACCGCCACGGCCGCGACACGGGTCTCGGCTCGGCACGCGAGGTCACGATCCGCGGCTGGCCGCGCTCGGGCGTGCCGCGCGCGATGCACGACTACGCGGACTTCTGCGCGATGGCTGCGCTGCTCGCGCGCGCTGCCGACGTTCCCGACTACACGTGGTTCTGGTGGAAGCTGCGACCGCATCCACGCCTCGGCACGGTCGAGATCCGCGCGCTGGACGCGCAGAGCACTGTGACCGACACGGCCGCGCTGGTCGCACTCGCACACTGCCTCGCACGCGACGCCGCCGAGGCCGAGCCCGCGCCTGACCCGCCGGCTGAGGTGCTCGAGGAGGGCGCCTTCCGCGCGGCGCGCTTCGGCGTGAGCGCACGTCTGCCCGGCGCCGACGGGCGCCTGCGGCCCGTGCACGAGCTGCTCGACGACGCACTCGCGCTGGCGCGCGCTCATGGGCGAGAGCTCGGCTGCGAGCAGGAGCTCGGCCGGCTCCGCTGCCTGCTCGAGGACGGCGGCGGCGCCGGGCGCCAGCGGGCTGCGTATGCGATCACCGGGATGGACGGGCTGCTCCGCGAGCTGACCGCGCTCACCTCCGCCGGCGAGACGACCCAGACCGAGCGAGCCTAGTCCGGACGCAGGTGCACGACCGAGACGTCGAACTCCTGCTGCATGCGCTCGGCGATCAGCGAGCGGTGGCAGGCCTCGGGATCGCGCTCCACGCACATCAGCGCGCTGGCATGCTCCCGCGGCAGATGCTCGACGAGCCGCCCCAGGTCCACGCGGTCGAGGATCTCGGCGAGGTAACGCCGGCGATACTCGGCGGCGAGCTCGACGCGTGAGCGCTTGCCGACGCCGAGCCGGTCGTCCTCTCGGTACTGCAGCTGGCGCAGCTCGGTGGTGGGCGCGAGCTCCTTGTGGTGCTCGTAAGCGATCCCGGCTTCCTCCAGCGCTGTTTGCAGGCGCTGAGAGTTCGCCCACGCGTACTCGCGCCCGCGCACGCCGCGGCGCTGGCGGACATCCAGCAGCAGTGCAACATCGGCACCTGCCAGCGCGGCCACAAAGCCGGAGACGTCGAAGCCGTACACGCCGATCGTCGCGACGCGGCGCATGCCCCGCTCCGCGCTCGCGCTACGCGGCACTGCGCGTCGCCTCGGTGACCCGCTCGAGCTGCTCGCGCAACGTGGCAGCGTTCTTCGGCGCGAACGCCTCCCAGTCGTTGTTGAAGTACGCCAGCACCTCTGCCTGCTCGCGCCAGCCCTGCAGTCGTCTCGCCCAGGCTGCGAGCTCGCGCTCGGAGTAATTGCCCCGCCGCCCGCGCCTGCCGTGGTGAAAACGGATGTAGGTCCAACTGGCCGTCAACTCATAGCTCTGAAACGGACGATCCGGATGATCGCCGATCACGAGCGCCGCATCGTGCGCGCGCAGCAGCTCGTATACCTCGGGCGTGAACCAGCTGGGGTGGCGGAACTCGAAGGCATGACGGCCTGCGGGCAGGAGCGCGAGCGCGCGGTCCAAACGCGTGTCGTCGCGGTGGAAGTTCTCGGGTAGCTGCCACAGCACCGGGCCGAGTTGCTCGGCTTCGATCAGCGGCTCGATGCACTCGTAGAAGCGCGCGATGCCCTGCTCGATGCCGGCGAGCCGCTTGACGTGCGTCAGATAGCGGCTGGCCTTCACCGAGAACAGGAAATCATCGGGGGTCTGCTCGACCCAGCGCGCAACCGCGTCGCGCCGGATCAGGCGATAGAAGGTGGTGTTCACCTCGACCGTGTCGAACAGCTCCGCGTAGCGCTCGAGCCAATGCGCTGCACTGAGGCCGCGCGGATAGAGGACCCCTCGCCAGGAGTCGTAGTTCCAGCCGGAGCAGCCCACGTGCACCGGTCGTAATGCAAGCCTTCGGTGCACGTGGGGCCCTCGGTCTCGGATTTCGCCGGCCGGCGGCGCTCAAGCGCCGGCCGTCTCGCGTTCGGTCGCCGCCAGCACACCGCTGCGGTTCTTGTGCGCGCGCTCATAGCTGCGCACCTGTGCCGCGCGGCTCTCGTCGGCCCCGCCCAGGACCGAGCGGATCTCGCTGACGCCGAGCTCGTCGTAGCCGGGCCACGGCTCGTCTGAGCGCAGCGAGCTGGTCCGGGCGAGAACCGTCGAGCGGTCCTCGTGACGACGCTCGTAGGAGTCGATCTTCGCCAGCTCGATCTGCGAGAGCTCGGGGAGCCGTTCGATCACCTCGGCGGCAGTCAGCTTGTCGTAGCCGCTGATCGCCAGGTCGCCCGCGGATGCGACGGCGCCCTTGAGCTGGCCCTCAGCGCGCGCGACACCTGGCACCTTGCGCGCGCTGCGCGCTTTGCGCCGCGCCTGGCCCTGCGCTCTGCGCGCGGTGCGCTTGCCGGCGTCGACGGCATCGCGCGCGGCGTCGGCCGCGCCGGTCTCAGAGAGCGAATAGGAGCTGCTGTCCTTCAGCTCGGCGCGCAGCACCGCCTCGGTCAGCTTCGGGATCTCGCGCATCACGCGCTCGAGCATGCGCTGCTCGTCGGCGCGAATCGATGCGGCGAGCTTGGCTGTCTGCTCGTCGCCGACGGCGCGTGCGAAATCCTCGAGCGCCTCGTAGGTCGCGATCTCGAGCGCCTCTGTCGCGCATGCGTCCTTGGCGTTCTTGAGGATTTTCTCCTCGCCGCCGGTGCCGCGCACGAGCGCCAGCGGGGTCCTGCCGAGCGCGAGCAGCTGGCCGATCGCGCTCTCCGCGAGGCCGATCGCTGCCTGCAGCGGGTTCTCACCGGCGCCGAGGTCCTGCAGGCGGCGCTTGACGCGCGCCGCGTGCTCGCGGGTCTCGCGCAGGTGCGATTCGAGTGCTTCGCGATAGCTCCCGCGCGGCGTTATCGCGATCTGCGCCTGCAGCTCACGCACGAGCGCAGACTCCGTCGCGTGCGCCTCGTTGAGGTACTGGACGATCTTGTGCTCGGCTGGGGTCATCTGGTCTCCCTTCGATCTGGTTTCGGTATCGCGCATACGCGTGCAGCGCGCGCTGTGCCGCCTGCCCCTCTCGTGCATGCCACGTCATGCCGCGCCGGGCATGTGTCGAGGCGTGATGGGGTCGCTCTTCTGACCTACCCGCCGTCGCACGGTCATAACTCGGCGCCGTCGCACGGTCATAGCTCGGGCTCCATCGTTTCGGACGGAAGCTTGAAGTAGTAGGGTCCGCCTACCCGTGCTGGATGCGCTGCTCTGTCTCCTGCCTGCCGTTCTAGTAGCGATACCGCTGCTGGCGCGTCGTTTTCCCGGCGAGCGTGCGCTGCTCGCCCTACGTAGGGCGAAGCCCACCCGCTGGCCGCGGCCGCGACCTTGTGCGCCCTCGCGCCGGCCGCGTGTGGCCGTGCTGGCGCGCGGCGGGCTGCTGATCGGTCGTTCCCTCGCGGTGCGTCCGCCTCCCGCCATGATCGCGGCGAGCTAG
Organism: uncultured Solirubrobacteraceae bacterium; assembly: GCA_963827455.1. Lineage (GTDB taxonomy): Bacteria > Actinomycetota > Thermoleophilia > Solirubrobacterales > Solirubrobacteraceae > Palsa-744. The sequence continues at coordinate 439,507 of CAWHAW010000006.1, read as the reverse complement.
AGCTTCCCCGCCCCGCCCGGGGGCGTCGCCTGCTCGTCCCGAGCCAGTTCGTCTCCGTGCGCAGACGCGAGTTTGCGCCTGCACGCGGTCGATCAGCGGATGGTCAGCACAAAGGAGCCTTCGATTTCCCGGTCTATCGCACGCCTCATCCCAGTGGTGCTCGCGCTCGCAACCCTCGGGCTGCTCTTGAGCGCACCCACGGCCGCGGCACACGCGCAACTGCTCGGCACCTCACCGACGTCGGGCTCGACGGTTCCGACGCAGCCGAATGAGGTGATCTTCGAGTTCAACCAGAACGTCGGCGGAACGCTCGGCGCGGTGCGCGTCTATGACGCCCAGGGCAATGAGGTCGACAACCTCGACGTCTCACACCCGGACGGCAACGAGCACTGGATGGGCGTCGGACTCAAGCCGCATCTGCCGGACGGGACATACACGGGCACCTACCGTGTGATCTCGGCTGACACCCACATCGTCTACGGCGGGCTGGTCTTCAACATCGGCCACGCGGGAGCGGCGCCGAAGTTCACGGTGGCCGGGCTGATCGGCAAGAACAAGAGCGGCGAGGTCACCCAGGTTGCGTTCGGCGTCGTCCGCGGGCTGGACTACCTCACGCTCGCTCTGATGGTCGGCGGCCTCGTCTTCCTGTTCGTCGTGTGGACACCCGCCCTGACGAGGGTCGGCGTCAGCGAGCAGCGCTGGTCGCTGGCGGCTGACGCTTTCGCGACGCGAATGCGGCGACTGTTCGCGGTCGCGATCGTGCTCGGTGCGCTTGTGAGCGTGCTCGGTGTGCTCCTGCAGGGCGCGACCGCGGCGGGTGTGTCCTTGTGGGGATCGCTGAAAAGCTCCGTCGTCAACGACACCCTCGATAGCCGCTTTGGGACGGTATGGGGCCTGCGTGCGATCGATTGGATCCTGCTCGGCGCCCTGCTGCTGGCGGCGAGGGCGATGCACAGAGACGCGATCCCGCAGTTGCGTGCAGGCGCGAGGGAGGCCGGCAGCTCGGCCGGGAGCTCGAGGCGGAGCGCGGGTCAGCCGCGTCCGTTGCTCGTGCTGCTGGGGATCGGCAGCGCCTACCTCCTATGCACCCCGGCGTTGGCCGGTCACGCGAGCATCGAGAGTCCCACCGGCGTGTTCTTCCCCTCAGACGTTCTGCATGTGGGCGCCGCGAGCATTTGGGTTGGCGGGATCGCCTGCCTGCTGCTCGTGCTGCCGGGCGCCACGCGCCGGCTCGAGGGTCCCGAGCGCAGCCGGCTTCTGCTCGCGGCGCTCGCGCGCTTCTCGCCGATCGCTTTGAGCTCGGTGGTCGTGATCGCGATCACGGGGATCGTCCAGGCCTACATCGACGTGCGCAGCGTCCACGGGCTCCTGCATTCAACCTACGGCGCGCTGATCATCGTCAAGACGGTGCTGCTGGCGCTGCTGATCGGCATCGGGTGGGTCAACCGCGAGCGAGTCATCCCTGCGCTCGAACGGCTCGTGGGGGACGGCCGCTCACCCGGGGGGATCGGCGCGTTGGCGCGGCGCACGCTGCGTGGCGAGCTTGCGCTGATGCTGTGCGTCTTCGGCGTCACGGCCGCGCTCATCAGCTACGCACCGCCGATCGACGCCGCATCGGGACCGTTCTCGACGAATACCACGATCGGCTCAGCCGAGCTCGAGATGACGGTCGAACCCGCAAAGGTCGGGCTCAACACTATCCACCTGTATCTCATCGATGCGAAGACCGGCGCCCAGTTCACCGCCACGAAGGAACTCACGGCCGCCGCGAGGCTGCCGTCGAAGGGGATCGGTCCGCTGCCCCTGAAGGCGAACCTCGCCGGGCCGGGTCATTACGTGCTGAACGCCGCGGTGCTCAGCCCGGGCGGCACGTGGGAAATCGAAGTCACCGATCGCGTCTCCGAATTTGAACAGTCCAGCCGCACCGTGAAGGTGCCCATCCGATGAGCAGTCCCAGACAGCCCAGACATCAACGACCCGACATTCACACCTACCTAGGAGCGACACAGATATGAAAGCCAAGTCGATCGGCCCCCTGGCCGCGGCGGTGGCGCTGTTCGTACCAGCCACCGCACAGGCGCACATCAGCCTGCATCCCAACACGATCCCAGCGGGAGCGTTCGCGACGCTCGACGTGCGCGTTCCTGGCGAGCAGGAAGGCGCCTACGTGACCAAGGTGGACGTCCTGTTCCCCCAGGGGTTCACAGGCGTCGATTACGAAAACGTGCCCGGCTGGAGTACCAAGATCATCGAAACGAAGCTCGCGACCCCGATCAAAGAAGGCGGGGAAACGATCAACTCAGAGGTGTCCCAGATCGTGTGGACGTGGGCCGGCCCGCTCGGGAAGGTCAACAACGGCCAGTTCATAAACCTTCCGCTGTCCCTGGCCGTCCCCGGCAACGCGACGGGAAAAGCGCTCGAATTCAGGACTGTCCAGACCTACAGCAACGGCCAGGTCGTTCATTGGATCTCGCCCTCGCTGACCGCGGAACACCCCTCGCCACGGATCAACGTCACCGCCAAAGGCGGCGTGATCCAGGACATCGCCGGTGACGAGGCAGGCCCGGAAGCGGGTCAGTCAGGCGCAGTCACACCCGCGCAAAGCACGACACCCGCCGCCACGAAGTCCACTACCACCGGGGCCAGCAAGGGCCTCGCGATCGCGGCACTGATCGTCGGCGCGCTCGGGCTGATCACCGGCCTCGCGGCGCTCGCTGCGTCACGTCGAAGGGAGGCCGCCTAGCAGCGCCTGTCAAGCTTGCCGGGCTGATGTCCGATCGTGAGATCCGCTCGTGGCTGATGGACATGGACGGCGTGCTGGTGCGCGAGGAGCAGCCGATCCCCGGCGCCGAGCGCTTCCTCGCGCGCCTGCACGAGCTCGGCTTGCCGTTCCTCCTGCTGACGAACAACTCCATCTATACGCGCCGAGACCTCGCTGCGCGCCTGGCAGCCAGCGGCCTGCACGTGCCCGAGGACGCGATCTGGACCTCCGCGCTGGCGACGGCGCGCTTCCTGCGCGACCAGCGCCCGGGAGGCTCCGCCTTCGTGATCGGCGAGGCGGGCTTGACGACCGCCCTGCACGACGCCGGCTACACGCTGACGGAGCGTAGCCCCGACTATGTGGTGCTCGGAGAGACGCGGACGTACTCGTTCGAGCGCATAACGCGCGCGATCCGGCTGATCGCAGCCGGCGCGCGCTTCATCGCCACGAACCCCGACGCCACCGGACCGACGGCCGACGGCCCTCTGCCCGCCACGGGGTCCGTCGCGGCGCTGATCAGTCGTGCGACCGGTGTCGAGCCCTATTTCGTCGGCAAGCCCAACCCGCTGATGATGCGCTCGGCGCTGAACGCCATCGAGGCCCACTCCGAGACAACCGCGATGATCGGAGACCGCATGGACACCGACGTGATCGCGGGGCTCGAGGCCGGGATGGAGACCGTCCTCGTGCTGACGGGCGTGACCACGCGCGAGGCCGCAGAGCGCTACCCGTTCCGCGCGTCGCGGATCGTCGACTCCGTCGCCGATCTGCTCGAGACGCTCGGCTGAGGCCTACTCCTGCTCGACCCACCCCAAGGAGCGTTCGACGGCCTTCTTCCACTGTGCATACTGGCGTTCGCGCTCTGACTCCTCCAGCGCGGGCTCCCAGCGCTTGTCCTCGGACCAGCGCTCGCGCAGCTCGTCCTGGTCGGACCAGAAGCCGACGGCCAGCCCCGCTGCGAAGGCGGCGCCCAGCGCCGTCGTCTCGGTCACCGCCGGGCGTATCACCGGCACCCCGAGCACGTCGGCTTGGAACTGCATGAGCAGCTCGTTCGCCGTCATGCCACCGTCGACCTTCAGCTCGCTGAAGGGAACGTCGGCGACGGCGTTGGCCTCGTCGACCACCTCGCGGGTCTGCCACGCGGTCGCCTCGAGCGCCGCGCGTGCGATGTGCCCGCCGTTGGCATAGGCGGTCAGCCCGACGATCACGCCGCGTGCGTCGTCGCGCCAGTAGGGCGCGAACAGCCCGGAGAAGGCCGGCACGAAGTAGACGCCGCCGTTGCCCACGACGGTGCGCGCCAGCTCCTCCACCTCGGGAGCGCTGTCGATCAGCCCGAGCCGGTCGCGCAGCCACTGGATCAGCGCGCCGGTAACGGCGATCGAGCCCTCCAGAACGTATGTCGGCTTGCCCTCACCGAGTCTGTAACCGACGCTCGTCAGGAGCTTCCGCGAATGCACGACCTCCTCGCCGGTATTCATCAGCAGGAACGACCCTGTGCCGTAGGTGTTCTTCGCCTCGCCGCGGGCGAAGCACGTCTGCCCGAACAGAGCCGCCTGCTGGTCACCGAGGATTCCCGCGATCGGACGGCCGCCGGCGGCCGTCCCGGCGGCCTCGCCATACACCTCGCTGGAAGAGCGGATATCAGGAAGCATCGACCGCGGAATGCCCATCAGCTCGAGGCTCGGCTCGTGCCACTCGAGCGTCTTCAGATCCATCAGCATCGTGCGACTGGCGTTGGTCACGTCGGTCGCGTGCACACCACCGTTTGCTCCGCCGGTGAGATTCCACAGCACCCAGGTATCGATCGTTCCGAACGCGAGCTCGCCGTTCTCGGCGCGCTCGCGCGCGCCCTCGACGTTGTCGAGCAGCCACATCACCTTGGGGCCGGAGAAGTACGTGGACAGCGGCAATCCGACCCGCTCGCGCAACCGGTCGACGCCCTCCTCGCCGGCGAGCCTGCGCACGAGCTGATCTGTACGCGTGTCCTGCCAGACGATCGCGTTGTGAATCGGCTTGCCGCTCTCGCGGTCCCAGACGACCGTCGTCTCGCGCTGGTTGGTGATCCCGATGGCCTCGACGTCGCCCGCCTCGGCGTCGGACCTCGCGAGCGCACCGCCGATCACCTCGCGTGTGCGGCGCCAGATCTCGCCCGCGTCGTGCTCGACCCAGCCGGCCTTCGGCGTGATCTGCTCGTGCTCGCGCTGATCCACAGCGACGATCCTTCCGTCCCTGTCGAAGAGGATGAACCGGCTGCTCGTCGTTCCCTGGTCGATCGCCCCGACGTACTTCGGCATCTGCTCAGCATCGCACGCTAACCTCGGCGCATGAGTTCATCGACGTCCGCGGCCACAGAGGCGATGGTCGCGGCCGTCGAAGCCGACCTCGAGGAGCTTGTCGCCATCTCGAGCCCTTCCGGTGACGCCAGCGGCGCCGACGCAGCGCTCGCACTGTGCGCGCAGCGACTCCCGGCATCGGCGAGGATCGAGCGTGTGCCGTGCTCATCCCCCGGCCACGCGCGAGACCTGCTGGCGCGTATCGACGGCAACGGCGCTCGCCGGGTGCTGCTCCTCGGCCACGTCGACACAGTGGTCGCCCGATCCGCACACCGCCCGCTGAGCCGCGACGGCGACATCTGGAAGGGCTCGGGAACGGTCGACATGAAGGGAGGCGTAGCGCTCGCGCTCGCGCTCGCGCGCTCGCTGGCGCAGGCACCTGATGCGTTCGCCGAGCTCGGCGTGCTGCTGGTTGTCGATGAGGAGTGGCGCTCAGAGCCCTTTGCCCATGTGCAGCGATTCAGCGACTACGACGCGTGCCTGTGCTTCGAGGCTGGTGAGCGCACACCCACGGGGGCCGAGGGCGTGGTCGTCAAACGCAAGGCCGCGGGCACGCTGCGCGTCAGCGCCCACGGGCGGGCCGCGCATGCCGGCTCGAATCCCGACGCCGGCGCCAATGCGCTGCTCGCGCTCGCCCACGCCGCGACCGCAGCGTCCGCCCTGCACGACCCCGCCGGCCTCGAAGCGCTGAGCGTGGTGCCGAGCAGGATCCGCGCCGGCGAGGCGATCAACGTCGTGCCCGCGGAGGGAGAGTTGATGATCGATGTGCGCGCCGACAGCGAGGCGTCGTTCGCACGGGTGAGCACAGCCATCCACGAGTCCGCCAGCGCCGCGCGTCTGGAGGTCGAGCTCGTCCGGAGCTGGCCCGGGATGGACACACGCGCGGCAAGCAGCGGCCTGCTCGAGGCAGCGAGCGCTCGTCTCGGCCGTGAGATCGCCGGCGTCGCACGCGGCGGAGCCAGCGACGCGAGCCACTTCGCGTGCGCGATCCCGCTGACGATCGACGGCCTTGGGCCGCGCGGCGGCCATGCGCACTCGCCCGAGGAGTACGTCTACGGTCCCTCTCTGCGCGAGCGCGCGGAGCTGGCGCTCGCGCTCGCCCAGGCGCTGCTCCCATGACGTGGAAGCGGTTCCGCACCGCCGCGCTCGTGGAGCTCCTAGCAATCGTCGCCGTCGCGGCGGGACTGGCGTTCGCCGTGCAGGCGTTCGTGATCAAGCCGTACCGCATCCCGAGCGGCTCGATGGAACCGACGCTCACGAAAGGACAGCGCGTGCTGGTCAACCGCCTTGGCACCGACTTCAGCGAACCCCACGTCGGCGAGGTGGCCGTCTTCCATCCGCCCGAAGGCGCCGAACAGCAGCGGTGCGGACCGATGCCGCACGCGGTGGAGCCCGGTGGTGCAGCGTGCGTGCAGACGCTTCCCGCCGAGGCGAGCGTGAACTTCGTCAAGCGCATCGTGGCCGGCCCCGGAGACGAGATCTACATCGCCGAAGGCCACGTCTACCGCAAGGCCTCCGGCACGAAGCGATTCGTGGCGGAGAAGGACCCTTACATCAAAGCGTGCGGGGCAAGCCCCGAGTGCAACTTCCCCACCCCGATCACGATCCCGGCGGGGCACTGGTTCATGATGGGCGACAACCGCGGCGACTCGGACGACAGCCGCTTCTGGGGCCCGGTTCCGAGCGGCTGGATCATCGGCCAGGTGATCGTGACCTACTGGCCACCGGATCGCATCGGGATCCTCTAACAGCGGCGCCTGTGGGGCTCAGGGCGCCATCCCGGTCTGCACCGTGATGCCGGCACGCCGCCGGTAGTCCTTCACCAGCTCCTGGCGCGCGCTGCCGCGCGGTCGCCGTCCCGGCCTGATGTCGAGTGACAGCGCCTTGACCTCCTGGATGTGTGAGCTCGGATCCAGCGACATCGCGGATAGTTCGTTCATCGAATCCCCCCGCGAGTAGCCGTTTGGCCCCCAGTGGTAAGGCAGCCCGATGTGGTGCAAGGTGCGTCCGTCGACCTGCATCGGCGTCATGCGATCGGTCACCAGCACGCGTGCCTCGACCGCAGCGCGGGCGCTGACGATCGTCGCCCAACCACCGTGCTCCAGTCCGCGCTCCTTTGCCAGCTCCGGGGAGACCTCGCAGAAGAACTCTGGCTGCAGCTCGCACAGGTAGGGAGTCCAGCGCGACATGCCGCCGGCGGTGAACTGCTCGGTGAGCCTGTAGGTGGTGGCCACGTACGGGAAGACCTCCGCCCCGGGCTCGTCGGGATCGGGGTGGTAGCGATTGTTCTCGTGCGCATACACCTGACGCGCAGGATTGCGCTGCTGGGTGTGAAGCCGGTTGCGCACCGGGGAGTCCTGGGGCTCATAGTGCGTCGGCATCGGGCCCTCGGCCACCCCCGCCGGCGCGTACAGCCAACCACGGCCGTCCGCCTGCATGATGAACGGGTCGTCGCCGGCGAGCGCATCGGGACCTCTGGCGCCCGGTGGCGGCCTGTAGTCGGGCGGCTTTTCGGCCTCGAAGTCGGGAACGTCGTGCCCGGTCCACCTGCCCTGCTCTGGATCCCACCAGACGAGCGCCTTGCGCTCACTCCACGGTCGGCCCTCCGGGTCGGCGGACGCACGGTTGTACAGGATCCGCCGGTTCGCCGGCCACGCCCACGCCCACTCGCCGCCGGTCCAGTTCTGTTCGCGTGCCGGCTTGCGCCGCGCGGTCTGATTGACGCCGTCGGCGTAGCAGCCGCAGTAGATCCAGCAGCCGCACGAGGTCGAACCGTCGTCTTTGAGCTGCGTGTAGTTGGAGAGCATTTCGCCGTTGGCGTTCCAGCCGTTGATCTCGGCGAGCACCGCGTTTGCGCTCGGATCGTCGTGCCGCCCTTCGGTCGGATAGTCCCAGGTGAGCTCGAGCACCGGACGGTCCATCTCCTCCTGGGAGCCGGCGAGGCGCTCGCGGATCATGCGCCCGAGGTGGTAGATGAACCACAGGTCGCTGCGCTGCTCGTGGACCGGCTCCTGCGCCTTGTGGTGCCACTGCACCATCCGCTGGGTATTCGTGAACGTCCCGTCCTTCTCGATGTGCGCTGCGGCCGGCAGGAAGAACACCTCGGTGGCGATCTCCTCCGTGCGCATCTCTCCCGATTCGATCTCCGGGCCGTCCTTCCACCAGGTGGCGCTCTCGATCAGTGAGAAGTCGCGCACGACGAGCCAGTCGAGCTTGGACATGCCGAAGCGCTGCATGCGCGTGTTGGCCGAGCCCACCGCCGGGTTCTGGCCGAACAGGAAAAAGCCCTTGACGGTGCCCTTGAGCTGCTCCATGACGGTGTCATAGGTGCTGTGGCTGCCGGTCAGCCGCGGCAGGTAGTCGAAGCAGAAGTCGTTCTCCGCGGTGGCCGCGGCGCCCCAGTAGGCCTTCAGCAGGCTGACGACGTAGTCGCGCATGTTGCCCCAGAACCCCTTCTTCGGAGCGTCGCCGGCGATGTAGGCGTCGAGGTCCTCGTGGCGATGCGCGTACGGCATCGGGATGTAGCCGGGAAGCGTGTCGAACAGGGTCGGGATGTCGCTCGAGCCCTGGATCGAGCAGTGCCCGCGCATCGCCATCACGCCGCCGCCCGGGCGGCCCATGTTGCCCAGCAGGAGCTGCAGGATCGAGGCCGCCCTGATGTACTGCGAGCCGACCGTGTGCTGGGTCCAGCCGACGCCGTGCACGAACGAGGTGGTGCGCTCGCGACCCGAGTTCTCGACGAACAACCGGCAGATCTTCGCGAACAGATCCTGCGGAACGCCACACACTCGCTCGACCATCTCGGGGGTGTAGCCGGCGTAGTGGCGCTTCAGGATCTGCCACACGCAGCGCGGATGCTCGAGCGTCATGTCGAGCGTCGGCTCGCCGCGCGCCTCCTCTCGCTCCTGGCCGCCGCCGCCGGAGAAGCGCTGACTCGAGAGCTGGTCGCGCTGCCCGGACGCCGCTGCCACGAACGCGCCCTCGTACTGCCAGCTCGCTGGGTCATAGCCGGGCGTCTCCGGTTCCCAGCCCGAGAACAGGCCCTCGACGCCGGCGTCTTCGAACTCCTCGCGCACGATCGTCGGCGCGTTGGTGTACGCGAGCACGTACTCGCGAAAGTCCGCTTCGTTCGTGAGGACGTGGTTGATGATGCCCCCGATGAATGCGATGTCGGTGCCGGCGCGGAGCGGCACGAAGATGTCCGCGAGCGCACTGGTGCGACTGAAGTGCGGATCCACATGGACAACCGTCGCGCCGCGCGCCTTCGCCTCCATCACCCATTGGAAGCCGACCGGGTGCGCCTCCGCCATGTTCGAGCCCTCGAGCACGATCAGATCCGAGTTCTGCAGGTCGGCCGGCAGCGTGCTCGACGCGCCACGGCCGAATGAGGTACCCAGCCCGACGACCGTCGAGCTGTGACACACGCGCGCCTGGTTCTCCACCTGGATCACGCCGAGTGCGGTCAGGAGCTTCTTGATCAGGTAGTTCTCCTCGTTGTCCAACGTCGCCCCTCCGAGCGATGCGATGCTCATGCAGCGGCGCGTGCGCGCGCCGTCGTGTTCCCACTCCCAGCCCTCGCGACGCGTCTCCACGACTTTGTCGGCGATCATGCCCATCGCCGTCTCCAGGTCGAGGGGCTGCCAATCGGTCGCGTGCGGCGGGCGGTAGAGGACGCGCTGTGCGCGTGAGGCGCCGGTCGTCAGCTGCAGGGTCGCCGAGCCCTTCGGGCATAGGCGCCCGCGACTGTGGGGGGCATCCGGATCGCCCTCGATCTGGATCACCCTGCCGTCCTTCACGTACACGTTCTGCGCGCAACCCACGGCGCAGTAGGGACAGACCGACTTGACGACGACGTCGGACGCCACCGTTCGCGGGTGAAGCTGTGCCGTCCGACGGGACTTGACCGCCGCGCCCCTGCCAAGTCGGTCTGTGCCACGCAGCTGATGCAAGAGCGGCCAGTCCCCCGGAGCTGAGATCTCCGGGCGCTTCACGGGCTCCGCTCGAGCTCGCGTTGGGCGCGCTCGCGCACCCACTCCATCACATGCGGCTTGCGCGTCGGGTTGTGCGCCGGTGGATTGATCAGGCCCTGAGTGCTGGCTGGCAGTGGCGGCTTGCGGGCAAGGTCCTCCGGCGCAAGCGCGTCAGAGCCGTCGGCCGCCAGACCGGTCGCGATCATGAACGCCTGTCCGGGCGGAATGTGCAACGCACGCGCAGCCGTCTCGTAGGTTTGTCCCGCGTCGAGGAGCTCGAGAACCTGCTCACGTGTCGCCACACCACGAAGGCTACCCGAGTCACGGCGCTCCAATCGGCCGCTCGCGCCGCACACGGAGCTTTTCACCACACCGGGCGAGCGCGCAGCAGCGCCGTGAAAGGACCGCTCGGGCCGATACGATCAGCACCGCATGAATGACACGGCGTCGATGCGGTCTATTCAGGCGACTGCATACCTGAGCCAGTCCGCCCCCGCCGCCCCCGCGTCGGTCCCGTGGGCCCGGCGCGTCGTCGGCGAGTTCGCCGCGGCCGCGGGGCTTGCGGACCAACGTCTGGAGGACGTACGTCTCGCGACCTCCGAGGCCGTCACCAACGCGGTTGCCTACGCGTATGACGAGGTGCCGGGCGAGATCCACGTGATCGCCGCGGTCGTGTCACAGGAGCTGTGGCTGGTGGTCGCCGACGAGGGGACTGGCATGCGTGCGAGGCCCAGCGAGACGCGTGGGCTGGGTCTAGGGCTCGGCCTGATGGCACAGCTGAGCGACGCGCTGACAATTCTCGCGCGTTCGAGCGGCGGTGTCGAGGTGCGCATGCGCTTCGATCTTCATCGCGATGAGCCCATCGGCTGACGTGCTGTTCGCGCGCCGGCGCCTGAGGAGACGGTGAACCAGACACGCGTGCGGTCCTCGCCGGGAACGACTCCCCACGCGTTCGACAGTGCCTCCACAATACGCAGGCCCCGCCCCGAGGATTCCTGCGACGTCGGCGATCGCAGCGTCGGGCGTCCGCTCCCAGCGTCGCTCACCTCGACGCGAATCTCGCCGTGCTGGTCGTGTACCACGACCTCGAAGCCGGTTTGAGCGTGTTGCACGCAATTGGTGGCGAGCTCGCACGCCATCAGCTCGACGTCATCCATCACGTCTTGGGCCTGCTCGCTCAGCGTCTCTCGGACGAAGCGGCGCGCGGCCGTCACTGACTCCGCGCGGCAGCTGAATTGACGTGCGCGAGTCACGACTCGACACGCAGGACGTCCGACAGGCCGGTGAGCTCGATCACGCGGCGGACGGTCGGCGAGGGATCGCGCAGGCGCACGGACGCCACCTTCGCCGCGACCCCGAGCAGCACGGCGATGCCTGCGCTGTCCATGAAGCGCAGGCCGCTGAGATCGAAGACCAGCTGGGCGGAACCGTCGCCCGTGAGCGGCGCCAGGGACGCATCGAGTGCACCAGCGTTGGCGCTGTCGAGCTCGCCCGACAGACTTACGATCATCGCGCCCGTTTGATCTGTGCTCGTCTCGACGACGACGTCGGCGCCAGCCTCTCCCTCTAACTCTGCCATTGGATCCCCACTATCGCGGTGTCGTCATGGTGCTCTGCGCTCGCGAGGTCACGCGCCAGCCCGCTCAGCAACTCCTCCAGCGAGAGGTCCGTCCCTGTGGCCGCGTCACGCAGCCGCTCCAAGCCGACATCGAGGACCTCGCCACGACGCTCGATCAAGCCGTCGGTGAAGGCTACCAACGTGGCATTCGATGGAACCGTGACGACGGTCTCGTGATAGTTGGACTCATGCTCGACACCGATCGGAACATCGACCTCAAACTCGACATAGCGTCCATCATCGCCGTCGATCACCAACGGTGCCATGTGACCCGCACTGGCGACGGTCACCGTGTGAGCCTGCACGTCAATGAGCGCGCACAGCACCGTCGCGAAATAGTCATGCTTAAAGCTGTTGACGAAATCCGAGAGCTTCGCCAGGACCGTCGCCGGCGCGCTGTCCTGCGTCGCGTAGGCGAGGGCGGCGTGTCGCAGCGACGCCATCGTGGTGGCGGCGCGAAGCCCGTGCCCGGAAACGTCGCCGATCAAAAGCAGCACGCGCTGGTCATCGACTTTTACCACGTCATACCAGTCACCGCCGACGTCGATTCCGGATGCGGCCGGGACGTAGCATGCGCTCACCCGCACGCCCTCGAGCTCGGGCAGCGCGTCCGGCAGCAGAGCGTGCTGGAGCGTTTGAGCGATCCCACGCTGCTGGGTGTACATCCGCTCGTTCTCCGTGGCGACGCGGTCGAGATCCACAGCCAGCTGCTCGGCGTGCCGTCGGCGCCGCGCCAAGCGGTCGGTGATCAGCGCGGCGGCCAGTGTCAGCAGCACCCCGAAGCCGGCGATGATCCACGGCAGGCTCTGGAAGAAGGTGCCGCCAAGCGATTCCCTCGGCGTGATCACGAGCGTGAAAGCGCTGTCACCGAACGGCACGACATCCGAGGCCTGACTCCCTGTGATCGGGAAATGGCGCAGGCTCGTCAGCAACAGGTCTGCACGGCTCCGCGAGCGGCCGAGGTACAGCGCGTAGTTGAGATCAGAGAAACCTGACCCGCTCGCGATCGTCGAGCGTCTGTCCTTGGGGAGCAGCCCTTCCGCATACGCGGCGAAGCCGTTGCTGTCACCTGGCGTCGCGTACAGATAGCCGAGCGCCGGTGTCTTGGAGCCGAGGATCCCCGTCACGCTCAGCCGCGAGCTTCCCTTGGCGTGGGCAAAGAACTGACGTGCCTGTCGCGGCAGCGAGGCCAGCACCGGGCGCGCGCCGATGACCACCGCCGGCGTCGGTTGGGCTGTGCCCAGCCGCCACAACGAGGCCGACTGGAACTGGCGAGCAGTGCCCACGTACGGCGCCATGAAGGCACGGAACTTCTGAGCATTCCCGCCCGTGGCGTCTGCGAGCTCGGCGGCTGACGCCAGCGGCGTCTGCACCGTCGGCACGGCAGCACTCAACAGCGATGTCAGCTCGAGCGCGCTCAATTTCAACAGACGCGTCTCGTTGCGGTCGTACAGGCTGAGGGCCGTCAGCGTCAGCGCCGCCGTCACGACCAGCCCTAGGATCAACGCGATCACGCCGGCCCGCGTCGGCCTTTCCAGAGTCATACCCGGCGGTAGCTTAGCCGCCGCGCGTCAGGCTTTGCGGGCGAGACGCTGCAGCGCGCGGCCGCGCGCGATGAATCGGCTGCCACCCGTGGCTGCAGCGCTGAGCGCCGCGCCTACATGTTGCCGTCGCCGTCGCTCGGGCCGCCGTTGTTGTCAGAATCGCCGTCGCCGCCGTTGTTCTGGGGTATGGCACCTTCGGGGCTCTTCGCCGCGACGGGTTCTTTGGGGGCGGCCGGTTCTTTGGGGGCGGCCGGTTCTTTGGGGGCGACCGGTTCCTTGGGGGCAGCCGGTTCCTTGGGCGCCGGGGGAGCGGTGGGGGTCGTGGCCGCAGCGGCAGCGGCCGTCGAGCCGGAAATACTCGGCACTGCTGCCTTCTTGGCTGTCTTCACGGCGGCCTTAGACGTAGTGCTCACCGCGGCGGGCCTGGTCGCGGTGCTCGCCGGTACGGCAGCGGGCGTCGTGGCGCTCGTGCCGGTGTGACCGGAGCTTCCGGCCGCCGAGCCGCAGCCCGCGACGACGAGCGCGACGCCAATCGCACCGAGGCTGAACGACGCCCGCCGACTCCTGCTTCGACGGCGTTTGGGCACGAGCAAGCTGCGAGTCTTCGGACGGGTCATCGAGGTCATCCCTTCGGTCTTGCAGTGCGAACCGTCGCGCTGCGGGTTACCTCAAGAGACGCGCGCGAACGAAGAACCTTCCCTGCCAGCGCCATCAGCGAAGCTAACGAATTCATCAAAAGCAAATTGCGTCAATCGCACGCGGTGTGTGCGTCCGAAGAATGGCTCAACGCGCAGCCCAACCCGCTGTCCGACAGCTACCACCCGAACGTGAAAGACCAGGAAGACTTCACCAAGCTGGTGGGGGCCGCCCGGACGGCGCGAGCATGGCGTGGCCGTCACTCCCCAGGCGGATCAGACTACGGGTGACGCCATCGATGATCTGGATCACGACCGCGCCCAGCACGATCTCGCCGTCGGCGGGTCCCGGCGGCAAGTCCGCGGCGACGAGCCCGCGAACGCGCGCGACCACGCCTCGAGCGTCCATGCCCTGCGGCCCGCCCGAGGGGCCGGTCATCCCCACGTCGGTGACCAACGCCGTGCCGGCCGCGAGCAGGTGCAATGGCAGCGTCGGCTCATGCGTGTGCGTGCCGAGCACCGCGGCGACCTGTCCGTCCAGCGCGTAGGCGAGCGCCTGCTTGGCGCTCACCGACAGCGCGTGCATGTCGATGATCGTCGTCGGTCCGGGCGGTAGCGCGCACCACGCCGCGTAGGCATCGAGCGTCATGCGAGCGAACGCCGGAGCGACATCGAGCGCGGCACCGTCGGCAAGCACGACGACGCGCACATCCTCGCCGGAGACGCTCAGCGTGAGCGTGCCGCGCCCAGGCACCTCGTCACCGACGTTGAGCGGGCGCAGCACGCGCTCGTGCCGGAGCACCGCCTCGACCTCCGCGCCTTCGAAGGCGTGGTTGCCGCCGGTGATCACGTCTGCGCCGGCTGCCAGCAGCTGCTCGACTGCCTCGACGGTCATGCTCGCGGCGTCCGCGCCGCAGTTCTCCGCGTTCACCACCACGAGGTCGACAGCGTGCTCGGCGCGCAGCCCCGGCAGGCGGCAGGCCAGCCAGTCCACGGCGCGCGGGCCGACGACGTCGCCGATGAACAGGACGCGCATCGCCATCAGTGTGAACGGTCGAGCCTCAATCGCCTCGGCGCGGGATAATCGCGTCGTGGCCCGGTCGTGGTGGCGCTCAGTCAGGCATCCCCTTGCTCGCTTGACGACAGAGCCGGCGGTGAACGCCACGAGCTACGCTGGGCGAACTGCCTGGGCGCGAAGCATGGCGGCGCCGGTACGCAACTTTCTCGGCACCGAGACCGGCAGCGCGAGCGTGCTGCTCGGCGGTACCGTGCTCGCGCTCGTGTGGGCCAACTCGCCCTGGTCGCATTCCTATGAATCGCTGTGGAGCACCACGCTGGCGGTGAGGATCGGCAGCCACGGCATCGCGCTCGACCTGCGCCACTGGGTCAACGAGGGGCTGATGACGCTGTTCTTCCTGGTCGTCGGACTGGAGGCCAAGCGCGAGATCGATCTCGGCGAGTTGCGCGAACGTCGCAGGCTCACGATTCCCGCCGCCGCGGCGCTCGGGGGCATGACAGTTCCGGTCTTGATCTATCTCGCGTTCAACGCCGGCGGCCCGGGCGCCCATGGCTGGGGAGCGGCGATGTCGACCGACACGGCGTTCGCGCTCGGCGCCGTCGCGGTGCTCACGCCGCGCGCGGCGACGCGCACGCGTGTGTTCCTGCTGACGCTGGCGGTGGTCGACGATCTCTTCGGCCTGATCGTGATCGCGACCGTCTACACGGCGCACGTGTCGGTGCCCGCGCTGCTGATCGCCGCGGCGCTGTTCGGCGTGCTGCTGGCGCTGCGCTACGCCCCCCCGGAACGACGTCGGCCGGTGTTCTGGACGGTCGCGCTGGGGCTGTGGATTGCGATGTTCGAGTCGGGCGTTGACCCGGTGATCGCCGGGCTCGCGGTCGGCCTCGCGACAAGCGCGTACGCGCCGGCGCGCCAGGATCTCGAGCGCGCGACCGAGCTCGCGCGCTCCTTCCGCGAGCAGCCGACACCGGAGCTGGCGCGATCTGCCCAGCAGAGCGTGCTCTTTGCGATCTCGCCGAACGAGCGCCTGCAGTATCGCCTGCACCCGTGGACCAGCTACGTGATCGTGCCGCTGTTCGCGCTCGCCAATCTCGGCGTCCACGTCACGGGAGGCCTGCTCAGCGACGCTGTCCGCTCCCCGATCACGCTCGGGATCGTCTTCGGATACATCGTCGGCAAGCCGATCGGGATCACGGGCGCGTCATGGCTGGCTTCGCGTCCGGCCGTTCACGGCCCACGCTCGCCGCTCAGCCCGCCGCTGCTGCTCGCCGCTGGCGCCTTTGCGGGGATCGGCTTCACCGTGTCGGTGCTGATCGCGAGCCTCGCGTTCTCCGGCGAGCGACTCGAGGAGGCCAAGCTCGGCGCGCTCGCGACGGTGGCCCTGGCACCGCTGGTCGGTTGGTCGGTGCTGCAGGTCGTCAAACGGCTGCCGGCCAACGTGCGCGCGCGCCAGATCGCCAGAACCTCAGAGGACATCCTCGACCTCTCGCAGGACGTCGATCCCGAGCGCGACCACGTGCGCGGCGCCGAGGACGCGCCCGTGACGCTCGTCGAGTACGGCGACTTCGAGTGTCCCTACTGCGGGCAAGCCGAGCAGGTTATCCGTGAGCTGCTGAGGTCCTTCGGCGAGGATGTGCGCTACGTCTGGCGCAATCTTCCGCTCAACGACGTGCACCCGAACGCACAGCTCGCCGCCGAGGCCTCCGAGGCGGCTTCCGCCCAGGGTCACTTCTGGGAGATGCACGACGCGCTTTTGGCGCACCAGGGCGACCTGCTCCCGAACGAGCTGATCAGCTACGCCAACGAAATCGGGCTCGACGCCGAGCGCATGAGCGAGGAGCTGCATCGACACGAGTACGCGCCGCGGGTCAGCGAGGACGTCGCCAGCGCCGACGAGAGCGGCGTGTCCGGGACGCCGACGTTCTTCGTCAACGGACGCCGCCACTACGGCGCCTACGACATCGACACCCTGAGCGCGGCGGTCAAGGCCGCAGGCCGACGCACGAAACTGGCCGCGAAGGTCGCGTGAGCGGAGCGTCGCGTGACCCGAACGCTGGAGTGGCTGAAGCGACGCGACCACGACCTGGCGGCGCTGCGCCGCGCGGGACGCGCCGCGATCGTCATGCCCGCGATGTTCGCGCTCGGCGAGCAGGTCATCGGCAATCCCGTCGTGGCGACGTTCGCGGCGTTTGGCTCGTTTGCGATGCTATTGCTCGTCGATTTCGGCGGTCCGCTGCGAGAGCGGCTGCAGGCCGAGGCGGCGCTCGCCGTCGTGGGGTGCGCGTTCGTCTGCATCGGCACGCTGGCCTCGCGTTCGGTCTGGCTCGCGACCGTGACGATGGCGCTCGTCGCGTTCGTGGTGATCTTCGCCGGAGTTGTCAGCTCGGTCCTCGCCGGCGCGAGCACCTCGCTGCTGCTCGCCTTCATATTGCCGGTGACGCTCGCCGCACCCATATCGGCACTGCCCGACCGCGTCGCCGGCTGGGGTCTCGCCGCCGGAGCCGCGCTGCTTGCGGTCGCGCTCTTGTGGCCGGCGCCGGCGCACGACCCCCTGCGGGCCGCCGCTGCCACCGCCTGCAGGTCGCTCGCGTCGCGGCTGCGCGCCGAGGTTGCCTATATGACGGGGGATCGGGGCGAGCGTTTCGCGCGAGAGCGCGATTCCGCGGTGGCCGAGGCGAACGACGCCGTCAACGCATTGCGCCGCGCATTTCTCGCCACGCCGTATCGCCCCACCAGCTTGGGTACCGCCGAGCGGGCGACGGTACGTCTCGTCGATGAGATCAACTGGGTGGACGCGATCGTCGTCGAGTCTGCGCGGGCGATGGATCGCGCCGCGGTCGACCACGCGGCCTGCCGGGTCAGGACGGCCTCAGCCGCCGTGCTCGAAGCAGGAGCGCGGCTGCTCGAGGCGAGCGCAGGAGACCCCGCCGAGCTGTGTGTCGCGCTCGCAAAGCTGAGTGACGCGCTGGCGCATCTCGAGGAGAGCGCGGTCGGGAGCCTCCCAGTCGCGAGCGCCACGGCTGGCGCGGCGATCGCCGCGGAGCCACTAGGGGGCTTCATCACGTCGCTCGATCCGGGCTTTCGCGCGCAGGAGCTGGGCTTTGCGGTGTCGCTGATCGGGCGCAGCGTCGAGCTGACTGCCGCCGCCGAGCGGCGGGGCTGGCTCGACCGCGTGTTGGGCCGTCAGCCCGCGGGCCTCGCCGGCACGCTCACCGCCGCGCACCAGCGCGCGAGCTCACATCTCGATCGCAACTCCGTGTGGCTGCACAACAGCCTGCGCGGGGCCGCGGGACTGGCGCTGGCTGTGTTCGTGGCAAATCGCACCGGCGCCCAGCACTCCTTCTGGGTGGTGCTCGGAACCTTGTCGGTCCTGCGTTCGAACGCGCTCAACACCGGACAGAGCGTGGTTCGCGCGCTGGCGGGCACCGTGGTCGGGTTCATCATCGGCGCTGCCATCCTGACGGTGATCGGAACGGATCAGACGCTGCTGTGGTTCTTGCTGCCACCGGTGATCCTCCTGGCGGGCGTCGCCCCTGCGGCAATCTCGTTCGCGGCGGGCCAGGCAGCGTTCACGCTGACATTGGTGTTCCTCTTCAACATCATCCAACCGACCGGCTGGCGTGTCGGCCTGCTGCGGGTCGAGGACATCGCCCTCGGGTGCGCTGTCAGCCTTGCCGTTGGTCTGCTGTTCTGGCCCCGTGGCGCTCGCTTCGCGCTGCGCCGTGCTCTGGCAGACGCCTACGCGCAGAGCGCGGACTACCTCGCCGGTGCTGTGCACTTTGGGGTGCTTCGCTGCGACGCAACCACCCCGCCATCGCCGGCGCCGTCGGACGGCGCGGCTCGCGCAGGCGCGGCGGCCCGCCGGCTCGACGACGCCTTCCGGGGTTTCCTGGCCGAGCGCGGAGCCAAGCCGGTCCCGTTGGCCGAGGTCACGAGGCTCATCACCGGCGTCGGCGGCCTGCGCCTCGCCGCTGACGCAGTGCTCGACCTGTGGGAGCGAGAGGATCGCTCGAGCAACGGCGACCGGACTGCGGCCACTCTAGAGCTCCTGAAGGCGAGCGAGCTCGTGAAGAGCTGGTACGAGGATTTCGCCCGCAGCCTCGTCGATGGCGAGGAGCCGCCCGCGCCGCTCCCTCACGACGACGCCGGCGAAAGACGACTGTTCGATGCCGTCCGCGACGATCTGGGTCGCGCGGAGGGCAGCCCGAGCGCGACCGCCGTGCGGATCATCTGGACGGGTGACCATCTGGATGCTGTGCGCCGCATACAGGAGGTGGTCCTCGTGCCCGCTGAGGTTGACATCTAGCGTCGTGACTCGAAGGCCGACAAACGCTCCCCGAACACTTGACCGACGACACTAGGATGGGCACGTGGCCACGCCAGGGACCAGAGTGCTGTCGAGCTCACAGCTCGCGATGCTCGCCGAGCATGGCGAGGAGCTGACCGCCGGCGTCGGCGACACGCTGTTCGAGATCGGCGACGCGAGCTACCCGTTCGTCGCGATCATCGAGGGCGAGGTCGCGGTAACCGACGCCGCGGGACACGAGATCATCCGCCACGGCGCCTCGGGCTTCCTCGGCGAGATGAACCTGCTTTCGGGGCAGACCGTGTTCCTCACCGCAGTTGTGACAGCGCCGATGCGCTACATCGCGGTCGATCGCGAAGAGCTCAGACGCCTCCTGTTCGAAGACGGCGCGCTCTCGGACCTGCTCCTCTCGGCCTTCGTCGAGCGTCGTGAGATGCTCCAGCGGCGTGAGGGCATCGGCTTCGAGATCGTCGGCCCGCGCGATTCGCCCGACACGCGCCGACTCGCTGACTTCGCAAGGCGCATGCGGCTTCCGCATTCCTGGCTCGTGCCAGGTGAGGATCCTCGGGCGAGCGCGCTGCTCGAGCCGCTCGAGCTCGATGACGTCCCTCTCGTCCTGCTCCCAGGCGGCGGCGTGCTGCGACGGCCGAGCAACGGCGAGCTATCGCGCGCACTGGGCATCGGGCTCGCGCTCGCGCAGCACGAGGAGGCGGATCTGCTCGTGCTCGGCGGCGGGCCGGCGGGCCTGGGCGCGGCCGTCTACGGCGCCTCCGAGGGGCTCGACACGCTCGTGCTCGAGGGCACGGTGCTCGGCGGGCAGGCCGGCACGTCGCGACGGATCGAGAACTACCTCGGCTTTCCGGCCGGCATCAGCGGCACCGAGCTGTCCAGCCGCGCGATCACTCAGGCGCGGAAGTTCGGCGCGCGCACCGCGACGCCGTACCGCGCCCGCTCACTGGAACCTGGCGGGGAGCGCCACCTGGTGACGCTCGACGAGGGCAACACGGTGAGAGCGCGTGCGGTGCTGCTCGCGACAGGGGCCGAATACCGGCGTCTACCGGTCGCCGACCTCGAGCAGTACGAGGGGCTCAGCGTGTTCTACGCCGCGGGCCCGCCCGAGGGCCAGCTCTGCGCCGCGCAGCGGGTGGCGGTCGTCGGCGGCGGCAACTCGGCGGCGCAGGCGGCGGTGTGGCTCGCGCGGGGGGGCGCGCTGGTCACGCTGCTGCACCGCCGGGCCGATCTGAGCGAGACGATGTCGCAGTACCTGATAGACGAGCTCGATCGCTTTGGCGTCGCGGTCCGCGGCCGCAGCGAGATCCGAGCTCTGCACGGTCAGGACGGACGGCTCGAGTCGGTCACCCTCTCCGACGGCTCGACCATGGCGCTTTCGTTCCTGTTCCTGTTCCTCGGCGCCTCACCGTGCACCGATTGGCTGGGCGACGTCGTCGCGCGGGACGCGGACGGCTTCGTCCTCACCGGCCGCGACGCCGGGGCCGATGGCCTGCTCGAAACGAACGTGCCCGGCGTCTACGCGGCCGGCGACGTCCGGGCAGGGTCGATCAAGCGCTGTGCGACCGCCGTCGGAGAGGGCGCGATGGTCGTGCGCTTCGTGCACGAGCGCCTCGCGCCGACTGTCGCCTCGCCCCGCTAGCGGCTGCCGGGCTCGCCGAGCTCACCAGCCGGCGCTAGGGGGCTATTCGATGAACCCCGCCCGCAGGGCATTCGCAACGGCCGCCGCGCGGTCGCGCACGCCGAGCTTGCGATAGATGTGTTCCAGATGGGTCTTGACGGTCGCAGGGCTGATCGTGAGCGTCTCGGCGATCCCGCACACCGACAGGCCGCGGGCGGCCAACGTTAGAACCTCGACCTCGCGCAGGCTCAGAGGCGTGAGGCCAAGTTCGCCACGCCGGCGCGCGAAGAACGCTCCGAAGCCGGCCCCGGCATACGCGACGACCTCGATCAGATGGCCACTCCACTCAGGCTGAGCGCTCGAGTAGAGCTCGACGACTCCCAGCACCTCCTCGGACTTCGCGCAGGGGAAGGCGAGCGTCGCGGCAAGACCCTGAGGCGCGCGCTCGCGCCGCGAGCTGCCGTCGGGCGCGGCGCAGGCGGGGTGATCGACCACCTCCCGGCGCTCCCAGGCGCGTCCCGCGAGACCGACGCCTCTCGGAACTCGCAACCCACCGAGCACGCGGCGGAGCGCGGCGGCGTCTACGCCCGGCATGCTCCACACCGCGCGGGTGACCAGCGAGTCCCCATGCGGCATCCACAGCGCCGCCGCCATCTGTCCAAGGGCGCCGGCCAGTTCGCACAGCAGGCGTTCGCTGCCCTCGCCGAAGCTTTCCCACGCGGTCAGTGTCCGCAGGACCGCCTGCACCACAGCCAGCTCCAGCTCGCCATCGTCCAGCGCACGCGCCGGCCGTACCAGCTCGGTGTCGGATGAGTCCGGGTGCACAGCGCTCAGATCGCGCATTCCGTTGCCATACATACTGGTCTGTCTATTTGACTATACATACCGGTCTGACTACGGTCTGACCATGGGGGGCATGCGATAGACGCGGCTGCCAAAAACCGGGCCGAGCGTGATGAGCTGCGCGCTCACGACGCGCGTGAGCGGATCCTCGACGCCGCATACGACCTCTTCTCGAGCCATGGCATCCATGCCGTGGGGATCGACAGGGTGATCGCGCAGGCCGGTGTCGCGAAGGCGACGCTCTATCACCACTTTCCCTCGAAGGAGGTGCTCGTGATCGCTTTTCTCGAGCTGCGCGAGCGGCGCTGGACGCGCGAATGGCTCGAGGCCGAAGCCGAGCGGCGAGCCGCCAGGCCGGAGGAGCGCGCGCTCGCGGTATTCGATGCCCTCGACGCGTGGTTTCGGCGCCCCGATTACGAGGGCTGTTCGTTCCTCAACACGCTGCTCGAAATCAGCGACGCCGACAGCCCCCTGCACATGGAGACGGTCCGCCACCTCGCCGTTATCCGCGCGATCCTCGCGCGCTACGCCGAGCAGGCCGGAGCGAGCCGTCCCGACGAGGCCGGCTGCCAGCTGCAGATCCTGGTGATGGGCTCGATCGTCTCGGCCAGCAGCGGCAACGTAGATGCTGCGCGACGGGCGCGGCCGCTCGCCGCAGCCCTGCTTGCCGGTGCGAGCTGACGTAGCGCGCAGCGCCACGCGGTCGCGTCCCGCGATCGCTACGCCAGCGCCAACCGGATGAGCTGGCAGAAGGAGTCCGCTACGCGCGGATCGAACTGCGACCCGGCGTTCTTGCGAACCTCGCCGATCGCCTCCTCGACGGTGATCGCGTCGCTGAACGGACGCTGTCTCATCATCGCCACGAACGCGGCGCATACGGCGATGATCCGCGCACCGAGTGGGATGTTCTCCCCTCTGAGCCCATCGGGATAGCCGCGACCGTCCCAGCGCTCGTGGTGGGAGCGCACGAGGGGGGCGACGTGCGCGAGCGAAGGCGCGGAGGCGACGATGCGTGCGCCGATTTCGGAGTGCGTGCACATGATTGCGTACTCCTCGTTGAAGAGCGCGCCGGGCTTGTTCAGGATCGCGTCGGGGATCGCGACGTTGCCGACGTTGTGCAGGCGTCCCGCCAGCTCGACGCGTTCGACCTCCTCCTCCGGCATGCCCAGCGCTTCCGCGGTCGCGGTCGCAAGCCGTGCGACCTTGTTGAGATCCTCGACGACGCCTGGGGTGTGCTCGTTGAGCACCTTCAGCAGCACGTACACCGCCTCCCGGCTCCAAGTCCCGCGCACGATCTCGGGAGTGGCTGTACTCGACGCCATCTATCGCACCCCGCTGCGGCCGAGAGCGTGGAATCTGAGGTCAAAGCGCGCGGGGGCCATGCACCTATTGTCGAATTGCATTCGCACAAGCTGCATCGGCTGTACGACTGATCTTGACTGGCCCAGGCGATTCGAACCTGGGCTTCTGTTCGACCATGGACGATTGTTCGACTACAGGCGCCGCACTCCGGAGAACCGCAGGTTCGTCGGCTCAGTCGGGGTCCCGCGAGCTGTACGGGTCGTCCTCGCCGCGCACGTCGCGGTAGCGGCGGTCGAACAGCTCGAGCACAGCGCTCACGTCCGACGGTCCGTGGACCGCGTGGCGCACCACGTCTGGCTCGCTCGCGGAATCAAGCGACTCGGCGTCGCCATGCTCGACGAGCGCGTCGCGCTCGGGAAGCGAGAAGCGCAACTCCGCCATGCCGCTTTCGCCGTCCAGGACGCCGAGCTCGAGCTGCTCGTAGCGCACGACAGCGATACCGTCCGCAATGCGCTCGATGCGCACACCGGGCCAGCTGTCGAGCTCGTTGGCGAGCTCATCGACAAGCGCGGCGTGCGACATCCTTCGATGCTACCGCTGCTCGGCGGCAGCGCGCAGCGTGCTCTCGGCCTCGGCCTAATGAACGAGGTCTGCGCGGCGCGCATTCCGCATTGTGCGGCAAAAGCCGATTCAGGCGTCCGACGCTTTGGTGATACTGGCGCCATGGATCGTGATGCCTCGCCCGTGGGCCCCGAGGGAGAGCTGCTGCTCGACGGCGGCGAGCAGGCGCGCGTCGCTCGCTACATCGCACTCGAGCGCGAGAAGCAGGAACTGCGCCGCGAGCGCGACCACGTGATGCTCCATCTCGCTACCGATCTAGGGCCCGCCGAGCTGGCCCGACGCTTCGGTGTCGAGCCGCCCGTCATCGCGAAGCTACTCGACGGCGCTCGCGAGCGCCTGAACGGCGTAGCCGCCGAAGGTGATCACACAGTCGCTGAGATCAGCGCTCGCCGGATACGCACGGGCGAGCCGCGCTGGGTCGCCGCCGACGCGCATTTCGAGGCGCTCGGGCGCGCGTCCGGGTAGTCCTCGAGCACGACGCCGAGCCTTGGCGTGGAGGCCGTGGTGTTCGACCTCGACGGCGTTCTGATCGACTCGGAGCGAGTCTGGGATCGCGCTCGCAGAGAAGTCGTCGCGGAAACGGGGGGACGCTGGCACGAGGGAGCCTCCGAGGAAATGCTTGGAATGAGCTCGAGCGAGTGGTCACTCTTCCTACGCGATCGCCTCGGCGTGGCGCTCGAGCCGACCGAGATCAACGACCGCGTCCTGCAGCGTGTGCTCGCGTCGCTGGAACGCGAGCTGCCGCTTCTGCCCGGCGCGCGAGCGGCTGTGCAGCGAATGGCGGCTGTGTGGCCGCTCGGCCTCGCCTCCTCGGCCAACCGACCGGTGATCGATGCTGTGCTTGCTTTGAGCGGCCTCGATGTGTGCTTCAAGGCGACCGTCTCCGGCGAAGAGGTGGCGCATGGCAAGCCCGCGCCCGACGTCTATCTGGCGGTGACCGACGAGCTGGGCGCCGATCCGCGCCGCAGCGCGGCGATCGAGGATTCCGCCAACGGCCTGCGCGCGGCTGCCGCTGCGGGCATGGCGGTCATCGCTGTACCCAACCGCGAGTTTCCTCCCGACCGTGAAGCGCTGGCGCTGGCTGACCTCACGATCGAATCGATCGCCGAACTGACCCCTTCCGCGGTCGAAGGCCTCTCTCAACGTGACGGCGCCGCTTGACGGTCTCGCTGCTCGAGGTAGGGCGCGAGATACTTCGACGCGATCTTGCTCGGGGGATCCCAGTCCGGTCTGTCGGAGATCTCTGAGCTGAACCCATGCCCACCGGTGATCTTCGCCGTCAGGTACAGCGGCTCCTCGTCCGTCAGCAGCATGCCGTGAATTACTGGGTTGAACGGCTCGGGCGTCACAGGCGCGCCGGCCAGCGCAGCGATCGACTGGGCCACCACGTCGGCCTCCTGCGAGCCGATCCCGCCGTGCTTGATCGGGAAGTCGATCGCGTCACCGGCCGCATACACGCCCTCGAGGTCGCGGACGCGGCCGTAGGGGTCGACACGGATGAAGCCGTGCTCGCCGAGGGGGATGCCGCGCACAGACGGCCCGTAGAGCTCGGGCAAGGCGACCACGCGCTTGACGCTCAGCCGCCGGTCGCCAGGGTTGATGACGACCTCGCCGACGCTGGGAATCTCGGCGTAGGCCGAGGTGATCGTTTTGACCCGCGCGCGCTCGAGCCGCTGCGCGACGGCGTCGCTCGCCGTGGGACCGAAGATCCCCAAGGGGCGGTCCTCGGGCGTCACCACCGTCGTCGCGAGCTCGATGTTCATGTCGTACGCGCGCCCGGCGGTCATCATCGCGAGCTCGTAGAGCGGCAGCGGCCATGCCATCCGTCCTGGAGCCACAAAGGCGATGCTGTCGACGTAGCCGCCCTCGATGTCCTCGATCAGCCCGTGCAGCGCCGCGTCGAGGTGGCGGTCGTCGATCGTGATCGCGTGCTGGTAGCGCGGGACAGCGCGGGCGCCCAGCGCCAGCACGAGCGCGTCGTACTCGAGGACCGCGTCCGCCTTCGTGTGGACCGTATGCGTCCCGGGATCGACCCACGCGAGCTCCCCGGCGAGCAGCTCGCCACCGGCATCGCGCACGATCTGGGCGAGCGAGTAGCGGCGCGCGGCGGCATAGGCGAAGGGCTCGCGGACCGTCAATGGCCGCACGGTGAACTCGTCGTTCGGCGCAAGCACCGTCGTGGCGGTCTGCTCGGGCGCGAGCTGGCGCAGGGCGAGCGCGGTCTCCAGGGCGGCCACCCCGCCGCCCACGATCACCACACGAAGTTGGGGCTGCGAGCCAGCTGTTGTCATGACTGCAAGGTAGCTCTCGTCCGCCCGCGGCGCCAGCCGCAGAAAGCCACCTTCGTTGCGGGAAAACTACGTAGCCGCGGCAACGGAACCGGGGCGCTCACCCAGCCTGCCAAGGCTCATCGACGTCCAGGCGTTCGTAGCAGGCGCGGTGGTAGCAACGACCGTCTGCTTCTGCGACTTCCGGATCGAGCACTCGCGAGGTTTCCTGAGCCCGGCCCTCGACGAGTCTGATCAGCGGCTCGTACACGCCGATCACCTGGCCGCAGTGCCGGCAGTGCGCGTCCTTGCTCACGGTCCGCCCGCGGGCGGCCGCGCGTTACTGCACACAGGCACCGAGCGACTCGGCTGGCTGGAGATGAGAGCGACCATGAAAACCCGAGCCCAACGTAGGCCTTACGACGTGTGACGGCTTCCCAAATGTCCCGTGAGATCGGTGAGGAGGACTACGGACCGGGCTCGAGCGTGATCACAAGTAGGGTCGTTTTTACCGAGACGGCCGTGGCCACGCCCGTCTTTTCGGGCGTTAAGCTCCAGGGGCGATGGGTGTCTCCTCCGACGACGTCTGGCTCCGTCGCCTGCTCGATGTCGGGCGCGAGCTCGTCACTGAGCTCGACCTCGGCGTCGTGCTCGAGCGCGTGCTGCAGACGGCGCGCGAGCTGACCGGCGCACGCTACGCGGCGCTCGGGATCCTGAACGAGCAGCGCACCGAACTCGAACAGTTCCTGACCGCGGGGGTGAGCGAGGATACGAAGCGCGCGATCGGCGATCTGCCGCGCGGCCGCGGGGTGCTCGGCGCGCTGATCGAGGATCAGCAGCCCCTGCGCCTCGCCGATGTCGGCCGTCACCCGTCGAGCTACGGCTTCCCGGCGGACCATCCCGTGATGCGCAGCTTCCTGGGCGTGCCAGTGCGCGTGCGTGGCGAGGCCTGGGGCAACCTGTATCTGACCGAGAAGGAGGGCGGCGAGTTCTCCGAGCGCGACGAGGAAGCGGCGGTGATCCTCGCCGACTGGGCGGCGGTGGCGATCAACAACGCGCGCCTGTACGAGACCAGCGAGCGACGCCGTGACGAGGCCGAGAAGGCGATCAGAGGGCTCGAGGCGAACCGCGACGTGGCGGTCGCGATCGGCGGGGAGATCGCACTCGAGCACGTGCTCGAGCTGATCGTCAAGCGCGGACGTGCGCTCGTGGGCGCGCGCAGCCTCGTGATCATGCTGCGCGACGGCCACGAGCTGGTCGTCGAGGCCAGCGCCGGTCACGTCCAGGGGCCCCGCGGCACGCGACTGCCGATCGCCGAGTCGACCTCCGGGCAGGTGCTCGAACGCCAACGTCCCGAGCGGATCACGGACGTGGGCGCGCGCCTGCGGATCGCTCCGGCGGAGTTCGGCGTGTCCGATCCGCAGACCGCGCTGCTGGTGCCGATGCTCTATCGCGGGCGGGGAGTCGGCATTCTTGCGGCGTTCGATCGCGGCGAGGATGGGAGCGTCTTCAGTGAAGACGACGAGCAGCTGATGCGAACGTTCGCGGCGAGCGCCGCCACGGCCGTGGCGCTGGCCCAGAGCGTGCAGACCGACCGGCTGCGCAGCTCGATCGCGGGCGCCGACGCTGAGCGGCGCCGCTGGGCACGGGAGCTGCACGACGAGACGCTGCAAGGCCTCGGGGGGCTGCGGGTGCTGCTCTCCTCGGCCCGGCGCGGCGACGACCTCGAGCGCGCCCGGCAGGCGATGGGCGAGGCGGTGGAGCACATCGAGCGCGAGATCGCGAACCTGCGCGCGATCATCACCGAGCTGCGCCCCGCAGCGCTCGACGAACTGGGGCTGGGCACGGCGATCGAGGCGCTGCTCGAACGCCATCGCGAGCAGGGCGGGTTCGAGATCGAGGACGAGCTCGCGCTCCCCGGCTCCGCCGAAGGCGAGGTGCGACTCGGCGATGAGCTCGAGACCACCGTATACCGGCTGGTCCAGGAGGCACTCACGAACGTCGCCAAGCACGCCGGCGCGAATCACGTGCGCGTGGCGGTCGGGCAGGAGGACGGCGAGCTGCTGATCGAGGTGCAGGACGACGGTGCGGGCTTCGACCCGGAGCTAGTGAGCGAGGGGTTCGGGCTCGCCGGAATGCGCGAGCGGGCGAGCCTCGCGGGCGGCACGCTGAGCATCGACTCCGGTGAGCGGGGAACGCTCGTCAGCGTCTGCCTGCCAGCACGTCAGGCGGAGCGGCTGGAGCGCTCAGGCGCGAACCAGGCCGCGTCGTAGCGCGTAACGGACCAGTTCCGCCCGTGTGCTCAGCTCGAGCTTTCGGTGGATATTCGCTCGGTGCGTCTCGACGGTTCGAGGTGAGAGGTGCAGCTTGCGCGCGATTTCGACGCTCGTGTGCCCGAGCGCGATCAGCCGCAGGACTTCGACCTCGCGCGGGGTGAGGGCGTCGTCGGTGAGCGAGCGCTGCAGCGCGTCCAGGCGCGCGGCGACCCGCGGGCTGACGAACTCCTCCCCGCGTGCGGCGGCTCGAACGGCCTGGGGCAGCTCGCTGTCGGCCCGATCCTTGGCGAGAAAGCCGAGCGCACCCGCAGCGAACGCGCGTTGTGCGAAGACGGGGTTTTCCTCCATCGTCATCACGACGATCTGCGTGTCCGGTGAGCGCTCGCGCAGGCGTCCGATCGCCTCGATCGTCGATCCGCCGGGCATGCCCAGATCGAGGACCAGCACGTGCGGCTCGTGGTCCTGGACGTCGCGTACGACCGCCGCGAGGTCATCCGCTTCGGCGACGACCTCTACGTCTTCCTCGCGATCCATCAGCATGCGCAGGCTGCCGCGCATCATCGCGTGGTCATCGGCGAGCACCACGCGGATCGGCAAGTCCGCAGCGACGGTCTTGGTCGCAGGCTCCTCGGAGGTGTGCGCCAGATGCAGATGTGTAGCCATGTCGTCACGCTAGACCCGCGGTGAGGGATCAACCACCGGGTAAACACTCCGTTCGGGGTGGTAAAGCACGGATCGTTGCGAGACAGCCTCCGGGAAAAACCCGGATGCTCGAGACCCCGGATTCGCAGATGCTTATCCCATGTCGCAGCCGCAGCTAAGTCGCCCATCCGAATCAGCTCGCTCCCCAGTCGACGGGCGCGAGGCGGCGATTGATACGGTCGGGCTGTCCAAGCGCTACGGAAGCACGCTGGCGCTCGATCAGCTCGACCTCCGGGTAGGCGCCGGCGAGGTCTACGGCTATCTCGGCCCCAACGGCGCTGGCAAGACAACGACGATCCGCTTGCTGCTCGGGCTGCACCGGCCGAGCGCCGGGCGCGCCGCGCTGTTCGGCATCGACGCCTGGAGCGGACCAGTCGATGCCCACAGACGCGTGGCCTACGTCCCGGGCGAGCCGTTCCTGTGGCCATCGCTGACCAGCGCCGAGACGTTCGAGTTCCTCGCACGCCTACGCGGCGGCACCGACGTCGCATACCGGAACGTGCTGGTCGAGCGCTTCCAGCTCGACGTCAACAAGAAGATCCGCGCGCTGTCCAAGGGAAATCGCCAGAAGGTGCAGCTGATTGCCGCGCTCGCCACCCGGGCCGAGCTGCTGCTCTTGGACGAGCCCACCGCGGGGCTCGACCCGCTGATGGAGGTCGCCTTCCGCGAGAGCGTGCTCGAAGCGAAGCAGCGCGGGCAGGCGATCTTCCTCTCCTCGCACATCCTCAGTGAGGTCGAGGCGCTGTGCGACCGCGTCGGGATTCTGCGCGACGGCCGTCTCGTCGACGAGGGGACGCTCGCGGAGCTGCGCCATCTGAGCGCACAGACGATCGAGGTCACCTTCGACGGCCCCGCACCTCAGCCTGCCGGAGCTTCCCAGCACGCACGTGACCCGCGCCGGCGCCAACGCGCTGCACATCGAGGTGAGCGGCACCATCGGGCCGCTGATCGCAGAGTTGGCCAAGCATCCGGTGATCGCGATGACGAGCCGCGAGCCGTCGCTCGAGGAGATCTTCCTGCACCACTACGACGGCTCAGAAAGCCGTGGCTAGCGCCGGCGCCCTTCCGGCCCCCGCTACGCACAGGCCGGCTGCGGGCGCCGGGATCGGGGCCGCGAACGCCCTCGCGCGACGGAGCTTCCGCGACGCGAGGACGCGCACGATCGCGTTCGCGTACCTCTTCGCGATCTACGCCTACATCCAACCCGTCGGCTACCGCAGCGCCTACCCGACGCTCGCCGACAGGCTCGCGTTCGCTCGCACGTTTGCCGGCAACGACGCGCTGCGCCTGTTCTACGGCTATCCATTCGAGCCCCCTGAGCGTCAGCGGCTACAGCGCCTGGCGTGTCGGCGGCACGATCGCGATCCTCGGCGCGGTCTTCGGGCTGCTGGCCGCGGTGCGGGCCCTGCGCAGCGAGGAGGACAGCGGGCGCATGGAGCTGATCCTCGCCGAGCCCGTCGCGAGGCACACGACCTATCTCGCGGCACTGGCGGCAATCGCAACGGGCATCGCGATCCTGTGGCTCGCCGAGTCCGCGGGCTTCATAGCCGGCGGACTGCCCGTCGGCGGCTCCGCCTACCTGGCACTCGCGACGGCGTCCGTCGTTCCCGTGTACGTGGGTGTGGGCGCGATCGCCAGCCAGCTGGCGCCGTCGCGGCGCGTAGCGCTGGAGCTGGGGAGCGCGATCGTCGGCCTGTCCTTGCTGTTGCGGGTGATCGCCGATACCTCGAGCGGCGCGTCGTGGCTGCGGTGGGCGACGCCGCTCGGGTGGGCGGAGGAAATGCGCCCGTTTGCTGGGCCGCGGCCACTGGTGCTGCTGGCGCCGGCCACGGCAAGCGCCTTGCTGCTCGCGCTGGCCGCGCGGATCGCCGCCGGCCGCGATGTCGGCACCGGGATGATCGCCGTGCGCGACACCGCTGCCCCCCGCCTGCGCCTGCTGTCCTCGCCGACCGCCCAGGCGCTGCGCTCCGAGCGCGTCAGCCTGCTCGTGTGGATCGCCGGCGTCGGCGCCTTCGCGTTCATTCTCGGGATGGTCTCGACGAGCATCTCATCCGCCGTCGTCTCCAACAGCCTGCAACGCGAGATCGCGAAGCTCGGCGCCGGCTCGATCCAGACGCCGAGCGGGTATCTCGCGCTCGTGTTCATCTTCTTCATCCTCGCCGTCAGCCTGTTCGCGTGTACGCAGATCGGCGCCGCCAGGCACGAGGAGGCCGAGGAGCGGCTCGAGACGCTGCTGGCGCTGCCCGTCGACCGTCGCGGCTGGCTCGGCGGGCGGCTGGCGCTGGCAGCGGGCGGCATCGTCGCGATCTCGCTGGCGGCGGGACTCTGCAGCTGGGCCGGCGCCACCTCCCAGGGCGCGGCCGGCATCTCGTTGCCACGGATGCTCGAGGCGGGCGGCAACTGCCTGCCCGTCGCGCTGCTTTTTCTCGGGCTCGCCGCGCTCGCCTACGCGATCGTGCCGAGGGCGAGCGCCGGCATCGCCTACGGGCTGGTGACGGTCGCCTTCCTGTGGCAGCTCACAGGCTCGGCGCTCGGCGCCCCGAAGTGGCTCCTGGAGCTCACCCCGTTCGCCCACGTCGGCTTCGTGCCAGAGCAGCCATTCCGTGCGGTCGCCGCGGTGGTGATGCTTGCGATCGGGGCGATCTGCGCGCTCGCGGCGATTTGGATCTTCCGGCGGCGCGATCTCGTCGGAGCCTGAGCGCGTCGCGCGCCAGTCGCGCTCAGAGCCCGAGCTTGCGCACGCCTTCCTCGTTGAAGCCCAAGTGGTGACCAACCTCGTGACGCACGGTCTGAGTGACGTGGCCCGCAGGCGCTTGGGATCGTCCCCGAAGTCTCGCACGGGCGTGTCGCGAAAGATCAGGATCTCGTCTGGCAGGCCACCGCCCCCGAAGTAAGCGCTACCACCCCGCCTGGAGCCGACGTACATGCCGTACGCGTGGTTCTCGCCACCGCGGTCGGAAACGACGATCGCCACGTGCTCCAGCGCTCGTTGGAACTCGACCGGAAGCTCGTCAAGCGCCGAGCTGACGAGTGCCTCGAACTCCTGCTCGCTGTAGTGTCGGTGCTCGCTCATGGCTTCGCGATCGTCCCCGAGCGTAGCCGGTCGAGACCGTCGGGGATGAGATCGAGCCCTCATCCGTTCGTCTCGCTGGGCGCGTCAGTCCTGGTTGTAGGGTTCGTTCGCGTGGAGTCCTATGACGCGACGCGCCAGCGACACATCGAGCAGCTGCTGCCTCAGATCGGCGAGCATTTCGAGCGGGTGGCGTGGTCTGGGGGGCGGTTGCGCGCCGAGCGCACGGCTCAACTCCGTGAGCTCGTCGGGGTCGCAGTAGAGCGGTCTTCCTGGCACCGCGATCGGCTCGGGGATGTCGACCTGACGACGCTCGACGCCGATGACCTGCGGCAGCTGCCGGTGATGACGAAGGATGATCTCATGGGCAACTTCGACGCGATCGTGACCGACCCCGAGGTTCGTCTGGCAGACGCAAACGCCCACATCGCCAAGCTCGACGGTGACGCGTATTTCCGTGACGAGCTGCATGCCGTGGCGTCGGGCGGGTCGAGCGGCGTGCGGGGCGTGTTCGTGTGGGGCTGGGATGCCTGGGCGACGGTGCAGCTGACGGCGATGCGCCGCACGCTGCTGGACCGCATCGGCGACCCGGAGCTCGCGTCACTGCCTCCCGTGGCGATGATCGTGGCATCGGAAAACGCGACGCATTTCACGAGCGCCCTCTCCGAGACGTTCACTACTGGTGCCATCGAAACGCACCGGTTCAGGGTAGGCCTGCCGCTGGATGAGGTTGTCGCGGGGCTGAACTCGGTCGGCGGAGATAACCTCGCGACCTACCCGTCGATGCTCGCTCGCCTGGTGGGCGAGGCGCGCGCGGACCGCCTTCAGATCCAGCCGCGGCGGATACTGACGATGGCTGAGCCACTGCTGCCCGAGACGCGTGAGGCCGCAGAAGAGATCTGGCAGGCGCCGATCGCGAACATGTGGGGAACATCCGAGTCGGGCGTCACGGCCATTGGCTGCTTCAAGGGCACAGGGATGCATCTGACAGACGATCTGGTGATCGTCGAGGCTGTCGACGCGGACGGGAACCCCGTCCCGGCCGGAGTGCCCTCGCACAAGGTGTATGTGACGAATCTCTTCAACCCGCTGATGCCGCTCATCCGCTACGAGATCAGCGACGAGGTAACGCTCCTCGATGAGCCGTGCGCGTGCGGGTCAGCGCACCGGCGCATAGCCGACATCGAGGGACGCAACGACGACACCTTCATCTACGAGAACGGTGTGAGCGTGCATCCGCATCTCTTCCGTTCGACCCTGGGACGCGAGCCCGCGATCTCCGAGTATCAGGTACAGCAGACCCGGGCCGGAGCCGAGATCATCGTGTGCGCAGTGGGAGCGTTCGATGCCGAGGGTCTCACTCGCAAGCTCGGAGAGGCACTCGCCCGCTCTGGATGCCCCGAGCCGGCCGTCACGCTCACGGTCGTTGACAGCATCCCGCGTCTAGCGACCGGCAAGCTCAAGCGCTTCCTCGTGCTTTAGCCGCGCCCTGGCGGGATGATCAGCGAAACGCCGAACCGGGACTGCGGATCTCTACCTATGGCGCGATACCTGACAGCACCGATCGCACCTGGCGGGCGATCTCCAAATCCTCACGCGCCTGGACCACGAGTGTGCGAACCTGTGACCCGGCCATTGAGATCTGGCAGTCTCCTGTCGCGGTGTCGTTGAATCCGGTGTCCAGCTCGACCCCCAGAAAGCCGAGCCCCTCAGCCACCAGCGCCCGGACCACCGCTGAGCGCTCGCCGACGCCGCCGGTGAACACGAGCGCGTCGAGACCGCCGAGCGCGGCGGCCATCGCGGCGATCTCCGCGCGCAGCCTGTGAACGTATACCTCCAGAGCGAGCTGCGCGCCGGGATCCCCATCACCTGCGCGCTTGACGATCTCGCGCATGTCGGCGCTGCCCGCCAGCCCCAGCAGACCCGAGCGGTGCTCGAGCGCGTC
Source organism: uncultured Solirubrobacteraceae bacterium (assembly GCA_963827455.1). Lineage (GTDB taxonomy): Bacteria > Actinomycetota > Thermoleophilia > Solirubrobacterales > Solirubrobacteraceae > Palsa-744. Next base: position 405,666 of record CAWHAW010000006.1, on the reverse strand, counting down.
GGCGAGCTCGGACGGCGACAGGCGCTCGTGCTCGAGCAGCCACATCAGCATTCCGGGGTCGACGCTGCCCGATCGGGTCGCCATTACGAGGCCCTCCAGCGGCGTGAAGCCCATCGTCGTGTCGAGCGAGCGGCCGTCGTCGATCGCGCACAGCGACGCGCCGGCGCCGAGGTGGCAGCTGACGATTCGCAGCCCCGCCGGGTCGCGCTGCAACAGCTCGGGTGCCCGCCGCGCGACCCACGCGTGTGAGAGCCCGTGAAAGCCGTAGCGGCGCAGCCCCCAGCGCTCGCGCCACTGCGCCGGCAGCGCGTATGTGAATGCGGCCGGCGGCAGCGTCGCGTGAAAGGCGGTGTCAAAGCACGCGACCGCAGGGAGACGCGGCAGCATCCGGCTGACGGCGTCGAGCGCGGCGAGCGACTTGGGCTGGTGCAGGGGCGCGAGCTCGACGAGCTCTCTCAAACCCCTCTCGACCGCCGGGTTCACCAACACAGCGTCGCGGTAGCGCTCACCTCCGTGAACGATCCGGTGCCCGACGGCGTCGGCCTCGCCGAGCGGCGAGTCGAGCGCCAAGCGTAGCTCCTGCGGGTCGACCTGCGCGCGCGGTGCTTGCAGCTCGCGCGCGGCGAGCGTGGCGTCGTCGCCGTCGAGCAGCCTCAGCTTCAGGCTGCTCGAGCCGGCGTTGACGACCAGGACGCGCAAGCGCTCAGGAACCGGGCGAGTCCTGGGTTGGAGGCGCCTGATCGCCCGCGGGCCAGCACCAATCGTTGACATCGTCGGGGTCCTCGCCGCGCTCGCGGGTGTACGCCCGGTGGCGCAGGCGCTCGTCCTCCATGTCCTGGCGCACGTGCGCGGCGCGCTCCGCCAGTCCGGGGACGCGGTCGATCACGTCCATCACGAGGTGGAAGCGATCGAGGTCGTTGAGCATCACCATGTCGAACGGGGTCGTGGTCGTGCCCTCCTCCTTGTAGCCGCGCACGTGGATGTTGTGGTGATTGGTGCGGCGGTAGGTGAGGCGATGGATCAGGTAGGGGTAGCCGTGGTAGGCGAAGATCACGGGCTGCGCGGTTGTGAACAGCGCGTCGAACTCCGGCTCGGAGAGGCCGTGCGGATGCTCGCTCTCTGGCTCCAGGCGCATCAGGTCGACGACGTTCACGACGCGCACTCTCAGCTCGGGCAGCCGCTCGCGCAAGATCGCAGCGGCGGCAACGGTCTCGAGCGTCGGCACGTCGCCGGCGCAGCCGAGCACGACATCCGGCTCCTCCTCCCCATCGCTCGAGAAGCAGTCCCAGATGCCGATCCCGCGCGTGCAGTGCGCGATCGCCTCGTCGATCGTGAGGTAGTTCAGCGACGGCTGCTTGCCCGCGACGACCACGTTGACGTAGTCGCGGCTGCGCAGGCAGTGGTCGGCCACTGACAGCAGGCAGTTGGCATCCGGCGGCAGGTACACGCGCACGATCTCCGCCTTCTTGTTGACGACGTGGTCGATGAAGCCAGGGTCCTGGTGGGTGAAGCCGTTGTGGTCCTGGCGCCAGACGTGCGAGGAAAGCAGGTAGTTGAGCGAGGCGATCGGCCTGCGCCACGGGATCCCGCGAGTCACCTTGAGCCATTTGGCGTGCTGGTTGAACATCGAGTCGACGATGTGGATGAACGCCTCGTAGCTGTTGAAGAGCCCGTGGCGACCCGTGAGCAGGTAGCCCTCCAGCCACCCCTGACACAGGTGCTCGCTGAGGACCTCCATCACCCGACCATCGGGCGCGAGGTGGTCGTCGCCCGCCAGCAGCTCGGCGTCCCAGACACGGTCGGTGACCTCGAATACGGCCCCCAGCCGGTTGGAAGCTGTCTCGTCTGGTCCCACAAGGCGGAAGCGGTCCGGATTCAGTCGGATCACATCGCGCAGGAATGCGCCGAGCACGCGCGTGGGCTCGCTGACGCTCGCCGTCGGCGCCGGTACCTCGACGGCGTAGGAGCGAAAGTCCGGGAGCTCGAGATCGCGCAGCAAAAGGCCACCATTGGCGTGAGGGTTGGCCCCCATGCGCCGCTCCCCCTCGGGCGCCAGCGCGGCCAGCTCCGCGCGCAACGCCCCGCGCTCGTCGAACAGCTCCTCGGGGCGGTAGGAGCGCATCCACTGCTCCAGCTGTGCCAGGTGCTCGGGGTTTTCCGCCAGGTTCGCAAGCGGCACCTGGTGGGCGCGAAAAGTTCCCTCGACCGGGAGACCGTCGACGACCTTCGGACCGGTCCAGCCCTTGGGGGTGCGCAGCACGATCATCGGCCAGCGCGGTCGCTTGCGCGGGGCGACGGCGTCCTCATCTCGCGCGCGTCGCTGGATCGCATCGATCTCGGCCACGACCTCGTCGAGCGTCGCGGCCATCAGCTGGTGCATCGCCGCCGGCTCCTCACCCTCGACGAATCTCGGTGCGTAGCCGTAGCCCTCCAGCAGCGCGCGCAGCTCCGCCTCGGGGATGCGCGCGAGCACCGTCGGGTTGGCGATCTTGTAGCCGTTGAGATGCAGGATCGGGAGCACCGCGCCGTCGCGCGCCGGGTCGAGGAACTTGTTGGAGTGCCAGCTCGTGGCCAGAGGTCCGGTCTCCGCCTCTCCGTCCCCCACTACGCAGCACACGAGCAGATCGGGGTTGTCGAAGGCGGCCCCGAAGGCGTGGGCTAGGGAGTACCCCAGCTCGCCGCCCTCGTGAATCGAGCCAGGCGTCTCGGGGGCAGCGTGGCTGGGTATGCCGCCGGGGAACGAGAACTGCCGGAACAGCCGGCGCAGCCCCTCCTCGTCGTGCCCGATGCGCGAATAGATCTCCGTGTAGGTGCCCTCCAGGTAGACGTTGGCCACGACTCCAGGTCCACCGTGGCCAGGGCCCGCGATGAAGATCGAGCTCAGGTCGCGCTCGCGGATCACGCGATTCATGTGGACATAGACGAAGTTCAGACCCGGCGTGGTGCCCCAGTGGCCGAGCAGGCGAGGCTTGGTGTGCTCGATCTCGAGCGGAACTCGCAGAAGCGGGTTCGCCAGCAGGTAGATCTGGCCGACCGACAGGTAGTTGGCCGCGCGCCAATATGCGTCGATCCCGTCGAGCTCGAGGCTCGACAGGGGAGCGGCTTGATCGAGGGCGGCGCCGTTGGGCATCGAAGGACTCCACACGTAGCGTATGAGCAGGCTGCTCGACGATGGTGGCTCACCGGGCAGACAGGAGCCTCCGGGATAAATCGAGCAGATGTGAGTAGAAGTCCGCAGCGGGCGGGGTGCCTGCCCCGGACGAAACGCTGAATCTCGGCGCCTAGGCTCGTCAACAAGACGATCAAAGGAGACCCAGCGATGTTTGAGAACGTGCTCGTAGGAGTCGATGGCAGGCCGAACGCACGCGACGCCGTGGCGCTCGCGCGGCGGTTGACCAGCCGCGATGGGCAGCTGACGCTCGGCCACGTCCACCGCGGCGAGATGCCGTCCATTGAGCTCCTCGAGCCGGCGCTCGCAGCGGCCGGTGTGGACCTGGAGCTCAAGAGCATCGTCGCAGCGCACCCGGGCGCGGGGCTTCACCAGCAGGCGGAGCGCCAGCACGCCGACCTACTCGTCGTCGGCTCCTGTAGCCACGGCCCCTTCGGACGCGCGACGCTGGGCAATGACACGCGTGACGCGCTCAACGGGGCTCCCTGCGCGGTCGCCATCGCCGCGCGCGGGTACGCAGAGATCCCTGAGCCGATCGAGACGATCGGCGTCGCGTACAACGGATCGCCCGAGAGCGCGACGGCGCTCGAATTGGCGCGCGAGTTGGCAGCGTCGAGCGGAGCGAGCGTCCAGGCGCTGGAGGTCATCTCGATTCCGAGCGTCGCCTTCACCGGAATAGTCCCCGTCGCGATTGGCGACGGCATCGACGCGATGCTCTCTTCGGCCGCGACCCGCATGAAGGCGCTCACCGGCGTCGATGGAAAAGCGGTCTACGGACTTCCCGGCGAGGAGCTCGCGGCCTTCAGCGCGCAGGTCGATCTGCTCGTGGTCGGCTCGCGCGGCTACGGGGCGCTGAAGCGACTCGTGCTCGGCAGCACCTCCAACTACCTCGCAAGCCACGCTCGCTCGTCGTTGCTCGTGCTGCCTCGGGTCGCCGCCGGTCAGACCGACGTCGCAGACGCGCGATCCGGCGTCGCCGTGGGCGGGGAGATCTAAGACGCGCTCCCTGCCTCCGCGAGATACAGGTCAGGCCGATTGGTCCTCGAGCAGGCTCGCATAGGCCTCGGGGCGACGCGTCGCGAGGAACGGGAACAGCTCCAGCCAGTCGTGGCGCTGGTCGAGATCGAGGTCGGCAACCAGCACCGCCGGCTCCTCGCGCGGCGCCTGCACGAGCTTGCGTCCGTACGGGTCGCAGATAAAGGACGAGCCGTAGAAGCGAAGCGGCGGCTCCTCGCCGACTCGGTTGACCGCGACCATGAACACGCCGTTGGCGATCGCGTTGCCGAGGATCACCTGCTCCCACAGCGGCTGGGTGTCGAAGTCGGGATGCTCGGGCTCTGAGCCGATCGCTGTCGGATAGACGAGCACATCCGCCCCCTCGATGCTGTACGCGCGGGCGACCTCCGGAAACCACTGGTCCCAGCACGTCGGCAGCCCGAGATGCGCCTGCTCGAGCGTGATCAGCGGGAACGGGTCCTGATCGCCCGGCCCGGCACGGAAGTAGCGGTCCTCGTGGTATCCAGCGGTGACCGGGATGTGCAGCTTGCGGGTGCGGGCGATGAGCTCGCCGCTCGGGCTCACGAGGATGGCGGTGTTGTAGCCGAGCCCGTCGCTGCCCTCGGCGCGCTCGTAGAGCGACGCGTGCACGTAAATACCCGTCTCCGCCGCCATGCGTGCAGCGAAGCCATGGGTGGCGCCGCCCGGAAGCTCCTCCGGCTCGACTCCGGCCGCCGCGGGTCCGCCCGGATCCACGCCGAAGTAACGACTGAGCGTCAGCTCCTGCAGGCACACCAGCAGGGCTCCCTCCTCGGCGGCGAGCCTGATGCCCGCCGCCAGAGCGGCCTCATGCTCTTGTGCGTCTGGATGCCAGCGCTCCTGGACCGCGGCGATTCGCAGCGGCGCTCGACGTGGTGGACGCTTGCGGGCTGGCGAATGAAGCAGCGGCGGCGCAACTATCAGACGGATGTCGCCCATCACCGGGACTCTAGGCTGTCAGGCGCACAGCCACCCAAAACGGCCACGGCCGTCGGCTGCGCCACTATTACGGGCCATGAGCGATTACGAGCCATGAGCGCGACGCTCACCTCAAGGCCGGCCGCAGACGGCTGCAGGATGCCCGGCGAGTTCGAGGCGCACTCGGGCTGCTGGATCGCGTGGCCCGAACGACCGGACAACTGGCGCTTGGGAGCCAAGCCGGCACAGCAGGCCTACGCGGCGGTCGCCGAGGCGATCAACGTCTCCGAGCCGGTCACCGTCGCCGTCTCAGACGCCCAGTTCGAGCACTGTCGGTCGATCCTCTCCCCTTCGATCCGCGTCGTCGAGGTCTCGACCGACGACGCGTGGATGCGCGACATTGGCCCGACGTTCCTGCTCGACGGCGAAGGCGGGCGGCGGGGCGTCGACTGGCGCTTCAACGCCTGGGGCGGCCTCGAGGGTGGCCTCTACTTCCCGTGGGACCGCGACGAGCGTGTCGCCGAGAAGGTCCTGGAGATCGAAGGCGCCGACCGCTACCGCGCGCCGATCGTGCTCGAGGGCGGCTCGATCCACGTCGACGGCGAGGGCACCGTACTCGCCACCGAAGAGTGCCTGCTCAACCACAACCGCAACCCCGAGCTGACCCGCGAGCAGATCGAGCGCGTCCTGTTCGACTACCTCGGAGCCGAGAAGATGATCTGGCTCGGCCGGGGTTTCCTGGGCGACGAGACCGACGGTCACGTGGACAACCTCGCGTGCTTCGCCCGGCCAGGAGTCGTGCTGCTGACGTGGAGCGAGGACGAGTCTGACCCCCAGCATGCGATCTCGCTCGACGCGCTGCAGCGGCTGCAGGCCGCGACCGACGCGCGGGGCCGCGCAATCGAGGTGATCCGCCTGCCCTCGCCGGGCCCGCTCACGATCACCGAGCAGGAGGCGCAGGGTGTCGACGCGGTGCCTGGCAGTCTCCCACGCCGTGCCGGCGACCGCCTGGCAGCGTCCTACGTCAACTTCTATCCCGCCAACAAGCGGATCGTCTACCCGCTGCTCGACGAGCGCTACGACGAGGCAGCCGGCCAAATCCTCGGCGACTGCTTTCCCGATCGCGAGGTCCTAGGTGTAAAGGCGCGGGAGATCCTGCTGGGCGGTGGCAACATCCACTGCATCACCCAGCAGGTTCCCGCCACCTGAATCGATACCTTCTCCGCATGAGCGACAGCCGGGCAACGCCGGACGAGGGAGACAAGAGCGGCGGGAGCGATTCGGTCGAGCCGATCCGCATAGTCCTCGCCGATGATCACGCGGTCGTGCGCAGCGGTCTGCGGATGTTGCTCGACAACGAAAGCGACTTCGAAGTCGTCGCCGAGGCCAGCGACGTGGACAGCGCCCGCCGTTATGTGCTTGGGCACCACCCCAGGGTGCTGATCCTGGACCTGAACATGCCGGGCGGCTCGAGTCTCGAGGCGATCCCTGTGATTCGCGAGCAGTCACCCGACACGCAGATCGTCGTGCTGACCATGCAGCAGGAGCCAGCGTTCGCCCGCGAGGCTCTGGGCGCAGGCGCGCTCGCCTATGTGCTCAAGGAGGCGGCAGACGACGAGTTGGTCGAGGCGGTTCGGCGGGCCGCCGCGGGAGAGAGCTACCTGAACCCCAGGCTGGGCGCCCGAATCGCCTCCGAGCCGCCGCCTGGGCCACCGGATGACCTGTCAGAGCGGGAGGTCGACGTGCTGCGGCTGATCGCCCTCGGCCACACGAATGCCGAGATCGCCGAGCAGCTGTACCTGTCGGTGCGAACGGTCGAGACGCACCGCTCGCACATCCAGCAGAAGCTCCGGCTGTCCACCCGTGCCGAGCTCGTCGGCTACGCCCTGGAGCGCGGACTGATCAACGCCGGCAGCGAGGGCCCCAACAGGGGCTGAGCGGCCGCTACTCGCTCGGACGTGGTTGCGAGCGGTAGTGCTCTCGCCAGATCAGCTTGTAGATCGGGATCTTGCGGGGAAGGATGTTGATGCCGGGAATGAACGGTATGCAGATGAACGCGAGGCTGAGCAGGCCCATGATCAGGAGCACCTGGATGTCGGCGTTCGAGGATGACTTGATCGGTTCCACCTGGTACCAGAGGGCGTATAGCCACAGCCAGGGCTGACCCGGGAAGCTGCCCGTCTCGTTCATCAGGCCCCACTGCTCGCCGAGCAGGTGCTGCTGTTCGGCGCGTTCATCGAGCAGCCCGCCGTCGGCCATGAACAAGAGCGGCTTGGTGTAGTCGGTCTGGAAGAACTGGCTGCTCGAGACAAGGCCCCCTTCGAGGCCGCCGCTCTGGGCGAGGCCCTGCAGGCTGGTCATCATCGTCGGCACGGGGCCGGCGCCGCTGGCCTTGACCGTCACCGTGCCCGTGCTCTGGTCGACGGACACCGTGCTGGGCGGCGTCTTCTTTTCTTCCACCGCTTCTGAGTATTCTCCAAGCGGCTTGGCGTAGGCTTCTGACCATTCCTTTTTCTGCTTTTCGGGCGCAGCCTTGTATTCGGCGAGCGCGCTTGCAAGCGCCGGGTCGTTGGGGATCGTTTCGAGCGGCATGATCACGTAGTCCTCAGCCGTGTTGATTGGATGGCTGACGCCGAGCCACCGCTGCGGGTGCAGAAACAGGAAGTGCTGCACGCTGCCCGAGCTGTGGTTGTAGGGAGGGCCGTATTCAGCCGTCGCACTTGTTTCCGCTAGCTCCGTGGCGGCCGTAGTGGCGAAATCGGCCGGCAGTTCGTGTGACCATTGCCCGATCGTGCTGGGCTTGTCATCGGGTGAGGACAGCAGCACGGTGAGCAAGACCGCCAGCAGCGTGATGACGCCGATCGCGATGCACAGCTCTTTGACCAGGTCGTAGGGCGCGTAGCGGCCTTTCCAGGGCTGCGTATCGTCCTTGGGGCGCAGCAAGCTCATGACTGCGCCCCGGTCGAGGCCGGAGCGGGGTCGTCCGTATCGGAGCTCGCGGCCCGGACGGTCGCCACGGCCGCCAGCTTCTTGTCGAGCTCGATCGGCGGCACGACCCCGTTGCGGCGCACGAGCAGGACATGCAGGCTGACGAGCAGCACGACCGCTATCGGGAGCAGCAGGATGTGGTAGCTGTACATCTGGCCGAAGTTGGTGAGGTTGAAGAACGCACCGACGCCAACAGAGTTCATCGCGTCCTTGGCCTGGGTGGAGATCCATTGCGCGTCGAAGTTCTGCTGGGAGACGTAACCGGTGAGCGCGGCCGGCACTGCGACCAGGAAGGTGATGGCGCCGGTGACCCACACGCGGCCGCGGCCTCCGCGCCAGGCGGCCATCCAGTACTTGCCCCACAGGTGCACGACCATCACGAAGAAGAACAGCTCCACGCTCCACATGTGGATGCTGTTGAAGAAGTGCCCGATGCCGGTCTCGTGCCACCAGGCTGGTCCCTTCAGGGCGAGGATGCAGCCGGAGCCGATGATCACCATCAGGGAGGCGATGCTGGCCACCCCGAACACGTAGATCCACGACGCGACGTAGGTCGGCTGGCCGTCGGGCAGCAGCCTCTCGGGTGGTAGCGCCTCGACGCCTTTTTCGCGGACTTTGACGGTCCAGGACTTCGGTGGAGTCGTCGGGGCGACGCTCACGATGCGTCTCCACCGCGACGCGCGGCTGCTCGCGCCGTGGCGCCGGGAAACGGCAGCAGGATCGCCAGGAAGAACGCTGCGAACATCAGGCCGATGACGACGACGTTGGCGACCGACAGGTGGACGAAGTTCCAATCCACCGTGTGTGCCGGGTGGTTCAGGTTAAAAACGGCTCCCATCGCGTTTGCGCCTAGAGAACTCAAGGCCGGCCTCCCACGGTTGAACTTCTAACTTGGTCGCAGCCTAACGTCGCGCCCCAACGACGCGCATCCGTAGTTTCTAACGATCGAGGCGGCGGTGAAACGCGGTCCCGCGGCCCGAAAACCCAGCCCGTTCGCCCGGATTCACGCTTCGGCGGCGAAGCGCTCGCGCGCGAGACGCCGGCCCGAGGTGAGGAACTCGACACGCTCCTGGGGGCCCGCGTGGTGAACGACGCGCGCATCGAAGCCGTCCCGAAACACGTCGAGCATCGCGTGGTTCTCGCACAGGACCTCGGCGACGAGATGGGTGATCCCGCGCTGCTCCGCGATCTCCGCCAAGCGCTCGACGAGGATCGTCCCAAGACCCCGCCCGTGGAGGTGATCGGCGACCTCGACGGCGACTTCGGCGCGCTCCGGCGCGCCATCGAGCTGCGCGAAGAGCGCGTGCCCGACGACGACGCCTGTCTCGTCGTGGGCGATGAGCCCGTGGCGCTTTGCATCGGCGGCAGCAGCGAGATGCGCGGCCAGCGGGATGCTCGCCGCCGCGCTGAAGAACCGCATGCGCCGCGCTTCGAGGCAGAGCCCCTGCAGGAACGAGCGCAACGCGGGCTCGTCGCCCGGGCTCACGGCCCGGATCGTCACCGACGAGCCGTCCCTCAGGCGCACGAGCTCGATCTCGGACGGCCCCTCGACCGGTTCTGGGGCTGGGGATCTGGAGAGTGTCGCGGGCGCGCTTTTCACCATGTTCCAACGGTCGCGCGAGCGGCGAGCTCGGTCATCCGCGCTCATCCGTCAGAACGCCGCGGAAAACTACGCGAGCGCGAGGATCAGCTTCCCGACGTTCTCACCGGCGAACAGCTTCAGCAGCGCATCGGGGAACGCGTCGACGCCACCCTCGATCACGTCCTCGCGCGAGATCAGGCGGCCTTCGCGCATCCATCCCGCGATCTCGGCCCCGGCCTCCGCGTAGCGCGCTGCATAGTCGAAGACGACAAAGCCGATCATCGCCGCGCGCGCCACGAGCAGCGACATGTAGTTGGCCGGCCCGCGAACGCCGTCGCTGCCGTTGTACTGGGATACGGCGCCACAGATCACGATCCGCGCACCGCGCGCCAGGCGGGTCAGCACCGCGTCGAGGATCTCGCCGCCGACGTTGTCGAAGTAGACGTCGACGCCGTCGGGCGCGGCATCCCTCAGGGCGCGGCGTACATCCTGGGCCTTGTAGTCGATCGCCGCGTCGAAGCTGAGCTCCTCCACGAGCCACCGACACTTCTCCTCGCCGCCCGCGATGCCGATCACCCGCGCGCCCTTGATCTTGGCGATCTGCCCGGCGACGCTGCCGACCGCGCCGGCGGCGCCTGAGACGACCACCGTCTCCCCCGCTTTCAGCGCACCGACGTCGAGCAGGCCGAAGTAAGCCGTCATGCCCGTGATGCCGAGCGCGCCCAGGTAGCTCGTAAGCGGCGCGAGTGAAGCGTCGAGCTTGACGATGCCCCTGCCGTCGCTGAGGGCGAACTCCTGCACGCCGAAGGCGCCGTAAACGTGCTCGTCGGGAGCGAAGCCGGGATGCTCCGAGCTGAGCACCCGCCCGATCGCGCCAGCGCGCATCACGTCGCCGACTTCCACCGGCTCGATGTAGGAGGCACCTGCGTTCATCCAGCTGCGCATCGCCGGATCGACCGACACGTGCGATACCGCGACGACGAACTCGCCGGCGGCCGGCGTCGGGACCGGTTCGCTGGTCAGCTCCCAGTCCGTCGGCTGGGGCAGGCCGGACGGTCGTGCGGCGAGGCGCACCTGGTTGTTGGTCGAACTCATTTGGCTCCTCCTCCCGGGGGTCGCGGTCCCCGCGTTTGACGGCTTCATGGACGCGTGGTTAGACTACCGCAGCAGTAAGATTTTTGTACCGTCAACAGAGAGGCCGCCATGCCGATGCCGTCCGCTGCCCCCACTCCCACTCCTGTTGGCCCCGAGCTCGACGGACTGACCGAGCAGGCGTCAACGCTCGCCCGTGAGCTCGCCGCCACGACCGAGCGCGAGCGCGCGCTGCCGGTCGAGCTGCTCGACGTCCTGCGCGCCACGGGGTTGATGCGCGCAGGCGCGCCGGCGTCGCTCGACGCGCTCGAAGCGCCCCCGGCAATCACGTTGGCCGGTGCTGAGACGATCGCGCGCGGGGATGCATCGACCGGCTGGTGCGTCTCGATCGCGGCCACCAGCAGCCTGCTCTCGGCCTACCTCCCCGAGGAGGGGGCCGCCGAGATCTTCGGCGATCCCCGCATGGTGGCCGCCGGCGTATGGGCCCCGCGCGGCCGCGCTGTGAGCGTCGATGGCGGACTGCGTGTCTCGGGGCGCTGGTCGTTCTGCAGCGGGATCTCGCACTCCGAGTGGCTGTTCGCGGGGTGCGTGCTCGAGGATCCGCAGGCGGGGGCAGACGACGCACCGGTGCTCCTGACCACCGCGCTGCCGACTACGGAGCTCGAGATCCTCGACACGTGGCACACCAGTGGACTGCGTGGTACCGGCAGTCATGATGCCGTCGCGCAAGACCTGTTCGTTCCCGATCGCCACGTCCTGTCGCTCATGAACGCGCCGCCGCGGATCGATGCCCCTCTGTATCGCTTCCCGATCTTCGGCTTCTTCGCGCTGTCGATCGCGGCCGCCGCACTGGGCAACGCACGCGGAGCGATCGACGAGCTGACTGAGCTCGCCGGCGCGAAGACGGCGCAGGGCTCGAGCCGGGTGCTGGCCGCACGGCCGGCGACCCAGGCGGCCGTCGGCGAGGCCGAGGCCGCGCTGCGGGCGGCGCGCGCGTTCTACTACGGCGCGATCGAAGACGCCTGGCAGGCCGCGCAGCAGGCCGGCCCGGTCGACGTTTCGCTGCGCCTCGGGCTGCGTCTTGCCGCGACGCACGCGGTCAGGACTTCCGCCGAGGTGGCCCGCTCGATGTACGACCTCGGTGGCGGCACGGCGATCTATGAGGACTCGCCTCTGCAGCGGCGCTTCCGCGATGCCCATGCCGCGACCGCGCACTTCCAGGTCAACCCGGCGATCTGGGAGCTCACCGGGCGTGTGCTCCTCGGCGTGCCGGCGAGGACAGAGCAGCTGTGAGGACGTACGCGCCCATCGGGCCGGGAGAGCTCGAGGTCGTCGCTCCGTACTGGCTCGACCGTCCCGACGAGGAGCCGCTCGAGATCGCCGTCGCGGCGCGGCGCAACGGGTTCGAGACGATGTGGCTCGGCGAGATGGCGACGTTCGACGCGTTCGCCCTCGCGACCGCCGTCGGCCTGCGCGCGCCCGGGCTTTCGCTGAAGATCGGGCCGCTCGCGCTCGGCGTGCGCAGCCCCGTCGCGCTCGCGCTCGGGCTCGCGTCGGTCGCCACGCTCACGGGCGCGCGCGCCGATCTCGCCCTCGGGGCCTCGAGCCCTGAGATCGTCAGCGGCTGGCACGACCGTCCGTGGGACACGCTCGCGCCACGCGCCAGCGAGACCGTCGAGGCGGTCCGCTCGATCCTCGCCGGCGAGCGCGCCGCGTATGCCGGCCGCCACGTGCACGCACACGGCTTCCGGTTGAAACGACCCCAACCCGAGGCGCGTATCTCGCTCGCGGCGTTCGGGCCGAGCATGACGCGGGTGGCGGCTGCGCACGCCGATGAGCTCGTGCTGAACCTCGTCACGCCCGAGCGCGTCGCGCAGGTGCGCGCGACCGTCGACGCGCAGGCCCGACGCGCGGGACGCCCAGCGGTTGACATCGCCGTTTGGGTGACCGTCGCGCTGGACCCGCGTCAGGCGACGCTCGCGCAGATGGCGGCGCAGCTCGCGGTCTATCTGCGCCCTCCCGGGTACGGAGAGATGTTCACCGAGCTCGGCTTCGGCGCGCTCGTGCGGCGAGCTCGCGCCGGCGCCAAGCGCAGCGAGCTCGCCGGGCAGATCCCTACCGAACTGCTCGGCCGGGTGTGCGCCGTCGGCTCCGACGAGGAGATCCGTGCGCGCCTGGCGAGCTATCTGGCAGCAGGCGCGAACCGCGTCGGCGTCGTCCCCGCGACTGCCGAGGACCCCGCCGGAGGGCGCGTCCTGGCCGCACTCAGGCCCAGCGCCGCGAAGGTCCCCACCCAGCAGCGCGAGGTTGCCCTATGAACAGTCGCCACGCCGAGGATGCGCTCGATCTCAGCCACCGCCTGCAGGCCGACTCGGTCGGCCGCGCGCTGAGCCTCGTCGGTGAGCGCTGGACGATGTTGATCCTGCGCGAAACGTTCTTCGGCGTGCGCCGCTACGCACAGTTCGCCCGCAACCTCGGGATCCCGCGCCCCACCCTGTCGCTGCGGCTGCGAAAGCTCGTCGATGCCGGGCTGCTCGAGCGGACCCGCTACTCGAGCGACCCCGACCGCTACGAGTACAGGCTCACCGAGGCGGGCCGCGACCTCTTCCCGGCCGTGATCGCGTTGATGCGCTGGAGCGATCAGCACTTCGCCGGCCCCGACGGGCCCCCGATCGTGCTGCGCCACGACACCTGCGGGAAGCCGACGCAACCGCACGTCACCTGCGACGTCTGCGGCGAGGAGATCAACAACCGCAACGTCACCCCCGAACGCGGGCCGGGGTACCTGACGGCGGCTCAAGAAGCGCAGAACACTTCTGCGTAGGGCCCACCGGGCCAGCTGTGCATCTCGCCGCGGTAGCGGGCGAACACCGCGGGACCGGCGACCAAGGCGCCGCCCTTGGGGGAACTTCTGCGCTCCGCAAGCGTCGTTAAGCACAGTGAAACTCCTCAACCTCCGCGAGATCGCATGCTCATGATCTGGATCGCCTTCACGTGGGCCGCCGTGATGGCGTTGGCCCTCGCCATGTGTCGCTCGGCGGCGCGCAGCGACGACACGGTCCTCGAGCAGGCCAGCGGCGGCAAGTCCGCTGGCGAAGCTAGCAGCCTTCCTCGCCGCCCTTCGCTGAGACGTCGGTGCTCTGCGCGACGCGGGCGAGCAGATCATGAAGGTTTGCGCGTTCGTCCGAGTCGAGCCCCGCAAAGAACTCGTCCTCGATCTGCATCGACGCATGCTCGACTTCGCAGATCAGCTTGCTGCCCCGCTTGGAGATCTCCACGAGGTGCCGACGCCTATCCTCCGGGTCTCGGTGGCGCAGAATCAAGCCGGCGCCTTCGAGGTCGTTGAGCAGCACGACGAGGTTGCTCGCATCGATGTCCAGCGATGCTCCGAGCGCCTGCTGACTCATGGCGCCCTCGTCGCGCAGCGTCAGCAGCGCACTGGTCTCCCTGGGCTTCAGACCGATCGGAGTGAGCGCCGCGCGGTACTGGCGGGTGACGGCTCGTCCCAGACGAGCGAGCAAAAAACCGGTGTGCTGCGCCAGCCCGTCAACGGCCGCTGGCGCCTTCCCCAACGTTGTATCTGCGCTCATAGCACAATCGTAGCGCACTATCAATCACTGGTAATGACCAATGATTGATAGACTACTGCGACACGCTGTTGCCGACCATCCATGGAACGAGGCGTCTTGGCTAGCTCCACGGCATCGATCTCAACGCACATGAGCTCACGAAGCGAGCCGATCGGTCGTGGGATCTCCGGTCGTAGGCTCTCGCTGCGCACGCGCTGGCTCACGATGCTGTTGCTCGTCGCGATGCTCGTCTCGCTGGTGGTGGCGGTGCCGGCTCTCAGTGGTGTGGCGCGGACGATCGCGCACGTCGAAGCGCGCTGGTTGGTGCTCGCGGGCGCGCTCGAGCTCGCGTCATGCGCGAGCTTCGTAGTCGTCTTCCGCCACTTCTTCGCCAGAGTTCCGAGAGCCGCGGCGCGTGAGCTCGCGTGGACGGAGATGGGGTCCGGCGCGCTGCTGCCGGGCGGCGGCGTCGGCTCGCTCGCCGTCGGCGGCTGGCTGCTGCACCTGGCGGGAATGCCGACGCGCGAGATCGTGCGCAGCTCCAGCAGCCTGTTCTTCCTCACGAGCGCCGTCAACGTCGCAGCGCTGGTCGCGGGCGGCACGCTGCTCGCGAGCGGTCTCTCGCACGGCAACGACGAGCTCGTGCTCGCGGGCGCGCCGATTGTGCTCGGCGTCGGCGTGATCGCGGCGGCGCTGATGATCGCGCGCCTGAGCACGCGGCGCTCGCCCGCGCTCGCCAACTCCCGCTGGATCGAGGGGCTGGCGAAAGGCATCAGCGAGGCACAGCGCGCGATCCGCCATCCCACCTGGCGCCTCGTCGGAGCGATCGGCTACCTCGGGTTCGACATCGCTGTGCTCTGGACGACGCTGAGCGCCGTCGGCTACGTCCCGCCCATCGCCGTCCTGCTGCTCGGCTACATCATCGGCTACCTCGCCAACCTGATCCCGGTCCCCGGCGGCGTCGGCGTGCTCGAGGGCGGACTCGCCGGAACGCTCGTCCTGTATGGCGCACCCGTCACGCAGGCCGCCGCCGGAGTGCTCGTGTACCACGCGATCGCCTTCTGGGTCCCCAGCCTCGGCGGCCTATTCGCGTATCGACTGCTGCGACGTGACCTCGAAGCATCGCAACCGACTCGAGCCACAGCTCGCGTCGGAGCGCCCCTGCCCGACGCACGATCAGAAAGCCCCAAAAATGGTGAGATCTGCCCCGAAACCTCCCGCTCCCGGCGCACGAGCCGACCGTCCCTCGCGCCGCGATCCGCGCGGCCCGAAGCCTCGAACGCGCCCTCTCGAAGGACAGGTCGTGGAGTGGCTGCGCACCTTGAAGGCGAGTAGCGCACGGCAAGACCGCGGGCCGCGAAGCGCGCGCCCGATGAGCGGACGCCGACTCGCCCGCCGCTGAGTCGCCTGACAGCGAGTATGCTCTGAATACGCGAGTTTCAGCGTGATCGGCAGGTCCGAGAACACTGCGAAGCGCTGGCAGCCTGCACGGATCTCATTCGTCTCTCTCCTTCTTGTGCGCTGCCCCACATCAGAGGGGGGCGAGATGGGAGATGGCAATGCCTGGCACGGGGACGGGTCGCCACAACCCCCGAGTAGACGCGGCTGCTATCAGAGATAGTGAGCTGATCAGACGCGCGGCCAAGCGCGCCGACTGGGCAGGAGCAGCGCTGGAGGGCGCAGCCGGTGACCTCGACGAAGCGCACGGAGCCGAGGGGAACGCCCTGACAGGGCTTACGGAGGTGGTCCTGGACGAGGCAGCGCGGGTCTCCCGCCTCGCCGAAGACATCGAGAGCCACGACCCCGTCCCGGAGGATGGCGCACCCGGCGACCAGCCGTAAGCGCGTCAGCCAGCCTGCAAGCGCGAGCTACGTGTCGCTCGATTCTGCAGCTCGCGCACCCCACGGCCGCTCGAACTCTCGGCGGGCGGCATCGACGCCCACCCTCGCGTGGCAGCCGTCCAGATGGTCGTTGACGAGGCCCATCGCCTGCATGAACGCATATACGGTGGTCGGCCCGACGAAGCGCCAGCCGCGTCGCTTGAGGTCCTTCGCGAGCGCCGTGGACTCCGGTGTGACGGACAGCTGCGCAAGGCGCGCACGATTCAGCTTTCCTCGCCGCGGTTTTGGCTCGAAGCTCCAGATGTAGCCGGCGAGCGAGCCCTCCGCTGCGCCGAGCTCGAGCGCTCGCTGCGCGTTGTTGATGACCGCCTCGATCTTGCCACGATTGCGCACGATCCCAGCGTCGGCGAGCAGACGCTCGACGTCGCGCGCGCCAAAGGAGGCGACCTTTGTGAAATCGAAGCCGGCGAACGCCGCTCTGAACGCTTCGCGCTTGCGCAGGATCGTCAGCCACGAGAGTCCGGCCTGGAACCCCTCCAGGCTCAGCTTCTCGAACAGGCGCACGTCGTCGGAGACTGGAAAGCCCCATTCGGTGTCGTGATAGGCACGGTACTCGGGGGCCGAGGCCGCCCACCAGCAGCGCGTGACCCCATCCTCGCCGGTGATGAGCCCGTCCGCAGCCGCGTCGGTCATCGGCGCACGCGCTTTGAGTTCTCACGCACAACGCGAGCGTAACGACCGCCAGCGATGAAGCTCGTTCGCCGCTGCCGCGACGGCTGTCAGCGCGCCCGCGGGTTACTGGATTCCAACGGCCAGTGGCGAACCACGCCCGGGCGCCAGTGACCATCCTCCTCGCGCGTCAGGATGAAGCGGCTGATCGTCAGCTGACCGCCCTCGTGATCGCCGTAGAGGAGATCGACGGTCAAGATCCCGTCGACGCGGAAGGCCTCGTCCAGCCCCTCGCGGAACGGATCGTCGGGCTCGCGTATCGCGCCCTGCCAGAAGCCCGTGTCCCCTGCCGGGACATACAGATCGCGGGTCTGCGTGCGATGCGCGGCGGGCTCGGCGTGCGGCGTGTTCAGATCAGGGCGCTGTGCCTGCAGGCGCCAGGCCTGCAGCACGGCGAGGCCGTTGCCGACGTTGCGCAGCGGGATCACGAGGTAGTAGTTGCCCGCGTCGTGCTCGACCGCTGCCATGCCTCCTTCGACGCTCACCATCCGACCCTCGCCGAAGCGCACGACCTCGGGCGGGTCCGTCACGCGCGCGGGCGCGAGCACAGGACGCAGGCCCAGCAGCAGCGAGCGCTCGGCGATCGCCGTCGAACGCTCCGCGATGCGCGTCGAGCGCTGCCCCGAGCGCACGGAGGAGAACGTCGCAAGGGCGAGCACGAGCGTGCCCGCCGCTGTCGCCAACGAGGCGATCGTGGGCCAGTCGACGGCAAGCGGTGGCATCGGCTACCAGCGGGTCAGCACCGGCGCGAGCACTCGCCACTGCTCGGCGGGCACCTCGAAGGCCTCCGCGCCGAGTGCCTGGATCATCACGTGATCCGCGCCCGCTTCGTGATGCTCGCGCACGCGCGCGGCGATCGCGTCGGCGTCACCCCACGCGACCATCGCCTCCTTCAGGCGATCCGATCCACCGCGAACGAAGTCCGCCTCGCCAAAGCCCTGCGTCTCCCATGAACCGCGATAGTTGGGCAGGCCCGTGTAGATCTCCAGATGCCAGTTGGCGCGCCTCAGGAACTCGTCGCGGTCGGTGGTGAGAGCGACGGCCTGCTCGACGCACAGGATCGGCTCAGGGCCTAGGATCTCGCGCGCCCGGCGCGTGTGCTCGGGGGTCACCAGATAGGGATGCGCGCCGTCGGCGAGCGCTCCCGATAGCTCGATCATCTTCGGACGCAGGGCGGCGAGAACGCGCGGCGGAGCGGTCGCCGGCCCCGCCGCGAAGAACGGGGCGGCGTCGAGCGCTTCGAGGTAATCGCGCATCGTGCTCAGCGGCCTGCCGTAACTGTGGCCGCGCATCCGCTGGACAAGCGGCTCGTGGGAGATGCCCCACCCGACAACCAGCCGCCCCGGATACGCTCCGTGCAGCGTGCGTCCCGCCGCGTTGCCCGTGACGGCGTCGCGGCCGTAGATGTTGGCGATGCCCGTGGCGACGACAAGGCCTTCGCTCGCACCGAGCAGCACGCCAGCGTTCGTGAACGCCTCGCGCCCGTACGCCTCCCCGAACCACAGCGAGCCGTAGCCGAGCTGCTCCAGCTCGGCCGCGTATTCGCCTGCCTGCAGGGGCGACACGGTGTCAAGCGCGGTCGTCCAGACGCCCACGCGCGAGGCGCGCAGCGTCTCGAGCGCGGTCTGGTCACGGGCGGGCGGCGAGCTCATCGCGCCATCCAATCAGGTCTGCTCAGGTGCCGGCGAGTCGGCGAGCGCGTCCGCGAACGGCGTCAGCCTGTCGACGGCCGATCGCGGTAGCCCTGCGGCGTCGAGGGCCGACTCCAGCTCGGCGTGCCAGGCGATGAAAACGATGAGGCCGTCGCGAAAGTGAAACGCGCCGACCAGGCGCTGCTCGATCGCGGTATCGCTCCCCTGGAAGACCCCGCGCCACAGCATCGACAAGATCACGAGGTCATCGGCATCGATCAGCGACTCAGGGATGACCTCGCTGTGCTCGAATGTCCCGATCAGCGTCTCGAAGACCCGGATGATTGTCTCACGGCCCTGAACCCGACCGGCACCCTCGGGCCAGAGCGCCCCACCTTCTGCGGCCACGTCCGGCGCGTAGATCTCGCGCAGTACCGACATGTCGGCTTCCCCCCAGGCAGCGCACGCACGGCCGACCGCATGTACGTTCTCGACGTTCATCGGATCCGCGTGATCATGTTAGACGCACGATTGCATCATCTCGACGGATTCGGCTATTCTCGTCTTCGAAGAGACCTGCTTCGCGGAGCAAGCTGGGGGGCTGGTGAGTTCAGGATCGCAGAGCGAGAAGGTGGCCGTTCTCGGAGGCGGGCCGGCGGCCATCACCGCGGCGTTCGAACTGACCGCGCCCGAGCTGGAGGACCGCTTCGAGGTCACCGTCTACCTTCCCGGCTGGCGGCTCGGGGGCAAGTGTGCGAGCGGTCGCAACATGAGCCTGGGCGAGCGCATCGAGGAGCACGGGCTGCACCTGTGGTTCGGCTTCTACGAAAACGCGTTCACCGCCATGCGCGCAGCCTACGAAGAGCTGAAACGGCCCCCGAGCCACCCGCTGGCGACGCTCGAAGACGCGTTCAAGGGATGCGACGAGATCGTGCTCTGCGATCGCCAGGGCGACGGCTGGACGACATTCGCGTTCACCGCGCCGCTCAAAGGGGGCAAGCCGGGGACCGGCCTGCCGCTGCCGAGCTTCTGGGACATCGCCGTTGAAGCGTGCAACTGGGCCCGACCCGAATTGCACAAGCTCTCTTCCGAAACCGCTGGCGCCGACCTCGACTCGGCCGCGAGCGGCGAGCAGCAGCTCGCGGAAGCGACCGCCCAAGCCGAACAGGCGCAGGCGGGCATCCCCTCCCCAGACGCGGGCATCTCCTTCCTGCAGAAAATCGTGGCGCTCCTGTGTGAGTCCCGAGACCTGTTCTGGGAACACGTCGTGCGCGAGCGCTGCGCCGCGTACCCGCACCTGCGGCTGTTCTTCACGATGTATGACACGTTGGTGTCTTCCGCCAGCGGGATCGTCAACGACGGCGTGCTCGAAAACGGCTGGAAAGCGATCAACGGACTCGAGCTGTGCCAGTGGCTCAGCTCGCACGGCGCCAAGGAAGTGACCGTCGGCGCGACGCCGGCCGAGCGCTGCCCGCTGCTGCGCTCGATCTACGACGTCGCGTTTGGCTATCCCGAAGGCAAGATCGCCAACGCCAACGTCGCTGCCGGCACGGCCATGAACGACCTGCTGCGGCTGTGCTTCACCTACCGCGGGTCGATCATGTACAAGATGCAGGCCGGCATGGGCGACACGGTGTTCACACCGTTCTACGAAGTGCTCAAACGCCGCGGGGTGAAGTTCGAATTCTTCCACGCGGTCACCAAGCTGCACCTCTCGCCGGCCGACGACGGCAATTTCGTGGAATCGATCAGCGTCGTGCCGCAGGTCGAGCTGACGGTCGCCGACTACAGCCCGCTTGTCATCTCCCGTGAACTGGAATGCTGGCCGGACGAACCCGATTGGGGCCAGCTCAAGGACGGCGAGCAGCTCAAGGAACAGCACGTCGACTTCGAGCTCGAAATGAACCCGCTGAACCGCGAAGAACAGACCCTCCAACGCGGTGTGGACTTCGACTCCGTCGTGCTCGGCATCCCCGTCGGTGCGCTGGCTCCGATCTGCGTCGAGATCGCGGAACGCTGTCCGCCGTTCGCCCGCATGCTCGACTCTGCCGTGACCGTCAGCACGCAGGCGTTCCAGCTGTGGCTGACGAGGACGATCGCCGAACTGGGATGGCCGCACGACGAGAACGCGGTCGTTGGATGCTACGAGGAGCCCGTCGACACCTGGTGCGACATGACGCACTTGAAGGAACGCGAGGCATGGGAACCGAGCGCAGAGGTCAACGGGCTCGCGTACTTCTGCGGAGTGCTCGAAGACGTCCAGGGCGAGAGCAACAAGCAGGCCAGCGAACGCGTGCGGGCGAGCGCTCAGGCGTTCCTGGAAGGCCAGATCGCGCCGCTGTGGCCCCACTCGGTCAACAAGGGCCCCGGCGGCGGCTTCGACTGGACCGCGCTGGTCGACCTCGAGCAGCGAACCGGCCCCGCGCGCTTTCAAGCCCAGTACTGGCGCGCCAACACCACGCCGAGCGAGCGCTACGTGCTGACGCCCGCGAAGACCGTCGAAGACCGTCTCGGCGCCGACGAATCCGGAGTCCTGAACCTGATGCTCGCCGGCGACTGGACGCGCAACGGCGTCGACGGTGGCTGCGTGGAGGCGGCGATGACCTCGGGCATGCAGGCTGCCCGCGCGCTGATCGGCGACTCTCGCCCGATCACCGGCGAGAGCGACACCTGGCTGACCGCGGGGGCACCCAAGGTCGCCTCCAGCGCCACCGGCGCGGAGGGGGCCGGCCGGTGAGCCCCGAATATGTCGAGTACGGCGCGCGCGTCGCGGCGCCCCCGCCGTTCATCTGCCGGGAAGGCAGTTTTCGCGCGCTCGTATTCGAGGGCGCGCACACGGCGCTGACGGCGTTGTGCGATCGGATGCTCAACGGCCCCGCCGGAGGGGCCTGCCACTACGCTCCGATCGGCGAACACGTGCTCGTCCTCACCGGGTCCTTCGGCTCCGTCGCCTCGCAGGCGCCTGGGTTCAACGAACGCGGCTCCGTCCGCGAGACTCAGCTCTCGCTGTGGGTGCCAACGCTCGCCACGACGACCTCTCCCAAGGCGACCAACCTATGCATGCTGGTGCCCTACATCTTCGTGGACAACCCGATGTCGCTGCTCGGCGGACGCGAAGACTTCGGCTACCCCAAGGCGATGGGTCAGTTCGAACCCCAGAGCGCGCTTGGCTCGACGGTCACGCTCACCGCGTTCGGCGGCGACTTCGCACCCGGAAATCAAGCGGCGTGGCATCCGCTGCTCGAACTGGTGGGCCCCCGTTCAGCCGGCGCCGACGCATCGGCTGAACGGGAGGACTGGAAAACCGGCGCAGAGCTCGCGGGGCTCATCGGCGACGGAAGCGCCACCGGCACGGCTGAGCTCGGTCTGATCAGGAGCCTGATCGAAGCGCTGCTGGACCACACTGCCCAACAGGTCTTCCTGAAGCAGTTCCGGGACGCAGGCTCCGCGGACACCGCGTGCTACCAGGCCGTGGTCGAAGCGCCCGTCCAGATCTCCAACGTTCGCTTCTGCGCCGCGACCGACGAATGGGCGCTCACGATCCACCCGCTCGACAGTCACCCGATCGGCCCCGAGCTCGGGCTCTCCAACCAGAGCACACGCCTGACCTATCAGCTGGAGTTCGACATGACCGTCGGCACGGGGACAATCGTCTCCCCAGCGACCCTCGCGCGCTGAGGATCCGAGGGCAAGTCCGGCGTGCGGCTCGGCCCGCCGCATACCCTGTAGTCGTGCCGATCCGGTGGTTCTCAAAACGCGGCGGAAGGCGGGAGCCCGCGGTGGTGATCGCCGACCCGCGCCTCGATGGTTGGGAGACGGTCAGCACGTTCGAGGAGCAGACGACGGCACTGGCGTGGCGCGATCAGCTCCGCAGCATGGGCATCGACGCGTCATGCGCTGCCGACCACCCGCTCGATCGGTTTGGCCGCGGCGACATCTACCTCGTCGTCCCACCCGAGCAGTGGTCGCGCGCGAACGAGATCATTGAGAACCTCGACTGACGCCGGCTATCCGAGTGCTGCCGCCGCATGACGACCGGCGGCGCGGCCGCTGAATAGGCAGCCGCCGAGGAAGGTCCCCTCGAGTGAGCGATAGCCGTGCATCCCGCCGCCGCCGAAGCCCGCGATCTCACCGGCCGCGTACAGGCCCGGGATCACCTCGCCATCGCCGTCGAGGACGCGAGCGTCGAGGTCCGTCTGCAGCCCGCCGAGCGTCTTGCGGGTGAGGACCGACAGGCGCACGGCGATCAGCGGTCCGGCCTTCGGGTCGAGCAGACGGTGGGGAGCCGCCGTGCGGATGAAGCGGTCGGCGAGGTAGCTGCGCGAGCCACGCAGCGCCGTCACCTGCAGGTCCTTGCTGAATCGGTTCGCCATCTCGCGGTCGCGCGAGATCACTTCGCGTTCGACGCGCTCGAGCTCCAGTCGCGGCGTCCCGCCCGTGATCGTGTTCATCGCCTCGACGAGCTCGCTGAGGCGCTCCGCCGTGGCGAAGTCCTCGCCGCGCTCGACGAACGCCTGCACCGGTCCGGGGACGCCGCCGCGCACGCGCTCGAGCAGGTCTCGGATCGAGCGGTTGGTCAGGTCCGGGTTCTGCTCGGAGCCGGACAGCGCGAACTCGCGTTCGATGATCTTGCGGGTGCACAGGAACCACGAATGGTCATAGCCGGTCTTTTGCAGGTGCGCGAGCGTGCCGAGCGTGTCAAAGCCGGGGAACAGCGGTACCGGCAGACGCGCGCCGGTCGCGTCGAGCCACAGCGAGGAAGGCCCGGGCAGGATCCTGATTCCGTGCATTGCCCAGATCGGGTCCCAGTTGTGGATCCCCTCGACGTAGTGCCACATGCGGTCGCTGTTGATCACGTTCGCGCCCGCGCGCTCGGTGATGTCGAGCATGCGCCCGTCGACGTGCGCGGGGACGCCAGAGATCATGTGCTGCGGCGGAGCGCCGAGGCGCGCCGGCCACGCCTTGCGGACGAGCTCGTGATTGCCGCCGATGCCGCCCGCGGTCACGATCACCGTCTGCGCGTGCAGCTCGAACGCGCCGATCGCCGTGCGCGAGCTGGCTCGCCCGCGCGCGACCGACGAGGGCTCGAGCAGGGTGCCGCTGACGCCGTCGACGGCGCCGGCGCTCGTCGTCAGCGCGTCGACCTGGTGACGGAAGCGGAGCTCGAGACGGCCGCCAGTCGGCTGCGGCTCGAACGCGCCGCTCGAATGGCTCGACGATGCCGGGACCGGTGCCCCACGTGATGTGAAAGCGCGGAACGGAGTTGCCTGGGCCGGTGGCGTCGTAGCCGCCGCGCTCGGCCCAGCCGACGATCGGGAACAGGCGGTGTCCCATCGCGCGCAGCCACGCGCGCTTCTCGCCGGCCGCGAAGTCCACGTAGGCCTGCGCCCAGCGGCGCGGCCACTCGTCCTCGCGG
This sequence comes from uncultured Solirubrobacteraceae bacterium, assembly GCA_963827455.1. GTDB lineage: Bacteria > Actinomycetota > Thermoleophilia > Solirubrobacterales > Solirubrobacteraceae > Palsa-744. The sequence goes on along the minus strand of CAWHAW010000006.1, from coordinate 381,696 downwards.
CGATCGAAGCCGGCTGTCCCGAGCCAGTCCTGCCACGCGAGCTCCTGCGAGTCGCGGATGCGAAGGCGACGCTGCTCGGGGCTGTCGATGAAGAACAGCCCGCCGAACGACCACCATGCCTGGCCGCCGAGCGACTGCTCGGGCTCCTGGTCGAGCAGGATCACCGTGCGCCCGGCGTCCGCCAGCTCGGCCGCCGCGGTCAGGCCCGCGAGGCCCGCGCCGACGACGATCGCGTCAGCGTCGTGTTGCAACGCCAGGCCCGGATACGCCTGTCCCGTCGCCGGCGCGCTCACGCTCGCGTTCGCGCCCGGGCGCACAGACGCCGTCGAGAACGATCTCGAGATGGCGCCGCCAGTCGGCGCTGCCCGGTTTGAAGTACATCGTCGAGGTGATTCCGCACATCAGCATGCCGAAGTCGGCGAAGGTGAAGTCGGGGCGGATCACGCCGGCGTCGGCCGCGCGGCCGATGATGCGGCCGACGGCCGCGTCGAGCGCCGCCTTCTCCTGCTCGATTCCCTCCCACTCGAGCTCATCCGAGCCCATCATCGCCAGCTGAAAGCCCGCGTCGCCCTCGACCGCCTCGGCCGAGCTGCGGATCATGTACTCGAGTGCCGCCAACGGATCGGCGATGTCCTCGGCAAGCGACGCCATCTCCGCGAACTCGCGGAAGCGGTCGCGCACCATCGCCGTCAGCAGCGCCTCCTTGGTCGGGAAGTGCCGGTAGACGGTGCCGATCCCCACGCCTGCGTGCGCGGCGATCTCATCCATCTGCGCCTGCGGCCCGAGGCGCGCGAACAGCTCGCGGGCCGAGGACATGATCCGCTCACGGTTGCGGCGCGCGTCGGCTCGGAGTGTTCGCTGATCTATGGACATGACCTTGACAAACGGAATCTTAGCTCCGTATGCTGCTATAAGCAAGGGGAACCGTAGCTCCGCTTCCGCATCACGTCCTGTTTGCTTCGCCCGATTTCGCGCACCAACCACGAGAGGACAGACATGACCACCACCAAGACCAAGCCCCGCGGTCCCGCGACGTCGGCCTCGCGTGCAGCCCGCCCGGCGCCCGACCTGAGCACCGAGCGCGGCAAGAACCTGGCGTTGATGCTGCTCGCGATGACGCAGTTCGTGATCGTCATCGATGCGTCGATCGTCAACGTGGCGCTGCCCTCGATCGGCAGCCACCTGCACTTCTCGCGCGATGACCTCTCGTGGGTGGTCAACGCCTACACGCTCACCTTCGGCGGCTTCCTGCTGCTCGGCGGACGGCTCGCCGACCTACTCGGACGCAGGCGCATGTTCATGATCGGTCTCGTCCTGTTCTCGCTCGCGTCGCTCGCCGGCGGCTTCGCGCAGTCCGAGACGTGGCTGATCGCCGCGCGGGCCGTGCAGGGTCTTGGCGCCGCCGTGGTCTCGCCGGCGGCACTGTCGATCATCACGACGACGTTCGCCGAAGGCGCCGAGCGCAACCGTGCGCTGGGTATCTGGGGCGCCGTCGCGGGCGCCGGCGGCGCCGCCGGTGTGCTGCTCGGCGGCATCCTCACAAGCGGGCTGAGCTGGCGCTGGGTGCTGTTCGTGAACGTCCCGATCGGCCTGATCGCCGCTACGCTCGCGCCGCGGGTGCTGCTCGAGAGCCGCTCTGAAGACGGCACCGAAGGGTTCGACATCCCCGGTGCGGTGACGGTCACGGCGGGCCTCGCGCTGCTCGTCTACGCGGTCGTCGATGCGGTCAACGTCGGCTGGGGATCGACGGGCACGCTGCTGCGGCTGGCGGGCTCGGCCGTGCTGCTCGCGGCGTTCGTTGCGATCGAGCGGCGCCAGCGCCACCCGCTGCTGCCGTTCTCGATCTTCCGTCTGCGGACGCTGCGCGGCGCGGACATCGTCGGCCTTCTGGTCGGCATGTCACTGTTCTCGATGTTCTTCTTCATCTCGCTGTACCTGCAGGACGTGCTGCATTTCTCGCCGATCAAGACCGGTATCTCCTACCTGCCGCTCGCTTTCGGCATCATCATCTCGGCCGGGGTCGCCTCGCAGCTCGTGACACGCATCGGCTTCAAGCCCGTGCTGATCAGCGGGCTGCTGCTGATCGCCGGCGGGCTCGTGTGGTTCTCGCGCGTCCCCGCGCCTGGAGGGTCCTTCACCGCCGACGTGCTCGGGCCCTCGCTGCTCGCGGCGTTCGGCCTCGGGTTCTCGTTCGTCCCCGTGACGATCGCGGCGGTGACGGGCACCAAGCCGCGCGAGGCCGGGCTGGCGTCGGGGTTGATCAACACCTCCCAGCAGGTGGGCGGCGCCCTCGGGCTGGCGATCCTCGCGACCGTCGCCAACAGCCGCACCCAGAGCCTGCTCAGCCACGGTGTGCACAACTCATCCGTCGCGCTCACGAAAGGCTTCGACCGCGCCTTCCTCGTCGGTGCCGGCTTTGCGCTCGTCGGCGCGATCCTCACCGCCATCCTGATCTCCTCGCGCGACAGCCGCGAGCAGGCAGAGGCGGCGCGTCGTGGCGAGCTCGAGGCGGTCGCGGCGTAGGCCTCGGCCTACGTCGTCGTCGCGGAGATCTCCCGCTCGATGACCGGCGCCTGCGCGTCCCAGCGATCGACGGGCGCGGCGCCGACGACCACGGAGGCCGCGCGGCGCCCGACGATCAAGCAGGCGATCTCCTGATAGCGAACGTTGATCGAGGTGGTGTACGCGTCGCGCACGCAGGTGCCGCGTCCGGTACGAAAGCGAAGGTTCGTCCCGGCGCCCTCAGAGCGCACGTCCCTGTCGCCCTCCCCGGCGTTGTGGCGCACGCGGAACGTCGCCCAGTCTGACGGCGTCTCAGATCCCTGCCGCGGCGTAAGGTTGAGGTAGCCGAGGAAGTGTCGCCGAGCGTCGAGGAGCGCAGCAGTCGCTGTCCCTGGGTCGCCATGAATCGGGCGCCAGCCCGGCGGAAAGGCGATCGTGGCGCCACTGGGCACACGTGCGTCAAGCCAGCCATCGGGTGCCGGCGCTGGTTTCAGCCAGGCGAAGCCGGCGCTCGCCGAATCGGACGTTGCCGAGCTTCCGCACGCCGAGACGACGAGCGCGGCCAGCAAAGCGGTAGCGCCCGCGCGTCCTCGGACGCTCGCGCGCGTCGCTCCTGGAGTCCTCGTTAGCTTCATCTGTGAGCTAGAGACGCCGGTCGGGGTCAATGCTTCCATGCGACGCGTCCGCGTCAGCGATCCTTGGCGGCGCGACCGGTGGCCGGCTTGGCAAACGCCGAGAGTTGGCTGAGCGAGATCACGGCCGGTGGCTCGATCACCTGGTGCGAGCCATCGTCGAACACGATCACGCCGCCGTCGGGAAGCCATGAGGGTGCGACGCGCGGCCCGCTGAGAATCGCCGCCTTCGCGCGGATCTCAGCCAGCAGCGCGCGCGGCGCGAGCGCGGTGACCTGCACGATGCCGGTGAACACCGGCTCGCCGCTCGCAGGATCCAGCAGGTGGTGGGCGGGACGCCCGCTTGCATCGAGCCAGCTGCGACGTCCGATGCCGCTGGTGGCGACACCGGTCCGTGTCATCTCGAACGTGTGGAGGGTGCGTCCGTCGAAGGGGCTTTCGACCTGGAGCGGGCGCGTGATCGCGGCGGATCCGCCGATCGCCAGCTCGCCGGCGCAGTCGATCGCAAAGCTGGGATGGGTTGCCAGCCTTTCCGCGAGCACGTCGGCGAAGAGACCCTTGGCCAGACCGCCACTGTCGAGCTTGACGGCAGGTGGACGTGTAACCGTTCCTCCTGTCAGATCGATTTGCAGCAGCCGCCAGTGGGCCCGCTCGCTCGCGGCGGCAGGCTTGCGCGGTGGCGCCAGCTCCAGCGCCTCGGCGAGCGGCAGTGGATCGTGCAGATCACTCGTGTAGCCGGCGCGCTCGATCTCGTCGATCAGGGTCGCGTCCACCAGTCCCCCGGTCAAAGATCCGGCATCGCGGACAGCCTGCGCGAATCGCGCCATCAGCGGGCTCACGGGAACCCGCTCGCGCGGGTCGTCGTTCAGGCGCGAGAGCTCGCTGTCTCCGAGGAATCGTGAGAAGCGATCGTGCCACGCCAGCAGTTCCCGGCGCCCAATCGCCGCGGCATCCTCGGCGCTGGCGTCCCGTCCATCGCCGATCACCCGGAGCTCGCACCAGGAGCCGAAGCACTCGAAGCGGTCGGCGATCTCGATCATTACCCGGCTGTCACGGCCCTCAGCTCGTCGAGCGAGTCTCGGATCAGCCGTCGGAAATCCTGCTCGTCGGCGTCCCCGACCCAGCGTTCGAACGCGATCTTGAAGACGGCGATGCCCGCCTCGGCGGTCAGGCTCGCGGCCGGCTCCGCGACGCCGCGACGGCGCAGCACGTCAGCGATCGCCGCGGCAAGCGAGGCGAGCTTGATCAGCTCGCGCTCCTGGAGCTCAGCGTTGGCAGCAATGATGCTCTGACGCTGTCGAGAGAACTCCCGTCGCTCCTGGAACAGGGCGCCGGTGGCATCGAGGCCGGCGGCAACGGCATCGATCGGAGCGAGGGAGTCGGGCGCGTCGGCGACCGCATTCACCAGCAGCTCCTGCAGCCCGCCCGCGCCCCCGAAGAGCACCTCGCGCTTGTCGGCGAAGTGCCGGAAGAAGGTGCGCTCGGTCAGCCCCGCGCGCTCGGCTATCTCCGCCACGGTCGTCTGGTCGAACCCCCGCTCGCTGTAGAGCTCGAGGGCCGCCCGCTCGAGGCGCCCCCGTGCATCTGGCTGCCATCGAGTCATACACAGATCCTACTCGATGACACTATTTGATGACAGCGACTGACATCCGTGCTAATGTGATGACAGTAACTGACATTGAGCTGGCCTCGTGCACGAGCTTCGCCCGAGGACAGTCGACCACCTGGAGGTTTCTCATGCGCGTATTCGTCACCGGCGCCAGCGGCTGGATCGGCTCCGCCGTCGTCCCCGAGCTCATCGACTCAGGCCACCGGGTCGTCGGGCTTGCCCGCTCGGACGCCTCGGCCGCGGCGCTCGACGCCGCCGGAGCGGAGGTGCAGCGAGGCACTCTCGACGATCTCGACATCCTGCGCGGCGCGGCCGGCGCGTCTGATGGCGTCATCCACCTCGCGTTCAAGCACGAGCTCGCCTTCTCTGGCGACTTCCAAGGCGCCGCCGACGCGGACCGCCGTGCCGTCGAGACGCTCGGCGACGCGCTCATGGGGTCCGATCGACCGCTGCTGATCGCCTCCGGAACACTCGCGGTCGCACCGGGACGCGTGGCGACCGAGCGAGACGGACATGGTCCCGCCTCGACGATGGCCGGCTACGGCAGCGGTCCGCAGACTCGGTGGGAGACCGCCGAGCTGGTGCTCTCGATGGCCTCCCGCGGAGTCCGCTCGTCGGTGGTGCGCCTTGCGCCGACCAACCACGGCGACGGAGACAACGGCTTCATGGCGAGGCTTGTCGGCATCGCTCGCGACAAGGGCCTTTCCGGCTACATCGGCGACGGGACCAACCGCTGGCCCGCCGTCCACCGCCTCGATTCCGCGCATCTCTTCCGCCTCGCGCTCGAGCAGGCACCGGCGGGATCGACGCTGCATGCGGTCGCGGATGAGGGCGTGCCGATCCGCGACATCGCTGCCGTGATCGCCCGCCATCTCGACATCCCGGTGGTCTCGATCTCTGACGAGGATGCACCCGAGCACTTCACGTGGCTGGCCCACTTTCTCGCAGCCGATAGCCCAGCCTCGAGCGCGCTGACACGGGAGCTGCTGGGATGGAGCCCGACACAGCCGGGGCTGCTCGAGGACCTCGACCAGGGTCACTACTTCAACAAACCAGCCGCATGACCGAGAATTCAGGCTCTCGTCTGAGCGCCTGTGGGGGTCTCTAGGGCTGGCCGCTGGGGCGTCGGGCTTATCTGCTTCTCGTCGATGGATGTCGAGGGGAACATGACTTCGACAGTCAGCCCTCCGTCCGGGCCCGGCTGGACGCCCAGCGTGGCGCGGTGGGCCGCGGCGACGGCGTTGACGATCGCGAGGCCGAGCCCGTTCCCGTTGGCGTGGTCGGTGCGGGTTCCGTGGAGACGCTGGAACGGTTGCAGCAGGCGCGGCACCTCCCCTGGGGGGATCGTGGGACCGCCGTTCGCGACAGTCAGGAATGCGTGCCGGCCACGGACGCCGGTGGTGATCTCGACGTGCCCCTGCGGGATGTTGTGACGGATGGCGTTCTCGATCAGGTTGGCGACGAGGCGCTCTACGAGCCGCGGATCGCCTGCCGTTGGTGCTGGGGCCAGCGTCGTGCGAACGTCGAGGCCTATGCCTTGCGCCTCTGACTCGCGCGCGAGCAGGGCCTTTGAGGCGAGAGCCGCGAGATCCACGCGCTCGTGGCCCTCGAGCCCGGCTTGACCGCGCGTTAGCGTCAGCAGCGCGTCGATCATCTGCTCCAGCCGTTGCTCAGAGGCGAGCACGCGCTCGTGGGCGGCGCGCAAAGAGGTGAAGTTCGCGTCCGGGTCGGCGAGCGCGACCTGGATCAGCGCTCGCTGGCGTGTCAGCGGTGCGCGTAGCTCGTGCGAGGCGTTGGCGACGAACTGGCGCTGTGCCTCGAACGCGGCGTCGAGCCGCTCAAACAGGTCGTCGAGGGTGTCCCCCAGTTCCTTGAGCTCGTCCTGCGGGCCATCGAGGGCCAGTCGCTCGTGCAGGCTGGTTGAGGAGATCCGTCGGGCCGTTCGGGTGATCGTCCGGATCGGTCGCAGCATCCTGCCGGCGACGACCCAGCCGGCCAGGAGGGCGAGTACCGCGACGATCGCCAGGGCGATTCCCGAGTTGACCAGAAGCTCGTGCGAGTCGGCAGCGCGCTGCGCGGCTTGGACGGACCCCGCCTGTGCGACCTGATGCACGGCGTCTGCCAGCTGACGCTGGTCCTGTTCGAGCTGATGCTGGGCCTGAGTGACCTGATGCTGTACCCGTGCCAGCTGAGCTGGAACGCCTCCGATCAGCCGAGGCCCGGCCTGCCCGAGCTCGAATTGAGCCTGCGCCAGTTCCTGCTGAGCCTGTGCCAACGGATGCGAATGCTCGATAACGACGGATTGGCCCGGAGGGGTGGGAGGCTTGGCAGGCGGCAGCGAAAGCTGGAGACGCTGGATGGCGGGCGTGCGCGGGATCGCCGGTAGGTGTGGCGCTCTGTACTGGGTCGCCCGCTCAAAGAGGACGTAGGTGGTGGCGACCAACGCGACGCCGGAGAGGAGGAAGAGGCCGCCGTAGAGAGCGGTGAGCCGAAGCCGGGCGGTGCGGCGAGGCAGTTGCAGCCAAGAGCGTGGTGCGAGCCGGGGGTGCGCGACGCCCATCATTGACCTCGGATGTGGTAGCCGGCCTTCGCGACGGTGTCGATCACGGGGGGGTCACCGAGCTTGGCGCGCAGCCGGCTGATGGTGATCCTCACGGCGCCTGTGAACGGGTCGGCGTTCTCATCCCACACGCGTTCGAGCAGCTCCTCGGCTGAGACGACACGGCCGTGGGCTGCAAGCAGCAGCTCCAGCGCCCCGAACTCCTTCGGTGTCAGCTCGAGATCACGCCCAGAGCGCTGCGCGCGGCGCTTGGCCGCGTCGAGGACGACGTCGCCGTGCTCGAGCACCGGCGGGATGCTCGGCTGCGCACGGCGGGCCAGCGCGCCGACGCGCGCCACCAACACGGGGAAGTCGAACGGCTTTCCCAGGTAATCGTCCGCGCCGAGCCCAAGCCCGTCGACCAGATCCTCGTTCCCGGTCGCGCCGGTGAGCATCAGCACCCGGCTGCGCCCGCCGGCGGCGACCAGCTTTGCGCACACCTCGTCGCCGTGGAGGGCGGGAAGGTCGCGGTCGAGCACGATCACGTCGTAATCGTTGACGAGCGCGCGCGTCAACCCAGCTTCGCCGTCGAGCGCGACGTCAACAGCCATCTGCGCGAGGCGCAGGCCCGCGGCGACCGTCCCGGCCAGCTCCTCGTCGTCCTCGATCACAAGCACCCGCATCCGTAGCTCCTTGTAGGTGAAGGTAGCGCCGCGGTGTTTCAGCGCTGTTTCGCCGGCTCGGTCAAACAAAACCGCTGCCCAGGTCCGAGAGCGAAACAGCGCTGAAACAACCCACCGCGTAGAACCGGTCAGGACGTTACGCAAACCTACGAAGCGGACTCTGCGGGAGACCAGATGGCGCACCGGATCCATACCAACAAGCTGACTCCGCCGCGAGCGCGTCTACTCGGCGCAGCACCCCTCTTGAGCGTCGCGCTGGCGCTCACCGGCTGCGGAGGCTCGCCGAACTCCGGCGTCGCCCACCTCTCATCCGCAAAGGTCGCCTCATCGGCGAGCTCCCAAGGCAGCGGTTCGTCGCATGCAGGCCCCGCGAGCCTCCAGCAGGCGTTGGTCACGTACGCCAAGTGCATGCGCGCAAACGGCGTGCCGAGCTTCCCGGACCCGAACGCCAGCGGGGGTTTCCCCGTCCGCGCGCGCGCTGGATTGATCAATTCGCCCTCGTTCAGGGCGGCACAGGCGAAGTGCCACAACCTCCTGCCCGAAGGTGGTCCCGGCTCGGGGCCTCCACCCTCTCCGCGGACGCTGGCGAGGTTCCTGAGCATTGCGCGGTGCATGCGCCAACACGGCGTCTCCGGCTTCCCTGACCCTCGAACCAAGGCCCCGCCCAACCCGCTCGGCTCCGGCATCGCGGAGTTGAGCGACATCGAAGGGGTGATCCTCCTGTTCCCCAGCACGATAAACCAGCAGTCGCCGGTGTTCACGCAAGCGGCGGCCGCGTGCGCGTTCCCGCTGCACAACCACTGATGGCCAGCATCCATGCAAGAGGGGGCACGCGGCCGCGAGTACAGCTGCTCGCTGCGGCGGCGCTCATGGGCGGGGTCGTGTTGGCGGGATGCGGGGGAAGCTCAACGAGCCCGCCGGGCGGCGGCGCCTCGGCGTCCGCGGGGAGCGCGGTCGCATCGGGGGTCGCGTTCTCCAGGTGCATCCGCTCGCACGGAGTGCCGAACTTCGCCGACCCGAAGGTCAGTGGCCAGACGGTCCGGATGGGCTCGCGGAGAACCATCGAGTCGCCCGCGTTCCAGTCCGCCGCGCACTCGTGCCAGCGCCTGCTGCCGAAGGGTCCGCCGGGCCCCGAACCCGCGTCCCCGCACGCGCAGGCGCAGCTCCTCGCGCTGTCCGCATGTATGCGCAAGCACGGGATCTCGGGCTTCCCCGACCCGAGCACCTCGTCCTCGTCGAACGCGGCCGGCAACAGCGGAATCCTCGGCCGCGGCGGGTACTACCTCGCGATTCCGAGCTCGATCGATACGAGCTCGCCGGCGTTCGAGCAGGCGGCGGCCGCGTGTAACTTCGGGCCGGGGCCGTGAGTCGCGGGTCAGTCATGCGCGAGGGCTCGGAGCGGAAAGCGCACCTCCACGCGCAGGCCCCCGTCGGGCTGGGCAAGCGCGACGAGGCTCGCTCCGTGGGCGTCGGCTATGGCCTGCACGATCGAGAGGCCGAGTCCGTGGCCCTCCGCGGTTGTGATGCGCTGGGCGCCTAGTCGCCGGAAGGGTTGCATGAGCTGCTCGATCGCCGCCGCGGGCACCACCGGCCCGGTGTTGGTGATTGAGAGCACCGCGCTCGCGCCGCGCGTCTCGGTGAGCACCTCGATGTGGCCGTCGGCGACATTGTGGCGTAGCGCGTTGTCGAGGAGGTTCGCCACGAGTCGCTCGATCAGGCGCGAGTCGCCGGTGGTGGGGGCAGGGTCGAGCTTGGTGTCCAAACGCAGGCCGGAGCGTGTTATCTCCTCGCTGCGATCCGCCAGTACCTCGCTGGTAACTGTCTTGAGGGATAGTGCTTGACGACGTTCGAGGCCACGCTCGCTGCGGGCCAGGGTCAGGAGCGCCTCGATCATTCGCTCCTGTTGCTCGCCGATATCGAGTACCCGCACGCAGGCCGCTCTCAGGGTGGCGGCGCTGGCGTCCGGGTCTGCGAGCGTCACCTCGAGGATCGCGCGCTCGAGCGTGAGCGGCGTGCGCAGCTCATGGGAGGCGTTGGCGACGAACTGGCGCTGGGCCTCGAACGAGGACTCCAGGCGGCCGAGCAGCTGATCGAAGGTGTCGCCGAGCTCGCGCAGCTCGTCGTTGGGCCCGTCCAGCGCGAGGCGCTCGTGCAGGGTCGAGGCGGACAGGTCGCGCGCTGCGGCGGTGATCGTCTGCAGCGGGCGCAGTACGCGACCGGCGATCCCCCATCCCAGCGCCATCGACGCGACCACCATGATCGCCAGCGCGACGAGGGAGAAGAGCAACAGGTAATGCAGGTCGCTGTTGTTGACGTTGACCGCTACCGCGCCCAGCCGATGTGCCTGTGCGTTCGAGGCGAGGCTTTCGGGCGTCGGCGACAGCTTGGCTCCGGGCGGCCCCACCTGGACGCCGTGTCCTTCCACGAGCTTTTCCGCGGCCCCCTGCGCGGATACGACTGTGCCGTGCGTGGAGTAGCGCACCGTCAGGAAGACGAGCGCGAGCAATAGCGTTCCCGAGATCATGAAGACGCCGCCGTAGAGAACGGCGAGACGCAGGCGGATCGTGTAGCGGGGAAGGCGCAGTCGCCGCCGGTCGAGCAGCCGCCGCGGCGAGCGCAGCTCGCCGCCCTTCGCGTGAAGCGCCTCGGGAGCGCTCACGGCGACACCCCGATCCGGTAGCCGACGCGGGACACGGTCTCGATCAGCGGCGGGTCGCCGAGCTTTGCCCGCAGCCGCCGGATCGTGACCTTGACGGTGGTGGTGAACGGGTCGGCATTCTCGTCCCACACCCGCGCCAGCAACTCCTCGGCTGAGACGATCCGCCCCGCGACGCCGAGCAGGTACTCGAGCACGGCGAACTCCTTGGGGCTGAGCGACAGGCGCTGCCCGCCCCGGATCGCGAGGCGATTGGCAGGGTCCAAGCGCAGGTCGCCATGCACGAGCGCCGCTGGTTGGGGGGTGCCCGAGCGCCGCTGCAGCGCTCGTACCCTGGCCACGAGCTCGGCGAACGCGAACGGCTTGGGCAGATAGTCGTCGGCGCCGATACTGAGGCCGTCAACGCGGTCTTCTATCGACCCGGCGGCGGTGAGCATCAGGATCCGGCCCTCCCGCCCCTCGGCGACGAGTGAACGGCAGATCTCATCGCCGTGCACACCGGGGAGGTCGCGGTCGAGCACGAGCACGTCGTAATCGGTCAGCGCCAGGTGCGCGAGCGCGTCGTGCCCGTCGAATGCGACATCCACGGCCATGCCCTCCCGGCGCAAGCCCGCGGCGACCGTCTCGGCCAGCTCGACGTGATCCTCTACCAGCAGCACACGCATCGGCCTATCAGCGTGCCGCATTCGCGGTTACAGCGCGGTTACAGCATCAGTCACCGTGCTGTAACCGGCCGTTTTGTACAAACGTCCTGCACGCATGATCCGGCCAGCGCAAGGGACGTGACGAGATGAAGCAGACCCCGGCGATTCCAACGTCAACACCGTCAGCCGCGAGCCCGGCGTGGCGAGCCTGGCACGCCGCTGTCGCGACCGCCGCGCTCGCTGCTTTCGCGCTGCTCGCCGCGGGCTGCGGCACAAGCAACCCCCCGAGCGGTGGCGTGGCACACCTTGGATCGAGAACCGCTTCGAGCACGACCTCGAGCACGGCTGCGGCGCAATCCGGCGGCGCTGGATCCGGTCCGGCGCAGGCCCTCAGCCAGGGTGTCGCGTACGGGGCGTGCGTGCGCGCTCACGGAGTCCCGAGCTTCCCAGACCCGAAAGTCTCGACCCACGGCAGCGAAGTGAGGGTGGCGATCGCGATCAATCCGGCGATCTCGGGCAATCCCCATTTCAAGTCGGCGCAGCAGGCCTGCCGCAAGCTGCTGCCCGGGGGCGGGCCCGGCTCGCGCTCCGCTCCGCATCTGAGCGCGGCCGAACAGACGCAAGTCCTGAAGCTCGCGGCGTGCATACGCGCCCACGGCGTGCCGAACCTCCCGGACCCGACGTTCTCAGGCGGCGGAGTTCACCTCCCACCGGCCGTGAATGTGCACTCGTCGGTGTTCAAGTCAGCGGAGCAGGCCTGCCAGTCGCTGATCCCGAACAGCCTGCGCGGCGGCGCAAGCGGTGGGTAGCGAACGCGAGCGCCAATACCGCGGTCGGGAGCGCTGCCGGCCTCACCGAGCGAAACAACGCCGAAACAACCCACCACGTAGAACTGATCCGGAACGATGACGCAAACCCCCAAAGCAGACCCTGCAGGCGGCCCGATGGCCCGCCACACCCAGACCAAGGGGTTAACCCGTCAGCGCGCGCGCGTGCTGATTGCCGCGGCCATACTGAGCGTCGCCCTGGCGCTGGCCGGCTGCGGCGGCGGATCATCGAGCTCGGGGGTCGCGCAGCTGTCGACCGGTGCATCCAGCGGCTCGCACGCGAGCGGCGGCGGCTCATCCTCCCCGGAAAGCAGCGCGAGCGCCCTACAGACGATGGTCGCCTACGCGCAGTGCATGCGCACCCACGGAGTGCCGAGCTTCCCCGACCCCACGAGCGGCGGGGGGAACTCGAAGGAAGCCGTTATCAGGGCGTTGAAACAGGTCAGCAACTCCCAGGTCGAGGCGGCCCAAACGGCGTGCCAGCACCTGCAGCCGAACGGCGGCCGGCCGAGCCGGGCCCAGCTCGCGCAGCGCCTCAGCGACCTGCTCGCCTTCGCCGGCTGTATGCGCACGCACGGCATCGCCAACTTCCCCGACCCGACGAGCAGCGGCCAGGTGACTCACGAGATGCTCGCGAGCGCCGGGATAAGCGTGCATCAGTCAGGGGTGCTGCAGGCCGCCGACACGTGCGTCAGCGTCACGCACGGGGCCCTCACCAAGGCGGCTGTGGCGCGCTTCGCCGCGGGACATTAGACCGATGAGCGACCCCGTGTCCGGCGAGGCGACGCCCGTGCCCGGGGTCGCCGGCGCGGTCGGATCCTCGGGCGGGCGCCCGAGGGTCGGCTTCCCGCGCGGTCAGGATCGCCGGCGGGCGCTCGCGGGGGCGGGGCTGGTGCTCGTCGTGGCTGTCGTGGTCCTGATCGTGACCGATCCCTTTGCCGGCCCGGCCAAGTCGGGCGCTGGTGTCGGCGACAACGGCACGGCGACCTCGCTGGCGACGGTCACCCGCCAGTCGCTGTCTTCACAGACGCAGGTGAGCGGGACGCTCGGCTTTGCGGGCTCGTCGAGCATCCGTGTGCCGTCGGGGACGGCGCCGTCCCAGGTCTCACAGGCGCAGCAGTCGGTCGCGAACGCCGAAGCAATGCTGAGCACGGCGAAGGCGTCGCTGGCGCTCGACAGCGAAGCGCTCGCGGGCGAGCAGGCGACGGTCTCGGCTGCACGCGCGAAGCAGGCGGTCGACTGCGCTGGCGAAGGCGCCGCGGAAAGCGCGTCCAGCGGATCTCCCGCGGGCGGCGGGGGCTCGGGCGCCTGCGCGAGCGACGTGCAGGCGGTCTCGAGCGCTGAGCAGAGCTTGTCGGGCGCTGAGATGAAGGTCAAAGGTGACCAGGCGCAGGTCTCCTCAGCCGAAAAACAGCTCGCGAGCGCACGGTCGAACCTGTCGACGGCACGCTCGTCGGAAACGGTGTACGGGCAGACCTCGACGTTCACGAAGCTCCCGTCGGCCGGCCAGGTGATCTCCCGCGGACAGACCCTATACGCGATCAGCGGCCGGCCGGTGGTGCTTCAGTACGGCTCGCCGACGACACGCGAGCTGCCGCTCGGCTCGGTGGTGTTCGAGCCCGGGCCGGTGCGCGTGACGAGCGTGACGCCGACGATCGGCGAGACAGTCATGCCTGGTCCTGTCCTCGCTATCACCTCGACGGCTCGCCAGGTCAAGGTCTCGCTCGACGCGGCCCAGCAGGCCAGTGTGAAGGTCGGCGACGCGGTCACGATCACGCTCCCGGACAACCAGACGACGCCCGGGCAAATCACCTACGTGTCGAGCGTCGCGACTGCGCCGCCGAGCAAATCCGGCGGCGGCGGTGAAGAAGAAGGCGCGCCGACGATCGAAGTCGACGTCACACCGACCGATCCGGCGGCGACGGGACACCTGGACCAGGCGCCGGTGAACGTGTCGATCACCACCGAACGCGTGGAAGGCGCGTTCGCGGTGCCGATCGACGCGCTGCTCGCGCTCGCCGGCGGCGGCTACGCGGTCGAGGTCGCCGAAGGTCGCGTGCACCGCCTGGAGGCGGTCAGCCTCGGCGTGTTCGACGACGCCGACGGCCTCGTGCAGGTGAGCGGCCGGAGCGTGTCTGGCGGCCAGCGCGTGGTGGTGCCGAAGACATCATGAGCGAGCGGCCAACAGGCATCGCAAACGCGGACGGCGGCGAGGCGCCGGCGGTCTTGGAGCTGCGCGAAGTCAGCAAGGTCTACGGCGCTGGGGTGGGTGGGACTCCGATCAACGCGCTGCGAGAAGTGAGCTTTGCGGTGCGAGAGGGCGAGCTGGTGGCGATCGTGGGCCCCTCGGGTTCGGGCAAGACGACGCTGCTGCACGTGATGGGCACGCTCGAGCGCCCGAGCTCGGGGATGGTTTCGATCACGGGCCTCGACGCGGCGGGGCTCGCCGATCGTGAGCTCGCGACGTTGCGTGCGACGCGGATCGGCTTCGTCTTCCAGCAGTTCTTCCTGGCGGAGCACTCGACGGCCCTGGAGAACGTCGCCGAAGGACTGCTGTATGCCGGCGTCGCTGTCTCCGAGCGTCGCGAGCGAGCGGCCGAGACGCTCGCCCGGGTAGGGCTGGCCGAGCGTGCCCACTTCCGTCCGAGCAAGCTCTCCGGCGGCGAGCGCCAGCGCGTCGCGATTGCGCGTGCGCTGGTCGGCCGCCCCGCGATCGTGCTGGCAGATGAGCCCACCGGCAATCTCGACAGCAGCGCCGGCGCCGCACTGCTGGAGCTGTTGGAAGAGCTGAACGCCGATGGGGCGACGATCCTCGTGATCACCCACGACCATGACCTCGCCGGCCGGCTACCACGACAGGTGCAGGTGCTCGACGGTCGGATCGTCACCGACACCGAGGTTGGGACTGCTGATGTTTAGTGGGATCGCGTGGTTGCGCCAGCCGGCCGGCTGGGCTCGTGACCGGGTGCTTGTCGCCGCGGGCGCCGTCGCCGTGCTCGCTGCGTTCGCGTGCGCCCCGCTGCAGGCAGCGGGCGAAACGGGCACCCCGGGCGGCTCTGGAGGCGCGACGTGCCCGTCGTCCAATCCGCCGAACCAGATGACGCTCGTCGCGGGCACACCGCAGACGGCGCCACTCGAGACGGCCTTTGCGACCGGCCTGCAGGTAGCGCTCAGCAGCAGCGATGGCTGCGCCGTCACGAGCGCCGCCGCAGGGGTCCCCGTGACGTTCAGCGCACCCTCGACGGGCGCGAGCGGAGTGTTCTCCGCCAGCGCCTCCGGCACGATCATCGTCGGCGCGGATGCCTCGGGTATGGTCGCCGCGCCGACGTTCACCGCGAACAGCGCGGCCGGCAGCTACACCGTCACCGCCAGCTCGCAGTACGGCTCCGTCTCGTTCTCGCTGACGAACACCGCCACGGGCATCCCGACGCGGATCGTCGCGCTGCCACTGAAGCGCAGATCGACGAGCATCGCGAGCCGCTACCCCGAGCCGCTGCAGGTCAGAGTGCTGGACTCCGCCGGCAACCCGGTCGCGGGCGCGACGGTGACGTTCACGCTCGCCTCGGGCAGCGCTGGCGCGTGCGGCGCCACCGCCTCCCAGAGCGCGGGCGCGACCTTCACCGGAGGCGGCACCGAGGCGAGCGCGACGACCGGCGCCAGCGGCGTCGCGAGCTCGTCGCTTCTCACCGCGAACAGCACGGCCGGGTCTTTCACGGCGTGGGCCGCCGTCTCGGGCAAAGAACCCGGGGGAGGCTCGGGTAGGGAAGGCTCTGGGGCATCTGGCAGCGGCGCGGCGACACCGGTGAGCTTCTCGCTTTCAAACCTCGCCGGCAAAGCCGCCAAGCTCACCCCCGGGGTCGGCTCCACGCAATCCACGCTCGCGGGAACCGCCTTCCCGATCCGGCTCGCCGTCACCGTCAGCGACGCCCAGAAGAACCCCGTCCCGGGCGCACTGATCACGTTCTCGGCGCCTGCCGCCGGCGCGAGCGGGCGCTTCACGGTCCGCTCTCCCGGCCCCCACCATCGCGCCCGCGTCTCCCACCCCGGCACGGCCAAGGTCAAGACCAACGCCTGTGGGATCGCCGTTGCGCCGGCCTTCACCGCCAACGGCACGCCGGGCGGCTACATCGTCAAGGCGACCTTCGAGCACTCGAGACCTGCGGCGTTCGCGCTGGTAAACGTTGCGCGCGGCCGGTCCTCATGAGCGCGGCCGAGAACCTCGCTAGCCAGCCTCTAAATCTATCCCCTAAAAAGCTGCGCCCATCCGATCTCGCGCGCGTCGCGAGCGTCGGGCTTCGTACCAGGCGCATGCGTGCCGGGCTCTCCGCGCTGGGGATCGCGATCGGCGTCGCCGCGATCGTGGCCGTGCTCGGCCTGTCCTCCTCGAGCCAAGCGGGGCTGCTCGCGGAGATCGAACGCCTCGGGACTAACCTGCTGACCGTCACCAACGGCCAGAGCTTCGCCGGCAAGACGGCAGAGCTGCCGCTTGTCGCGCCAGCGATGATCGCCCGGATCGAGCCGGTCGAAAACGTGGCCGCGACGGGCAACGTCAAGGGCAGCGTCTACCGCTCTCCGCTGATCCCCACGGTCGAAACGAACGCCCTGAGCGTCCAGGCGGCGAGCCTCGGCCTGCCGCGGACGCTGGGCATCGATGTGGTGCAGGGGCGCTACCTGAACGCCGCCACCGCCCAGGAGCCCGCCGCGGTGCTCGGCTCCGCGGCCGCGCAGCGACTGGGGATCGACCACATCTACCCCGGCGAGCGGATCTGGGCCGGCGGGATGTGGCTCTACCTCGTCGGGATCCTCGGCCCATCGGTGCTGGTACCCGAAATCGAAAGCTCGGTGCTGATCGGCTTCAAGGCGGCGGAACGCTACCTGCAGTTCAACGGACACTCCAACACGGTCTACCTGCGCGCCCAGAACAGCCAGGTCGCGGCCGTCCAATCGGTGCTCGCAGCGACGGCGAACCCGGAAGCGCCGAACGAAGTCAACGTCAGCCAACCCTCGGCCGCGCTGACGGCGCGCGCCGACGCCCAAGGCGCCTTCAACGGTCTCTTCCTGGGACTCGGCGCCGTGGCCCTGCTGGTCGGCGCCGTCGGCGTGGCGAACATCATGGTCATCTCCGTGCTGGAACGCCGCTCGGAGATTGGGCTGCGCCGCGCACTCGGCGCGACCCGCGGGCAGATCCGCACCCAGTTCCTCTCGGAAGCGATCCTGCTCGCGCTCGGCGGCGGCGCCGTCGGTGTCGCCGCGGGGGCGCTTGCGACCGCCATCTACGCCTCCAGCAAGGGCTGGGCGATCGTGATCCCCACCCTCGCCTGGGCGGGCGGGTTCGGCGCGGCGCTCCTGATCGGCGCGGTCGCCGGCCTGGTGCCCGCGCTGCGCGCCGCGCGGCTGTCACCTACCGAAGCGCTACGGACCGTGTGAACGGCCGTCCAGCACGAAGCGCTCGATCGCCTTCGCGAACCCCTCATCCTCGTTGGAAGCCGTCACCCGTCGCGCGGCGCGGTGCACCTCGGGGCCGGCGTTGCCCATCGCGATGCTCAGGCCGGAGCGGGCGAACATCAAGATGTCGTTTGGCATGTCCCCGATCGTCGCGAACTGCTCGGGGGGAATGCCGAGATGCGCAGAGAGATAGCCGACCACCTCGCCCTTGTTCGCGAGAGGATGGGTGATGTCGAGGTAGTAAGGCTGGGATTGGGCTGCCGACACCTCGTCGCCGAACATCTCGCGCGCCTGATCGGTGGTCTTCGCCACCAGGTCGTGGTCATCGGAGACGCCCACGATCTTGACGACGTCGGTGACGCCGTCGAAGCTCGCGACGATCTTCGGACCGAACGCCACGGTTTTTGACTCGCGGTCCACGTGCGGGGCCTTGGTGTCGCGCACGAGCCAGTCGGCGCCGCTGTAGAGCCACACGTCGAGGCCGTGGCCGCCGAGCAGCTCGATCGCCGGCGCCACGAGGAGATCGGGGATCGTCTTCTGCTCGATGACCGACATGTCCGGGCGCACGATCAGCCCGCCGTTGAACGCCGCGATCGGCGTGGTCAGGCCGAGCGGCTCGATCAGCATCGACATGCCGCGCGGAGGCCGACCACTGGTCACCGCGAACTCGATGCCGGCCTCGCGCAGCTGCTGCACCGCCGCCACCGTGCGCCCGGTCAGCACCTTCTCCTGGGTCACCAGCGTGCCGTCCACGTCGGCGAGCACGATCTTGATCGGCGGCGCCGTCATCGTGCTGACCCGGTTGCCTTCAGTGCCCGGTAGCGGCGGATCAGCGCGTTCGTGGATGAGTCGTGCTCGAGCTGGGGCTCCGAGTCGCTCTCCAGCTCGGGGATGATCGCCTTGGCCAGCGCCTTGCCGAGCTCGACGCCCCACTGGTCGAAGGAGTCGATGCCCCAGATCGCTCCCTGGGTGAAGACGCTGTGCTCATACAGCGCCACCAACGAGCCGAGGATCGCGGGCGTGAGCTTCTCCGCCAGCAGCACGTTGGTGGGGCGGTTGCCCTCCATCACGCGATGTGGGACGACCGCCTCGGGTGTTCCCTCAGCGCGCACCTGCTCCTCGGTCTTGCCGAACGCGAGCGCCTGCGCCTGCGCGAACACGTTCGAGGAGAGAATGTCGTGATGGTCGCGCAGCGGGTTGATGCTCTTGCCGAAGCCGATCAGATCCACCGGGATCAGCTTGGTGCCCTGATGCAGCAGCTGGTAGAAGCTGTGCTGGCCGTTGGTCCCCGGCTCGCCCCAGTAGACCGCGCCGGTCTGATAGTCGACGTGTTCTCCCGTGAGCGTCACGTGCTTGCCGTTGGACTCCATCGTCAACTGCTGCAGGTAGGCGGGAAAGCGCTTCAGGTACTGCTCGTAGGGCATCACGCCGATCGACTGCGAGCCGAAGAAGTCGCCATACCAAACCGCCAATAGGCCCATCAGAGCAGGAAGGTTCTGCTCCAGTGGCGTGCTGCGGAAGTGCTCGTCGATCGCGTGGAAGCCGCCCAGCATCTCCGCGAACTGCGTCGGCCCGATTGCCAGCATCGTCGAGAGCCCGATCGCCGAGTCCATCGAGTAGCGCCCGCCGACCCAGTCCCAGAATTCGAACATGTTGGCGGTGTCGATGCCGAACTCGCGCACCAACCGCTCGTTAGTGGAGACGGCGACGAAGTGCTTCGCGATCGCCGCCTCGTCGCCCAGCTGGGCCAACGTCCATTCGCGCGCGGTCCTCGCGTTGGTGAGCGTCTCGAGCGTGGTGAACGTCTTCGAGGAGACGATGAACAGCGTCTCCTCGGCGTGCAGGTCGCGGGTGGCCTCGACGAAATCCGTGGCGTCCACGTTCGAGACGAAGCGGAAGGTCAGCTCGCGCTGGGTATATGCGCGAAGCGCCTCGTAGGCCATCACTGGGCCGAGGTCCGAGCCGCCGATTCCGATGTTCACGACGTTGCGGATCGGCTTGCCGGTGTGGCCCCTCCACTCGCCCGAGCGCACCCGCTCGGCGAACGCCCCCATCCGGTCGAGGACCTCGTGGACCTGCGCGACCACGTCCACGCCGTCCAGCACCAGCGAAGCCTCCTTGGGCATGCGAAGCGCGACGTGCAGCACCGCTCGGTTCTCTGAGACGTTGATTCGCTCGCCGCGGAACATCGCTTCACGCCGCTCCTCGACTTCGGACTCGCGTGCGAGCTCGATTAGCAGCCTGATCGTCTCGGCGCTCACCCGGTTCTTCGAGTAATCGAGGTAGAGGCCGCACGCCTGCGCAGTCAAGCGCTCGCCGCGCTCGGGGTCCTCGGCGAACAGCTCGCGCAGGTGGCGATCCTTGATCAGCTCGTAGTGTGCCTGCAGCTCTTTGAAGGAGCGTCGCTGCCGTAGGGGGACAGGGGCCATGTGCGTTCGCCTTTCTCGCCGTGGGCGTGAGTGATGGGCCGGCGGGTTGTTGCCGGCGCCGGTCCGTGCGACTGTAGCGTCGCGGCTCAGAACGGGCTCAGGGCTTCTTCAGCGTTTTCGTGGCGGTGGCCGTGGCTGAGCCGCTGCTGGTGGTGACCGTTACGGTGAATGTGATCGGCTTGCCGTACGGTAGACCCTTGGTCTTCGCGCTCGCCTGGGCGGCGTTCACGGTGAGCCTGGTCGTTTTCGACTTCGTGCAATGGGCGGCCCTCCCGTGGGTGGATCTCCCGCCTCGGCGCTTGGACCGATGCTGCAACATCGCCGCCCCTTTCAGGGCGGCGATGCGCGTCGCATGTGTAGGGCGGAGCTTCCCGACACTACTTCGTGTCGTAGCTAGGAGGCCTTCAGCTCGTTGACCGATTTGAAGCCGGCGGTGAGAACGACCTTGGGGATCGGGGCGAAGTCCAACGTCGCTCCGAAGCTTTGACCGATCGTCATGGCGTAGTAGATCCAGCTGGCAAGCGCCCCCGCCTGCGGTGCGCCTTTGGGCGCGATGCAGTAGGTGAAGGTCGACAGCGGGTAGGCCAGCTTGTCGCTCTTGGGCGGATCGACAATGTGCATTTCGTTGTTTGCTGGGACCTTCTTGACGACGGACGCCGCGGCCTCGATGTTTTTCAGGTTGGGGAACTCGTAGTTGCCGGCGGCATTCTGCAGCTCGGCGGCCTGCAGGCCCTGCGCGATGATGTAGGAGGCCGAGATGTAGGCGATCGCGCCGGGGGTCGACGACAGGACCGCGGTCACGCCGGCGTTGCCCTTGCCACCGACGCCGGTCGGGAAGCTGACCGCAGTCGCGTTGCCGACCCGCGCCTTCCACGTCGGGCTGATACGGGAGAGGTAGTCCGTGAACGCATACGTGTCGCCGGATCCGTCGCTTCGGAAGACGGGCGTGATCTTGAGGTTGGGCAGTTTCTCGCCCTTGTTCAGCTTTGCGATCGCGGGCGCGTCCCAGTTGGTGATCTGCCCGAGATAGATCTCCGCGAGCACCGGCCCCGTGAGCCGGACACGACGGACGCCGGCGAGGTTGTAGGAGATCCCCGTCGCCGTCAGGGCCCAAGGAATCTGGATGCATTCTTTGCACGCAGCCGCCTGGGACGGCGTCAGCGGCGCATCTGATGCGCCGAAGTCGACCGTCCGAGCGGTGATCTGGGCGATTCCGGCACCGGACCCGACAGCGGAGTACGTCACAGTGTCGCCGTAGCGCTTGTTGAAGTCCGTGGCCCAATAGGCCTCGAGCGGGGCGATCAGGGTCGAGCCGGCGCCCGTGAGCGAGTACGCGCTCGCGCCGGACGTTGCAGGCCCGAGTAGAGCAGCCGCTATACAAGCGGTCATGATGGCGACGATTGGCAATCTTTTGGCCGTCAAAGGTCCTCCTCGACGTTATTTCGAGTTTTTGGCGGGCACCTCATCGCACCCGCTCAGGTTCCGCATGGATAAGAAATGGACAACTTGTTGTGACGCCGATGTTGGGGTCTTGTGAAGTTCACGAGATCCCCCACCGACAGCTCGACGCCTATGTTCTAGGCATCGACCGCTGCTCAATGTGAACATCTCGTGAAAGCCGGCGTGGTTGAGGCGTCCTCGCGTTAGGGTCCAGGCGATGCACGTGGGAGCAAGGGCCGCGGGTGGGCGGCCCGTCAATGCGAGATCCGCCACCCGCCCGTCCGATCGGCTCGGCGACGCCCTGCTGCGGGGCGTGTGCACGCTCGCGGCCCTGCTCGCGGTTCTGGCGATCGTGGCGATCTCCTACCAGGTGATTCATGGCGCCAGCCAGTCGATCTCGCGCTTCGGGCTGGGCTTCCTCGGCCACACGACGTGGCAGCCCAACTTCGGGGTCTTCGGGGCCGGGACGTTCATCTACGGCACGGCCGTCACCTCACTCATCGCGATGCTGCTCTCGGTCCCGCTCGGGATCTCGATCGCGCTCTACCTCGCCATGATGGCGCCGCGTCGAGTGCGCAGCGTGGTCGGACCTCTGGTGGAAATGCTGGCGGCGATCCCGAGCGTGATCCTCGGATTCTGGGGCATTCTCGTGCTCGGGCCGTTCCTGCAGGCCCACCTCGAGCCGTTCCTGCACAGCACGCTCGGCTTCCTGCCGATCTTCGGCCCCACCCCCACGACCGGCAGCGGGCTGTTCATCGCCGGTCTGATCCTGACGATCATGGTGGTGCCGATCATCGCCTCGATCAGCCGCGACCTCTTTCTTTCCGTCCCGCGCGAGCTCCAGGACGGGGCGACGGCGCTCGGAGCGACGCCCTGGGAGGTGCTCCGCGGCGTGGTCCTGCCGTCCTCGGCATCGGGGATCGCCGCTGCCGCGTTCCTTGGCCTGGGCCGTGCGCTCGGCGAGGCGATAGCGGTGACACAGGTGATCGGCGCCGGCAACTTCATCCACGCCTCGCTGTTTCAGACCGGCGACACCCTGGCAAGCCGCATCGCCGGCCAGTTCCAGGGCGCCGCGACCAAGCTGACGATCGCCTCGCTGTTCTACCTCGGCCTGATCCTCTTGGTCATCGGGCTGTTGGCGAACCTCGCCGCCCAGCTGATCACCCGTCGCTTCGACGTGAGCCGGGTGTCGGCTAGATGACCGACCCCCTTGGCGTGCCGCCGGAGACTCGTCTTCCGGCCCCGGCAGATGACGTCGCGCAGGGCACCGATCCCCTGGGCTTGCTCGGGACAGACCCGCCGGACCTCTCCGGTCCGTTGACGCCGTCGGGTCACCTACGCCGTCGACAGCTCATCAGCCGCTTCGCCGGGGCCGTCCAGACCGCCTCGGCGTTGCTGGCGGTCGCCGTGTTGGGGATCGTCATCTACTCGGTCGCCGTTCGGGGCGCGAGCGTCCTGAGCTTCGACTTTCTCACCAAGGATCCACCTGCATTCGTCGGTCTCCCTGGCGGCGGCATCGCGCCGGAGATCGTCGGGACGGCCATCATCATCGCGATTGCCACGGCGATCGCAATGCCGGTGGGGATCCTCACGGCGCTCTATCTCACCGAGTTCGCCGGACCGTGGTCCGCGCACGCGCTTCGCCTGGCCCTCGACCTGCTGAACGGCCTGCCGACGATCGTCGTTGGCCTGTTCGTGTTCGGGTTACTCGTCGTGGGCCACCATCAGAGTGGCTTCGCCGGCTCCTTCGCCCTTGCGATCATCATGCTGCCGCTGGTCGCCCGGGCGAGTCAGGAGGTGCTGCTGCTCGTCCCGGCGGCTATGCGCGAAGCCGCAGACGCGCTCGGCGTGAGCCGCTGGCGCACGGTGCTGGGTGTGGTGTTGCCGAGCGCACGCGGTGGGATCCTCACCGCGACCGTGCTCGCGGTCGCGCGTGCGGCGGGGGAGACGGCCCCTCTGATACTCACGACCTCGATCTTCGGCAGCACGGTGCAGACCAGCCCCCTCGCTCACGAAGGGCTTGCGAACATCCCGGTCTACATCTTCACCGCGTCGGAGGAAGCCAGCCGCTACGGCTTCGCGCGCGCCTGGGGCGCGGCGTTTATCCTGCTGATGTTCATCCTCGTGGTCAGCCTTGGCACTAGGGCCATCAACAGCCGCGCAACACTGTCTCGATGAAACCGCCTGACCCGATCGACACTGCCGGTCCAGGCGCGGCGGACATCCGTCAGCGTGTACGGATCGCGACCGCTTCGCCGCCACCGGCGGAGGCGCTCGCGGCGCGCAACGGCACCACGGCCGAGGGCGTGCCCAGGGCGGGTCGCGCGGGCACGCAGCAGAGCGGGCGCACGGTCGGACGCGAAGCCATCTTCGACGTGCAGGATCTGTCGGTCTTCTACGGCGCGTCGGAGGCCGTCTCGGGCGTGACGCTCGAGATACACCGCAATCTCATCACGGCGATCATCGGCCCGTCCGGCTGCGGCAAGTCGACGTTCCTGCGCAGTCTCAACCGCATGAACGACTCGATAACGGGCTTCAAGATCACGGGGAAGATCCGCTACCACGGCCACGACATCTACGACAGCGCGGTCGATCGCGTCGAGGTGCGGCGACGGATCGGCATGGTCTTCCAGCGTCCGAACCCGTTCCCGAAGTCGATCTACGACAACGTCGCATGGGCGCCACGCAACCTCAAGATGAAGGCTGGACTGGACGAGCGCGTCGAGCGAGCCCTTCGCGCCGCGGCGCTGTGGGACGAGGTCAAGGATCGACTGAACCGAAGCGCGCTCGGCCTTTCAGGAGGACAGCAGCAACGGCTGTGCATCGCGCGCGCGATCGCCATCGAGCCCGATGTGCTCCTGCTCGACGAGCCCGCGTCGGCACTCGACCCGATCGCCACGGCGGCGATCGAGGAGCTGATGCAGACGCTCAAGAACCGTTACACGATCGTGATCGTCACACACAACATGCAGCAGGCGGCACGGGTCTCCGAGCGCACCGCGTTCTTCAGCCTGGATGTGAGCCAAGGCAGGCCCACGGGCGTGCTCGTCGAGTTCGGCGACACGGATGTGATGTTCACGCGACCGGCCGATCAGCGCACCAGCGACTACGTGACGGGCCGCTTCGGATGAGGTGTGTTCGCCATATGCGCCGGTAGGTCTGGCGCGGGCGAGGCTAGCCGCCGATCGAGTCGCCCGGCACATGCTCGAGCAGCGGCCGAGCGCACTGCCAGCAATACACCGCGCCACTGCTGTGCGGCGCGCCACAGGATCCGCACCAGCCTGCGGTGCCCGTCTCCTCGAGGTGCAGGATGCGCTCGACCTCGCTGAGCTCGGCATCGACGTTCTGCAGGATCGCGGCCCGCTGCACGAGCACCTCGACGCGAACGTGATTGCGGATCGCCATCTCGTAGGCGAGCCCACCCAGATCGCATTGCAGTTCGGCGAAGCGCGCCGCCAGTTCATCCCGGCGTTGTATGAGATCGGTCATTCTCCGAAGAAGTTCCCGGTGAAGTGACCGTTCTGGTAGCCCCGTCCATGCCCCGGGGTGCCGACTTTGACGGTTTTGGGCAGAGGAACCTTGGACGTGGTCTTCGCCGACGCCTTCGATTTCGCAATGGCGGCGGCGCTGGAGGATCCGCTGGTCGGCGTGGCGCCGGCGCTCGGCGCCGGCGTCGTGGCTGCGGCGCCCGTCGACGGTGCGCCCGAGATGGTTACGACCTGCGCGGGAGGGCTTTTGAGCGTCGTGTTGCCCGAGCGCCCGATCAGCACGCCGATCCCCACGGCGAGCAGGAGCATCCCGATAATGGAGATGAGCGTGCTGTTGACGGGCGCGATCCGTCGCCGCGGCGACGGTGCGCTCTGCGGGGTGCTCTCGCGAGGACGATGTGCCGGCCCTTCGAGCAGGCTCACGCGCGGCGCACCCCGACGCTCCCCACACTCCACGCAGTAGCGCTGGTCTGCTGCCATCGCCGCGCCACACGCGGCACATCCCTGGCGGGCGGTGGCGCCGATCAACGGGTGGAGCTCTGTGCTCGCAGTGCTCGCGGATTCCGGCACGCCGCCGATCGCGACTTCTTCGGTAGGAGTGCTCGGGTCCATAGTGGGGGCCTGCCGGTCACCATGGTCGAATTGGCTCCGACCGCGGCGCCGAAACGCCGGTCGCTAGCAGTATCAGCGCGAGCCGCAAAGAAGTTGTGAACAGATTGTGATCACATGGCGCTCCGCGCAGAGCGGCGCCCGACCGGCGTTAGGATCGCCGCAATGCTATCTGAGCGCCCCTCGCCGAGCGCGCCCTCACACCTGTGCTGCGGAGAGTGTGGCTCGCGGCTCGCATCCGATCAACGCTACTGCGTCGACTGCGGTGCGCGGCGCGGCGCACTGGCACCGGCGATGGCCCGGTGGATCGGGCTCGAGACGCCCGCTATGCGCCTCTCCGCCGACGAGGGGGCAGACGCTCCCAAGGACTCTGCGCGCTCCGAGGAGGCGCGCCGCGAGCCGTCGGTGCCCTCGCCACGGATCGTCGGGGTGGCAGTCATGACGCTGCTGGCCTTCGGCGTGCTCGTGGGCTCGGCAGTCCGCCCGGTGCGGGAGAGCGGTGCGGGCCGGCCGCTCGTGGTTGCGGTCGCGCACACGACGCAAGCACCGAGCGCTGCGGTAGCAGCCGAAAGTCCCACGCCGCCACCGTCGGCGGCACCGGAAGAAACGCCGGCGCCAGCCACCTCTGAAAGCACCGCGGCGACGAGCACCCAGCCGGCAACCAAACACAAGAGCACTGAACCGAGCAACACGAAGAGCTCGCAACCCGAAGGTGGATCGGGTGCGCCGGCGCTGCCGCCGATCAAACACGTCTTCTTGATCGTCCTCTCCGACCAAGGCTTCGACGAGGCATTCGGACCGGGCGCGCCGGCCACATATCTGTCGAAGACGCTGGTGAGCCAGGGCGAGCTGCTGGACGATTACTACGCGGTGAGCGGCGGTGAGCTCGCCAACGAGGTCGCGTTGATCAGCGGCCAGGGGCCGACTGTGCAGACAGCGGAAGACTGCCCCCTCTACACGGACATCACGCCGGGCACGGTTGGCGCCGCTGGTCAAGTTCTTGGCAGCGGCTGCGTGTATCCCAGTCATACCGACACGCTGGCCGAGCAGCTCTCGGCTGAAGGCCTGACATGGGGGGCATACATCGAAGGCATCGGTGAAGGAGCGGCTCAGCCCAGCACATGCCCCCATCCCGCGCTCGGCGGCGCGGACGGCAATCATGTTCCGATCCCAGCGGATCCGTATGTCACCTGGCGCGACCCGTTTGCGTACTTTGAAAGCGTGACCGACAACCCGAGCTGCGCGAGCAGCATCGTGGGCATCGGTCAGCTTGCACGAAGCCTCAAGGCGGTCAAGAACACGCCGGCGCTGTCCTACATCGTCCCCGATCGCTGCCACGACGGCTCCGAAGAACCATGCGCTCCGGGACAGCCTTCGGGTCTTGCCGCGACCGACAGCTTCCTCAGCACGGTCGTGCCCGATATCGAGAGCTCGCCCGCTTACAGGACGGGAGGTCTGATCGCGATCACGTTCGACCAGGCGCCGCAGAGCGGACCCGCCGCCGACACGAGCGGCTGCTGCATGACATCGGCGTTCCCAAATCTCCCGACAGACGCACCGAGCGCGACCACCACAACCGGAGCAGCGGGCGCAACGAGCACCACCGCGGCGCCCGGTGCGACGGGCACGACAGGCGAAGCTGGCACCACGAGCACTGGTACGGGGTCAACGACCCCGACCGGCGGCGGCCGCGTCGGGCTGCTGTTGATCTCGAAGTACACGAAGCCCGGAAGCATCAGCATCACCGGCGAATACAACGACTTCTCGCTGCTCGCCTCCATCGAGGATCTCTTCGGTTTGAGCCACCTGGGTTACGCGGGCAGCACGGGGCTGCTGGTGTTCAACAAGAGCGTGTACAACGCCGATACGTAGCCGGACGCCGGTGTTGGTCCTTATCTGCTGCTGGGAGCGACGGGAGACTGGCGGCACCACGAGTGCTCGCCGACGGCGGCTGCTACTCACAACCGCGGGTCCACCGGCTCGCTCTCCATCGCGAGGACCCCGAACACGCATTCATGTACGCGGTAGAGCGGCTCGCGGCGCACGAACCGATCGAGCGCCTCGATCCCCAGGCCGAACTCGCGTACCGCGAGGGACCGCTTGCGTCCAAGGCTTCGGGAGCGGAGCCTCTCGATCTGCGTCGGGTCGAGGTACTCGGGTCCGTAGATGATCCGCAGATACTCAGGCCCACGGCACTTGATGCCGGGCTGGACGATGCCCTTGCGCCCGCGCGCGACGAAGCCCATCGGCTTTACGACCATGCCCTCTCCCCCATCCGCAGTCATCTGCTCCCACCACGCGATGCCTCTGGCCTCGTCTTCCGGGTCGGTGACATCGACTGTGACACGCTCGGTGCGCTGAAGCCAACCGGGATCGGCGGCGACGAGCCGGTCGCAGCGCTCGAGGTGCCACGCATGGTCGTGGTCGGTGAAGACGCCGCCCTCCCCCGCGAGGATGTGGAACGGGGCGAGACGAAGGTCCGAGACGCCGTTGACCTGCCACACATAGCGGCGGTACGCGTCCACATAGCGGTCGATGTGATCCACCCGCTGGCGTTGATGCTCGAGCAGCGGCGCGACCTCGACGCCTCGGGCCTCTGAGGTTTCGAGTGTCGCGACCGTGGCAGCGAGGCCGGCATGAGCTGCCGCTCCCACCGCCGCGTACTGGCGCCTGATGAGCTCCATCGCCTTCGCCGACCACGGCATCAGCTCGCAGTCGAGCACGAGCCAGTCCGTGTTGAGCTCGCTCCACAAGCCGGCGCCATCGGCTGCCTCGCGGACCCGGGTGAGCGCCGCCTCGGTGTCCTCTCGGTCGTCGAGGAATGGCCGGCCGGTCCTGGTGTAGATGGCGCCGGTCTCGCCACTGTCGACATCGAAGCGTGCGCTCGCCACGTCGGCATCGCGGCAGACGATCACGATCGCGCGCGATCCCATGTGCTTCTCCTCGCAGATCACCAGCGGCACTCCCTCAGAGCGATATTCCGCGAACGCACTCTCGGGGTGCTCGAGCAGGTCGGGGCGCACGGACGTGGCGGTCGGCGCCATCGTGGGTGGCAGATAGACAAGCCATCTGGGGTCCATCGCGAAGCGGCTCATCACCTCGAGCGCCGCGGCCGCGTTCTCCTCACGCACCGTGACGGCGCGCGTGAAGCGTGTCTGGATGATGCGCTTGCCCGCCACGTCCTCCACGTCGAGTAGCAGCGCGGGGCGGTTCGGCTCGCTCATAGGCACCGCGTCCTCGGGCGCGAGGAAGGGCTTGGCGGGCTCGTAGTAGGTGCGACGCGCTGGCACCGAGACGAGCTCTCGCTCGGGCCAGCGCAGCGCGGTGAGCTTTCCGCCGAACACGCAGCCCGTGTCGATGTTGATCGTGTTGTTGAGCCATTCCGGCTCGGCCACGGGGGTGTGTCCGTAGACGACCGCGGCACCGCCTCGGTAGTCCGACGCCCACTGCCCGCGTACGGGCAGACCGAACTCGTCTGTCTCACCCGTCGTTTCGCCGTATAGAGCGAAGTCTCGGACGCGCCGAGATGATCGGCCCTGGTAGGCCTCCTTCATGCCCGCGTGCGCGACCACGAGCTTGCCGACGTCGAGGACAGCATGGCTCACGAGACCGTCGAGGAAGTCGCGTGCCCGCTCGCGCAGCTCCTCGGGGTCTGCTTCCAGTTGCTCGAGGGTCTCGGCTAGGCCGTGTGTGATCTGGACGTCCCGGCCCTTCAGCTTGCGCACGAGCTTTACGTCGTGGTTGCCAGGCAGGCAGATGGCCGTGCCGGCCGCGGCCATGGACATGACCAGCTTCAGGACGGCCGGTGTGTCGGGCCCGCGATCGCCGTAGTCACCGACGAAAACCGCGCGGCGGCGGCTCGGAGGAGTAACGCTGGCGCCGTGCTCGGCAACGGTGTAGCCCAGCTCGCGCAGCAGAGCGATCAGCTCGTGGTGACAACCATGAACGTCGCCGATGATGTCGAACGGTCCGTGCTCGGCACGTTGGTCGGTCCACAGCGGAGCCCGGGTGACCTCGACGTCCGCGACCTCCTCGGGCGTGCGCAGCACCCACACGTTGCGAAAGCCCTCGCGCCGCAGGCCCTTGATCGACCGCCGCAGGTCGTTGCGCTGGCGACGCACGACGTGCGACCCGAACTGGCGGTCCGGGCGCAAGCGGTTGCGCTCCTGGCATAGCGCTTCGGGTAGGTCGAGCACGATCGCGACCGGGAAGAGATCGTGCTGTTTGGCGAGCTCGACGAGCGGCTTGCGTGCCTCCCGCTGCACGTTGGTGGCGTCGATGACTGTGAACCGGGGCTGCGCGAGGCGCCGGCTCGCGATGAAGTGCAGTACGGCGAATGCGTCTGCAGTCGCCGCTCGGTCGTTCTCGTCATCGGAGACCAGGCCGCGGCAGAAGTCCGAGGAGATGACCTCGGTTGCCGTGAAGTGCTCGCGCGCAAAGGAGCTCTTGCCGGAGCCGGATGGCCCGATCAGAACGACGAGGCTTGGGTCTGGGAGCTGGATCCTCACCTGCTGAACACCGCCATCTGTGTCGGCGGGCCGACCTCGCTGTCGACAGGTCCGACCGGGAGGTAGCGCACCTCGTAGCCGTGACTCACGGCGACGGCGCTCGCCCAGGCGGCGAACTGCTCTCGCGTCCATTCGAAGCGGTGGTCCGGATGACGGAAGTGGCCCGCCGGCAAGGTCTCCCATCGCACGTTGTACTCGGCGTTAGGCGTCGTGAGGACGACGGTTGACGGTCTCGCCGAGCCGAAGATGTTCTGCTCGAAGGCGGCGAGGCGGGACGGGTCGAGGTGCTCGATGACCTCGACCAGCGCCGCCGCGTCGAAGCCGGCAAGACGCTTGTCCCGATACGTCAACGCGCTGTGCAGCAGATTGACGCGCTGGCGCTGCGCCTCGTGCATGCCGTCAAGCTTCAGTCGTCGTGCTGCCTGTTCGAGCGATCTGACGCTGACGTCGACACCGACAACAAGCTCGTAGTCCTCCTTGATCAGCCGGGTGAGCAGCGCACCAGCCCCGCACCCCAGATCGAGGACCCGCCTCGCGCCGGACGCCTTGAGCACCGACTGCACGGTCCCGAGGCGCTGGTCTCGCAGCGATACGCGTTCCTCGAGCTCCTCCTCGCGATCGGACGCCTCCGGATCCTCCTGTGGCGGCGCGAACTCATCGAGCTGCGCGAGCGCCGGAAGGTAGAGCTGCGGCTGCTTGCGCAGATAACGACGAACGATGAGGTCCCGATCGGGATGCGCCGCGAGCCAGCCCTCCCCTCGGCGCATCAGCTTCTCGATCTCGGCCTCGTCCACCCAGTAGTGCTTGTCGTCGTCGAGGACCGGCAGCAGGACATAGAGGTGGTTCAGCAGGTCAGCCAGGCGGAGCTCCCCGGCAAGTCGCAGGGCGACGTGACGGCTCCCCCATTCAGGGAACATCGGGTCCAGCTCGATATCGGTCACGTCCACCGCGTAGCCGAGGGGCTCGAACAGACGGCGCACCAACGGCTCGCCACCACGGGCCGGAACGACGGGGAGCGAGGCTTCGAGCGGGATCGCGGACGCCGCGAGCTCCTCGTGTCCCTTGCAGGTTCCGGCCATTGCGCTCTTGAAGACGTTCACCAGCGCCACCGAGAGGAACGAGGACGCGACGTATGGCCGATCGTTGACGTACTCGGCGAGCGGGAAGCTGCTCGCACCACGGCCCCGTCTGACGAGTCCGACCGGATCGATGTCGAGCAGCAACACCGCGGCGCAACGCTCCTCACTTGCCTCCGGATAGAAGACGTGGGCCTCGCCAAACGGCACCGAGAACGTCTGTAGACGCTCCGGGTGCTTGTGCAGCAGGAAGCCGAGATCGGTGGCCGGCCGATGTGTCGTGGCGATCATGAGCAGCACGCGCGTTGAGGCTAGCGGGGGCGCTGACGCAATCGGCCGTCCGGAATGCCATTTGGCCAGGTGGAACCTGACCGTTCGGTTGGATGATGACCTTGGGTCCGACACCGAAGCGCTTGCGCGCGCCGAAGGCAAGGGTCTCAACAGACTGTCAAGCACGCTCTCGCTGAAGCGGTGTACCTCGCTATCGCCTCGGCTCACGGTTGCGGCGCGCGCAATAGAGCCTAAACTTCGTATGTCGACAGAGCCGCTTTACGACGGGCCGCAACGACTCGTGCTGTATCTCTGAGGGGGTCACCAGTGATGCTCGCTGTGCCCGAAGCCCATAGCCCGCTGGAGCTGGCATGACGACCGCCGATGCCAGGATCGAGGAGCGCGGCTGGGCGATCGCGCTATTGGTGGAGACGGGAGCGATGCTGTCCAGCTCGCTTGATCTGGCGACCACGATGAGCCGTGTGGCCCAGCTGACGATTCCAACGCTCGCTGACCTGTGTGTCATCGACCTGCGTGACGGTGAGGGGGCGATCAGCGAGCTCGCAGCGGCCTCGGCAGACCCAGAGCTTGCGAGGCATCTTGAAGGACTGCGGTCGCAGTTCCCGCTCGATCCGGGCGGCGCGCATCCGGTGGCGCGTGTGATCCGAAGCGGCGAAGCCCAACTGCTGCCGGAGATGAGCCGCCAGTCGCTGCACTCGTTCGCGCAGGGCTCTGAGCACGCCCGCTTCATGATCGCCAACGGTTATCGGTCGGCCATCGTCGCGCCGCTGACGGCCCGCGGGCGCACTCTCGGCGCTCTGTCCACGCTCAGGATCGGGGGCAGCCAACCGTATGAGCACGAGGATTTTGAGCTCGTGTGCGAGCTTGCTCGTCGCGCCGCGCTCGCGATCGACAACGCACAGTTGTTCCGTGACGTGCAGAGCGTCGAGCAGCGCCTGGAAGCCGTGCTCAGTAATCTCGCCGAGGCGATCACGGTCGTCGATCAGGCCGGGCGGACTGTGTTCGCAAATCAGGCAGCGCTCGACCTGCTGGGTTTGCGCTCCGCTGAGGAGCTTGCACACGCCAACCCGGGCGAGATCATGTCGAGGTTCATCGTGCTGAGCGAATCAGGCGAGGAGCTTGACCTCGATGCGATGCCGGCGAGGCGTCTTTTTCGGGGCGAGCCGGCGCCCGCGTTGCTTGTACGAAACATCGTGCGCGCAACTGGCGAGGAGCGTTGGGTGATGGTCCGCGCCTCCCCGATCCTGG
The DNA here is from genome assembly GCA_963827455.1 of uncultured Solirubrobacteraceae bacterium. Taxonomy (GTDB): domain Bacteria; phylum Actinomycetota; class Thermoleophilia; order Solirubrobacterales; family Solirubrobacteraceae; genus Palsa-744. The sequence goes on along the minus strand of CAWHAW010000006.1, from coordinate 349,070 downwards.
ATCGCGAGACCGGCGAGGTGATGTACGCGGCGAACGTCTTCGAGGACGTGACGCAGGTCAAGCGCGCGCAGCTCGCCGAGGCGTTCATGGCGCGGACGAGTCGTGTCCTGGCTTCCTCACTGGACTACGGCGAGACGCTGCGGCGGATCGCGCGCCTGGCGGCCGACGAACTGGCCGACTGGTGCGCTGTTGATGTTCTCGGTGAGCGGGGTCAGCTCGAACGGGTGGCCGTTCATCACAACGACCCCGAGAAGCTCGCGCTCGCCGAACAGCTCGATCGAGCGTACAGGCCGACGCTCGATGAGCCTGTCGGCGTCCCCGAGGTGATACGCACCGGCGAAGCGCAGATCTTCAACGACATCACCGCCGAGGCGCTGGCTACCTATGCCCGCGACGCCGAGCATCTGCGTCTGCTGCGCCAGATGGGCGCGCGCGACGTGATCATCGTGCCGCTGGCCGCGCCCGCACGCACGCTCGGTGCGATGACGCTCGTTTCCTCACGTGATGGCCGGCGGCTGATCGACGCTGATCTCGGCGTTGCTGTGCGTCTCGGGCGTCGCGCGGGTACGGCCGTCGAAAGCGCGCGCCTGTACACGGAGCGCAGCCGGATAGCGCGCGTGCTGCAGCGAGCGCTGCTGCCGGACTCACTGCCTGAGATGCCCGGCTTTGAGGTTGCCGCGCGATATCGCCCCGCGGGGGAGCTGAACGAGGTGGGCGGCGACTTCTACGACGTGCTCCCCTATCAGGACGGCTGGATGCTGGTGATCGGCGATGTCTGCGGAAAAGGCGCGGAGGCCGCGAGCGTGACCGCGCTGGCGCGTCACACGCTGCGCGCGGCGGCGAGACTCGGTGCGGACCCGACAGGAATGCTTGAGCTGCTTCATCGCACGCTTCAAGCGCAAGAGCCGGAAGGCCAGATGTGCACGGTCTGCCTGGTGGCCGTTGGCGCGCCGGGCTTGCGTGCGAGGCTCACGATTGCTCTCGCAGGCCATCCGCGGCCACTGATCGTTGGCCCTGGTGAGAAGGCGTCCGCGTGCGGCGAGCCCGGAACCGTTCTGGGGCTGGTCGATCCGATCGCGGTCAGCGAGGCTTCGATCGAGCTATGTCAGGGGGAGACCCTGCTGCTCTATACCGACGGGGTGCCCGAGGCGGCGCGGTCCTGCCGAGAGGCCGCACCGCTACCTGAGAGTCTGGGCGCGCACGTGCGAGGTCTGGGGTTGCAGGACATGCTCCGAGCGATCGAGGCGGCAGCGGTCGAGAGCGCCAAAGGACAGCCGCAGGACGACATAGCCCTCCTTGGCCTACGGCTCGCAGGAGCCGCGGCATGAGGCTAGAATCGAGCGAACGATGAGCGCTGAGGTCGAGCAGCAGTTGTGCATCGCGGTGCGGCGTGGAAAAGACCGCCTGATCATTGAGCTGCAAGGCGAACTGGACATGGCTTGCACTCCCCAGTTGGATGAGGCTCTGGCCGGCGTGGATCTTGATGGCTTGGGTGCCGTGGTGCTCGACCTCCGGGGCGTCAGCTTCCTGGACTCGACCGGCTTGAAAGCGATCTTCAGGGCTCGCAAGGCTGTAAGTGAGGGTGGGCGGGGGTTTGCTGTCACCGAAGGCTCAGCACAGGTTCAGCGCTTGCTGAGCCTGACGCGTTTGGTCGATCATCTGCAGACGATCGACACCCCTGAGTCCGCCCTGGAATAGCGCAGATGAGCGCCGCGGGCCACCAGCGTGCGTACCGGCGACGCGGGGGCAAACGGCCGGCCCGGCGGGCTTGTTCATTCCAGCGACGGCGGCAAACGGCGGCCCATGCGGGCTTGTTCGTTTGCGTTGATCAGCTCTGGGTATTAGGCCCATTGTCAGGGCTCGCGAGAACCGATTCGATGGCCCGGCTGGCTGGAAAACGAGGGAGCGCTACGGCGCGGCGATCAGAAAGCGAGGTTGTGATGAGTAAGACAGCGCGAGAGATAATGACCGGACAGGCAGAGTGCATCGGTGAGAACGAGTCGGTCGTCGTCGCGGCGGAGAAGATGGCGCAACTTGACGTCGGCTCGTTGCCGATCTGTGGTGAAGACGATCGCCTGAAAGGGATGCTGACCGATCGCGACATCGTGGTGAAGGTGCTCGCACAGGGCAAGGACCCCGCGCGGACGAAGGCGTCGGAGCTGGCGCAGGGCAAGCCGGTGACGATTGGTGCTGATGACTCCGCCGAGGAGGCACTGCACACGATGACCGAGCACAAGGTCCGCCGGCTCCCAGTGATCGACGGCCACGAGTTGATCGGTGTCGTCAGCCAGGGCGACCTCGCCAGCGCGCTCGGACACGAGCAGGTCGGCGAGCTGGTTTCGGCGATCTCGGCCTGAGTGATGGCTAGCCAGAAGCAGCGAGCTGCTGCGCGCATCAACGTCAAGAAGGCGCAGACGGCGGCCGAGCGCAAGCAGACGCTCAAGCATCTCCCTGCCGAGACACGATCGGCACTCGGCAGGGAGGCGAACAAGGTGCGCTCGGGGCAGGCGAAGACGCGCAGCGAACTGGAATCTGAGGCGCGGCGTCTCGATATCCGCGGCCGGTCGAAGATGCGCAAGGACGAGTTGCGTCGCGCCATCAGCCGCGCGAGCTAGGCAGCGCCGTCAGCGGCTGCTCGACTGCAACTCAAAAGCTCGCCCGCTCAAAGCTCGTCCTCAGCCGCGCGGTATGCGACCTGCAGGAAGTCAGAGACGGTGTGCGCGACGAAGATCGTGCTGAGCAGCCGCGTGAGGCGCGGAGCACCGATCAGCCCGAGCGTCAGGCCGGTGGCGACCCATTGGGCGACGCAGTAGGGGCACGCCAGCAGCTCTCCGGCGGCGAGGCGCAGCCCGTGGCCGTACGGCTGCTCCTCGACCTCGCCGTGGCCGCTTGACTTCTGAAATCTGGTGAACGGCGCGCGCACGAAGCTCGTCACCTTGTCCTTGGCGATCAGGCGGCTGAGCTTGTGGCTGGCGATGCCGACCAGCAGCACGTCGGCAGTAGTGAAGCGCTCGGGCAGCTCGTGCCCGCGAGCACGCAGAGCCACCAGTGAGCCCGCCAGCGCGCCGGCGTAGGTGCCGGTGAGGATCGCGTAGGAGCCCAGCGGGCGCTCCTGTCCGGGGGCGTATTTGGCGGCGAGCGAGGCCGGCCCGGCCGCGTCGCCGTTTATGGTCCACGGGTCTGTCGCACTCTCGGACATCGTGGCTGGCTAGCTGCTCTGTTTGCCGCCCTTGCGTCCGGCGGCGGCCTTCTGTGCTTTGGTGCCGCCCTGGCTGACTGCGCGGCGTTTAGTGCCGGAGCCTGAGCTTTTGCCGCCGCGTTTGGAGGCGCCGGCGCTGTTTGCGATCTTCGCTGCGCGTTCCTTGCTCATGCCCTTTTTGCGGAGACCTTCGTACTGCTTGTCGTTCTTGACGCTCGGTCCGTGATCTTTGGCCATGGTCAGATCCTCCTGGTTTCGTGGAGCGTGGAGCCGCGACCCGATCAGTCGTCTGCGAATGCCCTGAACGCCGCCGTCATCTGCCGGTCGGCCTTCGCCGCCTCATCGACGTGCGTCTCCTCCTCGGTGTCCTGCTCGGGCTCCTCGGGCTGGGGTAGCTCGGAGTTCACCTGCAGCGCGATGCTCTCGAGGAAATGACGCAGCTCGGTTTCCGTGCCGGGCTGCACGTCGGCGACTTGGATCGCCTTGCCGTTGAGGTGAACCTCGCCCCAGCGGTTGTGTGGGGTGTCGAGCAGCGCATGGACGCTCTCGAAGCGTCGCTTCCATGCCTTGGAGCTTGCGCCGGTGAGCTCGACGGTGAGCGTTGCGTCTTCGACCTCTGCGCTGCCCCAGTCGATGTTTCGTTGCTCGGGAGCGGCCATGAGCTAGACCTACCCCGCGAGCCACAGTTTCAACATCAGATCGCCGCGTCGAGGCGCGGCTGCGCCGCTCGCCGGGCCGTAGGCCTGTGTTCGCCGAGCAGATCGAGGACGGCGCTCTCGATGCGTTCGCGAGTGCGGGGCTTGGACAGGTCTGGACCGGCGGCGGGAAGATCATCGAGTGTCGCGGCGATCGTCACCCCGGCGAGGTAGCGGTCGATGACGCGCGGGTCGACGTAGGAGGCGCGGCACACCGCCGGGGTGTTGCCGAGATAGGAGGCAACGGTCTCGATCGCGCCGCGGACCTTCCGTTCGCGCTGCGCACGGCTCGCGCCGGGCGTCCCTGGCCGGCGAGCGCGACAGCCGCGAGGACGGATGCGTTCCAGGTGCGGAAGTCCTTGGCGGTGAACTCCTCGCCGGCGTGTCGCTTGATGTAGGCGTTGACCTTCTCGGCGTGCACCTCAATCCAGCGCTCGTTGCCGTCGCGGTAGGCGAGCAGCTGGGTTCCGCTGCGTCTGCGCTTGAGTGCGACGAGGACCTGCATCGCTTCGTCGTCGGCGATCGCCTGGATGCGCCGCTGCCCGGACTTCGCGGGGAAGTCGAAGACGACCTCGCTGTCGGCGATCGTGACGTGCCGGCGCAGCATCGTGGTCAGCCCGTAGGACTCGTTGCGCTCGGCGTAGTCCTCTGAGCCGATGCGAAAGAACCCGAGGTCAAGCAGCCGCACGGAGCAGGCGAGCACCACGGGAGCGGTCAGATCGGTTGCGGTCGATCCGTCCCGATCGACGCTTGCCGGCGGGCTCCAGGTCGCGTGCTACGCGGCGGCGTAGTCGCGGTAGGGCGTGGCCGAAGGCGAGCATCGAGTCGAACTTCTGCCGGTCGCGATGGCTGCGCCAGTGCTCGTGGTAGAGGTACTGCTTGCGCCCGGCGCCGTCAAGCCCGGTGGCCTGCAGGTGCCCGCGGGGGTCCACGCAGATCCACACCTGCCGCCACGCGGGCGGGATCGTCAGCGCGGCGATCCGTTCGAGCACCTCGGGGTCCTCGATGTGCTGGCCTTCGGGGTCGAGATACTCGAAGCCGCGTCCGCGTCGCCGACGGGTGATACCGGGGGCGGCGCAATCGGAGCGTCGGAGTCGCGGCATCGCCGCGCTCAGCTTGCCTGGTCCATCTCCGAGGCGACAGCGCGCGTCCACGCACCCCCGCAGCGCTTCGCGGACGGGTCGATGCGCTTCTCGCCGAGGCGTTCGGCGAGACGGGAGGCAAGCGCCATGATCGTGAGCGCGGGGTTGGCGGAGCCCTGTGTCGGCATCACGCTGCCGTCGCACACGAACAGGTTGGGGACGCTCCAGACGCGGTGGTCGCTGTCGATCACGCCGGTCTCAGGCGTGGCGGACATGGCGCAGCCGCCTACGAGATGGGCATAGCGTTCGATCTCGAGGACGTCTTGCGCTTCGGCGGCCTGGAGGATCTCGTGGAGCTTGCGCTTGGCGTAGGCGACGTTCGCGCGATCGTTGTCGCACTGCGTGTAGTCCAGGCGCGCGACCGGCATCCCGTTGCGATCGGTCTCGTCGACGAGCGTCACCCTGTTCTCTGCCCGCGGCAGCAACTCCGCAGAGGCAGCCGACCGTGTACCAGTGGTTGTAGTCACGCATGTACTCGCGTAGTGCCTGGCCCCAGTGCCCGTCGCCGAGCACGTGCTCGGCCCAGCCGATCGGCAGCGGGCCGACGGTCTGGATCGAGAAGCCGCGGGCGAACCCGTCGTCGGTCTCGTAGAACTGCTCGAGGATCTCCGGGGGGCGCCTTGTACATCGCACTCCTCGGGAAGCGCCGGCGACCTGCAGCGCCCTGGACCATGATGCGGCCCGAGGTCGTTGTCGTTGCCAGGCCGTGGGAAGCGGCGCTGGCGGAGTGCAGCAGCAGCCTCGGTGTCTCGATCGAGTAGCCGGCGACCGTGACGGCCTCCGCGCTGGAAGCGCTCCTGCCCCTCGTGGAAATAGGTGACGCCAGTGCAGCGTCCGGTCTCGTTCGTCTCGACTCTCGTGACCATGCATTCGGCGCGCACCTCGACGCCGTGCTCGAGCGCGTCGGGGATGTGGGTAACGAGCGGCGATGCCTTGGCGTTCACCTTGCAGCCCTGCAGACAGAAGCCGCGGTAGATGCAGTGCGGGCGGTGTCCGAAGCTGCCGTTGGCGATCCCTACCGGCCCGACACGCATCTGGATCCCGAGGCGGCGAGCGCCCTCCCACGCCTGCAGCGCACCGGCGCCGACCGGGTGCGGGCCGTGCGGATAGCCATGCGGGTCACCCCAAGGCCAGAACTCACCGGCTACCGGCAGCTCGCGCTCCAGCCACTCGTAATGCGGCTTGAGCTCCTCGTAGCTGATCGGCCAGTCAGCGGCCACTCCGTCGCGCGTGTAGACCTCGAAGTCCGAGGGGTGAAAGCGCGGTGTGAAGCCGGCGTAGTGGATCATCGAGCCGCCGACGCCGCGACCGCAGTTGTTCTTGCCGAGCTCCACCGGGTCCTCGCCGCCGATGACGCGCTCCTCCGTCCAGTAGAGCTCGTGCGCGCCGGCCTCGTCTGAGACCCAATCCTCGTCCGGGTCCCAGAACGGGCCGGCCTCCAGCACGAGCACGCGCCAGCCTCGGCGTGCAAGGCGCTGCGCGAGGGTCGCGCCGCCGGCGCCCGCACCGACGATCAGCATGTCGACGCGCCTCGTCGGGCCTGTAGCTGCGCATGCGCTCGCGGCCCTGGCACACCTCGACGGTGCGGGTCGAGCAGGAACGCCGAGTCGTTCTCGGGCGGACGGACGGCGCCCTTCGAGCGCGACACGCAGCCGCTCTCTCACTCCAGGCCCCGCTCCTGCACGTCGGGCACAGGATCGACGGCGAACTCGGGAGGCGTCTCCCAGTGCTCGCGCTGCCCCGCGCCGAGCCGCGCGAAGCCGCGCGGATAGGCCGGGCCGCCGAAGCCGATCTCGTTCCACGCCCACGGGTGCGAATAGAACGCGCCGAGCACCCCGCGCATGACCACGCCCCACGCCTTCTCGACAGGCAGCTCCCAGTCGAGCTCGCCTTCGGAGAACGCGCTGCACGATCTCGTGCTGGAGCTCTGAGGGCGCGGCGGCGAACCCGTCCTCGCAGCCTCGCTCGCGAGCGGTGGCGTCGAGGTTCGCGGCAACCTGCGCCAGGTCTCGGGGTCGGCCGGCATGTCGTGATAGCGAAACCCGTCGAGCCTGCCGGCGTGGAACTTGGCGTCGATCATCTCGAGCACCGGTATGCGCGGCTCTGAGTCCTGGCCCATCGACGACGTCGCAGAACGCCCGCAGCGTGCGCGTCTCCTGCTCGGTGAAGAAGCGGATCGACGGGACGTTTGCCACGCGGTCGAGCACGACGCCGCGCGTGAGCGGGTCCCAGTGGCTCGGCGCTCGGCGAGTACGTCGTAGTCGGGGTAGCGCCCGCGCATCTGCGGGGTCGTTCCGCGCCGCTGGCGCGGCAGCTCCGGCGGCGGTCCTGGGCTGGTGTCGCCGCCGTGCTTGGGCAGGTGCCCGGCACCGCTGGGAGCCTGCGTGTCAGCCATCGCTGCTCAGCGCTCCCGGTCGGCGAGCGCCGCCGCTAGCCCCATGCCGCCGACGAGCGCGAGCGAGCCGGGCGCCAGCAGCGGCGGCCCCATCACGACGTTGTAGAGCGGCTCGCGAGAACCCGCCGGGACGCTTGCGCACTCCTTGCATATGGGTGTAGACGCCGATCAGCCCGTCCAGGCAGTACAGCGCGGAGACGGCCGGCAGCACGGTCTTCGCGGCGCGCTGCGAGCGCACCCCGGCGAGGCCGGCAGCGGTCAGCAGAGGAGAGAGCGCGACCGGCGTCCACATCCACTTGTCGCCGAAGGAGCCGCGGAAGTGCTCGAAGTAGATCTCAAGGCCCGAGCGGCAGCGCGCTGACCGCGGTCGCCGCGGCAGAGCGTGCGCTGCGCGCGGCCGCGCCGAAGGTTCCCGAGCAGCCGCCGTCGGCTCATCGGCCGGGCATGAACTCGGGCAGCTTCTGGCGCAGAGACTGGCGCGATGATGCGCCTGCTGGCCGGGTCGCCGTGCAGGATCGCGGAGGCGAACGAGCGGGCCTGCTCGAGCGGTGATGTGCGGCGGCAGCGGCGGCACCTCGGGGTCACAGCACCACCTCCAGCACCGTCGGACGATCGCTCGCGAGCGCCCGCTCCCAAGCAGTCGCCGATCGCGTCGGGGTCGTCGATGCGGATGCCGTTCAGCCCGATCATCTCCGCCCAGCGCGGCATAGGGAACGTCGGGCAGTTCCTGGGACTCGACGAACTTCGGGTCGCCGGACATCGCGCGCTGCTCCCACGTCACCTGGTTGAGATCGCGGTTGTTGAGCACGAGCACGATCAGCCGCTGGTCGGACCAGCGCTCGCGGTACTTGGCGATCGTGATCAGCTCGGCGAGCCCGTTCATCTGCATCGCGCCGTCGCCGACCAAGGCGATCACGGGCCGGTCGGGATGCGCGAACTTCGCGCGCGATCGCATACGGAACGCCCGGCCCCATCGTCGCCAGCGTGCCCGAGAGCGAGGCCATCATCCCGGCGCGCAGCCGCACGTCGCGGGCGTACCAGTTGGCCGCCGAACCGGAGTCGGAGGTGAGGATCGCGCCGTCGGGCAGGCGCTTTGAGAGCTCGTGGAAGATCAGCTGCGGGTTGATCGGGTCGGCCGGCTCGTGGGCGCGCTCCTCGATCACCTGCCACCACTCGCCGACGTTCTGCTCGATCTTCTCGCGCCAGCGAGCGGTCCTGCTTTCGTTCGAGCAGCGGCAGCAGCGCTCTGAGCGTGAGCGCGCTGTCGCCGACGAGATTGACCTCCATCGGGTAGCGGATGCCGAGCATCCGCCCGTCGAGGTCGATCTGCACGCCGCGCGCCTGCCCTCCTCCGGCAGGAACTCCGAATAGGGAAAGCTCGAGCCGACCATCAGCAGCGTGTCGCAGTCCTGCATCAGATCCCAGCTCGGGCGCGTCCCGAGCAGGCCGATCGAGCCGGTGACGAACGGCAGGTCGTCGGGGACGGCGGCCTTGCCGAGCAGCGCCTTGGCGACGCCGGCGCCGAGCGTGTCGGCGACCGCGATCACCTCGTCGGCCGCATGCAGCGCGCCGGCGCCGATCAGCATCGCAACCCGCTCGCCGGCGTTGAGTACCTCGGCGGCGCGCCTCAGCTGCTCGTCGTCGGGGATCACCCGCGGCGCGCGTGTAGCCCGGGCCGGAGTGCACGGTGCCGTGGGCGTGCGGCGGCGTCGGCACGCGCCGCTTCCATCTGCAGGTCGTTGGGGACGATCACGCAGGTGACACGTGCGCTCGGAGAGTGCGATCCGCATCGCGCGGTCGACCAGGTGCCGGATCTGGCCGGCCTCGGTCGCCATCTGCACGTACTCGTGGGCGACGTCCTTGAACAGCGTGGTGAGGTCGACCTCCTGCTGATAGTTGCCGCCCAAGCCCAGTCTGGCCTGCTGGCCGACGATCGCCACGACCGGCTGATGGTCGAGCTTCGCGTCATAAAGGCCGTTCAGCAGGTGGATCGCTCCGGGGCCCGAGGTGGCAAGACATACGCCGGCTTCGCCCGTGAACTTCGCGTGCGCGCAGGCCATGAACGCGGCCATCTCCTCGTGGCGGACCTGGATGAACTCGGGCACCTGACCGCCGCCCCTGCCGAACGCTCCCATGATGCCGTTGATCCCGTCGCCGGGATACCCGTAGATCCGTTTCACTCCCCAATCGGCGGCGAGGCGTTGCAATAGGTGGTCGGCGACGGTCTCACTCATCGCGCTGCCTTTCGATCGACGGAGGTAAAGCGCCCGGTCGTGTTGTTCTCCCGCGGGCTCATGCTCTCGCTCCTACCCTTGAGCTCCGCGGCCAAAACGGCGCGCCTCGGCCCAGGTAAGCAAACGGGCGGAGCGGCGGCGGGGTGTCAGGCGGCAGTCACGGCGGCGTGCCGGCGGCCTTCCCGCTCGGCGAGCGGTGGGCGTTCCTCGACTGTCACGCGACGGTTTTCCATCTGCTCAGGAGTGCCGCGGCCAGGCGGCAGGATGATCGAGCTGCAGGCGTGCGTGTCGGCGAACTCCTGACCGAGGAACCGTGTTTGAGCAGCGACCAGGACGGCGTATGCCATTGCTGAGAGGTCGCGTAGCGGCTGGTGGCGGTTTTGCCTCTCGCCGACGTCGACCTGGGCGAGAGCGTCCAGTCCGCACGCGCGCCAGCTGTCGATCAGCATCGCTATCTCGACGCCGTAACCGGCGCTGAACGGAATCTGTTCGAGCAGCTCGCGGCGGGCGGCGGTCTCCCCTGCGAGCGGCTGCTCGAACACGGCGAGCTCGGGGGCGTGCAGGTTCAGGAGCGGGCGGGCCATCAACTCGGTGACGCGCCCGCCGCCTTCGGCGAGCACGGCAGCACCGTTGCGGAAGGGTCGCCGGAACGTGCCCTTGACGAGCTGTATGTCGTCCTCGCAGAGCAACGGGCCGATCAAGCCGAGCAGGAACCCTTGGTCGAAGTCCTCCGTGTCGGTGTCGGCGAACGCGACGATCTCGCTGCTCGTGGCGGCCAGCCCTCGCCACATCGCGTCGCCCTTCCCCTGTGCCTGTCCGTACTCGGGCAGCAGCTCGCTCTCCTGCGCCACCTGGAGTCCGGCCCCTGCGGCGATCAGGACGGTGTCGTCCTGGGAGGCGGCGTCGATGACGAGCACCTCGTCGAGCAGGCCGAGGCCCTTGAGGCGGGCGGCGGTGTCGGCGATCGGCCCGATCGTCTGGGCGACTTCGCGGGCCGGCAGCAGCAGCGCGACGCTGCGCTGCTTGACGGCGAGCAGCCGCTCCAGGGGAAACTCGTCTGCGCGGTAGGTGCGGCGGGCTCGCCAATCGGCGCGGGCCAGGTCCTGGGCAAGGCCGCGGGGGGCGCGGCCCTTGGTGCGAGCGGATGTTCTTACCCTTACCCGGCGGCTGCGGTGGATGACGATCCCCTGTTGGGTGAGTGCTTGTGCGAGTGCCTCGTCCTCGAGGGCTGCGCGTACTGGCAGACCGCCGCAGCGCTCGTAGGCGGCGGCGGTCAACGCGAGCGATGCGCCGGAGAAGTGTGGGTGCTCGACCGTGGCTCCCGCGGTCTGCTCGATGGCGGCGGCTAGACGCAGAGCGGCGTGGTGCTCGCGGGCGGTGACGGCGTGCGGGTCGAGTGCTTGGCGCTCTGCGCTGTCGAGCTCGATCAGGCCGCCGATCGCCGCGGCACCCTCCTTGGCGAGTGCGAGCTGTGCCGAGAGCCAGTCGCGGGCGACGGCGCTGTCGGCATCGGTGCTTGCGATCAGCGCGTGCCCGGCGCCGATCTCGGTGAGGCGCCTGTGAGCGATGTCCATCCCGAGGCGCCGGGCGCGGCCAACGCCTTGGGATCCCATGAGCGTGACGGCGTGCACCGCTGGCCGTAGGAACGGCTTGGTTCGTTCGATGACTTGGTGGGTGTGGTCGAGGCAGCCGTCGAGGATCACGATCACCTCGTAGCTGCCGGCGGGCATATCGTGCTGTGCGCTCAGGGCGTGCAGGCAGGCCGAGATGCGGGGCGCCTCGTCGCGGGCGGGCACGACGACGATCGCCTGTAGCTCGGGGTGCGGTCGCGGTAGCGTGGCGAGGGCGGCGAGCGCCTGTGCGGCGAAGTGGTCCGTCTGGCTCATGGTGGGCTCTCTCCGGCGGCGATCAGCTCGCGGCCGCGTTCGTAGTCTTCGTCGCGGTTGTGGGTGAGCACGCCGACGAGCTTGTCGTGGTGTGAGTACCAGACGCTGAACGCGCCGTCGGGGTGCTCGTCGAGCCGGCAGGTGTCGTGGCCGTCGCCCCAGGCGGCGTACTTGATGGTGTGCTGCCCGATGGTCGACCAGAAGCCGGGGACCTCGTGCCAGTGGGCGTCCTGGCCGGCGAGAACGCTGGCCGGCGATCTCGCCTTGGCCGAGCGCGTCACCCCAGTGCTCGACGCGCAGCCGCCTCCCTGCGCTGCGATTGTGTGCGTAGACGACGTCGCCGACGGCGAGCACCCGCTCGTGGGCGCGCATCTGCGTATCGGTGAGGATCGCTTGCTTGACGATCGTCAGCCCGGCTTGCTCGGCGAGCCGCACGCGAGGCTGCACGCCCATGCCGAGCACGACGCTCTCGGCGTCGATCTGCTGTCCGTCGTCGAGTTGGACGACGCGGCCGTTGCGGACGGCGCTCACCTCGACTCCCATCTTCACGATGACGCCGAGGTCTGTCGAGCCAGCTGGCGATACGGCTTGCGGCGGCCTGCGCCGAGGCGCTGATGTTGGGGGGCGGTTTCTCGGCCGATCAGAGTCACGCGGGCGCCGCGCATCGCAAGTGAGGCCGCGAGCTCGCAGCCGATGAACCCGCTGCCGAGCACGACGATGCGGGTGCCGGGCTGGGCCTGTGTGGCGACGCGTTCGCTGTCGGAGCGCTCGCGCATCGTCTGTACCCGCGGGTCGTCCAGGCCGGGAAGGTCCGGGCGTGTGGGTGCGGCGCCGGTGGCGAGCACGATCGCATCGCCGCGCAGGCTGGTGCCGTCGACCGCGACGGAGCCCGTGTCCGGGTCGATCGCGGTGGCTTCACAGCCGAGGCACAGCTTGATGTTCTGCTCGTCGAACCAGGCGGGCGGCTCGATCGGTAGCTCGCTGGCGTCTAGCTCGCCGCGCAGGAACTCCTTGGTCAGCGGCGGCCGGCGATATGGAATGAGAGTCTCCTTTCCGATCAGCGTCACCTCGCCGCTGCCGCCGTATTCGCGGTAGGCGCGGGCTGTTGCCAGGCCGGCGGGACCGGCGCCGACGATCACGATCCGCCTGGGGGTCATCGGCCGTCGAAGCGGTCGAGCCTGTACTCGTCCCGGCGCGCGTCGAGCGCGTGCCAAGCGCTGAGGTCGCGTGCGAGCCGGTCGTGCACATCGTCACCAGTCAGCGGCTCGTCGCCTCCGACGCCGCGCCAGCTGACCACCACCACGCTCGCGCCGTAGCCGAGATGCGCCTCGATCCAGCGGACGGCCTCCTTGAGCACCGGTGGCTGCAGGTAGTAGAGGATCTCCGAGCAGACGATCAGATCCCACGAGCCGGGTGGCGTGTCCTCGGGGAAGCTGGCGCGCAGCAGATCGACGTTCCGCACGCCTGTGAGGTTTTGACGGGCGAGCCGGATCGCGCTGAGGGAGAAGTCGATCGCGACGACGTGCTCGCAGCGCGCGGCCAACAGCCCGGTGAACACGCCGATCGAGCAGCCGACCTCGAGGCACAGCCCGTGCGCTCGCTTGGGCAGCGCCTCCAGAGTCGCCGCATACTTCGTGCGCTCGTAGGCGCTCGTGCGATACCCCCACGGGTCGGGACTGTCCCGGTAAAGGCGCTCAAAGCGCTCGACAGCCGCAGCGGTGCTCACGAGCGCTCCCTGTCGAGCAGGTCGGTGCCGAGCTTGGTGAGCTTGGGGTCCAGGCGGTGCTGGAGCAGGAAAAGGTCGAGGTCGCGGCGGGCACGGTCCAGGCTGCTCGCTCCGATCAACGCCCGTGACCCGCAGACTGGTGCCGCCCGCGCGGAGATCAGCCGCGCGCTCTCGTACAGCGCCACGCGGCATTCGACGGCGAGCACAGCCGGGTCGACGGCCGTCGGGGTGTCGACGGCTTGGTCGAGGATGGCGGTGGTGTGCTCGAGCCAACGGTCGATCGTGCTTTGCGCGATCCGCATCCGTCCGAGACTGTGTGCCTGCACCTGGTCGATGCGGACGGTGTCGAGGGCGGCGAGCGTCTCTGTGAGGATGCGGTCAGCGAGCCCAGCCCAGGTCGCCGAGGTGCGGATCGCGTCGCGGGAGAAGTACGGCTCGCGGGAGATCTCGCCTGGCTCGCCGAGCAGCGCGAGCACGGGGGTGTCCTCGAACTCGACACGGTGGCTCTCTGAGGCGCGCAACCCGGACGCCCGAAACCAGCCGCGGTCGATCCTGATCTGGCTGGTGGTGTCGAGGTAGACGAGGCGTCGGGCGCCGTCTTGGTCTGTGGCGATCACGAGGGCGCGCTGGACGCCGCCGGCGCCGGAGCAGAACGTCTTGACGCCGCGCAGCACGAGCTGGCCGTCGAGCTCCAGTACGCGGGCGGCCGGCCCCTCGCCGGCGCTCGGGTCGGCGCCCCACACGCCGAGCAGCAGCGCCCCTTCACTGATCCGTTTGAGCTCGCTGGCACGCAGCGGTTCGGGGCAGGCGAGCGTGAGCCGCTCGACGGCGTTGAGGTGCCCGTCGAGGATGCGAGCGGTCGAAGCATCCGCGCCGGCCACGGCGCGTACGAGCCGGGCTTCACCGGCGAGCCCGCGCGGAGCTGGTGTGAAGGCAGCGGCGAGGTCGGCGAAGTTCTCGCTGGGGAAACGCGGCTGGCGGTCGAGCTCGGCTGCGCGCCCAGCAATCCGCTCGAGCGCCTGCCCCAGGCTCGCGCTGTTCGAGTTGGGTGTACCCGCCGGCGGCGCCAGGACACTCATGCCGAGGGCTCGCCGGAGAGGATCGTCTGTCCGAGCGCGTGTTTGAGCTCGATGAGCGACTCGTATACGGCGGCGGCACCGGCTTGGCAGAGCTCTTCTCTGGAGAAGCCGCCGGTCATCACGGCGAGTGTCTGCACCCCGGCTCGCTGCGCGGCTTGTACGTCCCAGGGTGAGTCGCCGATCATCACGGCGTGCGCTGGCCGGGCATCGGCGCGCTCCAGCGCGGCGTTTACGAGGTCGGGCTGGGGCTTGGTGGCCTTCACGTCGCCGGCGCTGGTCCAGGCGTCGGCGAGCTCGTGTGCGTCCAGCAGCCCGAGGTAGTGCTCGATCTCTGCGGGCTTGGCGGAGCTGGCAAGGATGACCGTGTGCCCGTGCTCGTGCAGGTCGCGTAGCAGCTCGCTGGCGCCGTTCATCGCCTCGACCTCGCCGATCATCTGGCCGTAGAAGTCGCCCTCCCGCTCGCGGATCTGATCGCCGAGCCGTTGCTCGACGTCATCGTCGGTGAGGGCGGCGACGAGCTGGTCGCCGCCCATACCGATGTGACGGTGGATGCGCCAGATCGCCAGCACGATCCCGTGCTTACGAAACGCGCGATACCACGCAAGCGCGTGCTGGTAGTTGGTGTCCACGAGGGTGCCGTCGACGTCGAGGATCACGACCGTCATGGCAGCAGGTCTGCGAGAGGCCGCATGGATTCAGCGGGCAGGCACGGCGTCGGCCTCACGTTGCTCGTGCGCTCCGAGCTCTTGGGCAATCTGCTCGAGTGAGCGGCCCTTGGTCTCGGGCACACGCGCCAGGAAGAAGATGAGGGCGAGCACACCGAACCCCGCGTACAGCCAGAACGTGCCCTCGCGGCTGATCGCGTCCACCAAGGTCAGGAAAAACGAGGAGACCAGGAAATTGGACGTCCAGTTGCCGACGGTTGAGACGCTCATCGCAGGGCTGCGCACCTTTAACGGGAATATCTCGGAGATCATCAGCCAGAACACCGGGCCCAGCCCGACGGCGAAAGACGCGATGTAGACGATCAGGCACACGAGCGCCACCCAGGAAGCGCTGTGCTGCAGGCCGCTCGAGGCGAAGAACACGCCGAGCATCGCCAGCGAGACGATGCACCCGCCGGTTCCGACGATCAGCAGCAGCCGGCGTCCGACCTTGTCGAGCAGCATGATCGCGACGATCGTGAAGATCACGTTGGTGATCCCGACCGACAGCGCCTGCGTGATCGCGGAGTTGGTGGACAGGCCGGTGAACTTGAGGATCGTCGGGGCGTAATAGATGACGGTGTTCACGCCAATGAGCTGCTGCGCGACGGCGAGCGCGAGGCCGACGACGATCAGTGGCCGCACCTGTGGGCGCCAGATCTCGCGCAGTCCGCCGGCTTCCTCGGCGGCCTGCTTGATCTCCTTCAGCTCCTCTTCTGCCTCCTCGTCGCTGGCGCGCGTCTTACGCAGGACCTCGCGTGCCTCCTGCTCGCGGTCCCGCTCGACCAGCCAGCGCGGCGAGAACGGCTGGAAGTACATGCCGATCGCGAGGGCGAGGCCGGGGAGTGCGCCGAGGCCGAGCATCCAGCGCCAGTTATCGGTGGCGTCCTTCAGTGCCCAGTTGACGATGTACGCGGCGAGGATGCCGCTCACGATCATCAGCTGGTTGAAGGAGGTGACGCCGCCGCGGATGCGCTTCGGCGCGAGCTCGGAGATGTACATCGGCGCGACGAACGAAGCGGTCCCTACCGCGATGCCGAGCACGAAGCGGGCGGCGATCAGCTCCGGCGCGGTCTGCGAGAACGCGGACCCGAGTGCGCCGATCACGTAGATGCAGCCGGCGATGATCTTGGTGCGCCGGCGTGAGAGCGCGTCGGCGGAGAACCCGGAGAGAATCGCTCCGACGACGGCGCCGATCAGCAGCGACCCGACGAATGCCTGTTCGTTGAATTTGCCCCCGCCGAGGTCTTTGCCGATGAAGGGCAGCGCGCCGGAGATGACGCCGGTGTCGTAGCCGAAGAGGAACCCGCCGAGCGCGGCGACGAGCGCCAGGCGCAGTACGAAGCGGTTGCGGCCGCTCAGCGCCTCCTTCAGGAAGTCCACCTCGGCCCCCTCGCTGATACGGCGTCGCTGTCAGCGCACGCGCTCATAGCGTTCGCAGGGCGGGCAGCAGCTCCCGCTGCGCCCACTCGATGAAGGGCTGTTGCTGGGCGCCGCCGATCTGGACGAGGGCCACTTGGTCGAAGCCCGCGTCGAGGAACGGCTTGATCTTCTCCACGTGCTCTTGCACGTCGGGACCGCAGGCAAGCTGGTCTGAGACCTGTTCTGGGGTGACGAACCGAGTGGCGCCCTCGAAGCCATCGGGGTTGGGCAGGTCCGCGTTGACCTTCCAGCCGAGTCCGAACCAGCGAAACTGC
Organism: uncultured Solirubrobacteraceae bacterium; assembly: GCA_963827455.1. Classification (GTDB taxonomy): domain Bacteria; phylum Actinomycetota; class Thermoleophilia; order Solirubrobacterales; family Solirubrobacteraceae; genus Palsa-744. The sequence goes on along the minus strand of CAWHAW010000006.1, from coordinate 332,313 downwards.
TCGTGGGCGCGCCGGACAGCCGTATCGCGGTCCTGGTCGTATGCGACGGCGATCTGTCCGACCCTCGGCTTGCCGGTGCCGCCAGCCTGATCGAACATCTTGCCGAGCTGCTCGTCGGGTTCGACGGCGATCATCACGTCGGCCTTTTCGCCCGCGATCCGGCAGGAGTCCCCGCCGGAGACGGCGACGCCGATCGGGACATGCGTCTCGGGGAGGTCCCACAGCTTCGCGGTCTCGACGTCGAAGTGGCGGCCACGATAGTTGACCGGCTCGTCCGCGTCGAACAGGGCGGCGATGATGTCGATCGCCTCCTTGAGCATCTCGTGGCGGACCCCGACGGCGGGCCAGCGCTTGCCGACGACGTGCTCGTTGAGGTTCTCCCCGGCGCCGAGCCCGAGCCGGAAGCGGCCGCCGGAGAGGATCTGCATGGTCGCCGCCTTCTGCGCCACCACCGCTGGGTGATAGCGCAGCGTGGGACAGGTCACGTAGGTCATCAGGCCGATGCGCTCGGTCGCCTGGGCGGCGGCGCCGAGCACTGACCACGCATACGGCGAGTGCCCTTGGGAGGCGAGCCATGGCTGGTAGTGGTCGGAGATGACCGAGAACTCAAAGCCCGCCTGCTCCGCCTTCACCAGATCGTTGACTAGCTCGTCGGGCGCGGACTGCTCGCACATCATCGTGTAGCCGAATGCGGTCACGGGCTCTGTCTACCCACCTCGTCTTGTTCCAAGCCAGCCTGCTTCGGGTAGAGGCGCGGGATGACGTTAGTCGTGGCGGTCACGGGTGCAAGCTCCGGGGTTGGGCGCGCGACCGCGCAGGCGTTTGCGCGTGAGGGTGCGACTGTAGGGCTGATCGCCCGCGGTCGAGAAGCGCTCGCGGCCGCCGCTGGGGAGGTCGAGTCGCTTGGTGGACGGCCGGTGCTGCTGGAGTGTGACGTCGCCGACCCGCAGGCGCTCGAGGCTGCGGCCACGGAGCTCGAGCAGCACGGTGAGATCGAGGTTTGGGTGAACAATGCGATGGCGAGCGTGTTCGCTCCGGCATGGGAGATCACCGCCGAGGAGTTCCGCAGGGTCACCGAGGTCACATATCTGGGGGTTGTGTATGGGACGCTGTGCGCACTGGCAAGGATGCGCCCGCGTGACCGTGGTGTGATCGTGCAGGTCGGCTCGGCGCTCACCTACCGCGGCATTCCGTTGCAGAGCCCGTACTGTGCGTGCAAGCACGCGATCCAGGGATTCACCGAGTCGCTGCGCTGCGAGCTGATGTACGACGCCAGCCAGGTGCGGGTGACGATGGTGCAGCTGCCGGCGTTGAACACACCGCAGTTTGACACCGTGCGCACCCGGCTACCGCGCCATCCGCAGCCGGTGGCGCCGATCTATCAGCCGGAGGTGGCTGCCCGCGCGATCGTGGCGGCCGCGCGGGAGCCGGCGCGGCGTGAGTGGTGGGTGGGAGCATCGACCGCGATCACGCTGCTGGGCAATGCGCTGGTGCCCGGCTTCGCCGACCGCTACCTGGCGCGGACGGGGTTTGACGCCCAGCAGACCGATGAGCCGGTGCAGCCTGGGCGGCCGGACAATCTGTTCGCGCCAGTGCCCGGTAAGTGGGCGGCACATGGGAGCTTTGACGATGATTCCAAGCCGCGCAGCGTGCAGTGGGATCTGACCAGGCACAGGCGGGTGCTCGCCGGCACCGCGGGTGTTTTGGCTGGCTTGCTTGGGCTGGGCGCGATGCGCGGCGGACGATGACTCGGCAGGCGCCGGCGATCGGCTCGTATGGGCTGATCGGTGACTGCCACAGCGCCGCGTTGGTTTCCGCGGAGGGTTCAATCGACTGGTGCTGCCTGCCTCGGTTCGACAGCGGTAGCTGCTTTGGTCGTCTGTTGGACTGTGAGCGCGGCGGGTTCTGCTCGGTGTCTCTGGCAGACGATGGGGCTGCGTGGCGGGGCAGCGGTTACGTCGAGGACACCTTGGTGCTGGAGAGCGCGCTCGACGGCGCGCAGGGCTTGGTGCGGGTCAGGGATTTCTTTGCGATGCGCGAGCAGGAGGCACGTGAGCCGCGCCGCGAGCTGATCAGGATCGTGGAGTGCGAGCGCGGCAGCGCCGAGGTCCGCTTCGAGGTGGCGCCGCGATTCGACTACGGGGCGGTGCGGCCGTGGCTGCGACGCGCGAGTACCGACATCTTCACAGCGATCGGCGGCGACGACGGGCTGCTGGTGTGGAGCGACGGCGAGCTGGCCGTCGAGCAGGAAGCATTGGTCGCTCGCCGCGAGATACGCGCCGGGGAGCGTCTACGGCTGCTGGTCCGCTTCGTGCGCCCGCATCTGCTCGAGCACGAGCCGAGCACGGTGGAGGCCCTCGAGGTCGATGCTCGGCTGACGGAGACGGTGAGCTGGTGGCAGAGCTGGAGTGAGCGCCTGCACGAAAACGGTCCTGACATTGGAGGCGATGATGCGCTCGGCGCTCACTTTGAAGGCGCTCACCTATGCGCCGACCGGCGCGATCGTGGCCGCGCCCACGACCTCGCTGCCGGAGACGATCGGCGGGGAACGCTGCTGGGACTACCGCTATAGCTGGGTGAGGGACTCGACGCTGGCGGCGCACGCGCTCTCGGAGCTCGGCTGCGAGCGCGAGGCCAGGCGGTTTCGCCACTTCGTCGTGCGCAGCTCCGCCGGGCACGCAGAGGACCTGCAGATCGTCTTCGGGGTCGGCGGGGAGCGGCGGATCGGTGAGGAACAGCTCGACCTCGAGGGTTATCGTGGCTCGCGGCCGGTGCGGGTCGGCAACGGCGCGTCCCGTCAACTGCAGTTGGACGCGCTTGGGGAGATTCTCAACCTCGCCTGGCGCTGGCATCGGCGCGGACATCCCCCGACGATGACGAATGGCGATTTTTCTCAGAGCTGGTGAACACCGCCGCGGAGCGGTGGTGTGAGCCTGACCGGGACATCTGGGAGTGGCGCGGCGAGCCTCGACACTTCGTTCACTCCAAGGCGTGCTGCTGGGCGGCGCTCGACCGCGGGCTCCCGCCACCCCCAGCGTTTTCGCGGCTTTTCGCTCGTATTCGCGGATATTCGCGCTACTTGAAGCCAATCGGGGCGCCGAGATTCGAACTCGGGACCTCACCGACCCGAACGGTGCGCGCTACCAGGCTGCGCCACGCCCCGATGAGCGACCAGTATCCCACACGGCCGCTGCCGCTATGGTCGCGCTTGTGCCAGCCACCACCTCGGAGATCGTCGCTGAGCTCGATCGCATCCTCGAACCGGGGCGCTTCGAGGACTACTGCGTCAACGGCCTGCAGGTACCGGGGGCCGAGCAGGTGCAGACGATCGCGACGGGGGTCTCGGCGCACGCGGAGCTGTTCGAGCTGGCCGCGCGCGAGCAGGCGCAGCTGCTGCTCGTCCACCACGGGCTGTTCTGGGGCTCGGGCGTCACGGCGATCGACGCGCTGCTCAGGCGCCGGCTGCAGATCCTGTTCGACGCGGGCATCGCGCTGGCTGCTTACCACCTGCCGCTGGACGCGCACCCACAGTTCGGCAACAACGCGCTGCTCGCCGCCGCGCTCGGCGCGAGCGACGCAGGTGAGCTGACCCCGTTTGCGCTGCACCGTGGGCAGCCGATCGGCTTCCTCGCGACCTTCCCCGGCGAAGGGCTGCCCGCGCAGGAGCTGTTCGCGCGCGTCGCCGAGATCATCGGGCACGAGCCGCTCGTGTTCGACGCGGGACCAGCGCGCGTGCACCGCGTCGCGATCGTCTCGGGCGCGGGAGCCGACTACACGGCCGACGCCGCAGCTGCCGGCGCCGACGCGCTGCTGACGGGCGAGCCGGCGGAGCGCTCCATGGCGCTCGCGCGCGAGACGCGCGTGCACCTGATCGCCGCGGGCCACTACGCAACGGAGACGCTCGGCGTCAAACGCCTGGGCGAGCACATCGCGGCGCGCTTCGAGCTGCGCCACGTCTTCCTCGACGTCCCCAACCCGGTCTGAGAGGCATTCCCTTTGCCTATCCAAACGACGCGCCAGCGTCTAACATCTCGCTAGTTCATTCGCCTGCATAAATTTGAGGAAGGAGTCCTGATGGAGGCAGCGGCCGCCGCGTCGACTACTGGGTCGCGCACGATCGCCGACCTGGTCGCGAATTCGGCCGTTGCACACGCCGAGCAGGTAGCCGTGCGCCACAAGCGCGACGGCGCGTGGCACGAGGTTACCTACGCGCAGCTCGCCGACATCGTCCAGCAGATCGGGCTCGGGCTGATCGACGTCGGGCTCCAACCCGGCGAGCGGCTGTGCATCCTCGCCAACACCCGCCCCGAGTGGTCCTACGTCGACATGGCCGCGACCGCCGCCGGTGCGGTCGTGGTTCCGATCTACCAGACCAACTCACCGGAAGAGTGCCTGTGGGTGATATCCGACTCCGACGCGTGCGCGGTCGTGTGCGAGGACGGCGAGCAGCTCGCCAAGATCGCGGCCATCCGCGACCAGCTCCCGAACCTGCGCACCGTGATCGTGATCGACCCGCCGGCAACGGGCGCGGACGCGATCGCCTCCAACGGGTCCGCGCGCGGCGGTGAGCTCTCGCAGGTGCTGACGCTCGACGAGGTCCGCGAGCGTGGCGCCAAGCGCCCACCCGAGGAGCTCGAGGTGCGGCGCGCGGGCGTGCGCCCAGAGGATCCGTTCACGTTCATCTACACCTCCGGCACCACGGGACCGCCCAAGGGCTGCGTGCTCACCCACGGCAACTACCGCGCGATCATCGACATGATCAGCGACGCCGGTGAGATCCAGGGCGACGAGGTCATCTACCTGTACCTGCCGCTCGCGCACTCGTTTGCGCTGCTGATCCAGCTCGCGGTGTTCGACCTCGGCGGCACGCTCGCGTACTTCGGCGGCGACACCAAGCAGGTGATCCCGGAGCTGCTCGAGGTCAAACCGACGTACTTCCCGTCGGTGCCGCGCGTGTTCGAGAAGATCTACACGCTGGCGCACGGCGCGATCGAGGCGCAGCCGCCTGAGGAGCAGGAGCGCGCGCGCGCGGCGATCGCCCTGGGCGTCAAGGTGCGCGACATGCTCAACCGCGGCGAAGCCGTGCCGCAGGAGCTGCAGGCGGAATTCGACGAAGCCGACGAGCAGCTGTTCAAGAACGTGCGTGCGATCTTCGGCGGCAACGTGCGCCATGCGACCAGCGGCGCCGCGCCGATCGCGCGGGAGATCCTCGAGTTCTTCTGGGCGTGCGGCGTACCGGTGCTCGAGGGCTATGGCATGACCGAGACGGCCACCGCGGCGACCGTGTCGACCGTCGAGAACCACCGCTTCGGCACGGTCGGGCGCGCGCTTCCGAACGTCGAGCTGAAGATCGCCGACGACGGCGAGATCCTGATCAAAGGGCCGAACATCTTCGTCGGCTACCACAACCAGGCGTCCACCAGTTTCGGCGCGGTCGAGAGGGGCTGGCTGCACACGGGCGACCTCGGCTCGATCGACGAGGACGGCTACCTGTCGATCACGGGGCGCAAGAAGGACATCATCATCACCGCCGGTGGCAAGAACCTCACGCCGGCGAACATCGAGAACGACCTCAAGCAGAGCCGCTGGATCTCCCAGGCCGTGATGCACGGCGACCAGCGTCCGTACCCGGTGATGCTGATCACGCTCGACGAGGAAGAGATCCCGATCTTCGCGCGCGAACACGGTCTGGCGCAGGACATCCCGTCGCTCGCGCGCGCAGCCGAGGTCCAGGCGTTGATCCAGCACGAGATCGACCGCGCCAACGGGAAATATGCGCAGGTCGAGCAGGTCAAGAAGTTCGTGATCCTCGACCACGATCTGTCGCAGGCGACGGGTGAGCTGACGCCGACGCTGAAGGTCAAGCGCAACGTCGTCAACGAGCGTTACGCGGACCTGTTCGATGCGCTGTACGCCGGCTGACGTGCAACGGCACTTATAGCTGCGAACATGGAAGACGATGCGCACCGACCCCTCAGATAACGGCGGGCTGTTCGTGGGGCGCAGGCCCGGCACCGCGCCGGTGCACTTTCGCACGGTGCCCGAGCGCGGAGGCGAGACGCGCCAGCGGGTCGACGGATCGATCGCGCGCCTCATGCTCGCCGGCATCACGCTGCTGTGCCTGCTGTGCTGGGGGCCGATCCCGCTGGCGTGCCTGTGGCTCGGCTCGCAGGCCAACTACATCACGGGCAGCGTCAGCCTCGGCATCCTCGTGTCGTTCATTGCGCTGTTCGCGCTGCTGTTCGGCACGCTCGCGTTGATGAAACGCATCGACGGCGCCTGGATCCTGGTGCGGCGCGCGGCGGGCTATGACCAGCGCACGGGAGCGCTGGGTCGGATCTTCGCCGCAACGGCGGTCGTGATGGCGCTCGCCTTCGCACTGTGGTTCCTGATCCTCCACGGACCGGGAACCGGCCTGGTGGCGCACGGCGGGGAAGCTTGAGCCTGCTCGACTACTACCGCCAATTCGAGGGGATGTCCGAGGAGGAGGTCAACCAGGGGCTGCGCGAGGAGGCGGCGGAGCGCAGGCGCAAAGCGCTGACGCGCGTCGAGACGCTCGACCTCTCTCTCACCACCTGGCCCGAGCTGCCGCACCCGCGCATCGTCAACGCGATCACCTTCGTCGCGCGCCGCGGGCTGCACCGCTATCCGCATCTCAGCGGCTCTGACCTGCGCGGCCTGCTCACCGAGCGCCATGGCGTCGATGCCGAGCGCCTGATCCTCGGCAACGGCGCCGGCGAGCTGCTCAGCGCCGCCACACGCGCGCTGCTCGAGCCGGGCCAGCAGCTGCTCACGCCGTGGCCGTCCTACCCGCTGTTCCCGATCATGGCGCGCCGCGCGCACGGAGTTGCGGTGCCGGTGAGCGGCGGAGTCGACGAGCTGCTCGAGGCCGCCGCACGCGAGCCGAGCGTTCGCGCGGTCGCGATCGCGAGCCCCAACGACCCCACCGGCGAGCTGCTCGGAGCGGCGGAGCTGCAGCGGCTGCTCCAGGGCCTGCCGACTGGCGTGGCGGTGCTGCTCGACGAGTCGCTCGTCGAGTTCGTCGACGCTCAACCAACCGGCACGTCGCTCGCGCTGCTCGAGCAGCACCCGCAACTGCTCGTGTTCCGCAGCTTCTCCAAGGCCTGGGGGCTCGCCGGCCTGCGGATCGGCTATGCGATCGGCGCGCCCGGCTCGGGCGAGCTGCTGGCTGAGCTCGCGCCCGACCTCGGCGTCTCAGAGATCTCGCAGGCGGGCGCGTACGAGGCGCTGCACAGCTGCTCGGAGCTGGTGGACCGGCGCGTGCAGGTCATCTGCGAGGAGCGCCCGCGCGTCACCGCGGCGCTTCGCGCGAGTGGCTTTGACGTGGCAGACAGCCAGGCCAACTTCGTGTGGGCGGCCCACCCGGCGATGCCGGGTGGCGAGCTCGCAGCGCGCCTCGCGCGCTCCGGTGTGCTGGTCGCCGCCGGCGACGCACTCGGCGAGCCCGGCCACGTGCGCATCGCCATCCACTCCGCCGCCGCCACCGATCGCCTGATCAACGCGATCGACAAAGCGCTTTAGAACCCCCGGCTGTCCTAGCTTGCGCTGCCTGCCTGGCGTAGCAGAGCGCCCGTGGTGCCCTCGAGGATCTTGCGCCAAGCGCTGACCTCCTCGTTGCGCTCGTCGAAGTGCTTGACGACTTTGCGCACGCGCTTGGCGGAGATCTCGAGGCCGTGGCGCTCCGCGACCTCGGCGTAGCGCGAGTACTCGCCCGCGAGCTTCTTGGTCACGGACTCGAACCCGTGGCGCGCGATCTCCACGCGCGAGGCGAAGCTCATCATCGACGTCTGGAACATCAGTTCGTCGGTCGGCTCGGGCTCGATCAGCACGATGTCGACGCCCGGATAGCGCTGCTCCCAGCCCTTGGCGAGTTCGTGCAGACGCTGGTAGGCGAGCAGCTTGAAGACCTGGTATCCGATCTGCGCGAAGCCCATGTCCGCGACTCGGCGCGGGCGCCGTCCGTGCAGGGTGTTGATCTTGTGCGAGAAGTCGTTCACGAACGGCACGATCGGGTTGATCACGACGACGAGCTTTGCGCCGGCCTGGATCGCGAGGTCGAGGTTGGTCGTGGACATCATGCCGCCGTCGATCAGATCACGATCGTGAACGCGAACGGGGGCATAGACCATGGGCAGCGCTCCGGAGGCGCGCACGGCGGTCGAGATCGGCACGTCGCGTGAGCCGTCGACGCCGAGCACCACGCGCTCGCAGGTGTCGAGATCGGTCGCGGTGAGATAGAGCTCGCACGCGAGCTGGCCGAAGTCGTCGGTGCGGCCGGGCTCGCTGAGCACTTCGTGCAGGTAGCGCTCGATCCCCTCGCCGGTGTACAGGCCCGACGGCAGCCCGTCGGCGAGCCCCATGATGACGTCCATCAGCGAGACGCCACCGGGCTGTGAGATCAGCTGGCGGGCGAGCGACGCGGCGCGCAGCGGCATCAGTGCGCCCTTGCGCGCGAACTCCAACAGGTTCGGACGCAGCAGGTCGCCGATGTCGATGTCTTTGAACGGCGGCTTGCCCTGGCGCGTGACGACCCGCATCATCTCCTCGGGGGTCACGCCGTTGGCGGCGAGCGCGGCGATGAACGAGCCGGCGGAGGTGCCGATGTAGACGTCGAAGTTGTTGACGCTGCTGTTCACCGCGAGCAGGTCGAGCGCGCGCAGCGCTCCGATCTCGTAGACGCCGCCGGTGAAGCCGCCGCCGCCGAGCACGAGCGCGGTCTTGTCGCGCCTGGGACGGCGCCGGCGGTCGATCGATGCAGGCTGCCCGACGCCGCGGGCCGCTACGCGCCTGGTCCGTGGCTTGGCCTTCGTGGCCTGCTCCAACTTGACAACCTTGCCCATCCACGGACATTCTATGGCTACGTGCGGCCAAGACCTGCAACGAACGTCCTCATTCTGCTATGCGGACTTCTACTTGTGGCCGTGCTGGCGCCCGCGGCGGCCAGCGCCGGCGGTGATCTGGCCGAACTGCAGGCTGACTTCGCGCACCAGCTCGCGCTGGCGGGCCCCGCCGACGGCGCCTACGTCTACGACCTGACGAGCAAACAGGCGCTGTTCTCCGAGCGCGCAACGGCGATGCGCCCGCCGGCGTCGGTGGAGAAGCTGTACACGGCGACGACGGCGCTCGTGAAGATGGGCGCCTCGTCGCGCCTGACGACGAGCGTTTACGGCGTCGGGCGGATGGCGCCGGGCGGGGTGTGGGAAGGCAGCCTGTACCTGCGGGGCGGTGGCGATCCGACGTTCGGCACGAGCGCGTTCATCCGCAGCCACTACGGCGGCATGGGCGCGAGCGTCTCCTCGCTCGTCGCCCAGCTCGTGCAGACGGACCACATCCACCGCGTGACGGGCTCGATCGAGGGCGACGAGTCCTACTTCGATGCGCTGCGAGGCGAGCCGTCGAGCAACTACGCGTGGGACCCGTTCCTCGAAGGCACGCTCAGCGCGCTCGCATTCAACCGCGGCGAAACAGGCTCGCGAACACGGCCCGCACGCGCCGGCGGCGTTCGCGGCACGCGCGTTGCGCAAGGCGCTGAAGGCGGCCGGCGTGATCGTCCAGGCCACAGCGGCGCCGCGAGCACCCCCGCCGGCGCGGTCGCGCTCGCACAGGTGCAGTCGCCGACGATCGCGCAGCTGCTCGGCCTGATGCTGCCGCCGTCTGACAACTTCTTCGCCGAGACGCTGCTCAAGGACCTGGGCGCGCGCTACGGCGGCGCCGGCACGACCGCGGCGGGGGCCGCTGTGGTGACCAGCACGATGTCCACGCTGCTTGGCATCCATCCGCAGGTGGTCGACGGCTCGGGCCTGTCAGAAGCGGACAGGACGTCTCCCTACCAGGTCGCCGACCTGCTGGTGGAGCTCGCGTCCACGCCGATCGGCGCGGTCCTGCGCGAACACATGGCGGTCGCGGGGCGCACCGGCACGCTCGAACTTCGCATGCGCGACACGGGCGCGGCGGGCCGCTGCCAGGGCAAGACGGGCACGCTCACGGGTGTGTCGAACCTCGTCGGCTACTGCCAGGCGGCGGACGGTCACACGCTCGTGTTCGCGATCTTCACCGACAACATCCCGATCGAAACCGCGCACACCTTCCAGGACCACATGGCGATCACGGTCGCCGATTATTGACGAGGAGCGCCGCGCGCTCAGCCGGCGTGCGCGTGACAGGTCTGGCTCATGGAGAGCCAGTCGATTCGAACGTGGTGGGGCTGGTTGGTGGCGAACACGTCAGCCTGTGCCTTGCACGGGGTGGAGAAGTGAACGCCTCCGAGCTCGAGCGAGCAGCGCCAGCGCGCGAGTCGAGTGGTCGCGTTGATCACCCCAGAACCGGGGCTCTGGCCGCTGCACTGCGTCGCTGCGTGGAAGCCACCGTGCAGCTCGGACGCGACCTGCTTGTGAATCTGGGCGGTGATCGCGGCGGCTGCTTCGGCGGCGGTGATCGGGTACACACCGCCGTGGCCGCCGCCGTGGCACCGGCTAATGCCAGCGACGTGGCGGGTATTGCCAGTAGCGCGCGCATGTGCGGACTTTACCCCTCCGCTCGCGCGCGGCCGCCGCCTGCCCCCTACCCTTCGCTTCGGCTGCTTGTGCGGATTCTGTTTCCGGCTGTTCGCTTTCGCCCTGTTCTGGCCGGGTTCGCCGCCCTGTTCGGCCTGTTCGTGTGACTGTTCTGGCTGCTCTGCAGGAGCGAGTTCTTCGCGCAGTTGCTGACGTTCTTCGCTGTTGGTTTCGCTGTCGACGAATTCTTTGAGTTCCGCCTCGCCGCCACCGCCGCTGTAGCGCTCGGCGAGCCGCGCGGCGACGCCGCCGAGAGCGCTTCGGCGGAGGTCCCCGTAGCCGAGCTTCGCCAGCTCGCGCACCCGCAGAGCGCGGGTACGGGCAGGCAGCGCAACCGCGGCGAGGGCGTACAGGCTTCTGCGACGCGAGGTCATGTGGATGCTTCGGCGCCTGCACGGCGCGATGCTTGAGCGCGTGGCCGTTTCGCCGGCGCGCTACCGGCCGAGCAGCGCGAGCAGCCCGGCTTCGTCGAGCACCGTCACGCCGAGCCGCTCGGCCTTCTCGAGCTTCGATCCGGGGCTCTCGCCGGCGACGACGTAGTCGGTGTTCTTGGACACCGAGCTGGTGACGCGGCCGCCGGCGGCGAGGATGCGCTGCGTGGCCGGCCTCACGCGAGAGCTCGGGCAGTGTTCCGGTGAGCACGAGCGTCTTGCCCGCGAGCGGGCCCTCCGACGGCGGCGGCCCCTCCTCGTGGAAGCACAGCCCCAGCTCGCGCAGGTCCTCGATCAGCTTGCGCATGCGCTCGTCCTCGAGCTGCGTGCGGATCGCGCTGGCCATCTTCTCGCCGATGCCGGGCGTCTGCGGCGATCTGCTCGGGAGTGGCGGCGAGCAGCGCGTCGATGTCGCGGAAGCGCTGCGCGAGGTTGCGGCCGGTGACCTCGCCGACCTCCTCGATCCCCAGCGCGAACAGCACGCGCGCGAACGGCCGCTCCTTGGAGGTCTCGATCGCCGCGAGCAGGTTCTTGACGGACAGCTCGCCGAAGCCCTCGAGCTCGAGCAGCTGCTCGGCGCGCAGGCGGTAGAAGTCGGCGGCGGTGCTCACCAGCCCGTGCTCCTGCAGCAGCGCCACCTGCTTCTCGCCGAGGCCGTCGATGTCCATGGCGCCGCGCGAGACGAAGTGCTTGAGCAGCTGCCAAGCGCGCGCCGGGCACTCGGGGTTGGGGCACTTGGTGAAGATGCTGTCGGGCAGCTTGACCGTCTTGGTGTCGCAGAACGGGCAGCGCTCGGGCGGGCTGCGGCAGCGGCGGGCGGTCCTTGCGCTCGGCGACGTGCGGCGCCGGTGAGACGACCTGCGGGATCACGTCGCCGGCGCGCACCACGATCACCTCCTCGCCCGCGCGGAGGTCCTTGCGCACGATGTCCTCCTCGTTGTGCAGCGTCGCGAGCTTGATCGTCACGCCGCCCACTTCGACCGGCTCGAGCACCGCGTACGGGCGCATGTCGCCGAACTTGCCGACGTTCCACATCACTTTCTCCAGACGCGTGACTGCGGTCGTGGGAGCGAACTTCCACGCCACCGCCCAGCGGGGGTCGCGCCCGACGGAGCCGAGCCGGCGCTGCAACTCGAGGTCGTCGACCTTGACGACGACCCCGTCTATCTCGAAATCGAGCTCGCCACGACGCCGCTCCCACTCCAGGCACTGCGCGATCACGTCGTCCTCGCCGGCGAGCACCTTGATGCCGTTGTTGACGCGAAAGCCGTGCTCGCGCAGCCAGTCGAGCGCCTGCGAGTGCTTGGTGAAGGACAACCCCTCGGTGACCCCGACCTGGTAGGCCCAGATCGAGAGCGGACGCTTGGCCGCGTCCGCGGGGTCGAGCTGGCGGATGGTGCCGGCGGCTGAGTTGCGCGGGTTCATGAACGTCGATTCACCGGCTTCGGCGCGCCGCTCGTTCAGCGCGGTGAAGTCCCGCAGCGACATGTACACCTCGCCGCGTACCTCCAGCAGCGCCGGCGCGCCCTCGACGCGCAGCGGGATCGCGCCGATCGTGCGCAGGTTGTGGGTGACGTCCTCCCCGACCTCGCCGTTGCCGCGCGTGGCGCCGCGCTCGAGCACGCCGTCGCGATACAGCAGGCTGATCGCGAGCCCGTCGATCTTGGGCTCGACCACGAACGTGAACTCGGGGTCGGTGATGCCCTCGCGCGCGAGGTGGTTGCGCATGCGCTCGACCCACGCGCGCAGCTCCTGCTCGGAGCGCACGTTGCCGAGCGACAGCATCGGCTCGAGGTGTCGCACTTTCTCGAGCCGCCCCACCGGCTCGCCGCCCACGCGCTGCGTGGGCGAGTCCGGCGTGACGAGCTCGGGGTGCTCGCGCTCGATCGTGCGCAGCTCGTCCAGCAGCCGGTCGTAGGCGTCGTCGCCGATCTCGGGGTCGTCGAGGACGTAGTAGCGGTAGGCGTGGTGCTCGAGCTGCTCGCGCAGCTCCTGCACGCGCGGAGGCCATCGCTCCGCTGCGCAGCGCTCACGGCTGCGTCGTCGTGGCCGGTCTCCAATCGGCGGCGCCAGCATCTCCTCCAGGTCGAAGCGCCGCAGCGCGTCGAGGCTCGGGCGGTCGGTCAGGTCGAAGTGGATCGGCGTTACGGCGATCCGCCGGCGGCGATCGCCGCGAGGTCGGTGCCGGGCTCGTCGTGGAAGCCGGGGTCCGAGCCATAGATCCAGTAGCGGCGCCGGTGCTCCTCCTCGCGCTCGAGTTTCAGCTCGTCGCGGTAGATGCGCTTGCCGAGGCTCGTGACCTCGACGCCACTGGGGCTCGCCGGCGGGCACGTTGATGTTGAGCAGCGTCCGCGCCGGCAGCGGCACGTCCTCGATGCGCTCGATCAGGCGCGCGACGAACGCGGCGGCCGTCTCGAAGCCGAAGCCGCCGTCGAAGCGATAGTCGAGCGCGCCGGCGCGCGACTGCTGCGAGACGGCGATCGCGGGCAGCCCGAGCACGACGCCCTCGAGCGCCGCGGCGACGGTGCCCGAGTAGGTGATGTCGTCGCCGAGGTTCGCGCCGTGGTTGATCCCCGCCACCACCAGCTGCGCATCGAAGTCCTCGACGATGCCGAGGCTCGCCAGGCGCACGCAGTCCACGGGCGTGCCGTCGGTCGCGTAGCCGGTGCTGCCGTCGGAGAACGGCACCTCCTCGACCCACAGCGGCCTGCGCGTGGTGATCGAGCGCGCCATCGCCGAGCGGTTGCCGTCGGGCGCGATCACCGCGAGGCGCACGTCGTCCAGCTGGCCAGCGCACGGCGCATCGCCTGCAGGCCGTCGGCCTCGATCCCGTCGTCGTTCGTGAGCAGCACGTTGAGCATCGCTCGGACCAGCATAGGGGCCGCTTCGGTCCCGGCGCGTGAAGATCAGTGATCGTCGTAGGAGACCCGCGCCAACGCCAACCCATGCGCAGGCGCCGTCCTCCCCGCCTGCGCCCGCGGCCGCCCCTCCAGCAGCTCGCACGAACTCATCGAACGCTGCGCAGGCCGGCGGCGACGTCGAGCATCGTGCCGACGAGCACGCGGTTCATGTGGCGCAGGAACATGTCGGCCTCGATCCAGAACTCGAGCACGTCGCCGTGCGCGCGCCACTCGGCGGAGCTGACGCGGCAGTTGAAGTAGGAGTGCTCGGTTTCGGTGGGCGTGAAGGCGGTGAAGTCGTGCGTGCCGAGCAGCGCGGCGGCGCAGCGCAGTCGAGCACGTCGCGATCGACGGGCGCGGTCCACCAGTAGGCGCGCCCTCGCTCGAACACGGAGCGCGTGCGCCGTGCGAGGACGCGGTAGCAGTAGGTCCTCGAGGTGGCGTCGCGGCGCGCGTTGAACCCGGCGGGCGCGGGCTCGGCGGCGAGCACGGCGACGTCGCCGTCGAGCAGGCGGTTCAGGCGCAGCGGGTCGACCGCCTCGTGCGCGTAGCTCGCGACCTGGCCCCAGGCGTGCACGCCGGCGTCGGTGCGTCCGGCGACCGTCAGCGTGAGCGGTCGCTCGTCGTGGCCGACGTCGCCGAGCACCGTGCGCAGCGCGCGCTCGAGCTCCTCCTGCACGGTGCGCTTGTCGGGCTGGCGCGCCCAGCCGGCGAAGTCGCTGCCGTCGTACTCGATCGTGAGCTTGGTGATCATCCCCGCGCGGCCGGCGGCGAGAGCGCGGAGCTAGACGAGCTCGATGAAGACCATCTCGGTCGCGTCGCTGCGCCGCGGTCCGAGCTTGAGGATGCGCGTGTAGCCGCCTGGCCGCTCCGCGTAGCGCGGCGCGACCTCCACGAACAGCTTGTGCACGGCGAACTTGTCCTGGGAGAGCGTCGACAGCGCCTGCCGGCGGGCGTGCAGGTCACCGCGCTTGGCGAGCGTGATCAGCTTCTCGATCTCCGGCTTGACGGCCTTCGCCTTGGCGGCGGTCGTTTCGATCCGCTCGTGCTCGATGATCTCCTTGCTCAGGTTCATCAGCAGCGCCTTGCGGTGCGCTGAGTCGCGACTGAGCTTGTTGCGTGTCTTCTGGTGTCGCATGAGGTCGGGGAGCTTAGATGATCGGACTCACGCGGCCGCCTGCGGCGGCGGGGCGTGAACTCGATCACTCACTCCCCTCCAGCCGAGGTCGAGGGCCGCGCGCCTGACGAGCGCAGCCCGGCCACCGTGTGGCCTAGTCCTGGCGGAGGTTCAGCCCTCTCGCGTGCAGCGTTTCGATGACCTCGTCGATCGACTTTTTGCCGAAGTTGGGGATCGCGTTGAGCTCGGCCTCGGACTTCGAGATGAGATCGCCGACCGTCTGGATGCCGGCGCGCTTGAGGCAGTTGTACGAGCGCACGCCGAGCTCGAGCTCCTCGATCAGGATGCCCCACTCCTCGCCCTGCAGGGCCGGCTGCGCGCCGCCGCCGACGGCGAGGCCGTGGCCATCGAGCTGTCCGCCGGGAGCGGCTCGCAGCTCCTGGATACGGTCGGCGTCGGTGAAGATCGCGAGCTGGGAGATCAGCAGCTCGGCCGCCTCGCGCAGTGCCGCCTGCGGGTCGATCGAGCCATCGGTCTCGATGTCGAGGGTGAGCTTGTCGAAGTCCGTCTTCTGCCCGACGCGCGCCTGCTCGACGGCGTAGGCGACACGGCGCACCGGTGAGAAGATCGAGTCGATCGGGATCACGCCGATCGGCTGGTCGGCGGACTTGTTCTCCTCGGCGGGCCGGTAGCCGCGCCCGCGTCCGATCGTCATGTACAGCTCGAGCTTTGTTTTCTTCTCGAGCGTCGCGATGTGCAGTTCAGGATTGAGGATCTCGACGCCGGCGGGCAGGTCGATGTCCTTGGCGGTGATGTCTCCAGGGACCGGTCACCACGAGTGGAGCCTCGACCTCGCTGGCGTCTGAGTGCATGCGGCAGACGACGCCCTTGAGGTTGAGCACGATGTCGGTGACGTCCTCCTTGACACCTTGAATCGTGGAGAACTCGTGCGCAACGCCCTCGATGCGCACGCTCGTGACGGCGGCGCCGGCGAGCGAGGAGAGCAGTACGCGGCGCAGCGAGTTGCCGAACGTGTAGCCGAAGCCGCGGTCGAGCGGCTCGATCGTGAACGTGCCACGGTTCTGCTCCACGGACTCGCTTGTGATCCGGGGGATTTGGAAGTCGAGCATGAGAGTCCTAACGTCGTTTTGGTGTCGCACCGGCGCCGTTGACGGCGCCGGCTCTGAGCGTCGCCGCCCAGATGGGCCGCGACGAGGGAAAAGTTCTGCCTACTTCGAGTACAGCTCGACGATGAGCTGCTCCTGCACCGGTGCGGCGACCTCGCGCCGCTCCGGCTTGCGCAGCACCTTGGCCGAGAGCGACTCGTGGTCGGCCTGGAGCCACGCGGGTATCTGTCCGGTGAGCTCGGTGGCGTCTCTGACGACCTGCGTGGCAGGCGTGTCAGCCTTGATCGTGATCACGTCGCCCGGGCGCACCTGGTAGCTGGGGATGTTCACCCGGCGGCCGTTGACCGTCCAATGGCCGTGACGGATCAGCTGGCGGGCCTGACGGCGCGAGGCACCGAAGCCGAGCCGCACGAGCACGTTGTCCAGGCGGCACTCCAGCAGCGTGAGCAGGTTCTCGCCGGTGATGCCCGTCTGGCGCGAAGCCTTCTCGTAGTAGCCGGCGAACTGTTTCTCCAGCACGCCGTAGTAGCGCTTCGCCTTCTGCTTCTCGCGCAGCTGGACGCGGTACTCGCTCTGTTTCATGCGCCCGCGCCCGTGCTCGCCCGGCGGGTAGGAGCGTCGCTCCACGCCGCACTTGTCGGTCAGGCAGCGCTCGCCCTTGAGGAACAGCTTCTGTCCCTCGCGGCGGCACTGCTTGCACTGCGGGCTCGTGTCTCTGGCCATTAGACGCGCCTCCGCTTGCGTGGGCGGCAGCCGTTGTGTGCCTGCGGGGTGACGTCCTTGACGCCCGTCACTTCCAGGCCGGCGGCCTGCAGCGAGCGGATCGCGGTCTCGCGGCCGGAGCCGGGGCCCTTGACGTAGACCTCGACCTTCTGCAGCCCCTGCTCGAGACCCTTGCGCGCGGCGGCGTCGGCGGTCACCTGGGCGGCGAACGGCGTCGACTTGCGCGAGCCCTTGAAGCCGGCGCCGCCGGCGGACTCCCACGCGATCACGTTGCCGGTGGTGTCGGTCAGCGAGACGATCGTGTTGTTGAACGAGGTCTTGATGTGCGCCTGTCCGACGGGAATGTTCTTTTTCGGCTTGCGCCGTCCACGGGCGCGTTTGGGAGCAGGAGGCATTACTTCTTGCCCGCCCGCTTCTTGCCGGCCACCTGCATGCGCTTCGGGCCCTTGCGCGTGCGCGCGTTGGTCTTGGTCTTCTGCCCGCGGACCGGCAGCCCGCGGCGGTGGCGCAGGCCGCGGTAGGAGCCGATCTCCTGCAGACGTTTGATGTCCTGGGAACGCTCGCGCCGCAGATCGCCCTCGACGGTCAGTCCGTCGTCGATCGCGTCGCGCAGCTTGGCGACCTCGTCCTCGGTGAGGTCGCGGATGTAGGTGTCGGGGTCGACGCCGACCTGCGCGAGCACTTTGTTGGACGTCGAGCGCCCAATCCCGTAGATGTAGGTCAGCCCGATCTCCGAACGCTTGTTCAGAGGCAGGTTGACGCCAGCGATACGTGCCACCTAGCGGATCACCCCTGGCGCTGCTTGTGGCGCTTGTTCTGGCAGATCACCAGCACCACACCGTTGCGGCGGATGATCTTGCATTTCTCGCACATCGGCTTGACCGACGGTCTTACCTTCATGATCCCTTTCGGCGGCTGGGTTCCGGCGACTCGGCTCTGGCTGCCGTTGCGGCCGCCGCTACCGGGTCGAGGATATGCCCCCACGCACGCAACCGAGCGCGCGCCTGGGCAGGACTCCAGATAGTAGCAAGCCCGGTTCGCTGTCGCGGCCTGCTCGCGCGATCAGCCTGCGGTGGCGACGCCCTCGGGCAGCTGGGCGCCGGCGAGCGCCTCAGCACGCGCGTCGGGCGCGAGATGCCAGGGCGTGAGGATCAGCGGTCCGGCGGCGGTGACGGCGACGGTGAACTCGAAGTGCGCCGCGCGCGGAGCCGTCCTGGGAGTAGATCGCCCAGCCGTCGCCGCCGACGCGCACGCCGGGCCGGCCCGCGGTGGTCATCGGCTCGATCGCCAGCACCATGCCCTCCTGCAGCAGCGGTCCCTTGCCGGGCTTGCCGTAGTTGGGCACCTGCGGCTCCTCGTGCATGCTGCGCCCCACGCCGTGGCCGACGAGCGAGCGCACGACCGACAGGCCGGCGTCCTCGACGACGCGCTGGATCGCGGCCGAGACGTCGCCGATGCGGTTCCCGTCGCGGCACTGCGCCACGCCCGCGTGCAGTGACTCCTCGGTTGCGGCGAGCAGCCGGCGAGCGTCCTTGCCGACCTCCCCGACGGTGAACGTCCTGGCCGCGTCGGCGACCCAGCCGCCGAGCGTGACGCCGACGTCGATCGAGATGATGTCGCCGGACTCGAGCCTGTAGGGGCCGGGAATGCCGTGCACGATCATCGCGTTCGGCGAAGCGCAGATCGAGCCGGGGAAGCCGCGGTAGCCCTTGAACGTCGGCGTGGCGCCGTGGTCGCGGATGAAGCGCTCGGCGAGCTTGTCGAGCTCGCCGGTGCTCACCCCGGGGCGGATGTTGCGCTCGATCTCGTCGTGGACCGCCGCGAGCAACAGCCCTGCGCGCGCCATCTTCTCGATCTCCTTCGGGGACTTCTTGATGATCACCCACGGAGCTTAGCTGGGCAGCGAAGCGCGGCCTGCGGCTAGAAGCCCTCCTCGAGGCGCAGCGTCGCGACGGTCGCGCGGATGTGCGCGTGGACCTCATCGGCGGTGCGCCGTCCGTCGAAGCGGCGCAGCAGCCCGGCGCGATCGTAGTAGGCGATCAGCGGCTCGGTCTGGGCGTGGTAGACCTCCAGGCGCCGGCGGATCACCTCCTCGCGGTCGTCGTCGCGCTGGATCAGGCGCGCGCCGTCCTGGTCGCACACTCCCTCGTGCTTGGGCGGATCGAAGTCGACGTGGTAGATGTGGCTGGGGTTCTTGACGCACACGCGCCGCCCGGCGAGACGGCGCACGACGTCGTCGTCGGGCACCTCGATCAGCAGCACGGCCGTCAAGCGCCGATCGAGACCGCGCAGCGCCTCGTCGAGCGCGTCCGCCTGTTTTTCGTTGCGCGGAAAGCCGTCGAGCAGGAAGCCGTCGCGCGCGTCGCCGCTGGCGAGCCGTTCGATGATCATGCCGATGATCACCTCGTCGGGCACGAGCTCACCGGCGTCCATGTAGCGCTTGGCCTCGCATGCCGAGCTCGGTACCTTCGGCGACCTGCGCACGCAGGATGTCGCCGGTTGAGATGTGCGGCAGCCCGAAGTCCTCGTGCAGGCGCTCCGCCTGGGTGCCCTTTCCGGCACCGGGCGGACCGAGCAGGATCAGGTTAAGTTCGGACACGACCGGGGCAGCCTACCCGCAAAGGGGGTGCGGCTTGCCAGTCGCGCGACGCGCAAACCGTGGCCTCACCACGCGCAGGCCCCTCGGCCAAGCGAAGTCTGTCGGTCATGTTGGCCGCCACGAAGTCGCGGCCACCAGAGCGATCAGCGCAGCGTCACTTGAGGAACCCCTCGTAACTTCGCATCATCAGCTGCGCCTCGAGCTGCTTCATCGTTTCGAGCGCGACGCCGATGACGATCAGGATCGAGGTGCCGCCGAACTGGAACTGCTGGTGGGTCTGCGCGAACAGCAGCGCCGGCAGCGCGGCGACGGCGGCAAGGAACAGCGCGCCGGGGAACGTCAGGCGCGCGAGGATCCGGTCGAGGAATTCGGCGGTCGGCCGACCGGGTCGCACGCCGGGGATGAACCCGCCGTACTTCTTTAGGTTTTCGGCCTGGTCGACCGGGATTGAATGTGACGGCGGTGTAGAAGTAGGTGAAGATGATGATCAGCAGCGACTCGCCGATGACGTAGTGCCAGCCATTGGGGGTGAAGAAGTCCGAGATCGACTGGCCCCAGTGGGTTTTGACGAGCTGCCCGACGGTCGGCGGGAAGGCCATCAGGCTGGCGGCGAAGATCACGGGGATGACGCCGGCCATGTTGATGCGCAGCGGCAGGTAGGTCTGCCCGCCCTCGGTCATGCGCCTCCCGATCACGCGCTTGGCGTACTGCACGGGGATGCGCCGCTGGCCTTCCTGCACGAACACGATCGCGGCGACGACGACGAGCACGAGGAACGGCGCCATCACCTTGAAGACCTGGTCCTGTGTGGTCCACCAGGTCTGGATGCCCTGGGCAGGCGCGAGACGATCGAGGCGAAGATCAGCAGCGAGATGCCGTTGCCGATGCCGCGTTGGGTGATCAGCTCGCCGACCCACATCAGCACCACGCAGCCGGTCGTCAGGCACACGACGATCAGGAAGATGTGCGGCAGATCGAAATGCGTGATGACGTTTTCTCCGGCTTTGGCCTGCAGGCTGTGGAACAGGAAGACGTAGCCGATCGACTGCGCGAAGGCGAGACCGACGGTGAGGTAGCGCGTGTACTGCGTGATGCGCGCCTGCCCGACTTCGCCTTCCTTGGAGAGCTTCTCCAGTGAGGGCACCGCCACCTGCAGCAGCTGCAGGATGATCGAGGCGGTGATGTAGGGCATGATGCCCAGCGCGAAGATCGCAAGTTTCGACAGGCCACCGCCGGAGAACAGGTTCAGGTAGCTGAGGATCCCGCCGCCGCCGAAGGACTTCTGGATGTTGTTGACCGCGGTGAGGTTGACGCCCGGCACGGGGACGTGCGAACCGAAGCGATAGATCAGCAGCATCGCGGCCGTGAAGGCGATCTTCTTGCGGATATCCGCAACCCTGAAGGCGTTGAGAATCGTCGAGAGCATGGGCTTGGGTCCGCAGCGCGCAAGCCTCGCCGGCACGCCTTGGAGGCCGATTCTAGTGGATAGCCGAGTTGCGGACCGCCGGTTGCGGGCGCGCTCGGCGGGCTAACCGTCGATCGTGGTGCAGGTGCCGCCGGCAGCCTCGATGCGCTGGCGGGCACTTGCGCTGAACGCGTGGGCGTGAACCGTCAGCGCCTTGCTGATCTCGCCCTTGGCGAGCACCTTGACGGGGATGTCCTTGCGCGTCGCGAGGCCGTTGGCCTTCATCAACTCGAGCGTGACCGCTGTGCCGGCGTCAAAGCGATCTGTCGAGCGCGGAGATGTTGACCGGCTGGGTGTGCGTGCGGAAGGGCTCGAAGGGCATCGACTTCTTCATGTGCGGCCCGCGCAGCTTTCGCATGCGCATGTGGATCGGCATCTGGCCACCCTCGAAGTTGGCGCGGCGTTTGGAGCCGGAGCGCGCGCCCGCGCCCTTCTGCCCGCGCCCGGCGGTCTTGCCGGTGCCGGAGCCTTCGCCACGGCCGACGCGCTTGCGCGGGCGGCGGCTGCCGGGGGCCGGCGCGAGGCTGTGCAGCCCGATGCGCTCCTCGGCGTCGTGTTTGGCGGGGGTCACTTGCCCTCCTTGACCTCGACCAGGTGACGCACGGCGTGCAGCATGCCGCGGGCCTGCTCTGAATCCTTGACCTCGACGGTGTGGCCGATGCGGCGCAGGCCGAGCGAGCGCAGCGTGTCGAGCTGTTTGGCGTTGGCGCCGTTCTTGGAGCGACGCTGGGTGACGCTGAGCGCGCCCATTATGCGCTTGCTCCGCCAGGGGCAGTCGTGGCGGGTGCGGGCGTGTCGTCGGCGGCGGCTGTCTCCAGCGCGGGGTCGGCGACCAGTGCGCTGCCGTTTACGGGGTCGCCGCCGAGGCCCAGGACCTTGTTGATGCTCAGCCCGCGCAGCTTGCCGACCTCCTCCGGCGTGCGCAGCCCGCGCAGACCGGCGACGGTGGCCTTCACCAGGTTGATGGGGTTCTGCGTGCCGAGGCTCTTGGAGAGGATGTCGTGGATCCCGGCGAGCTCGAGCACCGCGCGCACGCCGCCGCCGGCGATCACGCCGGTACCGGGCGAGGCGGGCTTCAGCAGGACGCGTCCGGATCCGAAGATGCCGGTGGTCTGGTGGGTGATGGTGCTGCCGTGCTTGGGCACGCGGAAGAGGTCCTTCTTGGCGCGCTCGACACCCTTCTGGATCGCCAGCGGCACCTCGTTGGCCTTGCCGTAGCCGACGCCCACGACTTCGCGTTCGTCGCCGACGACCACGAGCGCGGTGAACGAGAAGCGCCGGCCGCCCTTGACGACCTTGGCGACGCGGTTGATCTCGACGACGCGCTCCTGGAGATCCAGGCCGGCGGGGTTGACTGAGCGATCTATGGAGATGGACATGGCAGGAGGGAGAGCGTAGCGGGGTCGTGAGCCTTGGCGGCTAGACGGTTATGCCGGCCTCGCGGATTGCCTCGGCGAAGGTGCGGACGTGACCGTGGTACTGGTAGCCGCCGCGGTCGAACACGGCCTCGGAGATGCCCGCCGTCTTGGCGCGCTCGGCGAGCAGCTCGGCGGCGCGTTTGGCACGCTCGGATTTCGCCAGCGTGCGCAGCTCCGGCTCGAACCAGTTGACAGCGGCGATCGTGTGCGCGCTGATGTCGTCGACCATCTGCGCGGACACGCCGCGATTGGAGCGGAACATCGAGATGCGCGGACGCGTCGCGGTGCCCGAGATCTTCGCTCGCACCCTGCGGCGGCGTTTGAGCCGGCGGGTCTCCTTGGTGAGGACCGTCATGACGCGCCCCTGTTGTATCCCAGCGCCCCGCATGAGCCCGTAGAGCAAGCCCGGCAAGGACGCAGTGAGCGAAGCGTGCTTCGCACGCGAGTGATCGAGGACGCAGATCCAGCGCAGCTATACGGGCTCATGCGCGCTTGCCGACCTTTCTTTGCACGTGCTCGCCCTCGTAGCGGATGCCCTTGCCCTTGTATGGCTCGGGCGGGCGCTGCTTGCGGATGATCGCGGCGGTCTCGCCGACGAGCTGCTTTGAGATGCCCTTGACGACCACGCGCGTCGGCTGGGGCACTTCGAATTCGATGCCCTGGGGCGCGGGGATCGGCACCGGGTGCGAGTAGCCGACGGCGAGCTCGAGGTTCTTGCCCTTGAGCTGCGCGCGATAGCCGACGCCCTGGATCTCGAGGCGCTTTTCGTAGCCGCTGGTGACGCCCTCGACCATGTTCGCGACGAGCGTGCGCGTGAGCCCGTGCAGGGCGCGGTGTTCGCCGCGGTCGGTCGGTCGTTTGACGAGCAGCTGCTCGCCGTCCTGGACGACCTCGATGTCGCGGTGGATGCGCTCGGAGAGTTCGCCTTTGGGGCCGTTGACGCGGACTGACTCGGGCTCGATCGAGATGGTCACGCCTGCCGGGACGGGGATTGGCTGTCTACCGATTCTGGACATCGCTCAGCTACCAGACCTGCGCCAGGACCTCGCCGCCGATTCCGGCGGCGCGCGCGTCGTGACCGGTCATCACGCCGTGCGAGGTCGAGACGATCGATGTGCCCATCCCCCCCAGCACCTTCGGGATGTGCTTCGCGTCGACATACGTCCGCTGTCCGGGTCGCGAAACGCGCCGCAGACCCGAGATCGCGGAGCGGCGGTCCTCGGTGTACTTGAGGCGGATCTGGATCAGCTGCCCGGCGGCGCCGTCGGGCGCGGGCACCACCGACCACGATTCGATGTAGCCCTGCTCGTCGAGGATGCGCGCGAGCTCGCTCTTGAGCTTGGACGCGGGCACGTCGACGGTCTCGTGCGCGGCGTGGATTGCGTTTCGCACGCGCGTCAGGAAGTCGGCTATCGGATCTGTCATCGACATGGTGTTTGGGCGTGATCGTTTCTTCGGAGGGAGATCCCTACCAGGAGGACTTCGTCATCCCGGGGATCTGGCCGTTGTGGGCGAGGTCGCGGAGGCAGATGCGACACACCCCGAACTTCTTGTACACCGCTCGCGGACGACCGCAACGGGTGCAGCGAGTATATGCACGTGTCTTGAACTTCGGCGGGCGCGCCTGCTTGACGCGCAGTGAGGTCTTGGCCATCTAGTCGGTGCTCTCTTTCTCAGTTGTGTCCGTGTCGCCGTCTACGAAGCCTCGCCCTGCTCGGCCTCCTCGACGATGGCCGCTTCGGCTTCGGCCTCCTCGGTTACGGCCTCCTCGGCGAGGGGCTCTGCATTGGCATCGGGCTCGCCGGCGGCCTCCTCGGCCTGCTCGGCTTCGATCTCCTCGGCGACGGCCTCGACGGTCGCCTCCGCCGCGGCGGTCTCCTCGGCCAGGCCCTCGGCGGCGGCCTCGGCTTCGACCTCCTCGGCCACGGCCTCGGCGGCGACCTCGATCTCGGCGACCTCGGCGACGGCCTCCTCGAACGCCTCCTCGACGACCTCCTGGGCCGCAGCCTGCTCGCCGGCGTCGGCCTCCGCGACGACCTCGGCTTCAGCCGCGGCCTCCTCGGCTATGGCCTCCTCGGCTTCCGTCGACCTCCTCGGACTCTGCTGCCTGCTTAGGCGCGGCGGCCGCTTTGGCCTTGCCTTTGGCGGCCTCGGGCGCGGGCTGCGCGGCGGCGGCGGCGCTGGCGGCCTCGGCCTCCTCGTGCGCCAGCTGGGCGGCGGCGTCCGCATCCGGGTCATAGCCTTTGGGACGGCCCTGGGCAGAGAACGGCATGCCCAGCGCGGCCAGCAGCGCGTAGGCCTCGAGGTCGCGTGGCGGCGGAGGTGGTGATCGTGATGTCCAGCCCGCGGACCATGTCAATTTTGTCGTAGTCGATCTCGGGGAAGATGATCTGCTCCTTGACGCCCA
Source organism: uncultured Solirubrobacteraceae bacterium (assembly GCA_963827455.1). GTDB lineage: Bacteria > Actinomycetota > Thermoleophilia > Solirubrobacterales > Solirubrobacteraceae > Palsa-744. The sequence continues at coordinate 307,552 of CAWHAW010000006.1, read as the reverse complement.
GCGAGTAGTTGCCGCGGCCGTCGAAGGATCGCGGGTTCAGGCCGCGGAAGTCGCGGATTCGCGGGATCGCGACCGAGATGAGCCGGTCGAGGAACTCGTAGCTGCGCTCTGCGCGCAGCGTCACGGCGACGCCCACCGGCATGCCCTCGCGCAGTTTGAACGCGGCGATCGACTTGCGCGCACGACGAACGCTCGGCGTGCTGGCCGGCGATCGTCGCGAGCTGATCGGTCGCCGCCTTGAGCATTTTGGAGTCCTGCTTGGCGAGGCCGACGCCCATGTTGAGCGTGATCTTCTCGATCTTCGGCGCCTGCATCACGGACGAGTAGCCGAAGCGCTCGATCAGCGCAGGGCGGATCTCCTCGAGGTAGCGCGTCTTCAGGCGGGCGGTGGGGGCGCTGTCAGTCATGGTCGCCATGGATCAGTCGAGCCTCGCGCCGGAGCTCTTGGCGACGCGGAAGCGCCCGCCCTGCTCGCCGCGCTCGATGCCGACGCGCGTGGGCTTGCCTTTGGCGTCGAGCAGCATCACGTTGGAGATGTGGATCGGTCCTTCGCGCTCAATGATCCCGCCCAGCTGCGCGGCCGTCTGCGAGCTCGTCCCGGCGGCCTGCTGGGGGCGTGTGGCGCGCTTGATCATGTTCAGGCCCTCGACGTACACCCGTTCCTTGGCGGGCTCCACGCGCAGCACGCGGCCGCTCTTGCCGCGGTCCTTGCCGGAGATGACCTGACGCGGTCGCCGGAGCGGATCTTCAGCGAGCGGCGCTTGCGCACGGACGGCGTGACGGCCCATCACAGCACCTCCGGGGCGAGCGAGACGATCCGCATGAAGTTGCGCTCGCGCAGTTCGCGCGCGACCGGGCCGAACACGCGCGTGCCGCGCGGGTTGTTCTGGTCGTCGATGATCACCGCGGCGTTCTCGTCGAACGCGATGTACGTTCCGTCGTCGCGGCCAATGGGCTTCTTGGTGCGAACGACCACGGCGGTGACGACGTCGCCCTTTTTGACGGTGCCGTGAGGGTTCGCCTGCTTGACGGTCGCCGTGATCACGTCGCCGACGAACGCGTAGCGGCGCTTGGAGCCGCCCTTGACGCGGATGCAGAGGATTTCGCGGGCGCCGGAGTTGTCGGCGACCCTCAGACGGGTCTCGTTCTGGATCATCGCGCCCGCTCCAGCACGTCCACCAGCGCCCAGCGCTTGGTGCGCGACAGCGGCCGGCTCTCGATCACGCGCACCACGTCGCCCTCGTGCGCGTCGTTGTTCTCGTCGTGCGCGTGCACGGTGCTCGAGCTGCGAACGATCTTTTCGTAGCGGCGGTGCCGGCGTGCGACGTCGATGCGCACCGTGATCGTCTTCTCGGCCTTGTCGGAGACGACGACGCCCTGACGCAGCTTGCGCGTGCCCTCCACCGGCGCGTGCACGGGCGCCAGCGCCTCGGGCGCGGGCGCCGCTGCACGTCGCGTCGCTTTCTTGGCGCGTTCCTGCAGTCGGCGCGCGCGGCGCCGGGCGGCCTTGGTCTTGCGCTCGTCCAACCGCTCGGCATGACGCTCCTCAGGAGTGCGGCTCGGACGCGCGTCGGTGTGTTTCGAGCGTGCCCTGCGGCGGCGCTCCTTGGGCGCCAGCTGCTCGGCGGGCTCGCCAGCAGCCGACGACCCAGCGGCCTCAGGCTCGGTGGTCGCGTCGGCCTCAGCCGTCGGCTCGGCTTCTGGCTCGGCCGTCGCGTCGGCCTCAGGCGCTGCATCGGCCTCAGCGCTCGCGTCGGGCTCTGGCGTCGCGTCGACCTCAGCCGTTGCGTCGGCCTCAGCGGCCGCGTCGGGCTCGGGCGTCGCGTCGACCTCAGCCGTCGGCTCGGCTTCGGGGGCAGCGTCGGCCTGAGGCGCGGCTTCGGCCTCGGGCGCCGGCGTCGTGACGGCCTGGTCCTGCTCGGTGTCTGCTGCGTCGTTGTCTGGTTCGTCAGCCATTTGATCCGTTCACGTTCGTGTTTCTCAGATGCCCGCCTGGAGCTGGCGCTCGCGGGCGACGGTCAGGGCGCGGGCGAGATCACGTCGAGCGCGGCCGAGACCTGCGGTGTCGTCGAGTTCGCCGGTGGCGTTTGAGAAGCGCAGGCCGAAGACCTCTTTGCGCAGCTCAGCCAGGCGCTTGGTCAGTTCGTCGTCGTCGAGGTCTCGCAGCTCGCTCGCCTTCATGTCAGTCCTCGCGCAGGACGAACTTCGACTTGACGGGGAGCTTGTGCGCGGCCAGGCGGATCGCTTCACGGGCCAGCGGCTCGGATACGCCGGCCAACTCGAACATGACACGTCCCGGCTTGACGACCGCGACCCAGCCTTCGGGCGAGCCCTTGCCGGAGCCCATGCGGGTCTCGGCGGGCTTCTTGGTGACGGGCTTGTCGGGGAAGACGTTGATCCACACCTTGCCGCCACGCTTGATCTTGCGCGTCATCGCGATACGAGCTGCCTCGATCTGGCGGTTGGTCAGCCAGCCGCACTCGAGCGACTTCAGCCCGTACTCGCCGAACTGCACGTGAAGCTGGCCGCGCGAGTTGCCGCGGCGACGCCCCCGGTGCTGCTTGCGGTGCTTGACACGCTTGGGCGAGAGCATCAGCGCCCACCTCCGCCGGACGGTCCGCCGCCGCCGGGACGCGGTCCGCGTCCGTCCGCCGCCGCCGGGACCACCCGGACCACGTCCACCGCCACCACGTCCGCCGCCACCGGGACCACCCGGTCCACGGCCACCTCCGCCGCGTCCGCCGCCACCGGGACCACCCGGTCCACGGCCGCCACCGCCACCGCCAGGCCGCGTTGCGCCCGCCGCCGCGGCCCTCGCGACCATCGCGCACCGCCACGACCGTCGCGATCGCTGCTCGGCGGCGCCGGCGCGGTCATGTCTGTCAGATCGGCGCCGGTGTAGCCCTCGGGCATGATCTCGCCCTTGTTCACCCAGCACTTGACGCCGATTCGGCCGAACGTGGTGCGCGCCTCGTAGAAGCCGTAGTCGATGTCGGCACGCATGGTGTGCAGCGGGACGCGACCGTCGGAGTAGCTTTCCGTGCGCGCCATCTCCGCGCCACCGAGCCGGCCGGCGACCTGGACCTTGACGCCCTTGGCACCGGAGCGCATGGCGCTGGTGAGCGCGCGCTTCATCGCGCGACGGAACGCAACGCGATTCTGCAGCTGCTCGGCGATCGACTGTGCGACGAGCTTCGCGTCGAGCTCGGGGCGCTTGATCTCGAGGATGTTGACCTTGATCTGCTTTTTGGTCATGCGGTGCAGGTCACGGCGCAGCGCGTCGACTTCGGTGCCGGACTTGCCGATGACGATGCCGGGGCGGGCCGTGTGGATGTTGACCTCGAGTTCGTTGGCGTCCTTGCGGATGGTTATGTCCGACAGGCCGGCGTGGGCGAGCTTGTTCGTGATGTGCTCGCGCACGTGGACGTCCTCGGCGAGGTACTCAGCGAAGTGTTTCTCGTTGAACCAGTTCGACTTCCAGTCGTGGATGTAGCCCACGCGCATTGCCTCTGGATGAACCTTCTGTCCCATGTGTCTCGTCTCTCAGCGGTTTCTTTTGTTGGTTGCCGGCTCGGGGCGCGGTGTGAGCGTGATCGTCAGGTGGCTGGTGCGCTTGCGGATCGGCGTCGCACGTCCCATCGCGCGCGGCCGGAAGCGCTTGATCGTCGGTCCTTCGTCGGCGTACGCCTCCCGGACGATCAGATCGTCCTCGAGCAGTTCGTGGTTGCTCTCGGCGTTTGCCACCGCGGACTCGAGCAGCTTGCTCCAGTCACGCGCCACCTCACGAGGGGTGAATGCGAGGATAGCGCGTGCCTCCTGGACTGACTTGCCGCGCAGGTGGCCGCACACCATGCGCGCCTTGCGCGCGGAGGTGCGCACGTAGCGTGCGTGCGCGGCGACGACACGGCGGCGCGGGGCTTTGGCGGCGCCGCCTTTGCCGGCGCGCGGCGCGGCGGCGGCTTTGGCGGGTTTCTCGACGGTCTGCTCGGCGGTCGGCTGTTTCCCGGCGGCAGGTTTCTTCTCGGCGGCGGGTTTTCTCTCCGCGGCTGGCTGCTCCTCGGCGGGCTGCTCCGCAGCGGGAGCTTTTTTGGCGGCGGACGCTTTTTTCTCGCCGGCGGCGCTTTTTTCTCGGCAGCAGGTTTTTCTCGCGGCTGGTTTTTTCGCCGCGGGTTTTTTCGCGGCGGGTGCTTTTTTCTCCGCAGACGCGGCCGGTTTTTTCGCGGCCGGCGCTTTTTTCGCGGCGGCAGGTTTTTTCGCTGCGGACGCTTTCGCGGCGTCGGGCTCGCCGGCCGTCCGGTCGTCCGGCGCGGTCGTCTCGTCGTCGGCGCTCATCGCACCTTCCCCGATCCGGCGTGGCCGCGGAACACGCGCGTCGGCGCGAACTCGCCGAGCTTGTGGCCGACCATCGACTCGCTCACATACACGGGCACGTGTTTCTTGCCGTCGTGCACTGCGATCGTGTGGCCGACCATCTCAGGGAAGATCGTCGATGCGCGCGACCACGTCCTGATCATTTTTTTGTTGTTGGCCGCGTTGAGCGCTTCGATGCGCTTCATCAGGCGCTCTTCCACCCACGGGCCCTTCTTGCTGGAGCGGCTCATCTGCTGCTTGCCCTTCCCGCGGCGGCGTCTCCCGCGCACGATGTAGCGGTCGGAGGACTTGTTCTTTTTGCGCGTGCGGTAGCCCAGCGTGGGCACGCCCCACGGCGTCACCGGGTGGCGACCGGCGGTGGTCGAGCCCTCGCCGCCGCCGTGCGGGTGATCGACGGGGTTCATCGCGACGCCGCGCGTCTGCGGGCGCACGCCCATGTGGCGCTTGCGCCCGGCCTTGCCGACCTTCACGTTCTGGTGCTCGGCGTTGCCGATAGTGCCGACCGTGGCGCGACACTCCGCACGGACCATGCGCATCTCGCCAGAGGGCAGGCGCAGGGTCGCCATGTCGCCGTCCTTGGCCATCAGCTGCGCTGAGGCCCCGGCCGAGCGCGCCATCTGGCCGCCGCGGCCGGGCGCGAGCTCGATGTTGTGCACGACCGTGCCGACGGGCATGCGCGCGAGCTCCAAGCAGTTGCCGACGGCGATGTCGGCGCCCTCGCCGGAGGACACCATCATCCCGACGGTCAGCCGCTGGGGCGCCAGGATGTAGCGCTTCTCGCCGTCGACGTAGTGCAGCAGCGCGATGTACGCGGAGCGATTGGGGTCGTACTCGATCGCCGCGACGCGCGCCGGCACGCCATCCTTGCGGCGCTTGAAGTCGACGCGGCGGTAGGCGCGCTTGGCCCCACCGCCACGGTGGCGTGCGGTCTTGCGCCCGCGCGCGTTGCGCCCGCCGCTCTTCTTGAGGCCTTCGATGAGCGTCTTCTCCGGCTCGGACTTCGTGATCTCGGCGAAGTCCGGGTAGGAGACGAAGCGTCATGCCGGGGCTGGTGGGACGTGGCTTGCGAATCGGCATGTTCTAGCCCTCGAGGGCCGCGAGGCCCTGGAATATCGGGATCGATTCGCCGGCGCGCACCTGCACGATCGCCTTCTTCCACTCGCGCGTGGCGCCCTTGGCGGTGCTGCCGCGGCGCTTGGGCTTTGACTTGACGCTCATCGTGCGCACCTCGACGACGTGCACGTCGAACAGCGCCTCGACTGCCTGGCGGATCTGCGTCTTGTGTGCGTCGCGGTGCACGCGAAAGGTGTAGCGGTCGGCGGCGGAGAGCACGTAGCTCTTCTCGGAGACCACCGGGCGGATGAGCACCTGCGTGGGCTCCATCAGGAATCTCCCTTGCGCGGTTGGCCGGTGCGCGCGGTCAGCGCCTGCAGAGCCGGCTCGGAGATGACGACAGCAGCGGCGCCGAGCAGATCGGCGACGCCGACGTTCTCGGCGCTCAGCACGGCGACGCGGGCGAGGTTGCGGAACGACAGCGCCGCAGAGGACTCCTCGGGGACGAGCACGACGAGCGTCGAGCTCAGCCGCCCGTCCTCGCCGAGGCGGCGTTCCAGTCTTCGAGCAGCTCGAGCGCCTGGCTGGTCTTGGGCGCGGTGAAGGCGCTCGCGTCGAGGATCGCGATCGAGCCGCGTCCGGCGTGCAGCGACAGCGCGCTGCGCAGCGCTGCGCGCTGCTCCTTGCGGTTGACCTTGAACGTGTACGAGCGCGGCTGGGGCCCGAACACTGTGCCACCGCCGGTCCACACGGGCGAGCGGCTCGAGCCGGCGCGGGCGCGGCCGGTGCCCTTCTGGCGCCATGGCTTTGCGCCGCCGCCTGAGACCTTGCCGCGGGTTTTGGTCGCGGCGGTGCCACGCCGGCGTGCTGCCTGCTCGGCGCGGACGCTCTGGTGGACCAGCGGCGCGGAGAAGCCGGCCCCAAAGGCCGAGTCGTCGAGCTTGACCTTCTTGGTCGCGGCTGGCGCCGAGGACGGGGGCGTCAGGCATCGGTCCGCACCTCCACGAGCGCGCCGGTCGGGCCGGGCACTGAGCCGCGCACCATCAGCAGGTTCTCGCCGGCGTCCACACGCACGATCTCGAGGCCCTTCTGCGTGACGCGCTTGTTGCCCATCTGCCCGGGCCCACGGATGCCCTTGAACACGCGCGAGGGCGTCGCCGAGGCGCCGATCGAGCCCGGCGCGCGGACGTTGTGCGAGCCGTGGGACTTGGGGCCGCTGGCGAAGTTGTGGCGCTTGATCGTGCCCTGGAAGCCCTTGCCCTTTGACGTGCCCGAGATCTTCACCCGCGCGCCCACCTCGAAGGAATCCACCGTTACGGTCTCGCCGAGCGTCAGCTCGCCGACCTCGCCGCGGAACTCCGCGAGCGTGCGCATCGGCGGCGCGTCGGCCTTCTTGAGGTGGCCGAGCTCGGGCTTTGAGATGTGCTTCTCCTTGGCCAGGCCGAACGCCAGCTGCACCGCGTCGTAGCCGTCGCGCTCGGAGGTGCGGATCGCTGTCACCGGGCACGGGCCCGCGAGCAGCACGGTCACGCGCGCGACGCTGCCGTCCTCCTGAAAGACCTGCGTCATGCCGAGCTTCTTCGCGAGGATCGCAGCCATCGTTCAGGTTGCCAGGCGGATCTCGATGTCGACGCCCGCGGGAAGGTGGTCGAGACGCTGAAGCGAGTCGACCGTCTTCGGCGTCGGCTGGTGGATGTCGATCAGGCGCTTGTGCGTGCGGATCTCGAAGTGCTCGCGCGAATCCTTGTCCTTGAACGGCGAGCGGATCACGCAGTAGACGTTCTTCTCGGTCGGCAGCGGTACCGGTCCCGACACGTTCGCACCGGTGCGCGTCGCCGTCTCCACGATCTCGCGAGCGGCCGACTCGATGGCGGAGGTGTCGTACGCCTTGAGGCGGATACGGATCTTGTTTTGGTTGGTCGCTGCCATGAAGTTTCGCCTTGCTGAGTCTCGTCGTGCGGTGATCGTGTGGATGCTCTCGTGCTGCTGGTACTCGGTGCGATCGCTGCGGTGCGTCACCGGCGGTGGGGCTTCCCCGCCGGCTGGCCCCTCCCTGGCGGCGCGTGAAGGGCGGGTTCTACTCGGGAACCCGCCCCATCGCCGCCACACCCTGGAGGTGGGGCTCAATTAGTCGTATCGGACTGCCAATGTGCGCGTCGCCCCGACGGTGTTCGGATTGACGCGCGTGTGCTACTCGATGATCTCGCTGACCACGCCGGAGCCGACCGTGCGGCCACCCTCGCGGATGGCGAAGCGCAGGCCCTGGTCCATGGCGATCGGCTGGATCAGCTCGATCTCCATCTGGACGTTGTCGCCCGGCATGACCATCTCGACGCCCTCGGGCAGCTTTGCCACCCCGGTCACGTCGGTCGTGCGGAAGTAGAACTGAGGCCTGTAGCCCGTGAAGAAGGGGGTGTGACGGCCGCCCTCCTCCTTCTTGAGGACGTATACCTCGGCCTTGTACTTGGTGTGCGGCGTGATCGACCCGGGCTTGCAGAGCACCTGTCCGCGCTCGATCTCCTCGCGCTTGGTGCCTCGCAGCAGGCAGCCGACGTTGTCGCCTGCGCGACCCTCGTCGAGGATCTTGCGGAACATCTCCACGCCGGTGACGACCGTGGAGGTCGAGTCGTGGACGCCGACGATTTCGACGGTGTCGCCGGTGTGGACGATGCCCTGCTCGACACGCCCGGTGGCGACCGTGCCGCGACCGGTGATCGAGAAGACGTCCTCGACCGGCATCATGAACGGCTTGTCGAGCTCGCGCACCGGATCCGGGATGTAGGAGTCCAGCGCGGCGGCGAGGTCGAGGATCTTCTGCTTGTAGCCCTCATCGCCTTCGAGCGCCTTCAGAGCCGAGCCGGTGATGAACGGGATGTCGTCGCCCGGGAAGTCGTACTCGGAGAGCAGCTCGCGTACCTCGACCTCGACCAGTTCCAGCAGCTCCTCGTCGTCGACCATGTCGGCCTTGTTGAGGAACACCACGATGTAGTTGACGCCCACCTCGCGGGCGAGCAGGACGTGCTCGCGCGTCTGGGGCATCGGGCCGTCGGCCGCTGATACCACCAGGATCGCCCCGTCCATCTGGGCGGCACCGGTGATCATGTTCTTGACGTAGTCGGCGTGGCCGGGGCAGTCCACGTGGGCGTAGTGCCGACTGTCGGTCTGGTACTCGACGTGGGAAGTGGCGATCGTGATCCCGCGCTCCTTCTCCTCCGGCGCGTTGTCGATCTCCGCGAAGGTGCGCGCTTCCGCGCCTCCGTGCTCGGCCAGCACCGTCGTTATGGCAGCGGTCAGCGTCGTCTTGCCATGGTCGATGTGACCGATCGTTCCGACGTTGACGTGCGGCTTGTCGCGCTCGAACTTCTCCTTCGCCACTTTTTGTTCGCTCCTATATCGCTTGTTTGCCCGCCCCTGTGGAGGCGAACCTCAGAAATCTATCTAAATGAAGTCTTCCTTGACTGCTGCCTGCTGCAGTCCGCTCTGTCTGCCTGCTCAGCCTAGCCCGAGCCGTCTAGGCCGGGACGGGTTCCCCCGTGCGCTGTTCGACGATCTTCTCGGCGATGTTCGGCGGGACCTCCTCGTAGGCCTCGAACTGCATCGTGTAGGTGGCTCGGCCCTGCGTGTTGGAGCGCAGGTCCGTCGCGTAGCCGAACATCTCGCTGAGCGGAACGCGCGCGGTCACGGCTTTCGCGTTGCCGCGCGCCTCCTGTCCTTCGACCTGCCCGCGTCGGCGACTGAGATCGCCGATCACGTCGCCGATGAAATCGTCTGGGGTGACGACCTCGACGGCGAAGATCGGCTCGAGCAGCACCGGCTTGGCGCGTTTGGCCGCCTCTTTGAAGGCAAGCGAGCCCGCAACTTTGAACGCGATTTCCGAGGAGTCGACGTCGTGGTACTTGCCGTCCACGAGCGTCACGCGCATGTCGACCATCGGATAGCCGGCCTTGACGCCGTTGTCGAGTGCCTCTTCGATCCCCTTCTTGACAGCGGGGATGTATTCCGAGGGGATGTTTCCGCCCTTGATCTTGTTGATGAACTCAAAGCCGACGCCCGGGCGCGGGCTCGAGGTTGATGAAGACGACGCCGAACTGACCCGAGCCACCGGTCTGGCGCACGAACTTGCCTTCGATCTTCTCGACGCTGCCGCGCACCGTCTCGCGGTAGGACACCTGCGGGCGACCGACGTTCGCCTCGACGCCGAACTCTCGCTTCATGCGGTCGACGAGCACCTCGAGGTGCAGCTCGCCCATGCCCGGAGATCTCGGTCTGGCCGGTCTCCTCGTTGGTGCGCACCTGGAACGTGGGGTCCTCCTCCGCCAAGCGCCCGAGCGCGACCGACATCTTCTCCTGGTCGACCTTCGTCTTGGGCTCCACCGCAACCTTGATGACCGGCTCGGGGAAGATGATGTTCTCGAGATGCACCGGATGCGCGGGGTCGGCGAGCGTGTCGCCGGTGATCACCTGCTTGATGCCCACAGCAGCGGCGATGTCACCTGCGTAGACCTCGGTGACCTCCTCGCGCTCGTTGGCGTGCATCATCAGGATCCGCCCGATGCGCTCGGTGCGCCCGCTACCGACATTCAGGATCTTGGCGCCGGCCTCCAGGTGCCCGGAGTAGACACGGAAGTAGGTCAGCTTGCCCACGTACGGGTCGGCGGCGATCTTGAACGCAAGCGCAGAGAACGGCTCGGAGTCGTCGGCATGGCGCACGACCTCGCGCTCCTGCTCCTCGCCCTTGATCAGTTCGGTGCCCACGACCGGCGGCACGTCCAGAGGCGAAGGCAGATAGTCGATGACCGCGTCCAGCAGCGGCTGCACGCCCTTGTTCTTGAAGGACGAGCCGCACAGCACGGGGGTCAGTTTGGTCGACAGGGTCGCCGCGCGGATCGCGCTCTTGAGGACGTCCTCGGGCACCTCGGTCTCCTCGAGCACCAGTTCGAGCAGCGCGTCGTCGTAGTGGGAGACCTCCTCGAGCAGGTGTTCGCGCGCGGCCTGCGCCGCTTCGAGGAGATCCTCGGGGATCTCGATTTCATCGACTTCCGTGCCCAGCTCGTCCTTGTAGACGATCGCTTTCATCGCGACCAGATCGATGACGCCGAGGAACTCGCCCTCGGAGCCGATCGGCAGCTGGATCGGCACGGGGTGCGCGCCGAGCCGGTCGATCATCGTCTGCACGCCTTTGTCGAAGTCCGCGCCGGTGCGGTCCATCTTGTTGATGTAGGCGATGCGCGGCACGTGGTACTTGTCGGCCTGGCGCCAGACGGTCTCGGACTGCGGCTCGACGCCGGCCACCGAGTCGAACAGCGCGATCGCGCCGTCGAGCACGCGCAGCGAGCGCTCGACCTCGACGGTGAAGTCGACGTGGCCGGGCGTGTCGATGATGTTGATGCGGTGGTCCTTCCACTGCGCGGTGGTCGCAGCGGAGGTGATCGTGATGCCGCGCTCCTGCTCCTGCTCCATCCAGTCCATGACGGCAGCGCCCTCGTGCACCTCGCCGATCTTGTACGTGCGGCCGGTGTAGTAGAGGATGCGCTCGGTCGTCGTCGTCTTACCGGCGTCGATGTGCGCCATGATCCCGATGTTGCGGGTGTTTTGGAGTGAGAACTTACGTGGCATGGATCGCTTTGGGAGGTTGTTGCTGGATCGGTGGCGCGGGCAAAAAAATAGGCCCCTCGGGCCCACGCACGCTGCTGGTCGTTATGGACCGGTCCGCGTTCGTTATCTGCTCGAGGTCACCATCTTCATTGCCAAGGCGGCGGGTCGCACGCGCACTCCTTGCGCCCACCGCGACGCCTTTTCGACTATAGCAGAGCGATTCCTGCTCTTGAGCGGCCTTCTCAGCGCCCGCGCAGCCGGTTCCTCAGGCCCGCTCAGGCGGCTCGCACGGCGCCGCCGCAGGCGCGTCCTCGACCATCGCGCCGAGGCGCTCGAGCACGCGTGTGGCCGCGCGCAGCTCCTCGAGCTCGACGCCCGTGAGCGCCTTCTCCCAGCGGCTCTGCCAGGCCTCGCGCTTGGCCGCGATCTTGCGCCGGCCCTGGCGTGTGAGGCGTGAGACCACCACGCGGCGGTCCGTCTCCGAGCGCACGCGCTCGACGTGGCCCTGCTCGGCGAGGTGGTCGAGCATCTGCGTGACCGTCGCGGGCGTAAGCCGCGCTGCGGTCGCGAGCTCGCCGGCGGGCAGCTCGCCGCGCTCGAACAGCTCGATCAGCAGCTCGAACTGGGCGTGGCTGAGCTCGGAGCCGCCGAGATGCGTGTCGCGCCCGCGCAGCCGGTTGAAGCTGCGGAACACCCGACGAAATGCAAGGCCCAGCTCTGTCAGCTGCGCGTCGCGCGCGTCGGAGGACTTGGTCTTGGGCTCGACGGCCACCGGGCTGCTCATCGAAGTCTCCGCTACACGCCCAACGGCTCGGCTGCAGACTCGGCATTCGCTGCGGCCTGTCCCAGCTTTGCCGGTGGGCTCTCGGCGAACAGCAGCGCCACGCACGGGATCAGCGCGAGCACTGAGATGCCAAGCGACCACCAGTACGCGCTGTCGAACGCACCCGCGAACTGCCCCAGCGAGTGCGCATGCAGTTCGCCGCGCTGCAGCACGACGGCGAGCACCGCCACGCCGATCGCCCCGCCGAGTCGCTGAAGGACGTTCAGCTGCGGCGTCGCGTCGGAGAGCTGCTCGGGGCGCATCGGCGGCGAAGGCGGCGCTCATCGCGGGCACGAACGCGAAGCCGATGCCGACACCGCGAAGCAACAGCACCAGCGAGATCTGCGCGATCGAGGTGCCCACGCCGACGAACGCCAGCGGAACCGTGCCGAGGATGAGGATCGACACCCCGACGATCGAGACCCGACCGCCGCCGAAGCGTTCGGTCAGGCGCCCGACGAGCGGCATCACGAGCAGCATGCCCAGACCCTGCGGTCCGACGAGCAGGCCCGTGACGATCACGCTCTCGTGACGCACCTCTTGGTAGTAGAGCGGCACCAGCACCATCGCGCCGAACAGCGACGCGCCGAGCGCGAAGGTCGTGAGCGATGCCGCCGCGAACACGCGGTTGGCGTACAGCCGGATGTCCAGCAGCGGTCGCTCGATCCGCAGCGCGTGCCAACAGAAGACAGCGCACGGCACGAGGCCCGCGAGGATCGGCCACATGACCGTCGGCGCGGTGAGCGTGGGGTGCGTGGCGAGCTCGGAAAGGCCGTAGACGATCGCCGTCGATCCCCCGGAGAGCAGTGCGAGGCCGGTCACGTCGAGACGCCCGGCAGCGCCAGAGTTGGTCTTGGGCAGCATCCGCCACGCGAGCGCCAGCGCGATCGCGCCGATCGGCACGTTGACGAGGAAGATCCACGACCAGTGCAGATTCTCGAGGATCGCGCCGCCGACGACCGGCCCGAGGATCGGCGCGAGCATCGCGGGCATCGAGACGATGCCCATCACCCGCCCCATGCGCTTCGGCCCTGCGACCTGCGCCATGATCAGCTGCCCAACCGGCATGATCATCCCACCGCCGGCGCCCTGCATTACGCGGAACAGCACCAGTGAGGTCGTCGACGCAGCGACAGCGCACAGTGCCGAGCCCGCCGTAAACAGCACGAGCGAGGTCATGTACACGCGCTTGGCGCCGAAGCGTCGCGCGGCCCAGCCGGTGACCGGGATCACCGCCGCCAGCGACAGCAGGTAGCCGGTGACCACCCACTGGATCTGCGCGATCGAGCTGTGCAGTTCGTGGCCGAGCGTCCTCAGCGCGACGTTCACGATCGTGGTGTCGAGGATCGACATGATCATGCCGAGGATCACCACGCCGGCGATCTTCCACACGTACGGCTCGATACGGTCTGACGCCTCCGGGTGGAAGCCAGGGTCTGATGTCGGGGCCGGGGAAGACATTCGGTACCGAAAGTTTAGGTACCAAACCTTTCTGTTTCAAGGGCTGGCCGTGTGATTCCGTCGACGCCTATCCTTGGCGGGAGATGCGACGGGACGAGAACGACCCGCAGACCGAGCAGGCCCCTACGGACTATGCGGTAGCGGTGCCGAAGCGTGATGAGTTCTTCGGCAATCTCGAGGAGGCGGCGGAACCCGAAAAGACCGAGTCGGCCCCTGCACCGCCCGCACCTCCAGCGCCAGCGCCGGATAGACCCCGTCTGCGCCCGCTCCCCCTGCGCCGCCTGCACCGCCCGCACCACCCGAGCCTAAGCAGTAGGTTCGCCGCCGCGCGGGAGGCGGACGAAACCCGCGCTGGTTGCAATCGCCGGTAGGCGCACCTGGGTCCGATAAGTGTTAGCCACACGTGGGCGTCGGAGCCCACCAGATCTTGACATCCGTCGGGCGTCCCCCATGTACGGTCTGCCGCATGAGACACAAGTGCCGGACCCTTCTGGCGTTGCTTTTCATCGCTCCCGTGCTGACTGCCGGTTGCGGGGGTACGAGCTCGTCGCCGAAACCCGAGCGCCATGCGGCGACGAAGCCCCCACCGAACAGGCAGGACGTGCTCGCGAAGCTCGCACACGCCCACGGCCGAGCCTATGTCGAGGCGTCCAAGAACCTGCCCGACGTAGTCGAAACGCCCTAGCTGACAGGACGTAGGAGCGCTGCCGGCGCCCCGACCAGCCTGAGGGCGGTGGCGGTGGTCCGACGACGCCCCCGGCGCTCGCCGGACCACCAAACGACCGCCCACCCTGGAGGGAGACGCAAGGACATTCCGGGGAGAGCGTCCCAACGTCCACTGGAGACGGGGGAGGACCACGCAGTTTGGCCCACGCGCACCCCGATGTCTAATACGCATCAGTGGCGCTGACATGGACACTTCGTATGGCTCCCGGGGCGACAACGACGCCCTTCAGTTCGACCGCGCCGCTAGCGCCGGTTGGAGCGCCACATGACATGTCGAGGTTGCCCCGCAGCCGCGGAAGGCCGACCAGCCCGTGAGCGGGTCGAGGAGCAAGCTGACCGCAGACGCAAGGAGCGAAGTGTGCTTCGCACACGAGCGAGCGAGCTGACAAGGACGCAGTCTCGCGCCGCTCATCGGCCCGCTCACCAGCGGTAGTGGGCGAAGGCCTTGTTGGCCTGAGCCATGCGGTAGATGTCGTCCTTGCGCTTGTAAGCGCCGCCCTGCTGTGACTGGGCATCCATCAGTTCGTTGGCCAACCGCTGGGCCATGGTCTTCTCGCGACGCTGGCGGGCGAACTCGACGAGCCAGCGTACGGCGAGCGTGCGCGCGCGCCTGGATGCGACCTCGACGGGCACCTGGTAGGTCGCTCCGCCTACGCGGCGCGATTTGACCTCGAGCGTCGGCGTGAGCGCCTTGATCGACGCGTCGAGCGTCTCGACGGGGTCTTTGTCGCTGCGCTCTGCGACCAGCGCGAGCGCGTCGTAGACGATCCGCTCGGCGGTGGACTTCTTACCGTCGAGCATGACCTTGTTGATCACCTGCTGGACGAGTTTGGAGCGGTGAATTGGGTCCGGCTCGACCGGACGGATCTGAGCAGCTGCACGACGGGGCATCGATGTCTCTCGTTCTGGAAGCGGTGGGCTGCGGCTACTTTTTCTTGACGCCGTACTGCGAGCGCGCCTTTTTGCGGTCGCTCACTCCGGCGGCGTCGAGCGTGCCGCGCACGACCTTGTAGCGCACGCCAGGCAGATCCTTGACTCGTCCACCGCGAACGAGCACAACCGAGTGCTCCTGCAGGTTGTGTCCCTCGCCGGGAATGTACGCGGTCACCTCGATCGAGCCGGAGATGCGCACACGCGCGACCTTGCGCAGTGCGGAGTTAGGCTTCTTCGGCGTCGTGGTGTACACGCGCGTGCACACCCCGCGACGCTGAGGCGCGGCGACCTTCTTCTTGCGGCCTTTGCCGGACTTGAGGCCCGGCGTGGCGACCTTCTTCTTGGGCGTCACGCGGCCCTTGCGCACGAGTTGCGAGGTTGTTGGCATTCGCTGCGTGATGCTAGCAGCGCTAGGCGCTCTGAGCCACGCCGGCTGCACGAATGGGCGCCGGCATCAGCGCGGCGGCGACGATCACGAGCACGAAAGCGAGTGCCTGGAGCACCACCCCGGCGGGGCTTGCCGCCATGGGATCACCGAACACGATGATCCCGCCGGCGATGCCGGCGATGTTCGCTGCTGTTCCTGTCACCGCGATCACCGGGACGGCCTCGCCGTCCTGCAGGCCGCGGGCGGAGGCGTAGAACGCGACGATCGAAGCGAGTACCGCGACCGCCAGCCACGGGCTGAGCATCAGGCCGAGCAGGCCGTGAGCGCCGGTGATGCCGGTGAGCGCCTTGATGGATGTGTCGGACACGCCGAACAGCACGCCGGCGCTCGCGCCGAGCATCACGCCGTGGTGCTCGGTCGGGCCGCCCATGCGCGGACCCATCAGCAGCAGGCCGCCAAGCCCGAACAGTCCCGCCTCGAACGAGATCATCGCGGCGTTTGAGAAGTGGGAGTGCGCGCCGTGCATCGCCGGGAGCGTGATCCCGAGCAGCACGAGGCCGCCGGCGGTCAGGCACAGGCCGAGCCACTGGCGGCGCCCAACGGAGAAGCCGAACATCCGCTCGGCCATGACCGCAATGAACACCACGCCGGCCGCCAGCGACACCTGCACCACCGACATCGGTGCCAGCGACAGGGCTGCCACGTGCAGGCCCCAGCTCGCCGTCGCGATGATCATGCCGAGCGTGAACCACTTCGACGAGTACAGCTGCCTGCGCCGAGCGGAACGGGTGCGTCACCTGGACCTTGGGAACCGAGTTGGCGCCTCTGTACTTGTAGAAGAACCCGAGGTTCGCTACGAAGGCGCAGAGGAGCGCTAGGAATATGCCGAGATCCATGGTCATGTCAGGGGGAAGAACGATGTGCTCATCGGTCGGCGCCGGCGGCTGCTTTACTCCGCGCCGACGTCCTAGGCGCATCGACCGTGCCCGGCACACTACCCTCCTCGACCTCTGTGCAAGCTAAAGAGCGCGCTAGAGCCGAAACGCACGAGCGACCGCTGCTGATGGTTGACATCGACGGCGTCATCTCGCTGTTCGGCGGCGGCCAGCCGCGCGCGGTGGTCAGACGCGTCGGCGACAGCGACGGCGGGCAGCTCGACGGCTCCTTTCATTCGATCGACGGCACACCCCACTTCCTTTCGTCCACCGCCGCCGCTCACCTGCTCGAGCTCGCGAGCGTGTTCGAGCTCGTCTGGGCGAGCGGCTGGGAGGAGCGCGCCAACGAGCACCTGCCGCATCTGCTGGGACTCCCGCCGGAGCTGCCGTTTCTGCGCTTCGCATCGTGCCGTCGGACGCTCGAACGCCCACTGGAAGCTCGACGCGATCGAAGCGTACGCGCGTGGGCGCCCGCTTGCATGGATCGACGACGCGCTGAGCCCCGCCTGCCACGAGTGGGCGGACGCCCGCGCAGCGCCGACGCTGCTCGTGCAGACAGAGCCCGACCGCGGGCTCACCTCGCCCGAGGCCGAGCAGCTCGCGGAGTGGGCCCGGGGCATTGTTGACCGACGAGCTCTCGACGCGCACGCCGCTAACGCATGGGGCTCCCCTACGGCGCCGCCGCCCGAGCCGAGAAGCGCGTCGCCCCCGCCGACCGCCGTATAGCCATCGCTCCACAGCGTCGGCCCAACAGCGGGACGCGCTCGTCGCGGCGGGCCGCTGTTAGCCATCGCTTACAGCTGCGGCATTGTCGGAGAACAGCGCGCTGCGCGCGCGCCGACTCTTGCCGGTCATAGATCATCGTACCGGCGTCGCAGAGAGAAGATACCGGCGCACTGACTGGACGCGGCGGCGGCGTGGCCCCTAGCGCGAGGCCGGCCCGCCGCGCGTCCCGCTGTTACTCCTCTTTGGAGGCGCCCTCGTCGCTGAGCTCGAGCTCGGCGAGCTCCTCGGCGAAGCCGGGGTCGGTGCCGCCGGCGCCGATCTTCTCGAGCGAGGCGAGGTCGGCGTCGAACTCCTGCCCGTAGCCGCCGTTGAAGCCGTCGCCGGCGAGCCCGAGCTCTGCTGCGATCTCGTCCTGGTCGAGCAGGCCGACGTCGTCGATCGCCCGCGGCAGCGGTTCGGAGGGCTCGATCTCGATCCGCCGGTAGCGCTTGAGGCCGGTGGCGGCGGGAATGAGCTTGCCGATGATGACGTTCTCCTTGAGGCCGTTGAGGCGGTCGATCTTGCCTTCGAGCGCCGCGTCGGTGAGCACCTTGGTCGTCTCCTGGAAGGAGGCGGCCGACAGGAACGAGTCGGTGTTGAGCGACGCCTTGGTGATCCCGAGGATGATGTCCTCGAACTGCGCGGTCTCGCCGCCGGCCTTGGCTACCGCGTCGTTGGCCTTGGCGAACTCGAAGCGATCGACGAACTGCCCGGGCAGGTAGTCGGTGTCGCCCTTCTGATCGACGCGCACCTTCTTGAGCATCTGGCGCACGATCAGCTCGATGTGCTTGTCGTTGATGTCCACGCCCTGGGACTTGTAGACCTCCTGGACCTCCTTGACCAGGTACTGCTCGGTCTCGGTGCGTCCGCGGATGGCGAGCAGCTCGTGCGGGTAGACGGACCCCTCGTTGAGCTGCCTACCGGCTTTGATCTTCTCGCCGCTGGAGACGAACAGCCGCGTGCGCCGCGGGAAGGCGTGGCGGTGCTCCTCGCCGGACTCGTCGGTGATGACGACGGTGACCGCTTTGTCGGTCTCTTCGATCGACACGACGCCGTCCTGCTCGGCGATTTTCGCCAGGCCCTTGGGGCGCCGTGCCTCGAACAGCTCGACCACGCGCGGCAGACCGTGCGTGATGTCCGCGCCGGCGACGCCGCCGGTGTGGAACGTACGCATCGTCAGCTGCGTGCCGGGCTCGCCGATCGACTGCGCGGCGACGATGCCGACCGCGTCGCCGATCTGGGCGAGCGCGCCGGTGGCCATCGCGCGGCCGTAGCATGCCTGACACACGCCGCTGGGCGCCTCGCACTTGAGCACCGAGCGCACGGGCACGGTGACCTCGACGCCCTTCTCGTGGTCGTCGGCGAACGCGCTGACGATCTCGGCCATCTCGGCGCGGCCGATTTCGGCGCCCTGCTCGGCGAGCATGCGGTCCGCGCTTGGTCGTGATGTCGAGCGCAGCGATGCGCCCGACGAGCACGTCGTTGGGCTCGCCGCCGGCCTTGTACACGGCCATCTCGATGTACTCCTCGGTGCCGCAGTCGGCCTCGCGGATGATCACGTCCTGGGCGACGTCAACCAGACGCCGCGTCAGGTAGCCCGAGTCGGCGGTGCGCAGGGCGGTGTCGGCGAGGCCCTTTCGCGCGCCGTGCGTGGAGATGAAGTACTCGAGCACCGACAGGCCCTCCATGAAGTTGGCCTTGATCGGACGCTCGATGATTTCACCCTTCGGGTTGGCCATCAGGCCGCGCATGCCGGCGAGCTGGCGGATCTGCTTGAACGAGCCACGGGCACCCGAGTTGGCCATCATGAAGATGGGGTTGAGCGTGTCGAGGTTCTCGACCATCGCCTCTGCGACCTCGTCGGTGGCGGCGTTCCACTGCTCGACGACCGCCTCGTGGCGCTCCTCCTGGGTGATCAGGCCGTCGTCGTACTGGCTGGTGATGTCGCCGACGAGCTTGTCGAACTTGTCGAGGATTTCCTGCTTCTGCGGCGGCATCGACGACGTCGTTCTTGGAGATCGTGATGCCGGCCTGCGTGGCGTACTTGAAGCCGAGGTCCTTGAACGCGTCGAGCACGAGCGAGATCGTCGTCGCGCCGTAGGCCTGCACGAGCATGTCGATCAGCCGCGTGGTGTCACGCTTCTTCATCGACTGGTTGACGAACACGTACTTGGACGCGTCGAACTCGTCGCCGAGCGCCTCCGCGAGCGCGCGCTCGATGCGGTCGTTGTAGATGATCCGCCCGATCGTCGTCAGCACGTGGCCGCCCTCGCGCCCGTAGGGACGGAACTCGGCGATGTCGTGCAGCTTGACGACGTTGCCCTCGTAGGAGAGCTCCGCCTCCTGCGCCGTGCGGAACACGTGCGGACGCGGCTCATACGTGGCGCGGTCGATCTTCGACAGCTCCTCGGCTTCGGGCCCGTAGGTGAGGTAGTACGCACCCAGGATCATGTCCTGCGTGGGCGTCGCCAGCGGCGCGCCGTGTGCGGGGGACAGGATGTTGTTGGAGGAGAGCATCAGGATGCGCGCCTCCGCCTGGGCCTCGGCCGACAGCGGCAGGTGCACGGCCATCTGGTCGCCGTCGAAGTCGGCGTTGAAGGCGTGGCAGACCAATGGGTGCACCTGGATCGCCTTGCCCTCGACGAGCAGCGGCTCGAATGCCTGGATGCCCAGGCGGTGAAGCGTGGGCGCACGGTTGAGCAGCACGGGGTGCTCGTGGATGACCTCCTCGAGCACGTCCCACACCTCGCCGATCATCGAGTCGACCATCTTCTTGGCCGCCTTGATGTTCTGCGCGGACTTGCGCTCGACGAGGCGCGCCATGATGAACGGCTTGAACAGCTCGAGCGCCATGATCTTCGGCAGCCCGCACTGGTGCAGCTTCAGGTACGGGCCGGCGACGATCACCGAGCGCCCTGAGTAGTCGACGCGCTTGCCGAGCAGGTTCTGGCGGAAGCGCCCCTGCTTGCCCTTGAGCATGTCGGACAGGCTCTTCAGCGGACGGTTGCCCGGTCCGGTGACCGGACGCCCGCGGCGGCCGTTGTCGAACAGCGCGTCGACGGCCTCCTGCAGCATGCGCTTCTCGTTGTTGACGATGATCTCCGGCGCGCCGAGGTCGAGCAGCCGCTTGAGGCGGTTGTTGCGGTTGATGACGCGGCGGTACAGGTCGTTGAGGTCGGAGGTGGCGAAGCGCCCACCGTCGAGCTGCACCATCGGGCGCAGCTCCGGCGGGATCACGGGCACGGCGTCGAGCACCATCATCTCGGGCTTGTTGCCCGACTGGATGAATGCGGAGACGACCTTCAGGCGCTTGACCGCGCGGGCCTGCTTCTGGCCTTTGCCGGTCTTGACCTGGTCCTCGAGCTCGATGCGTTCGGCCTCGAGGTCCACCTGCTGGAGCAGGTCGCGGATCGCTTCGGCGCCCATGCCGCCACGGAAGTACTCGCCGAAGCCGTAGGGAGAGCCGAAGCGCTCCTTGAGCTCACGGAAGGTGGTCTCGTCGTGCTCGATCTGCTTGGGCTCCATCGTCTTGAAGAGCTCCCACACGTTGCGCATGCGCTCGGCGGCGTCCTCGATGTAGGCCTCGGTGTCGGCGATGTCGGCGTCGAACGCCTTGGTCAGTTCCTTGAGCTGCTTCTCGCGCTCCTCGTCTGAGAGTTTCGACAGGTTGATGTCGAGCGAGTCCGCCCACAGGTGGTCTTCGTCGTTGAAGTTGGTCTGTTTGCCGTTCTGCAGGTACTTCTCGCGGCGCGCCAGCGACTCGCGCAGCTCGAGCACGCGCTCCTCGCGCTCGGCGGCGTACGCGTCGAGGACCTTGTTGACCTCTTTCTCGAGCATCTCGAGGTCGCGCGTGCGAGCCTCATCGTCGACCCACGTGACGATGGAAGCGGCGAAGTACAGAACCTTCTCGAGTTCCTTGGGCGCCATGTCGAGCAGGTAGCCGATGCGGCTGGGGACGCCCTTGAAGAACCAGATGTGGCTGACGGGCGCGGCGAGGTCGACGTGGCCCATGCGCTCGCGGCGGACCTTCGAGCGCGTGACCTCCACGCCGCAGCGCTCGCACACGATGCCCTTGTAGCGCACGCGCTTGTACTTGCCGCAGTAGCACTCCCAGTCCTTGGTGGGCCCGAAGATGCGCTCGCAGAAGAGACCGTCCTTCTCCGGCTTCAGCGTCCGGTAGTTGATCGTCTCCGGCTTGGTTACCTCGCCGGAGCTCCAACTGCGGATCTGCTTCGAAGAGGCGAGGCTGATCTCGATGGCGTCGAAGTTGTTTATGTCAATCATCTAATGGGTGCTTTCGCTCGGGGGTGAATCAGGCTTTTGACTTCGCCGGGCTGCGCCTACGGTGCGTGCCCGGGTTTCGCTTTCGCCGGGCCTGCGCCGATGGCGCGTGCCCTGCTTTTACTCGGCGGACTCGTCGCTGACGAGGCTCTCCAGGTCGATGTCCTCCGTGGCGACGACGTCGAGCAACTCCTCGGCCTCGACCGCGTCGTCGTCTTTGTCGTCTTTGTCGTCGTCGGCTCGGTGCCGGCGGCCTCGGCGCCGTCCTCTACCGCGGCGGGCTCCTCTGCGCCGTCGCCGGCGAGCGCCCTGACCCCGGAGAGGTCGATGCCGAGCTCCTCGGCTGCGCGGAGCAGGTCGTCGTCCTCGTCGCGCATCTCCGTGCGCTGGCCCTCCTCGGAGACGACGTTGACGTCGAGCGCCAGCGACTGCATCTCCTTGAGCAGAACCTTGAACGACTCGGGGATCGACGGCTCGGCGATGTTCTCGCCCTTGACGATCGCCTCGTATGCCTTGACGCGCCCGACGGTGTCGTCGGACTTGATCGTGAGCATCTCCTGCAGCGTGTAGGCGGCGCCGAACGCCTCCAGCGCCCAGACCTCCATCTCGCCGAAGCGCTGGCCGCCGAACTGCGCCTTGCCGCCCAGCGGCTGCTGTGTGACGAGCGAGTAGGGACCGGTGGAGCGCGCGTGGATCTTGTCGTCGACGAGGTGCAGGAGCTTCAGGATGTACATGTAGCCGACGGTGACCTGTTCCTCGAAGGGCTCGCCGGAGCGGCCGTTGAACAGCGTCATCTTTCCTGACGCCTGCTCGCCGACGCGGCGGGACTTGTCGATGTCCATGCGGATGCGTCCGGTGTGGGCGTCCTGCCACTTGACGAGCGCGTTGTCGACGTCTGCGACGGTGGCGCCGTCGAACACGGGCGTCGAGACGTACACGCGGCGCGGACCGCTGGCCGAGTCGGCTTCCTTGTACGCCTCGGTACCGTCGTCGTACCAGCCCTGCGCGGCGGCCCACCCGAGGTGGGTCTCGAGGATCTGGCCGACGTTCATGCGCGAGGGCACGCCGAGCGGGTTGAGGATCACGTCGACGGGCGTGCCGTCCTCGAGGAACGGCATGTCCTGCTGGTCGACGATCTTGGAGATCACACCCTTGTTGCCGTGGCGGCCCGCGAGCTTGTCGCCCTCGGAGATCTTGCGCTTCTTGGCGACGAACACGCGCACCAGGTCGTTGACCCCGGGCGGCAGGTCGTCGCCGGCGTCGCGGCTGAACGTCTTGACGTCGATCACCACGCCGCCCTCGCCGTGCGGCACCTTCAGCGAGGTGTCGCGCACCTCGCGTGCCTTCTCCTTGAAGATCGCGCGGATCAGCTTCTCCTCGGCGGTCAGCTCGGTCTCGCCCTTGGGCGTGACCTTGCCGACGAGCAGGTCGCCGGAGATGACCTCGGCGCCGACGCGGACGATGCCGCGGTCGTCGAGGTTGCGCAGCGACTCCTCGGAGCGGTTGGGGATATCGCGGGTGATCTCCTCCTCCCCGAGCTTGGTCGTGCGGGCGTCGATCTCGTACTCCTCGATGTGGATCGAGGTGAGCTCGTCGTCCTGTACGAGGCGCTTGGACAGGATGATGGCGTCCTCGAAGTTGTAGCCCTCCCAGGACATGAACGCGACCATCAGGTTCTTGCCGAGCGCCATTTCGCCCTTGTCGGTCGAGGAGCCGTCGGCGAGCACGTCGCCGGCCTTGACGGGCTGCCCGGCGCGGACGAGGGGCTTCTGGTGGATCAGCGTGCCCTGGTTGGAGCGCATGTACTTCTGTAGCTCGTACTCGTCCTTCTTGCCGTCCTTGCCCGCGACGACGATCTGGTTGGCGTCGATGTAGTCGACGGCGCCGGCGTTCTTGGCCAGCAGCACGTCGCCCGTGTCAAGCGCGGCGCGACTCTCCATGCCGGTGCCGACGAGCGGCGCATCGGCCTTGAGCAGCGGCACCGCCTGCGCCTGCATGTTCGAGCCCATCAGCGCACGGTTGGCGTCGTCGTGCTCGAGGAACGGGATCATCGCGGTGGTGACCGACCAGATCTGCTCCGGCGAGACGTCGATCAGGTCGACGTCCTTGGGCCCGACGGTGACGTACTGGCCTGCCTGCGTACGGCACAGGATTTCGGTGCCCTTGAGCTTGCCGGTCTTCTCGTCGACTGGCGTGTTCGCCTGCGCGATCAGCATCTCCTCTTCCTGCGTAGCGTCGAGGTGGCGCACCTCATCGGTGACGAGTGCCGTCCTTGACGACGCGGTAGGGCGTGGTCACGAACCCGTACTCGGAGACCTCGGCGAAGGAGGACAGCGAGCCGATCAGGCCGATGTTCGGGCCCTCGGGGGTCTCGATCGGGCACATGCGCCCGTAGTGGGTGGGGTGCACGTCGCGGACCTCGATCGGCGCGCGCTCGCGCGTCAGTCCACCGGCGCCGAGCGCCGACAGGCGGCGCCGGTGCCTGAGGCCGGCTAGCGAGTTCGTCTGGTCCATGAACTGCGAGAGCTGCGAGGAGCCGAAGAACTCCTTCAGCGCCGCCACCACGGGGCGGATGTTGATGATCGTCTGCGGCGTGATCGTGTCGGCGTCCTCGGTGGTGAGACGCTCGCGCACGACGCGCTCCATGCGGTACAGGCCGATGCGGAACGCCTCCTGGATGAGCTCGCCGACGGTGCGCAGACGGCGGTTGCCGAAGTGCTCGTACTCGTCGAGGTGCTCGGCGACGGGCTCGCGCGGCATGCTGCTGGCCTCCGCGGCGTAGTCCTTGATCTCGACCTCGCCGTCTTCGGGCATGCCGAGGCGCTTGGGCAGCGAGACCAGCTCGCGCACGAGCGCGAGGATGTCGTCGTGGGTGAGCGTGCGCGTGTCGATGTCGACGTCGAGCCCGAGACGCGCGTTGAGCTTGTAGCGCCCGACGCGCGTGAGGTCGTAGCGCTTGGGGTCGAAGAACAGCTGGTTGAGCAGCGCCTTGGCGTTGTCGACGCTCGGCGGCTCACCGGGACGCTGCTTCTTGAACAGCTCGATCAGCGCGCCCTCTTCGGTGCGCGTGGCCTCGGTGTCGGATTCGATCGTGTTGCGGATGTACAGCGAGTTGTCGAACAGGCGCAGGATCTCCTCGTCGGAGGCGTAGCCCATGGCCCGCAGCAGCACGGTCACCGGAAGCTTGCGCTTGCGGTCGATGCGTACGTAGACCTTGCCCTTCTTGTCGATCTCGAGCTCCAGCCACGACCCGCGCGCGGGCATCAGGTTGGCGATGAAGACCTGCTTCTCGCGATCCTTCGGTTCCATCAGGTAGGCGCCGGGGGAGCGCACCAGCTGCGTGACGACCACGCGCTCGGTGCCGTTGATGACGAACGTGCCGCGCTCGGTCATCCACGGGAAGTCGCCCATGAACACCGACTGCTCGCGGATCTCGCCGGTCTCGCGGTTGATGAACGCGACGGTCACGGTGAGCGGGCGCGCGTAGGTCAGGTCCTTCTCGCGGCACTGCTCCAAGCGATGCGACCGGCTCGTCGAACGTGAACTCGCCGAACTGGACTGCAAGGTTGCCCGTGTAGTCCTCGATCGGGGAGATGTCGTCGATCGTCTCGCGCAGGCCGCCGGTCTTGGGATCGGTGAGCCACGCGAACGAGCGGCGCTGGATGTCTATGAGGTTGGGTACGTCAACGGTCTTCTGGAGACGCGCGAAAGTCCGGCGCGTCCGGAGAGCATCTGCAGCAGCCAAGAAATGACTCCTTCGGAGGGCGATACACGGGCAGAGGAAGGCGCCGAGGCGCGACCATCAAAGATAGCACAGACTATCGACGCCCTTAAGGGCTGCCGGTGCTCACGGACCCCGTCCTCGACATTCGCGTATGTGGCGCGATGCCCGTGCGGTGGACGGCTGCGACTATCGACCAGCGCCGCACACTCTACCGGAAAATGCGCGAATGTGAGCGGAAAGTAAAGATCGGCGAGCGGCTTGACTTCGAGGGGTCGCAGGCAGGTCCGCCGCGGCGTCGCGTCCGGCCTGAGCGGGGTCGGCGCAAGAGCACGACCCTCAGCGGGCTACCGACAGGGCAGGGGGGCGCCGCTCCCTCCACTAGGGGGGAGTTGTCGATAGCCCGCTCAAGGCCGTGCTCTTGCGCAACGGCGACGAATGAACTTCTGCGTCTACGCCGAGCAAACCTGCCTGGGCGGAACCGCCGGCTGACGCCGGCTCCGCGCCAATGCCTACGCTCGGCGCGTCCACTCATACCTAACTGCTCTCCTTCGGCATCGTCAATCAGTCATTCGACGGATCTTTGGCGGCTCGCCCACCCCTCGACGGCTGGATGCACCCGTTCGTGCCGGGTGCCCCGCGCCCACCGACCGCGCGACCGCTCCAACCGTTCTAACACCGTTTTCAAGCTGCGGGCGCGGTATACCCGCCGTCGCGCCGGATTCTTACGAAGTGTTGATGAAACAGAGCCAGACAGCCCCGCCACGGGGCGGCCGAGCGCGAGCCAAGCGAAGCCGTCCCTCCGACGGTCGCCGCGAAGTCGCGACCGTCGGAGGGACCGGCGAAGCGCTCGCTACTTCAGCTCGACGCTAGCTCCGGCCTCCTCGAGTTCCTGTTTGAGTTTGTCGGCCTCCTCGCGTTCGATGCCCTCCTTGACCGGCTTGGGGGCCTCGTCGACGAGCGCCTTGGCCTCTTTGAGGCCCAGGCCGGTCGCGGCGCGCACGACCTTGATGACCTGGATCTTCTTGTCACCTGAGCCGGCGAGGATCACGTCGACGGTGCTGCTGGCTTCTTCTTCGCCACCGCCTGCGTCGCCACCGCCGCCGGCGGGCGCCGCGACCGGCGCGGCCACGGCGGCTGCCGATACGCCGAACTCCTCCTCGAGCGCTTTGATGCGCTCGGCGAGCTCGAGCACCGAGATGCCCTTGAGCTCCTCGATCCAATCCTGTGTGCTGGTTGCCATGTGAGTCAGTCCTCCTTGGGGGGATTCGTCTCGGCGTCCTGCGGCTGGTTCTCAGCCGAGACGTCCGCGTTGTTGTCGTCTGCTTGCGCCGGCGCATCCGCGCCTCCGGCTCAGTCTGTGGTCTCCGCCTCGGCGGCGGGCGCCTCTGCAGCTGCAGCGGCCTCGGCCTCCGGCTCGGCCGCAGTGGCAGCCTCGGCCTCAGCTGCGGGCTCTGCCTCGGCTGCGGGCTCTGGCTCGGCTGCGGGCTCGGACTCGGCCTCCGCCGCGGGAGCCTCCTCGGCGGCGGGCTGCGCGTCCTCCACCGCTGCCGGCGCATCCTCGGCCGTGGCAGCCTCCGCAGCAGGTGACTCATCTGCGGCGAGAGCCGCGGAGGAGTCACCGGATGCGGGGGCCTCACCGGCAGGAATCTCGCCGGACTCCTTCTTGGCCTGCACCTGCCCGAGAGCGACGGCGATGCCGCCGAGTAGCGCATTGAGCGTACGCACGAGGCCGCTGATGGGAGAGGCGACGACGCCGACGAGCTGGCCGTAGAGGACTTCGCGCGAGGGCAGACGGGAGAGCGAGCGGATCTGCTCGACGTCGAGCTCCGCGCCGCCCATGAGACCACCCTTGAACGGCAGCAGTTGGGAGGCTCGCCCGAAGTCGGCGACGGCTTTGGCAGCGCTGGCGACGTCGCCGCGGACGAACGTCAGCGCGGTGGGCCCGGTGAGGAACCCCTTGAGCGTCTCCGCGCCGACCTGGTCGGCGGCGCGCTCGGTGAGCGAGTTCTTGACGACCTTGAACGTCGCGTCGGACTCGCGCAGCTTGGCGCGCAGCTCGGCAACCTGCGCGACGGTGATGCCGCGGTAGTCGACCGCGAAGATCGCGTCGGACTCGTCGATGTTGGAGGCGATCTCGGCGATCGCCACTGCCTTTTGGTCTCGGTTCATGGGGCTCCTGTCCCGGTCTTGCGCCGCTGGCCGGCTGCCGGGGGTCTGTGGTGGCCTCTGCTGTGGATGACGCTAGGCGGCGACGGTAGCCGCGGGCGCCTCCTCGAGGAGTTCACGTGTCTTTGAAGAATCGACCTTTATGCCCGGCCCCATGGTCGAGGCGAGCGTGATCGAGCGCAGGTAGCGGCCTTTGGCGGCTGATGGTTTGGCGCGAACGAGCTCTTCGACCACGGCCGCGTAGTTCTCGAGCAGCTGACGCTGATCGAAGCTGACCTTGCCGATCACGAGATGGACGATCGCGGTGCGGTCGGTGCGGTACTCGACCTTGCCGGACTTGGATTCTTCGACCGCTTTGGCGACGTCCATCGTGACGGTGCCGACTTTGGGGTTGGGCATCTTGCCGGAAGGCCCGAGGATGCGCCCGAGCTGGCCCACCACGGACATCATGTCGGGCGTGGCGATCGCTACGTCGAAGTCGTCGAAGCCCTCCTGGATGCGCTTGGCGAGGTCCTGCGCGCCGACGACGTCCGCTCCGGCGGCCTCAGCCTCGGCGGCCTTCGGCCCCTGCGCGAACACCGCGACTTTGACGTCCTTGCCGAGCCCGTTGGGCAGCGCGATGGTGCCGCGCAGCTGCTCGTCGGCGTGGCGCACGTTCAGACCGGTGCGCACGTGCACCTCGACGGTCTCGTCGAACTTGGCGCCGCCGAGCTCGCGCACCAGCGCGACCGCCTCGCCGGGCTGGTATTCGCGCTCGCGGTCGACTTTGGCGAGCAGCTCCGAGTAGCGCTTGCCGTGCCTGCTCACGACGCTACCTCGACGCCCATCGAGCGGGCGGTGCCGGCGATGATCTTGGCCGCCTGGTCGACGTCGTGCGCGTTGAGGTCCGCGAGCTTGCGCTCGGCGATCTCGCGCAGCTGACCCTGCGTGATGGTGCCGACCTTCACGCGGTTGGGCTCGCCTGAGCCCTTGTTGATTTTGAGCGCCTGGCGAATCAGGACGGCGGCGGGCGGGGTCTTGGTGATGAACGTGAACGAGCGGTCCTCGTACACGGTGATCACCACCGGGATCACGGTCCCGGTTTCGCTCTGAGTCTGTGCGTTGAACGCCTTGCAGAACTCCATGATGTTGATGCCGTGCTGACCCAGCGCAGGACCGACCGGCGGGGCGGGGCTAGCCTGCCCGGCGTTCGCCTGCAGCTTGATCGTCGTGAGGACCTTCTTTGCCATTAGAGCTTCTTCACCTGGTCGAATTGCACTTCCACGGGAGTCTCCCGACCGAAGATAGATACCAGCACCTTGAGCCGGGCGGCGTCCTCGTTGATCTCTGAGATCTCGCCGGAGAAGTCTGACAGTGGCCCGGAGACGACCTTGACGGACTCGCCGATCGTGAACTGGGCGCGCGTGCGGGTGGCGGTGGCGACCTCCTTGTGCAGCAGTCGGTCCACCTCGATCTGGGTCAGCGGCACGGGCTCCTGCGAGGCGCCGACGAAGCCGGTGACGCCGGGGGTGCCCTTGACGACGCCCCAGGAGTCCTCGTTGAGCTCCATGTTGACCAGCACGTAGCCGGGCATCGTGCGCTTCTCCACGGGGTTCTTCTGGTTGTCCTTCATCTCCATCACCGTTTCGGTCGGCACGACCACGCTGCGCACGGCGCGCTGCTGCCCGAGCGACACCACGCGGTGCTCGAGGTTGTGCTTGACCTTGTTCTCATGGCCTGAGTATGTGTTTACGACGTACCAGCGAAACATTCAGATCTTCCTCACGACTCAGCCGAGTATGAATTCGACGATTTCCTTGGCGACATAGTCGGCCAGGGCCAGGTACAGACCGGCGATTGCGACGAACCCGAGCACCACCGCGGTCGCCTGGGTGACCTGACGGCGGTCGGGCCACTGTACGCGTTGGAGCTCAGCCCAGCTCGCTCGCAGGAAGCCGATCGCACGGTTGCCGCCTCGCAGGGGGGCTCCCGAGGGGCGCACGACCTCGCCGCCGCCACCACCGTGGCCGCCTCCACCCGCGCCGCCGCCGCCGGGCGCGCCGGGGCGGGAAGGACCTCCAGGCTCCTGCAGCGCGTCCTCGGCCTCGGCCTCGTTCTCCGCCTCGACTTCGCCTTCGGAGAGCTCGACGCCACCTTCGGTGAGCTCATCGCCTTCGACGGGCACGCCCCCTGCGCCGCGTATGAGCGCGGCGTCGAACTCGTCGACATCGCCTGCGTGCTCGAGCGCGCCTGGCAGGTCCGCGCGCTCGATCGTGCCGTGCGCCTCCGGGTGCGCGGACGTCCGCTCGGCGTCGGCGTCGGCGTCGACCGCGGCGCCCTGGGCGCCGTTGGGCGCGACGTCCGCCCCTGCGGGCCGTCGCACAGCCGCGCCACCGCCGCGTGCGCGGCGCTGCTTTGCACGTTTACGGTCACGAGCCACGGCAGCGCTCCCGCGCTAACGGGTCTCCCTGTGGCTGGTGTGCTTGCGACACCAACGGCAGTACTTGCGCAGGCTGATCCGGTCAGGGTTGTTGCGCTTGCTCTTGTTTGTCTGGTAGTTGCGACGCTTGCACTCCTCGCACGCGAGGGTGACAGCGATTCGGACGTCTCCGCGGGCCATGATCAGAAATCCCTGCGTTGTTGTTTGCAGCGGCTCTGGGCGAAGAAAAACCCCGCCCAGGCGCGAGGTCCAAGCAGTCTAGCGCGCTTGCGTGCTCGGGGCGAGCGTGCAGCTCGGATCGCGCTCGCCGGCGGCGAGCAGGCCTTGACGCGCGGCCAGCGAACCACGAAGCGCGGCGCCGTCGTCCCTCGCCAGACCACCCACCGACCCTCCCCATCTAAATAAAAGAAGGAGACACGCGCGATGCCCCTACCCGAGCCGATTCCCGTGAGCGCCCACGACGAGTCCTTCGCAGGCGTCACCTACCACATCCGCGGCGAACTCGTGCCCGAGCTGCAGATCGACATCAGCGGGCAACAGGTCATGTTCGAGCACCACACGCTGCTGTGGAAGGAGACGCAGCTGAACGTCGAGCTCAAGAAGCTGCCAGGCGGGATCAAGCGCAAGATCGCCGGCCTCGAGTACTTCGTCACCCGTACCTCCGGCTCAGGGCGCATCGCCTTCTCGCGCGACTCGCCCGGCCAATGCGTGCCGATGCACATCAGCCAGGGTGAAGGGATAGACGTGCGCGAGCATCAGTTCCTCGCCGCGACCGACAACCTCGACTACAGCTTCGAACGCATCAAGGGCGTCCAGAACATGCTGCTCGGCGGCTCGGGCCTGTTCATGGACAAGTTCCGCGCCAAGGACGGTGACGCGCTCGTGTGGCTGCACGGTCACGGCAACGTCTTCCTCGTCAACCTCAGCGACGGCGAGCAGCTCGACGTCGAGGCCGGCGCATGGCTTTACAAGGACCCGTCCGTGCAGCTCGAAGCGATCACCATGGGCCTCAAGACCGGGCTCATGGGTGGCGGCGGCAAGCTCACCTGGAATCGCTTCACCGG
The DNA here is from genome assembly GCA_963827455.1 of uncultured Solirubrobacteraceae bacterium. Classification (GTDB taxonomy): domain Bacteria; phylum Actinomycetota; class Thermoleophilia; order Solirubrobacterales; family Solirubrobacteraceae; genus Palsa-744. Next base: position 276,848 of record CAWHAW010000006.1, on the reverse strand, counting down.
GCCCGGGCGCCTCGCAATCCAGACCATGTTCATCGCGCCGCTCGAGGGCGAAGCCGTCGCCAGCAACGCGCAGGCTGCCACCGCCGGCGGTCTCGCCGGCGCATTGATCGGGGGTCTCACGCGGGGGTGAGAACGCGCGCAGCCCGGCAAACGCCGGGCTTCAAGCGCGGCTACTCGTACAGCGTGAGCGTCGCCAGGATGACGTACAGCGCGACCAGCGCCCAGCCCTCGAATTCAGCCGCCTCGCCGTCGCCGGTGACCTGCCACAACGCCAGCGCCGTCAGCGCCAGCGCGCCGACGTACACCGGAGCGAGCGCGAACGTCAGCGTCGTCTTCAGCGCGAACGACACCAGTACCAGCACCGGAAACAGGAACGCTGCGATCTGCGCCACTGAGTTTTTGACGACCGAGATCGCCAGGTCCGAGCGGCGCTTCCACGCCAGCACCAGACCCGCCGTGTTCTCGACCGCGTTGCCCGCGATCGCAACGATCACCAGGCCCGCGAACGCCTGCGAGAGGTGCAGGATCGAGATCGCCGGCTGCAGGCCGTTGACGAACCAGTCCGACACGAACGCTGACGCCGTGCCCGCCGCGATCAGCAACGCCAGGGTCAGCCCCAGCGACAGCCGCGGGACACGGGCCTCCGCCGGCATCGCCTGCGGGTCCCCCGTCGCGCCGGGGAGCTTGTCCGCGCGCAGGTACGGCACCACCCACGTCATGTAAACGACCAGCAGGCAGATCGCGCCGACGATCGAGATCGCCTGCACGTGGTGGCTCGCCGGGTCGTGTGAGGACAGCGACAGACCCAGCAGCACGATGATGAACACCGTCACCTGCAGGAGCGTCGCGGTGTCCCTCGGCAGTCGCTTGGAGAACCGCATCAGCCCGTCCGGCGAGCGCCGCGCACCCACCACGATCACCAGGCCCAGCACCAGCAGCGCGTTCGCCAGCACCGAGCCGACGATCGCCGTCTGCGCCACCACCAGCTCGCCCTTCTGCAGCGCGAAGATCACCACGAACAGCTCTGGCAGGTTGCCGAGCGTCGACTGCAGCATCCCCGTCACGCCAGGGCCGAAGCGCTCACCCAGCTGCTCGGTCGCGAACGACACCACCCACGCGAGGCCCGCCAGCGCGAGCGTCGCCGCTGCAAAGCGCGGCACCGGCGCCCACGCGCCGTAGTTTGCGACGCCCGCCAGCGCGGTCAGGACGGCGACCACCAGCAGGGCGGAGCGCTCGAGGGGAGTCATGCCGGACATGGCTCGCCGCGACAATATCCTGCGGTACAGATGCGTCTCGCGACCTTCCTCGCACCTGGCTCCCAAACACCCCGCGCAGGCGAGGTGCGCGAGGAGGACGGCGTGCAGCGCGTGTTCTCCTACGCGCTGGAGGAGCTCACCGTTGTCGATCGCCTCGCCGACCCCGAGGCCGTGCCCGTCGAGAGCGCTTCGTGGCGTCTCGAGGAGGTGACGCTGCTCGCGCCCGTGCCAACGCCCAGGGCGATCTTCGGGATCGGCCTCAACTACGCCGACCACGTGCGCGAGACCGGCGGCGAGATCCCCGAGCGCCCGCTCGTGTTCACGAAGCTGCCCTCCTCAGCCGCCGCGCCCAACGCTCCCGTCCACTGCCCGCCCGTCGTCAGGCGCCTGGACTACGAGGGCGAGCTCGCGGTCGTCATGGGCCCCGGGCGCTCGGTCGCCGGCTACGCGGTCGCTGACGACGTCACCGCACGCGATCTGCAGGGCCGCGAGCCGCAGTGGACGCGCGCCAAGGGGGCCGACGAGTTCTGCCCGTATGGCCCGTGGATCACCACCGCCGACGTGATCGCAGACCCGCACCAGCTGACGCTGCGCACGTGGGTCAACGGCGAGCTACGCCAGGACTCCAACACCTCCAACCTGATCTTCTCGATCCCCGAGCTGATCGAGTTCATCTCCCAGACCTGCACGCTGCACACCGGCGACTTGATCCTCACCGGCACCCCCTCAGGCGTCGGCGTCGGCCAGAACCCGCCCACGTTCCTCGCCACCGACGACGTCGTGCGCATCGAGATCCAGGACCTCGGCTCGATCGAGCACACGATCGCCTGAGCCGGGACTCAGTGACTCTCGAGCACGCGGTCGACGAGGCCGTACTCGACGGCCTGCTCCGCGGTGAAGAAGCGGTCGCGCTCCATGTCCTGGCGCACCTGGTCCGTGGACAGGCCCGTGTGCTGCGCGTAGATCTCGTCGATTCGCGCGCGCACGTTGAGGATCTCGCGCGCGTGGATCTCTATTTCCGTCGACTGGCCTTCAAAGCCCGCCGACGGCTGGTGGATCAGGATGCGCGAGTTGGGGAGCACCGCGCGCTTGCCTTTTGCCCCGGCCGCCAGCAGCAGCGAGCCCATCGACATCGCCACGCCGACGCACATCGTCGCGATGTCAGGCTTGACGAAGTTCATCGTGTCGTAGATCGCCAGCCCCGCGTAGATCGAGCCCCCCGGCGAGTTGATGTAGATCGAGATGTCCTTGTCGGGGTCCTCGCTCTCGAGGTGCAGCAGCTGCGCGACCACCAGGTTCGCGATCTGGTCGTCGATCGGCGTGCCCAGGAAGATGATCCGCTCGTTGAGCAGCCTCGAGTAGATGTCGAACTCGCGCTCGCCGCGCGCCGTGCGCTCGATGACCATCGGGATCAGTGGCATCGCCCCACCCTAGCGTCCGGCTGGCCGGATGTCCGAGTTGCCGCCCCCGGGGTCCGGGTAGACACGGCCCTGACGATGCTCAACACATGCCTCGAGCCCGCGGAGGAGCCATGACACCTTCCGTCCCCCGTACGCCGGTGCCTCTGCGCCTGCCGTTCGCCTTGGCGGCCGCCACGCTGCTCCTGGCCCTCTCATGTCCCGCCTTCGCCCCGGCCATGACCAGCCACGCCGGCTGGCCCGCCGACCAGCACCTCGAGATGGACAAGGGGCCGTCCGGACGTAGCAACACGCTCGTCGGTCACCAGCACGTGCACAACTACCTGCTCGGCGGCTACGGCAACGACACGATCTACGGCGGCAGTGTCGGCGACGTCATCTGGGGCGACTACCACCCCTCCGGTTGGCCGTCATTCCAGACTGCCGTCATCCACGCCGGTGACGGCCCCAACTTCATCTACGCCAACGACACCGTCAACTACGTCTGGACCGGCAGCAACCCCGACACCGTCGTGCACGCTCACGAGGACTCAGGCGTCATCCACTGCGAAAACCCCAACATCGTCGTTTTCACGAGCCACCACGCGCTGCCCCACTACAAGCTTCACGGCTGCCGCCACATCAGCTTCTACTCAGTGGGATACTGACACTGAACCGGAGCCGGCGCAGTTCGGGCTCCGTTTGGCAACCATTGACGCCCGGATGTGTTTGAGGTCAAGCGTGACCAGGGAAACTACGGTCTGATGAATCGCAGGCTCAAACGCAGGCTTCTACTCGGCGTGGCAGTCGTCGCGGTGGCGGCCGGCGCGACAACAGCCGTCGTGATGGCCGCGCAGCAGAGCACCAAGACACATCATCGCAAGGGACCGCCCGGCCCGCTAGTCACGGCCGCCGGATACCTGGGGCTGAGCACCGCGCAGCTGCGGAGTGAGCTGCAAAGCGGCAAGTCGCTCGCCGAGATCGCCAACTCCACCCCCGGGAAGTCCAAAGCAGGTCTCGTGCAAGCGCTCGAGAGCGCCGACAGGCGCAAGCTGGCCGCTGCAGCCGCACGGGTGCCCCAGCGGGTCCTCGCGCAGGTAAACCGGCTCGGCGGCCCGCTCCCAACCGCTGCCAGCAGAGCCCGAAACCGCCGCCTGCGCGTAAGCACGCTTTCCACCGCCGCGGGCTACCTCGGCATCAGCACCGCGCAACTCCGGCACGACCTGCGGTCGGGCACGACCCTCGCCCAGCTCGCCAACACCACCAGCGGCAAGTCCGCGTCCGGCCTCCTCGCAGCGCTCCTCGCCGCAGCCAAGGCGGCGCTCGCCTCGCGGGTCACAGCAGGCAGGCTCACCCAGGCCCAGGCCAGCCAGATCCTCCCGCGGCTGAGCGCGCGACTGACCGCCAGGGTCGATCATCGGGCGCGCCAGCACGCCCGCGTCAAGCACGCCAGCGCAACGAACACCGCCCCTTAGAGCCTGTTACAAGACAGGCGGCGCGGTCTCGTTCTTAGAGGTTGATCGACCGCATCCCCGCCTCGTCGTAGCGCGCACCCGCCGCCATCGGCACCGCCTCGGCGATCCGCTCGACCTCCTCCTCACTCAAATGGATGTCAGCGGCCGCGAGGTTCTCTTCGAGGTAGGACACGCGCTTGGTGCCGGGGATCGGCACGATGTGCTCGCCGCGGTGCAGCACCCACGCCAGCGCCAGCTGGCCCGGCGTCACGCCCTTCTCAGCCGCCAGCTCGCGCAGTCGCGCCACCAGCTTGGTGTTTCGCTCGAGGTTCTCGCCCGTGAAGCGCGGCCCGTAGCGGCGGAAGTCGCCCTCGTCGAGCTCCTCAGGCCTCGAGAAGCGCCCCGACAGGAAGCCGCGTCCGAGCGGCGAGTACGCCACCAGCGCGATCCCCAGCTCTTCGAGCGTCGGCATGATCTCCGCCTCGACGTCGCGCGTCCACAGCGAGTACTCGGTCTGCAACGCGGTGATCGGATGTACCGCGTGCGCGCGGCGGATCGTCTCGGCGCTCGCCTCTGACAGGCCCAGATAGCTGACCTTGCCCTCGGCCACGAGTTCCGCCATCGCCGCCACCGTGTCCTCGATCGGCGTGTTCGGATCTACGCGGTGCTGGTAGTACAGGTCGATTCGCTCGACGCCCAGGCGCTGCAGCGAGCCCTCACACGCGCTGTGCACGTACGCGGGGCTGCCGTCGATCGAACGCACCGGAGGCCCTCCAGCTTCGCCCAACTCGAGCTTGATGCCGAACTTCGTCGCCAGGAACACCTCGTCGCGGCGGCCTTTGATCGCGCGACCCACCAGCCGCTCGTTCGTGTGCGGCCCGTACATGTCCGACGTGTCCAGGAAGTTGCAGCCGAGCTCCAACGCGCGGTGGATCGTCGCCACCGCTTCACCTTCGTCTGCATCGCCGTAGAACGCCGACATGCCCATGCAGCCGAGGCCGATCGCCGAGACCTCCGGGCCGTGCGGCCCAAGCGTGCGAGTGTGCATCGTTGCGCTCCTCTCATCGGTGCCAAGTGGTTACGGACATAATGGCAAGCGTCCCATGTTTCCCCTGAACCTCCCCAACATACTCACGGTCCTCAGGATCATGCTCGTGCCAGCGCTCGTCGTCGCGCTGCTCGGCAACACGCCCGACGGCGATGTCATCGCAGCCGTCGTTTTCGCGCTCGCCTCCCTGACCGATTTCATAGACGGTTATCTAGCCCGTGCGCGTGACTCGATCACCACGTTCGGCAAGCTGATGGACCCGCTCGCCGACAAGCTGCTGATCGTCGCGGCGCTGATCTCGCTCGTGTCGCTGCACCGTCTCGCCGCCTGGGTGGCGATGGTCATCATCACGCGCGAGCTCGTCGTCACCGTGCTGCGCCTCGGCGCCACTCAGGCCGGCGTCGTCATCGCCGCCAGCATGTTCGGCAAGGTCAAGACCTGCCTGCAGATCGCGGCCATCCTCGCCGTCATCGCCGTGCACGGACAGCCCACATGGCTCACCGTGCTGCTCTACCTCACCGTGCTCGTCACCGTGCTCTCCGGCCTCGACTACTGCTTCGGCCTGCGCCGGCGCCTGCAGCGGGCCAACGCCGGCGTCGACGCCTGACCTTCGGCTCCTACCGCGGGGCGGTCGGCTGGCTCCGACCGCGGGGCGCTCGGCTGGCTCCTACCGCGGGGCGCTCGGCTGGCTCCTACCGCGGGGCGTTCCGCTGGCTCCTACCGTGGGGCGTTTTAGTCCACAAACGACTGCTGTATAACGATCGTTATACGTGCGGGCCGCCGGCGTCGAGCCACTCCTCGAGCGTCGTCTGGTGCGCGATCGGCGCACCCTCCTCGATCTCCGCGCGCAGCTCCGCGAGCAGGCCGTGGCGTTCGGCGACCACGTTGTGCTGGTGGATCGTCTCGAGGTTCTCCTGTCGCGCAGAAACGAAGCTCTGGCCGTCGAGCTCGCCGAACGTGCGCACCACCCCGGCGATCATCTCGCGCACGCAGTCCTCGACGAAGCGCGGCCGTCGATGCGCCTTTTCCACCACCTCCACCTCGTCCGAGCGCTTCATCAGCTCGTAGATCTCCGAGGACATGCTCGCCTCGGCGATCGCCAGCAGCGTTGCCGCGTCGATCTCCGCCGTGCACTCCTCGGTGCAGCCGATGTTCAGCGTCGCCAGCCCCCGCTGGTTGTGCGTCGCCACCGGCACGCTCTCGAGGATCTGCTCGATCTGCTCCGCGGAGAACTCCTGCGCGGCCAAGCGCTCGCGCGCACGGGCCGCCACCAGCTCCTGCGCGCAGGGACACGCCGTCATGCCCGTCGCGGACACGCCGACCGTGCCGCGCGTTCCGTGCTCGAACGCCACCGCACGGCCGTGCAGGGTGTAGATCTCCTGCGTCTGGATGCCCGACACGGGCGCCAACTTGTGCTCGGGGTAGCGTGCTGTGATCGTCACCTCCGCGCGCTCGGCGCCCTGACGCTCGCGCACGAGCTCCGCGACGTGGCGGGCGAGGGTCTCCGCGCGAAACGGCGCCTCGCTGAGAACGACCTCGCCGATCGCCTCGTTGACGACCTCCTCGAAGCGCGACATGTGCGCGCCCTTCTGGTTGCGGCTCAGATCCACGAAGCAGTCCAACCGCGCCAGGAACAGCTCGTCGCGGATGCGCACCACCTTTTCGACGCCGCTGACGCCGACGCGCGAGAGCCCCACCTGCACGCCCGGCTCGCGCGCCTGTACATCCTCGGCGGAGTCGCCGGCCAGAGACAGCGTGGAGCTCGCCCGTGTCGCCCGCACCGCTGCCAAGCCTAGCGTGCCATCAACCCCCGGACGGACGCTCTGGGGACCCCCCGAACCCCCAGCCGCGGATTCTGGTATCAATCGGCACTCAACTCATCAGAGCAACGCAACGCAACAGGAGGCTTAGCGTCGGGCTGGGGAGGTCGGAGCGGATCTGCCGCTGCGAGGGGAGATGGATGAGTACTTGGGAGGCCAGTTGAGCGAGAGGCTTGAGGGTCTATTGGGTGGCGCGGATATAGCCGTGGTCGAGTTGGAGGAGTTGCAGGGAACGATCGCCGACTCCCAGGAGCGGGGGTACATGACGGCTGCCGCGCTGGCTGCTGCGGTCGAGGAGGCGGAGCTCTCCGTACAGCAGACGCACGACCTGTTGGCCTACCTCGAGGAGCACGGCATCGAGGTGCTCGCCGCGGGTGAGTCCGCACCGGAGCTGCAGGTTCATGGCGCCGGGATCAGCCCGCCGGAGCATGCCGAGGAACCGCTCGCGGGCAGGGCGCCCGAGCACGCGCTCGCCGTTGCCGGCGTCGGCGAACACGACAGCGACGGCGAGCACGGCGGCGAGCTGCACGTCCGCCTCGACGAGCTCAAGCGCCCCGAGGTCGATCTGACGGTCGAGCCGAGCCTCGACTCGCTGCGTCTTTACCTGCGCTCGATCGGCCGCGTGCCGCTGCTGAGCGCCGAGGAGGAGGTCGCGCTCGCCAAGCGCATCGAGCGTGGCGACGTCGCCGCCAAGCAGCACATGGTCGAGGCGAACCTGCGGCTGGTCGTGTCGATCGCCAAGGGCTACGTTGGTCGCGGCCTGACGCTGCTCGACCTCATCCAGGAGGGCTCGCTCGGGCTGATCCGGGCGGTCGAGAAGTTCGACTACCGCCGCGGCTACAAGTTCTCGACGTACGCCACCTGGTGGATTCGCCAGGCGGTCACCCGCTCGCTCGCCGACAAGGGGCGCACGATTCGCATCCCCGTGCACATGGTCGAGCGACTCAACCGTCTGATCCACGCCGAACGGCGGCTGATCCAGCAGCTCGGGCGTGAGCCCAGCCCCGCGGAGCTCGCCACCGAGCTCGAGTGCACGGTGCGCGACGTGCGCGACATCATGCGCATCACACAGCAGCCCATCTCCCTGGAGAAGCCCGTCGGCGAGGAGGACGACTCTGCGCTTTCCGACTTCGTCGAGGATGCATCGGCGGCGTCGCCGTTCGAGCTCGCCTCAGAGGCGCTGCGGCGCGAGAACGTCTCGCGCGTGCTCGCCTCGCTGCCACGGCGGGAGCGCGAGGTGATCGAGATGCGCTACGGCATCGTCGGGGGGCGCTCGCGCACGCTAGAGGAGGTCGGGCGCGCCTTCAACATCACCCGCGAGCGCGTTCGCCAGATCGAGAACCGCACGCTCAAAAAGCTGCAGACGCTCCCCGAAGCCCAGCAGCTGCGCGAGGCGTCCTAGGCGTAGCGTCGTGTCGCCTCGCGCGGCGATGCTCGCGCGGGGCGGCCGGTTGGGGCGGTCGCGAGGCGCGCCTCCGCCTCTGAGCGTTGCGTCCCAAGCCGCGCGTACGTTTGGTCGATGCAGCGAATCTCACCGCGCAAGCAGGGCGACCTCGGCGATCGACTGGCTCGGCTCGCGGGGCTATGCGTTGTATCTGCCGCTGGGGCATAGCCCTGACGTGGATCCGATCGCGCTCGACGGCGAGCGGACCCTGCGGGTGCAGGTGAAGACATCGACGGTGTACCGCAACCGCCGCTGGGAGGTGATGATCTGCACGCGTGGCGGCAACCAAAGCTGGAACGGGCTCGTCAAGCATTTCAGGGCCGAGCGCTGCGACCGCCTGTTCGTGCTGGTCGCGGATGGACGACGCTGGTACATCCCTTCGGAGAAGGTGTCAGCCGGCTCGGGACTGCGGCTGGGTGGGCCGAAGTACGCGTCGTTCGAGATCGAAGCGGGACGCCCCCTTCATCCTGTCGCGAGCCTCTGACCGCTATCCTCGACACGCTCCGGCGGGGTTCCCGAGCGGTCAAAGGGGAGGCGCTGTAAACGCCTTGGCTCTGCCTTCGGAGGTTCGAATCCTCCCCCCGCCATGCCCAAGATCCTCCCTGTGTGCGGCACCGTACGGTGCGGCGCCGCGACTGACGGCTTGGATCGGCAATCCCGTGCAGCTCGCTCCCAACCGAGTCCTCAGAGCAGGGCCGTGCGAGTAAGCTCATGCGGGGGTCCCAAGAGACGGGCTTCCGGCGACCAACGGCATGTCGACCCCGCAGACCCGTTACGCAAAGAGCGGAGACGTACACATCGCCTACCAGGTGGTTGGGGAGGGCCCGCCTGATGTCGTCGTCGTGAACGGCTGGGTGATCAGCCTCGAGCTGTATTGGGATGACCCGGGCTGGAGCTCGTTCTTCCGACGGCTCGCCTCGTTCTCGCGCTTGATCATTTTCGACAAGCGCGGCACCGGGCTCTCAGATCGCGTCTCCGTGCGGGAGATGCCCACCCTGGAAGAGCGTATGGACGACGTGCGAGCGGTGATGGACGCCGTCGGATCGGAGCGGGCGTTCGTGTTCGGAATCTCCGAGGGAGGCCCGATGAGCATGCTGTTTGCCGCGACCCACCCCGAGCGAACCAGCGGACTCGCGCTCTACGGCAGCTTCCCGCGTTTCACCAGCCAGGACGACTACCCCTGGGGTTTCGCGCCCGGGCTTCTCGAGCCGATGCTCGAGCATGCCGAGCGGACGTGGGGGGACGGCACGTTCTCGGGCGGTTTGCTGGCGCCGAGCGAGTTGCCGGGACGGCTGCCGTACTTCGCGCGCATGGAGCGCGAGGGCGCGAGTCCCGGAGCGATGATCGCGCTCGTGAGGATGCTCGTCGAAATCGACGTGCGCCCGGTGCTCCCGTCGATCTCGGTGCCGACGTTGATCGTGCATCGTGATCGCGACGCGGTCGCTCCGATCGAAGGTGCACGCTACATGGCCACGCAGGTCGAGGGCGCGCGGCTGGTCGAGCTCGAGGGCGAGCACTCCCCCCTCGCGGGTGACAGCGACGCGATCCTCGACCACGTCGAGGAGTTCGTCACGGGCCAACGCGGCCGGCGCGAGCCCGACAGGGTGCTGGCGACCGTGATGTTCACCGACATCGTCGACTCGACCGCCCGGGCGGCCGCGCTCGGAGACCGCCGCTGGAGCGAGCTGCTGGAAGGCCACCACGAGCTCGTACGCGAGCAGCTGCGTCGCTTCGGCGGCCTCGAGGTGAAGACGATCGGCGATGGCTTCCTTGCGACGTTTGACGGCCCGGCTCGCGGGATCCGATGCGCGCTGGCAACCGTTGACGCGGCGCGAGAGACAGGCGTCAGCCTCAGGGCGGGACTTCACACCGGCGAGTGCGAGCGCCGACGCGGGGACATCAGCGGCATCGCTGTCCACACAGGCGCTCGCGTCGCCGCCCTAGCGGGTGCGGGCGAGGTCCTCGTCTCACGCACCATGAAGGACCTGGTCGCCGGCTCTGGCCTTCGGTTCGAGGATCGCGGCACCCGCACCCTCAAGGGCATCCCCGACGAATGGCAACTGTTCGCAGCGAGCGGATAGCGGCCACGGGTCTTGCCGACGGAGCGAGCCGATCTGAGGCCGTGAAGGCATCCCGAACGGTGGTGCGCGCTCTTGAATCTCGGCGGGCAGAGTGGGATAATCGGCGGGACTGTGGCCCGTGCTGTGCGGGCCTCACTCACAGCCAATGCGCCGCGGGTTATGCCGTCGGCTTCACTTGACGGAGACGCCTTCGGCCGACTGCGAGCCGGGCTCGTCACGGCGCAGGTTGCGGTTACCGGCGAGAGCGACGGTCGCTCGACGAGGGTCGTCACGCACGCCGGTCATGACATCGCAATTTGAGGAGGCTGTGCATGTCCGCCCGGAGTCTTGCCGATGAGGAGCTACACGAGTCCGCGTCCACATGGTGGCTGTTTCTGCTGTTGGGGCTGATCAGCATCGCAGCGGGGGTGATCGTTCTCGCCAAGCCCGAAGGCAGCCTCACCACGCTCGCCGTCATCGCTGGCATATTCGTGCTGATCGACGGCCTGTTCGACCTGGGCGTATCGCTCAGCCGCGGCACCCAGAATCGTGGGCTGGCGGCGATCATGGGGGTCCTCAGCGTCGTCGTCGGCGTCCTCTTGATCCGCCATCCGATCGGTGGTGTGCTTGCGGTTGCGCTGCTCGTCGGGATCTGGCTGATCGCCGTTGGCGTCGTCCGCCTGGTCGGAGCGTTCGAACGCGAGCACCGCGCCTGGAACATCCTGGTCGCGCTGATCGAGGTCGCCGCAGGAATCGTCATCGTCGCGACACCACCAATCGCGTTCACGACGCTCGCGCTGCTAGTGGGAATCTCGTTCATCGCCAGCGGCGTCGCGACCTGCGCGCTCGGCTGGATGATGCACGCCCTTGGTCACGAGGCAGCAGGTCCGGAATTTCATGCCGGCGTGACCGCTTGAGCAGGGCGCTCGCCCCAGTAGAGCGACATATATCCTCTCCGTCGGAGCGCACTGAGTCCGTCAGGGCGCTCCGACGGTGCGCGCGCTTACCCGCCGCATCTGTCCGCAAACCGGCCACGCGATGATGTGTAAAACGCAGATTACGCGGGTATACACCGTCGCGAGAGAAGGTCGAGGCGCACGTCAGAGGGTCAAGAATGGCCGTTCAGGCACGAGACATCGAAGTGGCTGACGGCGCGCACGTCGTCAAGTTCTATGAGCACGACAGCGAGCTCGTGCCGACCACTGCTCGCTACCTGGCCGCGGCGATCGAGGCGGACGAGGTCGCGGTGATGATTGCCACCGAGCCCCATCGCCGTGCCCTTGAATCGGCGCTCGAGGCTGACGGCATCGACCTCCGGAGCGCCACGTCGCGTGGCACGCTGGTGTCGCTCGACGCGGCCGCGACGCTGTCCCGGTTTTGCGCCGCGGGGACGATCGATCACGACGCCTTCCACGAGGTCGTCGGCGGCGTCGTGCGCGCCGCGGCCGCCACCCGGCCGGTGCGCGCCTACGGAGAGATGGTTGCGCTGCTGTGGGATGCCGGCGACGTGCTCGCGGCGATCGAGCTGGAGAAGCTGTGGCACGAGCTCGCAGGCGAGCTCGCGTTCACGCTGCTGTGCTCCTACCCCACGACGTCGGTCGCGGCCCGCGAGCACCCCGATGCGCTGGTCCAGATCTGTCACCTGCACTCATCCGTGCTCGGCCCCACCGCAGAGCAGGCGAGACAGCCACCCGCCGCCAGCGCACAGACCGGGATCAGCATGCCGTTCGGCGCCGACCTCGACTCGCCCGGTCTCGCACGACGCCGCGTCGTCAGGACCCTGCGGCGCTGGGGCGCCGCGGACACGCTCGTCGACGACGTAGCGCTCGTGATCAGCGAGCTCGCCACCAACGCCGTGCGCCATGCCGGCTCGGCTTTCACGCTCACCGTCCGCGCGTCCGGCTCGACGCTGCGGATCGCCGTTCACGACGCTGTTCCGCTGGCTGGCATGTTGAGCCAGGCCTGGCTGATCCCCCAGCCACTTCATGGATTGAGCCTCGTGGACTCCCTCAGCGCTCACTGGGGTGTCGAGAACACGCGCCACGGCAAGCTCGTGTGGGCGGAGCTGCCGTATGCGACAGCCGTCGTAGCGGAGGCCTAGGCGGGCGCGCTCCCGTCGAGCTCGCCGTCGTCTCCGTTCGCTGAGCGTGGGATGAGGACGAACGACTCGATGGCGATATCCGGGTCGATGTGGTTGGCGCTGAGGAATGCCAGCACGCGTCGGCCGGAATGCTCTTCGACGGCCGCGATCAACTGCTCGCTCATGGTGCGCTGAAACGCTTTGCGGCTGGCCAGCACGAGGTCGACCTCACCGTCACGCACCAGGCTGCGCTCGCCCATCGTCAGCGTGTCCTGCAGCACGACCGCGATCAGATCCCCGCTGATATAGGTCCTCGCGCGCGTCGGCCCGCGGCCGGTGTACTCGCGCATCAGCTGCACCACCGCTCCGGAGATCGCGGAGGCCATCGAGCCCTTCTGGGTGTTCGGCAGATCGGACAGGACGTCCTCGGTTCCGCCTCCCTCCTGAGCCCCGGGCCGAACGAAGGAAAGGAAGGAGACGGAAGGGAATCCGTCCGCTCGGCCCGCGCTTCCCCTCAGTGCCGCACATCCTGGCGGCCCGTCACGAACTCACGTGGGAGCAACTCTACAGGGTCCTGCGTGCGCCGCCGCGAATCCTTGCCATCCGTTCCCAGCGCACTATCATTTAAGGTTCTCGTTGGCTCTCTTCAGAGGAGGGAGCGGATGATCGTTCGCAGCGGAGGGACGCGCGGCAGCGCAGGTGCCGGAGCAGGACCTCTGTACGCAATGTCCTATATGGCTACGGGGAGGCCTCGAGTGGCGTTTGACGGCGATCGCACAGAGAACGGGCGAATGGCGCGCACGGTCACGGCGTTGGACGGCGGACCTCAACTCGAGCTCCACGACCACGCGTCGGGCTTTCGCCACGTGCTCGTCCTGAGCGGCGAACTCGACATGGCATCCTCGCCGGCGCTCGAGGAGGCGGTGCGTGGGATCTGCACCGGCCCGACCGAGGCGCTGACAGTCGACCTGAGCAGGCTCACGTTCATGGACTCCACGGGTCTGCGTGTGGTGCTGCTCGCCAAAGAGCTGTGCGAAGGCCACGGCTGCGAGTTCCTGGTGATCACCGGGCCCCCACAGATCCAGCGCCTGTTCGAGGTCACCGGCATCCTCGAGCGACTGCCGTTCAGCGCCTGAGCCTCTCAGGCAACCGGCTGCAGCGCGCCGCGCTTGTGCTGCTCGTGCTCGGCGACCGGGAGCGGTGTGACAGGCGACGTCGTGGCGGGCGTGGTCGAGCTGGGCACCATCCACGCCGTCCCAGCCGCGGAGTCAGCCGCCGCGTTGCTCAGCTGCGGCCACGGTTGGCCCGGGCGGCTGAGGTAGAAGCCCTGTACGAGCGGCACGCCGAGCCGGCGGATGGTTCGCAGCTCGGCCGCGGTCTCGACCCCCTCGGCGACCAGCAGGCTGCCGACCTGTATCGAGTAGCCCGCGAGCGCCTGCACGAGCGCCGCGCGCTCGTCGTCGCTGTCGATGCCGCTGACGAGCGAGCGGTCCAGCTTGAGATAGCTCGGGTGCACCGTCGTGATCTGACGCAGGCCGGAGTAGCCGGCGCCCATGTCATCGACCGCAAGGCGTGCGCCGCGAGCGCACAAAGGCTCGATCGCGCTGGCCAGCTGCGTGTCGCTGTGCACGAGCGTCTCCTCGGTGATCTCGACGATCAGCCCGTGCAGATCGCCTGCCAGCGCATCGCCGGCCGCTTCCAACATCGCCATCGTCTCAGCTTCCAGGAGCACCGGCGCAGACAGGTTGACCGACAGGCTCGTCGCCCGCGGGCGGTCAGCCAGCAGTTGCAACGCACCGCGCAAGCAGGCGCGCTCGAGCTCGGCCCGCTGGCCCAGCTCCTGTGCCAGCGAGAACCAATGGAGGGGACCCATGCCCTCGCGCGGCTGGCCAAAGCGCGCGAGCGCCTCATAGGCGTGGACCGACACGGACCCGTGGCGCACGTCGGCGATCGGCTGGACGACCATCGTCAGGCCCTCGCCTTCGATCAGGCGCGCCAGGGCGTCGCGGGCGCTGGCCTGCTCCTCAGAGCTGAGCGGCTCATCCGCGGCCGGCGAGGGACTCACCGGCACTGCGACCCCGCGCTCGCTGCGGTCGCTCATGCGCGCAGCGATGTCCCCGGCGAGCAGCAGCGTCTCCGCGTTTTCGGCCTGCTGGCGCGCCTGCAGCAGCAGGTGGTTGAGCTCGCGCGTCAGCCGTCCGCACGTCAGCAGCAGCCCGAGCGCCGCTGCGCACAGAGCCACGTACTGGCCTTCGAGCTGCTCCATGCGCAGCACCGGCATCGCGAGCGCGAGCACGACGATCACGCTGCCCAGCCAGTGCACGCGCCCGCCGCGCGCCATCACGCCGCTGGCGATCGCCGCCAACCACAGGATGCTGAGCGCGGTGACCTGCTCGTTGCCCATGCCGATGATCAACAGCGCGGAGCAGCCCGCCGCGGACTCCTCGATTTTCAACCACGCCGGGCGCAACGCCCATAGCTGCACAACCGCGGTCAGCTCGATCGTCGCGAAGCCGAGCAGGCAAAGCACCGGATGCGGAAGCAGTTGTGGCTGCGCGACGATCAGCGTGATGCCGATCAGACCCACCGCAATCCGAGTCTTGGCGGCGCTGCGCCGCGAGCGCAGGACGTGCTCGTCGTGCTCGATGGGCACGGCTGCCGGGATCGCAAGTGACATGCTCATTCACCTCAGCTTCGGCCCGAGCCGTGGTGGTACTTGACTGGTTGTGCGCTCTCTAGACGCTTTCGCAAGCGTGATTGCAGTGACGCGATCCGGCGGACGCCACCAGCGCCTTGCGCGACGCGCTCGCGAGCTACTCGTCGGCGAGCGCCGAGTGCACGCCCGGCGGCAGCCCGAGTCGCGTGCCGACCCGCTGCAGCAACTCGAGCAGCTGCTCGCGCTCCTCGGCGCTGAGCTCCGCGCACAGGTCGCGCTCGTGGTCGACCGCGAGCGCGAACGCGCGGGCCAGCAGCTCGTGGCCCGCGTCGGTCAGGTACAGCGCGTGGCTGCGGCGATCGCTCGGGTTCTGGCGTCGCTCGAGCAGTCCGCGGTGCTCGAGCGCATCGACGAACGCGACCATCCGGCTCGGCGGGATCTGCAGGCGGGCGCCGACCGAATGCTGGGATTGGCCCTCTGAGGCGGCGACCGCGCGCAGCAGCGCGAACTCGCGCGGCTCGAGCTCCAGCGGCGCGAGAATCGCCTTGAAGCGGCGGGCGATCGCATAGCCGGCCGTCGAGATGGTGAAGCCAACCGAATGAAACGGCGCGGTAGAGTCGGGCGAGACCGGACCTTGCAGCGGGGCGGGCTCGAGGCCGCCCGGCCACGGTCCCTCGGGTGGGACAGGCGGCGCGGAGGAGACGAACGCGGTCGGCGAGTCCTGCGCGCCGTTGGCCACGGGGCCATCTGGACGGTTCTCGATGTTCACCAGACGATCATACTCATCCGTAACAACTTATGATATAGATTGTTCTGGACGGAACAATTCTCTGCATGAATCACTGGAGGCGCGTCATGCCGGATCCGGATCCCCAGCTCGCAGTCCCACCCGCCCCACGCTCGTCCGAGCGCGCCGCCGCAGAGTCCCCCGCGGGGGCGCTTACCCGCCTCACCCATACAGTCCTTGCGCACAAACGCGCCGTCGTCGTCTTCTGGGTCCTGCTGACGATCGTCGGCGGAGCGTCCGCCGGCTCGGCGACGAAAGCGCTGAAACAGAAGTTCTCCGAGCCCGGCAAGGAAGGCTGGGTGACCAATCAGCAGATCGAGCGCGACTTCGGCGGAACCGGCGGCAGCGGCGCGCCGCTGCTGGCGGTCGTGACGCTGCCCGCCGCGACCCCTCTCCGCTCGGCGCAAGTGAAGGGCGGGCTGCGCGGCGTCGAATCGCGCCTGCAGCAGGTGCTGCCCGGCACGCGCATCGCCGGTTACGCGAGCACGGGCAGCCGCAGCTTCGTGTCGGCCGACAGCCGCACCACGTTCATCGTCGCCTACCCGCCGCCTGATCGCACACAGGCATTCGAAGACAACCCCACCGCAGCCAAAAAGGCGAGCGCGGCGCTCGCCGGCACGAGCATCGCGGGCGCGCCCGTCCACCTGACGGGCTTTGACGCGCTGTCAGTGCAGAGCGGAGGCGGCAACGGGCCGGGCGTGCTCGTCGAGGCGCTGCTCGGCGGCCTCGGCGCGCTGCTGGTGCTCGCGTTCGTGTTCGGCTCGTTCCTCGCGATCGTCCCGATCCTGATGGCAATCGCCTCGATCCTGACGTCGTTCCTGCTCGTATGGGGCCTGACGGCGGTCACCGAAGTCTCGCCGATCGTGCAGTTCCTGATCGCGCTGATCGGGCTCGGCGTCTCGATCGACTACTCGCTGCTCGTGGTCGTGCGCTGGCGCGAGGAGCGCGCCCACGGCCTCTCGGGCGAGGCGGCGATCGAACGCGCGATGCAGACCGCCGGTCGCGCTGTCGTCTTCAGCGGCACGACCGTCGCGATCGGCCTGCTCGCGCTCGTCGCGCTGCCGCTGCCGTTCCTGCGCTCGGTCGGTTACGGGGGAATGCTGATCCCGCTGGTCAGCGTGATCGTCGCGCTGACGCTGCTGCCGGTCGTGCTCGCCAAGCTCGGACCGCGCCTGGACTGGCCGCACGTGCGTAACGACGAGGCGGCCAGCAGCGCATGGACGGGCTGGGCGAAACTGGTGGTCCGCCGCCGCTGGGTCGCGGCGCTCGGCGCGGCGCTCGTCCTCGCGGCGTTGGTGCTGGCGGCGACGAACCTGCAGTTGGGGACGCCGAACACGAACACGATCGCCAAGCAGGGCGACGCAAAGCGCGGCCTGCTGGCGCTCGAGCATTCGGGTATCGGCTCGGGCGTGCTGCTGCCCGACGAGGTGCTCGTCGGCAGCTCGAGCTCGCCCGAACGCGTCGCCAAGGCGCTGGCCGCTGTGCCGGGCGTGCACGGAACGGTCGCGCCCCTCGGCTGGCGCCGCCCCGGAGCGGCGATCGTGGACGCGTTCGAGACGCCCGACGCCTCGACCTCAGAAGGGCGCTCGACGCTCACGAGCGTACGCTCGCTCGCGCGCGCGAGCGGCCCGGACGTGCATCTTGGCGGCCTGCCGGCACAGAATCACGACTTCATCGAAGCCGTCTACGGCAACTTCCCGTTGATGATCGCGCTCATCGCTCTGATCACGTTCGTGCTGCTCGCGCGCGCGTTCCGGTCGCTGCTGCTGCCGCTGAAGGCGGTGATCCTGAACGTGATCAGCGTCGGGGCCGCATGGGGCGTGCTCGAGCTCGTGTGGCAGAACGGCCATGGCTCGAGCCTGATCTGGGGCATCTCCGCGACGGGCTCGATCACGGCCTGGATCCCGCTGATGGTGTTCGCGTTCCTGTTCGGGCTGTCGATGGACTACGAGGTGTTCATCCTGTCGCGCATGCGCGAGGAGTACGACGCGACCGGATCCACCGACACCGCGGTCGTGCGCGGCATCGGGCGCACCGGCCGGCTCGTGACGAGCGCCGCGCTGATCCTGTTCCTCGCGTTCGTGTCGCTCGCGTCGGGACCGGAGACCGAAATCAAAGTGCTCGCCACGGGACTCGCGGCCGGCATCCTGCTGGACGCGACGGTGATCCGCGCGCTGCTGGTGCCGGCGGTGGTGTCGCTGTTCGGGCGCTGGAACTGGTGGCTGCCGCAGATGCCCGCGCGGCTGCTGCGGGTCGAGCCCTCCCCACCGCCACATGCGCTGGGGCGCACCGCGGCGCCGGAGGCGGCGGCGTGAACGAGGTATCGGGCATGGGCGACAACGGCATCGAGGTCGAAGGCCTGGTGCGCGACTTCAAGGGCGGCGTGCGCGCCGTCGACGGGATCGACCTGCGCGTCGCTCCCGGGGAGATCTACGGCTTCCTCGGACCCAACGGCGCGGGCAAGTCGACGACGACGCTGGTGCTGACGACGCTGCTGCCACCCACCGCCGGCTGCGCGCGCGTGGCAGGATTCGACGTGGTGCACGACGGAGCGGAGGTGCGCCGCGCGATCGGCGCCTCGCTGCAGGAGTCCGCGCTCGACCCGTTCCTGACCGGCCGCGAGCACATGCGCCTGCAGAGCGCCCTGCACGGACTCAGCAAGGCCGAGCGCGAACGGCGCGCCACGGAGCTGCTCGAGCGCGTCGGGCTGACGGACGCGGCCGATCGCAAGGTCGGCGGCTACTCCGGCGGGATGAAGCGGCGCCTGGACTTGGGGCTGGCGCTGGTCCACGGCCCACGGCTGCTGTTCCTCGACGAGCCGACGACGGGCCTCGATCCGCAGAGCCGCGCGGCTCTGTGGGACGAGGTGCGCCGGCTGGCAAACGACGGCGTGACGGTGTTCCTGACGACGCAGTACCTCGAGGAGGCCGACGTGCTGGCCGACCGCGTCGGGATCATCGACCGCGGCAAGATCGTCGCCGAGGGCACGCCCGCCGAGTTGAAGGCGTCGATCGGGCGCCCGAGCGTCGAGGTGATCCCGGGCGATCCCGGCGATCACGAGCGGCTGTCCGCGGTGCTGTCACGCTTCGGCGAGCAGGCCGCCGCCTCTGCCAACGGCGTCGCCGTGCGCCTGCCCGAAGGCGTGAGCGATGTCGCGGAGATCGTGCGCACGCTCGACGCGGAGGGCGTTGCGATCGCCGACCTGCGGCTGCACTCCCCCACGCTCGACGACGTCTTCCTGGCCAAGACGGGACGCTCGCTCGAGGGCGCCGGCGACGGCGATGGTGACGGCGCCGGCGCCGGCCCGGAAAGTGACGAGGCCGGGGCGGACGGCGCCGACGCGGAGCGAGGCGGCGCCGGCGCGACGACGAGCACATGAGCCTCCTCACCACACAGATCGGCGCGCTCGCCAGGCGCGCGATGCGAAAGACCCTGCGCCAGCCGTTTCAGCTGTTCCCGATCATCTTCTTCCCGCTGGTCCTGCTCGCGGTCAACGCCAGCGGGCTGAAGGCGGCGACACGCCTCCCGGGCTTCCCGACGCACTCCTACATCTCCTTCGCGATCGCCGTCGCGTTCATCCAGGGCGGGATGTTCTCGCTGATCAACACCGGCACGAACCTCGCCGAGGACATCGAGAGCGGCTTCTTCAACCGTCTGGCGCTGACGCCGTTGCGGCGCGTATCGCTGATCGGCGGCCTGCTCGTCGGGGTCGCCGCGCTCGGCGTGCTGCAGTCGGCGGTGTACATGCTGATGGGCGTGATCGCGGGCGCGCACCTCGACGCCGGCATCGGCGGCGTGTTCGTGGTCCTCGCGCTCGGCTCGCTGACGGCGGTCGCGTTCGGTGCGTTCGGCTGCGCGGCCGCGCTGCGCACGGGCTCCGGCGAGGCGGTCCAGGGACTGTTTCCGTTGTTCTTCGTGTTCATCTTCCTGTCCTCGAGCAGCCTGCCGCGCAACCTCCTGAGGACCGGCTGGTTTCACGCGATCGCCAACGTCAACCCGATCTCCTACCTGATCGAGGGCTTTAGAAGCCTCTACATATATGGATGGGATGGGACCGCGCTGTGGCGCGGCTTCGCGGTGGCGATCGGCCTGACGCTCCTTGCCCTGCTCGCCATCGCCGGCGCCTTGCGCACCAGGATGCAGCGCACGTGAACAGTCACGGCAGCATCTGGCGCGTGGCGCGGACGATCGCGTGGCGCAGCGTGCACACGTACGTGCGCAGGCCCGACCTGTTCGTGCCGTCGCTGGTGTTCCCACTGGTGTTCCTGGCGGCGTTCGCCGGTGGCCTGTCGGCGCTCGGCCGCCTCCCCGGCTTTCACTTCCCGGCGGGCTATACGGCGTTCCAGTTCGTGTTCGTGGTGTGCCAGTCGGCGATGTTCGGCGGCCTGTTCACGGGCTTCACGCTGGCCTTCGACTTCGAAAGTGGCTTCGCGCGACGGCTGATGCTGGCGGCTGAGGACCGGCGCGGGATCGCGCTCGGCTATGCGCTTGTCGCGCTTACCCGCTCCGCGCTGACGCTGGCGCTGGTCACGGCGGTGGCGCTCGCGGCCGGCATGCGCATCACGGGCGACGGCGTCGACATCTTCGGCCTGTACGGCCTGGCAGCGCTCCTGACGCTGATCGGCTTCGGCTGGGCGGCGGGCGTGGCGTTCCGCTTCCGCTCGATCCAGGCGGGTCCGCTGATGCAGACGCCAGTGTTCCTGCTGCTGTTCCTCGCCCCGGTGTACGTGCCGCTGAGCCTGCTCAAAGGCTGGATCCACACGGTCGCGAGCGTAAATCCCGCAACCGCGTTCCTCGACGCCGGGCGCGGACTGATCTCGGGCGTTCACGATCACACCGGGCTGGCGTTCATCGCCGCGGCGGCGCTGCTTTTGCTGTTCGGAGTGTGGATGCTGACCGGACTGCGCGCCGCTGAGAACGCGTCGTAGGCGCTCGGCGCGTGTGTTGGCGCGGGGCTTCGCCGCGACGATCGGACGTGTACGTCTCAGGAGCCCTGCAGCTGCCGCGCGAGCGCCTGCGCCTCGGGGGTGCTGAGGAGCACTCGCCGCAGCGGAGTGTCGTTCTCGACGGCGAAGGACAGCGCCGGGACGCGACGGCGCACGACGAACGCTTCGTCGAGGCGGATCGTGCGGGCGACATAGCACAGCCACGGCAGGCGCAATCCGACTTTCAGGCCCGAGCTCATCGCCTCGCGGACCGGATCATCCACCACGCGCACCTCGCTCACGTCCGCGCGCGCGACGCGGATGTCGCGGAGCAGGCCAAGCACCTTCTGCCACACGGCGAGCTTCACTTCGACGTACTCGTCGCTGACGTGAATGCGCACGCGTGACACCCTAGGTGACGCGGGCTGCGGTCGCCGCAAGGTGCGACAGCGCCAGCGCCAGGCGCCAGTCGGCTAGGACAACTGTGGCAATTGTGTAGTGACGACACGTACGAATATGGCGAGCGGTAGATTGCATGGTTGTGCCTCGCACGCCGGTCACGTTCCCGAGCGCCCTGGAAGTCCGGGAGATTCGGCCGGAGGAGTGTGTACGAGGCTTTCGTACCGTCCGCGTCGGGCAGCTGGGTCATCCCGATCTGCGGCTGTCGTTTCGCTCTCACTACGAGGAAGACCTCGACCCGCGCTACCAGCAGACCCAGCACGCCGCCCTGCACATGGCGGTGTCGTTCTGGCGCGACCGCGAGACGGCTATCGCGCTTGCCCGCCGGTTCCCCGATCACGGCGGATACATCGCCGAGATCATGCTGACGAGCTTGCAGGGCTTCAATGTCCTAGACCAATCTGCCGAGCATAACCCCAGACATTTGACGATCTGGGGCCAGTCTGCAAGGCTTGCGGCAGCAGTCGTCGATATCCTTCCAGTGGGTGAGCCATGAGTTTTGCGATCATCAGCAGCAGCGGAAATGTCCTTGAGTGGTTCGACGACGCGAGCTCTGCGCGGGCCGCGCTCGATTCGATGCTGGCCGAGTTTCCCGGGGCTCAAGGGCGCGTAGACCTAATGAGCTTCGATGACTCCGGCCTACTGGTCGGCGAGTCGGACGCGACCGCAACTCGTCGATTTTGGATCGACTGGGCTTCGTCGTTGATACCCGTCGTCGCAACGGGCGGCGGACTTAGCGCGGTCGTCAAGTCCCAGGATCTAGGGTCGCGTCCCGAAAACTCGACCGACGATCTCGTTCTAGCGCCCGCATAGGCTCGCGTGGAAATCGACTGCGCCCTGCTTTGCGACGCCGTGACCGTTCGCGAGGGGTTGCTTCATGTTCTTGGTGGCGGCGTCACGCGGACCGGTCGTCCGGCGTATCCGGCTCCAGCCGGAATAGCCGTAGCGTTGCGCATCCTCGTCCATCCGACCGAGGCTGATCGCCCGCATCAGCTTGAGATGCGGCTGCAGGGCGCTGATGGCGAGATGATCATGCAGCTTGAGGCACAGTTCGGTATCAACGACGCGAACATCCTTGAGCCGGGCGAGATGATCTCCGTGCCGCTACCAATCGCGCTGCCGCCGGCGGCCGTGCTTCCAAGCCCCGGCCGCTACAGCTTCGAGTTCTTGATCGACGGGATACACCAAGTCTCTGTGCCGTTTATCGCGGTCCTGTCTCCTCAAGGAGCTTAGATGTCCAACAACTCAAATCCGCTTGGAAACCCCAAGGTAGGCCCGATCCAGATTGCGCCACTTCGGCCACCAGGGCGCGACGTGACACGTAAGCAAGATCCCGAACACACCCGCGAGCGCTTCCTCGATGACCTTGAGAAGGTTACGCAGCGGCGGGACCCGCAGCCCTCTTGACCTGATCGAGGATCGTCCAGAACATCGGTTTGGAGTCGTTGCGGTGGTTGTATCGCCACGCGTACTCGTCCAAGTAGTGCTGCAAGTAGGTGCTGCTGATCGAGTGGTAGACGCCGCGCACGCCGTTCTTGAACAGGCCGAAGAATCCCTCGACCGTGTTGGTGTGCGTTGAGCCTTCGACGTACACCTTCGCCGAATGATTGATCCGGCGGTGCTGCTTGAAGCGCGGGCCGATCGACTTGTAGCCGCTCCACTCGTCCGTAAAGATCATCGACGACGGGAGTACGTGCTGCTCGACCTGCTCCGCAACGAAGCCAGCGGTGCGACCGCCGACGACCCGTGCCCGGACCCTGCCGCGCCGCTCGACCATCGCCAGCATCGTCGGCCGGTTGCTCCGCTTCTCGTATGCCGTTCCCGCGCGCGTGTCGCTCTGGCGCGGTTTCCCGCCGTAGGCCGACTCATCTACCTCGACTTCACCGGAGAGCGGGTCGTCGCCGTCGTCGCATAGCAGCGTCCGGATCTGCTTGAACATGCGGTGCGCGGTCTTGTAGCTGACGCCGATCTCGCGTTCAAGCTGCTTCGCGCTGATCCCACAACGGGTCGAGGACATCAAGAAGATCGCCCAAAACCAAAGCTGCAAGCTGGTCGTGCTTTTGTTGAAGATCGTGCCCGCGGTCGGGTAGACCTGATGACGGCAGTACTGGCAGGAGTACGCCGAGCGGCCCTTGATCCGGTGGAACTTGGTTGCCTTCCCGCACTTCGGACACGGGGAGCCTGCGGGATAGAAGCGGTCGCGCAGATAGTCCATACACGCGGCGTTGTCGGGGAACAGCCGCAGGAAGTCCGTGTAGGTCATCTGGCTTCCGCTGCCGGGGTTCCTCTCGACCGAATCTCTTGATCTCGCAGCCATAGGGAAAGACTAGCATGACACGTACGTGTTGTCAAGACATAATTACCACAACTGTCTGTGGAACTTTCGTCTGCGGAGCGCCACAGTTGGACAGGTGGAGCCTGTCCGAAAGCAGTTTGCCGCCAACCTGCGCGAGCACCGTGAGCGAGCAGGTCTCTCACAGGAGGCGCTGGCGGATCTGTGCCAGCTGCACCGCACGGAGATAAGCCTGCTGGAGCGCTGCAAGCGCTCGCCGCGCCTGGAGACGATTGTGATCCTGGCGCGCGGCCTCGAGCTCGCGTCGCCGGCGGAGCTGCTGGACGGAATCGCTTGAAGCACCCGCAACGCCCGCGCCGCGGCCCTCGACGTGTGACTCTCCCGACGTCGTCTCGACCCGGCCCGCGAGGCGCCAGCGAAGCCGCGCGGAGCAAATCCGAAGCTCAGCAGGGCTCCCTGCCACGCTAGGATTCGGGCTTCGCCGACGTAGCTCAGCTGGTAGAGCACCTCCATGGTAAGGAGGGGGTCTCGGGTTCGAGTCCCGACGTCGGCTCTGAGTCCGCTCGGGTTTCTACCGAGCAGCATGCGGCTTGACCCGGATGAGTAGGAGCTGGGCCGGATCTAGCTTGTGAGCATGCCTTCCAAAGAATCCACAACGCAGGCCAGCCTCAAGCCGCAACCGTGGCGCTGGAGCCACCCGCGGGTGCTCGTCGAGCATCCAGACGAGGCAACCGGCCTGGAGATCGCCTCCGGGCTGCGCTTCGCCGGCTACGCGGTCGCCATCTGCCCCGGCCCGCACGGACACGGGCAGTGTCCCCTGACTGGGCCCGCGGGATGCGCACCGGCTCACGACGCCGACCTCGTCATCTGCTCCCTCGGCTACGAGCACGAGGCCGCGCGCGAGGTCCTGCGTGAGCTGCGCACGCGCTATCCCGACAAGGCGCTGCTGGTCGAGACGCCTTTCGACATGGACGGCGGGATGCACGAGCTGTTGGACGGCTGCCATCAGCTGCCGGCGCCCGCGAGCCCCGAGCAGATCGTCGCCGCCGT
Source organism: uncultured Solirubrobacteraceae bacterium (assembly GCA_963827455.1). GTDB lineage: Bacteria > Actinomycetota > Thermoleophilia > Solirubrobacterales > Solirubrobacteraceae > Palsa-744. Next base: position 252,119 of record CAWHAW010000006.1, on the reverse strand, counting down.
GCAGAGCGTCGCGAGCCATGTCGCCGACCAAGGCCCAGCCGATGCGTAGCCCCTTTCACAGCGAGCGGGAGGCATTCCGTTTCCTGCTGGTGGTGATCGTCGCGCTGCTCGTGGTCGTCCTCGCCTCTGCGCTCGGCCCAGCGTGGCTCGCGCTCGTCGCGCTCGGGCTCATGCTTGGCGCCGTCGCGATCCGTTGGGCGCAGCTGCGGATGCGCAAGCTTCGAGGGCTCGAGCTGCCCGTGAAGATGGCCCCCCCACACGTCGGCTCGGCGGCAGAGCGCCGCGTGCTCGTCGTCGCCAACGACACGCTCGGCGAGGAGGGACTGCTCGGCGAGGTCGAGCGGCTCGCCTCGGAGCCGGACACGCGCGTACTGCTACTCGTGCCCGCGCCGATCTCCTCTGCAAGCCGACTGACCGGCGCCGTCGACGCGATCCTCGATCAAACGCGCGTCCGTCTCACCGCGGCACTCGATCGCGTCGGACACAAGCCCACCGTTGCAGGCGAGGTCTCAGCGGCAGGGCCGCTGCAGGCCATAGAGGACGCGTTTGCGACCTTTTCGCCGGACGAGGTCATCGTCTCTACTGGCTGGGACGAGGCCGCAGGTGGGCTCGAGCCGCAACTCGGGAGTCTCGTGCGTGAGCGATTCGCCGTGCCCGTTCGCCATCTCGTGTTCGACCGGGGGTCCGGTGCGCATGAACCTGACAGGGACGCCGAGATCGCATACCGGCAAGGAGTCGGTGAGGCAGCCGCCAGGACCTTCGGGCTGAAGGCACTCGCCGGCGCGGGGATAGCCGCCGCCGTGCTGATGTCCATGGTCGCACTCATCCACAGCAGCGAAAGGCAGGAAGCCCATGCGGCATCCCAGGCCGCCGCCGAGCGCGCGGCCGCGGAACCGCGCGTCGCGACGCAGGTGTCGCTTTCGGTCATTCCGGAATATAAGCGTGGGCCGGAAGGCGAAAAGCACGACGCGTTCACCGTCACCGAATTCACCGTCCGCGTGGGCCGTCCTCAGAAGCTGAGGATCGACAACACCGATACGGTTCCGCACAGCATCACGGCACCTGCAGCTGGAGTCAACATCGTCGTGATGCCGGGTGTTCACACCTACACGCTGGTCGTCAAGCACGCCGGAACGTTTCTCTGGTTCTGCACCTTCGCGTGCGACGAATGGGCAATGGCGCATCCTGGCTACATGAGCGGCTACATAACCGCCAGCTAGAGCCGACGACTAGCCCCACGACGCGTCCGCAGCGCCCCAAAGTCACCCTCGATGGCGATGGAGTGAGAAAGCTCTCAAGCTGGCTCGGGGCGATGTTTGCAGAGACTAACATCGACGTGTGAGGCGGCGAGCCATCTTCGCGGGCAGCCAGCGTGAGCCTGGTCCAGTGCGTGGTCGAGGAAGGCCCGCGGGGCGGGTGCATTCACCCACTGAGTTTCATGTGCTCGTGCTCGTGGCTGCGGCGCTGTTGCTCGCAGCCGGGCTCTACGCCCTGCTCGCTGGACACTCCGACACCCACGCGGCGCCGGCCGCGACCAGGCGGATCATCGCGAGGCACGGCGTCGCGGCTACACGACCGGCTGCGCACGCGTCTCGTGCTCCGTCTGTAGCGCCGCTCGTCGTCACGCCCCCCGCACATCCGACCAGCGGCTGGACGGTCGTCGCACGGGTTCGAGGTCAGCCCGCGGCGTGGCTTGCACAGCGATCGGGCGTGACCCTGCTCCGCCTCGATCAGAGCCTTACACACCTGACTCTGCACGCCGGCTCGAGTGATGGCGGGGTGAGCGGATGGACCTACGGCGACCGCATCACGCCCCGGGAGATCCACTTGCTGATCGCGGCGGTCAACGGCGGGTTCAAGCTCACCTACGGTGGAGTGGGTTTCGCCTCCGGCGGCCATGTGGCGGTCCCGCTCGAGGCGGGCCTCGCGTCAATCGTGACCTACACGGATGGGACGACCGATATCGGGACATGGCGAGTAGGTGTGCCGAGCGCGAGCAAAAGGGTGTTCTCGGTACTGCAGAACCAGCGGCTGCTCGTCGATCACGGTGTCGCGGCGTCGAACGTTTCCTCATGCATCATCGCGTGCTGGGGCGACACGATCGGCGGCCAAACCGACGTCGCTCGCTCGGCGCTCGGGATCACGACCGCCGGACAGCTCGTGTGGGCGGCGGGCGAGCAGCTCCTACCCGCCGACCTCGCCGCCGGGTTGATCAGCGGCGGGGCGGTCCGCGCGGTCGAGCTCGACATCAATCCCGACTGGGTGGCGGGCTATCTGTACCTGCATCATCGGGGTGGCCCCTCAGGCATGCCGGTCGTGCCCGGTCAGCTGGGAATCGCCGGCAAGCTGCTCGAACCCTACAGCCGCGATTTCCTCGCGTTCGTCGCGAATTGATGACGGGCTCGATGAGAAACGTCTATCCCAATACATAGCCGGAACTTAGCCTGTAACAAGAGGATCGAGCAATCTTTACTACTACTCCCAAGAACTGGGACGCACACGTCGCGGATGCCGAGCTGGTCGCACGAAGCCCAGGGTTTCGCCAGCTGCGCGACCGGATCCTCGATCTGGCCGAGCCACAAGCCGAACACACCGTCATCGATGTGGGATCGGGCACAGGGCTGCTGGCGCTGGCGTTCGCCGAGCGCACAGCTCGCGTGTGGGCGGTCGATAGTTCACCGGCCATGAACGAGTACCTGCGGGTCAAGGCGCTCAGCGCAGGCGTCGCTAACGTCGAGACTGTTCTCGCCTCGGCCGTCAGCCTTCCGCTGGTCGACGGCCTCGCCGATCTCGCGGTCTCCAATTACTGCCTCCACGAGTTGCGCCACGCGGACAAGCTGCTCGCTCTCGCTGAGGCGATGCGCGTGCTCAAGCCCGGCGGACGATTGGTGATCGGCGACATGATGTTCTCGTTCAACCTGATGGCGCCTCGTGATCGCCGCGTCGTGAGCGCCAAGCTGCGGACACTGGCGCGACGCGGCGTCCCGGGAGTCGCGCGGGTGATGAGAAACGCCGCTCGACAGGCAAGCGGCACCGGAGAGCACCCCGCTAATGCGACCTGGTGGCGGATGGCGCTCGAGCGGTCCGGCTTCGAGCGCGTCGAGATCGAAATCCTCGAGCACGAGGGCGGTATCGCGAGCGCCGAGGCGCCCGCATCGACTGCAGTGGTCGAGCACGAGCGACGGTCCTTGACGGCCAGCGCCTGCTAGCTGTTTACGGCTCGGCGCTCAGGGAGGTCGTGCCGGGCACCTGCCCGGCAGAGACGAGGCGTGCGAGCGCCCCCGACCGGTGCTCCAAGTAGGCGTCGAGGAACGCGATCGTGACGCGCTCGACGATCCCGAGCTGAGGCTGTTGGGACGAATACGGCGGCAGGTGTTCGGCGCCGATCAGGCTGAGCAGGTACTTCGGGCGCCGCGCCGCCGCGAAGAACGCTGCCGTCGCGCTCGGCGGATTGACCGTGTCGGCCGTCCCCTGTGTCGCCAGCAAGGGCGGGCTCCCCGGCGGAAACGTGAAGCCGCCGGCGCCCGGTATCTCTGCTCCCGAGAGGATCACCGCGGCGCGCACCCGCGGGTCGCGAAAGTAGCGGTCGTAGGCGACGGCCAGCGCGGTGTCGCCACCGTCGGACTGGCCGGCGACCGCGATGCGCTTGGGGTCGATAAGGCCGGCGAGGGGGCCCGCCCCGTCGCTGGCGGCGAGCATGCGCGAGATCACAAAGCTCATGTCGGCGGGTTGGTTGACGAGGTCGGACTCGTCGGGCCCGTTGGGTGCGTCCGCGTTCTCGAGGGGAAAGACGGGTGCCGCGACGACATAGCCCGCCCGCGCCCAGCTCTGCAGCAGCCGTGCGTACAGCGCCGGCGTGACCGCGAAGCCGTGTCCGAAGACGACCAACGGAAACGGGCCGTCGGCCCGCGCCGCCGGTGCGTCCAGCAGATCGATCCCGCCGCGCGGGGCAAGCGCCGGGTAGCGGACCTCGGTGTAAAGAGTGCGCGGCTCGACGGTCCCGTTCGGGAGCTCGATCGTGCGGCTGGTGTCGACCAGGCGCAGCACGCGCAGCCCGACTGCGAACGGGGCCGATGGCGTCGTCACCTGAGAGCTCTGATGCCCGGGTGATGCCGCATCCTGGCCAGACCTCGTGGCGCTGTGACCACCGCGCGGTGGTATGGACCCACCGCCGGCCAGCGTGACGCCCAGGGCGAGAGCCGCAGCGGCGAGCGTGGGCAGTCCAGCCGCTGTCAGACGTCTGCGCCGCACGCGCCGACGCCTCGCGCGATCTGTGCCTAGCACGTACCCGAATAGACCGAGCTTCCGGGCCCGGACGATGGTTCGTCAACTTCACCGGAATCGCCGGATCGCAGGATTGCACCGAGGTGAACGACGTACCAGACGCCGCGCCAGGAGATCATCGAGGCGATGCCAAAGGAGCGTACCCGGCCGTTCAACCGGTACACCATGCGCGCGTTGGGCATCTCGTAATAGCCGATGCTGTTGTAACAAACGCCCGGTTCGATCCAATGTCCATATGCGGATGGCACGTTCACGGCGATCAAGCTGGCGTGCGCGGCGCCGCGGCCGAGGAGCGTGTGGGCGGCGGCAATGTCGATCGCGTAGTCGTGCACGAGGCGATCCGTCCAGTCAGAGCCGGCGGAGACGATCGCCTTCAACTGCACGTACGCGCCTCGCGGGAAGAATGCAGCCATGGCGGGCGCCAGCGACCCACGCACGACTCCGCTCCACAGCGACGCCATCAGCGACTTGAAGTGTGGGCTCGTTCCAGAGGGATAAGCGTGGGTCTGTGGTAGCGATCCGGGCGAGCGGACCGCCGCGCGTGCACGCGCGCGCGGGATACGACGAACCGAGCGGGCCGCGACGGTATGCGCCAACTCGCCGGCCCGACTCGTACGGGACGCCTGCACCCCAGGGCGCGCAGCCGATGACCCACCGTCGGCTGCCGTGATCGACAGTGCCGCCGCCACGGCCACCGCGACGAGCACGAGAACCGTGACGCGCCGGCGTCGTCGAAGCGTCCGGTGCCGACGCCTGCTTTCGCGGCTGTCTCGGGGACCACCGACGCGACGCTCGTGACTCAACCGCAGGCTTGCTCGAGGCTGCGGTCGAACGTATTGCCGGCGCGCCCGACACGGCCGCTCGTGACATAGCGCCAAGAGCGCTGCACATGATGGAAGACATACGCCTGCGTCCCCGCTTCCGGGGTGCGCGCACACACCACCGCGAAGCTCGAGTTCGAGCGCGAAACGTACACACCGCGCACCTCGGATGAGTTGCCGTCGCCCATGGTGAAAGCTGAAACGATCGCGGAGCGTTCGGACCTGGAAGCCGGACGCGCGTTCGAACCAGCGGCGAACGCGCTACCGAGGAGCGTCGCGCCGAGAACAATGGCGGTGACCAGTGCGATCGACGCCGAGCGAGTCGTCACGCTTGGATGCTAGCGCGACCGGCTGCCAGTAGTTGTGTGTGAGCGGAATCTCATAACCATGAGATCTCTCATCAGTCGGTTATCAACCGATTAGGGCGAATTTGCACACTCTCGCGCGTGGCGATTTCCATGCGAGGAGAGCTCGCGATCGACAGCGCGGCGCCGACAGTCGTGGATGCGCCGACCGCACCACCGCGCTCGTACGAACGCTCGCTGCTTCCCAGGCTGCTGGCCGGCGTGCGCCCGCACGGACCGGTGACCCTCGCCGAGCACGTATCCGTACACGGAGAGCTGCCGCGGCTGCACGGCGCGCGCCGGCGCCGTGACCGTGAGCAGGCGGCGGTGCTGATCGACGAGATCGAGCGTGCAGGCCTGCTCGGCCGTGGAGGGGCCGCGTTCCCAACCGCCACGAAGATGCGCGCCGTGGCCGGCGGGCGCGGACGAGCGATCGTGGTGGCCAACGGCGCGGAGGGCGAGCCGGCGAGTGAGAAGGACCGCACCCTGCTCGAGATGGCGCCACATCTGGTGCTCGACGGCGCGCTCATCGCCGCCGAAGCAGTGGACGCGGACGAGGTGATCGTGTGTGTCTGCGAAACCGCCGGCGCCGGCGTGCGGAGCGTCGAACGGGCGCTCGAGGAACGCTCGACCGAGCTCGTTGCCGGACGCTCGGCGCACTTGCATGTACAAACGGTGCCGGGTCACTACGTCAGCGGGCAGGAGTCCGCGCTGGTCAGCTATCTCGGCGGCGGCCCGGCGAAGCCCACGTTCACTCCGCCGATGCCGTTCGAGCGGGGATTGAGGCGCCGTCCGACGCTGGTCGACAACGTGGAGACCCTCGCACACATCGCGCTGATCGCGCGCCACGGGGCCCGCTGGTTCCGTCAGCTCGGCACCGCCGCCCAGCCGGGCTCAGCGCTCGTGACGTTGTCCGGGGCGGTCGAACATCCTGGCGTGTACGAGATCGAACACGGAGCCTCGCTCGCCTCGCTGATCGACGCCGGCGGCGGCGCCACCGCAGGGCTGCGCGGTGCGCTCATCGGCGGTTATGCCGGCACGTGGATCGGCCGCGAGTGGCTCCCCGGTGTCGCGCTTTCGAATGAACACCTCGCCGCCCACGGTGCCTCGCTTGGGGCCGGAGTCGTGGTGCTGCTCTCCGAGCAGGCCTGCCCGGTCGCGGAAACCGCCCGCGTCGCACGCTGGATGGCGAGTCAAAGCGTGCGCCAGTGCGGGCCGTGCCTGCACGGGCTCGACGCGCTCGCGGGCACGCTCGAGCAACTCGCTGCCGGCGCCGAGCGTTCGGGAGCTAAGCGACGGATCGAGCAGCTCGCCTCGCTGACGGCCCGTCGCGGCGCATGTGGCCATCCCGACGGGGCGGTCAGGCTGATTCTCAGCGCGCTCGAAACGTTCGACGCCGAGTTTGCCGACCACGCTCGGCACGGCGCCTGCGACGCGTGCTCGCTGCCGGCGGAGCTGCCGCTACCGCACTGGCCTCAGCGCGAGTAGAGCGCGAAGAAGTCCCTGTCGTCCGGTTCGAGGTAGCGCGTGGCGGGGCGTTCCATGCCTTCCAGCAGCTTGTTGGGGTCTTCCGCGCCGGGGGCGCCGTAGCTGATGAACGTCGTCCAGTAGGAGTTGATGTCGAGCTCCATCGCGCGGATCGCGCCGGCGCGTATCAGCGCTCGCGCAAGGCTTCCGACGGTCTGGTCTTCGCCGGCCGCGTAGATCAGGTTGCCGTAACGGTCGACGCCGACGGCCGAGCGCCAGACGAGGACGGCGTTGCCCACCGTGACACCCCATTCGGCGCTGTTGGCGATGTTCGGGTTGGGCCTTCCTTCGTCGACGATCAGCGGCAGGTTCTGGCGCGCGAAGGACACGCCGGGCGGGATCGTTGCGCCGTAGCGCCAGTCGAGCACATCGACACGCCCGTCTTCGTAGCCGACGATCGTGCCCTGACCGTTGCGCATCGGCGCATAGGTGTGTCCGTTGACGGCGAAGCCGCCGTGGGAATCGCTCAGCTTGAAGCCGCTGTTGAACGTGGCCAGCAGCCGGGGCCGCTGGGCGGAGGGGACGTCCATCGGACCGCGGGGGAGTTCCACCGAGGGCTCGAGCCGCCCCGGGTTGAGCGTCAAGGTCGCGCGTTTGGTGTCGATCCAGGCGAGCCCTGCCACGACTCGAGGGTATTCGGGCTGATCGCGGATCGTGGTCAGGAGCACGGGCGGAGCGGCTTTGAGGCTCGGGCGGGTCGCCCGCCAGACCCCCTCGCCGGGCAGGGCTGGGTAGATCAGCGGCTCGACCCGCGTGGCGTAGTTTTCTGGGCTCGCCGCCAGGCGAGCCGCACTCCCGCCGACACCGACTTTTGGCAGCGCGCGCAGCGTGGGCCCACCCTTGCTGGGGGCCGTCAGCGTGTAGTAGATCGACTCGACCTTCGCCACCAGTCCGGCGGCACCGTTGCCGCGCAGCCACTCGACGCTGCGGATGCCGAGGCTCGAGTTTGAGGTTTCGTTGACCATCCCCCAGATCGAGAATGCAACCGGCACCAACGCTACAGTGGCGGCGACGAGCGCGATACGCCGAGCGCGCGCCAAAAGCGACATGTCATCTTTGCGCCTGGCGCGCCGGCTTGCGGGTAGCGAACGACCGGTCGCGCCAACGGACAGCCCCATTCGCATAATGTAGTGACACCGGCCGACCGAGCAACCCGAACGCCAGGGACACTGAGCGGATTCTCACTGAGAAGACTCTCACGTTGGCTTGGGGTTTCTTTAGGAGGGTGAAAGGATGGGCGTGTGGAATCCTTTTCTCGCATGATCGGCGGACCGTCGTCCGCATTTCCGCTGCAACCACTGGAGGTTTTGGCATCGTTCCGGTAGGAGCTCTGGCCGAGGACAACCGGCCGTCTGAGGTGGCTCTCCACGAGGTTTCGGCTCCGCCTCGCGTGGGCCCACGCCGCGCAGACCCGACCACACCGGCACCGGCGCGCGGCGGCTCTTGGGCGTCGTGTGGCGTGCTGCTGCGCGCATGCCGGCCTCGACAGTGGAGCAAGAACCTGCTCGTGTTCGCCGCCCCCGCGGCGGCGGGCTGGTTGGGTCGACCGGTCATTGCTGCCGAGACGCTCGCGGCGCTCGTTGTCCTGTGCATGATCTCGAGCGCCACCTACCTGGTCAACGACGTGCGCGATCGCGAGCAGGACCGGCTGGATCCGCGCAAGCGCCTGCGCCCGGTGGCAGCGGGAGAGCTCTCCGTGCCCGCCGCCCTGTGGACGGCGGCGCTGTTGGCGGTTGCGGGAATCGCGCTCGCGACCGCGATCGCCCCCTATCTGGGCCTGCTCGCGGTTTTCTATCTCGCGATGACCGCGAGCTACTCGCTGTGGCTGCGCCGGGTGGCGGTGCTCGATATCCTCGTCGTCGCAGCCGGGTTCGTGATCCGCGCGCTCGCCGGGGGCGTGGCGACCGACATCTATCTCTCGCGCTGGTTTGTCATCGTGACGGCGTGCTGCGCCGTCTTCCTTGTCACAGCCAAGCGCTATGCCGAGCTTCGTGCGCACGCGGGGTTCGCTCCCGCACGCGCGACGCTTCGCCGCTACTCGCTCGGTCGCCTGCGTCTGACGCTGGCATTGTCTGCAACCGCAGCCGTGATCGCCTACGCCGCGTGGGCGTTCACACGACCGGAGAACATCGTCTTGTGCGCGCTTACGATCCCGCCCTTGGTGCTGTGGCTCGCACGCTACGCGAAGCTGATCGGGATGGGCGGCGGCCAGGCGCCCGAGGAGCTGATCCTGCGCGACCGGGCCCTCCTCGCCCTGGGAGTCGTGTGGGGCTTGCTGTTCCTCGCCAGCGTGTATGCCGGCTCTTGAGGTGAGCGCAGAGCCGGCGCCTCTGGCTGCGCTGCGCTCGCTGAGTGGATGGGGGCGCATCGCCCGCAGCAGTTGTCGCGTCGTCACGCCGCGCGGAGCCGACGAGATCCTCGAAACGCTGAGCAGGGACGACGGCCGCGGCGTGATCGCGCGTGGGGCCGGGCGCAGCTATGGAGACGCCGCTCAGAACGGCGGCGGCACCGTGCTCGACCTGACGGGACTCGACCGGATCGTCTCGATCGACGTCGAGACCCGGCTCGTGACTGCGCAGGCCGGCGCGACGATCGAGCAGCTGCTTGCCCGCCTGGCGCCACACCGCCTGACGCTCCCGGTCGTCCCCGGTACGGGCCACGTCACGCTCGGCGGCGCGATCGCGAGCGACATCCACGGCAAGAACCATCACCGTGACGGAGGCTTCGCTCGGTACGTGACCTCGCTGTCGCTGTGCACGCCGAGCGGCGAGCTCATGCTGCTCACGCCTGACAGCGACCCCGATCTGTTCTACGCGACGCTCGGCGGAATGGGGCTGACGGGCGTGGTCATCGAGGCAAGCATCCGCGCCGATCCGCTGCCGTCCCCGTGGGTCAGCGCCGATACCGACCGTACCAACGACCTCGAGCAGACGCTGAGGATGCTCGGTGGCGAAGAGCATCACCGCTACTCGGTGGCGTGGCTGGACCTGCTGGCTGACGGCGCGAAGATGGGGCGCGCGGTGATCAGCCGCGCGGACCAAATGCCCGCGGACCGCCACGCGCCCCAGATGCGTCGGCGCCGTTCGGGACCCCGCAACCCAGCAGGGTCTAGGAGGCGAGTCACGCTGGAGGTTCCCAACGCCTTTCCAGGCGCGCTGCTGCGTCCGGGGGGCGTACGCGCGTTCAACGCACTGCACTGGCGCACGGCACCGCAGCGCGAGCGCGGGCGGCCACTTGCGCTCGCGCCCTACTTCTTCCCGCTCGACGTCGTCGGTCAATGGAACCGTCTGTACGGGGCAGGTGGACTGATCCAGTACCAGTTCGTGGTCCCCACCGGCGCCGAGGACGCGCTCGAGCGGTCCTTCGAGCTGATCCGGGCCCGTCGCCTGCCGATCTACCTGGCCGTGTTCAAGCGCATGGGTGCGGCGTTCGGAGGACCGCTGTCATTCCCGCTCGAGGGCTGGACGCTCGCGCTGGACATCCCGGCCGCCACGCCCGGCCTGCGACCGGCGCTGGAGGAGCTCGATGAGCTGGTCGCGAGCGCCGGCGGGCGCGTATACCTGAGCAAGGATGCGCGAATGGGTCGCGACGCGCTGAGCGCGATGTATCCCGAGCTCGATCGCTTCCACGCACAGCGCGCGAGGGTCGATCCTCAGGGGGTGCTGCGCTCGGATCTGGCCTCGCGTCTGGGCCTTTGCGGGGCGTTGGAATGAGCTCGCCGGGCGCCGACGGAAGCCGCGTGCTGGTGCTCGGCGGGAGCTCCGAGATCGGGCTCGCCACGGTCTGCGCGCTGCAGGAACAGGGCCCACGCGAGGTCGCCCTCGTCGGACGCGACGGCGCGTCGCTTGCCAACGCGGCTGAGGCGCTCGGCGCGGCGGGGTGCGCGCGCGTCCTCACCTTCGAGCTCGACGCGTTGGAACTGAGCCGTCACGGGGAGGTTCTCGCAGAGGCGGTCCGCGAGCTCGGCGGCGCCGACATTGTGATCCTCGCCGTGGGTGTGCTGGGCGAACGCGGCGGCCTGCCGGACGACATCGGTGCGGCCGCGGCCGTGCTCGAGACCAACCTCGTCGGCGCCGGCTCGCTGCTGATGCACTCAGCCAAGCAGCTGCGCGACGGGCCGGGCGGAACGATCATCGTGTTCTCCTCGGTGGCGGCCGAGCGGCCGCGGCGCGCGAACGCCGTGTACGGGGCATCCAAGGCGGGGCTCGATTCCCTTGCTCAGTCGCTTTCCGACGATCTGCACGGGCGTGGCGTCCGCGTGCTGGTGGTGCGTCCAGGATTCGTCGCGACGAAGATGACGCGCGGCCTCGAGCGGGCACCGCTTGCGAGCACGCCGGAGGCCGTCGCGGCCGTCGCGGTCAAGGGCCTGGAACGCGGCGCGCACACCGTCTGGGCGCCGCCTTCTCTACGCTGGGTGATGCTCGTGATGAAGCTCATACCCCGTCGCCTCTTCCGCAGGATCGAGCAATGAGCGCCGCCCGTCAGCCGCGACAGACGCCTGCCAGGGTCGCGCCCGCCCCCGCCGACATGTCGTCGCTGCGCCAGCGGCGGCTGCTGGCCCGGCGCAGGCGCAGGCTTGCACGCGTGGACGTCGGCCTCGGCGTCGTCGCCGGCCTGATGCTGTTGATCATCAGCCCCGGGCTCGCCGTCAGCGGACTGATCGCGCTGCTCGTGCTCGCGGCTTGCATCGGCTCGGTCTTCGCGCAACGGCGCATGCGCCGGCGCGCGGCCGACACACCTCGGGCTCGGTCGCGCGTGGATCGAAAGATCAGTCGCAGAGCTTGAGCGCGCACGCACCGGCTTAACACTCAAATAGGCGTGCGGAGATGTGACGGCTCTCATCGCTTGCTGATGGGGTGCTTAATGTCCTAATTGAAACTGGTGTGATGTCCGGTCCAGGCAAGCGCCGGGTGATGCGACGATTTGCCTTCGCCGTTGCCATCACCGGCGCCATCGGCGCGACCGTTGTCGCCACACTCGTCGCGGACCCCAGCGCGGTGCATAAGACGCGATCGCGCGCGATCGCCTCGAGCGGCGCGGCCAAAGCTTCAGCGAGCCTCGCCCCGGTGGCGAGCGCCGCCGCGGTGTGCGGGGCGCAGACCGCATCCACAATCGCAAGCGTCGACACCGTGGTCGCGCAGGGCATCTACGCGGCCGAGATACATAGCCACGAGGTCAGCGAAGACGCCGCGCACATCACGCATTCGCAGGCGCTGCTCAGTGCGCTCGCGAGCGACAACACGGCGGCGGTCTTCGAAGCGGTGCACAGCATCGTCTACACCCCGCACTGGCACATCGTGCGGCTGCGCGTGGTCAAGGGCGGCCGGGTTATCGCTGACGTCGGCGGGCCGGACGTCATCGCCCCGGTCTCCGGCACGCTGCGCTCGCGAGACAGGACGCTCGGAACGTACGTGATGTCCGTGCAGGACGACCTCGGCTATGTGAAGCTCGTCAGCCGCTTCATCGGGGTGCCGGTGAATCTCTACCGTAACGGGTCGTTCGTAATGGGCACGCTTCAGCACGCTCCCGCAACGCTCAGCAGCGGAGCCTCGGTCCACGTCGATGGCGCGTCTTACCAGGTGCAGCTGTTGAATGAGCGGGCGTTTCCCAGCGGGCCGCTCCGCGTCTCGCTGTTCATTCCCGCTCCCTCGCGTGCAACCTCCGCCACGACCTGCGCGGCAGTGCGACTCGCGTCGTGGGGCAGCGTCGCGATGCACATCGCCGCGCGCCTGCAGCCGCTGACGGCGCATTACCAGTCGCTCGTCGACATCCTGCACGGCACGATCGGCGGGCCCGCATATGTGCGTGCCGGCTCGAAGCGGATCGCGGGCGGCAGAGTGCCGGCACGGCTCCCTAGTCACGGGATCGTCAAATTCGGCGGGCGCTCGTGGGGGGTCTTCTCGTGGGAGCCCGCTCCGCCCGCGCGCATCTACTTCCTGACGCCCCTCTCCTGAGCGCGATGCTGGAGGGACGCCTTCAGCTGCGAAAGCGCCTCGGAGCATTCATCCTGCTTGGCGCGCTCGTCGTGGCTACGGCGGTGCTCGCCACACGGCTCGGCGGACCGGAACCGAGCGGAGCGCACTCCGTAAGCGCCGCCGCGCACCCGGCAAGCGCACCCGGCGGGCACGCACGTCCGGACCCCGGTCGCGTTGTGCTCCACCAAGCCCCAGCGCCGTTGCTGGTCAGCGTGCCGGCGCAAGCGTCGCCCGCCTGGAGCACCGTCGCGAGCATTCACGGGCAGCCCGCCGCGTGGCTGACACGGCGAGCCGGCGTCACACTAATGCGCTTTGACCAGACGCTCGTGCACCTCAACCTCCACGCCGGCTCACTCGACGGCGGCGTAAGCGGTTGGAAGTACGGGGACCAGATCACGCCCCGTGAGATTCACCTGATCGTCGCCGCGTTCAACGGAGGCTTCAAGCTCACCTACCCCGATGTGGGCTTCATGTCGGGGGGCCACGTCGCCGTCCCCCTGCGTACGGGGCTTGCCTCGATCGTCACCTACACCGATGGGAGCACCAACATCGGCGCGTGGCGCGCCGGCGTGCCGAGCGCGCGTCAGCGCGTCCTCTCAGTACTCCAGAACCAGCAGCTGCTGGTCGATCACGGCGCTATCGCGGAAACCACGGCGGGCTGCATCCTTGCGTGCTGGGGAGGAACCGTTGAAAACCGCGGATCGGTTCCGCGCTCTGGCCTCGGGATCACCGCCGCTGGGCAGCTCGTGTGGGCCGCAGGCGAGCACCTCCTGCCGGCCGAACTCGGCGCGGCGTTGGTCGCGGCCGGTGCAGTACGTGCGATCGAGCTCGACATCAACCCGTATTGGGTGGCGGGCTATCTCTACGTCCATCATCGCGGCGGCCCCTCCCCCGTGCCGGTCGTTCCCGGCCAGCACGGCATCGCCGGCATGCTGCTCGAACCCTACATTCGGGACTTCCTCACGATTGTCGCCAACTGAGCGCACCTGGAGACCGTCATGAGCGCGCGGCGGATCACGCGCAGGTCGCTGCTGGCCGCTTCCGCCGGTGCGCTGGCTGGCGGGTTGCTGCGCCCGCGCGCCGCACTCGCGTTGCTGTCCGCGCCGGGCGTGCCGAGGCTCACCGAGCGCTGGCTCGGCCAGCTCTCGCCGGCTGGCGTCAGCGTCGAGCTCGGCCAGCCCGCGGACCTCGTCGGTCTCGAGTGGCGAGCACCCGCGGGGGCGCGCGTGTGGCTGCGCTTTCGCGACCGCGGGGGCCGGTGGAGCAGCTGGGTCTCCGCGGCAGCGAACGGCCACGGACCCGAAGCTCGCGCGGCGTCGGACCGGCAGGTCGGCGAGCCGATCTGGACGGGAGGCGCGACGTCGGTGCAGATTCGCGCGCCGCAGGCGCTCAGCGGGCTGCGGCTGCACCTCGTCGACGTCAGCGGTGGTGAGCCAGCCACCGACGGCGGATACGCGGCGGCGCTGTCGGGCGGCCTGCCGCTCGCCACGCCGACACTTGCCGCCGGTCCGGGCCAGCCTCCGATCATCGCCCGGCGGGCGTGGGCGCACGACGTGGCGAAGCCCAAGGTGGCGCCCGAATACGGAGCGGTGCGGATGGCGTTCGTCCATCACACCGACAACGCCAACGGCTATGCGGCCGGTGAAGTGCCCGCGATGCTGCGCGCGATCTATGCGTTTCACCGCTACGTCAACGGTTGGGACGACATCGGCTACAACTTCGTCATCGATCTGTACGGGCGGATCTTCGAGGCGCGCGCCGGCGGCATCGACGAGCCAGTCGTCGGCGCGCAGGCCGGCGGCTACAACCTCGCCTCCACCGGCATCGCCGTGCTCGGCTCCTTCATGGCGACCTCGATTTCAACCGCCGCCCGGCGCGCGCTCGAGGCGCTGCTCGCGTGGAAGCTCTCGCTCCATGGCGTGCCGGCGCAGGGCAGCGTCACCGTGCGCGTGAACCCCGCCGGCGCCTCCTACAGCCGCTTTCCGGCGAATGCGCGCGTGCCGCTGCCGCGAATCGCCGGCCACCGCGACGCCGACTCCACCGACTGCCCCGGCAACGTCCTCTACGGCGAACTGCCCGCGATCCGCCGCGCCGTGCAGCGCCTAGCCCCGAACCCGACGCGGGCCACGCTCGCAGTGGCGGCGCCAGCACCGGTGTCCACCCCTGGAGCGCCGGAACCTGGCCCCGGCGCGGCCGCGCCCAGCCCGACCCCGCCGGCCAGTCCCGCCGCGCCGGTCACATCGGAAACCCAGGTGCTCTCAGGTGCGCTCGAGCTGGTTGATGGCACCCTCGTCAGCGATGCGCCAATCCTGATTCAGGCGCGCAGCGTTAGCCGCAAAGGGGAAGTGGTCGATGAGCAAACGCTCGCAGAAACTAGAACCGATTCGACCGGGATGTGGACCCTCGACGCAACTCCCGTCGCTCCGGCGGGCGGCGGGATGTGGCTGCGCGCGCTCTGTCCTGGAGCCCCGGGGGCGGGCGCGTGCGTATCTGACCCGCTGCACGTCGCGGTGACGCTCTCGCTCGCCGCTTCTCCGGCTTGATCGCGTTCGGTGCGTCAAGGGGCGATGAGCACCGCGCCAGGAACATAGGCGGCCACCCGCCGCGGGTCGCGCGTCAGCAGTGGCCGACCCGTCACCGCTGCGTGCGCGCCGATCAGGAAGTCCGGGAGAATGGCGCCGCGCTTTCCGCCTGCGCGGCGGTAGTCGGCGTGAGCGTGGCCCGCGAGGAACGCCGCCGCAGGCGGGATCTCCTCGACGATCGCCATCGATGGCAAAGCCGAGCGCAGTGTCTCGATGCGCGGGAAGCGTGGCGCGATCTCGGCAAGGACCACCGCGTTGAGGATGATCGCGCCTCGCTGAGCTGCTTGTGTGAGCTGTTCCTCTGACCACGCCAACCAGCGTCGGTCCTCGGTGAAGACGTCGAGCAGCACGCTGCTGTCGACGAGCGTCGACAAGCTCAGCTGCTCACCGGCGGCTCAGCGCGAGGATCTGCTCGGTGGTCATCTCGCCCTCCCCCGCGCCACGCATGCGGCCGATCTCCTCGGCGGCACGTTCTGAGTCGACGAGCAGTCGCGCGCCATGCTCGTCGAGCTCGAACTCGACGTCGCTGCCCGGCTCGATCCCGAGCGCCCGCCGCACCGGCAGCGGAATCGTCACCTGGCCCTTTTGTGTGACACGCATTCGGTAAGACTAGCAAGTAATACCGATGAGCGCGGGGAGCTCGCGCCCCGATCAGGACCCCTTCCGTTCACCCTGGCGCGTGTCCAGCGGATAGGTAGCGCGCGAGGCCGGCGAAGTTCTGCTCGGGCGAGGTCGCCTGCGCGTAGGAGGCCGCAGTCCGAGCGCTGCTCGAGGCGGCGATCTTCGCGTGGATCGAAGCGACGAACGTCGTCTCGTCCTGCGTGCCGGCCAACGCCTCCACGCGCGCGAGCTCCTCGCGCAGCTGCAGCAGATGATCCTCGACGTCGCCGTAGGACCCGAAATGCGTGAGCGCGACACGCTTAGCCCGCCAACGCTCGATCACCTCGAGCGATGCGCGCCACCCTTCGAGGTCGATGTCCGGGGGCGGTGTCGGCGCCAGCACGCACGCTCCGTCGATGCGCACGCCCGTGACATCGCCCGTGAACGCGTAGCCGCTCGGCTCGTGCAGGTAGGAGACGTGATGGGACGCGTGCCCGGGCGTGTATGCCACCCGGAACGCACCGATGTGCTCTCCGCCGGCGAGCACCCGCAGCCGCTCGGCGGGCACCGGCAGCACCTCGCCCCAGCGGCGCTGCATGTCGGCGCCATACAGGCGGCTCGCGCTGCTCAACAGCTTCGTCGGGTCGATCAGGTGCCGCGCGCCGCGCTCGTGCACCCACACCTCCAAGTCGGGGAAACGCCGCAGCAGGGACCCCGTGGCGCCGGCGTGGTCGAGATGGATGTGCGTCAACGCCAGCACCCGCGGCGGATTGCGCTCGAGCTCTCCCAGCAGCGTCGCCAGACAACTGCTAGGCCCCGGATCGACGATCACCTCTCCGACCCGCCACGCCCCGATCACCCGCTCCCGGCCCAGGTGCATCAGGTCGATCAGCTCGGGCTGCGCCTCCACGTCAGCGCTTCGGGGCGACCGTGACCAGCGCCGCGCTGCTGGGCGCAACGTCGACCGTGATCACACCGTGCTCGTTGGCCGCGCCCGGCAACACCGCCGGCTGCGTCCAGGTGCCGTTCGCCGCTACCGCTCTGCCGCCCAGCTTGACGCCTGTCAGCGCGGCCGGCGACGGCCCCGTCAGCGACAGGATCGTCGCGCCGCCAAAGCCGCCGCCGACGTGCAAACGCATCGCGACGCTACGTGCCCCCGGGGCGTCGTCATCGATCAGCACGAACTTCGTCGTTCCGTCGGCGGCGCGGAACGCGCTCGCGACGACGTTCGGCCTGTTCGCGGGGGCGATGATCGTGCGCAGCGGGCGCTCCCCGAGCAGCGACCGCGCAAGCAGCAGCGCGTACCACTCCGGGCGGGCTTCGAGCTCACCGGTCGCAGCCGCTTCGGCGGTCGGAGCGCACACCGGCGTGTAGCCCAGGCAGTTGGTCGGGTTGCCCTCGAAGTTGATGCCGGCGGCACCAAGGCGCATCGCCTGGGTCAGGTAGCTGACGCCCCACAGCGCCGAGGCGAACGTGTTGCTGATGCCGGGCACGCCGCCGCACGAGACGGTCCCCGACTCGTCGAGGCGGAATGGCGCTTCGGTCTCGCGCGCGACGAACACGTAGCGGCGCAGCGACTGTTCCTCGAGCGCGCGGACGTGCCCGCTCAGCAGACGCGTGATCGTCGGCGCAGGATGTTCCGCGCAGCCCATCGGATAGTGGTGGCCGGTCAACAACGCCGGCCGCTGGTAGATCGCCTCGCTGAGCCCCCACCTTTCGTAGGAGCTCGACCCGGAGGAGTCGGGACCCGCGAGCGGGATGCCCGGAGCGAGCGCTTCGATCGCTGTGCGGTACGCGAGGACCTGTTCGTTGTACTGTTCCGGCGCCCACGGCAGCGGACGCAGGCCGTGCCTGGCGTAGGATTCCGGCTCGTTGCCGATCTCGATCGCCTCCAGCGAAGTTCCGAGCGCCGCCTTCGCCACCGCCGCCTCGCGCGCCGCTGCCTGCGGGTCGTAGTGGCCGAGCCCGAGCGTCAGAATGACACCCCAGCCGCTCGCCGCCGCCAACCTGCCGAGCTGAGTGAGATTGCCGGGTTCGAGCGCGCTCAAAGCCCACGGTGGGCGGGCGGTCGCTGCATCCGTCCACGCGACCTGTTCATCGGCGGTCACGCCGCCGAAGCGGAGCACCCCCACACCGAGCGAGCGCAGCATCGCGACCAGGTCTCCCTCGGTCGAGTAGGCGGCTATCCGACTCAGGCTGCCGACCTCGAACGACAATCCGAGGAAGTCCCGCGGGACTGTGGGCCCCGATTCGCTCGCGTCAACCGACACCGACAGGGGAATCGCGGCGTGGACCGCCGCGCGGTGTTGCGGTGTCGGTGCGAGCACGGCGGCGCGCGCCTGCCCCGCGCAGGCCAGCGTGAGCGCAAGCGTCGCGCACAACGTCGCCAGCGTCGCGACGCCTGCGCCAATCCGGGGGTGGCGCTCAGGGCTCAGGGCTGACCGCGAACCAATCCGACTTCAGCTCCGGCGAGCGGTCGCAGACCTCGCGCAGGGCGTCGAGCACGGCGCGACGGCCGATCTCGATGCGTTCGTCGCGCGTCATCGAAACCGGTGCCTCGTCTGAGGTCGCCGCTCGAATGAAGCGACCGACGCTCGTGAACGAGACGCCTTCACGACCCGCGCCGACGCGAGCCGACAAAAGCTCGAGCGCGTCGGCAGGCGCCGCGAAGCCCGAATGATGAGTGATCCTGAACTGCACGCGCGAAGGCTACATGGCGGCTCGTATCGGCCGCAAGCGAGAGCCGCTAGGAGCGCGGACACGGTGCGTCGTAGTTGACGCTCACGATCTCAGGCCGCGAGACTTCGCCGTTTTCAGCGAACGTCAACTGAGCGCGGACGGGAAAGCCACCGCGCGGGCACCTGCTCGGAACGCGCCCGTAGTAGATCGTCTTGCCGCCCTTGCGGTAGGCGGCCCCGAGCGTGATGTCGATTGCTTCGACAGACGCGTAAGGGGCGCCGGGCACGGTCGCGACCAGAGGTATCGGCGTCACGAGCTTCGGGCCGAAGCCTTCGCCGCCGGCGAGATTCTGCAGCTGGCCGCTGGTGGGGACTTCCAGCGACACCGGTGAGTGGCCGACGGTGAGGAACGCGATGCGATCGCCCGGAATGAAGAACGAGTGGATTTCGGCCGTCTCGGGGACGCGTTCTGTTCCGAATGTGACAACGCCGTAGGCCTTGCCGATCGGTCCCGCCGACGAGCCCCTCGGGCACTTGTCCGGTGTAGCTTCTTCGAGGATCACGCGGACCGGACACGTCGGAAATCCCTGGGGATGCAGCTTCACACCGGTCGGCAACCACGCGGTCACGCCGATCAGCGGCGGCGGGGCCCCCGCGTATTCGCTGCCCGAGATCGTCACTTCGGCGTGCACGGCGGCACCGGCTCCAAGGATGTTGCCGGTGTGCGGGAACCCCGGAATCGGGACCGCCTCGCCTTTGATCTTGACCACCGGCGTAGCCGACACCGCGGCAGGGACGACAAGGGCCACGAGTCCAAACAGCATCACAGCGATGCAGGCCCGGCGACGACCCCGTCCGACGATCTGGTCCATCGCCCGTCCTTCCTTCCCTCGCAAGTGGTGTGATCTACCCAGCGGTAGATCAAAGCCCCGAGACAGTTTATGGGGTCGACCAGGCCGGTGGCGCTACAGGACGAACTCGCCGTTCGCGACGATCACCGCCGAGCCGGCCACCTCGACGCGCTCGACCGCGTCGGCCGATCCGCTCGCTCGCGCGCGCAACAGCGACGGGCGAGCGAGCTCAACGCCCTGGCTGATCTCGATCTGCTCACCGAATACGGTCCTGCCGTGGCGCGCGAGGTGCACCGCGAGCGGCCCGGCCGCCGATCCTGTGGCCGGATCCTCGGGCACGCCGAGCGCGGGCGCGAACATCCGACTCTTCCAGCGCGCGCCTGCACCGGCGAAGCAGCTGACGCCGAACTCGCCGAGCGCCGCCAGCGCGCGCAGGTCGGGGCTCAGCGCCGCCACCGCGTCCTCGCTCGCGAGCTCGACATACACGTGGCGCGGGCCGTTGACATACATCTCCACCGGCAGCCCCGAGTGCTCGACACCGAGTGCTGCCAGCAGCTCGGCCTCGTGCTCGAAGGGCTGCCACGTCGGGACCGGCTGGACCATCGATCCAGACCCTGTGCGCGCGTTGAGCGCCGCTCCGCCGTGCCCCAGCGCGACCGGCACGATCCCAGCGCCCGTCTCGAGCGTCACGTGCTCGAGCCCGCGCTCGATGCCGAGCACGATCGCCGTGCCGAGTACCGGATGCCCGGCGAACGGCAGCTCGGCGGTCGGCGTAAAGATGCGAATGCGCGCGTCAGCGCCCTGCTCGGGTGCAAGCACGTACACGGTCTCTGAAAGGTTGAGCTCGCGCGCCAGACGCTGCAGGATCTCGCCTCCCAGCGCCTCCGCGTCGGTGAACACGGCGAGCTGGTTGCCCTCCAGCGGCACGTCGGTGAAGACGTCCACCACTGCGTAGCGGTGGGCGCTCACCGCGCGCGCTCGCGTACGACCTCGGCTGCGCGCTTGTCGTCGCGCAGCCCCAGGAAGCGCGCCTGGCGCAGGCGGCCGTCGGTCGTCCACTCGGCGAAGCCGATCTGCGCGACCAGCGCCGGCCGGACCCAGTGCGTGCCGCGCGGAACCGGCTGCGCGTCGGCGAACGGCGACTCGCGCGTCTCGAGCGCGCGCAGCCTCGCGCCGAGATCGCGGAGCGTCGCCGTGCTGTAGCCCGTTCCGACCCTCCCCGCATATCGGAGCCCTCCGTCCTCGTGGTAGCCGACGAGCAGCGCGCCGAAGTCGGTGCGGCTGCCGGCCGGGTCGGTGAAGCCACCGACCACGAGCTCCTGCTCCCAGACGCACTTCAGCTTCAGCCAATCCTTCGAACGCCCCCGCGCGTAGGGCGCATCGGCGCGCTTTGCGATCAAGCCCTCCCAGCCTGAGCGGCAGGCTTCGGCGAAGCGCCGCTCCGAGTCCCCGCGCCACGCTTCGGTCAGCGCCAGCGCAGCATCCGTGCGGATCGCGCTCTGCAGCCGAGTGCGGCGCTCGAGCAGAGGCCGGCCGGTGAGGTCCTCGCCGTCGAGCTCGAGCAGATCGAAGACGCAGTAGACGACCGGATACTCGGCCATGAGCTGCGCGGACGGCCTCGCGACCCCGAGGCGCTGCTGTAGGCGGCTGAAGGACGTCTGCCCGCGGTCATAGGCGACGATCTCTCCGTCGAGCAACACCTGCCGCACGGCTTGTGTCGCGAGCACGGAACGCAGCTCCGGGTAGGTGCGCGTCAGGTCTTTGCCCGTGCGCGACTCGAGCCGCACGGAGACGTCGTCCTTACGAGCGACGCAGCGCTCACCGTCGAGCTTGCGCTCGAGCAGCCAGTCCTCACCGAAGTCGCGACGGTCAGTCAAGGTCGCCAGCATCAGCGGGATCGGCACCTCTCCATCTTCCCCGATCGACCGCCGAGAGGAAAACCGGCGGGCTCGATCTACGCGGGCTCCTTCGCCAGCGGCGTCGAGGGGCGGTCCTCGCGCGCGGATCTCTCAATCTCTTCCGGCGCCGTCGGGCGCGCGCGCAGCAGCACGAACGCGGCGAGCGCGCCGAGCACGCTCAGCCCCGCCGAGACCGCGAACGCCACACGGAAGCCGCTGCTGAGCGCCGACGGCCCGGAGGCGCCGATCAGCAGATCCGCGCGCGTGCGCGAAGCGGCAACTGTGCTCAGCACTGCCAACCCGAGCGCACCGCCGATCAGCCGCGAGGTGTTGAGCATGCCCGAGGCGAGGCCGCTCTCCTTGGCGGGCACGCCCGCCACGGCGGCGATCGTCGCCGGGACAAGCGACAGCCCCAGGCCAAGACCGGCGAGCAGTCCGCCCGGGAGCACATCCGCGAGGTAGCTGCCGCCGCTATGCACGCCCGTCAGCAGGTAAAGGCCGAGCGCGGCCACGAGCATGCCGACCGTCAGCACGCGACGCTCGCCGAAGCGGGCGACCAGGCGCGGCGCGAGCGTGCTGGTGGCCACGATCGCGAGCGTCATCGGCAGGAAGCGCAGGCCCGTCTGCAACGGGTCGTAGTGGAGCACCTGCTGCAGGTAGAGCGATAGGAAGAACCAGATCGCGAACACTGCTGCGTACAGCAGGAACATGATCAGGTTCGCCGCGCGCAGCCGCGCCATCGCGAACACGCGCAGCGGCATCAACGGCGCCGTTGCGAGCCTGCCCTCGACGAACACGAACGCCGCCAGCAGCACCGCGCCTAGCGCCAGCGGCGCGATCACCCCGCTCGAGCCCCAGCCGAGCGTGTCCGTGCGCACGATCCCGTACACGAGCGCCGTCAGGCCGCCGGTGACGAGCAGCGCGCCCGACGCGTCGAAATGGCGGGCCGCCGACGCCGCGCGCCCCTCGGGGATCAGGCCGCGTGAGAGCACGATCACGGCGATCGCGATCGGCACGTTGACAAGGAAGATCGCCGGCCAGCTGAACGCCTGCGTGAGGATGCCGCCCAGCAGCACCCCGAGCGAGCCGCCGAGGCCGCCCATCGCGCCCCATACGCCGAGCGCGCGGCTGCGCTCGCGGCCCTCCGGGAACGATGTGGCGATGATCGCGAGGCTCGCCGGCGAGATGACGGCACCTCCGATGCCCTGCAGCGCGCGTGCCCCGATCAGCAGCGAGCGCGAGTCCGCGAGCGCGCACGCGAGTGAAGCGAGCGCGAACAGAGCCGTCCCCGCGAGGAACACGCGCCGGCGCCCAAGCAGGTCCGCGGCGCGCCCGCCGAGGAGCAGGAAGCCCGCGAACGTGAGCGTGTACGCGTTCACCACCCACTGCAGTCCCGTCGTCGAGAAGCGCAGGCCGTCGCGGATCGACGGCAGCGCGACGTTCACGATCGAGACGTCGAGGATGACCATCAACTGCGCCAGGCACACGAGCACCAGCAGCACGCCCTTGCGCGACCGGACAGACGTGCGCTCGCCGATCGGGAGGTTTTGCCCGCTGGGCGCGACGCCCTGCTCACCGGCCGGAGGGTTCCGGATCATCGTGGCTGCCATCTGCGTTATCCTTCGTCCGTAAGTACGGCGACCATCGTACCAAATTGTTCGATGATCGTCGTACAATGAGGCAGATGAGCCTGTACCACCCCCCACGCGAGGATCTCGAGCTGTCGGCCGTCCTGCACGCCCTCAGCGACCCGCAGCGCCTGCGCATCGTGCGCGAGCTGAGCAGCGACCCCGAGCCGCGCCCGTGCGGCAGCTTCCTGCTCGATGTGAGCAAGTCCACGAAGACCCATCACTTCCGCGTGCTGCGAGAGGCCGGCTTGGTCGCGCAGCGCGAGGTCGGCACCTCGAAGCTCACCTCCCTGCGCCGCGAGGATCTCGATGAGCGCTTCCCCGGCCTGCTCGACGCGGTGCTCGCGTCTGCTGAGCAGCAGGTCGCCGTGCCGGCGTAGACGGTGGCTGCGGGGCGAGGCGTTCGGCGCTACGCTCGACCGAAGCGCACAGATGCGAGCGGAGGGAGCAAGGATGAGCGAGGCCGTGCAGATACAGAGCGAAGTGGTGCAGATGCAAGTCGAGGACGGCGTGGCGCTGTTGACGCTCAACCGTCCGGATCGGCTGAACGCGTGGACGGCGGAGATGGAGCACGCGTACTTCGCAATGCTCGAGCAATGCGCGCGCGATGAGGATGTCCGCGCGATCGTCGTCACGGGCGCCGGCCGCGGCTTTTGCGCGGGCGCCGACATGCAGGCAGCTGCAGGCGCTCGGCGACGGCACACTCGACGCGTCCGCCGAGGAACACGAGCGCCGGCCGCAGACCTTTGCGCATTCGATCCCCAAGCCGATCATCGCCGCCATCAACGGCGCCTGCGCCGGGATCGGCCTCGTGCAGGCGCTGATGTGCGACATCCGCTTCGCGGCCGAGGGCGCCAAGCTCACGACCGCGTTCGCGCGCCGCGGGCTCGTCGCCGAGCACGGCATCTCGTGGATCCTGCCGCGGCTCATCGGGCCGGCGCGCGCGCTCGACCTGCTGCTCTCAGGGCGCGTCGTGTTCGCCGAGGAGGCGTACACGCTGGGCCTCGTCAACCGTGTGCTCGCGCCCGAC
Organism: uncultured Solirubrobacteraceae bacterium; assembly: GCA_963827455.1. Taxonomy (GTDB): domain Bacteria; phylum Actinomycetota; class Thermoleophilia; order Solirubrobacterales; family Solirubrobacteraceae; genus Palsa-744. The sequence continues at coordinate 227,901 of CAWHAW010000006.1, read as the reverse complement.
CGGCTGCTCGACGCGACTCTCGACTACGCGCACGAGCTCGTCGTCAACTGCTCGCCGGCGAGCATGGCGACGATGAAGCGTCAGGTCTACGCCGATCTGCAGCGCGATCTGCCCGGCGCGCTCGCGAAGGCCGATGAGGCGATGCTCGCGTCATTCGCCGCGCCGGACTTCGTCGAGGGCGTCACGAGCTTCGTCGAGCGGCGCGACCCGCGCTTTCCTGCGCTCAGCTAACGACCCGCGCCGCCGACGCCGCGCGTCTCGCCGACTATCGGGCTGGGGCTCACAGGCTCAGGGCCCGGGGCGGGGATGCGTCGCAGCCACACGCCGCCGAGTTCGATCGCCTCGGCGCCGCCGGGCAGCTCGTGCGGGAGCTCGAGCGCGATCTCCACGAGCCCTTCCGCCCGCTCGTCCGCCGTCGCCTCGAAGCACACCTCGACGCCGTCCAGTTCAAGCACGGGCGCCGCGCCGGGCGGCTGCCCGCCGGCGCCTGCGGTGACGCCGAGCACCTCGGCCCAGCGCGTCGCCACCCCCTGTGGATCGGCGACCGCGATCGTGATGCCGGCGAGCCGCCCCGGCGCACCGGCGCCGGTCGCACCGGTCCATTCCGGACCGCCCCAGCGCCATGTGCCGTACGGCTGCGAGCGGTCGAGTGACACGATCGCGCCGCGCATGTCCGCCGGATGCAGGTGCGTGCCCGAGATGTCAGGCAGATCGATCTGCCACACCGTGCGCACGCCCAGCTCTTGCGCGCGTGAGCGCGCCCCCTCTAAATCCTCCAAGTCGAAGATCACCATGTAGCCGCCGTCCCCGCCCCGGCGCGAGAGATAGCGCCCCGCCGCCGTGTCCGCCCGCGTAGGCGAGACCAGCTCCAGGAAGCAGTCACCCAGCGCGAACACAACGTTCTCGAGGCCGAACTCGCCGACCCCCGGATCGCGGAAGGGCTCGCGCAAGCCGAGCGCGGCGCGCAGCGCGAGCGCCACCGGCTCGAGCTCTTGCACCGCCAGCACGGCCTGGCGCAGCCTCACCACCGGTCCGTTCGTGCCGTCCACAGTGACAACAGGCTACTGTGCGCCGCGCCCGGGTGGCGGAGTCGCTTGAGGCCGATCCGGACTGCCTTTTCCGCCGGCATCGGTCAAGGCGTGTTTTTGACTTTGAGCGCAGGTTGCACACCGGGTTTGACATCAACGCACACGGTGTTGCCGTTGTCGATCGCAGAAACTCGTGTACCGCAGGACGGTGCCAGTTCGCAGTAGCCATGTCGTGTCAACCCGGATGGGTTCTGACCGCTCCTGAACCGACGAGGTTTTTGGCGTTTGCGAATCTGCGTCACTAGGCAATTTGTCCACCCGTGTTAGATTCCGCTCAAGCCAACGCCTGGGGCCTTGGCTGGTCGAGTCAACAAGGACCGGGACGGAACCCAAATGCGATATGCCGCCAGTACCTGAATTGGTTAACGTACGCCCGACTGGGCGAGAGTCGGGGGCAGACCACCGCGGCCAGCGAACCACATTGATACTTCCGCAACGATCTGCGTGCTTGGACATCCGTCCAGCGCCCGCGGCCGAATTTGCAACACGCCGTTAACGCGGCGGCGGGAGGGAATGGGTAGCGTGGCGCGTGGTTGCACGGCTCCCGGGGGGCACACGGGGCGACAAGGAGGGTTGTCATGATCGCGAGAGGCACGGGAGCCAACGATGACCGTTGAGAAGCTGGAGTCAGAGTTTTCGATAGACAGCGTGATGACGAGCGGCGGGGAGCGATTCGGAGGCGACTCGCGCGAACCCCCTCACTCGCCGAGGCGAGGAACGCGGATCACAAGGCGACCGCAGCCGGCCACCCATTGGCCGTTGATCAGCGTGATCATCCCGACGCTGAACGAGGCCCAGAACCTGCCGCACGTCTTCGCGCGGCTCCCGGATCAGCTACACGAGGTGATCGTCGTGGATGGCTTCTCGACCGACGGGACCCTCGATGTGGCCCGCGCGTTGCGAGCGAACACGAAGATCGTCCTGCAACAGGCACCGGGAAAGGGGGACGCGCTGCGCTGCGGATTCGAGGCTGCCACGGGCGATGTCATCGTGATGCTGGACGCGGACGGCTCCGCCGATCCCGCAGAGATCCCCGCATTCGTCGAAGCGCTGATGGCAGGGGCGGACTTTGCGAAGGGCACCCGGTTCCGAGACGGGGGCGGCAGCTCGGACATCACACCACTGCGACGGATCGGCAACCGTGGACTCAACGGCGTGGTCAACCTGCTGTTCGGGACGTCCTACTCGGACCTCTGCTACGGCTACAACGCGTTCTGGAGACACTGCCTGGGAGCGATGAGCATCGACTGCACCGGCTTCGAGGTAGAGACTCTCATCAACATCAGGATCGCCCGCGCCGGCCTCGACATCCGCGAGGTTCCGAGCTTCGAGCGCGACCGAATCCACGGCCAGAGCAATCTCCGCACCTTCCGCGATGGCGGTCGGGTGCTACGCACGATCCTGCGTGAGCGTCTGCGCAGGATGCCTCACCTAATCGAGGAAGAGCTGACCGACCGCGAGGTCGCCTCCGCGGAGCCGGCTTGAGCTGGGGCGAGCGGCCGGGCGACGCACGAGCGGTAACCGGACCATGCTGCTCCCGCGCGACTCGTCACCGTGCGTTGCAGATGAAGATCGCGCCCTCGCACGGTTCGCGACAAGGGAGCCTCGCCCGGTTGCGCTCCGCGACCTGAACATCGGCGCTTGGAGGCCTTGCCGACCCGTGTTGACCACAGTCACCGATCCATCCACTGCGTTAGACAGCAGCGCGTCGCCAACCGTGAGCGTCATCATCTGCTCCTACACGCAGCAGCGGTGGGAGGGACTGCTCGAGGCTGTGGCCTCGGTGGGCGTGCAGACGCATCCAGCGCTCGAGACGATTGTCGTAATCGACCATGACGCCGGGCTGCTGGAACGAGCAACGGCGACACTCGTCGGACGCCCGAGTCCTCGAGAGCCGTGGTGAGCGCGGTCTGTCGGGAGCCAGGAACACCGGCGTGATTGCGGCACGAGGCGAAGTCGTTGCGTTCCTGGATGACGACGCGGTTGCCGATGACACGTGGATACACGAGCTCGCGCGCGTGTTTGAGCGTCTCAACGTGATCGGGGCTGGCGGCGTCGCCAGGCCGAGGTGGGTGAGCGGAGCGGCGCCGCGGTGGCTGCCGGATGAGTTCTACTGGACAATCGGCTGCAGTTATCGCGGCCTGCCCACGGAGACAGCGCCGATACGCAACCCGATCGGCGCGACTATGTGCTTCCGTCGGGCGATATTCGACCGAGTCGAGGGCTTCAGCAGCAGCATGGGCCGGGTGGGGCCGACGCCGCTTGGCTGCGAGGAGACGGAGCTGTCGATTCGCGCGCGGCGAGCATCTCCGGGTGGCGTCGTGCTCCACGTCCCAGCCGCCGGTGTCGAGCACATCGTTTCTGCCGAGCGCGTCAGCTGGAGCTATTTCTGCTCGCGCTGCTGGGCTGAGGGTATCTCCAAGGCGCGGCTCACCAGCAGGGTCGGCAGCAAGGACGCGCTGCAGAGCGAGCGCGGCTACGTTCTCGGCACGCTCCCCGCGGGTGTGCTGCGAGGACTTTCCGATGGGCTTCACGGCGACCGCGCGGGCTACGCGCGAGCCGGCGCGATCGCCCTCGGGCTCCTGGTCACGGTCGGCCGGCTATTTGCGCGGCTGGATCGAGCGGGGCGCATGATGGGCTCACAGTCGCACGAGGCCATTCCGATCCTGCTGTATCACTCGGTCAACGACCGGCCCGCGGCAGGTCAGGGGGCTTTCACTGTCAGCCCCACGGTCTTCCGCGAGCACTTGCGCGCGATCGCCGACAACGGCCGCACACCGCTGACCGTCTGTGAGCTCGCAAGAGCGTTGCGTCGCGAGAGGCCATTGCCAGCTCGCTCACTGCTCGTGACGTTCGACGACGGCTTCGAGGACACGCGTCGGGCCGTCGAGCTGCTACTGAGGGCCGAGCTCACGGCGAGCGTCTACGTGACGTCGGGGTTCGTCGGCCGGACCGGGATGTTGAGAGCGGACGGTGTCCGTGACCTCGCTGAACTCGGAGAGAGCGTAGAGCTCGGTGCACACTCAGTGAGCCATCCACGGCTCGATGAGCTCCGTGCCGAAAGAGCAGCCGAGGAGATCTTCGCCTCGAAGACAGCTCTCGAGGACATCGCGCGCACCTCTGTGCGCTCGTTCGCCTACCCACACGGAGCACACGACAGGCGCGTGCGCGCTGCGGTGATTGATGCGGGCTTTACGGCAGCTGTAGCCGTCAAGAATGCACTGTCGCACAGCCGCGACGACCCCTACTCGCTCGCGCGAGTGACGGTAACTGCGGCGACGTCAGCTCAGGACATCGAGATCCTGCTCACAGGGTCGGGCGCACAGATGGCTCGTGGTCGCGAAAGAGTGCGGACACGTGGATATCGGTCGGTTCGACGCCTGCGCCGGCGACTCGGATGGACCGTCGCATGAGCCGCCGGCAGTCGCGACTGGTGCCCGATTTTGCACTCGTCGCGCTCATCCTGGCGACGGCGCTCGCGGTCATCGCTGACCTGCAACCCGTGCGACCGTTCGTGGTCTTCCTCGCCGCCTGCGTCGTCCCCGGCGGCGCGATGCTCACGAGGCTTAGGACCGGGGAGGGACTCACCGACCTGGCGCTGGCCATCGGTCTGAGCATCGCGGTGGAGATCATCGGCGCCCTGATCCTCACATGGTCGGGCTGGTGGCATCCTGAGGTCCTCGGGGGCGTGCTGGGCGCGGCGTCGATGGGCTTACTCGTCACCGACCTGGTGAAGGCGCAGCACTAATGTCGGCCTCTGCTCTCACCTCCGCCCGGCGCGCCACGCGGCCAGACGACGTAGCGGAACGCCTGCGCCTACTGCGGTACGCGGCTGCGCTCGTGCCGCTGGCGGGCGCGATCCTCGCGTGGGCATTTTCGCTTCACACGATCTCGACGCAAAACCTCGGCATCTACGGTCTGCCGCCAGCGCTACCCGTAATCTGGTACACGGCGCTCGCGGTGCTCCTCTGTGGGGCTGTCACGACGATTTGGTCACGTCATCCAAATGGGCTGATCGTCGCGCTATACATTGCCGCGATCGTCGTCGTGCTGTATGCGACCGTCCCGGCCATCACCGCCGTGCCGCACTATCCGTGGGTCTACAAGCACATTGGGGTCACGCGGTTCATCAATGCAAATGGGGGCGTCACATTTGCGAGCGGCGACATCTACAACCGTTGGCCGGGCTTCTTTGCGGCGGCGTCGGCATTCTCCAGCATCGCCGGCGTCGATCCACTGTCGTTTGCCGCATGGGCGGAGCCATTCTTTGCTCTAGTCGACGCGCTCTTCGTCGCCGCGATCGCCCGAGCCATCACGCGCGATGTTCGCGTCGCAGGTTACGCCGCACTGATCTTCACCGTCGGTAGCTGGGTGGGACAGGCCTACTTCGCCCCGCAGGCCGCCGCGTACATGCTCGCGTTCGCGCTGCTGCTCGTGTTCGTACGCAGCTTCACCAGCGGCGATGCCATCCCGCGGCTGCGGCGGTTGATGGAGACGCTGACTCGTCGCGACCAGCCGCCGGTCATCTTCGCCGAGCCGCTTCCGTGGACTCGTCTGACGAGCTATGCAATCGTGCTTGGCCTTGACCTAGCGATCGTCGCCACCCACCAGCTCACGCCCTATGTCCTGTTGCTCGAGCTTGGGGGCCTCACCCTGTTGGGTGTCGCGCGTCCGCGGTGGCTGGTGATCGCGATGGGCGCGATCACACTCGGGTATCTCCTCCCCAACCTTGGCTACATCGTTCACAACTATGGGCTGTTCAGCGGACTGAACCCCACTAGCAACATTCAGGGCGGTAAGTGGGGACCTCCGCACATCGATTGGTTCGACGCCAACGCGGGCGGGATTCTGTCAGTGACCTTGATCGTGCTGATGATCGCATCGGCGCTGCGCCTCACGCGTCTCGGGCGTGGACGTCAGGCACTCCCACTGCTCGTCCTCGCACTCGCGCCGTTTGGAATCCTGTTCGCCCAGAACTACGGCGGCGAGGCGTCGCTACGAGTCTTCCTGTTCTCGTCGCCCTGGCGCGACATTCTCGTCGCTCTCGGTGTTCAGACGATCGCGCGTCCTCGAGCGCGGCTGGCGGCCGGTCTTGCGACGTGCGTCGCCCTCGTGTATCTGTTCATCCCCGCTTTCTATGGCGCGGAGGATCTGAACATCATCCCCCAGGGCGAGGTGCAGGCAAGCGAATACTTCTACGCGCACGCACCTACAGGGTCGGTGCTGATGCTTTCCGCTCCAGACTTCCCGACCTGGGTAGGCACTCGTTACCGCGCGATGCGCGGGCCTCTGGCTGACGATCGGCCGAGCCTCCTCGGCACCGGCGTGTTCGAAAACAGACCGCTCGGCGCGAAGCAGATTCCTGCAGTTATCGGGCTCATCCAGCAGTACTCGCACAAAGGCTTTCTTGTGTTCTCGGCGACCGAGGACCGGTACACCGCGGTTGAGGAGCTGACGCCCCCCGGCGCACTCGAAAACCTAGAACACGCGGTCGCCGCGTCCGGTCGCTTTCGCTTGTGGTACGCAACCGCCGACGCCCGGATCTACGAGCTGATCGAATGAGCATTGCCCCGGGCGAAGGCCGGAAGCCGTTGAGCTACGACGCAGGCGAAATGCAACGGCTGCGGGCGCCGACCGCGGTTCGGGTGCTCGATATGGAGCAGCCGCTGGAGCCACTCCGGCTTCGTCTCCCGGATGGGCGCCCGTACCGCTACGTCATGGTCGTTCTGCGCCACAACGGACGACCACTCGCGCAGCACACGCTGTCACTGGACCATTCCGGGCACATCTCGGCGTCGGATCTCGAAGCGAGCTTGGCCTCAGTCGCCGTCCCCGAGGACCTTTCTACCCACCTCAGCCCCATCCGCCCGCAGTCGATCAGTGTCGTGGTGGCAGCGTGCACAGGCAGCGCCACGCTCGTGCGTTGCATTCACTCGATCCTCCGCTGCGATTACGAGCGCTGCGAGGTCATCGTTGTCGATAACCGACCGCAGATCGGGATCGTCAGCGCCATCGTCGAGGAGCATTTCACCGGCGACGCGCGTGTTCGGTGCATTCACGAGGGTCGCCCAGGGCTGGCCTATGCACGTAACGCGGGTTTGCAGGCGGCGGACGGGGAGCTCGTCGTGTTCACAGACGAGGACATCGTGGCTGACGAAGCTTGGCTGCGGGCGACTGCTCGCGCCTTCCACTCAGGGGCCGCTTGCGTCACCGGGCTGATATTGCCTCTGGAAATCGAGACGCCGGCGCAGGCGCTCTTCGAGCAGTTTGCCGGACTCGGCAAGGGACTCGAGCGCCGCTCTTTCCGGCTCGGCGGCAATGGCCGGGACCGGCTGTTTCCCTACGCGGCCGGCGCCTTTGGGTCCGGCGCGAATACGGCCCTGCGCAAGTCCGTCGCGCTTCGCCTCGGGGGCTTCGATGTAGCGCTCGGGACCGGCACGGTCGCCTGTGGCGGTGAGGACCTCGACCTCTACGTCAGGCTGCTGCTGGCCGGTGAGGAACTCGTCTATGAGCCGTCTGCGTTGATCTTTCACTGTCACCCATCTGACCACGCCGGCGTGCAGCGCCGCGCCTTTCACTATGGCGTGGGGCTCACGGCGATGCTCACGAAGCAGTTGCTGCTCGGACCGCGTCGGCCGCTCCTGCGGGCCGCGTCAGCCGGGGTTTCCTACCTGCTCGACCCAATGTCTCGCAAGAACCAGTCACGAGGTGGCGATTACCCGCGCGCCCTCGCCCGTCGCGAGCGGCTTGGAATGCTCGTCGGACCACTGGCCTACGCGCGAAGCGCTGTCCACGCGAACGCCCACGAGCGCTGCCGCGCTGGCGAGTCGGCCTCGGCACCCAGCGAACTCGATCTCGGAGCCCTGCGATGAGCACGCCCAACCTTGGCGTCACACCGATTCGCAGATGGTTCGCAAGGGACACCGCCGAACCGTTGCTACGCAGCGCGTACAGCCTGATGCTCAATGTCGTGCTGAACTCGGCGTTCGGCTTCGTATTCTGGATCGCCGCCGCCCGACTGTTCTCAAGCGGCGCAGTCGGTCGGGACAGCGCACTGATCTCAGCGATGATCACCTTGTCGACGGTCTGCCAGCTCAACCTCAGCTCGGGCATCCTCCGGTTTCTGCCTATCGTCAAGCTCGATCTAGCGCGTGCCGTGATCGCGGCCTATCTCGTTACAGCTCTCTTGACGGCGCTCGTCGGAACGTTGTTCGTCCTGCTCGCTCCGCGGGTCGCCGAGAACTACCGCTTCCTGCAGCAGGATCCGGGCATCGCCGTCGCATATGTGGTGGCGGCGACCCTGTGGGGCGTGTTCGCGCTCCAGGACGCCGTGCTCACCGCTCTGCGAAGGGCGACATGGGTACCAATTGAGAACTCGCTTTTTGGGGCTCTCAAGATTGCTGCGCTCCCGCTCCTTTTGGTGCTCGGGTCCGGCCATGCTGTGTTCATAGCCTGGGTGGTACCGATGGCGATGCTGCTAGTGCCGGTCAACTACCTCATTTTCGACCGAGTCATTCCCAACTGGCCGGGGCGCGGGACGGAGCCCTCGCCCGTAGAACGTTTCGGTTGGAACGGCCTCACGCGTTTTCTCGCGCAAGATTACGTCGGCGGGATCTTCACACAGGCGGCAAGCACGATGCTGCCGGTCTTGATCGTAGCGTTGCTAGGCAACAGCCAAAGCGCGTATTTCTACATCCCGTTCACTATCATCAGCGCGTTCGATCTGCTGTTCGTGAACGTAGCTGGCTCGCTCACAGTTGAGGGGGCTATCGCCGAGGCGCGCTTTCCTGCGCACGCGCGCATAATCGTAAGGCGCTTCCGCTTCGTCTTGATACCGGGGATCGTGCTGCTCGTGGCGGGAGCCAGTTTGATTCTGCTTCCATTTGGGCCGCAGTACGTGCGGTCTGGCGCGCCTGTGCTAAGGCTGCTTGCCTGTGCAAGTGCCTTTCGCGCCCTAATCGCTCTCTACGTCGTCATCTGCCGCATAGAAGGCCGCGCGTCTCGGATTCTTACACTCCAGGCGGCCATATTCTTGATCGTCATTACGCTCACGGTCGTGCTCGGAAAGGCGCACGGCATCGAGGGCGTCGCGCTCGCCTGGTTGATCACGAACGGAATCGCCGGCTGCGCCGTGATGCCACGCGTCATGCGGGCGCTTAGCCGTGGCAGCCAGCTCTCAGCGCCCGATATCGCTCGGTCCACGCGATGAAGCCCATACCCAGTGTCGAGCGCCCGCGGGCGCTGATCTACAGAGATCGGCTCCTACCGTTCTCTGAGACGTTCATTCTCAGTCAGGGGGACGCACTGCGCGACTACGCTCCCGTATTCGTGGGGCGTAGGCGGGTCCCCGGCGTCGACCTGTCCGGACGGGAGGTCGCACTCGTAAACAGCGGCGGATGGGCCGGCGGCGTGCGAGAGGCGGCGCATCTTTGCGGCTTTACTTCGCCTCGACTCGTGGCGAAGCTTTCCTCGCCCGCGCCCGCGCTGCTCCACGCACACTTCGGCCCTGACGCTCTCAACGCACTGCCACTGCGAAGGCGCCTATCCGTACCACTTATCGTCACGTTTCACGGCTACGATGCCACCCAGCGTGGAGAGCTGCGACAAGGGCTCTTGATGTGGCGCTATGGGCGGCGGAGACCACAATTGGCGTACCGAGCGAGCCGCATACTCGCGGTCTCAGATCACATCCGGCGGCGCCTCATCGCCCTCGGCTTTCCGCAAGAGCTCGTCCGCACTCACTACATCGGCGTCGATCTCGCGCGGTTTTCCCCAGCACCGGTGGCCGCACGAGAGCCTGTGGTACTCGGCGTCGGCCGGTTTGTCGAGAAGAAGGGGTTCGAGTTCCTGATCGATGCGATGGCGGAGGTGCAGCGCCGATCACCCGACACAAAGCTGGTTCTTATCGGCAGCGGGCCGTTGGGGGGGCACCTACGACGGCGGGCATCCAGCGCGCTTCGGTCCTTCGAGATCTTCGGTCCTTGTCATTCGGAGGCCGTGAGAGATTGGATGAGACGGGCGCGCGTGCTGGCAGTGCCGAGCGTCACCAGCGACTCAGGCGACACGGAGGGTCTACCGATCGCCCTCGTGGAGGCGCTCGCGAGCGGCCTGCCGGTTGTCGCAACGCGCCATGCCGGGATCCCTGAGGCGGTGAGCGACCGCAGAACGGGCTTCTTGGTGGCCGAGCGAGACAGCTCTACCCTAGCGTCCCGGATTCTTGATCTGCTCCACGATGACGCTGCTTGGACGACATTTAGCGCGGCGTCGAGGCAAGCAGCAGAGCGCGAGTTCGACTTGGCGACACAGACCAGGAAGCTCGAGACGATTTACCGAGAGGCGATGTCGTGACGCCGCCCCCCCCTCCGGGAATTAGAGTTTGCGTCGTGGGTTCTGGCCCACGCTTTCTCAGCGGTATCAGCTACTACACAAACCGACTCGTACACACACTCGCGACCCGCAACAGCGTTTCTGTGATTCTTATCCGCAACCTTCTTCCAGCCCGCCTCTACCCCGGCAAGACGCGTGTGGGAAAGCGGCTGGTGAAGTTCGATTATCCGACCGGCACTTCCGTCGTTGACGGCGTAGACTGGTACTGGGGTGGCAGTTTGATTCGCGCCTGTCGGCTGCTCATGCGTGAGCGACCCGACGTGGTGGTCTTGCAGTGGTGGTCAGCGGCCGTGCTTCACACGTACCTCGCCCTCTCTCTCGTTGCCCGTTGCCTGGGCGCTCGGATAGTAGTCGAGTTTCATGAGGTGCTGGACACCGGAGAGCAGCAGCGTCCGCTCATACGCTCTTACGGAGCCACATTCGGGCCCTTGCTAGTAAGACTCGCACATGGAGCGATCGTTCACAACGCGTTCGACCGGCGAGTTCTCGAACGGCACTACCGTGTTGACCGGATACCGGTCGTGACGGTGCCACACGGACCCTACGATCAATACCGGCCCAAGGAGATGGCGCAGGCGCCACCAACACCATCGCCCTCGGAAGTCTGCCGCCTGCTGTACTTCGGCGTCATCAGACCATTCAAGGGCGTCGAGGATCTCGTGGCGGCGCTCGACGCCATGGAGGATCAGGAGGCCGACAGTTTCATGGTCACAATCATTGGGGAGACCTGGGAGAACTGGACGCGCCCTGCGGAAATGATCGCGAACAGCCGATATCGGGACCGAATCGAGTTCGTGAACCGGTACGTCTCCGACGATGAGGTCCCGGGGTTCTTCGCGAAGGCCGACGCAGTGGTGCTTCCTTATCACCGCTCCTCGGCGAGCGGGCCTCTGCACTTGGCCATGGCGCACGGCCTACCGGTAGTGGTCACCGAAGTAGGTGGCCTCGTGGAGGCGACAGAGGGATACGCAGGCGCGATCCGCATTCCACCGCGTGATCCGGGCGCGATCCGTCACGGATTGCATGAGGCCGCGAAACTCAAAGGACAGCGCTTCGCGGATGTCCACTCGTGGGATCGGACCCTCGAGGGATACGAATCGCTGTTTAGGCTAGCGGGTGTTGGAACCGGCCGATAGGGACTACCGCTCAGATCGTGGCGTCCGGCCTGCGACTGTCGTCGCCGATGCGCGCCGCGAGTCTGCGGCGCGACTGGCGGACGCTGTCGAGCTGAACAGTTCCGTCAGAGAGCTTGAGAAGAGACCCGAGCCCACGAGCCCGCGAAATGCACTGAGCGACGATGCTGACGAAGCGAGGCGCCAGTCAGTCTCCTTTTCGACGTCGAACCAGACGAGCGCGCGGATTCGAGGCATCTGGGTCGCGAGGGTGTGCGGGATCTCCCTGATCCAGGCAGCCTTGCTCCCTCCAAGCTCAGTAGATGCTGTCTCGGCGATCATCACTGGCTTTGACGTGAGGCGCGTGATCGCGTCATAGCTCTTCTGGAACACCTGATCGAAGCTCAGCCAAGGAGAGTCGTGGACGGCCGCCCAGTTGTATCCGTCCAACCCGACGACGTCGACCCATCCATCGCCGGGGTAGTAGGCGTCGAAGGGGACGGTGCTGGGGGTACCGAAGACGTTGGGCGACCAAACCCATCGCACATTGGAGGCTCCGGCGGCACGAAAGATCGAGACGACATGGCGCCACATCGCGACGTAGGCCGCCGGCGAATTTCCCGGCGTCGCTCCCCAGGAGCTCCAGTTGCCGTTCATCTCGGCGGCGAGCCTCACGAACAGCGGGTGCCGGAAATTGACGGCCTCGCGCGCCGCTCGCCGCAAGAACGCGTCGTAGGTGCCCTGCGCGATGGCGGTTGGGGAGTAGCCGACTTCCGCAAAGGAGCCGGGGAGGGTCGTAGCGGGCTCCCAGGTGATCATTGGGACGACTCCCTGCTTGACCAGGGGATCAACGATCTTGGGGTTGATGAGAGCCGTTTCCCAGCCCGGGTCCCAGTTTTGGTAGTACATCGCGATCTGCGGCACGATTCCGATTTCGTCGTGAACTTCTTCGAGGGCTTGTTCGGAGTCCGCGTAGATCGCTCGCGTGTAGAGCCCGAGAGCTACCGCAGCCGATGCGTTCGCCGGCACTACGAGCACCAGGCCCAGCACGAGCGCGAGCACGGCCGAGCGCAGCGGACGGCGGCGGAGGTCTTGCTGGGTAGCTTCGGAGGGCAAACTAGGGGCGATAGTCGACGTCGGATGCGACCAGTTGAAAAGCGCGCCTGGGCGTACGGGCGCGGAGGACGGATCGGCTCCCCTGGATCACCACCGAAGCGGCTACCGCCTCGTTGGACACAAAGGCCCTCCGCCGCGACCGCACTGCGCAGCGCCATACGCACTACACGACTGCCGTACATGATGTCCTCGATGATGCCGCGATGATACGCGCGCGCGATACGGGGGTGACGGATACCGGACCGACCTTCGTCACGGAGATCGAGTTGGGCGAGCCGTTGCCCGTGCTAGACACGCGCGTCTCTCCTGACGGTTCCTCATATATGCACGCTCGTCTTCTGGTGCGTTTGCACGGCGAGCCGTTGGGCTGGGTGGCCCTGTCATTCACGTCAGCTGACCGACTGGAGCCCTCCGACCTTGCGGCGACGATCTGGCCCGAGGTGCGCCGTCGTGCGGAGTCGCACATGGCGCGGGACGGCCAGAGCGTACCCGCGGCCCTGCCCCCCACTGGCCTCGGTGGCGCAGGTCACACCGTCTGTGCGCGTGACCGTCAGGCATTTCTGGAGACGGCGCCCGAGCTCAGCGTTCTCGTTCCCTCTCGCGAGCGCCCCGATCGGCTCAAACGCTGCCTGGATTCGATCCTTTCGTGCCACTACCCGAGGGATCGAATCAGACTAGTGGTGGTCGATAACGCACCGGAAACAGACGCTACAAAACGCCTCGTTGGCGAATATGCAGAGCGCGCGAACGTCACATACGCGCGAGAGGACGCAACCGGCAGCGCCAGCGCTCGCAATCGCGGCCTCCGGGCCGTGAGCACTGAGATCGTTGCGATGACCGACGACGATGTTCTAGTTGATCGCGGCTGGCTGACGGAGGTGGCGCGGGCGTTCGCGTCGACTCCGAACGCCGCCGCAGTATCGGGGCTGCTGTTGCCGTTGGAGCTCGACACACAGGCGCAACTGTGGTTTGAGGAGTACGGAGGCTTCAGCCGCGGATTCGACCGGCGTGTTTTCGATCTCGATAGCAACTGGCCCAGCGATGAGCCGCTCTACCCATGGACGGCCGGGCTGTTCGGCACCGGCAACAACTTTTCCTTTCGAGCGGAGGCCCTCCGTGAGATCGGCGGGTTCGATCCGGCACTCGGCAACGGCACACCAGCACTCGGGGGCGTCGACAGCGAGGTCTTGCTCCGTACTGTGCTCAATGGCCACACCGTCGTCTACGAGCCGCGGGCGGTTGCCTGGCACGCCCACCGACCGGACTACGATGGCCTCCGTCGCCAGGTCTACGCGTATGGCGCGGGACTCAGCGCCTACTATCTCAAGACACTGCTGGCGAGCCCTCAGCTGATGGGGGATTTCGCTCGCAAGGTGCCCGTTGGCCTGCGGTTCGCGTTGAGCTCTCGGTCGTCTAAGAACATCGGCAAGACCGCGAGCTATCCCCGCGAGCTGACCTGGCTCGAGCGTCGCGGGATGCTTTACGGGCCCGTTGGCTATGCGCGCAGCCGTCGCAAGTATGGACGCCACCGTGTCCCGCCCGTGAGGCTGCCTCGTTGACCAGGACATGGCCACCTCCAGCTCCTCAGGATCACTCCTCAGCCTCATCGACGTCCGCTACCGCCATGCGTTGCACGGCTTCGCGAGTGAACACGAAGCGCCGACCCGGCGCGAGGCCCGGCGAACGAACCACCTCGACAGTTACGGAGCTGTCGGTCAGCTCACATACGCGATAGACCGCCTCGCTCCCCAAGAGCACCTGCCGACGAAGCTGCCCGACGGACAACGCTGCGTCGCCCGATCCTCCCTCCGCGCTCATTCGTCCTATCCTGGCGCGCCGAGCGGTCGTTTCCAAGTCCGAACCGGCCGTCTGGCCGAACCATCGGGCCTCTCAACGCTGCTCACGTCGTGTGCGCGCCCAGGATCGGCTCAGCAGAGGGCCGTCGTGGCGAGCGCTCACCACGAGCCACAGCTGCGCTGATCGCGAAGAGGAGCGCCAGCCCCAGAGGGCAAGCAAGCCAAGGGAGCGATTCCGGCCGCGTCAGTGGATAGAGCCAACGCTCGTTGCCGCCGGCCGCGTCGAATAGAAGGTGGGAGACGATCACCGCGAACACCGACCACGCGATCGTCCTGTTACGGGTGATGGCCCACGCAAGCACAGTCATCGCCACCGCGAAGAGAAGGCTGTGGGTAGCGGGGCGGTGTGCGAGCGTCTCGAGCGCCTGAGGACGGAAGCTGCCGGCAACGACCACGTGATCCAGGTCCAGCGCAGGGCCAGCGAGGAATGCGACACTCGTGAACAGAGCACGCCTGCGCGACTGCATCACGAGCGGCGCAACCACGAGCAGGCTCACGCCTCCATGGATGATGAATGCCCCGACTGCAGAGAGCGTCGGGTACTGCGGCGATGTCAGGAAGGGCCAGCCGTGATACGGATGCATCGGCCCGGGACCTTAGTCACTATGGCTGCCGCCATCGGTGCCGACACGACTGCCCATCCAACGCCACGAAGCATGCACTCGGTACCCTGCTCCCATGCCAGCGCAAGCTGAAGCCACGCGCATCGCCGACCGGGTGCCGACCGCAGGATCTCGCCGATGTGCAGCTACTCGAATCGCTCGACGACGCGCCGTGAGTCACAGCGCCAAGGTTTGACGAAACGCCGATCCGGATAGCGTACCGGGCACTGATCACCGCAACTTTCGTTCCCCGCCTGACATTAAGGCCACATATGAGCCTATTCCGCCGAGCCCTCCCCTCCGTTTCCACGCCCCGCGTGGTCCTCGCCCTCGCCCTCACTGTCGCCGCGCTCGCGAGCGTCGCGTCCTCCGCCGGCGCCGCCACAGCGCCGCGCGCAATCACCGGGCGCAGCGCCAGCGTCACGTTCTCATCTGCGATCGTGTTCGCCACGGTCAACCCGCACGGCGAGGCCACAAACTACGTCTTCCAGTACGGCACCACCAAGAAATACGGACAGCAGACACCGCTGGCGCCCGCCGGCGCCGGAACCCACGGGCTGCGGGTGAGCCAGACGCTCACCGGGCTTGCGCCGTTGACCACCTACCACTACCGCGTCCTCGCCAGCAGCCCCGCCGGCGCCGCCGTCGGCGCCGACCTCGAGTTCAAGACCAGCGCCGTGCCGCTGTCGCTCGCGATCGACGGCACCCCCAACCCGGTCGTGTTCGGAAGCGCGTTCCTGGTCGAGGGCACGCTCTCGGGCACCGGCGCCGCCAATCACCCGGTCGAGCTGCAGGCAAATCCGTTCCCCTATCTCGGCGGCTTTCAGGCCGTCGACAACCCCGAGCTGACCAACGCCACCGGCGGCTTCTCGTTCCCGTTCCTCGGCCTGCTCGAGAACGCCCAGGTGCGCGTCGTGACCGTCGGCAAGCCCGCTGTGTCGAGCCCGGTGCTGCTGGAGAACGTCGCCGTGCACGTCAGCTTCCACGTTCACGCCACCCGCCGGCGCGGCTACGCGCGGCTGTACGGGACCGTGGCCCCCGCCGAGGTCGGCGCGCTGGTCGGCTTCCAGCTGCTCAAGCCCGGGCGCTCGGTCAACAAGGGCGGCACCGTCGTCCACACGGGGACCGCCACCGTGTCGAAGTTCAGCCGTGTCATGCGCGTACAGCGCGGCGTGTACCGCGCGCTCGTCAAGGTCGCAGACGGCGCGCACGTCTCGGCGTACAGTCCGCCTGTGCTCATTCGCTGAGCCTCGCTGATCGTCCGCGCCACGGTCGCATGGAAGCAAATGGCGAGATGAAGCTCGCGGCACTCCGACGCCGCGCATCTGGCCGTTTACCGAGCGTCAGATCCCAGTAGCTCTTCGAGGAAGAATCGCGTCTTTGGCGGGGGCTCTCTAAGGGGCTACACGTTCTTGAGCAGATCGAGCGCCTCCTCCGGGCTCCGCGACGAGACCGCACCTGGAGAGACTCTCTCGGACCGGCTTCGCCGCGATGCCGAGGAAGACGTGATCTCGAGGTATACACGTACGCCGAAACGGCTAACTCCGCGCGGAATTTTGGACGCAGATACTTCGTGACGTGCGGAACTAGTGCCGGGCGTCCCGCGTTTGCACATTGGGAGCGGGGCCAATTTTGAGACCGCGAGGCCATCTTGCCAAGAACCGATTCACCCAACCGGCTTTATCTGCTCGTTATACATCTCGGACAACTGTTGCTGGAGGCGGGCGCATGATGGAGCCCAACGACCAGCCCCTCGACCCGGTGTCCGCCGCGACGCTCGTGATCCAGGTGATCGACCAGATCGCCGCACGCGACCGCGACGAGCGCGACGCTCTGCTCGATGACCTGATGTGCGCCGCGTGGCCCACCCAGCTCGCGCAGGACTCCTGACGACGGAGCGCGGATGAGCCGATGCTCCGCGGCCGGCGGTGCGGGCGTACAGTTTGATGGGTGTCGCTCGATCGATTTCATCGACGGGCAGCCTGAGGCCGGTCTCGAGGCTGTAGCAGCGTGACTCCTTCGGCGCACGCGACGCTGCAATCTGGAGAGTCCTCGGAGCGTGGCCGGGCGGCCCGGCAAGCGGTACCCCGCTCGGCGCACGGCGAATGGGCGCCGGCGCGCGACCGCCCCGATCCCCTCGCGCTGCTCGCCGACCAGGCGGCCTCGCGCGTGCAGGAGCTCGTTCCGATCCGCTACGGGCGGATGCTCGTCTCGCCGTTCACCTTCTACCGCGGCGCGGCCGCAGTGATGGCCGCCGACCTCGCCGCCACGCCGGATTCGGGTGTCGTCGTGCAGGCCTGCGGCGATGCCCACATCTCGAACTTCGGCGCGTTCGCCGCGCCGGATCGCAGGCTCGTGTTCAGCCCCAACGACTTCGACGAGACGCTGCCCGGGCCGTGGGAGTGGGATGTCAAGCGGATGGCGGCCAGCGTCGAGATCGCGGGGCGCGACGTGGGGCTGCCGGCACAGCGCCGGCGACGGATCGTGATGGGCTGCGTACGCGAGTACCGCGAGGCGATGCTCGGCTTTGCGGGGCGCAGCCATCTCGACGTCTGGTACGAGCGTCTCACCGCCAGCGAGCTTGTCGCTCGCTTCGGTGGGAAGCTCGGCGGGAAGGGCCGGATCACCTTTGCGCAGCCGTTCGCCAAGGCGCGGCGCAAGACGAGCCTCAGGGCGGTCAGGAAGCTCACCGAGCGCGTCGACGGGGAGCTGCGGTTTCGCAGCGTGCCGCCGCTGCTGATCCCGCTGCGGGATCTGCGCGACCCGGCCGGCGCCGCCGACGAGAGCGGATACGTGCGCGAGCTGGTGGACGAGTACGCCGCCAGCCTCGACGTCAATCAGCGACACCTGTTCCAGACCTACCGTTTCGTCGACATGGCGCGAAAGGTCGTCGGCGTCGGCAGCGTCGGGACGCGCGCCTGGGTCATCCTGCTCGTCGGCCGCGAGGGCAAGGACCCGCTCGTGCTGCAGGCGAAGGAGGCGCAGGCATCGGTGCTCGCGCCGCACCTGGGCCCGAGTGAGTTCGAGTGCCAGGGAGAGCGCGTCGTGCGCGGTCAGCGCATCTCCCAGGCGGCGAGCGACATCTTCCTGGGCTGGCTGAGAAGCGAAGGCCTCGACGGCCAGGGGTACGACTTCTATGTCCGCCAGCTGTGGGATTGGAAGGCGTCCGCCGATCTCTCGACCCTCAGCGAGTCGGGCCTCGGCGCGTACACGCGCGCCTGCGGCTGGTCGCTCGCCCGCGCGCATGCCCGCTCCGGGGACCGGCTCGCGATCGCCGCCTATCTGGGCCGTGGTCCGAGCTTCGATCGAGCGATCGCGCGCTTCTCGGCCGTATACGCCGACCAGAACGAGCGCGACCACCAGCGACTCGCCGACGCGGTCGCCGCCGGCGAGGTCGCCGCCGCCCACGGCATCTGAGCTCATCACAGCTGAGGCGCTTGGGCGCTCGCGACGCTTGTCGTCTGCTTGTGGCGGTCCCAGGTGCCCGCCAGAACAGCGCACACGATCACGACGCCGGCGTACGCGAACAGCCACGTGACGAGCCCGAACGCGATCCCGATCAGCCCGTAGCGTTCGGCGTTGTTGGTGAAGATCCCGGGCAGGAACAGGGCAGTCCAGATCGAGTAGAGGCTGATCCCCGCGGCGGTGAGCAGCCCCGTGGGGAGCATTCGCCGCCAACGGATCCTGCGGCCGAGCAGGACGTAGGGGGACCACACCCAGAAGACCGCCCCGAGGGCGGTCGCCGTGGCCGTGTACAGCACGCCAAGATTGTGGCCGTGCTCGAGCTCGTGCAGCGGCGACAGCACGGTGCTGTAAACGACGAAGCCGACTATCCATGCCAGCTGCCGCGCCAGCGCGTCGAACGGCTGCGGGTGAAGGCGCCACACGTTGAGGTAGACGCGTTGCAGGCCGCGAGTGAAGCTGAGCACCGAGTAGAGCACGATCACGATGCCGATCACGCTGACTGCCCCGCGTACTTCGCTTCCTGTGGCGAACAGCGTGCGAGTCGCGCTCGCGCCCCGCCCGGATAGCCCGAGGCGCACGACCAGGTCCTGACCGAAGCTCCCCGAGCCGGGCACGACCGCCTTCAGGATGATGGTCAAGGGAATCACCGCCACGAACAGCTTCGAAGCCAACGCGAGCGCGCGGTCGATCACCTCGATGCGGCCCATCTCATCGAATACGTCGCCCGCGAACGACCCTTCGAAGCGCGCTCGGGCCTGCCCGAAATCGATCATCGCAACGTCATCGCGCTGCCCTACCAGCGCCAGTCCACGCACCATGTGCGGCCTTTGTCATAGACCTCCCGGCGGCCCGGGCAGGCCAAGCAGCTGCACGACGGCGAAGACGAGGATCACGCCACCCATCCCGATCAGCCCGTAACGCGCCTGGCGCACGGGGAAATGGCTGCTGATCCCGACCAGGAACAGGACGGTGGCCAGGAACACCGTGTCGCGGACGTACTTATCCGAGGTCGAGCCTGCTTCGGAGCCTTTCGCGAACTCAACGTCCGCCTTGCGGTCCTCGGCCGTCGCGACGGCTTCCTGCGGGATCATGTACTCGGGCATGTAGGACGGGCCGGGCGGCGCGTTGGGGTTGTGCGCCGGGTCGGTGGCCAGCCACGCGTAGAACGCGGGACGGTAGCCCGGGCGAAGGCGTCTAGCAGCGAGACGCTCCGCGTTTGAGTTGCCGGCGGTGAAGGCCGCGAACCAGGCATTGAACGACACCGAGTCGAGCGTGCGAACCTGCAGGCCCTCGAGATCGGCGCGGTTGGCCTTAGTGCGCGCCGCGGAGGCGCTCGCCAGCGACACCGACGCGTCGGTGCTCCACTTCGCGGCAGCGAAGCCCGAGTAGGCGGCGAGCACAGCGACCAGCGACAGCAAAACGGCCTCCGTGATCGACAGCGCGCGATCGCGTCGCTCCTCGGACGAGGCGTGGGCATGGTGCGCGCCGTGCTCGCCTATCTCCTTGCCCACCTCCGCTGCCGAGAGACCCTCAGCCACTGTCCTTGCTCCCCTGTCGAAACGCCGTGCCGAGCAAGCCCTGACGGTTCATCCCGTTGCCCTGCATCAGACTACCTACGCAGCCTCGCGGTGCTGATCCGCTGAGCCGCGACGGATAATCGAGCGATCCCAGAGCAGGCCGCCCCCAGCCAGCCGCCGCCGCACGCCAGCCAGCCACCGCGACCGCGCCGCCCGTGGGCCGCGCGCGCGGCCGAGCGGCTCGTACCGGAGGAGAACCCATCACGGGTGATCTACGGGATCGTCGCCATCGCGGCGCTGCTCGCCGCCGAGAGCGGGTTCCACGAGACCTACCTGGACACCGTCGCCTCGGCGGCGATCGCGGCGGCGCTGTACTGGTTGGCGCACGCCTACGCCGAGCTGCTCGGCCGCCGCCTTGCCCTACGCGAGCGCCTCACCGTCGGTGCGCTCGGTCGCGCGCTTGCCGACGAAGCGGCGATCCTCCGCGGCGCGATGGTGCCGCTGGCCGTGCTCGCCGTCGGCTGGATCGTCGGCGTGGAGCAGCAGACGGCCGTCACCGCGGCGCTGTGGAGCGCGATCGCGAGCCTCCTCGTGTTCGAGCTGGTCGCCGGATTGCGGGCGCACGCCAGCGCGCGCGAGCTCGTGCTCGAGGTCTGCGTGGGCGCGGCCATGGGCGTCGCGATCATCGCGCTGAAGATCGTTTTGCACTGATCGTCCCGAAGACTTGATCTCTGGCGAGCGCAGGTCTGCGTGCTCCCCTGTAGACAAAACGTTGCCGTCATGAAATGATCCCGACTGGTGGGCATTGACACTAGTCCGCATTTTCGAAGATCCGTTCGAAGGAGAGGGAGCATGGGACGCAGACCGTCATCGACGGCGAGGGACAAGCGCGCGATGGCCAAGGAGGCCGGCGGACGGAACAGCGCTCGGCGAGTCGCCCCGCTCTACAAGCGCCTACCGCACGGGCCGCACCGCATGCAGCGCGAGGAGGTCGTGCTCAACCAGCGGGCACGCATTCACGGAGCGCTGATCGAGGCGGTCGCGCACGACGGCTACGAAGGCACGACCGTCAAGCAGGTGATCGAGCTGGCGGGCGTCTCGCGGCGCTCGTTCTACGAACAGTTCGCCAACAAGGAAGAGTGCTTCCTCGTCACCTTCGATCTGATCGTCAAGCGCGATCTCCAGCAGCTCCGCAGGGCCTACCTCGCGGCCGACGGGCCGTTCGAGCAGCGCGCGCGCGCCGCATTCGAGCGTTTCGCCAGGATCGCCGAGGAGGACCGCAAGGCGAGCATCCTGGTCGTGCTCGAGGCGCAGCGGGCGGGCGTCGCCGCTCTGCTGAGCATGCGCAACGCCGCCTGCGCGTGCGAGCAGCTGCTGGCACGCGCTCTCGCCGAATCCCCGGGCGCGAACCCATTGCCGCTGCCGATCGTCAGGGCAGTCGCCGGCGGCCTGCACGGCATCGCCGCGACCTTCCTGCGCAACCCCGATGTCAGCCGAGACTCCGACCTCGCCGAGGAGATGCTGCGCTGGACGCTGGTGTTTGAGACGCCCGCCACGCAGAACCTGGCCGAGCGCATGGCAGCGGAGGTGACCGCGCGCATGCGAGAGATCTCATCCACCTACGGCCGCGGACCGCACGGCGCCGAAGCGCCCAGTCACGACGAGGCCACGCGCCTGCTCCAGGGGATGCTGCGCCTCCTCGCGCGTGAGAACTACTGCACGCTGACCCCACCGCAGATCGCCGAAGAGGCCAACGTCTCGATCGACGCCTTCTGCGCGCTGTTCGTCGACAAGCAGGACTGCCTGCTCGCAGCGATCGACATGATCGGCGACGAGCTGCTCGCAATCGCCGCCGACCCGGACCTCGTCTCCGAGGACTCGGCGCGCGCGGTCCGCCGCGTGCTCGCCGAGCTGATGCGCTATCTCGCAGATCACCCGCTGCAGACGCGCGTGCTCGCACAGGAGGCGCTCTTCACCGTGCAGCGATGCGTACCAGCGGATCGTCGATCTCGTGTTTGCCGTCGCGACGCTGCTCATCGAGGGAGCACCCGACGAAGGCGCGCAGCGCGCTCACGACCCACGCCGTCGCCGGCGCGATCTGGCACACGATCCGCTGCCAGGTCGCAGGCGGGCGAATCGAGCTGCTTCCCGCCGTCTCAGACCACCTCAGCTATGTCGTGCTCACGCCGTTCATCGGGGCCGACGCCGCCCTCGAGATCGTCGTCGAGGAGCGCCCGCCGAGCGCGCCTAGCGTCGGCGACTACGTTTCACCCGTTCCGCGAAGTACGTGAGCACGCTCCCCACCATCAGCGAGATGCCGATCACGATGATCAGCGGCGCCTTGCCCGAGCCGAAGATCCAATGAACCTCCACCTCATCCAGGTTCATGACCGCGAACACGATCGCGAGCGCAGCGAGGATGAACAGCGCGATCGCGCGCGCCATCTCCCTGCGGTCGCCGCCGCGCCCGCGCCGGAGTCGACCCTCACGGTGGCCCTCTGGCGGTTTCTCGGCTGAGGGGGCGGACATCGCGTCTGATGTTAGTCCCAGCCTGCGTTGCGAGGGTAGCCCGACCCGGCGGCGAATACCATGCCTGTGATGAACCGACACCTGATCGGAGCGCTCGCAGCGCTCGCACTCGGCGCCAGCACCGCCGTGCTCGGCGGCTGCGGCTCCTCCCAGACGAAGACCGTGTCCGTCGCCGGCGCGCCGACGCTCACGAACAGCAGCACGCCGACGAGCACCGCCACGCACAGCACCTCCACGACGACCGCCACGACCACGCGCCACCGGCACCGCCGGCGGCACCACCGCGCCCGGCCCCACCCACACGGCGTCCGAGCCGGAATTCGCCCAGCAGGAAAGCCACGCCGAAGGCGCCAGCGAAGCCGCCGCCGTCCTGAAAGCCAGGGGCTACGCCCCCGCAGAAACGTCGCAGTACCACCCCAACCAAACGCTGCGGGTGCTGATCGGCACGAAGGCCGCTTCGAGCGACGGCTATGACCAGCAGGCGTTCTTCTTCGTCGGCGGCCACTACATCGGCACCGACACAAAGGAACCGAGCGCGAGCGTCAAGGTGCTCGCCCAGAGCGACACCGAAGTCACGCTCGGCTACGCGCTGTATCGCGCCGGCGATCCGCTCGCAAGCCCAAGTGGCGGCCAGGCGACCGTGCACTTCCAGCTGAACAACGGCCAACTCGCCGCGCTGAACCCGATTCCGCCCGCCAGCTCCACCGCCGTGCCGGCCCGGCGCTAGAACGCCCAAGCGCGCAACGCCCCACGGAACGCTCAAGCGCCGGGCGGTTTGCGCCGATCGCATCTACATGGATTCTCAGGCTGGGCCCGCAACGGCGTCGAACGACGCCGATCGGCACATCGGCTGCTCGATGACGAGCGTGCTGTTGCGCCTCGTGCGCGCTCACGGCGGCGAGGATGCCGTCTCCGAGCTCCTGCGCAGCGCGGTCAGCAAGCACGACGCCGCCTACCTCGAGAACATCGACAACTGGATCTCCCAAGACGAAGCCAACGCGCTGCAGGCAGCCGGGGTGCAGGTCACGGGCGACCCCGCCTTCGCGCGGCACGTCGGCGAAGAAATGGTCGGCCAGCACGCCGGCAAGCAGGTCGCCACGCTGCTGCGCTCGCTTGGCTCGGTCGAGGCCGTGCTCGCCGCCGTCGCGCAGACCACCGCGAAGCTCAGCGCCGCCACCGAGCTCGAAGCGGTCGAGGTCGGCCCCGGCCGCGCCGTCGTCAGAGCTGCCGCCCGCCCCGGGTTCACGCGCAACGCGCTGAACTGCGACTGGACGACAGGGCTGATCGCCAGCATCCCGAGCCTGTTCGGGCTTCCAGTTGCACGGATCGAGGAGAGCGAATGCCAGGCGCGCGGAGACGCACAGTGCCTCTACACCGTCACCTGGGACGCGCAGGAGGCAGCCACCGCCGCCGATCCCCAGCAGCGTGTCACCGCGCTGGAGGCGCAGCTGCTTGCGACCCTCGAGCGGCTGCAAGGCGTCTACGCGATCGCCAGCGACCTCGTCTCGACCGAGGACGTCGAGACGGTGCTGCGTCGCATCGTCGATCGGGCCTCCGACGCCGTGCGCGCGCCGAGCCACGTCCTCGCCGTGCGTCCCGATCCCGACGCAGAGCTGCAGGTCTACGGACACGGCATCAGCGACCGCGACGCCGAGGCGCTCGCTCGCGCCACGCTGTCGCATGAGCATTCCCCCGACACGCCCGCGCGGGCGAGCGCGAGTCTGGTGGTGGACGTCGTCTCGTCTCGACGCGCATACGGACAGCTGATCGCGAGCTACCCGCACGCAGTCGACTTCCTGCCCCAGGAACGAGAGATGCTCAGCCTGTACGCCAAGCACGCCGCGGCGGTGCTCGACATGGCGCTCGCCCTGCGCGAGTCCGCGCAGCGCCACGAAGAGGTCAGCGCTCTGCTCCGCCTCTCCCACGCCCTCGCCAAGGCCGGCACCAGCCTCGAGGTCGCCGAGCGCCTCGCGGCCGCCGTTCCCGAGGTCGTGGACTGCGACCGGATGGCCGTGTGGATCTGGAACGGACATGAGCAGTGCCTCAGAACGCTTGCGAACTGGACCCGCCGGCCCGAGCCGACGAGCCCGCTGGACGAGCTCACCATCGCCCCGGAGAACACCCCGCACCTGCAGAGCATGCTCGCCGAACCGCGCCCGCACTTCTTCGACGCGACGAGCGACGATCCGTTCATCACAGCGACTGATGTCGAAACTCGACGTCGTCGCCATGACCGTCGTGCCGATCGTCGTGCGCGACGTCTTCCTCGGCGTTCTCGCGGTGTCGGTCACCGAGGGGCCGGAGCGCCTGCGACCCGACGGTGATCTGCTGCAGCGCCTGACCGGCGTCGCAGCGCTCGCCGCGCCCGCGATCCAGAACGGACAGCTCGTCGACCAGCTGCGCCACAAGGCCAGCCACGACGGGCTCACCGGGCTGCTCAACCGTGTCGGCTTCCGGCAGCGGATCGACGCGGCGCTCGCCAGAGTCGGCGCCGACGACGGACGCATCGGCCTGCTGTTCGTCGATCTCAACGAGTTCAAGCGGATCAACGATCTCCACGGTCACGAGGCCGGTGACGAGCTGATCCGCCAGGCGGGCGCGCGCCTGAGCTCGCTCTGTCGCGAAAACGACGACGTCGCACGGCTCGGCGGCGATGAGTTCGCGATCATCCTCGCCGACGTTCACCTCGACGAGCAGGTGCGGGCCGCAGAGCGGCGCGTTCGGGACGCGTTCACCGCGCCGTTCGACGTAGGCGGGCTCAGCCTCTCGGTCGGCGCCAGCGTCGGCGGAGGCATCTGGCCCGACGACGGGCAGACCGTCTCCGCGCTCGTGCGCCACGCCGACGCCGCGATGTACGAGGACAAGGCCCACAGCCGGAGCAGATCCGCAAGCGCGCACCTCACGCCGGCCCGCTGAGCGCGCTCAGAAGGCACGCAGTCAGCGTGTACATGCCGCCGTCGCGAAAGCACGCCGCAGCTGGCCACTACCGTTGGTACAGACCGAGAACCAACGCGAGAAGGGACTGCACCGATGAGCGTAAAGATCGAAGGCCGCGCCGAAGAGCTGCTGCAGGCCAAGAACTTCTGTAACGTCGCCACGCTGCGAGCCGACGGCTCCGTACACGGCGTCCCCGTGTGGGTGGACGTCCAGGACGGGCGCCCGGTGCTGAACACCGCCGCAGGACGCGCCTGGCTGCGAAACCTCGAACGCGACCCGCGAGTGACGCTGACCGTGCCCAACCTCGAGAACCCCTACGAGTACCTCGAGGTGCGCGGGCGCATGGCCGAAAGCACGCACGACGGAGCCGACGAGCACATCGACGCGCTCGCCGGAAAGTATCTCGGCGCCGAGGAGTACCCCTACCGCCAGCCCGGCGAACGGCGCGTGATCGTGCGCGTCGAGCCGGAGCACGCACACGTCCACGGCAACTGAGCGCCCCGGCGGCTCAGCCGCGTCGCAACAGCCGCGCCCACAGCGAAGGCCGGCGTGGCTGGGTGCGCAGCCAATCCTCCCGCAGGGGCAGCTGACCGCGAGTGCGTGCCGCCAACACGCACTTGGCGTGCGCGTGGCGGCGCCTGCGGGTGTCGCCTTCGGGCGCGATCAGCATATGCTCGCTCAGAGCAGGTAGCGCATGACCACAAATCGGACAGCGATACGTCGCCGGCTTGCGATTCGCGGCCGGACGCACCGTCCACCATGGGGCGCGCGGAAGGCTGGGCACGGTTCCATTGTTGCGCCCCTCGGCGCCGGCATCGTCGCGACCGTCGTCGGCTTGGGCGTCGTCATGGCGCGCTCCGAGCGCGAGCGTCGCCGCACGCTCCAGCGCCGGCGCGACCGCCGGCTCGGGCGCGCGCCCGGGGAGCCGCTCGCGGGTGGGCTGCAACGCATGGCGCTCGCGCAGATCGACCTCGCGCTCGAGGCGCTCGCCGACGGTGACGGCACTGCGCCCAGTGAGAAGGGCGTGCACGAGGCGCGCAAGGCACTCAAGCGCCTGCGGGCGCTGCTGCGGCTTCTGCGCCACGAGCTGGGCGAGCGCGCCTACGCACGCGAGAGCGCCACTCTACGCGAGATCGCCGGCCGGCTGTCAGAGGCGCGCGACGCTGCAGTCATGCTCGCCACGCTCGACGCGCTCATCGCCCGGCACCCGCGGCGGCTCGGACGCCGCAGCGGGGTGCGCGAGTTGCGCCAGCGCCTCGCCGCCGAGGATGAGCGACGCCGGCGGGAGACGCTCGCCGATCCCGCAAGCCGCGCCGAGGTGCTGGGCGAGCTGCATGCGTTTCGCTGGCGCGTCGCCGCCTGGTCGCTGCCCGACGGCCAGGGGCTCGAGCTCGTCAGCGACGACCTAGCCCGCCTCTACCGTCAGGGGCGCAAGCGGTTCCGACGCGCCGTGCGCGACCGGGGGAAGCACATGATCGTCATGCACCAATGGCGAAAACGCGTCAAGGACCTGCGCTACGCGCTCGAAATGCTCGACCGCCGGGGCACCGAGCGGCGCCTGGGCAAGCTCAGCCGTCGCGCCGACGAGCTCGGCGAAGTACTCGGCGAGGACCACGACCTCGCCGTCTTCGCCGAACGCCTGCGAGCCGGCGCCCACCGGCGAGGTCGCGATCAGACCTGGAAGTGCGGCCGCGGCACGCGCAAGGCGCTGCTGCGGGCGACCGCTGCGCGCCGTCGCGTACTGCGAAAGCGCGCGCTCGGCCAGGGCCGGCGCCTCTTTCGCCAGAAGCCCAAGCGGCTGATGCGCCGCGTGCGTGCGGCCTTCAGCTGACGCTCAGGACCGTCAGCGTGCGCCTGCCCTTCGGCAGCGACACCGCAGCCTGCTCGCCCGGCGCGCGACCGAGCAGCGCCACCGCGACCGGCGATTCCGCCGACAGGCGCCCCTCGCGGGGCGAGGCATCGTGGGAGCTCACGATCCGCCACGTCTGCTCGACGCCGTCCTGGTCGCGAACCACGACAGTCGAGCCGAAGCCCACCACCCCGCCCGCGCCCTGCGGCGCCTCCTCCACGACCACCGCATCGGAGATCTTCTCGCGCAGGCGCGCGATCTTCGTCTCCAGGTGCGCCTGATCGTTCTTGGCGTCGTGGTACTCGCTGTTCTCCTTCAGATCGCCCCACTCGCGTGCCGTCTTGATGCGCTCAGCGATCTCTCTGCGCCCGTCCCCCTCGAGCGCGGCCAGTTCGCCTTCCAGCTCCCGCAGGCCCTCTGCGGTGGTCAGGTTCGATCCGTCGCTCACTGCCCAGAGCCTACTCCAACCGGCCTCGCATCCCGGACCGCAGACACGCACGCGCCGGCCGCGACCGAGGTTTCTCAGAAATATGTGCTCGGCGGCGTCGACAGCAGCGCATAGATCTGCACGATCGCCGCCTGCACCAGCAGCTGCGCCGTCGGCGGCGAGCCGAACACGAACATGTTGTTGCTCAGGCGCAGGTGCTGCCACGCATAGTTGACGTAGTTCTGCGCGATCGACGGGCCTGGCGGATCGTGCGTCACCGAGTCCAGGTACAGCAGATTGCGGAAGTACACCGACACGAAGAACGGGATTTCCGAGCCGAGCCTTTCGTTCGTGAAGTACGCCAGCGACGCGTCCGCGGTCTGGCGTGCCTGGTAGAGGTAGGCCGAGTTGCCCGTGACCTGATAGAGCAGCGTGCCCGCGCCGATCATCGAGCCCTGGTTGTAGCTCCACATCGCCGGTTCGACCACGCCGCGGCGGCCAATGTGATCCGCATAGAGGTTCGCCGGGCGCTGCAGGCAGGTGCGCACCCACGCGTACGCTTTTTCCGCGAACTGCAGGTACGCGACGTTCTGGGTGTAGCGATACAGCAGCGCGCCCAGCTGCGCCGCCGGCGCGGTCGTCACCGTGTTGCGTTCGCCGTTTGAAGCATCGTTCGAGAACGGGATCCCGCCCTCGCACGCGAGGCCCGGCCGTTCCTGCCAGCCGGCCATCTCGAACGCCATGATCCCCTCCGCGCTGCCCAGCAGCGCCGCGTTGTGCCTCAGCTGGTACAGCCGCAGCATCTCGATCCCGATCCAGTCGTTGTCGTCGTAGTACTTCGTGCCGCCAGGCCCAGCCGGAGGCACAACCGTGCCGTCGAACGCCGCCAGCGTGCTCGTGTACGTACCTTCTGACGCACCCGAGTTGTTGGTGTCCAGATACGAGTTCAGCCCGGTCAGGCGCGCCTGCACTTCGCGCGACAGCGACACGCCAAGGTGCGGGATGAACCCCACACTCACCGTCGCCACGAACGCCTGCGAGAACGGCCACAGATACGAGAACGGTTCGCCCGCGTACAGCCCCGCGCCGGTGATGTAGTAGTCCTTCTGCATCGCTTCAAACGCCGCCAGCGCGCGCGCCGGGTTGCCGTGGAGCACCGACTTCTTGGGCTTCGCCTTGTTCGACTTCGGGGCCGGCACCGCCGAGCCGCCGCTGGAGCCCGCGCTGTGCGCGGCGCGCGCCGCGTGTGCGAATTCCGAGGCCCGCGGACGCAGCACCGGGCGCGTCGCGCCCGCCGGATACGCCGACGGGCTCGCCGCGGCCGCCTGCGCCGCGCTCGACGCCAGGGTCGGCCAGCGCCAGCGCCAGCAGCGATGCGCACAGGCGTGTCAGGCGCGTCAACGCGCCGCGGTGGGCGAGCTTCATCAGGATCATCGGCTCCAACCAAGCACAACAGGCGAGGCGCACATTCGATTTGGTATACGCAATGCTCCTCGCCAGACGGATCGGCGCTCCCCGCGTGGCGCTCACGTCCCGAGCCATTTTCCCACACGCCTCGCCGAGAGGGTGAACCATCACTTGCACTTCGACTACACCACCGTGGGGCATGTCACGATCGACGTGCTCGAGGATGGCTCACGCCGCCCCGGCGGCACCGCCTTCTACAGCGCCCTGCAAGCCGCGCGGCTCGGCCAGCGCACGCTGGTCCTCACGCAGGGCGTGCCAAGCGAGATCGACGCGCTGCTCGCGCCCTACCGCGACGAGCTCGAGCTGATCGTCCTGCCCGCCGCCGCCACCACCGTGTTGCGCACAGCCGGCTTCGGCGTCGAGCGAAGCCAGGCGCTGCTCGCCTGGGCCGGTCCGATCACGCAGGAGCTGGAGCTGGACACCGCGATCCTGCATCTCGCGCCCGTCGCCCGCGAGAGCCCCAGCCGCTGGCGCGGGCAGGCCGCGTTCGTCGGCCTCACTCCGCAGGGACTCGCCCGGCATTGGCGTCAGATCGGCACCCCGATCGTCCACGTGCAAGCCGACGCAGCGGCGGGCGCGCTCGCCGAACGCTGCGACGCGCTCGTCCTCAGCGAGTCTGAGCGAGCGTTTTGCGCCGAGCTGATCGCCGCCGCCGGCGGCGCCGGCGCGCTCGTCGCGGTCACACACGGAGACGCGCCGGTCACGATCCTCGCGCCCGCCGTACACGCGCTTGCCGACAGCGATCACGCGCACACGCGCGGCGACATCACCGTGGATCAGGTGCCGGTGCCCAGTGTGCCCCAACCCATCGACGACCTCGGCGCCGGAGACGTGTTCGCCGCGGCCTTCTTCATCGCCCTCAGCGAAGCGCTCTCCCCGCTCGAGGCCGCCCGGTTCGCCAGCGCCGCCGCCGCGGTGCGCATGTGCGGCGCCGACGCCGACGCGATCGGCGGCCGCGGCGCAATCGAAGCGCGACAGCACGCCACGGCCCCGACCAGCGGCTGAGGGGCGCTCAGCCGGGGGCGGCATGCCCGCATCTGGCACCAGGCGCACGCCGCCTCTCCTTATTACTTTTTGTTGTCTTTCGTTTGCTGTATAACTATTGTTATACGGACGGAGCTGTACGCAAGGCCTCGTCGAGCAGGCGTGAGAGCTCCGGTGGCGCGATCGCATCGCTCCTGCCGCACGCGCGCGCGGCCAGCAGCAGGCTGCCACCGACGGGCGCCATCTCCACGAACGCCACCCGCGCGCTCGGCGCGTGCTCGTGGATCGCCGCTGTCAGCGGATCGACGAACACCCGCCCAGCCTTCAACGCACTGCCGATCAGGCCCACCGGAAACTCGCGCGCCGCGCCGCTCGCGTCCCGGTCGCCGAGCCCCGTCTGGCGGATGACGGCCGCGACCTGCTCGCTGAGCTCGTGCGCCCCGCGCTCGTACAGGCCACACGCAACCGCGTCGCCCTGCTCCGCCAGCCTCGCCGTTTCGACCGCGAACGCCGCGATCTCGCCCTTGCTCAGCGGCTTGGAATACACGAGCGCCGCCACCGCCTCGATGCTCGCCACGCCGAAGAACGCAGGGGCCGCTTCGGTGATCGACGTCGGCGGCCCCGACGCCTCGCGGTCGCGCAGCCCCGCCTTGATCGACTGCACGCCCAGCCAGTAGCCCGACCCCTCGTCCCCGAGCAGATGGCCCCAGCCGCCGGCGCGCCATGTCAGCGTCTCGCCTCCATCGAGGTTCACTCCGAAAACGTTCGAGCCAGTCCCGGCGATCGCCGCCACGCCCGGGCCCCCACCGGTCGCGGTGGCCCACGCCGCGACCACGTCGTTGACCACGATCCACGCGTCCGTGCGCGCCCCGCGCACGTTGCGCTCGACGTCCTCGGTGTCCGTGCCCGCGATCGCCAGCACCGCCGCGCCGAGCTCCGACGCCTCGATGCCCGCCCGTTCGAGCGCCTCGTCGGCGGCTCCCAGCAGCGCCTCGACCGCCGCCTGCGCGCCCACCGCGTCCTCGTTGCTGGGACCGCCGTGCCCGAGGTGCAGCACCTTCTCGCCCGCCTGTCCTCCGTGGAGGGTGCCCTCGAGGGGGCGCAGGTCCAGCACCGCCGCGAGCGTCTTCGTCGCGCCGCCGTCGACGCCCATCACGTAGCGCGCGTCCGTCTGCGGCTGCTCCGAGCTCAGCACCGCAGGCAGGTGGACCAGCGAGTCGCGCCGCATCGCGGCATCCTCCCAGGATTCTCCCGCCGGGGCACGCCGCGCCGGCCGCAAGAGCCACCGCCCGCGCGCACAAAACAGACTGGGCCGGCGAGGGGGAGCCGGCCCAGTCGAGTGGAGGGGCTGGAGAGCGGCGCCAAGCCGCCCCAGCTAGGAGAGAACGTCGGTGGGTCCACATCGCCCGCTCGCGCGGCCAGCGATCCAGCCGCCCGCCGTGCTCACGGACAATGTTCATGAAGTCTACCAAATTTATTGACAATATCAAGAGGCCCGCCAAACGCGCTTCTCGGGGCTCCTAGTCACAGTGTCCAGGGAGCGTTTCAGCGCTCATGCCCATACGCCGTATGGCCGATCTCGCCCAACATGGACACGTTCGTCACACGCGATGCACAGAGCCTCACGGCCAGGGATGCGCAGGGCGTCGCCATCGGCGCCGAGGCGCTGCTGCGCGAGCATCCCGACGCGCTCGTGTGCGGGCTCGCCGGCAACGGGCTGATCGTGCCGGTGCCCCAATCGGTCGGGCTGTGGGGACAGGGCCTGATCGAGGGCAGGGCGCTGATCGACAACGTCGTCGCCGCCGATCGCAGCACCGTCGTCAAGCTGTGGCTTCGCGCGCAGGAGGAGGGCGCGGCCGCCGACAAAGTGCGCCTGCTGCGCAAACCCTCCACCTGGACGACGCTGCACTTCCTCGACCTGCGAGAAATGCACGGCGTGCTCCTGGGCGTGGTCATTCCCAGCGACGAGCAAGCAGAGGGACGCGAGGACATCGAGGAGCAGGCGCCGGCAGCGCCGCGCTTCTGCTCGCTGATGGAGGACGAGGGCGCCAGGGTCCTCGGCTGCGATGACGCGTTCACCGAGATGTTCGGCTACTGCGAGGCGGAGCTGCTGGGCAACTCGGTGCTCGACCAGATCCACCCCGAGGACCAGGGCCGCGCCGTCGAGGGCTGGCTCGCCGTGCTCTCCACGCGCCGCGATCAGTCGACCCGCCTGCGCCGCCGGCGCAAGGACGGCACATACATGTGGGTCGACACGACGCTGCGCAACCTGCTCAACCATCCCGACCGCAACTACGTGCTGGTCGAGATCATCGACATCTCCGCCGAGATGCAAGCACAGGAAGCGCTGCAGGAAAGCGAGGAGCTGCTGCGCCGGCTCACGGCCGCGATGCCCGTCGGGCTGCTGCACATCGACACCGATCGCAACGTCGTCTACAACAACGCACGCCTGCTCGAGATCCTCTTCGGCGCCGAGGCGCCCGACGCGCAGAGCGAGCCGCAAGCGATCCTACAAGAGCCCGGAGCGGCGCTCGCATCGGTGACAACGCTCCTGCACACCCTCACCGACGACAGCATCGCCGAGCTCAACTCGACGCTCGACGAGGTCCTCAGCGATGGAGTCGACCATGACGTCGAGGTCGACATAACGCTGCCGACGGGAACGTGGCGGCGGGCGCTCATGAGCCTGCGGGCACTGCTGCGGCCGAACGGCGAGGTCAGCGGCGCGATCACCTGCGTGCTCGACATCACCGACAGCGCCCGTGCGCGCCAGGAGCTCGAGGTGCGCGCGACGTTCGACCCGCTCACGCACTGCCACAACCGCTCATCGGTCCTCAGCACGCTCGAGGTCGAGCTCGAGCGCGAGGACGCCGGCAGCACCGGTGTCGTCTACGTCGACCTCGACAAGTTCAAGCCCGTCAACGACAAACTCGGACATGCCGCCGGCGACGAGCTGCTCGTGCTTGTCGCCGGGCGCTTGAAACTCGCCAGTCGGGACAGCGACATCGTCGGGCGCCTCGGCGGAGACGAGTTCCTCGTCGTCCTGCGCGACATCCCCGGGCCGGAGATGGCGATGCGTGCCGCCGACCGCATCTGCGAGACCCTGTGCGGAACCTTCGAGCTCTCCTGCGGCACCGCCGAGCTCAGCGCGAGTGTCGGCGTTGCCTGCTCTGACGGCGCGCCGATCAGCTCCGAGGAGCTCGTCAGGCGAGCCGACGCCGCGATGTACCAGTCAAAGCAGCACGGGCAGAGCCTGCCCGTGCTCGCGCCCGCCGCCTAGCGGCTACGGCGCCGGCGCAACAGGCCTCAGACGTCCGAAAGGGCGGGAGAGAGGCGCCCCTGCGCCCTCCCCGTCCTTCTTCCCTGGCTCTTGTCCTCTGCACCTTCGCCGTTGACGTCGACGCAGTGTTCGCCCAGTTTGATCCACGCTTCGACCTTCAGGAATGCCGTTTCGATGTCGAGCTCTTCATAGAAGCCGCTCGGGAACCTTTCGAGCTTCCTTTTACCTCCCACTTCTTCGTGTTCGGTTTCGTAGAAAGCAGCGCGGCTCGCCAGGCTGCGAGTGCGGGTGAACGCCCAGGTGTAGGGGTCCTCGCCGCGCGCCCGGCGGCATCGGCGAGCCTCGCTGCGCGCTGCGCGCTGGGCGCTGAGAACGCTTGCCTGCGAGCCGGCGAAGCCCACGGCGAACAGCGTTTATGGACCGAACAAACGTGCAACCGCAAATGCATCGATAAAGCGCCCTTAAGTGCGGGCCGATGTGGGCCGCAAGGACACCAAGGAGGTGTCCACGATCCCGAAAAGGGGGCCCCACATGTTTATGCGTAAAGGCAAGCGAACCTTCGCTAGCCGCAAGCGAAAGATAGCCGGCCTGTGCGCATTCGTGCTCGCAGGCGTACTGGCTGTGGGCGCGTACGCGTTCACGGCAAGCAACACGCAGGCGGAAGAATCCGGCGCTGGTGCCAACACCGCAGTTGTGGCCGGTTACAAAACCACGAACCTGCACTTCACGCTCACGGGCGGAACTGCTACGCAGGCCGAATTCAAAGCAGAAGCGGAAACAGGAGAGGCAGACGCCAAAGAAGCGGAAGTCAACGTGATGAAAACGGCGGGAACGCCGGTTTGGACGCATTGCGAATTGACTACTCCGGGCAAAACGGCCCTGTTCACGTGCAAATTCGGAAGCGCGCTGACAAAGGCAGAAATCGAAGAAGACGTCGTACAGGAAACGATCGTTACCTCGTAGAGGTGTAGCGACCGAGTGGCAAACGTGGAGGGCCGGCGCTGCCGGCCCTCCACCGCCACACTCGCAACCGAGCGGCAGGCATGCGACCTCGACGCATCAGAACACTCCTCGCCACCGCCCTGGGACTCATTGTCCTGGGGACCGCGTGGTTCTACCTGGCCCCGACCCAGCTCGGCGGCTCGGCGACCTACGTCGTCACCCACGGGATCAGCATGGAGCCGCGGTTCCACAGCGGCGACCTGGCGATCGTGCGCAGCCAGAGCAGCTACCACGTCGGCGAAATCGTCGCCTACCACAGCCACGATCTCCACACCATCGTGCTGCACCGGATCATCGGGCGCCAAGGCGACAGGTACATCTTCAAGGGCGATAACAACGACTTCGTCGACCCCGAACATCCACTCGCCAGCCAGCTGATGGGCGCTCTATGGATACACATCCCCGGTGCGGGGGTGCGCCTGCAGTCGATCCGCTCCCCGGCAGTGATGGGCGGCCTGATCTTCGTGGGGATGCTGCTGCTCACCGGTGGGGCGTTCACGCAACGCCGCCGGCGGCGGCAC
Organism: uncultured Solirubrobacteraceae bacterium; assembly: GCA_963827455.1. Lineage (GTDB taxonomy): Bacteria > Actinomycetota > Thermoleophilia > Solirubrobacterales > Solirubrobacteraceae > Palsa-744. Next base: position 192,762 of record CAWHAW010000006.1, on the reverse strand, counting down.
AGGCAGCAGCGCGCGGGCGGGGGCATCATGGCTTCATCCCCGCAGTTGCCGCAGCGCCCCGCGGGGCCCGTCGTCGGCGTGCTGAGCATCGGCCTGCTCGCGCTGCTCCCGTTCCTCGCGCTGGCGCTGTTCGCCTTCACCCGCCCCGTCGCTACGCGCCGTGAGGTCAACATCCCCTACAAGCAGAGCGGGAAGCTCTCCTACTCAGCGGACAAGGCGCCGGGGCCCGCCTACCCCGCCGGCCGTGCCCGCACCGGCGAACCACTCTTCACCGATATCCTGCATGCCGTCGGGGTCCGCTTCGATTATCGCTTTGAAAGCGCGGCGAAACACGCGATCACCGGGAAGGCCTCGCTGTCTGCGAAGATCACCTCCACCAGCGGCTGGCACACGACGCTCGCGCTCGGTGCGCCAACGTACTTCCGAGGTGATCACGCGCTCGTCGCGGGAACGCTCGACCTGGGAGCTCTCGTCGCGCTGATGCAGCGCGTGGAAACCACGACAAAGGTTCGCGGCACCTATGCGCTCACGATCGCCCCGCACGTGAACGCCGACGGCAGGGTGGGTCACGCTCCGCTGAAAGCCACGTTCGCGCCGGAAATCAAGTTCTCGGTCGTGGAAGGTGAGATCAAGCCGGAAGTGACGGGTGAATCGTCCGGCGCGACACGCTCGGCCGGTACGGGGTCGTCATCGAGCTCGGAATCATCCGCGCCAAACCAGTTTGCTCCGTCCATCCCCGGCTCGGTGACGGGCAGCCAGAACGAACCAACTTCCTTGCCGTTCGGGATCGTTCGACCGTCGGTTGCAACGACGCGAGCGGTGGCGCTCGGCGCGATCGCCATCATCCTTGGGGTCCTGCTGGCGACGCTCGCGCTGCTTCGAGCAAAGGTCGCGCTCTTTGCACCACGACAACGAGACGAGGGGGCGAGCATCCTGGCGCGATACAGACATCTGATCATCCCCGTCGCTCGCGTCTCGCCACTGCCCGGTGTGCCCGTGATCGACGTCGCCGACATGGACGCGCTTGCGCGGATCGCGGAGCACTACGACCGCTCGATCCTGTACGAGGTGACCGACTACGGGCATGCCTTCTGGGTCGCCGACGAGAGCGGACAGTTCCGTTTCGTGCTCGACGCGCCCGCGCCGACCCCCGTGGACAAGCTCGCCGCGCCCGCGTGGGAGCAGGTCGCACAGGCGGCGCAAGCTCCTGCGTGGACCGAGGGCGATACGGCAGAACTGCCTGCCGTGACAGCGTGGGCACCGACCTGGCCTGCGTCCGCGCCGGCTTGGGAGCAGAATGGCACAGCCGAGCCCGCCGCAGGCGAGCCGGTGTGGACCGACAACGGAGCGGCTGCCCCCGCGAGCGAGCCGGTCTGGACTGAGAACGGAGCGGCTCCGCCCCCAAACGAGCCGGTCTGGACTGAGAACGGAGCGGCTCCCCCCCCAAGCGAGCCGGTCTGGACTGAGAACGGAGCGGCTCTCCCCCCAAGCGAGCCGGTCTGGACTGAGAACGGAGCGGCTCCCCCCCAAGCGAGCCGGTCTGGACCGAATACGGCGCGGCGGAGCAGGCAAGCGAGTTGACGTACTCCCAGAACGGTGATGCGCCGGAGCCGACGTGGCCGATCGAGGGTGAGATCTTCGACCCGAGCGGTGCCGATGCGCTCGCGAACCAGGTGTACGCGGACGAACTCGAGCTCGGAGGAGTGTTCACGGCATCCGGCGGGCAGCCGGCGCCCGCGGAGAACCTCCCCGCAGAGGAGGCCGAGCGCGAACACCAGCAGCCTCCGGATGAGGCACCGACGTTCGTGCAGGACCCTGCGCCAGCCCCCACGCCAGGCGAGTACAGCGGCATCAGCAGGACCCGCGCGGGCGCGGTGGTCGTGCACGTCACCGGCTTCTAGGGACGACCGGGCCGGCGCGTTGGGGCCGTTGGTGGCGAGGCCGCCTAGACCTACTGTCTTCTTGGTACCTCGACGGGAAAGGGGCAGCATGGAGACCTGGGATGCGATCACCGCGCGGCGCGACGTACGGCAGTTTCAGGACCGTTCGCTGCCAAAAGAGGCGCTCGAGCAAATCCTCGAGGCGGGCCGACGTGCGCCCTCGTCCCGCAACTGGCAGCCGTGGGACTTCGTTGTGGTGAGCGATCGTGACGAGCTGCGTGCACTCGCGACGGTCTGGCGGGGCGCGCGCCAGGTCGCCGACTCGGCGGCGACGATCGCGTTGGTCCTGCCGCAGAGCGACGACGAGGCCGAGCGCGAGCGAGCGCACTACGACGCCGGCCAGGCCACGATGGCCATGCAAATCGCCGCTGCCGATCTCGGGATCGGCTCAGGTCACACGGCAGTGGGAGATCAGGACAAGGCGCGCGCGATCCTGGGCGTGCCCGACGACCACTACGTGGCTTACCTGATCCCGCTCGGCTACCCAGCCGACCGGCCGCTGAAGCCGATCCAGAAACCAGACCGCCGGCCGTTCGATGAGGTCGTGCACTGGGGCCGCTGGTAGGCCGCGCCTGGCCGAGGGCAGGGTCGGGGCGGGGCTATTCCACGTGTACCAGCGTGCCGATCGGCGTGTATGGCCACACGCGGCCGGCGGTCGCGGGCAGCATCTCGACGCACCCGAGGCTCTGCGGGAAGCCGTACTGCGCGCGTTCGAAGCCGTGCAGCGCATCGCCTCCGTTGAAGTAGCTGATCCACGGCACGCCCGGGTCGTTGTATTTGCTGCCATCGGGGTTGGTGCCGCTCATGGTTCCGGAGGCGATGTGCTCATACACGGCAAAGGTCCCGAGCGCGGTCGGCGCCGAGGCGATGCCGGTGTTGACGGGCGTGGAGATGCGAGTCGAGCCATCGTTCCACAGGTTGAGCGTCTGCGAGCCCTCGTTCACCATCACGAATGTGTAGCCCGCGGTGGTCTTCTGGTCGGCGATCGCCGCGTGCAGCAGCGCCCGCCACACGACCGGGCCGAGGAGCCCGTCGGCGGTGAGTTCGTGCGCGTTCTCGAAGGCCATGACGGCTCCGCGCATCAGCTCGTCTTCTGTGCCGGGGCGCCACAGGGCATCGAGCTGCGTGGGCACGTTGCCGTAGCGCCACGAGAAGCTGCCGGCCGGCGGATCGACCGCCGCGCGCTCCTGCGCTTCGGGGGTCCGCGCAACGGCGTGGGTCGAGGTGAACCTCAGCGGCAGGTATCCGAGCTGGGCAAGGATCTGCTGCGCGCGCACGGTCGAGCCCGGCGGCACCGTCCACGTCGCAACGTTCGTGTTGGCGGCGCCCGACCCATCGAGCAAGCGCACGCCGTGCGGCAGTACCAGCTTGACCGGAGTGTCCAGGCCGAAGCCGTAGCCCCTCGGAGTGAAGGCGAGCGTGTGACTGTCGATCGTGCGCCAGTGCCCTGAGACCGCGGGTTCCAGATGCGGGTGTGCTTCGCCGAGCGCTTCGGAGACGGGCTGGGAGAAGGTCACATAGATGGGGCTCGCGGGCGCGATGCTCGATCCCGGGGTCGGGCTGAGCACGGCGCTCGAGCCGGCGCCCGCCGGGAACCAGGTCACCAGAGACGGTGCCGGCAGCCTCTCCCACGTGCGCGGCGCTGCCGCCACTTCGATCGAGCCGGCTTCGCTGGAGCGCGCGAGCGTGATCTCGCTGCTCGGGCGGGCGAGCGAGTGGTGGCGGAGATGTTCGGGGGCTCCATAGGACACCCTGCTCACGGGCGTGTTGAACGCCAGCCGCAGTGGCGATCCGGCCGCGAGCGTCACGTAGCGGTCCTGGACGAGCGCGCTGGGAGTGCGCAGCTGCAGCTGCTCGATGGCGCGCCGACCTGCAAGCCACGCGATCCAGCCGGGGCGACGAACCGCGACTTCGACCGAGATCTGCTCATCCGGCTGAAGCTGGACCTGTGGCCACAGCCGCCCGTCGCTAACGCTCACCGGAATCGTGCCCCCGTGCGGTCCGCGCACCCTGACGCTTTCGATCGAGCCTTTCGTGACCGGCTCCTCCACGCGCGCGAGCGCGGCCGCGTCGGCGAGGACCGACGGGCGCGAGAACACGAACGCAAGCGCAGCGAACGCGAGCACGACCAGCAGCAGCACGAGCCCGAGGCCGAACAGAACCGGGCGCCAGCTGCGCTTGCGCGTCAGCGCCAGAGTCGGCGGATCAACGGCTTTTGAGCCGATATCCCGGCTGGATTCGAATCTGCTCAGGCTCACGCGAAGTCCTTCAGACGAGGTAGCGCTTCGAAGAAGGTTAGTCAACTACGCGGTGCTCATCGGACGGGATAGAGCGTGACCAGCGCGGCACTGCCCGCGGCCATGTTCAGCACGAGCGAGCCGGGCGGCCCCGAGACGCGCGGCAGCGCTGCTGCGGCTTGCCAGTCGCCGTTGGCGGCGACTGCGCGTCCGCCGAGCGTCACGCCGGTCTTTGCCCCTAGCCCAGGCGCGCTCAGCCGCAGGATCGGCCCGGCTCGGAACGGGCGTGGCAAGCGCAACCTCACGACCCGCTGCGCCGCGCCGGTCGGCTGGAAGTTGACGAGCACGATGTGCACGTTTCCGCTCGAGCTGGCGAACGCGGCCGCCGTCAGCGTCCGATCGCCCCCTGCGACACTCGTGGCGACGGGCCGATCGCCGAGCAGGCGGCGGGCAAGCAGCAGCGCATACCACTCGGGATTGGCGTGCAGCGCGCCGGCGACGAGCCGCACGGGGTCGGCGGCGGCGAGCGGGCTGTAGCTCTCGGGTTCGCCGATCAGGTCGTGGAAGTTGATGCCGACGATGCCGCTCCTCATCGCGCGAGCGAGATAGTCGGTCGCCCAAAGCGCCGACGCGAACACGTTGCTGACACCCGGCTGGCCCCGGCACGAGACGCTGTTGGTCTCTGCCATCCGCAGCGGAATGCCGCTCGCCCGCGCCGCCGCCGCCACCCGCGCCAGAAACGCGGTCTCGTGTGCGCGTGTCAGCGGGCTCAGCAGGTCGCCGATCGTCGGGGAATACGCCTGGCAGCGCGTCAGCGGGTAGTAGTGCTCGGTGAGCAGCGCCGGATGCTCGCCGGTGGCCGCGTCGGTGACCCACGTGACGCTCAGCCCGCCACTCGAGGCGTCCGGCCCGACGATCTGAACGCCTGGCGCGGCGGCGGCGATCGCCGCGCGGTAGGCGGCGACTTCGGTGAGGTAGTCGGCGAAGGACCACGGCGTGCTGCGCAGACCGTCGGCGACGTAGCGGTCTGGCTCGTTGCCGATCGCGATCCCCTCGAGGTTCGCGCCGAGCAGCGACTGGGCCGCCTGCGCCTCCTGGGCGGCGACCGCCGGTTCGTCGTGACCGAGGTTCACGGTCAGCAGCACACGCCAGCCGGTGGCGTGCGCGAGGCCGGCGATGCCCGCGAGCTGTTGGGGACCGATCGTCGTATGCGCCCACGCCGGCGGAGCTCCTTCCGTCAGCCAAGCCGTTTCGGTGTCTGCGCTGATGCCGCCGAAGCGGATCACGCCGCCGCCAAGCGAGCGCAACAGCCTCACCAGGTCGCCGCGACTCGAGTAGCCCGCGATTTCGGGGACGCTGCTGAGCTCGAACGACAGCCCGAGGAAGTCCTCGGGCACGGCCGCCCCCAGCGCGACCTGGGGATCGATCGCCACGCTCGCCGGCGGGCTCCCGTGCGCTCCACGGGAGCGCGTCGAGCCATGTGCACCACTGTGCGCGGCGGGGACCGCGGACGCGCCAGGCGCGAAGGACGTCGCGGGGATGGCGAGTGCCGAGGTCGCTGTCGCGAAGACGGTCGCGGAGAGGATCGCGACGGTGAAGGCCAGTCCTCGTCGTGCAGCTGTCGATGATCGATGCATGCTTGGAGTCGAGCGACAGGGGGACTCGAGCGACGGCGCTCAATCCTCCGGCGGGAGGACCACGACCTTGCCGGCGGCACGGTTCGCTTCCATGTAGCGATGGGCGTCCGCGATGTCCGCCATCGCGAAGACACGGTCGAGGTTGACTGGATAGCGGCCGCTCTGCACCGCGTCGATGATCTCCTGAAAGACGCTCGCGTAGCTGTCACGGTCGATCACGCCGCTCGCGAAGCGGCCCAGCCGGATGCCGCGGCGCTGCGCCTCGGCTTCGACGCGCTCGATGTCCCAGTCGTTCTCGAGGAAGCCCGTGATGCAGGCCCGCCCACCGGCGGAGAGCGCGTCGAGCGCCTCGAGCATCGCGCCCGGCCCGACGAGCTCGCACAGCCCGTCCACGCCCTCGGGTCGCAGCGCGCGCACGAGGAGGCTGAGCTCGCGCCCGTCGAGCACCAGCTGGTATTGCGCGCCCGCCGCCTGCAGGGCGACACGCTTGGCCTCCTGACGCGTGGTCGCGAGGACCAGCAGGCGCCGGTCCTTGCCGAGCGCGATCGCCGCCATACCGACCGACGACGTGCCGCCGTGGACGAGCAGCGACTCGCCCTCGTCCAGGGCGAGCTCCTGCAAGGTGCCCCACGCCGTACCGAAGCTCTCCGGAATCGCACCCAGCTGCGGCCACTCGAGCGTGCTCGTCACTGGAATCACCTGGCTGGCCGGCAGCAGCGCGTACTGCTCATAGCCGCCGTCGTAGTCGCGGCCCATCCCCCCCATCGCCGCGATCACCCGCTGTCCGGGCTCGAGATCCGAGCCGGGCGCATCAACGACCTCGCCGGCGCACTCGATGCCGAGCACCCGCGGGAAGCGAACCGCGTCCCCGGAGCCACCCGCGCGGGTGATCAACTCAGCACGGTTCAGGCCAAAGGCGCGGACCCGCACCAGGATCCAGCCTGGCCGCGCCTGTGGGATCGGACGCTCCTCGACGCGCAGCACCTCCGGTCCACCGGGCTCGCGGACAACCACCGCCTTCATGGCCGCAGACGCTACAGCGTCGGGCACTCACAACGGCCAGTAGCGCGCGAACTGCGCCGCGGCGCGCGCCGTGAGCAGCGCCTCGGGCGCGGCCGAACGCGGCGACTCCTCGCCGGCGAGCGCGGCGAGCGTCTCGCGCACGGACTCGGCGAGCGCGGCAGGTTCGTAGCCGCCCTCGAGAACCACGCCGAGCGGGACCCCCAGCCGCTCTGCGAAATCGCGCACCTGACGGGACATCTCGGCGAAGGAGTCGCTCTCGAGGCGACAGCCGGCGAGCGGGTCGGCGCGATGCGCGTCGAAGCCCGCCGAGACGAGCACGAGCTGCGGCGCGAACGCGCGCGCCGCGGGCAGCACGATGTGCTCGATCAGCGACAGCCACAGATCCTCTTCAGAGCCGGCGGGAACCGGAAGATTGATCGTGTAGCCCTCGCCGGGCCCCGAGCCGACGTCGGTGAGCGCTCCGGTGCCGGGGTAGATGCCGGACTGGTGGATGCTCGCAAAAAGGACATCGGCGCGTCGGCGGAACGCCTCGGCGGTCCCGTTGCCGTGGTGGACGTCCCAGTCGAGGATGAACACGCGGCTGAGCTCGAGCTCGCGGATCGCGAACTCCGCTGCGACGGCCACGTTGTTGAACAGGCAGAAGCCCATCGCGCGGTCCGGTTCGGCGTGGTGGCCCGATGGCCGCACCGCGCAGAAGCCGACGCGCGCCTCGCCCGCGAGCAGCACCCGCGTCATCTCACACGCGCCCCCGGCGGCGTGCAGCGCGGCGCGGTATGACGGCGCGCCCACGGACGTATCGGGATCGATCGCGCCGCCGCCCGCGAGTGCCAGCTCCTCGATCATCCGCACGAGGCGCGCGCTGTGGATCAGCTCGAGCTGCGCCTCATCCACGGCCGGCGCCTGCCGACGCTCCCAACCGAGCCACCCGGCATCGGCGAGCGTCCGCTCGATCGCGAGCAGCCGCTCCGGCGTGTCTGGATGACCCGGGATGTGCGCGCGCGGATCGTGCTCGAGACACGCGCGGTGGCTGTAGTAGAGCGGCGCTGCGCGGGTGGGCTCGGCGATACCGGGCATGCGCGTCACGTTACCGGCGACGATGCACTTGGCTTACCTCGCTCGAGTCATAACATGAGCCGACGATGCCGCGCTCCAAGAAGAAGTTCAACGAACGCTCGCTCCCGGGGCGGCTCGGTATCATCGCGCTGATTGCTGGGGCGGCCACGGTGGTGGCGAGCGCTGAGCGCGACCTGCAGCGACGACCGGCTGACGAGGTGCGCGGGAGCAAGACGCTGTGGCGCATGCTCTGCCTGAACGCGATCGGCGCTGCGATCTACTTTCGTTGGGGACGCCGCAGCGCGACTGCTGGCTAACCCTAGCGCCGATGAGATGCTCACGACGTTCTCGACAAACGGCGGGAGCGACCTATAGTCGAGGCTGTTGCCCGCCCCAACGAAAGGGGTTGTCGTGGAAGTGGAGATCTGGTCCGACGTGGCGTGCCCGTGGTGCTACATCGGCAAGCGCCGCTTCGAAGCGGCGCTGGCGGAGTTCGAGCATCGCGACGAGGTGCAGGTGAGATGGCGAAGCTTCGAGCTCGACCCCGAGGCGCCGCACGAACGCGCCGGCGATAACGCGGAGCGACTGGCGCAGAAGTACGGCATGACGGTCGAGCAGGCGCACGCTGCCCAGCAGCAGCTGACCGACGTAGCAGCCGGCGAGGACCTCGGCTTCCGCTTCGACATCCTGCGCAGCGGAAACACCTTCGACGCCCACCGTGTCGTGCACCTCGCCGAGAGCCACGGGCTCCAGGACGCCATGAAGGAGCGCCTGATGCGCGCATACCTCACCGAAGGGGAGCTCATATCGGACCACGACACGCTCGTGCGGCTGGCCGCGGAGGTGGGCCTCGAGGAGCAGGAGGTTCGCGAGCTGCTCGCGGGCGATCACTACGCCCAGGAGGTTCGCGACGACGAGCGGGCGGCCGACCAGTTTGGGATCAGCGCGGTGCCGACGTTTGTGGTCGCGCGCCGAGTCGGCGCCTCTGGCGCCCAGCCGCCCGACGCGCTGCTGGAGCTCTTGCGCCAGGGATGGGCCAAGCGCAGCCCAGCGTCGGCGCTCGCATAGGGCTCGCCTCGCGCCTGGCAACCGCAGCTGAGAGGTCCGTTTCGTCCGTTTTGGGCGATGCCAGCGGCGTGTCCGCCTGGCAGGTTCAGCCGTGCATCGTTCCGTCACCGCGTCCAAGCCACAGGGAGAAGGCTCGTGAGGTCCAGCACGCTTGGCAGGCTCGCCGCCGTTCCTCTGCTCCTGATCGCCCCACTCGGGCTGGCTGCGTGCGGCGAATCGTCCGAGGAAAAGGCGAAAAAGCAGGTGTGCTCTGCCAGCAGCGAAATCTCCAAGCAGATCACCAAGCTCGACGGGCTGCCGATCAGCTCGAGCTTCCCGACCGAAGCAAGGACGAGCCTCGAAGCGATCGAAAAGAGCCTCAAGACGGTGAAGAGCGCTGCGCCGAACCTCGAAACGGCGCGCAAGGAAGAAGTCGAAGCCGGCACGAAGGCGTTCCTGACGGAGATCGCCACGATCACGGCGCGCCTCGCAGTCACGGCCATCAAATCCGAAAACACCGAAGCGGCGCTGAAGGCCGCCGAACCCCAGATCAAGGCCGCCGAGAGTCAGCTCGCCGCCGACTACAAGAAAGCCTTCCAAGCGCTCAACTGCTCATAGCTCGGGCTCGCGGCGCTCGCTGCCTGACGCGCGTCGCGCAGTGCTCAGGGAGCTAGCGCCGCTCGCCGCAGCGGCTGCATTCGCACCATCGCGAGCAGGTGTTTGCTCGCCACTGCCACCGGTGTCCAAGAAGACCGCACATCGTCATGCATCCAGCGTGACACGGGACTCACGCCTCTTGAATACCGCAAATGCAGGGTTTCGAGACTCGGCCAGCAGAGTGTTCGCACGCGCCCGAGAGGATTCGAACCTCTGACCTTCGGTTCCGTAGACCGACGCTCTATCCAGCTGAGCTACGGGCGCAGAACGTCGTAGTCTACCGCCGCTCTCCGGCCTGCCCCCAGAGCGTCGCGAGCAATGACCGCGGGCCGCCGTGGTTGCGATGCTCGCACACGTAGATGCCCTGCCATGTGCCGAGCGCCAGCCTGCCGCCGCTGATCGGGAGCGTCAGCGTGGGCCCGAGCAGCGACGCCTTGATGTGCGCCGGCATGTCGTCGCTGCCCTCAAACGTGTGCGTCCACAGCGCGCTGCGCTCGGGGACCGCGTCGTTGAACCACGCTTCGAAATCGTGGCGCACATCCGGGCTGGCGTTCTCGTTGAGCGTCAGCGACGCCGACGTGTGCCGGATCAGGAGGTGCACCAGGCCGACCTCGACGTCGGCCAGCTCCGGCAGTGCGCCCAGCACCTCGCGCGTGACCAGATGGAATCCTCGCGGAAGCGGACCGAGCGTCAGCTCGCGCTGGAGCCACATGTCAAGCGCTCACCATCAGGATGCGCGCACCCTCAGGCGGCGGCTGTTCTCATGTGCCACGCGTCCACCATAGGCGCTCGCTTGCACGGACGCCGGGCACGCCGTCGTCGCCGCGCGCGGGCGCGCAACTCGCCTGCAGCCGGCGTGTTCGTGGGTGTAGGAGTGACCGCGATCAAAGCGGGTAGCTCGTAACCCATGCGTACCGTTCGGTCGCTCAACAGAGGGAGAAATTCGATGCGAAGAGCATTGAGCTGTATCGCGGCGCTTGCCGTAGCGCTGATGGCCATTCCGGCCATCGCCTCGGCCGCTGCCGGCAGTCACGTTCAAGGCCAAGGCTGTGCCGATCTCCGGCTTCCCGCACACCGGCAACTTCAAGGGCAAGGGCGCCGCCGACCAGGCCGAATTCACGATCTCCGGGACCGAATACCTCGGCTCCCCGCCGCCGGTCATCGGCGTCAACGTGTTCCTGCCGAAGGGCACCAAGCTCCACACGAGCGGCTTCCCCACCTGCTCGAAGGCGACGCTCGAACAGTTCGGGCCGATCAAGTGCCCCAAGGGCTCGGCCGCCGGACCGATCGGCAGCGTCCTCGGCTACGTGACCTTCGGCGGCGAACGCGTCGAAGAGAAAGCCGAACTGTCTTCGTTCTACTCCCCCGGTGGCGGACTGGAATTCTTCACCGACGGCCACTCGCCGGTGTCGCTGGAAATCCTGTCAACCGGCCACTACGTCAACATCGGCGGAGCGGGCGGCTACGGCCCGGAGCTCAAGACCAAGGTGCCGCTCGTCGCGAGCGTGCCCGGTGCTCCATTTGCGTCGGTCAAGACGATCACCGTCAAGGTCGGCTCGGCGATCAAGTCACACGGCAAAACCGTCTACTACGGCACCGTGTCGAAGGACAAGTGCCCCAAAGGCGGCTTCCCGATCAAGACCGAAGTGATCTTCGCCGAAAACGGCGAAGAATCGAAACCCGTCACGGTTTCGCAGACGACCAAGACCCCCTGCCCCGCACCTGACAGCACGGTAGCTAGGCGGACGCCGGCTCAGCCGAGGGCGACGCGCGAAGCGTCTCCCTCGGCGGCCGCTCGCTTTCGCGACGCACGTGTGGGAGCATCCACGCGATGCCCGACAGGCCAAGACCTGCGCTCGGTCTGCTCGTCGGGCTGGCGGTCGCGCTGCTCGCCGGCTGCGGCGGCAGCTCAGCGCCTCGGGACACGTCGTCGGCTGAATCGCCGTCGCAGGCGAGCGCCGCCAGAGCGAGCTTCGTCGCACACGCACAGACGATCTGCCAAACGCTGAGCGCGCAGGAGCAGCCGCTGAAGGCCCGCCAGGAATCACTCAAGCGACTTCCCAGCGCCGTCGCCGATACCGAATTCGTCGCGCTCGTACGCCAGCTGGCGGCGCTCTCGCGCACCGCCGACGGCAAGCTCCACGCGCTCGCACGCCCGACCGGCGACGCCCGGAACATCGAACGACTCCTGACGAGCTTCTCGCAGCAGCTGACCGAGGTGACAGACGTGGCAGACGCTGCGGCCAAACAGGAAAGCTCCGTTGGCGAGGCTGCCGTCCTCGAGCTGCGGAGATCGATCGCGCAGAACATCGCGCTCGCAGACAGGTACGGCATGAAGGCCTGCCTCAGCTCGGAATGACCGGCGCCGCTGATCAGCCGCGCGGCCCGTACAGCCATAGCAGTTATGCCACGATGCGGCGGTGGCCATCGTCCCTCAAGGCAAGCTGCGCAACGAAATCGCCGCCGTGTTGCGCCGCGCCGAACAGGGTGAGCGCTTCACCGTGACCGTGGCGGGACGCCCTGTAGCCGAACTCGGTCCGCTGCCATGCGCACGCGCGCTCGCAGCACCGGAGCGTCTCGCCGCCATCCTCACCGAGACGCCGCCCGACCCCGGCTTCGCCGACGATCTGCGCCGCATGCGCCAAGAGGACCGCGAAGCAGCGCGCGATCCATCGGCAGCCTGATCGACGCGAGCGTCCTCGCAGGCGCACGCAAGGTTGGAGAGCTCACCGAGGGTTGGGCCGTAAGTGCGGTCACAGTCAGCGAGCTCGAGGCTGGCATCCTGATCGCGTCGGATGAGAGCACCCGTACACGCCGAGTAGCCCTGTTGGCAGCCGTGCTCGCGGAAGCGCCGGCGCTGCCTGTCGACCGCCACATTGCCGCCCGTTACGGCGAGCTTCGCGCGAGCGCCAGTCGGCAGCCCAGCAACGACCTCAGGATCGCCGCGACCGCGCTGGCGCACGACTTCACGCTCGTTACCGCAGATGAGCACAAAGCGGCGCTGCCGCTCGTACGGTCGATACTGGTCGAGCCGTAAAAGTCGCGCGGCTGAGTGACGCCCCAACAAGGCCAAAAAAAACGGAGAGGGGGGGATTCGAACCCCCGAACGAGGTTTCCCCCGTTACGCGATTTCCAGTCGCGCCCGTTCAACCGCTCCGGCACCTCTCCAGCACGATGTCTCGCCGAGCTGCCTCGGCGGCGGCGCCCCCTAGGCTACGACACCGCTGCCCGCCGCGTTGCTAGGCTGCCGGCATGCTGCTCGCAACCAACGAAGCCTTCAGCAAGACCTTCGGTCTCGCCGTGACCTTCGGCGGCATCGGGATCCTGGTCAACATCATCCTCATCTACGTCGCCATCCAGGTTCGCGGCGAGTACCGCCAGAACCGGGAATATCTCGAGACGCGCCGGCCTCCCGGCAGCTGAGCCGCGCAGACGCGGCCTCAGGAGGGGCTCGAGGTCGAGGCGGCTTCTTCCTCGTGGGTTTCCTCGCGTGCGCGGCGGTACTCGTTGACGACGATCTCGGTGAGCTCCTCCACAGAGGTCTCGGCGGTCGGCTTGTCCAACGCGATCACCCCGTCCTGGATCATGCTCACGCGGTCGCACGCCTCGAGCACGTGGACGTAGTTGTGCAGGATCATGATGATCGAGACACGGCCCTCCGCCTTCAGACGCGCCACGAGGTCGAGGATCTGAGCCCCCTCTTTGGCGCCCATAGCCGCCAGCGGCTCGTCGAGCAGGATGATGTCGGCATCCCCGTTCACGGTGCGCGCCACCGCAATCGCCTGGCGCTGTCCGCCCGATAGGCGCGCGACGGAGACGTCGATCCGCGGGATGTTGATCCCGATCTGATCGAGCGCCTGGCGCGCCTCGCGCTTCATCCGGCGGTTGTCGAGTAGCGGCAGCGGTTTCAGCATGCGCTCACGGCGCAGGAACAGGTTGTGGTAGACCGACAGTTCGTCGATCAGCGCGAGGTCCTGATAGACGGTGTCGATGCCTTTCGCGCGCGCGTCGTCGACGCTTTTGGGCTGATATTCCTCACCGTGCAGCCACATCTTTCCCGCGTCCTGCTTCTGGAAGCCGGAGATGATCTTGATCAGCGTCGACTTGCCCGCGCCGTTGTCGCCGAGGAGCCCCAGCACCTCCCCCTTTTTGAGGTGCAGGTTGACGTCGCGCAGCGCTGTCACCGGGCCGAAGCGCTTGGCGATGTGTTCGACGCGTAGGACGTCGTCCGGCGCCGAGCTCGGGCCGACGATCGCGTGCTCGATGACCCGGTCAACCACCGCCGGCGTGCCCCCTGCGCACGCGCCCGACGTAGACGTTTGCCGTCATCGCGATGACGATCGCGAGGCCGGTGTAGAAGAGCAGGTAGTTGGCGTTGACGCCCTGCAGGATCAGGCCGTCCTTCAAGATGCCCAGGAACAGCGCGCCGATAAACGCACCGACAACGGTGCCCGAGCCGCCGGTCAAGAGGGTGCCGCCGATGACCGCTCCCGCGATCGCGATCAGCAGCAGTTCGTTAGGTCCCGACGGGTCAGGCTGGATCGTCTGCGAGCGGATCGCCTCGAGCAGGCCTACCAGCCCCGCCAATCCCGCGCACAGCACGAAGTTGCGGACAGTCACCAGCTTCACCCTGACGCCCGCCTCAGCGGCGCCAAGCTTGTTGGATCCGATCGCGACCGTATACAGGCCCCAGCGGGTGAACGTCAGCACGATCTGCAGCACCACCACGATCGCCACGGCCCAGATCAGCTCGGAGTAGACGCCCGCGCCGAAGATTTTCGCGAACGTACCAACGTGGTTGACTTTTTCAACGAGCACGATGCTGTGCCCGTTGATCACGTGGTGAGCTTTGACTTCCGTCTGCGTCACCTGAGCTCCGGGCGTCGCGACGGGCGTGCCGTGGGACAAGAGCAGGCTGAGTCCCTCGAACGTGAACAGCATGCCGAGCGTCGCCACAAACGAGCTCACGCCGAGGAACGCCACGAACGCGCCGTTGACCACGCCGACGACCATGCAGATCAGGAGCGCGATGATCGCCGAGACCACCAGGCCGAGCCCGGCGGTGTCGAGCTTGTAGAAGACGATCGGAGCGAACATGTACATGCCTCCGATCGAGAGATCGATCTCGCCGAGGATCATCACGAACACCTCGCCTGCGCCCAGGAGCGCGAGCGGCGCGAAATACGGCAACAGCGTCTTGAAGTTTTCGCCCGTGAAGAACGTGCTCGTGTTCGCGGAGAAGTAGATCGCCACGATGATCGTGACGACGATGATGCTGCCCTCGCGCAGCGAAAGGCCGCGCTCGAGCACGCGACGCGCCAGCGACGGGGCGGCCTGGCGCGCTGGCGCCGGGCCGCCCCCCGACCTCGTCGGTTTCTCGGGCGAGGCGGGCTCTTCGGCCACCTTCGCCATTGTTTACGCTGCCGTACCCGCCGGGATCGGGACTACCTTCGCTGCCGAGGACGTTCCCTCGTAGCGGCTCTTCGAATTGACGTACGGAGCGACCGTTTCTTTGTTGAGGAACTTGAGGCCCGTGTCGACTTCCGCGGGGCCGGTCAGCGTCCCGGATACCTGCCATAGGAACAGCTCCAGAACCGGCAGGAACCCCTGCAGATAAGGCTGCTGGTCGATCGTGAATTCGATGTCGCCTTCTTTCAGCAGCTTCTGCGTCTGTTCGGTGAGGTCGAAGCCGCCGGCGTGGATGCCTTTGCTCGCGAGCCCGAACTTCTGCATCACTTTCGCCAGCGATTCGGTGCTGCCGCCGTCGACCGCGTACATGCCCTTCGCTTCTTTGTGGCTCTGATACCACGCTTCGATCGCCGGCTGCTCCTGCGCGACGGCGGCACCCGTTGCGACCGAGTGCACGGTGATCGCCGCGCCCGAGTCCTTGATCGCTTTTTCAGCGCCTTCGATGCGTGGCTGCAGGTTCGCCGAGCCTGGCGTAGCGATGAACAGGCCGACTTCGCCGGAGCCGACCGCAGCGACGATCCGCTTGCCCATTTCTTCTCCCGCCAGTTTCAGGTTCTGGCCGACGTACGCGAGGCGAGCGTTGCCGGGGGCGTCAGCGTTGTAGGCGACTACCGGGATTCCCGCCTTCAGCGCCGCTTCGACCGGCGCGTTGAACGCGTGCAGGTCGATCAGCGCGACCGCGATGCCGTGCGCGCCGCTCGTCACAGCGGTGTTGAGCGCGGTGACCATCTGGGCCACGTTGCTGTTTTCCGAGCCCGTCCACTGGTATTCGCAACCGAGCAGTTTGGACGCGTCCGCGGCGCCGTACTGCGTGGGCGTGAAGAACGGGTTGGTCGTCACGTGGTTGACGAACACGAACTTGTACGTGGGGTGCGAGCCGAACACGCTCGCCGAGCCCCCGCTGCTGCTCGAAGCGCTCGAGCCGCACGCGCTCAGGATGCTGCCCACCGAACCGGCGGCGATCCCGGTCAGGGCGGTGCGACGTAGGAACGCGCGACGGTCGAAGCCGGGTCGATCGACGTTGTCGCGATCGAGATAGTCGAGGTGCTCCACTGCTTCGTGAGCCTGGTCGGTGTCTGGCATTTGCTCCTCCTCTACTCGCTGGGGCGGCAGCCTCCCTGCTGCTTGGCTGCTCCTACCTTCGCGCTAAACCACACCTGACGTCAACCCCAGATTTGGGCATGCGCCCCAGTGTAGTCCCGGTCTCCCACTCCGGTAGGCCGGTTGACTCGCGCTCCAACGCCCGGCCACCCGATGGGTATACCCTCGGGACATGGCTGGTACGCCTGCCGAGCCGCCCCTCTCGGGCGACCCATCCGCCAGTCCGCGCGAGCACCACGGTGAGCTCACCGCTTTCGGCGAGCGCGAAGGGCCCGTAGCGGTCGAGCGCCACGTCAAAGACGACGGGCGTTCGCTGATCCTGTACTGGGACGTGCGGCGCGCCGAGGACCCGCCGCGGCCGGCGTGAGCGAGCTTCGTTTCGAGGAGCTGCGCGGCGAGGAGGTCGTCTACGCGATCCACCGCCAGGACCGGACCTTCCTGCCGGCACGCGACCACTGTCCGCTGGACCCCACCCGACCCGAGGGGCCGCAGACAGAGATCCCGTTTCCGGCGTTCGAGATCGCCGTCTTCGACAACCGCTTCCCCGCATTCGAGGCGCCCTCCGGCGCCGCCGAGGTCGTCGTCTACACCGAGGACCATTACTCGTCCTTTGGCGCGCTCGCGCCGGAGCGCGCCGAGGCGCTCATGTGGGTCTGGCGACACCGCTACATCGAGCTCGGCGCGCGCGAGGACATCGACTACGTGTTCATCTTCGAGAACCGCGGCGTCGAGGTCGGCGTCACGCTGCACCACCCACATGGCCAGATCTACGGCTACCCATTCCTGCCGCCCATGCCCAAGCTCGAGCTCGCGGCCGATCGGCGCCTCGGCGGCTGCGCGCCGTGCGCGCTGCTCGAGCGCGAGCTGCGCGACGGGCTGCGCGTCGTGCACGAAAACGACAGCGTCGTCGTCTACGTCCCCTACGCCGCGCGCTGGGCCTACGAAGCGCACGTCGTCATGCGTGAGCACCGCACCAGCCTGCGCGAGTGCGAGCCACACGAGCTGCGTGAGCTCGCCGGCGCGCTGCAGACGCTCGCGCGGGGATACGACGCCCTGTTCGAGCGTCCGTTCCCGTACGTCATGGCCATGCACCAGGCGCCGACCCCGAGCCCCGAGCAGGCCGCCGCAGCGGGGATTCCCGTCGGGCACGGGCATCTGCACGTCGAGTTCTACCCGCCGCTTCGCACCGCCGAGAAGCTCAAGTACCTCGCCGGCTCCGAGCAGGGCGCCGGCACGTTCATCTCCGACACGCTGCCCGAGGAGTCAGCCGCGAAGCTCCGCGAGGCGATCGCACGTGCCGCCTGAGCGCAGCCGCGCCTTCGCCCCTGGGCGTGTCAACCTGATCGGCGAGCACACCGACTACAACGACGGGCTCGCGCTGCCGTTCGCCATCGCCGAAGGCGTAACCGTCAGCGCCGAGGCCGCTCCGGCGGGCTCGCCCGGCGCCGGTCGCATCAGCGTCTACGCACGCGAGCTGCACCAGCACGACGACTTCGACGCCTCCAGCCCGGAGCGCGTCGCCGGCTGGCGCGCCTTCGTGCGCGGCGTCGTCGCCGAACTCGCCCGCGCCGGCCGGCCGCTGGAGGGCGCGAAGGTGGAGATCAGCGGCGGCGTTCCACGCGGCGCCGGCCTGTCCTCCTCAGCCGCCCTCGAGGTCGCGCTGTGCCTCGCCCTCGCCGACATCAGCGGCGAGGGCGAACCGCTGCCGCGGATCGAGATCGCGCGTCTGTGCTCGCGCGTGGAGAACGACTGGGTCGGGGCGCACACGGGCCTGCTCGACCAGCTCGCCTCGCTGTATGGCGCGCCAAACAGTGCCGCCTACATCGACTTCCGCACGCTGCGCGTCGAGCCCGTGCCGCTGCTGCTCGGCGACTGGCGGCTCGTGGTGCTCGACTCGGGCGAGCGCCACGTGCACGCCAGCTCCGGCTACAACCAGCGACGCGCCGAGTGCGCCCGCGCGTGCGAGCTGCTCGGGGTGGCTTCGCTGCGTGATGCCAGCCTCGACGCCGGCGAGCAGCTGCCCGAGCCCCTCAACCGGCGCGTGCGGCACGTGATCGGCGAGAACCAGCGCGTGCGCGACACCGTCGACGCGCTGCGCGCCGACGACCTCGGCGTCGTCGGCGAGCTCCTGAACGCCTCGCACGTCAGCCTGCGCGATGACTACGAGGTCTCCACTCCCGCCGTCGAGGCTGCCGTCCGGCGCCTGCGCGATGCGGGCGCCAGCGGCGCGCGCATCGTCGGCGGCGGCTTCGGCGGCAGCGTCCTCGGGCTGTTCCCGCCCGGCGTTGCCCACCCAACCGATGCTCGCGAGGTGCGCCCCGGTGAGGGCGCGCATCTGCTGCGGCGATCGTCGGCTGCGTGACTGCCTAGGGTGCGATGCAGGACGAGGGCGCCGGCTCGTATCTCCATTTGAGAACGCTGTATGACCATGGTTACACAGCATTCGCGAACGGTAGTCGACTGGCGCGCCGCGCGCCGCCCCGGGGCGGTGTCAGTGACGGTCATGCGTCGCTCGCCTGCGGGATGATCCACGCCGATGTCTCGGGAGAACGTTGAGCTCGTCACGCGGCTGCAGGTCGCTCCTGATGTGGACCTCGCGGCGCTCTTTCGCAGCGACGAGGCATGGTCGGCGGTGACCGATGCCTTCGGTGGCCTGTTTCACCCAGACTGCGAGACCGTCGCGCCGGGAGTGCCGGGCACCGAGCGGGTCCACGTCGGCATCGATGGCCTCAGAACGGCATGGCTCGCGTGGCTGGAACCGTGGCTGACCTACCGCACCGAGATCGAGCACGCGCTCGACGCCGGCGACCGCGTGCTGCTGCTCACGCGCGACTACGGACGCCAGGCGGGCTCAGTGCAGGAGGTCAAGGTCGATGGCTCTGCCGTTTGGACGGTCAAGGATGGAAGGGTCGCCCGCGCCGAGTTCTTCACCCACCGTGCAGACGCGTTTCAAGCAGCGGGGCTGTCCGAGCAGCGCTCTTTCACAGACGAGCGATGACCAGCGCGGCACGCCGTCACCACGATCGCCAGCGACATCGCCGCGAGCGCGCCGTCCAGCGGGCGCAGCAGCCCTGTCAGCGACAGCTGTTCGGTGCTGCCGTCGCTGAGCGTGCGCGTGCCGTCCACCGCCAGCGTACGCCTGCGCAGCTCGCGCGCCGCCGAGCTCAGGCGCCGCTGCGCCATGCTCATCGCCATGCAGCCCGCCGCGATCAGCACGCCCGCCGGGGCCAGCTTCTCCGCGTTGATGAAGTAGCCCGTCAGCGCCGGGAACGCCCCCCAGCCGAGCGCGAACCACGTATCGCTGTGGAAGCGCCCGCCCCACCACTCGAGGTTGTACGCCGGCAGGAACACCGCGCCCGCAAGCACGAACGGCACCAGCCACACCGTCACGCTCAGCACGCCCGCCACGCCGATCGCCAACGCGCCCAGCAGTCCCAGCACGCCGCACAAAGCGAGAGCCCGGCTGCTGATGCGGGTCCCCAGTGGCCGGTCGTGCAGCTCGTCCAGCGCATGCGCCGCCACGCCCACCGCCAGTGCAAACGCCGCCAGACCCCACAGCAGACGATTCACGTACAGGTGCGGCGCCGCCGCCGCACCCAGCGCGAAGTAGCTCAAGTGCCACGCCGTGTACGGCGGGTGCAGCAGCGTCAGCGCATCGCCCACCCGCCCGCCGCCCAACGCGTAGAAAGCCGGGCGCTCCTGTGTGATCGCCACCGTCGTCCTCAGTCCGTGCGCTTGCTTGCAGACATCACCACGCCGCCGCCCAGGCTCATGCGCCGCACGCTCACACCCTCCAGCCCCGCCTCGCGCCAGTAGCCCACGATCTGCTCCAGCGGGTGGCGCTCGTAGAAGCCGCGGATGCTCGGGCCCAGAAAGCGCCCCACCTGCGCCCACTCGCGCGACGCGACGCGCCCCAACGTCGGCAGCCCGATCGCCGTGTACAAACGCCACGCAGCACGCGCCGGCGCCCACGGCGGTACGCCGAACTCCAGCGACGCCACACGAGCGCCCGGACGCACCACGCGCGCGAGCTCGCGCACCGTCGCCGCCGGATCGTCCACGTAGCGCAGCAAGTACGTGAACGTCAGCGCGTCGAAGCTCGCGTCCGCAAACGGCAGCGACTCCGCCTGCCCTTCGATCAACTCCACGCGCGGCCTCGCGCCCGCCGCCCCCTCTACCCCTGGGCCCGCGGCCGCGCTCGAGCCGCCGCCGGGTGCGAAGCGCGCACGGGCCGCCGCGAGCATCTGCGGGCTCTGGTCGATGCCCACCACCGAGCAGTCCGCCCGCGCCAGCAACTCCGCCGCCACCATGCCCGTGCCGGTCGCCACGTCCAATATCCGCTGTCCCGCCTGCGGCGCAACCGCGCTGACCAGCGCGCGACGCCAGCGCGGGTCCTGCCAGAAGCTCAGCGCCGCCGACAGCTCGTCATAGCGCCGCGGCAGGCCGCTGAACAGCTCCAGCGCCTCGCGCTTGCGAGGCGAGCGCTGTTCTGTGTAATCGACGCCTGGGACGTCGCTGGACGCGGGCAAGCTCATCGTGTTCGCCGATCTGACAGGCTAACCGCGAGCGCGCCCACGCGCGGCGCTCCGACCCGCCTCCCGCTGCGCGTCATCGATTCGTTCTGAGGTCAACATGGCAGGCACCCACTACCCGCGGCATTCCCGCGTCATGCTCATCACCGGCGCCTCCAGCGGCATCGGCGAGGCCACCGCGCGGCGGCTCGCGCGCGAGCCGAACAGCTCGCTCGTGCTCATCGCCCGGCGTGAGGAGCGCCTGCGCGCGCTCGCCGACGAGCTCGGGGGCACCTACCTCGCGCTCGACCTCGTCGACGACGACGCCCCCGAGCGCATCCGCGATCACGTGCTCGAGCACCACGGCCGCCTCGACCTGCTCGTCAACAACGCCGGCGCCGCCTGGCGCGCACGCTTCGCCGAGGGCGGCTACGAGAACGTGCAGCGCACCATGGCGATCAACTTCGACGCCCAGGTGCGGCTCACCGAGGCGCTGCTGCCATTGCTGCGCTCGAGCGCCCCCAGCGCGATCGTCAACGTCGCCTCCACCGCCGGGCGCGTCGCGCGCGCCGGCACCGGCGCCTACAGCGCCTCCAAGTTCGCCCTCGCCGGCTGGTCGGACTCGCTGTGGGCCGAGGAGCTCCCGCATGGCGTGCACGTCGGCCTCGTGCTCCCCGGCTTCATCTCCACCGAGGGATTCCCACAGTCCGAGCTCACCGCCAAGCCGTGGACGCGCTGGATCGTCTCGACTCCCGAGCGCGCCGCCGACGCCATCTACGAAGCCGGCATCGGCCGGCGTGCCGAGCGCTACGTGCCGCGCGCATACGCGCTCGCCGCAGCCATGCGCGTGCTCGCGCCCGCGCTCGTGCGCCGCGTGCTCGGCGGCAACCGCGCCGCCGTCATGACCACCAGCACCGGGCCCGACCTCGCCGAGCGGCGCAACGGCAGCGGCGTGCGGGGCTAACTGCTAGTCGTCCAGCTGTCCCGCGTAGAGCGCGAACACAGCGCCCTGCGGGTCGGCAACGACCGCGATCTTCGCCACCTCGATGTCGATCACACCTGTCAGCGCCGAGCCGCCGAGCTCGTTCAGCTTCGCGAGCCCCTGCTCCACGTCCTCGACGCCGAAGTACACGAGCCAGCTCGGCGGCGACGGCGGTGTCAGCTCGCGCATGCCGCCGTTGAACTTCTCGCCGTTCTTGATCATCAGGTAGCGCCCCAGCGCGCCCGTTGACTGCTCTTCCAGCTGCCAGCCGAACAGGTCGCGGTAGAACGCCGCCGACGCGTCGAGCTCGGGGGACTGGAGCTCGTTCCACACGAGCGCGCCGGGCTGGTTCACGAGCGCAGCACCGATGTGATCGCGCGGCTCCCACGGCATGAAGAAGGCGCCCTGCGGGTCCTGGATCACCGCCATGCGCCCGGCGCTCATCACGTCGAACGGCGGCGCGTGCACCGTCGCGCCCAGCTCACTCGCGCGCTCGGCAACCGCGTCGGCGCTGTCCACCGAGATGTACGAGTTCCACAGCGGCGGCACACCCGCGTCACGCTGCTGCTCAGGCTGCGCCGCGATCGCCGCGACCGGCTTGCCGTCGATCAGCTGCATCGAGTAGTACGAGCCCGCGTCCCCCACCGGCCTGTCATCGGCCTGCCAGCCGAGCAGCGCGCCGTAGAACGCCTTCGCCGCGTCCTGATCGCTCGTCGTCAGTTCGACCCAGCAGAACGTCCCCGGTGGATAGCCTGTGCGCTCAGCCATCTGCTCGAGACTAGCGCAGCGGGGCAGCAGGTTGTTACCAGCTAGATTCGCAACCGGTGGCCCCACATTCGCAACCGGTGGCACGCGACATCGCCGTGCGTGGCGATGGCATCAGGCTCGGGCAGCTGCTCAAGCTCGCCGGCGTCGTCGACAGCGGCAGCGACGTCAAGGCGCTGCTCGCCGGCGAGCCCGTCTGGGTCAACGGCGAGCGCGAGACTCGGCGCGGGCGCCAGCTCCGGGGCGGCGACACGGTGCGCGTCGGCGAGCACCAGCTGCGCGTGCTCGCCGCACCTGCCGCAGAGCCGCAACCGTGACGCGCGCCGCTGATTGTCACATCGCGAGTGCTGTATCACCATCGCTATACAGGCGGCAGTGAGCGCGACGGGTCGGCTCACGCGCGCGACGGGTCAGCTCACGCGCGCGACGATCAGCGCCGGCGGCGTCGGCACAGTGCTGCCGCCGAGCGGCTCGGAGGTGACCAGGACTTCCCGTATGCCGCTCACGCCGCCGGGCACGCCGACGCTCGCCGCGCCGGCGGTGTTGACCGTGAACAGCGCGTCGGTCGGGAGCGCCCGTCCGGAGGCTGAGCGTTTGATCCACACCTCGTACACGCGGCCGCGCGCCACCTGAGGCATACCGGCGACGTCCAGCTGCGCGTGCCCGCCACCGACGCTCAGCGACGCGCTCGCGCGGGACGGCAGCACCTGCGCGCGGATCACACGCGTCGCCGCCGAGCCGCCCCCTCCGCCGGAGCTGGAGGAGCTGAGCGCCACGACGGCGAGCGCGACGACCGCCGCAGCGAGCGCCGCCACGGCGAGGTTCGGCCGCCAGCGCAGCCACGCGGGCGCCTTCGCGTGAGGTCGAGCCTGCCTCGCCTGCGCCTCGCGTGGGTCGGCCAGCTCGCGCCGGCGCGCGTCCTCGCGGACGCTCGCCATCAGGCGCCGCTTGAGCTCGGGCGGCGCGCTCAGTTGCGGCGCTGCCGCAGGCAGCGCGGACGCCACCACCTGCAGCGCGCCGACCTCCTCGCGGCAGACCGAGCAGGACTGCAGGTGCACGCGGAACGCCTCGTGCTCCTCATCGGTGAGCGAGCCGAGCACGTACGGAGCGGCGTTTCCACCGCACCCCTCCGGCTCGTCGATGTGAGGCTCCTCGATGCTCACTACACCACCTCCGTGGGATCGCCCAACGTCATACGCATCTTCGCCAAGCCCAGGCGCATGCGTCCCTTGACGGTTCCGACCGGCGTGTCCAGTCGCGACGCGATCTCCACGTGCGTCAGACCGCCGAAGTACGCCAGCTCGATGACCCTGCTCTGCTCCTCCGGGAGCTGGCCGAGCGCCTCGCGCACCTCGCGCGCCTCGTCCCGGCGCCCGACCTCCACGTCGGTGCGCTCGGGCGCCACCAATCGCTCCTCGATGCCCGCGTCGTCGACGCGTCCGCGCTCGCGCACGGTGCGCCTTCGCAGCGCGTCGATCGCGCTGTTGTGGACGATGCCGAGCGCCCACGTGCGCACGCTGCCGCGCCCGCGGTCATAGCGCGCGCCACTGCGCCAGAGCGACAGGAACGCCTCCTGCACGACGTCCTCCGCGAGCGCCCGCTGGCCGCACATGCGGTAGGCCAGCGAGAACGCCGCGTCCGCGTGGCGGTCATAGATCACCTCGAACGCCGCGGCCTGACCGCGGTAGACGAGGTGCATGAGCTCCTCGTCGGCCAGCACGCTCAGGCCGCTCGCCGAGCTCTCCCCGCCGGAGCGCAGCGGCCTGAACCTCGGTCTCATGCGGACACCCGCGTCATTCGGACACCCGCCTCATTGTCACACGCGCGATGCGCGCCGCGACTCGCGGTGGTCGATGATCTCGGCGATCAACACGCTCAACTCGAAAAGCAGGTACAGCGGCACCGTCTCGAGCAGAAGCGTGATCGCGTCGCCCGGCAGGAACGCCGCCATCGCGCCGCACGCGAGGATCGCGTAGCGGCGGTTGTGACGCAGCTGCTTCGTGGTGACGAGGCCCGCGCGTGTCGCCGCAAGCACCCCCGCCGGCACCTGGAAGACCAGGCCCATCGCCAGCAGGACGACCGCCGCGAAGTGGTAGTACTGGCTGGCCTGCACCAGCATGTTGAACTCGCCGCTGTTGAAGTTCTGGAAGAAGCGCACCGCCGCCGGGAGCACGACGAAGTAGCCGAACAGCACTCCCGCGACGAACAGGAACGGGATCGCCAGCATCAGCGGTGTCGCCACGCGCCGCTGCTCGGGGCTGAACGCCGGCAGCACGAAGCCGTACGCCTCGTACAGCACGATCGGCAGCGACAGGATCAGCGCGAAGATCAACGAGATGCCGAGCGTCGTCGTCAGCGGCTCGCCGATCCCGAGCGTCACCGGCTTGTTGCCCTGCGGCGCCGCCGACAGGTGAGCGATCGCGCCGCGCAGCGTCGGCGTCACGTGCGTCAGCGAGCTCTTGGTCGCCGCTGAGGCGCCGCTGCCCGGACGCTCGAGCGCCTGCACCACGAGCTTCAACTGTGCCGCCACCGTGCGCGCTGCCTGCTGGACCGTGTACGTCGAGCCGAGCGGGCCGTTGCCCGCCTCGACCTGTTTCTGCGTCTCGTGCGCGAGCGGCTTGTTGATGATGTTCAGCAGCGCGTGGTTCTGCCAGAAGCACAGCCCGAGCGCCACCGCCACCACCGCCAGCGAGACGATCAACCTCGAGCGCAACTCCTCGAGGTGATCGACCACGCTCAGCCGGTCTTCGTGCCCGATGCTGCCAACGGCCGTCGCCATCTCAGGCGGGGATCTTCTCGCTGGTGTGCACCGGCGCAGCGACGATCTCGCTGGGAGCCGCAGGCTGCGGCTGCTGCTGTGGCTGCTGTGCGGCCACGAGTGTCGGCTGGACGACCGCTTCAGCGGCCGGCTCGGTGCTCGCGTGAGAGGGCTCGCCGCTGATCGCGTCCTTGAAGCCGCGCATGCCCTGACCGAGCGAGCGACCCATCTCGGGCAGGCGCTTGGCGCCGAACACCAGCAGCAGCAGGATCAGCAGAAATGCGATGTGAACTGGATTGTCGAGTCCCATGTCTGTCGTTTCCTCCTGGTTGGATTTGGGAGGCCCTTGACATCTTCAAGACCTCCTCTTTTCGCTTTTCGGATCAGACGATGAAGCCGGTCGCTGTCACGGCCGCGAGCACCTTCGCCGCGGTGTAGGGGGTGTCGAACGGGCCGTTGGGCGTGATGTCGTTGCCGGCCGGTTCGTTCAGCAGTCCGATCACGCTCGCGTGGCGAGCCTCGATCGTCAGGATCGACACGGCGGCCTTGACATACGCGGGCGACTTGATGTTGAGCGCCTGCCCCGAGTACGCGTGAACGCCGGTGTTCTCGAGCACTTCAGCCGTCTTCATGAACATTTCGGGAGAGGTGTTGGCGCCTTTGAAATCGAACTTCGGTTCCTTGGCGGCCTTGCTGCCGAGGTGTTGCTTCAGGAACGCCACGTGCGCGTTCTCATCCCTCGTCACAACCTTCAGGAACGAGCTCGTCTGCGCGTTCAGCGACATGTTCGCCGCGGTCGCGCCGTTGTAGAAGGCCGCCTCCAGGTACTCGAGCGTGAGCGCGTAGTTGAGGATCCCCACGTCGCCGCTGCCGAACGACGCCGGCGGACGGCCGCCTCCAGATGCCGCAAGCGCGCTCGGCGCGAGCGCCGAAAGGAGCGCGCCGCCGCTCATCGCTGCGCCGGCGCCGATGCCGGCCTTCTTGAGGAAGCTCAGGCGCGTGTCGCCCGAAACGGCATCCGCAGCTTCGCGAAGCGCGCCGTCGCTGTCGATCTCGTCAACGTTGATCTGGTAGGTCATTTTTTCTCCAATATTCCGGGGGAAGTTCGGACCGCGGAGCGATGCCCCAATCACGGCCCTTGTTTCCTCTGAATACGGAGAGCCGCGCGAAGCGGATCACCACGAATGTGAAGTTGCCAGCTACGGGCGCGGGTCGCGCCACATCTTCCACATCGTCGGACCGCGCAGCAGCTGGATCTCGCCCGTCACGCGAAAGCCGTGGCGAGCGTAGAAGTCGATGTTGCGTTCCTTCGATGACTCGAGGTATGCGCCGACGCCGTCGCTGTCGCACTGCTCGAGCACCGGCGCCATCACCGCCGAGCCGAGCCCTTTGCCCTGCGCCTCGGGCTCGGTGCCGAGCAGCGCGAGATACATGTGAGGCGGCGTGTGCGGATGCGCCCGCTCGAGTTTTTCCCAGCCGAGCGCGACCATCGGCATGCGCATGAACAGGCGCGGGTGCAGGAAGGAGGGAACCAGCTCGGCCGTTTCGCGCAACGTCGAGTGCCAACGCCCGGGCGGCGCCCACAGCGCCGCGCAGGTCAGCTCGTCTGTGGTCCACACCTCATCGCCGGCGAGCAGCTGGCGCAGGCGCACCGCCTGAAAGCGCTCCAGCGCGCCGAGCCGCAGGCGGTCGGGCCGCCAGGCCCAGCTCGCCACCGGGTCATCCAAGAACGCGCGCGCGAGCATCCGTGCGATCGCCGGCACGTCGGCTGCGGTGGCTCGGCGAACGTGGGGCTGGTCGTTCACGGGGACAAGATACTGACACCGGCTCGCCGCCCGGAGAATCGTCTGCCGAGCCGATCACGAACCGCGTTTGAGTGCCCGATGTCACAGTCGCCGCGGCGTGCACGGGTTAGCTTTTGCGGCAGTTCCAGGTTGGTGAATAGTTCGGGGGTGGACGATGAGCGTCGTATTGGTGGTAGCGATCTTCGCGGTGCTGGCAGGCGCCGCGGTCGCCATCTTGAGACGTGCTCGCGCGGTGTATGTGCCTCGCGCGCTGGCACGTCGAGTGAGCGCCGCCGCAGTTGGCGCCGAGGGCAGTCCAACGCTCCGCGCAGCAGCAGACCTCGTGATCACCGAAGACGCCGCGCGTCGGGAGCTCTACACCAGCGTCGCCGCGACGGTCCTCGACGCGCCGCACAGCGAGAGCCCCATGAGCTCGCCCTTGGAGCTCGACGGCCTACTCGAGGCGCTGACCAGGAGCGCCGACGCGATCGACCCTGATGGCAAGCATGGGCGCGCCAGCACCCGTGCCGTTGCGACTGCCCGGCGCTCGTTGAGCCAGCTGGCCGCGCCTGCCGACCCGGACGCTGACGGCATTGCGGCCGTGGAGGAGCAACTTTCGGACCTTGGCCTGCTCGAGTCAGACTCGGAGCTGGCCGACCTCTCGCGGTACGCGCGGCGCTCACGTGCCTACGCCAGCGCCTTCTCGACGGCCGTTGAAGAGAAGCTGCCGGAGCTCGCGATCGTGGCTCAGGACGCCATGGCCGCGCTGGCAGATGCGGTGACTACGCCCGCGTCGTTCGATGTGGAGTTCGCGGGCGAGCTTTCAGCGCTGGTGAAGGATCTCCGAGCCACGACCGCGCGCTACCTCGACGCGACACGCGACGCGCTCCTCGCCGCCACCGCCGTCGACCCTTTCGTTGATGCTGCTCGTGGCTTTCTCGCAAACTCGGACGAGCACTACAGCCGGGGCGAGCACCTTGAGGCGCTGATGCGCCTCGGCGAAGCGCCGCTGCCGATCGTCGCCGAGTGGACCCCGTCAGCCGACTATCAGGCCTCGCTCACCACCGCGAGCAGCGGTCTGCGAGACCTGACGGACCGCTTCAGCGCAGGTTCTGCGACGTGGGCGCAAGAAACAGCCGCCGCACTTGACCGCACCAGCCTCGAGATCTCGCGGTCGGCCACAGAAACAGCCGAGTTGTGCTCAGCACAGCGAGAGCAGGCGTGGGATTTGCTCAAGCGAGCGGGCGACGACGTGATAGTCCAGGCGGCCGCGCACCTGGCGGAGCCCGACCGAAACGATGCGGCGCTTCCGATCCAGGCGGCCACGACAATGTTCCTCATCGACGATCTGGCGGCCGCGCGGCTCGGCGCAGCGGCTACCGAGTTGATCCCCCAGCCGCCCCCGCCAGACCTGACCGCGGTCGACGGGGACGATGAGGAGCCCGACAAGCTCCTTCAGCGGTTGCACGCGAACTCGCTGATATGGGCAGCCGCCAACGTCCCGGTGCTGGCGGTACTGGACTCCCACGCGGTCGGCGGCGAGGCACTTGCTCATCCGCTGGCGCCAATAGCCGGTCTTCCGGAGCATCTCGTCAGGGCGCACGCAGACATCTGCTCCTACGTCAACACCGGATTCACCCACGATCTCGGCCGAACCTGCCACGAGTTCATCGGCAGCGTCAAGGGGAACCTTCTCCCGCACGTCTCGGATGTCTCCGCCCCGCACGCGGCGATCCTGCAGGCCGGGACCCAACACCTCGTGACGAGCGCCGCGACGACCATGTCTCCCCAGGACAGCCTGCTTGGCGAGCTGATGCGTTCGGACGGCCTGGTCCCCGCGGCGGCGCACTATCTCGAGGCGAACACTGCTCATGCCGGCGAGTTCCTGCTCCGCACGGTAGGAGCCTCGCCCCAGATCCACGACGCGATCGGGCAGATAGGGACGGCCGCCGACCTTGGCGGCACAGCGGTACTCCACGGTGTGGCCGGGCACATCCCGGTGATCACGCTCGCCCTCTCGATCTCGCGTGAGATGCACCTTCACCGCGAGCGGGAGATCGCCGTGGCGCAGTCGGTGCGCAACGTCATGATCGACGTTGGCGGCGTGACCGCCGGCCTGGGGTCAACCGCCCTCGCGGCGGGCATCATCGGGCTGCATGGCCTTGCGGCCGCGCCCGTCACGGTCCCTGGCGCGGTTGCCGGCGCTGTCGGAGCGCGGGTCTACAAACGCCGGCGCTACCTCAGGGCGGTCGCCGTCTATGAACAGCGCCGGACCGCGTACGAGGTCGCGTGTCGCGAGGTCCAAGCTGACTACGCCCAGGAGATCCGGCAGGTCATCGTCGAGCAGCGCTCGGCGCTCAGCGAGAAGATCTCCGTGCCCGCCCCGCTGGAGCTCGATGCGCGTGCGGAGCTCCGAGAGCCGGTGGCGGAGCTGCAGCGGGCGGCCACGCGCTACCTCGAACGGGCGCGTGCGCTGATCGACGCGGCGACAGAGGTGCAAATAGCGCGTGCTTCGGACGATCTGCCGCTCGAGGGCATACGCGAGCGACTCGAAGCAGGTGAGCACACCCTGGCGGCCTGCGAGACGGACGTCGCGCAGGGACGCTTCGCAGCCGCCCTCATGCATATGGCCGAGGCATCGCCCCCGCTCGTCGCCTGGCACCCGGCGCTCGAATACGGAGCCGCGTGCAGATCAAGCGCCGAGCGGATAAGTGCACTTGCGGACCGACACCGCGAGGAGATCGGCCAATGGATCAAGAAGACCGCGAAGCAGATCGATACCCACAAGACGGCGATCGAAGAGGCAGTGACTGCCGCGCTGGACACCCGCGTCGAGCGACTCGCAGCAGCTGAGCGCCCCGTCGAACAGGCGCTCAGGCTCGTCGAGACTCATGCCCCTACTTAGGAACAGGCGTCGCTCGTGCGCGTACATCAAGCAGCGAGCCCGAACGCCTCGGCGAGCAGCTCATAGGACCGCCGGCGCGCGGCGTGATCGTAGGTGATGTTCACCGCGATCGCCTCCTCAGCGCCGTACTCGCGCACCACCTGCGCGAGCTGCTCGCGCACCGCCTCTGGCGCGCCCACCACCGTGCGCCGGCCTGCCGGGCGCTCACCGCCAGGCCCGCGCTCGCGCTCGCGCTCCTCCCGCTCGTGTTCGAGGAACCGCAGCGCCTTCTCGGGTGCCGGCACCGCTATCAGCTGACCGCGACGCAGCATCGTGAACGCCATCCGCCCGCTCGCCGCCAGGCGCTGGGCCTCCTCGTCGGTCTCCGCGCAGATCACCCACACGGCGACCGCGGTCCGCGGCCGCGCCTCGGGGTGCGCCTGCTGGTGCTCGGCGAAGCGCTCGCGGTAGAGCGCCGCGATCTCCGCGCCCTGCGAGTTGATGAAGTCGGCGAACGCGTATGGCAGCCCCAGCTGCCCCGCCCAGATCGCGCTCTGCGGCGAGGAGCCCAGCAGCCACACCTCGGGCTTGTGCGGGCGCCCGGGCAGCGTCCTGGCGAGGGGCGCGAACGGGTGATCTGCGGGCAGTCGATCCTCGAGATAGCCGAGCAGCTCGGTCAGCTGTTCGGGAAAGTCGTCCGGCGCTGCCTGGCGGCGGTCGCGCTGCAGCGCGAACGTCGTCATCGGGTCGGTGCCCGCCGCGCGGCCGAGCGCGAGGTCGATGCGTCCCGGGAACAGGCCCGCCAGCAGGCTGAACGTCTCCGCGACCTTCAGCGGGCTGTAGTGCGGCAGCATCACGCCACCGCTGCCCACGCGGATGCGCGTCGTCGCGGCCGCGATCGGCCCGATCAGCGCCTCGGGGCTCGGACCCGCGAGCATCGGACCGCCGTGGTGCTCGGCGACCCAGTAGCGGTGATAGCCGAGGCGGTCCGTCAGGCGTGCGAGGTCCAGCGTGTTCGCGAGCGCCTGCGCGCCGGTGGAGCCCTCCGGGATCGGGGACTGATCGAGAACCGACAGCCGGAAGGGCGCACGAACACTGGCCACGTCCAACGTAGGGTATGACGACGCGGTAGGGTTTGACGGGAACTTCGGGGAGGAGACTGATGTATCAACCGACGCTGTTCCGCGACCGGCCACGACCCGCGCAGATCGTGATCGGTGGTGTCGTCCCGGCGATCTTCGGCGCCGTAGCGGGCGTGCTCGTGGGGGTCTCGAGCGGCGCCTACTGGGGCTACGCCGCGCTCGTCGCGATCGGCAGCGTGATCGCCGGCTTCGAGCACCTCGACGGCTGGGGCGGAGCCGACCGTGGCCTCGCTGCGGGCTTCATCTACGGCGTCGCACTGCTCTTGACGCACGCGATCATCGGCACGCACGCGAAGGTCTCACTCGGCAGCTTCCCGCCGTTCCTCGCCGTCATCACCGCGATCGCCGGCATGCTGCTGAGCGCGCTCGGCGGGCGCATCGCCCGCGGCCAGCGCGAGCGCGCGCTCACGCAACCGACGATCCCCGTCGAGTGAGTCGCCGGTAGGCTTCGCAGCGATGAGTGCCACCAGCGACGACGACGCGCCCCCCTATCACCTGTTCCTCGACGTCGAGGAGGTGCCCGTCGCGGCCAGCGCGCTGCGGCTGCTGATCTCAGACGAGGCCCACGAGCCGGACATTCGCCGCCTCGCGCGCGAGGTGCTCGCCGAGCTCGAGCAGCTGGCCGACGAGAACGGCGTCCTCACGGTGGCGCTCACGCCACAGCAGATGAAGATCACCTACAGCGCCGTCAAACTGCTGCTCAACGACCTCCAGCGCGAGCAGGCCGACGAGATCGAGGTCCTGCGCAACATCCTCGACAAGCTGCCCGACGAACACGTCATGCGCGCGATCACGCTGGAGTAGCTGCCGCCGCGACGACGGGTATCGGGGCGGTACTTGTCCTCTCTCACGACGAACTCGGTATAACCATCGTCATACCGCCTGAGCTGACAGTCGTCGACTCCGCCGCGTGGCGGCGGTGGCTTGCCGAGCACCACGCCGACGAGACCGGCGTATGGCTCGTCCTCGCCAAGAAGGGAACGCGCGATCCGACGAGCCTCACCTACGAGCAGGCGCTCGACGAGGCGCTCTGCCACGGCTGGATCGACGGTCAGATCGGCCGTCGCGACGAGCGCACGTTCCGTCAGCGCTTCACGCCGCGACGCTCGCGCAGCGCGTGGTCCAAGCGCAACGTCGGGCATATCGAGCGGCTGCAGCGCGAGGGCCGCATGCATCCCGCCGGTATCGCGCAGGTCGAGCGCGCGAAGGCGGACGGGCGCTGGGAGGCCGCGTACGCCGGTCAGGCGAGCATCGAGGTGCCTGACGATCTGGCCAGTGCCCTGGCCGCCGAGCCGCGCGCGCAGGCGATGTTCGAGATCCTCACCAGCCAGAATCGCTACGCGGTGCTGTACCGGACCGACGCAGCCAAGCGACCCGCGACGCGAGCGCGGCGGATCGAGCAGTACGTCGCGATGCTCAGCCGCGGTGAGACGATCTATCCGCAGCGGCGCAAGCTTGCCGACTGACACCGGTTCCCAGCCTGCGACAATGCTCGCGCTGATGCGCCGCACGGCCGCCATCCCAGTGCTCGCCGTGAGCGCCGTCCTCGTCGCGGGCTGCGGCGGCGCCAACCACACCGCCGCGAGGACCAGCACGGCCTCCGCCGCCTTGAAGGCGACGCCCGGCAAGGCGACGCCCGGCCCGGCTGCACCCGGCGGCGCCACGACGGCCGAAGTGGCGAAGGCGCGCGCGTTCGCGGCCGCGGTCAATCTCAGGGCGAGCGACGTCCCGGGATTTCACGCCTCCCGTGAACACCAGCACCAGGGCGCGGCTGAAAAGCGCCTCGAACCGGAGCTGTTGAAATGCGTGGGCGGCGCGGGCGCAAAGGGAGCGGCGACGGAAATGGGCTCGAAGACCTACGAACGCGGAGCGTCGGTCATCACCCAGAGCGTCAGCTCCCAGGTGAGCGTCGCGCGTACCGCCGCGTCGGCCGCCAGGGAACTGGCGGCGATCCGCGACCGCCACCTGCAGAGCTGTCTGTCCCGCTACTTCAGCCAGCTGCTGACGAGCCAGAGCCTGAACGGCGCGAAGATCGGCCCCGTCTCGACCAAACAGGGGTCGCCGCCTGCGCCCGGCGCCGACGGAAGCTTCGGCCTGCGCTTCGTCGAGACGCTGACGCTGCACAACCTGCGGATCCCCTTCTACGTGGACATCCTCGGCTTCGTCAAGGGCCGCGCGGAGGTGTCGCTGTTCACGTTCGGCGTGCCGCGCCAGTTCCCGGCGGCTCTGGAGGAACGGTTGTTCTCGCTGCTCTTGGAACGCGCCAAGGCGCACAGCGTCTAGAGCGAAGGGCTCGGCTCAGGCGTCCCCGAGCCGTTCCAGCACCTCCGTGCGATCGGTGCCGTGCTCCTTGAGCACCCGATCGAAGTCCTCTCCGTAGACGTGCATCACGGCAAGCAGGATGTCCCTCGTCGTCAGCGCCCGCTGGTCGCGTTCGGCGGCGATCCGCACCGCGTGCTCGGTGACACGCGTCACGGCGTCGCCGTGGTCGGATCGAGCGGCATTGTGCGCGCCGTGCTCCGAGCCCTCCTCGGCGCCGGACAGCGGCACCTCGCTCACGCCGATCCCCTGCAGCGCGATCCCCACCTCGCCGTGCAGGCGCAGGACCCGCAGCCAGCGCTCGACCTCGTCGTCGGGCGTGCGCGCGAACGGCATCGCGGTGGAGGCGATGCCCAGGGCAATCGCGGCATCTGGCGCAAGCACCGGCCGCGCGCTCATAGAGCCGCCACCCCGACGTCGGCTCGGCGCGCGTGGATGTACGCGAGGTTCTCGCGACGCAGGCTCACCTCCGGTGCGCCGTCGCGGCGACGCACCTCCAGCACGATCGTGCCGGCGCGACCGGCGGCGATCGCGGCCGTGCGCAGCGCCTCGGCGACCTCGGTGCGCGGGACCCCGCATGCAAGCATGAAGCGCTCCGTGCGGGCGCTCGTCGCCTCGTCGCGGTCCAGCTCGAGCTCCTCGACGAGGACCGTAGGGGCCTGCTCGCCTCCCTCGATGTGCAGCAGGCACGCCGCCATGTCGTCGGGGCGCTCGTCGGCGCGCTCGGCCACGCGCTCGAGCAGGACCGGCGCCGTCGCGGTCGGCCCGAGCTCGGCCAGCGTGCTCACGAGCCGCTCGCTGCCGAACAGGTCGGAGCCGACCCGTGCCTCGGTGACGCCGTCGGTGTGGAAGCAGATCTGCGCGCCACCTGGAACCGAGACGACCGTCTGACGAGTGCCTGTCCGCATACCGACTCCGATCGGCGGGGACGCGCAGATCGTGACCGCCGGGATCGATCCTGCATCAGCATGCGGCGACAGTATGACCGGTGGCGGATGTCCCGCGCACGAATACACGAGCACCCGCTCGCGCGGGTTGTACGTGGCGGCAACCACCGTCGCGAAGACCCCGCCGAGCTGGCGCGCGAGCACCGCCCCGGCGGTCTGCACCGCATCCCGGGGCGAGAGGCCCGCCTCGAGATATGCGCGCAGCGTGAAGCGCACGAGCGCCGTGTGCGGGAGCGCCTGGCGTCCGTGCCCGGAGACGTCGCCGACGATGATCGCCAGCTGACCGTCGTCGAGCGCGAACACGTCGTAGAAGTCCCCGCCGGCTCCGGGCCCGGCCGCGGGCTGGTAGGCCGCGGATGTGCCCACCGGCCCAAGCCGCGGCGGCGGCACCGGGAGCAGCGCAGCCTGGAGCAGACCGACGTCCGCGAGCAGCTGCACCCGCTGGCGCTCGAGGCGACGCGCGCGAACGGCGGCCACCCGCGAGCGCACGGCCAGCGCGAGCGCCAGCGCCAGCAGCGCCGCGATCAGCTCCCATACGGCGCTCGGCACGACATCGACGATCTTGGTGATGGTCGTCACGAGCGGCGAGGAGCGCGGAGCCGACTTCGACTTAGGGGCGCCCTTGCGGGCGCCTGGCGGCGTGCGGGTTGATGTAGCGCCGCCGGTCGCGGCACCGGAGGCCAGTCCCGCTGCGGCGAGCGTGATCGCTGCCGCCGGCGCGCGCGCGCCGGACCGTCCACGCCGTCCACGCCGTGAGCGGTGCGACGCGCCGCGGTGGGCTGCCGGCTTGGAGGCGCGGGCTGCCGATGGGGTTGTCTGGACGGTTGCCGCGGGCGTCGCCACTGGGGTGCTGACGGGCGCCGCGGGCGTGAGCACTGACGCGGTGAACGCCGGCGTGGCGGGCGGAACAGCGGCAGGACTTTCGCCTGCGCCGGTCGACCCCGAGCCGCTGGCGCCGCCGCCGGCGGCTTTTCCGGAGCCTCCCTTGCCGTGGCCTTCGCTCGGTTTTTCCTTGGGTTTTTCCTTGGGTTTTTCTTTGGGTTTTTCTTTGTGGTGTCCACCGCCACCGCTGCGCTTGCGCTGCGCGGAGGTCTGCGCGTCCGCCAGCGTCGGCTGACCCGCCGCTTCCGTCGCTTCCGCGCTCTGCTGTTCGCGTTCGCGCAGCCGTTCCTGCCTGTGGGCGGAACCGCGCCCGCCGGCTTCGTGGTGCTCACCGTGGTGGCGCGCGCCGGCGCTAGCCGGTGGCGCTGCCGCATCGTTGCTCGCAGCGGGCGCTGA
This sequence comes from uncultured Solirubrobacteraceae bacterium, assembly GCA_963827455.1. GTDB lineage: Bacteria > Actinomycetota > Thermoleophilia > Solirubrobacterales > Solirubrobacteraceae > Palsa-744. The sequence continues at coordinate 157,228 of CAWHAW010000006.1, read as the reverse complement.
GCTCGGACCCGTGCCCGTACCCGTGCCCGTTACCGTGCCCGCGCTCGTGCTCGTGCTCGTGCTCGTGCTCGTTTCGTCGGTGGCGTGGTGGTGAGCGTGCCGCGCCGCCGGTGGGTGCGCGGGGGCTGCCGGCGCTTGCGGCTGGGACGGAGCCTGTGCTGCGGGTTCGCTCGCCGGCGATGACTTGGAGCCGGCGCGGCCGGGCTTTGCACTCGACTGGCTGGGTCCCGACGCCGGCGTGCCGGTGGGAGCCGCTGAGGTGGGCTGGTCTCGCTTGGCGGTGGCGGTCGCGGTCGGAATGAGCGCGAGCCCGAGCGCGCAGCCGAGGGCGGCGAGCGCAGACGCGCGACGCCGGCGCCGGCGCGCGGGTGTCGAAGGACTCCTACCGCTCACGCTCTCCATCGAGCAGCGCACTCCCTTCAGCCGGTTTCGGCGGCGCGGGGGCGGGCGTGATCGAGCGCGTCGTCCAAGGATGGATAGATCGCGAATACACCGTCCATTCCCGAGAGCTCGAAGATCTTCAACAGCTTCGCGTTGGCACAGACGATCGCCAGCGACCCATTCTCAGCGAGGCTTCGGCTGACGCCGACGAGCACTCCGAGCGCGGTCGAGTCCATGAACGTGGAGTCTTTGAGGTCGAGCACGAGGCGGCTGTGGCCCTCCTCGAGCGCATCCACGAGCATCCACTTCAGCTGCGGCGCGGTCGCGAGGTCGAGGTCGCCCTGGACGGCGATCACGCTCGTGCGCTGATCGAGCTCACGCCGGCTGATCCCGAAGGGCACGGCGCTGGCTGACGGGTGATCGGTTCTATCGGCTCGATTGAGCATGTCCCTCCTTCATGTGTGCACGCCGAAGCGCGCGAACTCGAGTAATTCTGGGCGCAGTTCGCCCCCAGACGTCCATCACCAGCCTCGACGTGCCCGCGGGCAAAGATCACCGAGGGGCTGGTTAATCGAACAAACGTCCAGAGTCGTGCCGCGACCGTTCAGGCGCGGACACCGCAGCCCCACGCCGGAAACACGGGGCGATTGCTCGAAAACGGCCGGTATTTGCGCGTCATTTTCTCGGGAACCGGCTGTTTGGGCGCACGAAGAGGGGGCACCCACACTCAAAGCCCGCTCACAAGGAAGACTTGAGCCGCGGGGCGCCGTCGTGCGGCTCTGGAGGAGTCTCGGTTGAGTCACCAGGAAGACCGTCCGGACGGGGTGCTGATCACCGGTGCCACGGGATTCGTCGGCATGGAACTGCTGGCGCGCTACCTAGAGCGCACGGATCGACCCGTGTATGTGCTGGTGCGCGGGCCCAACGCGCGCGCAGCCGCGACCAGGGTCGAGCGAACCTTGGTGTCCCTGTTCGGCTTCGGCCACCCGTACGCCGGTCGGGTGAAGACGGTTCGAGGTGATGTGACGCGTGCCGGACTCGGCCTGCGTGGCGGGCTCGGCGCGCTCGCGGAGGGCGTGAACGAGGTCGTACACAGCGCCGCGTCGGTGTCGTTCGATCTGGAGCTCAAAGCCGCGCGTGCGATCAACGTCCTCGGCACGCGCCGCGTGCTCGAGCTCGCCGAGCGCTGCCAGCAACGCGGCGCAGGGCTGCGACGCCTCTCCTACATCTCGACGGCGTACGTCGCAGGGGAGCACTCGGGGTGCTTCAGCGAGGACGACCTCGAGCGGGGTCAGCGGTTTCGCAATACCTATGAGCAGTCGAAGTTCGAGGCCGAGCGCATGGTCACCGAGCGGCGCGAGCGGCTGCCCATCACCGTGCTGCGCCCCAGCATCGTCGTCGGCGCTCGTGACAGTGGCTGGACGGCGTCATTCAACGTGCTGTATTGGCCGCTGCGGCGTATTTGCGCGGGGAGCGTATGCGGCGTTGCCGGCCCGGGGCGAGGCACCGGTGGATGTCGTCCCGGTGGACTACGTCGCCGACGCCACCTTCGCGCTCAGCCAGGCGCCCGAGGCGGAGGGCACGACCTTCCATCTGACAGCGGGGGCGGACGCGAGCAGCGTCGGCGAGCTGGTGGAGCTTGCGAGCGCTTTCTTCAAGCGTCCCGCCCCGCGCTTGATCGACCCGCTGCTGTATCGCCGCGTGCTGCACCCGCTGCTCGTGCACGGCGCGCGCGACGAGCGCCACCGGCACTCGCTGCGACGCAGTGAGACGTTCTTCCCGTACTTCGACATGAACGTCAGATACGACGACCGTCGCGCTCGCGTCGCGCTGCGCGCGAGCGGGATCGGGCCGGCGCCGTTGCACACGTACTTCGATCGGCTGGTGCAGTTCGCGCTCGCCGCCGACTGGGGCCGGCGCGAGCTTCCGCGTGCGCGTGCGGCAGAGGTTACTAGGCCCAGGTCTGCGCGGCGACCACGGCGACGCGCCCGTCCCGCGGGACGACGACTGGAGCTGGTGCGATGAGCAGCACCAGGATGTCCGCTCTCGATGCTTCGTTCCTCGCGGTCGAGACGTCAAGCGCGCACATGCACGTCGGCTGGGTCGCAGAGTTCACCGCCGCCGAGGAGAGCCGGCTGCCGAGCTTCGCGCAGCTGCTCAGCCACATCGAGCGCCGCGTCGCGCGCGCGCCGCGCTATCGCCAGAGGCTCGCACCGGTGCCGCTCGGCGTGCACACGCCCGAGTGGATCGACGACCAAGCCTTCTCGATCGAGCGTCACGTCTACTGCGCACCCGGCCCGTTGCACGATCTGGTCGACCAGGTGATGTCGATGCCGCTGCGCCGCGACCGCCCGTTGTGGGAGTTGTGGATCTGCCACAACCCGCAAGCGCGGACGTTCGCGATCGTGGGCAAGGCCCACCACTGCATGGTCGACGGCATCGCCGCGGTCGAACTCGGCTCGATGCTGCTCGACACGACGCGCGAGCCGGGCGCGTGCGAGCCCGACGACTGGCAGCCTGCACCGCCGCCCAGCGCGGAGCGCCTGCTCGCGCGCGGCGTCCGCGACCTTCTCGGCGAGCAGCTCGGGTTGCTGCGCTGGCCCCTACGCGCGGCGAGCTCGCCCGCCGGCGCCGCGCGGGGGACCGCCGCGGGCGTCGTGCGCGTGACCCGTGCGCTGAGCCACTCGCTCCGCGCCGCACCGGCGAGCGTGCTCAACGGACCACTCTCACCGCTGCGCCGCCTCGCGTGGACCGAGCGCCCGCTGGCGGATCTGCGCGAGGTGAAGCGCATGTACGGCACGAGCGTCAACGACGTGGTGCTGGCGGCGGTGGCCGGCGGCATGCGCACGTATCTGCTTCGTCGCGGCGAGCAGCCGGTGGCACTCAAGGCGATGGTTCCCGTGAACGTGCGCGACAGCAAGGACGCGGACCTCGGCAACCACATCTCGTTCATGTTCGCTGAGCTCCCCTGCGACGAGCCCGACGCGCTCGAGCGACTCGAGCACGTGCACGCGACGACGAGCGCTCGCAAGCGCAACCGCGAGCCCCAAGGAGCCGACCTGGCGCTCAAGGCCGCCGAGCACACTCCCGGCGTGGTGCAGCACGCGATCTCGCGGGTCCTCGCGAGCCCGCGCACGTTCAACCTGGTCGTTTCCAACATCCCCGGCCCGACCCAGCCGATGTACCTGTTGGGCTGCCCGCTGCAGGCCATCTATCCGATGGTTCCGCTGACCGACCGGCATGCGGTGTCGATCGGCATGACGACGCTCGGCGAGCGGGCGTGCTTCGGTGTCTACGCCGATCGCGAGGCACTGCCCGACGCAGGCGCGCTGGCGGCTGACATCGACGACGCGCTGACGGAGCTGCTCGTGCTCACCCCGCGTGGCTGAGGAGCGCGACCGCCGCATCAGCGGTCGCGACCTGGAAGCTGAAGCTCTCCTGCAGGTACAGGCGCACGACCTGCTCGTCGTGTGAGTCGTAGCCGATCGACAGGTCCTGCCCGCAGTCGAACAGGAAGTCGCCGCCGCGCTGGCTGACGAGCACGGCCCCGCGGACGCCGGGGGCCCACACGATCGGGCCGTCGAGGATCTTCCGCAGGTGCTCGAGCATCGGATAGCCGCCGTGCTCGGCCGTCTCGATCACCAGCCGGTGCTGCTCGGCGCCAAGCGCGAGCGCGTACGGGCCCGCGATGCCGCTGCCGAGCAGTCGCTCGAGGGCGGCGGCCACCGCGCTCGGATACTCCTGCGGCGATGCGCCAAGCGGGACCGGGGCGTGCGGCGAGGCCTCCGTGATGCCGGTGATCGCGCCCTTCCACCCGTGGAAGACCGCGACGTTCTCTGCGACCGCGATGCGGTGCGCCGCGAGATCGAGCGCATCGAGCTCGGCGTCGGCGGCGCCGCGGTCGGCATCGCGCAGCTCTTCGAGGGAGATCTCGAAGTCCGCGCGTGCCTCGACGAGCGGCAGTACGCGTCTTTGCAGGGCGGTGACACCGTCGCCCGCGGCCGACGCGAGCGGGTTGGTGCGGCCGAGGTTGCTGGCCGAGTGCGACCAACCATTCGGCCCCGCGAAGTCGACGAGCTTACGCGCGGCGAGCGCCGGGCGGAGGCGCTGCGTGGCCTCGTTGTCGATCAGCTGCCAGCCAGCCGCTGTGATCGGCGCATGCGAGCGGAGCAGGTGATTCATCGAGTCGTTGCTCGCTGCGGCCATCGGGCCTCCTCGGGTTGGAGCTGGCGGTGACACACACGGCACCAGGGACTTGCGGCAATGTTGGCACAAGCCCCGCGCACGTGGCGCTTGCCGCGAGACCGGGATGAGCGGGGAACAGTTCACCCCGGTCCGCGTCGGCGGCGTCAGCCGGTGGCAGCTTCAGAGCTCGGCGGTGGGCCGCCGGGCGGCCCGCCCCCGCCGAGCACCGCGCGCAGGTCGCTCTGGCACTTGCTCTGCGCCGAGGTGAACGTGGCGCTGGTGGTGTTGACTGCTTTGGTGTTGAACACGGGCCCTTTCCCGGACGTGTTGGGTGTCGGGAGGTTGACGCCGTTTTCACGCATGCACGCGACGTACTTCGTCAGCGCGGCTTTGCCGGCTTCGCTGTCGAAGCGGGCGCTGCTGGGCGTGCGTTCGCGGCCGCCGCCGCACTTCTTCAGAGCTTCCTGATACTGCGTCTGGCTCACGCCCGCAGGTGGCTGGAATCCACCGGGACCGCGGGGCGGGCGGGTTCCGCCTGACGGCGCCGGCAGCGTGATGCCCTGTTTCTGCAGGCATGACCTCAACGCAGCGAAGCGGCTCGATCTCGATTTCGATCCCTGCGTGCTCGTCGTCGGCGTGCTCGCGCTGGTGGACGTGGTGCTCGTCGAGCTGCTCGCGGAGCTTCCGCAGGCCGCCAGCGCAAGACAGCTACCGACTGCCGCCAGGGCCAGTGGTGCGCGGATGCGCCGGCGGGTCGCGGGGTTTTTGGGGCGAGGTGGATGCATGGGTTGGTTCATTCCTTTGGTGTGTTGGGTGTGTTTAGCCCGAGCCGAACAGCGCCGGGCCTCCCCCTCCGCTTCCTCCACCCGTGCCTTCGCCTCCGCCGGTTCCTGTGCCTGTGCCGGCTTTCCCGGATCCACCGAACAGCGCGCCCAGCCCGCCCGCCGCCTGAGCCGACGCTGATCGATTCGGCGCTCACCGCGCCGCCTGAGCCGGTGGAGCCGGTGATCGTCACCGTTTCCCCGGGAAAGATGCTCGTGAGCTTCGATTTGACGGTCTTGCTCACGTTCGTGGCCGCCGAGGTGTTGACCTTGACGGTGTTGCCTTCGGCGTTGGTGACATAGAGCGTGTTGCCGGCGACGTAGGCGACGGTGCCCGTCGTCGGGCGTTTTCCGCCGGCGCCGGCGCCCGCGAAGCCGCCGCCGGCACCGCCGGCCGCGGTTTTGCCTGAGGCCGTGCCCGTGGCCGTGCCGGCGCCTGCGCCCGCGCCGCGCAGTCCTGCGAAGCGCGAGGCGAGGCTCGACGCGGCGCCGCCGGTCGCGGCGGATGAGCCTTCTTCGCCCTTCTGCACCTCCACCCCACCGATGAAGCCGCCGGCGATCAGCAGCGCGGCGAGCAGCGCAAGGAGGGTCGGATTCCCGCCCGCCCCGACCAGCCGCCGCCGTGGCCGGGGAGGCAGCTCGTCGGCGTCGTCGGTGTCGTCGAGCCACTCGTCGGGCTCTTCGTCCTCGACCGGGTCGTACGCGGGCGCTTGCGGCTCGTGCGCGGCGGGATCGTGGGTGGCAGGTTGTTGCTCGTCGGGCATGGAGGGCTCCTCGCTGGGGGAAAGTTGCTCACTCAAAGCGCAGCGCTTCAATCGGTCTGAGGGCGGCCGCGCGCGCGGCGGGGTAGGTGCCGAAGAAGAGCCCGGACAGAGCCGCGGCGCCGAACGCGAGGAAGATCGAATAGGTGGCGATTTCCGGCTGGACTCCGGCGATCTTGAACTGGCTGCCGAGCACGCCGACGAGCACGCCGGTGATGCCGCCGATCAACGACACGAGCACGGCCTCGGTCAGGAACTGGGTGAGGATGTCCGAGCGTCGGGCGCCGATCGCCTTGCGGATTCCAATCTCGCGTGTGCGCTCGGTAACGCTGACGAGCATGATGTTCATCACGCCGATCCCGCCCACGAGAAGCGAGATCGCGGCGACCTCGCCGAGCAGCGTGGTGAACACGCTGGCCGACGAGCTGGAGGTCGACAGCAGCGAGCCCTGGTTGAGCACGGTGAAGCCGGGTTCGGCGGTGTTCTTGATCTTGTGGCGTTCCTCGAGGATCGTCGTGACCTCAGCTTCAGCAGCGTTGAGAGACGATTCGGACTTCGCCTCGACCGTGATCGAGCTGATCGCCCCGGGGCCGGTGAGCGTGTGTTGGACGGTCGTGATCGGCGCCATCACGACGTTGTCCTCGTTGGTCGTGCCGTTGGTGCCCTTTTTCGCGAGCACCCCGACGACTTCGAAGTTGCTGCCGTTGACCTTGATGTTCTGCCCGACGGCGCTGGCCCCGGCGAACAGTTCCTGAACGACTTCCTGGCCGATCACCGCGACACGCCTGTCCTTGCTCACGTCTTCGGATGTGAACGTCGCGCCTTCGGCGATCGTGTAGCTGTGGGCCGTCAGGTAGGACGGCGTGGTGCCGACGAACGACGTCGGTTCGAAGCTCGTCCCGTCGTACACGAGCTTCACGCCGGTGGCATTCACCACAGGGGAGGAGCTCTTGACATCGGGCGCGAGGCCCGGGTTCTGCAGCGCTTCGGCGTCCGCTTTCGTCAAGGACACGGTGGGCGCGGTGGATGCGCGCGCGCCCCCGCGAAAGCCGCCGCTGGACTGGACCAACAGCACGTTCGTGCCGAGGCTCTGGATCTGCGACTTGACGGCGTGGGAGGAGCCGTTGCCGACGGCGATCAGGATGATCACCGAGGCGACCCCGATCGTCATGCCGAGGATCGTCAGGCCGGAACGGAGCTTGTTGGCGGTGATCCCGCCCCAGGCGATGCGCAGCGTCTCGACGCCGATCATGGTCGCGCCTCCGCCGCAGCCGCGTCTGTCGCGCGGTGGGCTGACTTCAGCCGGCGCAGCGCAGGCGGGGCGCCGTGCACGGCGGCGCTGCGCCGATCCTCGACGATCCTGCCGTCGCTCAAGCTGATGACCCGCTTGGCCTGCGCGGCGACGTCGGGCTCGTGCGTGATCAGCACGACGGTGCGACCTTCTGCGTTCAGGCGCGCGAAGATCCGCAGCACGTCCTCGGTGGAGTGCGAGTCGAGGTTGCCGGTCGGCTCGTCGGCGAGGATCAGCGTCGGGTTGGTGACGATCGCCCGTGCCACCGCGACGCGCTGCTGCTGACCACCGGAGAGCTCGGACGGCTGGTGTTGCATGCGGTTGGCCATGCCGACGGCCGTCAGCGCCTGCTCAGCACGCCGGCGGCGCGCGGAGCGTTCGAGTCCGGCGTAGGCGAGCGGCAGTTCGACGTTGGCGATCGCGCTGGTGCGCGCGACGAGGTTGAAGCTCTGGAAGACGAAGCCGATCTTGCGGCTTCGCAGGTCGGAGAGATCGTCCTCGTCGAGGCTCGAGACATCGACGCCGTCGATCAGGTAGCTGCCGCTGGTGGGTATGTCGAGGCAGCCGAGGATGTTCATGAGCGTGCTCTTGCCGCTGCCCGAGCTGCCCATGATCGCGACGAAGTCACCGCGCTCGATCCGCAGCGAGACCTGGCGCAGGGCGCGCACCTTGATCTGCCCGAGCTCATACGTCTTGGTCACCTCGTGCACCTGGATTGCCGGCGGTCGGCGGCGCCGGGGATCATCGGAGGATTGCCGCGCCGAGCGTGGGCGCTCGACCAGCGGACGCTCGCGGGCAGGGCGCAGCGGTGTTTGAGCCTGGCCACTGCGCCTCCGTCGCCAGCGCATCATCCGCCGCGCCCTGCGAAGCCGCCGCCACCGCCCAAGCCGCCACCGCCGAGTCCGCCGCCGCCAAGTCCGCCGAGGCCGCCGGCGCGGCCAGCCAGCCTGGAGGTCAGGCTGGCGCCGCTGGAGCCGCTGGTGCTCGCGGCCGGTAGCAGCACCGTTTCGCCCGCTTTCAGGCCGCTGAGGATGATCGTGTTGGTGTTGCCCGCCAGGCCTGTGGTCACGGCCTGAGTCACCTGTTTGCCGCCGCGCTCGACGGTCACGCGGCCTGCCGTGATCGCGCTGGTCGGCACGTTGATGCCTTCGGCCTGCTTGACCACGATTTCAGCGGCGGCGCTCATGCCGGGCTTCATGCCGGTGGCCGTCTGTTCGAGCTGGAAGGTGACGTCGTAGCTCACCGCGCCGCTGCTGCTGGTCGAGAGCACAGCCAGACTCGCGACCTGCGCCGCGAACTTGCGGCCTTCGAGCGCTTCGACGGTGACGGTGGCGATCTGCCCGACGTGCACGTTCACGATTTCGGCTTCACTCAACGGCACCACCACCTGGTAGCCGGACAGGTCGACGAGTTCGATGAACGCGCTGCTCGTGGAGCTTTCGCCGCTCGTGCTCGAGCTGCTCGTCGAGGTGCCGCCGCTGGCGGAGCTGGCGCCGCCGGCGGTGCCTGCGCTCGCTGCGGCGACGTCGACGTTGCCGGCGGTCGTGGCGCTGGTGTCCACGAGGTCATGGAAGCTGCCACCCGTTGTATCGGCGCTCGTTGAGACGCCGCCGGACGCGCCGCCGGCGCCACTCGCACCGCCACCGCTGGCGCCCTTGCTCGCGCCGCCGGTGGCGTTCGCGCCGCTCGCGGATCCGGTGCTCGCGGCGCCGCCCGAGGTGCCACCCGTGCTGCCGGTGCTGGCTCCGCCGGTGCCACCGCCGGAGCCCCGCTCGCGCCGGTGGCACTGGCTGTGCTCGACGAGGCTTCGGTGCCGCTGCCGGAGACACTTTCTCCGACAGAGCTCTTGACCGACGCAACGACGCCTTCCGCGGGCGCGTACAACTTCGTCTGCGTCAGCGTCTGGCGCGCTTTTTCGACCGTCATCTGTGCGCTCTTGACGGTGTTTTCGGCGCTCACCACGGTCGCGGCTTTCGGGGGCGCCGCTTTGACTTCGTTGGCTGCAAGCGTTGCCTGCAGCGCGAGTTCCTGACTCGCGAGGCTCGTCCGTGCCTGCGCGATCGTCTGTTCGCCACGAAGCTTGGTCGATTCCTCGGCCTTCTTCGCGTTTGCGACGGCGTTGCGGGCGCCGTCGACGGACTGCTGGCCCTTGATGACCCCCGCCGCCTGGGCGTTCTGCGCCGTCAGGATCGAGTACGCGTCCTGGGTGACTTTGGCTTCGGCGGAGTGGAGCGATGCTTCGGCGGATGCCACCTTCGATTCAGCCGGGCTGGCCCGTGCCGCTTCGAGCTGGGTCCTCGCTTCGAGGACCGCCCTTTCGTCGGTGGCGCGCTGGCTGATGTCCTGGTTGACGGCGTCCTGCTGGCTCTTGGCTTCGACTGCGACCGACTGTTCGGTGCTCTGCAGTGAGACTTCGTCCTGGGCGACGGTGGCGGCAGCGGCGGACCGTTCTGATTTCGCTGTCTGCTGATCCTGTTTGAGCGCCTGCTTGGCGGAATCGACGGAGGCTCGTGACTGATCGACGGTGATTTCGGCCTGGTGGGCTTCCGCGGGGTGAGCCCCTCGACGGCGTCGTGATAGTCGGCTTCGTCTGTGCTCAGAGAGAGTTCGGCCGAGCGCAGCGCCGACTCGGCGCTGCTCGGGTCGATTTCGGCGAGCAGCTCGCCCTTCTTGACGTGTTCACCGACTTTCACGAACACCCCCGTGAGCGTCCCGCTGGAGGCGAAGTCGACCGCGACCTTGCTAGCCGGCTGGAGCGTTCCACTGCCGGATACCGTCGACTGAACCACGCCTTCGGCGACGGTGGCGGTCCGGCGTGTCTTGGTGGTGCTGGGTGAGGCCTGGCCGACGGATGTGTAGGCGACGACGATCGCCGCGACGAGCGCGACACCCAGGGCGTAGTTGAGCCACGGTCGCTGCGGGCGCTTGGAGCGTGCGTTCACGACCGGGCTCAGGGCGCGCCGGTGTCGAAGCCCGGGAACGTGGGGGCGGTGCGGGGTTCGACCTGCACCGACTGTTCATGCCAGCTCACCGCGAAGGACCCGTCGGCACTCGACACCGGCGAGGGCGTCGCGCTCGTCATCGCGCGCGCCGAAGCGTCGCGGAACGCGCCGGGTCCCCGGGCGCCGATGCCGGCCTGCTGCTGCAGTTCGATCGCGGTGACCGTCCAGTCCGGGTCGTCGATCGTGCCCGTGTGCTGCTTCGCTGTGGCTGTGGCGTGTGAGAAGGAGACCGTTCCGAACTTGGCCAGCGGCAGGATTGCGCAGCGCCCCGTGTTGGCGCACGATGCGGGCGCCTCGACGATCCAGTCGGGCGAGGAGGCGTCGAGCTTGGCGACGCGCTTGGTCTTGGAGACGCTCGCGCCGGTGCTCAGGTCGCGGATCCTCAGCGTCACGTTTTGCCCTTGACGGTGACCGACGCGATCATCTGATCACCGGCGTGCACGCCGACCCTCAGGTTGACCGGTCCGGCCGGCACCAGCTTGTACCAGCTGGAGTAGACCGCCGTGCCGGCAGAGTTGCATTCGGCGTTGGTCCCGATCTGCTCGAGCGCGCTTGAGTTTTCGTGGAATCCGCCTAGCCCGACCCCACGCCGCGGAGTACGTTTGCCTGCCAGCGGTGCAGCTCACCGCCGGCACGGTCCAGGTGCCCGAGACGCTGCTGAAGCTCGAGCCGAGCTTCGCCGAGGGGACGGCGACGTACCCGGCCCAGTTGGAGCTGATCGACGAGGCGGCCTGCGCCGAGGCGGCGGACAACCAACCGGCGGAGCACAAACCCAGACCAAGGACGGTCCCGCTCAGCACGGAAAATGCGCGGATGCTCCTCGGCCGGCTCACACGGCAAGGATCGGAGCGGCACGTAAGAGACGTATTGGAACGGCATAAGACCCTCACAAGAATGCTGTCCGGGGCGCCAGCGAGCGGTAAGCGTCATACGGGTTCGCAGACCACCTTGCGAACGTAGCCCACCCCGCGGACCGCGTGCGGCAGTCGCGCAGCGTTGAGTTACCGAGCGCCAGCGGGTAGAACTCGAGCGAGCATCTCGCGCCCGCGCGAGGACGATCTAAGTCCTGTGCTGGTGACGACCCGGGTGCCGGGAACACGCCGCCAACGAAAGGCCCAACAAGGAGACCCAATGGGATTCGACCAGTATCACGAGCCGCCCGACGAGCTGCCGGCCGCCACGAGGACGTTCGCGCGGATGTGCGCGTCGCTCACGGAGGAGGCCGAAGCGATCGGCTGGTACGAGCAGCGCCTGGCAATCGAGCCCGATCCCGAGGCGCGCGCGATCATGCGTGACGCCCAAGGCGAGGAGTTCAAGCACTTCAGCATGGATTTCGAGTTCCTGCTGCGCCAGACGCCGCCATGGCGCGCGGTCGCGAAAGGGATCCTGTTTCAGGACGGCGACATCGTCGAGAACGGGGAGGCCGCCGAGGCAGAGGCATTCGAGGGCGGGGAGTCGGAAGCCGAAGCCGGATCGACCGACGGCTCGCTCGGCATCGGCGGCCTGCGGGACGGCTAGCTGGACGCTATTGCGGGCGGGGCCGTGGCGTGTTTGTCGGTGCGGGGACTCCTGCGCCGCCACACCACCGTGGCACCCCGGGACGGAATCAGGGTGCGGTGGGACCAGCGCATCCGCTCGCTGCGGCGTCCGTGCCGGCCGTCGGGCAGCCGCGGCTCGAGCTCCGCGAGCATCGTGCGCAGGATCAGCCTCGCCTCCAGCAGTGCCAGCGACGAGCCGATGCAGCGGCGGATGCCGCCCCCGAAGGGCACCCACGAGTACGTCTCCGGTCCGTTCTCCAGGAAGCGCTCCGGCTTGAACGCAGCCGGGTCTTCATACACGCGGGGGTTGCGGTTGGTGGCATAGACCGAGATCGCCGCCATCGTGCCGGCCGGCAGCACGAACCGGGCCAGCGCCAGCTCGCGCTCGAGCTTGCGCACGACGATGGCCTGCGGCGGCCTGACGCGAAGGGTCTCGTTGATCACCGCCGTCAGGTACTCATCGCCCCCACCGTCGCGCTGCGCGTCGATCTCGCCAACCAGCCGCGCCAGCTTGTCAGGATGGCGCACCAGTCGCTCGATCGCCCAAGACACCGCCGTTGCCGTCGTCTCGTGACCGGCCAGCAGCAGCGTGACCAGCTCGTCGCGCACTTCTACGTCGGTCATCTGCGCGCCGTCCTCGTCGCGTGCCACCAGCAGCATCGACATGATGTCCGAGCGGCCCGCCAGGTCGCTCTGTGCGCGCCGGTTCTCGATCTCCGCGTATATCTGCGCGTCGAGGCGGTCGAGCCCCCGTCCGATTGTGCTGTTCGGGCGCTCCTCGGTCGGACGGACCATCATCCGCAGGCCGGCGAGCACGTGCTTGGGGCCCATCAGCGCGACGATCGTCGTCTGCATTTCGTTCATGCGCTCGGCCTCGACGCCGAACACCGACCCCATGATCACCTCCAGGGTGATCAGCCGGGTGCGTGGCTGCATCCGCATCGGGCGGCCCAGCGGCCAGCCGGCCATGACCCGCCGGGTGGCACCGACGATCAGGTCCTCGTGCTTGCGCAGATGCTCGCCATGGAAGGGTGGAAGCAGGAGCTTGCGCTGTCGCATGTGGCCCGCGCCGGTCAGCACGCTCACCGAGTTCGGCCCGAGCACCCAAACCGGCGCTCCGGCACCGCCCGTGGGCTTCGGTGCGACGTCCTCCGAGGCGGTCAGCAGCGTCTTTACGTCCTGGGGGTCACTGAGATGAACGAGCGGAACCCCGCCGGGCGGAAACCGCAGCGTGAACGTGTCCCCCCAGCGCCCAGCGCAGTGGTCCATCAGCCGTGTCGGGGCCAGCCCCCAGGCAAGCGTCTGCACGACCGGCGGCATGTTCGGCCCCGGCGGCAGCGACCGCTGTGCTGGAGCAGAAGGAACTCCCTCCCCGGCCGGCGCCCCTGACGACGCGCTTTGCGTTGCCGCTGCCATCACGTAACGGTACCAGCCGTCCGATCGCTCGGTAAAGCCGTTTCTAGGGTTCGGAGACCAACGATGCGGTCCTATTCACGTTCCCGAACAGGGCGAGCTCGGCGAGCGCGTTCACGCGGCCCTTCAGGTAGCCATCGAGAAACGCGCGCGTCACACGCTCGACGATCGCCAGCTGCGGCTGCTCCGCCGTGTAGGGCGGCAGGTGTCCCGCGCGGAGCAGGCGCAGGAGGTACTTCGGCCGCCGCGCCGCACGGAAGTACGCGTACGTGAACCGCGGTTCGTTGAAGACGTCGTCGGTGCCCTGGACCGCGAGCAGCGCCGGGCCGCCGGCCGCGAAGTTGTAACCGCCGATCCCCGACATCTCTGCGCCGGAGAGAACGAGCGCGGCGCTCACGCGCGGGTCGTGGTCGCGGCGGCTATCGGCCACCGCGAGAGCCGTCTCGGCACCGTCAGACTGGCCCGCCACGGCTATGTGACGAGGGTCGATCAGACCCTGGAGCGGCGTCGAGCTCGAGCTCGCGGCGAGGAGGCTCGAGATCACGAAGCTCACATCGGCTGGCTGGTTGACGACGTCAGCCTCGTCGGGCCCTCCCGGCGCCTGCGGGTTGGTGAGCGGGAACAGCGGCGCCGCGACCACGTAGCCGGCGCGCGTCCAACTGTCCAAGAGCCCCGCGTATGTCGCAGGTGTGACGTCGTAGCCGTGCGCGAACACGACCAGCGGGAAGGGTCCGGGCGCGGGTACTGCTGCGGCGCCGTCGGCGGTTGCTGAGCCGAGCGCTGGATAGCGCACGTAGGTCAGCAGCGTCCTCGGCTCGGTCGCGCCGCCGTGCACATGAATCGTGCGATGCGGCTCGACCAGCGTCAACGTGAGGGTGCCCACGCCGTTCGCGGCGGGTGCCGGCCCCGCTTCCTGAGCACCGCCGGCGGGCATCGCCGCTTGTGTGGAGTCGACCCGGGCCACCCCGGCCGGGCGCGCCAGCAGCGAGAACAGCACGACCGCGCCGGCAAGAAACCGCACTACGGCTGGTAGCCGCCGTCGATCCACGCTTTGAAGAGCTCCACCTGGTCCTGCGACCAGCGCGGCTCGCCGCTGTGGCTGGGCGGCATGGCTCCCGTCGATACCTGCTCGTAGACGCCGCTCGCAATGGCGGGCTCGCTCATGTAGGAGTAGTCCTCCAGCGAGACTCCCAGGTTGTGCATGTGCTCGATGTCCATGCTCGTGAACAGCGGCAAGATGTCACTCTCGAACCCCACGGTCACAGCGAACCCCAATGTCGGTGATTGGCAACTCAAAGGATGGTGTCACACGGTCCTCGAGGCGTCGGCTGGCGAGAGCCGTGCGGCGCGCGTCGCCGGGAGCAGGCCTGTGATCGTTTGGCCTACGACGACGACACCCGCCGTCCAGGGGCGTAGCGTGGCGGCATGCTCAGGAACCCAAGCGATGGACCAGGCTTCGATGGCTCACAGATGATCGTGCAGGCTCAGGACCTGCGCCGCCGCTTCGGCGAGGGCGAGGCCGCTGTCGACGCGCTGGCGGGCGTCACAGTGGACTTTCCGACGGGGCACTACGCCGCGATCATGGGTCCGTCCGGCTCTGGCAAGTCGACGCTGATGCACCTGCTCGCGGGTCTCGATCGCCCGACGTCCGGCAGCGTGAGCGTCGGCGGAGTGGAGCTGACCGAGCTCGACGACCGTGCGCTCACGCAACTGCGCCGCGACCGCATCGGCTTCATCTTCCAGACGTTCAACCTGCTGCCGGTGCTCAACGCCGAAGAGAACATCCTGCTGCCGCTCTCGATCGCGGGACGCGACGTCGACCGCGAGTGGTTCGACCGCCTCGTCGACACCGTCGGCATCCGCGACCGGCTCAGCCATCGCCCGGCCGAGCTCTCGGGCGGCCAGCAGCAGCGGGTGGCGGTTGCGAGAGCGCTGATCTCGCGGCCGGCAGTGGTGTTCGCCGACGAGCCGTCCGGCAACCTCGATTCGAAAGCGTCGGGCGACGTGCTGGCGCTGCTGCGCGGCGCGGTCGACGACTTCGGGCAGACGGTGGTGATGGTCACGCACGACGCGCACGCCGCGTCGTTCGCCGACCGGCTGCTGGTGCTCGCCGACGGCAGGATCGTGCACGACGGGCCCGCGGCGAGCACCGAGGAGGCCCTGGACCTGATGAAGGCCGTGGGCTGATGCTCGCGCTGGTGCTGCGCGGCTTGGTGCAGCGCAAGCTGCGCGTGCTGCTGACAGCGATCGCGATCGCGCTCGGCGTGGCGCTGATGGCCGGCACCTACATCCTCACGGACACGATCAACCACACGTTTTCCGAAGTCTTCGGCAGCGCCTACGCGAACAAGGCGGTCGTGGTCACAGAAAAGGAAACGCTCGGTCGGGGAACCGGCTCCGAAGTCTCCGTGCTGAACGGTGCGACGCTCGCGCGGGTGCGCGCCGTGCCCGGCGTGGCGGCCGCCTCGGGCAGCGTCTCGACGAGGGCCGCGCTACTCACGACGGCCGGCAAACGGCTTACCAGCGGCGGCGCACCGGCGCTCATCGACGCCGTGCAGCCGCCGCGCTTCGAGGCGTTCACAGCGGTGAAGGGGCGTCTGCCGCTGACCGGCGAAGACGTCGCGATCGACGAGGGGACCGCCAGCCGCGAGCATCTGCGCCTCGGTCAGCGGATCGTGATCGCGGGCCGCTCCCCGGCGCGACGCTACACGCTCGCCGGCATCGCGAAGTTCGCCGGCAGCGAATCGTTCGGCGGCGCGAGTGTCGCGCTGCTGATCCCGCAGCAGGCCCAGTATGTCGCCGGCGAACCAGGCGCCTACGAGGGCATCAACGTCGCCGCGAACCGCGGCATATCGCCGCAGCAGCTCGCCTCGCGCGTCCGCGCGGCGCTTCCGGCGACTCTGACGGTGCGCACCGGTGCGCAGGAAGCCGCCAACCAGACCTCCGAACTTGAAGAACAGCTCGGCTTCCTGCGCACGTTCCTGCTGATCTTCGCCTACGTGGCGCTCGTCGTGGGCGCCTTCATCATCTTCAACACGATCTCGATCACCGTCGCGCAACGCACGCGCGAGTTCGGTCTGCTGCGCACGCTCGGCGCCTCGCGCGGGCAGATCATGCGCGTGGTTGTCGAGGAAGGCCTGCTGCTTGGCGTCGTCGGTGCGGTGATCGGCCTGTTCGCGGGGATTGGCCTGGCCCCCGCGCTGGACGGGCTTTTCAGGGCGTTCGGCGCGGACCTACCGGACAACGGCACGGTGCTCGAGACGCGCACCGTGATCGTCTCGCTCGGCGTCGGCATCGTCGTGACCGTCGCGGCCGGCTTCCTGCCGGCGCTGCGCGCGACGCGCGTCCCTCCGATCGCGGCGATGCGCGAGGGCGTGCAGATTCCGCCGCGACCGTTGCCGTCCAAGCGCGCGCTGAGCATCCGCTTCGTGCTCGTGCTGGCTGTCGTTGTGGCGATCTCGACGCTGTCGAAAGGGATCGGTGTCGTGCTGTTTGTCGGAGTCGTGATCCGCGCGGCGAGGCTGCGCTATCGCCTGCGCCACCATGGCCAGCCGCGCAACTACCGAGTCGTGCCGGCACTCGCGGGCGCGGTCGGCTGGCTCGTCAGCTGGCGCGGGATCACGGCCCGCCTTGCGCGCGAGAACTCGGTACGCCAACCTGGCCGCACGCTCGTGACCGCGCTCGCGCTGACCGTCGGGCTCGGGCTCGTCGCGTTCATCTCGGTGCTCGCCGCGGGCACCAAAACGACCATCGAGCACGCTGTCACGCGCTCCTTCACCGGCGACCTGATCGTCCAGAACACCCAAAGCGAACAGGGACTTCCGGCGGCCGTGGCGCCGGCCGTCGGGAGAGTCCCCGGCGTCGGCACCGTCACCGCGATCGCATTCACCAAGGGCAGGGTTCGGGACCTCGCGCAGCCGGGGGCGCCGGTGATCGCCGAAAAGAGCACCGTCACGGCGATCGAACCGGACTCCTTCGAGAGCACCTACAAGATCGACTGGGAAAAGGGCTCCCCCGCGACGCTCGCCTCGCTCGGGCAGGACGGGACGGTGATCACGAAGAAATTCGCGAGCGCCCACGACCTGCGCGTGGGGCAACAGCTGTCCGTGCTGACCGCGTCGGGCCAGCAGGTGACACTGACGGTGAGGGGCGTCGTCAAGGAAGAAGTGCTCAACCTGCTCGCCAACCTCACCGTCTCGCGCCAGCTTGCGAGCTCGGCCTTCGGGCAGCGCGAAGACGGGGTGGATTTCGTCTCCTACGCGCCCGGCGCGAACGGCGCCGCAGTGCAGCGGGCGATCAACGCGACGCTACGAGCCAGCTTCCCGCAGGCCCACTCGCAGACCGCAGCGCAGTACACGCAGGAAGTCAGCAACAAACTCAACACGTTCCTGCTGCTCGTCTACGTACTGCTCGCGCTGTCGGTGATCGTGTCGCTTTTCGGAATCGTCAACACGCTGATCCTGTCGATCTACGAGCGCACACGCGAGCTTGGCATGATGCGCGCGATCGGCACCTCGCGCCGCCAGATCCGGCAGATGATCCGCTACGAGTCGCTGATCACGGCGATGATCGGCGGCATCCTCGGACTGGTGATCGGCGTCGTCGGAGCGGTCCTCGTCACGATCTTCGCGCTGTCAAGCTCGGGGTACGTGGTCTCGATACCCGTAGGCACGCTGCTGGTGCTGCTCCTTGCCGCCGCGGCTGCCGGCCTGATCGCCGCGCTGGCTCCCGCGCGTCGCGCGGCGCGGCTGGATGTGCTGCAGGCGCTGGCGAGCGACTAGCCGCTCGGCGGACGCGTCAGCGGGTATCAGTCGGGTTTGTACTCCTCGTCAGCTTCGCCGTAGACGCCCTCATCGGCCTCTCCCTCCACGGGGCCGGCGGTCTCCCGCTCGGATGCCGCATCGAGCATGATCCGGGTCGGCGTGTGCTGATCCCCGTGGGAGGCGTGTTCGATCAGCTCCTGCTCGGCGAGCTCGAAGCCCTCAGACTCGCCTCCCCCTGCTTCGTCGACGGGGCGGAGCGCTTCGCGACGACGCTGTTCGAGCTCCTCGATCCGATCCTCGCCTTCGTCCATGCCCCAACAGTACTCCCGTCTAGAACGAGCCGCCTCGGCCCGACAGTGCGGGCCGAGGCGGTGGGTCACCGCTCGAGCGCTGCGACGCGCTCGAGCGGTCCAGTCTGGTGCCGTCGCCCGATCTGGCCTAGACGCCCGATCTGGCCGTTTACGCCTAGTCCAGCCTTACACCCCCAGCCCGTAGTTCGTGCAGCTCGCTTTGAACGATTCGTTCGGACTCGAGCTGAGCTGATTCAGGACGTTCTGCATCGCCGGCGAGTCGTCGAACATCCCGATGTGGCCGACCGGGTCTTTCGAGCACTGGCTCTGGATGGTTATGTCGGTCACGTTGGACCCTGTCAGGAATGCGTTTTTGTACGGCGTGACGACCTCGTCGTGTTCGGTCTCGATCACCACGTAGCGCACGCCTGCGACGACCGGTTCCCCGGAGCCGAACAGCTTTTTGATGAACGCGGAGCCTTCCTCCTGTTCGGGGAGCGACGGCGCGCCGAGGAATTCGAGCAGGTCACCGACGATTTCGGAGGCGAACGGGAACACTTCGACCAGCTTTGTCAGCCCATCGAGGGTGGTCCCGTGGTTGCTCGGGGCCAGCCCGATCAGCTCGTTCACCTTGGAGGCCCCGCCGAGGTCCTTGATGTAGTAGTTGGGCATCATCCCGCCCTGGGAGTGCCCCACGAGGTCGACCTTTGACGCTTTGGTTTTCGACAGGACGCTGTTGACGAACGACGAGAGTTCTTTCGCCGATCCTTCGATGTGGCCGAGCCCGTCGATGCGCGGCCCGATAAAGGGCCAGACTTCAAGCGAAGCCAACGTGGCGCCGTAGTTGAAGGCGTACACGCAGTAGCCTTCGTTCGCGAGCAGGGGCGCGAGTGTCACCCAGTTCGATCCCTCGTCTGCCAGCGTCGCGTGCACGAGCACCACCGGATACGGATGCGCTGTGCTCGGTTTGCAGCCGTTGTTCGCCCCTTGCACCGTTTCCGGTTCCCAGGTCTCATTCCAGATCGCATCCGCGACCGCGGTGCCTCCGTACGGAACCGCGTACTTCGCGCTCGCCGTTGCCGGCGCAACGATCGCCATCAGCACAGCCGCAGCCGCAGCGACCATGGTCACTCTGACCCCCATCATTGAGTCCCCTCCCGTTGAGTTGTGATGTTGCTCGGCGGCTGCGACGGCGGCCCACGACCCGCGACCCCAGCCACCTGCTCCCCTGCCTATCAACCTGCTCCCTGGGCGCACAAACTAACCGACGTGTAGGTGCCGGGTCAATGGGCGCTCTCCCGAGAAATCCGGAAATGATGGCCACCATCGATTATCGTGCCCGCCGATGATGCACGTGTATCACCGAGAGCACGCCGGCCGCCCGATCCGCGTCGCCTGGCTGCTGGAGGAGCTCGGCGAGCCGTATGAGATCACGATGATGACGCGCGAGGAAAGCAACGGCGAGGAGCACCGCGCGCGCCATCCCCTGGGCCGTGTACCCGTGCTCGAGGACGAGACAGGGTTCGTATTCGAGTCGGCGGCTATTTGTCTGCACCTCGCGGACCTGCATCCCGATGCAGGCCTGGCGCCGGCACCGGGGACCCACGAGCGAGCGCTGCTCTATCAATGGACTATCTTCGCCCCAGCCGAGCTCGAGCCACCGCTGATCGAGACCGCCGTGTACGCACAGCGCGACCCCGATCGCTCCGCCGCTGCGCGAGGGCGCTTCGACGAGGCCGCGAGCGCGGTGTCCAGCGCCCTGGATGGCAGCGACTATCTCGTCGGGAACCGCTTCACGGTGGCTGACGTCCTCGTCGGGAGCACGCTGGCCTTCACGGAGCGCATCGGCTTCGCGGATGAGCTCACGGCGGACCTGAGGGACTACCTGGCACGGCTCACGCAGCGACCCGCTCGCCGGCGTGCGCTCGAGCGCACGATGTCACCCCGGATTCGCTCAGATTCGTAACGAAATTCGGTACGCCACGGCGATGGCCGAGCCCCCCGGTCAGTCTGGAGATTCCGAGGGTGCCTCATAAGAGTTTGCCACATTGCGTCTTGGGTAATAAATGCGCAAACGCCGCAGTAACGCAATGGAGGTTGTATGTGGGTCTTGGAGTTGCTTTTGATGGTCCTGGTAGTCGCTGCCATCGCGGGCGGGATCGGTATAAGCCCGTTGCTCTGGTTGCTGCTGGTGGTAGCTCTCCTGGTCTTCTTCACGGGCGGCGGATTCGGCTATCGCCGAGGCGGGAGGGTCTGATTATGCCTATCGGCACACCTTCCGAAGAACGGCGCCTCTAGCGTCCGGGCAACCGCCCTGCGAGCAATCTCGCGCGTCGTTCCCGGCAGACCCGTATACGACCTCTCCTGCGGCCGCCTGACCCGCAGGGTCGAGGCAGTGGACAACACCGCGCTGAGAGGCAGGGCCCCCAGTGACCGTCAAAGACTCCTCAAGCTCACCGACGTCCGCGACGGGTAGCCCCGGCGTCGTTGGGGAGACCGCCGAGGAGCTCGCTCAGGAGATCTCGTCGGAGTTGGCAACTGAGGAGCCCACGCAGGAGATTGTCGATGATATCCGCGCTCGCGCGGAGGCGCAGGCAGGTGTCACCGAGGACGACGGCTTTCGGCGAGGTCGGCCGGCCCTTCGATAGGCGTGGACCGTTCCTCGTCGGGTTCACGGGCGCACTCGGAGTGGCATGTGCGATTGCGCTCGCCTACACCGTCGTGGCCGCAGGGCAGGTGCTGGTCCTCCTGGGACTAGCGTTCTTCATCGCAGTCGGCCTAGACCCCGTCGTGTTGTGGCTGTACCGTCGCGGGGTTCCCCGGTGGGCAGCGGTCTGCGGCCGTGGTTGCGCTTCTGATCATCGTCGTCGGCGGCTTTCTCGCGCTGGCCGTACCGTTGGTGACCGAACAGGCGTCGAACCTCTCGCAGGAACTACCTCGCTACCTTCACGATCTCGACAGGAAGAGCCACGCGTTCAGCAAGCTCGATGCGAAATTCCACATCGTCAGGGGGCTGCAGCACCTGCTGCAGGGCGGAAGCTCCTTCCAGAGCGTGGTGGGTCTTGGGAAGGCTCTGCTGGGTTTCATCTCGTCCTTCCTGCTTGTGACGGTGGTAGCCATTTATTTGCTGGTCGACCTTCCCCGCGTGCGCCGCGCGGTTTACCTTCTCGCCCCACGCAGCCGGCGGCCCCGCATGGTGCTTCTGACAGACGAGATACTCGACCGCGTTGGTGGGTACGTGCTGGGGAATGTCCTGCTGTCGCTGATTGCCGCGGCCCTCACGATCGCTGTGGGCACTCATCTTCGGAATCCCCTACGCGCTGCTTCAAGGATTGCTCGTCGGACTGCTCGACCTGATCCCGATCATCGGCTCAACGATCGGCGGCATCATCGTCTCTCTCGTCGCGCTAACCGTCTCGCTGCCAGTCGCTATCGCAACAGGCGCCTTTTACGCCGTGTATCGCTTCCTCGAGGATTACCTGCTCACGCCGCGCATCATGAAGCGGACAGTCGCGGTGCCCGGTCTCGTGACGGTATTGGCGACGGTGCTGGGCGGTGCGCTCCTCGGTGTCGTAGGGGCATTGGTCGCGATCCCGGTCGCAGCCGCGCTCAAGCTTCTTCACGACGAGATCACCCTCCCACGGCTAGAGGACAGCTGAGCCCGATTGCAGGGCCTAGCGCGCCTACGTCAGGGCCGGGATCACTTCACCCGCGAGCCGCTGCAGCTGGCGTTGATCGTCCACGAGCGGATTAAGCAGGATCAGCTCGGCGCCGGCGTCCGCAACTGCACGGATCCCGGCGACGCACTCCTCCGCGGTGCCAGCAAGCATGTGCTCGGCCCATTCGCCGCCACCGTAGTGATGTCTGAGCGCGTCGTTGAGCCGCTTTCTGGCAACCGTCGGGTCGTCCTCGACATGAACGTAGACACGCTTGCCGAACCGGAACGTCTCGGGATCGCGGTTCTGCACCGCCAGCTCATCCTTCACCATTGCGACCTGCTCGGCGTATCTGCTGGTCGTCTGGGACCCCGCGCCCATGAACCCGTCGCCGTGACGCGCGGCGCGGCGCATCCCGGCGGGCGCATTTCCGCCGAACCACACCGGCGGGTGGGGCTTCTGCACGGGCTTCGGCTCCATCGTCGCTCCGTGGAGCGTCCAGAAGCGCCCCTCGAAGTCGATCTGCGAGTCGCTCCAGCAGCTCTTCATCAACGCAAGCGCCTCGTTGAAGCGCGCGACGGGCTTCTCAGGGTCGACGCCGAAGGCGGCGAACGGTCGCCCCTGGCCACCCGTGGCGACGCCCACCTCGACGCGCCCGTGGCTGAGGCAGTCCAGCGAGCTGAGCGCCTTGGCCAGGTGGAGGGGGTTGTGCAGCGGCAGGATGAAGACAGCGCAACCCAGCCGCAAGTTGTCGGTGCATGCCGCGGCGTAGGTGAGCGTCTGGAGTGCCGCTAGGACGCCAGCGGCGCCGAGCACCTGCTCCTGCACCCAGCCGCTCTCGAATACCCCGAGCTCCTCGACCTGGCGGAGGTGGGAGCGGAAGGCCTGCTCATCGAAGCGACTTTCGCGGGCGTACTGCGGGATCGAGATCGCGAACCGCACAGATCCAGAGCTTATTGGGCCGCCGACCGAGACGCTTACCTTCACCGCAGATGTGATTGCTCATCTGCCACGCGACCACTTTTGCGTTGGTAGGAACTTGGTACGAAGAGCGGGGCCTCCGCGGGCACGAGGCCACGAAAAAACCCCGCCTGAGCGGGGCTTCTTCGCATAGCGGGGGCGGGATTCGAACCCGCGACCTTCGGGTTATCAGGTCGCCGAAGGGGGGTCACGTAGGGCCAGATGGCCCGTCTTTGCTGGGAGTAGCTCGCGTTAGATGGGGTCGGATTTGCTCAAAACGGAACCTTGAATGGAACCGCGAGAGCCAAGCCAATCGGGCCATCTCGGCGAACGCCGCGCGACAGGGCGCTCCGTTCGCGGTCGCTCAAACCGATCCTTGGTCCGTGTCGCCCTTCACCAGAGCGACGGCGCCGCGAAGCACACCGATGCCGGCGAGGTTGAGCAGCTCGAGCCCAACGAGTAGCACCCTTACATCGTTGTCAAGGTCGCCGGCCTCGATATCCCGAATCGCGCCTGCGAGGGCATCCTGCTCGATCAGCGTTGAGTTCTGCATCAGGCGGAGGCAGAGAGCGGGCAGGTCGGTGCGCGCCCGCTCCCACGAGACTCCCTCCAACAGCTCCTCCATCTCGGTGGCGCGCTGCGTCCCTCTGACGCGGTCGACGCCGCGGTCGGCAGCATCAAGCAGGGACTTCAGCAGGCTGCTCGGGCCGATGCCAACGTCTTGGTCATGAACGCGGACGATGAAAAGCGAGCTGCGAAAGAGCGCCATCGCCCCAAAGCCGGCGATCAGCACTCGCGTCCAGCGCGCCGATTCGCCGGTCGTCGCGCCGAAGTGCCAATCGAACGCGATAGCGAGCCCATACGCGGAGCAGGCCGCGAGTACGTTGACCGCGATGTAGACGAACGCCGGGGCGCAGGCGAGAGCACGTACGGGGGCGTCGCGGTAGCGACTGACGAGCTCCCCCGCTCCGACGAGCGCTCCGATTCCCGCAACCGTCGCGAGGTCAATCGCTGTCGAGCCGCTCACTCTGTCTCTCCACGACCAGCCTGCCGAGATCGGTAAGCACCGCTCGTTCCTCACGTCCCTCGCGTGTTAGGGCCACTAGATCGAGCTCGGTGAGGTTGGCAAGCGTCTCGGCCAAAATCCTTCGCGATACGCCAAGCTCCGCGGCGAGCTTGTCGACGTTCATCCCCGACGAACCGGGCGGAGGCATTGCCGCCAACGCGCGGAGTGTCTCGACGGCCGGCAACTGCGCCGATGTCTCGATCGCGCCTTGTGCGCCGGCGCGCCTCGATCCCACGGCGCGGAGAAAGTCACCGGCTGCGTTGATCTTGCCCGAGCGCTCAGCCACGGCCGCTACTTCACCGGATTCTTGCGCGGGCTCGGCCGCGCAAGCGTGCTTGGAGGGGGGCGTGTAGCCGCGCGTCGGGATCGCTGTGTTTGAGCGACACGACGACTGCGTAGCGCTGCGCCTCAAGCTCAGGCGGAGCCCATCGGCGCAGACAGCTCACTGCGAGGATCAACGGACCGCCGTCGTATTCCCACGTAGACGCGCCCACTCGCTTGAGACCGCGCTGGAGCGTGCTACGGGATCGCAGGTTGATTTTGGGCTCGAAGTCCACCCTCTGTCGCCCTTTGAGCTTGGCCAGCGAGCTCTCAAGCTCCTGCTCCGTCGTGCCTGCCGGCGCGCGTTTCCAGTCACGATAGGCCGCGCTGACATCGTCCAGACCGACATTGCGAAACATGTGAAACTGGATCGCAAGGCCCAAGTAGGAGTCACCTCGGGTTTGCCGGGTGGGCGGGTCAAATGCCAGGCTCACGGAGATCCAGCGCTCGCCGGCACGGGTTAGGAAATCATCAGGCAGAAAGGGAATCTCGAACAACTGAAATGAATCGAGCGCGATGGTCTCCTCGGCAATGATCAGCACGTCGTTGCTATCCGAGGCAGCTGCTCGCTCGAGGCTTGGTTGGCCGTATCCGAATAGCCGTAGTACCTGCTCCTCGTGGTGACGCCCGTCGACTGGCGCCGGACGGTCGGACGGGAGCTGCGCACTGTCGGCCAACAGCGCACGGATCAGGTTCGGTGTCGCATCGGGGTAGCGGTTGAACAGGCGGGCGGCGATATTGGCGACGGCCGGTGCCGCAAAGCTCGTACCGATCACAGCCCGCAACAGCCGCCCATCAGGGGGACCGAAGTTGCGGTTCGTGCTGGGCAGCCCAACCCCCGGGTCGCTGCCGTCGAGCTTGACAGGCAGCGAGGGATCGTAGACGTAGTCGCCAGCGAACTCTACAAACTCCGGCTTCAGCATTTGCCCGACACCGAACCCAGTCCGCGTAAACGGGGATGGATGGCCCGAGGTGCCCGCAACGGCGCGCCGCCCCGCTGCCTCGGGGAAGCGCGCTGGGTGCCCACCGTCGCTCAAGCCACCCACGGTTACGGCCAGCGCGGCCGTGGCAGGCTCAATGAGCGCCGCATCCCGATCCAGGAGATACTTAGGGTAACCGTCGACGTGATCGGCGTGATCTTCGGGTTCGTGTGTGTAGTTGCCGGTGCACACGACGAACAGCACGTTACGCGCCTGCAGCTGATAGGCAATCTCGTCTATTCGCGCCGCCAGCCTCGTTTGGCGGCCACCTGGCGGATAGACGAGGCGCGCGTCGCCGAGCGACAGATTGATGACGCGGCACTGGGGGTAGCTGTCGAGAAAGTAAGTGATCGCCGCGTCGAGTTGGTGCTCAGCGAGAAGATCTGGATCGTACTCGGCGTGCTCATCCAGCACACGGGCACTAAACAGTGCAACGTCGGCCTGTTTGGCGCCACTTGCCGCCACCTCGTGAGGCCGACCCCAAACGGCAAAACCAGCGACAGCGGTCCCGTGTCCGTGGAGGCGTTGATCCCCGTCCGCAGGACCCAGGCCGTCGCGAGCTCCTAGCTCGTCCGGGAATACCTGAGCGTCACCCATCGCTGGCGCGAGCATCGGATGGTTCGCGGTCACACCCGAATCGAGTATGAGGACGCCTGTAGCCGCGTCGGGAGCCTCCTCTATCTCAGGTAGGTCGCCCGCATCGAGGCCGAGCGCCTGCAGGCGGTCAATCGCTGCGGCAGGGATGCGGTCCACCTCGCGCACGTAGTCAATCTCCAACAATTCCTGGACAAGGCCCTCGTCTACGCGACAGCGCGCTACCACGAGGTCAGCGCCGATGTAGTGGTCTGTCAATCGACCGCCCTTGCTGTCGACCACCGCCCGCAACTCCTCGATTCGAGCGAGAGCACCAGCCGTCGTACCGGGATGCCAGAGCTCCACGTCTACGGGGACTTCCGGTGTTTCCGGCTCGATCGGCGCCGTAGCTAGTCTGCGGCCGATCCGATCCCCGGCAGTGATCGGCGCCAACCCTTCGATGTTGCCGACCTCTGCGTACGCGGGGCCTGTAGGCGAGCCGAAGGTCGTTACTCGCGCAAGGAACGCCGCTAGATCCTCGTCCGAGGCGAAGACGACCAGAGTCTTCTCCTCGTCCCTGGCGACCAGCCGCAGCCCAAAGCGGTCGAGCACCGTCTCGTCGAGTTCTCCATGGGGATGTAGCTGCAGGCGAAAGATCAGCGACGGGGTTACACCGGCCGGACGCGCGCGCCGGCGTTGCGCACGAACAACATCTTCCGCCTCGGCCTTCAGTCGGGTTGCGTGTCCCGATCTATCTCCCCGCGGGACCGCCCGGCCACCACCGTGGAGTTTGCGCGCTAGTGGTGCCTGAACCTGAGGGAGAGCGAGATGATCAAGATCTCGCGCCACGGTTAGTCTGGTGTGCCATTGGCCATCGCCATGCGCTGTCGCTGCCGTTGAAGCGCCGCCATGAGGTCGTCGAGATCGACATCCTGGCGCGCGGATAGCACGGCGTGCTTGGCAGCATCGACGGCAACGCGCTCCAAGTCGCTGCCCGTCAACCCCTCGGTGTCACCAGCAAGCCTGCGCAGATCGGTCTCGCGAGTGTCGAAACCACGCAGAAATTTGCGTAGTTGACTGAGTCGCTCGCGCTGGGCCGGCGGGTCGAAGCGCAGAATGTCGTCGAACCTCCGCCACAACGCATCGTCGAGCATGTGCTCGTGGTTAGTCGCCGCTATCAGCATGCTTGGGCCTCGCATGCCATCCATCATCTGCAGCAAGCTGCTGATCACTCGCTTGAGCTCTCCGTGCTCGCTCGGATCGTCCCGGCTCTTGCCGACGGCATCGAACTCGTCGAACAGGACAACCCAGGGCCGCGACTGCGCAAAGTCAAAGAGCCGACGCATGTTCGCGGCGGTCTCACCGAGGTAAGAACTGATCAGCGCATCGAAGCGCACGTACAAAAGCGGGAGGTTCAACTCGCCAGCGAGCGCCAGCGCCGTCACGGTCTTGCCGCAGCCGGGTGGTCCGAAGAACAGCACCTTGCGCTTGGGTGGCAAGCCCCATGACGCAAGCTGCTCGCGGGCGCGGACGTCCTCGACGAGAAGCCGCAAGGTCTCCCGTGCGGGGTCGGGCAGAACCACGCTGTCGAGCCCCTCTTCCGGGTGCTCGACCGTAGCCAGTGGAAACCCGCGCTCGGCGTCGACAGGTACATCGACGATCTGGCGGGGCCTCGGCATCGTTGAGATTGCCGATCTATCGTCGAGCATCCTTCGTAGGTCACGAGCAAGAAGTCTGTGGCCCTTGCGCTCCTCGTCAGCCGCGAGCTGATCGGCGGCGACACGGAAACCCGTGTCGTCTCGGTCGGAGTGGGCGCGCAGCAACGCCTTTATGTGGTCGGCCTGGGCCATCGTCTCGAGAAGCATCGTAGGCTAGTCGTAGGACTGTCCCCGCTCATGTCGCGACACGGCGGTGGAAGCTGGATCTCAGCCCCCAAACGCCCGTTCAACGAACGCCGCCCCGTTGGATGGGTCGGGCGCGTAGTGCCGGTAGATCTCAGTGGTCTTGGCGTCGGCGTGCCCCATCCACTCCTGGATCGCGCGCAGCGGCGCGCCCGCGGCGGCCATCTGTGTGCCGAAGGTGTGGCGCAGCTCGTGGAACGTGATCTCGCGGACGCCCGCGTCGACGAGGGCATCCTTGAAGCGCTTGCGCATCTTGGACGGGTCGAGCACATCGCCGGTCTCGGGGTGGCAGAAGACGAGATCTCTGTCTGCTGGGAAGCGCGAGCGCTGGCGGAGGTCTTCGAGCTCTCGGCCGAGTCGTGCGGCCATCGGGACTGAGCGGCCTTCGTGCGACTTGGGGGTATCCATCTGTCCGCGCGTGAAGTTGTCGGCGACGCGGATGCGCCCGACCTGCCAGTCGATGTCGAGCCACTTCAAGGCGAGCAGCTCGCCCTGGCGCAGCCCGGTGAGCGCGGCGGCCAGGTACAGTGCCCGCTCGACGCCGCCGAGGGTGTCCTCCGGCACGGCGTCGATCAGCTTGTCGAGTTCGGCTGGTTGCAGGAATCGGACGCGTTGGTGGGGAGAGCGGTTCTTCTTTGGGCGGTCGACGTATGCGACCGGGTTGCTCTGTGCCCAGCCGCGCTTGATCGCGAAGGCGAACGCGCCGTGGAGGAAGTTCAGGTGGTTCTGGACCGTCTTTGAGGACAGGCCGTCGCTGCGCTTGCGCTTGAGGTACTGCGCGACCTGGGCTGCGTCGATCTTGTCGATCGGTCGTTCGCCGAAGAACGGCACGAGATGACGGCGCAGGTGTCCGCGGTAGTCCTGGATCGTGGAGCGCGAGGGATGCTGTTCTGGAGTGGACCCGCTTTCGTGGACAGTCGTGGGCTTTAGTGGCTAGTCGGTTGTCGTGGTCGTGATTCTCGCTCTCTCGAACTCCTCTGGGGAGAGGTAGCCGAGGGTGGAGTGTCTCCTCTGTCGGTTGTAGAAGCCCTCGATGTACTCGAAGACGGCGGCGCCGAGCTCTCTGCGTGTCGGCCATGGCTGGCGGTGAACGAGCTCCTTCTTGATCGTGGCGAAGAAGCTCTCGGCGACGGCGTTGTCGTAAGCGTCGCCGCGCGAGCCCATCGAGACGGCGATGCCGGCGTCTCTGGCTTGCTGGCCGAAGGCGAGGCTGACGTATTGCGAGCCGAGATCGCTGTGATGGACAAGCCCTGGCTCGGGGCGCCGGCGGTGCAGGCCCATCTTCAGCGCGTCGACGACGAGCTCGGCTCGCATGTGCTCGGCCATCGCCCAGCCGACGATCATCCTCGAGAACGCGTCCTGCACTGCTGCGAGGTAGAGCCAGCCCTCTCAGCTTCTGAGATAGGTGATGTCGGCGACCCAGAGCACGTTCGGCTCGGCCGGCCTAAACTGTCGCTCGACGAGATCGTCGGCGACCCTGACGCCTGGAACGCGGATCGTCGTCTTGCCACGCTTGACCTTGACGAGGCCCGAGATACCGGCGCTTCGCATCAGCCGCTGCACACGCTTGCGCGAGACCTCGACGCCCTGGCCGAGACGCAACTCGGCGGTCACACGGCGAGAGCCATAGACACCGCGAGCACGTTCGTGAATCTCCTTGATCCGCTCGGTCAGCCACGCATCACCAAGGGCACGGTCTGAGGGTGCTCGGCGCTCCCAGCCGTGGAACCCAGATCGACTGACACCGAGCACGTCACACATCACAGAGACCGGGAAGCTGGCCTTCTCCGCCGAGATGATCCGATAGATGCTCACCGGGTCTCGGTCTCCGAAGAAGGCCGCGGCTCGCTTGAGGATCTCGCGCTCCTGCTTCAGGCGCACGTTTTCACGCCGCAGCTTGCGCAGCTCCTCGCGCTCCTCAGTAGTCAGCCCGTCGTCGCGCTCGCGGCGATCGAGCTGGTGCTGCTTGACCCAGTTATGCAGGCGATTGCTCGCTGCAACCCAGGCTCTCGGCGACGTCCTTCGCCGAGCGGCCAGCCCGGACCAGCTGCACGGCTTCTCGGCGGAACTCCGGTGGATACGGCGGTCTCGTCTTCGCCATGGCGGACATCCTTTCGCGTCCCAGCCAGCCAAGCCCTCAGATGTCCGTCAAACCGGGTCCACTCCATTCAGCCCCAACCCCGTTGGCCGGCTTGTGAGGCAACCGCCTATCGGCATATTCCGGCGCCGGCGCCGAGCGCCACTCAGGTGGGGCTCTCCGGCGGCCGAGACGCCCGCTCCGGTGGAAAGCAGAAGCGAGCCGAGGGCCCGGCCGGACGAGTGGTTTTCGTCCGCACCAGCGGTCTCGCCGGCTTCCGTCGTCGCACTTGCTATGCAGTGCAATGCGGTAGCGATGGGTGGCGTGGCGATTGGAGTGGCACCCGTGCGCAGAGCGGTCAAGTCGCGGCGGGCCTCGGTACGAACCGCTGGATCGCCTCGTTGGCGTGGTCCTGAAACGACGGGTTGGCCAGATCGGGGAAGATGTCTGCTTGGTCAACCAGGGGACCCTTGAGCTTGTTGGCCGCGCTGGCGTAGAACACGCCGCTGGACAGAGTCGGGTCGGTGACACCGTCGACCAGTCGCTTCGCGCCCACGTCAAGTTTGTGGGAGATGCCTAGGGCGGGCATGACGTATTTGGCCGCTATACGCAGCGGTAGCGCAATGTCGTTGGAGGCTTGGGTGCCGGTGGTGGCGCCGGGGCTCACGGTGATGAAACGGCGGTCGGGGTATTGGCGGGCCAGGTAGGCCATCCACAGGGCCCCGATGTACTTGGCCTGCGCGAAGGCTAGGTTGAAGTCCGCTTTTCCGACGGCGAAGTAGCTGCCGTCGATGACGGTGGCGAGCTCGTCGGCGGAGGTTGAGACGAACGATGGCCGCTTCATCCCCAACTTCGGAAGTCCCCTGGCTGCCTCGCTTCCGGCGAGGACCGCCACCTCTCCGAGTCGACCTTCGGCCAGGAGCCCTTCGAGGAGGACGACGTGGCCAAGAACATTCGTCGCGAACACGGTGGTGACCCCGTCAGCGGTCAAGGCCATCGACTGCGGGCCGATGACACCAGCGTTCATCACCAACGCGTCGACGGATCCGCTGATGCTCGGCCAGGCCGGCGCGGACCGAATCCAGATTGGCGACATCCATGACAACGATGTCGAAGATGCGCCGGCCGGTCGCAGCTTCGAGCTCGGCCTTTGCCGTAGTCGCCCGGTCTTGGTTCCGGCACGCCAGGTAGATCCGGGACATCTCGGGACGAAGAGCAAGTTGCCGGGCCACATCCTTGCCGATCCCGACGTTGGCGCCCGTGATCAACACGGTCTTTTCTGCGGTGGTTTGCATTTGAGTGCTTGGCTCCTTTGGTAAAGACATGGTCATTGGTGATCCGGGGTACGGCTGTTCAGACTTTTGCGTCTCGTCGAGGTCGCGCCGTGGGTGTTTGGCGGACCTGTCGCGGTCCGTGGCCAGCCGCCGGCGGCGGGCGGCCGGCCACGGTTCTCTCGCTTCGTGTCCGAACGTTGCCGGGAGTAGTGACCAGGATCATCTCCTCCCCTCTCAGATCGCGGGCGGCCGCCGTCGACGGGGATGATCGCCCCGTTGATGTAGCCGGCCGCGGGGGTCGCGAGGAATGTGATGACGTCGGACAGCTCGTGCACTTCAGCGACGCGGCGGAGCGGAATCTGCTTGGCAAACTCCTTGGCCATCTCCAACCTCGGCTCCACTGCCGGGGTCAACGTCGGACCGGGGGCGACCGCGTTGACCCGGACGTTCTGTGGCCCGTATTCGGCGGCCCACGCCTTGGTGAGCAGCTCGATCGCGGCGCGCGAGGCGCCGTAGGCAGCCATCCCTGGCTGGCCGTAGCTCGCGACCATCGTTGAGACGTTGATGATCGATCCGCCGCCGCGGGCGGCGATCTTCGGGGCGAGCGCGGCGACGAGGAAGAACGGCGCCTTGACGTTGATCTGGAACAGCCCGTCGAACGCCGCCTCGTCGGTGTCAGCCGTCGGTGCGAGGGCGGCAAAGCCGGCACAGTTGACCAGAACATCGATCTCGCCTGCTGCGTCGGCAACGCGCCCCACCTCGGACATCTCCGAGAAATCAGCGGCGATGAACTGCGCATCGTGCCCACCCGCCCGGATCTTCTCCACGGTGCTCGCGCCGCGGGTCTCATCGCGGCCGGTGATGATCACCGACGCGCCCTTCTCGGCCATCGCCAGTGCGGTGGCGGAACCCATCCCGGATGTGCCGCCGGTGATAAGGGCGGTCTTGCCTTGAAGTGCCATGTATCGCGTTCTCCCTTTGAGTGGTTGTCGCGACCCTCGAAATGGATCGTGCGTTCCACTCTAACACAGAATGGATGAGGCGATCCATTCTGTTGGTAGAATCTGCGATATGAACACGACTAGCCCCTCCTCTCGCCCGTTGACGCGCAAGGGCCAGGAGACCCGTCAGCGCATCGTCGACGCGGCGGCCGGCTTGATCTTCCGGCGAGGCGTCGCCCACACGACGATCGAGGACGTACGCGCGGCAGCGGACGTCTCAAGCTCGCAGCTCTACCACTACTTCGAGGACAAGACGGCCCTGGTCCGGGCGGTCGTCGACCACCAGGCCGACACAATGGTCGGCGGGCAGGAGATGTTCGATTTCAGCACGCTGGATGGCCTGCGAGCCTGGCGCGACTTCGTGATCGCGGCCCAGCGCGAGCACCACTGCAGCGGCGGCTGCCCAATCGGCTCTCTCGGAGGCCAGCTAGCCGAGACCGATCCCGACGCAAGAGCCCACGTCGCCGAGGGCTTCAAACGATGGGAAGCCACAATCCAGAGCGGTCTACGAGAGATGCAAGCACGAGGCGAGCTCACGCCCGACACCGACCCCGACACCCTCGCCCTCGCGCTGCTAGCCGCCCTGCAGGGCGGCCTGCTCCTCACTCAGGTCAAACGCGACACCAAGCCGCTAGAGGCCGCGCTTGACGCAATGATCGAACTGGTCGCCCGACTCAGCGGCGGCAGCTGGTAGCGGCCTCGCGCGACGCGCGTCCTCTCCACCAGGTTGGAGGTCGTGGACTCATCGGGCATCCTGCATTTTCTCCGACCGCTGCTTTCGGCAGCTAAGCGAGCGCGCGAGGCGCCTGGCTCAGTGCTGTCGCTCTGGACGGAGCTGCGAAAGCACAGACCGCACGAGCTCAGACTTCTGCTTTCGTCGCACCTACGTGAACGTCTCGTGGCTCGGAGCATGGACGGGTCGTCGTCGTTTCGCCACCCCGCCGCGCACGACCTTCCGCACCCCTTCCGCCAGCTAATAGACCATCGCCCCCCGCTGTAATCCACCAACAGACACCGCTACCCCGCATCGTGTCTTCATCCTTCTGAACCGCTCTATCTCCTGTTTGTTCTCGATCCTCAACTTGCCGCTGCCCGCTCGCTCCCGCCCCACGCTCTGCATCTGGCCTCGCCACAAACATCTGTGATGTGTTGGTCGAGGAAGGGGGTCCCCGGGTCGACGCGAAGCGGAGAGGCGGGGACCCCCTTCCTCGGGCCGCCGGACGGCGTCGAGCCTGCGCGGCCTCGGCCTGCGCGGGCGAGCACGATCGCGCCGCTCCTCGGCCGCGTCCACTATCTGAGCCCGAACCTGTACCGCGCGTTCGATACGAGCGGCTACGGCGTCCTCGCCCAGTTGCTGGACGTTTACCGCGAGGACTTCCGTGCCGACGCGAACACGTATGAGCTTCCCTCGGGGGAGCAGGTGACCCGGGCCCGCGCCTTCGAGCGGCTGACCGGCCGGATGGGCGAGGTACTGCGCACCCCGAAGCTGGCCGAGATCGAGCGCGGGCTGAGCGAGAACCTGAGGCAGGTGCTCGGCCCGACCGCGACGGGTGCCGAGGTGACGATCGCGCTACCGAGCGCCGAGGAGCTCCTCGCTGAGGTGCTGAGTCTCCAGGTGCAAGACGACGCCGCCAGCCCGGCTCTGACCGTCGACCGTCTCGGCGACGGCTACCGCAGTTTGCTGAGGCTCGCGATCCTGCGGACCTACGCCGACCTCGCCGAACAGACGAGGCCGGCCGTGTTCCTGGTGGAGGAGCCCGAGGCCTACCTGAACCCGCACCTGCGCCGCTACTTCGCGACGACACTGCGCCGGCTGGCCGAGCAGGGCAACGACGTGCTCATCACCACCCACGACGCGGCGTTCGTCTCGCTGCCGGAGTATCGGACGGTCGCGCGGGTGGTCAAGAGCGGCGGGACTTCGGCTGCGCACCGGTGCGAGGCGACGCTCGAGTTCAGCTACGAGCGCCTGGCGCAGAAGCTGCGCCGCGGCGGCAACGCGGAGGTGTTCTTCGCCGCGAGGGCGATCCTGTGCGAGGGCCAGGACGATGTCGCCGTAGTACGAGCCCTGCTCGAGCGTCTCAGCATCGACCCAGACGCGCTCAACACCAGCGTCCTCGACTGCGGCAGCAGAGACAACCTGCCCGACTACGTCCGCCTGCTCGACGAGCTGCGCGTCGAGCTGCTCGTGGTCACCGACGGCGACGCGACCAAGGCGAACGCGGACGAGCGCACCGAGAAGAACGTGCAGGCAGTCGCAGACGCCGCGCGAGGGAGGATGTTCCGCTTCGTCGAGGATGTAGAGACGGCGCTCGGGGCCGAGAAGCGCCCGCGCGGCCAGAACCCCGCCCACCTCGTGGCCATCGTCGAGGACATCGACATCCAAGAGTTCGGCGAGGACCACGAGCTCAGGCTCTGCGCCGCGGCGCTTGAGGCATTCTGCCGTCCGCCCTCCCAGCCTGCCGGCCCGAACGGCGAGGGGGGCTAGTCGGCCTTACTCCTGCTCGTCGACCACGTCGATCGAGGTGATGCGGTGCTCCGGCATCCGCGCGCCCGCCGGCAAACCCACCGGCAGCCGCTGCACGACGGCCTCGACGGTCACCGTCGTGCCCTGCTCGGAAGCGCGCGCGCTGGCGGCGGTGCGGACGAGCAGGCTCCCGTCCCCGCGCCGCTCGGCGGATTCGGGCCAGACTGCCCAGTCGCGCAGCGCCTCGATGGGTTCGCTGCCGGGCGCGATCCGCTCGTCGTCAGCGACGCGCAGTTTGCCCACGTAAAGGTATTCGGTGTCGAAGAGCGGCATCGGGATGCTGAAGCGCTCCGACAGCAGCTCGCCGAGCACGGCGGGGGAAACGCCCGACGCGCGGACGATTGCGTTCCGGACGCTCCTGGAGGCGTCACCGACGATAGCTTTGGCCGTGTCTTTCGCGGTGCCGAGATCCTCGAAGCCGTGCTCGAAGCCGTTGCTGAGCCGCTCGACTCGCTTGCGCATCTCGCTGTCGCCCACGTAGATCTGCTCCAGCCGGACGCGGCGGAACTCCTCGTCGGCCGAGTTGTCCTCGCCGCGGTTGCGGTTGACCAGCACCGGCGTGAGCGTCTCGGCGGCGATGTGGAGGAACTCGACCGCGAGCAGTGCCGAGTCGGTCTCGGCATAGCGAAGGGCCTCCCGGTAGTACGCGAGGGCGCGACCGAAGCGGCGCCGCTGCGGGTGGTGCTCGGCCGCGCGCATGAACTCGCCTGCCGGCTCCGCGGCGATCTCGCGACTGTTCGGCGGCACGGGCTCCTCCGGTGGCTGGCGCCGCTGCAGCCACGCCCGCTCGACGAGGTCGGCACCCGTCTCGTAGGCGCTGACGAGTACCGGGTTGGCGGCGAACGCGTTGGCGGCCACAGTGAGCGCGAGCAGCTGGCTGCCGGCGGCCTGCAGCCCCTCGTTGACCGCGTCCTGCAAGCTCGCCGCCTCGACGCGCACCTCGATCAGCAGGTCCCGCGCGAGCTCCGCTACCGGCGCGGGCGGGTAGCGACTGCGCACTTCGACGCTCGGCAGCCTGCCCCCCGAGCGTTGGAAGCGAACCGCCTGGCCCGCCGGCAGCCGGACCGCTGTGCGGCACCGGCAGTAGACGGCATAGGACCCCACGGTGCGCGAGCGCATGCGGACGCCTATCGCCCGACCGCGAACCCTCGCTCCGCGAGGTCTTGAAAGCCGAGACGAGCGACCGCCTCGCGGAACGACCGGTCGGCCTGCTGGGCCACCATCGACGGCCGCGTTTCATCGGGCAGGTACGGGTCGTCCTTGACCATCCGCCGCAGGTCGAGGCAGCGGAACGCCCCTGTCTTACGTCCGAGCAGCCGCGGGACGGTCCAGCCGGCCTCCACCAGCCCGCACACCTGCTCCCAGTCGGCCATGTCGAGCACCGTCAGCGCCCGCGTGCCCGGCTGCCGAAGGTGGTCGCCGACCTCGCGGATGATCCAGTCGTAGACGTGCTCGGTCATCACGAAGCTCGCCCCGGTCAGGATGACCGGCCAGACCCGCTCCACCGTGCTCCGGTCGACCCCGTCGAGCTCGAACGCGCCGTCGAGGTAGTCGTCGATCCGTCGGCTGAGCTGCTGCGCCTTGCCGGTCAGGACTCGACGGAGGTCATCCCGGACCGCGGAAGGGTCTCCGGTCAGCCGCGTGTCCAGCCGCAGGCGCCCGGAGCACACCTCGACGAACACGAGGTCGGTGCCGTAGTCCAGCGCGATGTCCGGCGAGTCGACACCGCCCGAGCGCCCTGTGTAGCGAACCGAGCCCAGCGCCCGCCCGCTGCCGTGCGGCTTATCGGGGGGCAGCGCCTGCTCGACGACCTGGCGGGCGTAGCACTCGACGAGCCAGCCGTTGAACGTGGTGAACCCGCCGCCGCGGCGTTCGTGCCGGGCATGCGTCAGAGCGCGGTAGTAGAAGCCGTCGGTGAGCCAGCCGAGCAGGGCACGTGCCGACCACAGGCACAACCGACCATCGCGCAGCCGGACGAAAGGCTTGGTCTCCAACGGGGCGGTCGTCCAACCGGCTGCGGCCTCCCGTTCATCGAGCCCATACGCTCGCTCGATCGCCTCGAACTGCTCGGCATACCAGCCCGGTGCTGCGCTGAGGGCGTCGAGGATCGCCTGCGCCGGGACGCCGAGCTGCTCGGCGGTCCCGGTCACCCAGTCCGCGGCCAGCATACCGCGGCCTCCGAGCGGCCCATCGTCATCGAGCGCGCGCGAGCTGCCGAGCGCGGCGATCCCCCCCGCGAACTGCTCGAGCAGCCCGAGGCCGGTGTCCGCCCGCGCCCACCGGTCGGGGTCGCAGAACTCTGGATGCGCCTGACCCTCGGGGGAAAGCGCAAGGGTGCGGTAGAGCCAGCTGTTTCGCGCCAGCGCGTTGGCGAGCGGCTCGCGCGATTGAAACGCGGCGTTGTGCACGAGCACCGCGACGGCGTCGAACGGCTCGGCGTGCTCGCCCATAATCCGCTCGGAGTCGCCCATCGCGAGCGCGGAGCAGCCGACGAGCGCCCGCTCCACCGTCCGCGCATCGCGTTCGAGGTCGGCGGGGCGCGAGGTGTCGCTGTGCCCGACCGCGAGCCGGCAAAGCGCGCTCAGGTGTTGCTCGGCGACTGCGACGCTGCCCTCACCGGCCTTCAGCGCGCGCTCCGCGCCAGCCGCGATCTCCTTGTCGATGAACAGCTCGCGCACCAAGGCGACTTGCCGGCCGCGCCCCGGCGGCACCTGCGCCGTCGCCATGCTCATCGCGCTGATGTAGATGGCGGCCGAGTCGAATGCGACGCGCGCGAGGCGGTTGATCTGCTCGGGCAGCGTCGAGACCTGCACGCCGATCGCGCGCTCGTCCAAGAACGCAAAGACCTGGGCTTCGGAGTCGGGCAGCTTGTCGAGCACCGCAACGATTGGCGCGCCGGATGTGTCGCGGCCGAGCTCGAGTTGGAGCTTTGGGTGACCCGTGGCGTCCGCCGGCATCCAGACGCCGCCCTCTGAGCGCGTCCACGTGGGGACCAGCATCCCGGGGTTGCGGATCCTGTCTTTCGCCGGGGCAATAGGCATGCAAACGAATGTAGACCTGCGCGAGGACGAGGGACAGCACGGGGCGCCTACTCCCGCCGGCGCTGAGCGGTCAGAGGCACGCGCTGCAAACGTAACCCTATTGGAACCTCGCCTAACCCCTCCACCCCGCGCTTCCACGAAAAAACCCCGCTGTCGCGGGGTTTTTCCTATAGCGGGGGCGGGATTCGAACCCGCGACCTTCGGGTTATGAGCCCGACGAGCTACCAGACTGCTCCACCCCGCGTCGCTTCTTATGTTCTAGCAAAGTCGCGCCCGCCTCACCAGCTCCGCGGGCCGCGCCAAGGCTTGCCGGCGCCGCACCGCAGTCAAGCGCCGCGCGCCTCTAGCATCCCCGCCGTGCGCGTCGCCGTGGTCGACATCGGGAGCAACTCCACGCGCCTGCTCGTCGCCGAGGTCGATCCGCACAGCGGTGCGATCGAGGAGCTCGTACGGCGCTCGCAGGTGACCCGGCTCGGGCACGGGGTGGACGCAACCGGCGCGCTCGACGATGACGCCATCGAGCGCGTGCTCACCGTGCTGCGCGAGTACCGCGCCGCCATCGACCAGCACCACGCCAGCGCCAACCTCGCCGTGCTCACATCCGCCGTCCGCGACGCCTCCAACGGCGCTCAGTTCGCCGAGCGCGTGCGCAGCGACTTCCAACTCGACGCGCGCGTGCTCAGCGGCGACGAAGAGGCGCAGCTCACGTTCCTCGGCGCCATGTCCGGCCGGTCCGAACAGGACCCTCACGACGACCGGCCGACCGTCGTCGTCGACATCGGCGGCGGCTCCACCGAGTTCGTCGTCGGCCTCGACCGCGTAGCGCGCTTCCACGTCTCGTTGCACGCCGGCGTCGTGCGCATGAGCGAGCGCCACATCCACTCCGATCCGCCCCGTTCCGAGGAGCTGCAGGCGCTCGCGCGGGACGTGCGCAGCACGCTGCTCGAAGGGCTCCCCGCCGAGCAGCGCACCCAGGTCGAGTACGGCATCGGCGTCGCCGGCACCGCCACCTCCGCCGCCGCCATCGATCAGGAGCTCGACCCCTACGACCCCGCCCGCGTGCAGGGCTATGTGCTCGAGCTCGGCACCGTCGAACTCCTGCTCGCCCGCCTCGCCGACATGGACGAACGCCAGCGCCGGCAGATCGTCGGACTCAACCCCGACCGCGCGCCCACCATCGTCGCCGGCATGATCCTGCTCGTGGAGGCCATGCGCGCTTTCGGGCTCGAGCACATCGAGGTCTCCGAGCACGACATCCTCTACGGAGGCGCCCTCACGCTAGCCGGCGCCGCCTGAGCATGTCGCTGGCGCTCTCCGCGCCACAACGCACGCCGCACGCACGCCCCCCGGGCGTGCCCCTAAAGATTCAAGCCAGGTTCGACTTGCGCGGGTACACCACAGTCGGGTCCGTCAGCACGTTCACCAGCGCCGGCTTGCCCGACGAGAACGCGCGCTCCAGCGCCGGGCGCAGCTCCTGCGGCGCGCTCACCAGCTCGCCGTAGGCGCCCAGTGCCTCCACCATCTCGTCGTAGCGCGTTTCCGGACGCAGATCCGCCGCCACCGAGTACCCGTACAGGAACTCCATCGGGTGCTTCTCCAGCGCCCAGATGCCGTTGTTGCCCATCACGCCCACCACGTTCACGCCGTGGCGCGTCAGCGTGTCGAACTCCATCCCCGAGAAGCCGAACGCACCGTCGCCCAGCATCAGCACCACCTGGCGATCCGGCCGCGCGAGCTTCGCCGCCAGCGCATACCCCGCGCCCGTGCCCAGACAGCCGAACGGCCCCGGATCCAGCCAGCAGCCGGGCTCGTAGCTGTCCACCACGCGGCCCGCGTACGACACGAAGTCGCCGCCGTCGCCGATCACGATCGCGTCGCGCTCCAGCACGCTCGCCAGCTCCGCATACAGCCGCATCGGGTGCAGCGGCGCGCGCGCGTCCTCGAGCTCCGCCCGCTCCGCCGCGCGACGCTCCGACTCCGCCGCACGCAGCTCCCTGATCCAGCTCTCGCTCGCCAGCGCCCCCGCACCCGCCCCCATGCGAAGGTCTGCCAGCGTCTGCGCGATCGCCCCGTAACACTCAACCGCCGGTGCGCGCGGGTGGTCGCGCTCGGGTTCGGCCGCGTCGATCAC
Organism: uncultured Solirubrobacteraceae bacterium; assembly: GCA_963827455.1. Classification (GTDB taxonomy): domain Bacteria; phylum Actinomycetota; class Thermoleophilia; order Solirubrobacterales; family Solirubrobacteraceae; genus Palsa-744. The sequence continues at coordinate 117,278 of CAWHAW010000006.1, read as the reverse complement.
CACGATCTCCGTGTCCTCGCCGAACGACGCTCCGAAACCGAGTCTGAAGTCCATCGGCACGCCCACCACCAGCGCCACGTCCGCGCCTTTCAGCGCCTGCGAGCGCGCCCTAGAGAAGAACAGCTCGTCGTCCGCCGGCACGCATCCGCGCGCCAGGCCGTTCAAGAACACCGGGATCCGCAGCGTCTGCGCCAGCTCCATCAGCGCCTGCTCGCCATGACCCCAATACAGGTCCGTCCCCGCCATGATCACCGGACGCTCCGCCCCCGCCAGCAACGCCGCCGCCGCTTCCACCGACTCGCCCGGCGCGCCGCTCGCGCCCGGTCCCCCGCCGCTCGTCCTGCCCGCCGGCAGGGCGCCGTTCTCGCCGCCCTGCTCCTCCGCCTCCATGAACACATAGTCCAGCGGGAAATCCACAAACGCCGGACCGCCGTGCGGCGCACATGCAGCCGCGAAAGCATCATCCACGAGGCCCGGGATCTCCTCCGTGCTCTCAGCTGTCGTCGCCAGTCGCGTCAGCGGACGCACGAACGGCACGTGGTCGATCTCCTGCAGCGAGCCCTGCCCCCACCGCAGCGCCGGCGCGCGGCCGCCCAACACCACCATCGGCGAGTGGTTCGCCTGCGCCGAGGCCATCGCGCTCATCCCGTTCGTCACGCCCGGCCCCGCCGTCAGCGCGCACACGCCAGGTTCACGCGTCACCTTCGCCCAGCCCTCCGCCGCGAACGCCGCCGTCGACTCGTGGCGCACATCCACGATGTCGATGCCCTCCTCGCGGCAGCCGTCGTAGATCGAGAACAGATGGCCGCCCGACAGCGTGAACAGCTTGCTCACGCCGTGGGCCTTCAACCGCCGTGCCACCAGGCGACCGCCGTGGAACGTCCGCGTCTCCGCGCCGTCCAGCTCGCGCGTGCCCTCGAGCGTCGGGTTCTGCTCTGCCTCGCCAGCCATCGCCGCGACTTTACCGGCTCGCCGTCAACCCGCGATGCCCGGGGTGGGGCTCGAACCCACACGCCCCCTCACGGGGGCCATCGATTTTAAAGTCGACTACGTATACCAATTTCGCCACCCGGGCCGGGCCAGTGTATGGAACGGCCTGCACGCGCGATCCGACACTCCGCGCCGCTACCCCCGCATCCCGCGCCCACGGGTTTCGGCCCCGTCCAGATCGGGAAAATTGCGCTTCAGATCCCTTTATCTTGCGCAACTTTTGCGCTGGTACCGTGTCCCTAGCAGCGACAGCAGCCACTGCACTGTCATGGAGGTCTCCGCTCTCTCACATCCGAGCAGCATCCACGGCCTCCGCGGGCCGTCTGCGCTGCTGCGCCTGCAGTCCGACGAGCGCCTCATCACCCTCACCCGCCGCGGCCAGCACGCGGCCTTCGAGGTGCTCTGCGCGCGCTACCAAACGCGCCTCCTGTCGTTCTGCCGGCACATGCTCGCGTCACGCGAGGACGCCGAGGACGTCCTGCAGGAGGTGTTCGCCGCCGCCTTCAACGCAGTCCTCGCCGACGAGCGCGACATCAACGTGCGCCCCTGGCTCTATCGGATCGCGCGTAACCGCTCGCTCAACCATCTGCGCCGCGCCTCCGCCATCGGCGTCGACTCGATGGACATCCATTTCGCCGACGGCGGCATCTCCACCGGCGACAAGGTCATGCGGCGCGAGAGCTTTCGCGAGCTCATCGCCGACGTCCACCAGCTACCCGAGACGCAGCGCACCGCGCTGCTCCTGCGCGAGATCGACGCGCTCTCCTACGAGCAGATCGCGCTCGCCATGGACACCACCGTGCCATCCGTCAAGTCGCTGCTCGTGCGTGCGCGCATCTCGCTCGCCGAGGCAGCCGAGGCGCGCAAGCTCTCCTGCGAGGAGGTGCGCCTCGAGCTCGGCAGCGTCGCCGAGGGGCTCGCCAAGCTGAGCACCCCCGCGCGTCGGCACGTGCGCGGATGCGAGCGCTGCACGTTCTTCCGCAAGCAGCTCAAGGACAACAACCGCGCGCTCGCGCTCATCATGCCCATCGGCCCGCTGCTGATCGTCAAGAAGCTGCTGCTCGCCAAGCTCGGCTCAACCGCCTCCGCCGGGGGCGCGCACGTCGCCGGCGGCGCCGGCGCCGCCGCCACGCCACAGCCGGGGCCGGGGCCGGAGCGGGAGCCGCCGCCGCAGGCGGGGGCCTGACCGGGAGCATCGTCACCGCGGGCGCCGGCGCCATCGCCACCAAGGCCGTCGCCGGGCTCGCCGCCGCCGCCATCCTCACCGCCGGCGTCGCCGCCGCCGACCACGCCGCCGTGCACCATCACCACCCGCCCGCCTCAGCCTCGGCCGCCACCAGCGCCTACGCCGATCAGCCAGTCGTCGTCCACCAGGCCCTGCAGCCGATCACCGCGACCGTTGCCACTCCCAGCGCACCGCCTGTCACACACGTCCACCATCACCGCGCCCTCGCCAAGGTGACCAAGCCGACCTCACCCGCCGCACCACCCGTCACGCTGATCGGCGACACCACAGTCGCCGCCGCCCGCACCGTCGCCGCCGCCACGCCGCCGGCCAAACCCCTCGATCCGCAGCCGGTCACCGAGGTCACCACGCAGACCACCGAACTGCCCGCATCCGCAACAACCGTCCCGTCCGGCGCAACCACCACGACCACCACCACGCCGGCCGCACCCGCCGCGCCGGCCACGCCCACCGCCACCACACCCACCGAACCGGCCCCCACGCCGAGCCCAACGTCGACCACCAACCCCCCGGCCGAAGGTTCAGCCGACCCCAGCGGCGCCACAGGCCTGCCCCCGAGCGACTCCGACTCGGGCGGCACCGCAGCGCCCCCCGATGAAGCCACCAGGCCGCTCGGCGCGCTCAGCCGTCTGCGCCGCGCCATCGCCGACGCCGACGCCGACCGTCGCAGCCGCTAGCCGAACGTAAACGTCTTCATCGGTTTCAGCAGCACGCCCGTCTCGCCCACTTCAATCGGCGACTCCACCTGCGCGCTCGCCCTCGGGGCGGTCAGCATCGTCACGACCACGCCTTCGCGCGCGCCCTGGCGCGGCGGCAGCAGCAACACGTCTCGCCCGTACATGGGGCGGCCTTCCACATCCGCGGTGTACAGGACCTCGTAGCCGGTCAGCGTGGTGCTCACGCGCGTCTTGCCCTCGCCGCGCAGGTGGAAGTCCTCGTAACGAGCGCTCAGCGTGTGGATGAAGCCCACCGCATACAGCGGCACCGCGGCCGACGCTTCGCCCGTGTACGGGGGCAACCGCAACGGGCCGACCGCGTAGGAGTACTTCAGCTCGCCGCCGTGCCAGCGGCTCTGGAGCTTCACGAACCCGCCACGATCCGGAGCCGTCCGGTACAGATCCCGGTAGCTGAAGCTGAACGGCACGCTGCCGCCGTGCGAGTAGCTCGAGTTCTCGAGCGTCAGGAACGCGCCCACCAGGACCGCCACCAGCGCCACCCCCGCCGCCCCCACCGTCACGCGCGTCAGCAGCGACGCCGCGCGCCAGCGCGGCGCGAGCAGCCGCCCCAGCGTCGGCCCATACTCCGGCTTCATCCTCAGCGCCGCCATCGCGCTAGGAACCTGGTTCTTGGGCGATCATTCCCCGATCGAGAACAGAGATTCGAGGTCGTGGCGCGAGAACGCCGCGAACGCCACCATCGTCTGCGTGCGCAGCACCCCCGACAGGCCGCCGATCTGGCCCGTCACGACGTCCGCCAGCTGCTCGTGATCCGGTACGCGCACGATCGCCACGAAGTCCCACTCGCCGGTCACCGAGTATGCCTCCGCAACGCCCTCGATGTCCGCCAGCTCGCCGCCCAGCGTCGACAGAGCGTCGCGCTCAGCCTCGATCAGCACCACCGCGTTGGTCATCGACATCCCACGCCCATCATAAGCTCACCCCAGCGCGCGTCTACGCGTCGGCGCGACCGAGCCGTTGAATGCCCAGGCCCACCAGCAGGCCCAGCACAGCGCCCGTCACGCCGGCCAGCCAGCTCGCTTCCGGACGCGCGAACGGCATCGCGAGCAGCAGCGCCGCGAGCGCCCCAGCGCCCAGCAGATCGCCGTCGCGGTAGCCGCCCTCACGCGCCGATTCCAAGTCGGGAGCCGCCCATGCGGCCAGTAGCGCCAGCGCCGCCGCGTTCGCGCCGCTGACCAGGGGGAACGGATACACAGCGCCCGCCACCAGCGCACCAGCAGCCCCGGCACCGAAGAACAGCGCCAACACGACCGCCGGCCCGTGGCGGCGCTCCACCAGCCAGCCGAAGATCGCGACCGTCAGGATCGCCACGAACGCATACACCCCGTCCGTATACGCGAACTCGTGCGTGAACAGCTTCCACCATTCTCCGCGCAGCGGGCCCACGATGGCGGTGTGCGCAAGCACCGCCGGTTCCGCGTGCGCCAGCACCCACATCACGGCGCTCGCCGCCACCAGCGCGATCGTCGCGTATGGGCGCTCAGCCGCCCAACGGCTCGAGCCTCGGCGCACGCGCGTGCGCGTCGCGCTCCCCGCCGACACGGGCCGCGAGCGTCCCAGCAGCGCTCGCGCCCGGCCCCGCAGCGTGCTGCGCGTCGGCGCGTTCACCGGCGGCAACTTCGGCGCGCGCCTGCGCAGCCGGTGCCCGCAATACGGGCACTCCGTGATGTACGGGCTCACCTCCGAGCCGCACTGCTTGCACACCACGAACAGATCAGCACCCGAGGTCATCGTCGCCTCATTCTAAGGACCTCTCGACCTCGGCCCGCACGCCTTTGGAATACTCACTCCCATGACCCCCGGATCCGACCCCAAGCTGTACATCCTCGCGTTCGACCACCGCGGCTCTTTCCAGAAGAAGTTCTTCGGGATCGAGGGCGAACCCGACTCCGAGCAGACCGCCATCATCGCCGATGCCAAGCACCTGATCTTCGAGGGCATGCTGCAGGCGATCGGCGCCGGCACCGATCCGTCGGTCTCGGGTGTGCTCGTCGACGAGCAGTTCGGCTCCACCATCCCCGCGGAGGCCAGGGAGCGGGGGCTGAAACTGGCGATGCCCGCCGAGCGCTCCGGGCAGAGCATGTTCGACTTCCAGTACGGCGACGAATTCGCCGAGCACATCGAACGCTTCGCCCCCGACTACACCAAGGTGCTCGTCCGCTACAACCCCGACGGCGACCACGACGCCAATCGCGAGCAGCTCGCCAAGCTGCGCACCCTCAGCGACTGGCTCGCCCAGCACGATCCCGCCTTCCTCTTCGAGCTGCTCGTCCCCGCCGAGGACGCCCAGCTGCAGGCCGTCGGCGGCGACGTCGATCGCTACGACTCGGAGCTGCGCCCCGAGCTCATGCGCCGCGCCATCGCCGAGATCCAGGACGCCGGCATCGAGGTTGACATTTGGAAGATCGAGGGCGTCGACCGACGCTCGGACTGCGAGATGCTCGTCGCACAGGCCCGCAGCGGCGGGCGCCAGGACGTCCACTGCGTCGTGCTCGGCCGCGGGGCCGACGATGCCAAGGTGGACCACTGGCTCACCGAGGCTGCGCCCGTAGACGGCTTCATCGGCTTCGCCATCGGCCGCTCCATCTGGTGGGACCCGCTCAAGGCCTACGTCGACGGCAAGATCGAGCGTTCAGCCGGCGCACGCAAGATCGCCGAGAACTACCTGCGCTTCATCGCCGTTTACGAGCGCGCCAAGGCGCTCACACCGTCCGCGTAGGGAGCTGGTTGGCGTGAACCTGAAGGTACGGGGCGACGAGACGTGAAAATGCGACAGAGCATCGCCGAGTGGGAGCGCGCCTTCGCCAAGGAGGCCACGCTCGACCGTCACCGGCGCGACTCCCTGCGCCGCACCACCGAGCAGCGCGCGTTCAAGCGCGAAGTCGAGCGTCGGCACAAGCGCGGCTCCGTGCGCTTCGTGCTGCTCGTCCTCGCGCTCATCCTCACCGCGGTCGTCGTCACCGTGGTGATGTTCCGAACGCTCTACCTGCTGCTCGGCTAGGGACAGGCATCACGCGCGGGCAGGCGACCGACAACGCTGTCGAACGCTCGCCTCACGACGCTAAGGGCCCTCGCCCAGCTCCCGCAGCGACTCCTCCACCTCATCAGCATGCTTCGCCGGCTGCCGGCCATCCTTCGGCGGTGTCGCCGCGCCAGCTTCGCGGTGGATCTCCAGATAGATCTCCTTGCGGAAGACCGGCACCCGTTGCGGGGCCTGGATACCGATGCGCACCTTCTCGCCCATGACCGACAGCACCGACACCTCGATCTCGTCGCCGATCATGATGCTCTGGTTGGACTTGCGTGTCAGAACCAGCATTTGGGTGCACCTTCCTCTTTGCCGACTGGCGACCCGGCGCAACCCCAAACCGCCGGAGCGCCAAGCATAGTCCCAGGACCGGGGGAACGCGATACCAATTTCTCAAACGTCACCGTCGTCGCCCCGCCCCGACGGCGTGACGCATGCCCGCCGCGCCACGCGGGCGCTTGCGCTAGTCTCCCGGACCGTCCATGCCCCGGAAATCTCTGCGCCCGCACCTCAACCAGATCCGTGCCTGGGTGCGCCAAGGCCGAACCGACGCCTGGGTCGCGCACCAGCTCGAGGTCAGCGTTCGTGACATCGAGCAGTTCAAGCGCCAGAACGAGCTCGTCAGCGATGACGAGGCAACTGAGGGTGCCGGCGGCGCCGGGGACTACCCGGAGGAGATCGACCTTCGCGCCGAGGACGACGCCCTCATCGCCGCCGAGCTCGAAGCAGCCGAAGCCGAAGCAGAACGTGCCCGCGCCGAAGCTGACCGCGCACGTGCCGAAGCCGACGACGCCGACGACGCCGACGCCGACGAGGAGCCCAGCGAGGAGAGCGAGAGCGGCACGCGCACCCGTCGTCGCAGCCGCCGCGGCGGGCGCGGGCGGCGCTCCGGCACACGCAACACGGGCCCGCTCGAGGGAACCTTCGACCACGGCGAGGAGGGCTACGGCCTGTGGCTCGACCCCGCCATCCAGGAGAATCCCGTCTACGCCGAGCATTGGGCCGGGCATCGGCCCGTCGAGGTGGAAATCGAGGAGGACCGCATAGTCATCCGCCGCAGCGGCGACGAGGACTAGGTGTAAGACCCGAGGAGGTTGTTCAGTTCGGCGAGGCGAGTTCCGGGCGGCTTGTGGCTGAGTGAGCCGTGTGGTCGTCGCCAGTTGTACTCCTCGAGCCATCCTGGGAGCGCGGCGGTGCGTTGTGCGCTGTTGGCGTAGATCGCTCCGTAGGCCCAGCCGCCGAGCATCGTCCGGATGAATCTCTCGGCCTTCCCGTTGGTGCGTGGCCTGTAGGGCCGTGTGCGTAGGTGCCTGAGCCCGAGTGTTCTGCAGGCCAGGCTGTGCGCGATCGAGAGGTAGGCGGGCCCGTTGTCGGTCATCACGCGCTGCACCTTGATGCCGTGGGAGCGGTAGAAGGATGTAGCTCTCCGTAGGAAAGCGACAGCGGTGGTGGCTTTCTCGTCAGGGAGGACCTCGACGTAGGCCAGCCTCGTGGCGTCATCCACGCAGACGTGTACGAACTCCCAGCCGGCACCTCTTTTGCGTCGACTGCGGTCCCCGCTGATTCGATGCCCAGCGCCAGCAACGATCCTGGCGAGCTTCTTGACGTCAATATGGATCAGCTCGCCCGGCGAGCGGCGCTCATAGCGGTTCGGTGGCTCAAGTGGCTCCAGGCGGCTGAGCTTGCCCAGTCCGACCGCGGTCAAGATGCCCGAGACGGTCGAAAGCGGCATCCCGAGTGCCATCGCGATCTGCCATCCCGTGAGACGAACACGACGCAGCGCTGCGATCGCCTGGCGGCGATCCTCGGGTATCCGCGTTGGCTGACGAACGGGCACCGAAGAGCGGTCTGGCAAGCCCGCGAGTCCTTCAGCCCGAAAACGCGCAACCCACTTCGCCGCCGTGCGATCACTCACACCACCAGCTGCTGCCGCTTCCGAGACAGACCAGCCGCCAGCGAGCACTCGATCAACCAGCAACTCGCGGCCCTTGACGCTGAGCCGAGCGTTAGCGTGCAATCTCATCCGGTGTCCTCCTTGGGACTGGTTGGCTTCGACACCACCAGCCTCCAAGGAGGCCCGGATGAACAACGTCCTCAGGAACTACAACTAGGCCTCGGACAGGGTCCTGCGGCCTCCCGCGTAGTCGGCCGCCTCGCGTAGATAGCGCGCGAACGCCGCGTCCACGACGACGCCCGCCTCCCACGCCCACGGGTCCTCCGGCGCGAGTCGCGTCGCCAGCTGCACGCACCACGCCGTACCGGCTTCGTAAAGAGCCACCAGCTCGTCCACAGAGAACCTCCCACCGAGGCGGCGGCGCAGCTCTGCCACGAGCGCATCCGTCACACGGTCCAGCAGCGCGCGGCGCGAGGGCGGCGCCGCCTGCATCCGTCGCTCCCCCTGCTGCCACTGGTAGATCGCCGTCTCGAACGACACGCGTCGAGGCTAGCAGCGGTCGGGTACAGCCAGCGATGGCTGCGGGGGCGTCCGCCCTCGGGACGTGGACACCGCCATCACGAGTGACCGCGACGTCAGTTGTTCGGCAGGCCAGTGACCACATACGGCTGCTCGCCTGGCTTCATCATCCCTAGCTGGCGAGCCTCCGTTTCCAGCGTCCCCGGCGCCGTCAGCGCCGAGCGCTGGCCCAGCAGCGACCGGTGTTCGCGTTCCATCGTCCCCACCTCCGCGCTGTCGCGACGCGACTGATGCCAGGTCGAGAGCATGTGTACGCCCGCGCTTATGTACAGGTACACCAGCGCGACCAGCACACACAGCATCGCCACGCGGCCCAGACGGTCCCAGCGCACCCGTCGTACGCCGAAGGTCGTCGTCGCACCTGCTGCGCCGGGACGGGATACCGAGGAGATCGCGGGCATGACTACTCGGATTCGCGCTCCTCGCCCGACATCCTGCCGGTCGGAGCCAGTGAAACAACACCACCTCGGCCCGCGGCGCCGTCCTTTGTGTTCTAACGGAAACGCTGTGTAACGATGGTTATACAGTCTTGGGAGGCGCGCTTGGATCTACGACGAGGCGCTCAACGTGCGGCCAAACGCACTGCGCCCCGGGAAGCGAGCACTCGCGCCCAGCTGCTCCTCGATTCGCAGCAGCTGGTTGTACTTGGCCACGCGGTCCGAGCGCGACGGCGCGCCCGTCTTGATCTGTCCGCAGCCGGTCGCCACCGCGAGGTCGGCGATCGTGACGTCCTCGGTCTCCCCCGAGCGATGGCTCATGACCGCCGTATAACCAGCCTCGCGCGCCATCGCGACCGCCTGCAGCGTCTCGGTGAGGGTGCCGATCTGGTTGACCTTGATCAGAATCGAATTCGCCACGCCCGCCTCGATCCCGCGTCGCAGGCGCTCGGTGTTCGTCACGAACAGGTCGTCGCCAACGAGCTGAACGCGCGAGCCCAGGCGCTCGGTCAGCGTCCGCCAGCCGTCCCAGTCCTCCTCGTCCATGCCGTCCTCGATCGACACGATCGGGTACCGGGTCGCGAGGTCAGCCCAGTAGTCCGTCAGCTCGCTCGCGCTCAGCGTGCGCCCCTCGTGCTCGAGCACATACGCGCCGTCACGATAGATCTCGCTCGCTGCGGGGTCCAGCGCGACCGCCACGTCCTCGCCGGGCCGATAGCCAGCCGCTTCGATGCCCAGTACGAGCATTCTCAGCGCCTCCTCGTTGGAGCTCAGATCCGGCGCGAAGCCGCCCTCGTCGCCGACCGCTGTCGCCAGTCCGCGCTCGTGCAGCGTGCGCTTCAGCGCGTGGAACACATCCGCGCCCATACGCAGGCACTCCGAGAACGAGCTGGCACCGCACGGGACGACCATGAACTCCTGGAAGTCGACCTTGTTGTCTGCGTGCGCGCCGCCGTTGAGCACGTTCATCATCGGCACCGGCAGCACATTTGCGTGCGGGCCGCCGAGGTAGCGCCACAGCGGTAGGTCCTGCTCGGCAGCCTGCGCCTGCGCCGCCGCCAGCGAAACACCCAGGATCGCGTTGGCGCCCAGGCGCGACTTGTTGGGCGTGCCGTCGAGCTCGATCAGCGCACCGTCCAGCGCCTCCTGGTCGGCGGCGTCCCTGCCGGCGAGCGCCTGCGCGATCTCACCGTCGACGTTCGCCACCGCCCGCGACACGCCCTTGCCGCCCCACCGATCGCCGCCGTCGCGCAGCTCGGTTGCCTCGAACTCGCCAGTCGACGCACCCGACGGCACCGCGGCACGCCCGCGCGCGCCAGAGCGCAGCTCCACGTCGACCTCAACCGTGGGATTGCCGCGACTGTCGAGGATCTGCCGGGCGTGGATTCGATCGATCTCGCTCATACGAGCGCGCGGACTATTCGACCGATTTGGCGGTGCCGCTGGTCTTCGGCGCTTTGTAGGTCTTGCAGTCCTGGACCACGTATCCCGAGCGACATTCCGTTTTGCTCGTCCACTTCTTTTTGAATTCTTTGACGAACTTGCTCAGCGCGCCCTGCTCGCCCGTGGATATGAGCTGCTGTTTGATCGTCGCCTGGACCTTGGAAAGCGGTTCCTGCGTTCCCGCAGTGATGCTCACCACTTGGTAGATGTAGTAGCCGAACGGTGTCTTCACTGGACCGCCGATCGGGCCCTTGGAAGCCGAGAAGATCGCCGTGTCCAGCGCCTTCTCCTCCTCGCCTTTGACCACTTCCGTCAGCAGCCCGCCGTTCGCCTTGCTCGTCGGGTCGATCGAGCTCTTCTTCGCCACGCTCGCAAAGCTCTTGCCCGATTCAACTTCTTTCTTCGCGGTGTTCGCCGCCGCTTCGGTCTTGGTGAGGATGATCCTCACGCTGCGCTTTTCGGGCGTGCCGTACTTCGACTTGTTTTCGTTGTAGTACTTGGTGATCTGAGCCTGGGTGACGTTGCTCTTGTTCTTGATGATCTGCTTCTGGATTCTCTGTGAGAGCAGGTTCAGCTTCACGCGCAGCAGCAGATCTGACACCGTCTGGCCTGAGCTCGCAAGGAATTTTTCAAATTCAGCCGCCTTCGGGAACTGCGCGGCCTTGATTTTCGTGAATTCCTTCTTGACTTCCGCGTCGCTGGCCTTCACGCCGAGCGACGCCGCTTCCGAGATCACCCACTGCGAGGAGATGAGGAAACCAAGCACCTCCTGCTGCAGCGCTTTGTACTGCGTTTCGCACTGAGACTTGAGCTTCTGGGTCGTGGGAGCCGGCTGCCCTTTGGTCGCCGTCTTGGCTGAGGTGACTCGCAGGTGCGCGATGCACGCCGTGTAGTCAGGCGGTACGGGAACCGCTGTCTTTTCGGTGGAGCCCGGTTCTTTGCTCGAAGTCGATGCGACGGACATCCAGTGTTCGAACGCCGGTTTCGTGATCGGCGTGCCACCGACCTGCACGACCGCGTCACCGGGTATGCCGCCGCAGGCGGAGATCCCGACGAGAGCAAACAAAACGGCGCCTAGCGCCGAGGTGGACCTGAGAAGCTTTGACACGACGCGGGCACTTTAGCGGAAAGCTCCTTCATTGTCCTTAACGAACCGATAACGAGTTCTTAAGCGGCCTCGCGCACGACCGACAGCAGCGCGTCAGCCGCCCTGACGACGCTGGGGAACCGCTCGGTCCCGTCCTTCGGAACGCGCACCGACACCTGTGAGCGACCGGATTCGTACATCGCGCCGGGCAGCTCTTCGCGCAGGCGCCGCGCGCGGCTGGAGTCGAGCTCGATCGGCACCACCGCGAGGCGGTCGCCGCGGAAGCTCACCGTTTTCGCGCCCGCCTGGCCGAACTTGATGCGCGCTCGCTGCAGCGCCAGCAGGTTCTCCACCGGCTCGGGCACTGGACCGAAGCGATCCTCGAGCTCCTCGCGCAGGCGCTCCACGTCGGCAACCTCCAGCGCCCCCGCGACGCGCCGGTGGACCTCGATCTTGGCCTGCTCGTAGGGGACGTAGTCGGCCGGCACGTATGCGTCCACGTTCACGTCCAGGCGCACCGGCTCCGGCAGCGCCTCGCCCTCCAGCTCCGGCTCGGCCGCTGCGACCGCTTCGTCGAGCATCTGCATGTACAGCTCAAAGCCCAGCGCCGCCACGTGGCCGGACTGCTCGTCGCCGAGCAGGTTGCCCGCGCCGCGGATCTCCAGATCGCGCATCGCGATCTTGAAGCCCGCGCCGAGCTCCGTGTAGTCCGACAGCGCCGACAGCCGCTGCGCCGCCTCCGGCGTGAGCGCCGCAGCGGAGTCGTACAGCAGGTATGCGTATGCGCGCTCCCGGCTGCGTCCCACACGTCCGCGAATCTGGTAGAGCTGCGCCAAGCCGAACGTGTCCGCGTGCTCGACGATCAGCGTGTTCGCCTGCGGGATGTCGATGCCGGACTCGATGATCGACGTGCACACGAGCACGTCCGCACCGCCCCTCAGGTAGTCCATCATCACCGCCTCCAGCTCGCCTTCGCCCATCTGCCCGTGCGCCACCACGAAGCGCACTCCGGGGCACAGCGCGCGCAGCCGCTCCGCGGTCTCCTCGATCGATTCGATCCTGTTGTGCAGGAAGAAGGCCTGCCCGCCGCGTGCGTGCTCGCGCATGATCGCGCGCTTGACGAGCTCCTCCTCGTACTCGCCCACGTACGTGCGCACCGGGCGGCGACCCTCCGGCGGCGTCTCTATCACCGAGATGTCGCGCAGGCCTGCCAGCGACATCTGCAGAGTGCGTGGAATCGGCGTCGCCGACATCGAGATCACGTCGACCTTCAGCTTCAGCTGACGCAGCAGCTCCTTCTGCTTGACGCCGAAGCGCTGCTCCTCGTCGACGATCAGCAAGCCCAGGTCCTTGGCGCGAACGTCGCGCGAGAGCACGCGGTGGGTGCCGATCAGGATGTCCACGCGTCCTTCCGCAAAGCCTTTGATCGCGGCTTTCTGCTCAGCCGCGCTACGAAAGCGCGACACGTGCTCGAGCGTGAACGGATAGTCGGCGAGGCGCTCCGCGAACGTGCCGTAGTGCTGCTGCGCGAGGATCGTCGTCGGAACCAGCATCAGCACCTGCTTGCCCTCCTCCGCCGCCTTGAACGCCGCGCGCAGCGCCACCTCGGTCTTGCCGTAACCGACATCGCCGCAGATCAGCCTGTCCATCGGGCGCGGCGCTTCCATGTCGGCCTTCACCAGCTCAATCGCATCGCGCTGATCGGGCGTCTCGCTGAACGGGAAGCGCTCCTCGAACTCGCGCTGCCAGTCGGAGTCCGTGCCGAACGCGTGACCGCTGCGTCGGCGCCGCTCCGCGTACAGGCTCAACAGCTCACCCGCCAACTCCTGCGCCGCGCGTCGCGCGCGCGCCTTCATCGTCTCCCAGCGCGTGCCGCCGAGCTTCGACAGCGGCGGGTGCGAGTCGGCACCCGCACCGACATAGCGTGAGATCTTCGCGAGCTGGTCGGTGGGCACGAACACGCGGTCGTCGCCCTGGTATTCGAGATATAGGTAGTCGCGCGTCACATCCGCCACCGTGCGCGTCTCGAACCCCGCGAAGCGCGCCACCCCGTGGTCCTCGTGCACGACGATGTCGCCGGTGCGCAGTTCCGTGAACGAGCGCAGCGCGCCGCGGCGCGCGCCGCCTGCGCCCCCGCGGCCCGGGCGATCGCCGCCACGCTCAGCCCGGCGGCGGCGCAGCAGTCGGTGCTCGGGGAACACCGCCAGCTTCAGCTGCGGTGCGACGAACCCCTCGCGCAGCGACGCCGTAGCGAAGCGCAGCGACGGTTCCAGCGGCTGCGCATGGGCGGCGACCGCATCACCGTTCTCGCTCAGCCAGGTGGCTTTCAGGCGCCCGAGGTTGTACGCAGCGCGCTCGCCCTCGCCACGCCGGGGAAAGGCGACGACCGTGCGGTAGCCCGAGCGCACCAGCTTCTCGAGCTCGGGCTCGGCCTCGCCCAGCGAGCGCGCCGCCGTGTCCGCCGACTGCGCGCGCAGCTCGATCTCCTGCCCGCTGGACAGACCCGACAGCCAGATACGCGTGCGCTCGGCGAGCGTCGCGCGGATGCTGTCCGGGCTCACGTACAGGTGGTGCGCGTCCTCGTCGCCGAACGCCGCGCACACATCCGCCCAGTGGTCCGCGAGCACCGGCTCGAGGTCCTCCTCAGCCGCGACCACCAGTTCGGTCTCTGCGCCGAGGAGGTCCAGCAGCGCGCCGAAACGCTCCACCGGCAGCAGCTCGGCGATGTCTGGGCGCTCGGACTCCTCGCCGTCGCCCGCGCCCGCAGTCCCGGCGAACGGTTGCGTGGGCAGCTGTTCGGCCACCATCTCCGCGAGCTCGCGGTGCTCGAGCGCGAGCTCCGCCGCCGGCGCGATCTCGACTTCATCGGTCTCTCCCAGCGAGCGCTGTGTGAACGTCGAGAACCAGCGCAGCGACTCGATCTCCACGTCGAACATGTCCACCCGCACCGCGCGCTCCTCCGTGGCCGGAAACACGTCCAGCAGACCGCCCCGAAGCGCGAACTGTCCGCGCTCCTCGACCTGGTCGACGCGCTCGTAGCCGGCGCTGACGAGTTCCGCCGCGCACTCATCGAGGTCGAGCAGCTCGCCCACGCGCAGCCTGAACGAGTGCGGACGCAGCTCAGGATCGGGCACCTTCTCCGAAAGCGCAACCGCGCTCACCACCACCACCGGCGGCTCTGCAGCGCTCGCCGCGGCGCCAGTGCGCTCGCCGGCAGCGCCCAGCAGCGCGTCGAGCGCCGCGACGCGCAGCCCCACAAGATGCGCAGGCGGTGCCAGGTGGGACTCATACGCAACGCCCCTGGACGGGTAGTAGCGAACCTGCCGCGGCGCAAGCCACGCGCCGAGGTCGCCCGCCAGGTCGCGTGCCGCGCGGTCATCGCCGACCACCACCAGCGTCGGGCGCGCCTGCGCGGTTGCGTCGATCTCGGCCAGCGCCGCGATCACGTACGCGCGCAGCGACGACGACACGAACGCATGGCCGCCCTCGCGGGCCAGCCGCAGAGTCGACTCGTCTTCCTGGGCGAGCCCCAGCAGCGTGCGCAGGGTGCCTGTGGCGCTCGCCATCACGGCTCCTCTCCGAGCACGACCCGCTCGGCGTGCTCGCTCGCGCGCTCCACGAGCTCCGCCACCTCCGCGTCTGACTCGCGGAAGCGGCCCAGCACGTAGGCGGACACGATCTCCGGGTCCGTCGAGTCGGGGCGCCCGACACCCACCCGCACGCGCATGAAGTCCCCGCCGCCGAGCTCGCGCTTGATCGACTTGAGGCCGTTGTGCCCAGCCAGACCCCCGCCCAGGCGCGTGCGTACCTCGCCGAACGGCAGGTCGATCTCGTCGTGCACCACGAGCACGCGCTCCAACGGCAGCTTCAACGCGCCGCGTGCCGGACCCACGGAGCGGCCCGCGTCGTTCATGAACGTCTGCGGGCACAGCACCGCCACCCGCGGACCGCGGGCAATCGTTCCCTGGCCGGCGCCGGCGCCTGCGCCCGCGTCCGCCGTGACGGCAGCTGTCTCCGGCGCCGGCACGCGACCTTCGGCCAGGCGACCGCGGAAGCGGTCCTTGGCCCGACCGAGGTCCCAGCGCTCGACCAGTGCCTGCGCAACCATCAAACCGATGTTGTGGCGAGTGCCTGCGTACTCGCGGCCGGGATTACCCAGTCCGACGATCAACCAGTCGATCGCCCCGCCGCTGCCGCCACCGCCGAACGGGCGTCGCAGCGCTGCCTACTCCTCGCCGGAGGAGCCCTCGGAGTCGCCGCCGTCGGCGTCCGCGTCCTGTGCGCCGTCCTCGCCCACGAGCTCCGTCTCGGCTTCGATTTCCTCGGCGGCTTCGGTCTGAAGGCGCGGCGGCGACAGCGTTGCGATCACGGTCTCCTCCGCGTCGTCGAGCAGCGTCACACCCTCCGGGGTACTCAGCGCACTGAGCAGGATCGTCTCGCCGATCTGCATCTCGCCGACCTCGTGGACGATCGACTCGGGGATCGCGGTCGGCAGCGCTTCGACGTTCAGATCACGCGTGATCTGCTCGAGCACACCACCTTCCTTGACGCCAGGTGCGTCATCCACACCCTCGAGTTCGACCGGCACCACAGCGTGGATCGCCTCTTTGAGGTTGACGCGCAGCAGGTCAACGTGGATCGTCTCGCCGCGCACCGGGTGGCGCTGAGCCTCCTTGAGCACCACCGGCGTCGGCTTCTCGCCATCCACGCTCAGGTCGAGCACCGCGCCGGACCCCGCGAGCGCCA
This sequence comes from uncultured Solirubrobacteraceae bacterium, assembly GCA_963827455.1. Classification (GTDB taxonomy): domain Bacteria; phylum Actinomycetota; class Thermoleophilia; order Solirubrobacterales; family Solirubrobacteraceae; genus Palsa-744. Next base: position 101,091 of record CAWHAW010000006.1, on the reverse strand, counting down.
GGCGCAGCTCGCGCGCGTCCGCGTCAAAGCCGACCGGCTCTCCGCCGCCGCCGTACAGCACGCCCGGCACGCGCCCGCTGCGGCGCAGGCGACGCACTGCGCGCGACCCCTCTGCGGCGCGGCTGTTGACGTTCAGCTTGGTCGTCGTGCTGGCCATGAGCGAGTCAAGACTCTAGCAATCGCCGTTCATCGTTCTACCGCCGTCGCTTCTTCTTCTTCTATTTCGTTTGCAGTGCGCTTGTGGCAGACGCCTTCGCCTGCGATCGGCGCGCTCACGCTCAGCAGCTGCACGTGGATGCCGGTCAGGAAGTTGCCCGTGCGACGCACGTCCACGCACTGGACCACGGGCAGCGTGCCGATCACCGTCCACGCGACGCGCGTCTTGCCCGTCGCGCCGAATGGCGAGTAGGCCGTGGTCGATTCGAGCTGCAGAAGCTTCACCGCGCCGGCGCGGCGCAGCTGCGGATTGCTCACGTTGGCCCTCACGCTCGCCGCGCACGACGGAGTCTCACGGCAACCGCTGAGCTGGTCGAACATCCCCGCCGCGTCGCCCTTGACCTCCGCCTGCAGCAGGGCCACCTCAGCGTTGCGTTCGGCGTTCTCCACGCTCAGGAACCGCGCAAGGCCGGCGCTGACAACTAGGACCACGACGACGCTCACCGCGAACAGCCAGCGCAGTGCACGGCGTCGCCGAGGCGTCAGGCCCAGCCACCACACGCGCGGGCCACGCTCGGCTGCGGGCGGCGGGGGAAGCGTCGAGGACATCGCTCTAGGGCTCGGGCGTGGGTCTGGGTCGCTCGGGGAGGTCGGCCGCGGGCCAGAGCTCGCGCGCTCGGGCGGCGGCAGAGCGGATCACGTCCGCGTCGAGCACCTCGGTCGTCAACTCGATGCCCTGTACGGGCCATTCGCACGCAAAGAGCAGCTCGCCGGAAGGTGGCAGCGGCCATGCCCACATTCGCTGGTCCCAGCGCCGTCCGCCTCCCCCGCCACCGCGGGGCATAAGCAGCGGCCCATCCGGACGCAACTCGTCATCGAAGGGGGGCGGCCAGCCAGTGTTGATTGCCTTGCGGCCGTCGGAGAACTGGATGCCAAAGCGCAACATCTCCGGCGGGAGCTCGTCTTCGACTGCGCCCCGGCGAAAACGGTGCGGCCGCATCCCGATCAGATCATGGAGCTCGGATTCGTCTCTGGACAGAGCCGTCAGCGTCATCTCGAAACCGTTCGGGTACACAAGCGCTCCGGTGACGAACACCGCGACCTCCCCGGTGTTGACGAGCACCAGCTCCACGGACGCCACCGCCGGAGCCACGTTCTCCGCTGCCCCCGTCCACTCCGGGTGGCGGTAGCGCCGGGGCTCAGGGGGTTTGGGCCGCCTCGGCGGCGGCTCGAAGAAGTCCATGCGCCAAGCTTCCCACAGCGGCGCCTCGCCGTCTGGACGATCCTTCCTAGAACAGCTGGTTCTCGCCGCCGAAGACCTCGCTGACGGAGTCATCGACGAAGATGCGCCTGATCGAGTCGGCGAGGAGCTCGGCGCACGGCAGCACGCGAACGTTGTTCGGCCGGCCGGCGGTCGCGATCGGGATCGTGTCCGTCACGACGATCTGCTCGAGCCCCGACTCTTCGAGATTCTTGAACGCGTCGCCTGAGAACACTGCATGTGTAGCCGCCGCGTACACGCGCGCGGCGCCTTCCTCCATGACGGTCTTGGCAGCCGCCTTGAGCGTGCCGGCTGTGTCGATCATGTCGTCCACGATCACCGCTGTGCGGCCCTTCACGTCACCGATCACGTAGCCGATCTCCGCCACCTGCTGCGCGGGGCGCTCCTTGTCGAGGATCGCCAGCTCGGCGCCGATCTTCGACGCGAAGTTCTTGTTCAGCTTCACCCTGCCCGCGTCCGGCGCCACGACCACGAGGTCCGGCAGGCCCAAGTCGGCGAAGTACTGCGTCAGCATGAACAGCGCCGTCATGTGGTCGACCGGGATCTGGAAGAACCCCTGAATCTGACCCGCATGCAGGTCCATCGTGAGCACACGGTCAGCACCCGCCGCCTCGAGCATGCGAGCCACCAGGCGCGCCGAGATCGGCTCGCGCGGCGCGGACTTCTTGTCCTGGCGCGAGTAGCCGAACCACGGCGTCACCGCGATCACCCTGTGCGCCGACGCGCCGACGGCGGCGTCGATCATGAACAGCAGCTCCATCAGCGAGTCATTCGCCGTCACGCCGGTGTGGGGGTTGCCACTGGTCGGCTGCACGATGAACACGTCCGCGCCGCGGATCGAATCCTCGTAGCGGCAGTACACCTCGCCGCCGGAGAACGTCTTCAGCTCGACCGGCCCCAGGTCCACGCCAAGCTTGTCCGCGATGTCGATCGCCAGCTGCGGGTTCGCGCGCCCGCTGAACAGCATCAGGCGCTTGTTGTAATCGATCGGCAGGCTCGCCCGCGAGTAGTCGGTGCGCGTGTCGATCGCACTCATCTCCCGAGGGAGTCTAGACGCCGTAAGCGGATCGTTCACGTCGATCGAGCGTCCTTTGCCTCGGCCGCGCGCCGCTCGGCGTAGCCCTCGATGTTCTCCTGGCGTGCCCGCGCGATGGCGAGCGCGCCGGGCGGCACATCGTCGGTGATCACCGAGCCCGCACCCGTGTATGCCTCGTCGCCGACGCTCACCGGCGCCACGAGCGTCGTGTCCACGCCCGTGCGTACGCCGCTTCCGACCGTCGTGCGGTGCTTGGCGTGCCCGTCGTAGTTCGCCGTGATCGTCGCCGCCCCCAGGTTCGTGCCGACGCCTACGTCCGCATCGCCGATGTAGGACAGGTGCGGCACCCGCGCACCGGGGCCCACGTCGGAGTTCTTGACCTCCACGAACGTTCCCACCCGCGTGCCCGTGCGCAGCACCGTCCCGGGTCGCAGGTACGCGAACGGCCCGACGCTCACCCCGTCCTCGAGCTCGCAGTCCACGAGGTAGGAGTGACGGATCGTGCAGTCGCGTCCGATGCGCGTCGCGCCGCGGATCGTGGTGAACGGCTCGATCAGCGTGTCCTGCCCGAGCTCGACATCCACGTCGATCACCGTGGCCGCCGGATCCACGATGCCAACGCCGGCGCGCATGTGGCGCTCGTGGATCGCACGTTGCGCGATCGCCCGTACATGCGCGAGCGTTGCGCGGTCGTTGACGCCGAGCACCAACGCCTCGTCGTCCACCAGGTGCGCCGCGACCTTCGCGTCTTCTGCCCTCAGCACGTCCAGCACCTGCGGCAGGTACAGCTCACCTTGCGCGTTCTCGGTGCTCAGGCGCGGGAGCGCATTCGCCAGCGCCTGCGTCGCGAACACGAAGATGCCCGTGTTCACCTCGCGTATCTCGCGCTCCGCCGGCGTCGCGTCCCCCGGCTCCTTCGTCTCGACCACCCGCTGCACCGCGCCATCGCCGTCGCGCACGACCCGTCCGTAGCCCGTCGGGTCACCGAGAATCGTCGTCGCCATCGTCGCCGCCGCGTCGTTCGCTCGGTGGGCGTCGATCAACGCCGTGATCGCCTCCGCGCTGACGAGCGGCACATCCCCGCTCAAGACCAGCACCGGCGCCGATGCATCTCCCGATACCCCGTTGCCGCCGCCGATCACCGTCATCCCGGCCGCAACCGCTCCGCCCGTCCCGTTCGGGCGCTCCTGCACCGCCAGCTCGACCCCATCCGGCAGCAGCTCCGCGAGCTCCTGCTCGGGCGAGTCGACGACCACCACCCTGCCCGCGCCGGCCGCGAGCGCGGCGCGCACCGGCCACAACACCATCGGGATGCCGCACAGCTCGTGCAGCACCTTCGGCTTCTGCGAGCGCATGCGCGTTCCCTGGCCCGCTGCGAGGATCAGGACGGAGGGCGCGCTCACGAATCAGATGCTATTCCAGCGGCCGCGATCTGCTCCGGAGGGTCGTCGCACGTTCGTTCCCGCTACGGCTGCTCGCGCTTCGAGCTCGGAGTATCTGGGTCCACGGCCGGACACGAACAAATGTTCGCATCCGCCGAGGACGAAACGCCAGAACTGGGGAGCCTGGGCTCGAACCAGGACTTGAAGAGCCAAAGTCTTCCGGGCTGCCTATTACCCCACTCCCCAATCGCTCGACATCGTCGCACGTGGTCCACTGACGGTCCCAAAAGATGCCGCGTGCAGGCCTTTTCGCGACCGTCGCGAACCACCTTAACAATGCAGCAACGCGTGCATCGGGCGGTCCTGCAAGTATTCCGCCACTTGCCGGCGGTCACGACAAGACGTGGAAGCAGGATTGGTGTCGCATTGGCCGCGGCGCCGGTTGCGTGCGCGTGCGCACTCGCGGCGGCGATGCTGACGTGCATGGCGGCGCTCGCCGCACACACTGCGCGCGGCTCCGAGGAGGCCCACAGCGCCGGCGCGGGCTCGCCCTGCGCCGGCGAAAGCACGCTCCCCAGTGCCGCCAACGTCCGCGCCGTCGACACCGCGACGCTGTGCCTGATCAACCGCCTGCGCAGCGCTTACGGCGTGCGACCGCTGCGCGCCAACCGCGAACTGCGTCGGGTGGCCTCCAGCCAGGTCGACACGATGGTGCGCCGCGACTACTTCGCAGATGACCGCCCCACCGGGCAGACGCCGCTCTCGCTCGTCGCCATCACCCGCTATCCGGTGCACACCTACGGGTTCGCCGTCGGGCAGAACATCGCCTGGGGCACCGGCAACGACACCACGCCGGCGCACATCGTCGAGGAATGGATGGCATCGCCGCCGCACCGCGAGATCATGCTCAGCGGCGAATACCGCGACGCGGGCGTCGCTGTCACGCCTGCGGTGCCCACCGTGCTCGAACGCGCCGGTCACGGAGCGACGTACGCGATCGAGTTCGGCGTGCGCCGCTTCTAAGGGCGCCGACTCGAGCGGCGCGGCACGCGCCCGCCTTCCGCGCCGGCCTCTGACGCCGGACCGCCCGCGGTCGCGATCCCGAGCACGCGCATCGACTTCAGACCCAGGCTCAGCTTCTCGCGCCCATCGCTCGAGCTGACGTCCAGGCCCGACAGCTCGCGCACTCGCTCCAGGCGGTAGTAGATCGTGTGGCGGTGCGTGAACAGCCGCTGCGCGGTGCCCGCGACGTTGCCGTCGGCCTCGAGAAACGTCTCGAGCGTGCGTACCAGCTCGGTCTCGTACTGCTCGTCGTAGGCCATCAGCGGCTCGACCGTCTCCGCGTAGAAGCGCTGGAGCTCGCTCGGGTTCTCGCTCATCGCCGACAGCAGCAGCCGGTAGGCGCCGGTCTGATCGAATGCCAGCGCAGCGCCATCGGGCGAGCCCTGGGCGACGTTCGCCGCGAGCAGCGCCTCGCTCGCCGCGCGCGGCAGCTGCGACGGATCCTCGGTGATCCGGCTGCGGCCGAGGGCGAACGTGTAGCCCGCGAGGCTCGCTTCCATCTCGTTGAGAACCGCGTCCGCCGCCCGCACCACCGTCTGCTCGTCGCCACCGGGGATCAGCACCAGCACCTCCGCACCGGGGATGCCGTCGCGGTCGGACAGCGCCGCGATCGAACGACTCGTCACCGCGCGCGCGCCGCGCTCGGCGACCGCGCGCACGCGTCCGCGCCAGCCCTCGTCGGTCGGCGCCTGCGGCACCGCGCGCGCCACGAGCATGCTCGCGCCATCCTCGATCGCCAGCGACAGCGCCTTCGCACGCTCGAGGAGCTCGCCGCGCTCGTTCAGCTCGCGGCTCATGATCGCGCGCAGGAAATCCGCGGCGGCCGTTTCCGAGACGCGCTCGGGCGCCCTCACGCGCTCCACCTCAGAGGCGATGATCGTCAGCAGCAGCCGGCGCATCGACGCCGTCGGCTCGCTCTTCGCGCGCATGTGCAGCATCCCCACGATCGTGTCCGCCACGCGCAACGGGGCGCTGCTGACGCCCTCGCCCTGTGACAGCAGCGAGCGCTCCTCCGCTGGCGATCGCGCCGCGACCGCCAGCGTGGCGCCCCACGCGTCGGTCACCGCCAGACTCGCATCCAGGGCCTTGGCCGCCGCACGCACGACCTCCGGAAGGCCTGCACCCGACTCGACCGCCTCGGTGATCGCGTCGAGCGCGGCGAGGTCTGACACGCGGTCAGCCCCAGACGTAGACGGCCGCGAGCGCGCCGACGACTCCGACGCCCACCAGCACTGCGAGCACGTACAACGAGAGCACCGTCGCGGCGGCCCGCTCCCACACCCGCGAGTACGAAACCCACGCGGGCCTGAGGATCAGCGTGGCGAACAACACCAGGCTGATCAACCCGGCAGCCGCCGCCACGATGTCGTTGATTTCCGACCTGCTCATTGGACCTCGGCGGATTGTGACGTACCGAGCCGTCGTTCGCCCGCCGCGAGCGTCACCGCGCGGGCAAAGGCGTCATCGACGGGCGTCGCGCAGATCGCCGCTGGGGTGCGCCCAGCAAGGCTGGCCGCCGCCGCCTGGGCCAGCGCGAGGCCGCTGCCCGGCGATCGCCCCACGGCCGGGAACAGCCCCACCACCGTCGGGCCCGAGCCGCTGACGAGCGCCAGCTCGGCTCCAGCCTCACGCGCCTGCGTCAGCGAGTCAGCGATCGGCGGACACAGCGCCACCGCGGCGCGCTGGAGATCGTTGTGCAGCAGCTCCGTCGCTGCGGGCAGCGCGGCGCCGTGCTCGAGCGCGGCAGTCAGCTCCAGCCGACGCTCCTCGAGGGTCGCGTGCGTGCGCAGCTGCGCCAGCCGGTCTGCCTCCGCGTACACCGCCGCCGTCGACAGCGCCGCCTCCAGAGCCAGAACCAGCACGCCTAGAGACGATTTCGGCGAGACCAGCTCCTGCAGCCGCTCGCCCGCGCCGCTTGCAAGCCAGCGTCCCGGAGATACCTGCGCGGGGACGTCAGCACCCAGCTCGGCCGCGAGCGTGCGCAGCAGCTGCTCGTCGCCCACCCCCGAAGCGTGGCGCGCAAGACGCAGCGCCGCCGCCGCGTCCGCCGAGCCCCCTCCAAGGCCCGCTGCGACGGGGATCCGCTTGACGATGCTCAGCCGCAGCGGCGGGGCCTGCCAGCCGGTGCTCGCGCGAAACGCACGCAGCGCCGCCGCTGCCAGGTTCTGCTCGCCGGGCACCCGCAAGCCGGGGCACACGATCTCGTCGCGTTCGCTTCCCGCCGGCGCCGGCTCGAGCGTCAGCTCGTCCGCCAGCGAGATCGACTGCATGACGCTGACGAGCTCGTGCCTGCCGTCGCTTTCGCGCACAGGTCCCACGAACAGCCCCAGGTTGACCTTCGCCGGGGCCAGCGCGCGATGCACGCCCGGCACCAGCACGCCGCCGTCGCTCATAGCTCAAGCAGGCGCTCGAGCGCGCGGAAGTCCTCCGGCGAGAGGCGCTCCGCGCGAGCATCCGCAGGATGACCCAGGCTCACGAGCGCCTCGCGCAGCTGCTCGCGCGAGCGCTGTGGGAGCGGATCGCGGGCCGCGCGGGAGCTCGCTTGCCCACCGACCAGCGCGAGCGAGCCCGCGAGCGTCTTGCGGCGATGCGCGAACGCGCCAGCCACCAGCGCGCGCAGTGCCGGCGAGACAGCCTCGCCCGTTCCCGCGCGCCTGCGCATGCCGATGAGCACCGAGTCGACGTTCGGCACCGGATGGAACACGCCGCGGGGGATCGCGCGCAGCACCTGCACCTCACACGCAAGCTGCGCGAGCACCGACGGCACTCCGTAGGCGCCTTTATTGAGTCCCGCGCGCCCGCCTTTATTGAGTCCCGCCCGCCCGCCCCCTGCCGGCCCGGCCGCGAGCCGCTCGCCGACCTCACGCTGGACCATCACCACCCACGTGTCCACGCTTGGCAGCTCCTCGATGGTGCGCAACAGCACGCTCGCCGCCACGCCGTACGGCAGGTTCGCGACGACCTTGTCAGGCGGCGGCTGCAACCCGACCAGGTCAAGTGCCATCGCGTCCGCCCAATGCACCGTCACATTCGTATGCGGGTCCGTCGCATCGCGCAGCGCCTCGCGCAGGCGCTCGTCGATCTCGACCACGTGCACGTGAGCGACTCGCTCAGCCAGGTATTCCGAGAGCACCCCCAGGCCGCCGCCGACCTCCAGCACGACGTCCTCGGGCCCGAGCGCCGCCGCGCGGTCGATCACACCGAGGATGTTCGAATCGATCAGGAAGTTCTGGCCGAGCTCACGGTCAGGACGGACGCCAAAGCGGCGCATACGCCGCAGGCTCGGCTGCACGGGACCCTCCGCCACGACACTCACTTGCCTGTCCCGCCGTCGCGGGGGCGTCCGGTCATGCGTTTGCCCAACCGAACACGCGCGCCGCGTTACGCGTCACCGCCGCATCGAGCCGATCGACGCTCACGCCGCGCAGCTGCGCCACGAACGCCGCCGTGTGCACCACGAACGCAGGGCGGTTTCGTTCCCTGCGCACCGCCTGCGGTGTCAGATACGGAGCGTCGGTCTCCACCAGCAGCAGCTCTTCCGGCACACCGCGAGCCGCGTCGGCGAGATCCGCGGCGCTCTTGTACGTGACGTTGCCCGCGAACGAGATCGCATAGCCGCGTCGCACGCACTCCTGCAGCCGCTCCGGCATCGAGAAGCAGTGCATCACAACGCTCACGCCGTCCGCTTCTGCCGCGAGCTGCTCGAGCGTCTGCTCCTCGGCGGCCCGCGAGTGGATCACCAGCGGCTTGCCCGTCTCGCGCGCGAGCTGGATCTGCGCCGCGAAGGCGCGCTCCTGATCGGCTTGCGGCGCCGTGTCGCGATAGAAGTCGAGGCCGCTCTCGCCAATCGCCGCGCAGCGCTCGTGCGCCGCCAGCGCGCGCAGCTCCGCCAGGTCGGCCTCGTCGAATCCCTTGGCGGTGTTCGGGTGGCGGCCGATCGCCGCGTACACCTGCGGGAAGTCCTCCGCCGCCGCCAGCGCCGCGCGGCAGGAGGCACCGTCGATCCCGACCGTCAGCATGCGTGTCACGCCCGCCGCCTCGGCCTCCGCGACGAGCTCCGCGTTCGGCTGCTCGCAAAGGTCCAGATGGGTGTGCGAGTCGATCATGCTCGGGGCCCGCGGCAGGGCATCATCACGACGACTTGGGGAACAGCGACTCGAGCTGGCCGATCGGCGTGCCCAGCGACTGCGTCGCATGCCAGCTCGCGGCCGCGAGCGAGCGCTCTTCGCAGCCCAGGGCGCTCAGCAGCTTCTCGGTGCTCGACGGCATGTACGGGTGCAGCAGCACAGCGAGCACGCGCAGTCCGACAACGAGCGTCGCGAGCACGCGGTCGAGCTCCTGCGCGCTCGCGTCGTCCTTGGCCAGCTGCCACGGCGCGCGCTCCTCGACGTAGCGGTTGAGCCGGCGCACGCGCTGCCAGATCGCGTCGAGCGCAGCGGTCAGCTCGGCGCGGTCGATCAGGACTTCCACCTCCCCGGCGAGGCCATCGAACTCCCAGTCGAGCTCCGCGTCGAGCGCCACCAGCGGCACGACGCCCGCACGGTAGCGATGCACCATCGCGATCGTGCGACTGGCGAGATTGCCCAGCTCGTTGGCCAGCTCGCTCTCGTAGCGCAGCTCGAAAGCCGCAGTCGACACCGACCCGTCCTGGCCGAACGGAACGTCGCGCAGCAGGTAGAAGCGCAGCGCGTCGGGGCCATAGCGCTCGATCACCGCGAACGGGTCGAGCACGTTGCCCAGCGACTTGCTCATCTTCTCGCCGTCCATCAGCAGGAAGCCGTGCACGAACACATGCTCCGGCAGCTCGATCTCCGCCGCCATCAGCAGCGCCGGCCAGTACACCGCGTGAAAGCGCAGGATGTCCTTGCCGATCAGGTGGTAGTTGGCCGGCCAGAAGCGCTCGGTCAGACCGCCCTCGCCTACCTGGACGCTGGGCGGCGCGGGCGCGTAGGACAGCGCCGAGTAGTAGTTCAGCAGCGCGTCGAACCACACGTAGAACACGTGCTCCGGGTCCCACGGGACCTGCACGCCCCACGTCAGCTTGTGACGCGTCAGCGGCACGTCGCGCACCCCCGAGCGGATGAACGACAGCGCCTCGTTGTAGCGGGTGCGCGGCGCAACGAAGTCCTCGCGTTCGGCGTACAGCGCCTCGAGACGCTCCTGGAAGGCGGACAGCTTGAAGAAGTAGTTGTCCTCCTGCTCGCGCGTCAGCTCGATGTGGTGAATCGGGCAGCGCCGGTCCTCGTCGATTTCGTTCTCCGCCTTGAAGTCCGCGCAGCGCGGGCAGTACCAGCCCTCATAGGTGCCTTCGTACACGTAGCCGTTGTCGCGCACCCGCGAGAGCACGTCCTTGACCACCGCTTCGTGCTGCGGGTCGGTGGTGCGGATGAAGAAGTCGTTGCTCGCGTGCAGTTGCGGCGCGAGCGCCTTGAAGCGCTCCGCGTTGCGATCCGCCAGCTCCTGCGGCTCGATCCCCAGCGCGTGCGCCGCGTCCGCCACCGGCTCGCCGTGCTCGTCCGTTCCCGTCAGGAAGAACACGTCCTCGCCGCGCTGGCGATGGTGGCGCGCCATCACGTCGGCGGCGATCGTCGTGTACGCATGGCCCAGGTGCGGCGCCGCGTTCACGTAGTAGATCGGAGTGGTGATGTAGAAGGACATGAGCGCTCTCACGCTACCGGGGGCCGGCCAGCCGCGTCGCCGACGTCGACGAGCGAGCGTCCTGGATCGTCAGCACCTGCACGAGGTCCCGCTCGTCGTCGTACAGGTACACGAGCACGAGCCAGCGGCACCTAACGTGTAGTGGCGTGCTCCTTGCGCATGATCTCGCGATACAGCGCGTTGGCGCGTAGCCCCGTCAACTTCGCCACCACCGCGGCCGCGGGGCGCGCCTTGGCGCCCGCGTCGATCAGATCTCGCAGCGCCGCAAGCGCGTCCTGCAGCGATGCCCGTGTGGCGTCGGCCGCGCCGATCACGAGCACGACCTCTCCCCGCGCAGGCGCCGCGCGGTAGTGCTCCGCCAGCTCGACCGCCGACCCGCGGCGCACCTCCTCGTGGAGCTTCGTCAGCTCGCGGCACACCACCACCGCCCGCTGCGGGTCAGCGGCGGCGAGCAGCTCGAGCGTCGCCGCCAGGCGCCGCGGCGACTCAAACGCCACGAGCGTCTCCGCCGCGCCCGCCAACAGCTCGGTGAGCTCTCCGCGAGCACGCGGCAGGAAGCCCACGAAGCACCAGCGCTCGAGCGGCAGTCCCGACGCGACCAGCGCCGTCAGCGCTGCGGACGGACCCGGCAGCACCTCCACCTCCAGCCCCGCCGCCACGCACCCACGCACCAGCGCGAATCCCGGGTCTGACACGAGCGGCGTGCCCGCATCGGACACCAGCGCGACCGTCGCACCCGCGCGAATCTGCTCTACGAGCTCGGCCGCCCGCGCGCGTTCGTTGTGCTCATGCAGGCTCACCAGGCGAGCGCCGATACCGTGTCGGTTCAGCAGCACTGCCGTGTGCCGTGTGTCCTCGCACGCGACCACGTCGGCGTGCCTCAGCGCAGCCAGCACGCGCAGCGTGACGTCCTCGAGGTTGCCGATCGGGGTCGGGCACACCACAAGCCGCCCGACCGGCGCCTGCGAGGGAGTCATGCCGCAAATATAGGGTCCCCCCGATGCCCGACGACCGCGAACAGCCCCCAAACTACACGCGCTACCGCGCGCGGCCGCGCCTGCTGCGCGGCGAGGACGAAGGCGTCGCCGACGCCGCACGCCCACGCCAGCCACCTGCCCCGGGGCGGCCGGCGGGCGGGTATCTCGGCGCGCGCCCGCCGCGCCGCGGGGCTGGCAGCGCCGGCGGCTGGCGCGACTGGCGGGGCTGGATGAGACCGAAACGCATTCTGCTCAGCCTGCTCGCGCTCGCCGTCGGTTGGATCGTGCTGTCGCTGATCCTGTTCCTGGTCAGCTCGCACCTCGAGCGCACGCCGCTGCCCTCCGACGTGTCCAGCGTGCTCGACTCCGCCGGGTATCCGCTGACCTCCGCCAACAACATCCTCGTGCTCGGCTCCGACCGGCGCCAGAAGAGCAGCAAGGAACCGGGCGCCGAAACCACCGGCTTCGGTCGCTCCGACACGATCATGCTGATACGCACCGGCGGAGGGCACGCGGCGCGCCTGTCGATCCCGCGCGACACGGTCGTCGAAATCCCCGGCCACGGGATGCAGAAGATCAACGCCGCACACGAGTTCGGTGGACCGGCTGAGTCGGTGTCGGTGATCAAGCACTGGCTCGGCGTTCCGATCAACCACGTCGTCGAAGTCAACTTCGAAAACTTCCCGCAGCTGATCGACGCGATGGGCGGCGTCACCTACACCGGCGGGTGCATCATCTCCAAGCTCGACGGCGGCTTCGCCGACGGCGGCTTCACCCTGCGCCTGCCCGCCGGATCGCACCACATCGACGGCAAGCAGGCGCTCGCGTTGGCGCGCACGCGCGAGAACCTCTGCCACCCCAGCGAGAGCGACATCCAGCGCGAGGAACATCAACAGGCGCTGTTCAACGACATGAAGAGCCAGCTCGAGTCGCCCTCGAGCTTCTTCCGGCTGCCATGGATCGCTTGGAACGCGCCGCCGGCGATCATCTCGGACATGAGCGGGGTGGAACTGCTCGGGATGTTCACCGCGCTCGCAGCGACCGGGACGCCGCCCACGCACGTGCTGCTGCCGACCGGTCAGACGACACTGCCGAGCGGCGAAGAAGGCCTGACCATCTCAGAACAGGCACGCGACGCCGACGTCGCGCAGTTCATGCGCGGGTGAAACAGCCCGAACGCCTCACTCATCTATAAAAAATGAACGCTGTATAACCATCGTGAGACAGCATTCGTAAAACGACGGACTCAACCCTTGGCGGCCACGGGTTTGGAGTCGCCCGATTTAGTCGCGCCCTTCTCGCTCTTGCCACCCGACGTCGAAGACGACGACGATGACGACGACGAGTCGCCCGACGCTGACTTCTTCTCCGCGGACTTGTCCGAGGACTTCTCGCTCGAGGACTTCTCGCTCGAGGACTTCTCGCTAGAGGACTTCTCGCTCGAGGACTTCTCAGCGGCGGCGGCCGCCGTCTCACGCTGGCGGTTGCGCGTGCCGTAGTCGGTGTTGTAGAAGCCTTTGCCCTTGAAGTGAACCGCCGGTGCGTGCAGCACGCGCTCCACCGGCACTCCCGTATCAGGGTCGACTGTCAGCGCGTCCTCGCTGAACGACTGCTGGATCTCGAACGTGGTGCCGTCTGGGCGCCTGTACTCGTAGATCGGCATTGCGATGGCGATTATAGCGAGCGCAGGTCCCGTGGCCGTCCGGGCAGCGGACGGCCAAACGCGCGCCTGCTAGTCGGTCAGCAGCGCCCGCGCGCAGGTGATGCCGGCGTGGATCGTATGGCTGAAGTCTCGCTCGGGCTCGCTCAGCAGGCGCAGGGCGAGGCCGTCACCGAGTGAGAACAGAACCTCTGCCACCGCCTCGGGCTCCGCGTGCAGGCGCAGCACGCCCTCGCGCTGAGCCGCCGCGAGCATGCCCGCCACGTGCTCGCGGGTGCTGCGCATCAGGCCCGCGTACGCGACCGCGATGTCGGCGTTCCGGCGCGACAGGGTGAACAGCTCAAACACCAGCGTCACGAAATCCGGTTCAGAGATGACGGTCTCCTGGAGGTTCTGCGCCATCAGGTCGATGAAGTCATCGGCGGTCTTGGCTGCCGAGAGCTGATGCTCCAAACGCTCCAGGCGCAACTCGCAATCGCGTCTGACCGCCTCCGCGAGCAGCTGCTCCTTGGTGCCGAAGTAGTAGTGCAGCAGTCCCCTCGAAACACCCGCCTCGCGTGAGACGTGATCGAAGGTCGACGCTGCGGTGCCCCGCCGCGCGACGCTGTGTCGCATCGCGTCGATGATCCTCTGCGCCTTCTCGCCCGCGAGCGAGCGCACACGCGCCTCGCCGGGACGATCCTCGGCGACACCGGGGCCCTCCACTACCGCAGCGTCCGTGCTCATCTTCTCAGTGGGCGCGCGTTGCGTCAACTGCCCGCCACGCCCGCCGGCGCGGGAGTCTCCGGGGCTGTCGTCGTCGTGTAGTCGAACTCCTCCTCCGCTCCGAACAGCATGTCCAGCACCTTCGTGCGCAGGTTCTCGCTGAGCGCCACCGCGAGTATGGAGCCGAACGCGAGCACCACCAGCGCGCGTCCGATGCCGCCGCGCCGCCGCGCCGGCTTGGCCGGCTCGCGCAGCGAGTTCGTCGCCTGACGCAGCGCGTTGGCCGCGTCGGTCAGCTCGCGCTGGAGCTTGCGGTCCTGGAACAGCGCCTGCGTGGCCGGCTTGCCGTTGCTCATGCGCCCGTAGGCGCTGCGTGCCGCCGCGTACGCCGAGAGCAGGTTGGAGCGAAGCTCCTCGTCCTCGACCAGACGCTGGATGTATCGGCTCGACTGCGCCGCGCGCGCGGCTTCGCCGGCCTTGCTGAGACTGTCCTTCGCTGCCATGTGGCCACCGCCTCTGCCGAAAGCTTGCAGGTCTGCGACCAATATACCCCTATGAGCGCGCCGGTATGCCTGGCAAGGAGCCTCGCTAGGCGTGCAGCGCGGCCTGCTCCTGCGCAGATGGAAATGCCCACGCCGCGCGCGTGCGGCGCTCCTGGCGGAACACGAAGCGCAACTGCTGCGGCGGTCTCAGCTGCGCGTCGTTCGGCCTGAACGTCGCGCACGGCTCGGTCAGCTCGAGCGCACACAGGAGGTTGACACGGAAGTAGCACTCCTCGCAGCTCAGCTTCTGCGACGCTCGCTTCGGTGCTCGCTTCGGCTGCTTTCCCTGCACCAACATACCCCCAGGCGACGGATCGGATTGAACGGACGGGGCGGGATCAAAGCACCATCCGGTGGGCCGCTCAAGGGGCGGCGACGGCCCAGCCCGCAAATCGCAAGGAAAACCGTTGCTACCCGGAAATAGCCCTCAACCAGTCACGTTCTTGTGACAATCGCGCCCCCCACGCCGCACTTTCCGGACGTTCGATGTGCGAGCGGTCATCATCTGCGCAGATGCGCATCCTCGTCACCGGCGCAAGCGGCTTCGCCGGCTCGCTGCTCGTGCCCAGACTACGCGCTGACGGACACACCGTGCGAGCGCTCGGTCGCGACCCGCAGCGCGTGCGCGCCGCGCTCGCTCGAGCTCGCATCGGGGGAGCGCCGCCGCAGGAGCGCAGACGGCCTCGAGATCGTGCGAGGCGACGCGCTCTCCGCAGACGGACTCGCGCCGGCGCTCGCAGACATCGACGTCGCCTATTACCTGATCCATTCGATGGAGCGTCCGTCGGCGCCGGGGGTGGCGTTCCCGGAGCGCGAGCGGCTCGCCGCGGAGAACTTCGCCGCGGCCGCCACGCGCGCAGGCGTGCGCCGGATCGTGTACCTCGGCGGACTCACGCCACGTCGCGCAGCGGCCGAGCGTGTCGCCACTGACGCCGACGTCGAGATCTCGCGGCACCTCGCGAGTCGCGCTCACGTGGAACGCGTGCTGCTCGACGCAGTGCCCGATTCACTGGCGCTGCGCGCCTCCATCGTGATCGGCGCGCGCTCGCGCTCGTTTCGCCTGCTCGTGCACCTGCTCGAGCGAATGCCCGTGCTGACGCTGCCGGCATGGCACGCACTGCGCACCCAGCCGATCGACGCACGCGACGTCACCGAGATGCTCGCCGCGTGCGCCACCACCCGCATATCCGCGCGCTCACTCGACGTCGGCGGTCCCGACGTGCTCACCTACGGCGACATGCTGAGTAGCATCGCCGATCTGATGCTCATCAACCGTCCGACCGTAACGCTCAAAGTGAACCTCACGGGGCTCACCGCGCGCGTCGCCGCGGCGATCGCCGGTGAGGACCCCGAGCTCGTGCTGCCGTTGATGGAGGGACTGCAAGGCGATCTGCTCCCCGCCGACGACCACGCAGCGGAGCTGCTCGGCGTGCGACTGCATTCGTTCGACGCCGCCGTCGAACACGCGCTCGCCGACTGGGAGCGCTCTGAACCACTGGCCGCACGATGAGCCTCGTCACAGCGTCCATCCACATCGACGCGCCCCCGGCCGATGTGTGGAACACGGTCATGGACCCCGCCTGCCTGGGCGACTGGGTCACGATTCATCGCAAGCTCGTGCACGCCGACGACGGTCCGCCACGCCTCGGATACACGATGGACCAGCAGATCCACCTGCGCGGAGTGAGCCTCGAGGTTCACTGGACACTCGTCGACTGCCGTGTCGGTGAGCGCGCCGTGTGGGAGGGACGCGGCCCGGCGCGCTCGCGCGCGCACAGCGAATACGTGCTCAGCCCCGAGCACGGAGGAACGCGCTTTGACTATCGCAACGAATTCCGCCCACCACTCGGCCCCGTCGGGGCACTCGTCAGCCGCGCGCTCGTCCGCGGCATACCCGAGCGTGAGGCCAACCGCACACTTGAACGTCTGCGTGCACACCTGGAGCCAGCCGGCAGGCACAACTAGTGTAAGGTGAACTGGACCAATGATGTGAGTGTCAGACCGCATCAACACTAGTGAAGAGGATTCAACGTGACCGACTTCCTTGACGAGAAGCGCCAAGAGATCACCAACCGATTGAAAGAGCTGCAGCCACTCGTGGACGAGTTCAAACGTCTCGAGGCCGCCGCATCGGCTCTCGCCGGCGTCGGTGGATCGACGTCCTCCAGCTCAGCCACAGCCACAACCCGCCGCCGTGGACCAGGACGCCCGAAAGGGTCGGGCACACGCAAAAAAACCGCCAAAGCAACGGCCACAGTCGCAGCGCCGAAAGCCGCTCGCAAACCGGGTCGCCCCGCCAAAAGGCGCGCCGGCCGGCGCAAAGGCAGCGGCACTCGCGCGGCCGAGGCGCGCTCGTTCGTGCAGGGCCAGCCCGGCATCACGATCCCCGAGCTCGCCGCCAAGATGGGCATCAAGCAGAACTACCTCTACCGTGTGCTGCCCGGGCTGGAGCAGGAAAAGAAGGTAGAGAAGAAAGGCCGCGGCTGGTACCCCAGGGGCTAGTCTCGTCGTCCCTGACGGCGTCCTCGGTCGCTCGTGTGCGAAGCACACCACGCGGACCCTGCCTGTGCCCCGAAGGGGTACGTCCTTGTCAGGAACGACGATCCGTCGCCCCTGATCACTGAAGTCGGTTTCGCTTGGTTGACATAAAGGAGCGCGGTCTCGGTGACCGCGCTCCTTTTTTGTTTCCTATGTGGAGGGATCGCGTTCTGTCGCCGCTTCGGCAACGACCCGTGGACGCGCGGTGTTGATCGCGCTCACGGGTGTAACGCCGGCCGGACGCCGTCAGGCAAGGCGAGCCAGACAGAGCCGAGTAACGCAGTCAAGATGGATCTTTCCGGCAGTCTCGATCAGTTCTGAGACGGCAGACAGCAGGCGCCCTCGTTCATCCGGGGAAAGCAGGATGTGGTCCTGGTGCGTTTCGAGCAGGTCACGGTACTCGCCTGCGGAGTATTGAGCCGCCCACGGGTACTCGTGCACCTGAGCTGCTGTGAAGCGCGAGCAAGTGGAGATCTCGCCTACCCAGTCGCCGGCCAGACGTGTGGGATCGCTAGCTGGGTGCATCGGGAAGCCCGGGGCTAGGCTGGGCGCGGCGTCGGCGTAAGCGGCTCGGAGCGCGTCGCGCAGCGTCGTCGTCGACCATTCGGGCACAGTCCAGATCGCGGCGAGGGAGCCTCCGTGCTGCAGTGCCTCGGCGGCCCGCTCGTAGCGTACCGTCGGCTCGATCCAGTGCCATGCCTGGAACGAGACGACCGCCTGCCTGCGCCGCGCGGGCTGCCACGCCTCAAACGCGATTTGTTCGATCTCGACGTTCGGTTGCCCGACACAATTGCGCCGGGCAATCGCAGCCATCGCCGGGTCGGGCTCCAGCGCGGTAATCGCGAAGCCGCGGTCTGCCAGCAGCCGGGTGGCCTTGCCGGTTCCAGCGCCTACCTCCAGCACTTCCGCCCCTGGCTGCAGACGCGCGAAATCGGACAGGGTGTCGATCGCCACCGCCGGGTAGGACGGCCGTGCTCGGTCGTAGAGCTCGGCAACCCTGCCGAACGCAAGCCGCCGCTCGTCGACGTCCCGATCAAGCATCGCGAAAGTGGCCTAGATCAGGCCCTGACTTGCGACCGTGTCGCGCTCGCTGATCAGCTCGGCTACCGACGCGTCGATCTTGGCGCGCGAGAAGTCGTCGATGTCGAGTCCCTGGACGATTTCGTAGCTGCCGTCGGTGCAGATGCACGGGAAGCCGCAGATGAGGCCCTCGGGGATGCCGTAGGAGCCGTCTGACGGGACCCCCATCGAGACCCAGTCGACGTTCGGAGCGGTGACCCAGTCGTTCATGTGGTCGATCGCAGCCGACGCGGCGGAGGCGGCCGATGAGGAGCCGCGGGCCTCGATGATCGCTGCGCCGCGCGTGCCGACGTTCGGCAGGAATTCTTTCTCGAGCCACGCCATGTCGTCGACGACGTCAACCGCGCGGTCGTTGCGTACCTGGGCGTGGAACAGGTCGGGGTACATGGTCGGGGAGTGGTTGCCCCACACGCCCATCTGGGTGATATCGGTCACCGGAAGGTCGAGCTTGTTGGCGAGCATCGCGATCGCACGATTGTGGTCGAGGCGCATCATCGACGTGAAGCGCTCGCGCGGGATGTCCGGCGCGTTGTTCATCGCGATCAGGCAGTTCGTGTTTGCGGGGTTGCCGACGACGAGCACCCTGATGTCCTCCCCGGCGTTGTCGTTGAGCGCCTTGCCCTGCACGGTGAAGATCTTGCCGTTTTCGCTCAACAGCTCAGCGCGCTCCATGCCCTTGGTGCGCGGGCGCGAGCCGACCAGCAGCGCGATGTTGGCGCCGTCGAACGCTTCATCGGCGTTGTCGTGCAGGTCGAGGCCGGTGAGCAGCGGGAACGCGCAGTCGACGAGCTCCATCGCCACGCCCTCCAGCGCGCCCATCGCCTGCGGGATCTCGAGCAGGCGCAGGTCGACGGGCTGGTCGGGCCCCAGCAGCTGGCCGCTGGCGATGCGAAACAAGATGCTGTATCCGATCTGACCGGCCGCGCCGGTGACCGTCACACGTACGGGATTGCTCACAGGTTCATCTCCTTTTTGAGGTTCTCGTCGATCGAAGCCAGGAAGTCCTGCGTCGTCTGCCACGGCTCATCGGGGCCGATGAGCAACGCGAGATCCTTGGTCATCTTTCCGCTTTCAACCGTTTCGACGCACACGCGCTCGAGCGTCTCCGCGAAGCCCGTCACCTCGGGCGTGTCGTCCATGCGCCCGCGGGCCGACAGGCCGCGTGTCCATGCGAAGATCGACGCGATCGGGTTCGTCGAGGTTGGCTTGCCCTGCTGGTGCAGCCGGTAGTGACGCGTGACGGTGCCGTGCGCCGCCTCTGCCTCGACGGTCTTGCCGTCGGCCGTCATCAGCACGCTGGTCATCAGCCCCAACGAGCCGAAGCCCTGCGCGACCGTGTCGGACTGCACATCGCCGTCGTAGTTCTTGCACGCCCACACATAGCCGCCTTCCCACTTCAGCGCTGACGCGACCATGTCGTCGATCAGCCGGTGTTCATATGTGATGCCGGCAGCCTCGAAGTCGCTCTTGAACTCGCGCTCGTAGACCTCTTCGAAGATGTCTTTGAAGCGCCCGTCGTAGCGTTTCAGGATCGTGTTCTTGGTCGACATGTACACCGGATAGCCACGCTCGAGGCCGTAGCGCAGCGAGGCGCGTGCAAAGTCGCGGATCGAGTCGTCGAGGTTGTACATAGCCATCGCCACGCCACCGCCGGGGAAGTCGTACACGTCGAGCTCGATCGGCTCGCCGCCGTCCGCCGGCGTGAACGTCAGCGTCAACGAGCCGACGCCCGGCACCACCATGTCGCTCGCGCGGTACTGGTCGCCGAAGGCGTGGCGGCCGATCACGATCGGCTTGGTCCAACCGGGCACCAGCCGCGGCACGTTGGCGATCACGATCGGCTCGCGGAAGATCACACCACCGAGGATGTTGCGGATCGTGCCGTTCGGGGAGCGGTACATGTCTTTGAGGCCGAACTCCCGCACGCGCGCCTCGTCCGGTGTGATCGTCGCGCACTTGACGCCCACGCCGTAGCGTTTGATCGCCTCGGCCGCCTCGACCGTGACACGATCGCCCGTCGCGTCGCGATGCTCGATGCCGAGGTCGTAGTACTCGAGCTGTATGTCCAGGTACGGAAGGATCAGCTGCTGCTTGATGAACGACCAGATGATCCGCGTCATCTCGTCGCCGTCCAGCTCGACGACGGGGTTCTTCACCTTGATCTTGGCCATGGGCGGTCCTTGTTGTCTTTCTAGGCCGCGGGCTGCCAGCGCATGGGGGATGTGCCGTTGCTCCGCGGAATGGAGGGGATGCGGCGGCCGATGCTATCGCGGGTGGGTGGGCGTCAATTCCCGCGTCAGGCGTTGGCGGCCACTCTCTGCTTGACTGTCATGTGATGGCCAGCACTATGTCGGGAGCAGCGACTGGGGGCGCGCCGTGGCAGACGCACACGGTCTTCAACCAGCCGCCACCACTGGAGGGGATCGACGTCTTCTCGAGCAACCTGCCGCTCGTGGAGGCCGTGCAGCGCGAGGGCGCCGACTGGGTCAGCGAGCGCGCCTCGCTGCTCGGGCGCTTCGTCGGCGCCCCCGGCGGGCCGCAGCAAGAGTGGGGCCGCCTCGCCAACGAGAACAAGCCCGTGCTGCGCACGTTCGACCGCTACGGGCACCGCATCGACGAGGTCGAGTTCCACCCGGCGTGGCACCAGCTGATGAGCATGGGCGTCGAGCACGAGCTGCACTCGCTGCCGTGGACCAGCGACGAGCCGTTCGCGCACACTGCGCGCGCCGCGCTGTACATGACCGCCATGCAGGCCGAGGCGGGCTTCTGCTGTCCGATAACGATGACCTTCGCGGTCGTGCCCGCGCTGCGCGCCCAGCCCGAGCTGGCGGCCGAGTGGGAGCCGCTGGTGACGGCCACCACATATGACCCGCGCCTGGTTCCCGCGGCCGAGAAGGGCTCGGCGATCGCCGGCATGGCGATGACCGAGAAGCAGGGCGGATCGGACGTGCGCGCCAACACTACCGTCGCGCGCGCGCTGAACGGCGGCGGTGGCGGGGCCGAGTACGAAATCGTCGGGCACAAGTGGTTCTGCTCGGCGCCGATGTCCGACATCTTCCTCGTGCTCGCGCAGACCGACGACGGCCTGTCGTGCTTCCTGCTGCCGCGCATCCTGCCCGACGGGACGCGCAACGCCTTTCACATCCAGCGCCTCAAGGACAAGCTCGGCAACCACTCCAACGCCTCCTCCGAGGTCGAGTTCCACGGCGCGTGGGCGCGCATGGTCGGGGAGCCCGGCCGCGGCGTGCCGACGATCATCGAGATGGTCGGCCACACGCGCCTGGACTGCGTGATCGGCGCGGCCGCCGGCATGCGCTCGGGCGTCGTCAGCGCCACCCACCACACAGCGCACCGCAGCGCGTTCGGCAAGACGCTCATCGACCAGCCGCTGATGCGCAACGTGCTCGCCGACCTGTGCCTCGAGTCCGAGGCCACGACCGCGCTCGCGATGCGCCTCGCGCGCGCCTACGACGAGGCCCACGCGGACGTTGTTTTCGGTGCCCGCCCGGGTGGGACTCAAGACGACAGCGACGCGCAGCTGTTCAAGCGCCTCGCCACCGCCGTCGGCAAGTTCTGGAGCTGCAAGCGCGCCCCCAACCACGCGTTCGAGTCGCTCGAGTGCCTCGGCGGCGCCGGCTACGTCGAGGAGTCCGGCATGCCGCGGCTGTACCGCGAGGCGCCGCTCGCGTCGATCTGGGAGGGCTCCGGCAACGTCATGAGCCTCGACGTGCTGCGCGCGCTGACGCGCTCACCGCGCTCGCTCGAGGTGTTCCTGCACGAGGTCGAGCAGGCCCGTGGCGCCAACGCCCAGCTCGACGCGGGCGTCGCGCGGCTGAAGGACCAGTTCAGCGACCCCGCCACGCTCGAGCAGCGCGCGCGGCGCGTCGTCGAAGGCATGGCGCTGTGCCTGCAGGGGTCGCTGCTCGTGCGCAATGCACCCGCCGCGGTCGCAGACGCCTTCTGCGCGTCGCGCCTCGGCGGCGACGGAGGTCTCGAGTACGGCACGCTGCCAGCGGGCGCCGACTTCGACGCGATCATCGCGCGCTCCAGCGTGCCCGTCTAGGAGCCTGTTTCAAAAAGATCGGCACGCCCGGATGCGTCCCTGGACACGGCGCTGGATCGCCCCGTGCCGGCTCGCCCGTCACGGGCGCGAAAGCGCCGCGGGCCTACCATTGAGCTATGCCCACGCGTAGAAACATGCAGCTGGTACGTGTCTTTGGCATTCGCGTGGGCGTCAGCGCGAGCTGGTTCGTCGTCCTGTTCGTCCTGATCTACTGGCTGTCCAACGAATACTTCCCGCAGATCATGAGCGGCTCACAGACGACCGCGTACGCGATCGCCGTCGCCGGAGCGCTCGGCTACTTCGCGTCGCTCGTGCTGCACGAGCTCGGGCACGCGCTGATGGCACGCCGGCTTGGAATTCCGGTCGTGGGCATCGACCTGTGGGCGTTCGGCGGGCTCTCGCGCATGCGGCGCGAGCCGGCCAGCGCCGGCGAGGAGTTCAAGATCGCGATCGCCGGTCCCGCCGTCACGCTCGTGCTGTTCGCGCTGTGCCTCGGAGCGATCACCGTGCTAGCCCGAAGCGGGACCGTCTCGGATGTGGCGCTGTCCAACGGCAGCCTCAAGACGACGCCCGCGCTCGCGCTGCTCGGCTGGCTCGGCTTCATCAACGCGGCGCTGTTCCTGTTCAACATCGTTCCCGCATTCCCGCTCGACGGCGGACGCATAGGGCGCGCGCTGGTCTGGTGGCGCACCGGCGACCGCAACCGCGCGACGCAGGCAACAGGGCGCGCCGGCCAGGCGTTCGCGCTGATCGTCGGCCTCTTCGGGCTGTGGGTGTTCGTCACCGGCGAAAGCTTCTTCGGGCTGCTCACAATGGTGCTCGCGTTCTTCCTCTACCAGGCCGCCGGCGCCGCCGTCACGCAGGGCACCCTCGGGCGGCGCATCAAGGACATCACCGTCGCCGACATCATGGATCGCGAGCCCGTCACGATGCCCGCCGCCGTGACGCTGCTCGACGCCCAGGAGCAGTTCTTCGGGCGCTACCGCTGGCCGTGGTTCGCGGTCGTCGATCCCGTCGGGCACTTCCTCGGGGTCGTGCGCCAGCAGCGCGTCGACGGCGAAATCGCCGCCGGACGCCCGGCGCTGCCGGTGGTGGACGTGCTCGAGGAGGACATGCCTGTACGGATCGGCGAGGCCGCGCCGCTCGAAACGCTGCTCGGCTCCGAAGGGCTCGGCAGGCTCGGGGCGATGGTCGCCGTCGACGAGGACGGCGTGCTACGGGGGGTCGTCACGCTCGCGCAGGTGCAGGGCGCGCTGCGCCCGCCGCGGCCCACCCGTCCGGCGACGTGAGGGCCGGAAGCTCGGCCTCGCGTTATAGAGTCCTGCGCGCAGTTCGCCTCTCTCATCCCCTCAAAGCGACGTAGGGAGCCATGCCAGCACATGACGTCTTGATCATCGGGGCCGGTCTCGCCGGGCAGCGCGCGGCGCTCGCCGCAGCCGAAAACGGGGCCAGTGTGGCGATCATGAGCAAGGTCCACCCTGTGCGCTCGCACTCGGTCGCCGCCGCCGGCGGCATCAACGCAGCGATCAGCGTCGACGACGACTGGCACTCACACGCCTACGACACCGTCAAGGGCTCGGACTTCCTCGGCGATCAGGACGCCATCGAAGTGATGTGCTCGGAAGCGCCCGCCGAGGTCATGCACCTCGAGCACATCGGCGTCACGTTCCACCGCAACGACAAGGGCGAGATGGATCTGCGCGCGTTCGGCGGCGCCTCGATGAAGCGAACCGCATATGTGGCTGACATCACCGGTCAGGCGATGCTGCACGTGCTCTACGAGCAGCTGCTCAAGCACCACGAGACGGTCGCACGCTACGAGGAGTGGTTCACGACGTCGCTGCTGCGCGACGACGCCGGGCGCTGCTGCGGGGCGGTGGCGCGCGACGTGCGCAGCGGACGCATGGAGGCGTTCACCGCCAAGAACGTGATCCTCGCGTGCGGCGGCGCGGGGCAGGCGTACAAGCCCACCACCAACGGCCTGATCGTCACCGGCGACGGCATCGCGATGGCCTACCGCGCGGGGGCGCCACTGATGGACATGGAGATGGTGCAGTACCACCCCACGTGCCTGGTCGAGACCGGCATCCTGATCACCGAGGGCGCCCGCGGCGAGGGCGCGCACCTGCTAAATGCCAACGGCGAACGCTTCATGGAGAAATCCGCGCCGAACAAGATGGAGCTCGCCTCGCGCGACGTCGTCTCGCGCGCCGAGCAGATCGAGATCGACGAGGGCCGCGGCGTCGGCCCGAACGGCGCCGGCATCTTCCTCGACGTGACCGTCGTGCCGCGCAAGCGCACGCTCGAGGCGCTGCGCGAGATCGTCAACCTCGGCAAGGACTTCGCCGGCGTCGACATCACGCGCGAACCGATCATGATCCGTCCCGGCCAGCACTACATCATGGGCGGCGTCAAGACCGACGTCGACGGGCGCACGCCGATCGAGGGGCTGTACGCAGCCGGCGAGGTCGCGTGCGTGTCTGTGCACGGTGGCAACCGGCTCGGCGCCAACTCGCTGCTCGACACGCTGATCTTCGGCCGGCGCTCCGGTGAACACGCCGCCGCACGCGCAGCCAACATGGGCATGCCCAGCGTCCAGGGCGCAAACGCGCAGCTGCTCGAGGACGCCGAGCAGATCGACGGGATCATCGCCCGCCCCCGCGACGGCCGGCGCGTATCCGAGATCAAGAACGAGCTCGGCGAGACGATGAACAGCCACGCCGCCGTGTTCCGCGACGAGGCCGGGCTGCAGAGCGCGCTCGAGACGATCCACCGCCTGCGCGAGCAGTCACAGCTCGCATGGATCGACGACCGCGGCACGGTCTTCAACCAGGACGTGCTCGGCGCGATCGAGCTCGGCTACATGATCGACTGCGCCGAGACGACCGTCGTCGCGGCACTCGAGCGCAAGGAGTCGCGCGGCGCGCAGTTCCGCACCGACTACCCCGAGCGCAACGACCAGGAGTGGCTCAAGCACATCGACATCACGCTCGACGCCGACGGTGCCGCCGGCGAGCCGAAGGTCACCTACTCGCCGGTCACCATCACCCAGTGGCAGCCCGAGGAGAGGAAATACTGATGCCGGAAACGCACGACCGTCCGCCGGAGCAGTTCAAGCTGAGGCTGCGTCGCTACGACCCCGAGTCCGGCGACGCGCCCTACTGGGACGAGCACACGATCGAGCTCGAGCCCCACCGCTCCGTGCTCGAGGCCGTGCTGCAGGCGAAAGACCGCTTCGACGGCTCGATCGGCATTCGCTGCTCGTGCCGCCAGGCGATCTGCGGCTCGTGCGGCGTGCGCGTCAACGGCGAGCCCGCGCTCGCCTGTCACACCCACCTGGACGCCGCCAAGCGCGGCGCGCGCGACGGCGTCATCGAGATCGAGCCGATGGGCAACATGCCCGTGCTCAAGGACCTGATCGTCGACATGGACGACGTCCACTGGAAGAAGATCCGGCGCGTCACGCCGTGGCTGATCGCCAAGCAGCCGGTGCCCGAGCGCGAGTACATCGTCTCCAAAGAATCGATGGTCGACGTCACCCAGACGATGGCCTGCATCCAGTGCGGCGCCTGTGTATCGGACTGCCTGGCGATGGAGGTCGACCCCGGCTTCATCGGCCCGGCCGCGCTCGCCAAGGCCTACCGCTTCGTCGGCGACCCGCGCGATGACCAGCACCTCGAGCGCCTCAACGACCTCGCGCAGGACCCGCATGGGATCTTCGACTGCACGCACTGCTTCAAGTGCGTCGACGCATGCCCCAAGGGCGTCAACCCGATGGGCCAGATCATGCGCCTGCGCCGGACCGCCATCGACGACCACCACATCGTCGATAAGAACAACGGCGAGCGCCACGAGGCCGCGTTCACGACGCTCATCAAGGACAACGGCCTGCTGTGGGAGGCCGAGCTGCTGCCGCGCTCCTACGGCGGCAACTCGTGGTTCGGCAAATTCGCGCCGTCCGCCGGCAAAGAGCTGGTGAGCTCGCTGCCGGCGATCCTCAAGGCCCTGGTGCGCGGCAAGGTCACGCCGCTCGGGGCGCTCAAACCGCACAAGATCCCGAGACAGGACCTCAAGGCCGTGCAGAGCATCTACGACAAGATCGAGAGCCGCCCACAACGCTACGAGCTGAACCTGTACATCACCGGCGAGGACGAGGAGGAGTACCTCAAGGAGTCCCCCGACGACCCAGTCGCCGCTGGCGTGACACATGAGATCGGCGGCTCAGAACCGCCGCCGTCGGGGGCGGAGCCGACAGACTTCGCGTCCGACGCCAACGGACCACAGGAGGGATGAGTCAATGAAGGTCGCCTACTGGCCCGGCTGCGTGAGCCGCGGCTTCACGCCCGAGCTGCACGGCTCCATGGCAAAGGTCGCGCCGCTGCTCGACATCGAGCTCGTCGAGCTCGACCGCGCCTGCTGCACCGGCGCCGGAGTGATCGCCGAGCACAACCAGGAGCTCGCCGACACGCTCAACGCGCGCACCTTCGCGCTCGCCCAGCAGGTCGACGGCGCCGAGCTGATGATGAACATCTGCTCAACCTGCCAGGGCGCTCAGAGCGAGTGCCAGGAACGCCTCGACGCCAACGCCGACTACCGCGGGCAGGTCAACTCGACGCTCGCCGGCGAGGGCCTCTCCTACGAGAAGGGACTCACCAACAAGAACTTCCTGTGGCTGCTCGTCGAGGAGATCGGGCTCGACGCGCTGAGCGCGAAGGTCAAGCGCCCGCTCACCAACCTCAAGGTCGGGCCCTTCTACGGCTGTTACATCGTGCGCCCGCGCGAGCGCCTCGGCATCGACGCAGAGCACCCGCGCGACCAGTACCTCAACATGGTCATCGACGCGCTCGGCGGCACCGTCATCGAGTACGCCGGCATGCGCAAGTGCTGCGGCTTCCCGATCATCACCATGAACAAGGAGGCCTCGCTCAAGCAAGCCGGGCGCCATCTCGGCGACGCCGTCGACGCCGACGCCGACTGCCTCGTCACCCCCTGCCCGCTCTGCCACCTGAACCTCGACCTGCAGCAGCCGCTCGCCGAAGGCGTCGTCGGGCGCGAGCTCAACATGCCGGTGCTGCACCTACCGCAGCTCGTCGGCCTGGCGCTCGGGCTCGACCCCAAGGCACTGGGGCTCAACCGTCACGTCGTGCGGCCCACCTCGGTGATCGACTGGTCGAGCTCGGTGGTCGCCGCGGCCGCCTGAGCGCGCGGATCTAGGGGCGCATCGCGAGCAGTCGAGCCACACCGGCCGCATCCGGAACGACGTGCTCGAGCGGCGCAGATCCCGCGAAAGCCGTATCGGCGGATATCAGCGCACTCGCGCTGGTGGAGGCGGCAGCGGCCGCCAGGACCGCGTCGAACGCACCGAGGCGATCGCTTCGCTCGAACAGCGCCAGGCCCTGTTGGAGATCCTCGCGCGTCACGCTCAAGAGCGGCGCGAGCAGCTCCGCATAGTCGCGCCCCGTTGCCGCGGCGTCCTCACGACCGCGCCTGCGGGCGCGGACGTGGACGAACTCCTGGATCACCTCAACGGTGGTGGTGGCCTGGATCGCACCCTCCGCGATTGCTGCGATCAGCTCTCTGCACGGCTCCCGCAGGGGATGGTCGGCGCCCTTGGCGTACACCAGCACCGTCGTGTCGAGCACGATCATGCGCGGCGGGAACGAAGCGCGTCGAGCTCCTCTCGCAGCTCCCCGGGCTCGGGAACAGCCATATCGGAGGCTTCCAGCAGGCGCTGTCCGGCGGCTCGTCGCCGGAGCGAGGAATCGGCCACGCCCCTGTCGATCGCCTCGCGCACGACACTCGCCACGGATACTCCGCGTTCGCGGGCCACGGAGGTGATGCGTGCGTGGCGCTCCTCATCCAGCAGGATCTGCAGTCGATGCTCCAACATGCACATACATTAGCATGTGCAGCATACGAAAGAGACAGGGAGCGCGGGTCCGGTGACACGGCTACAGCGTGCTGAACCGACTGACTAGGGTAAGTGCGTGCGCGTCCTCACCGTCGTAGGCAACCGACCTCAGTTCATCAAGGCAGCCGCCGTGTCCGCGCCGCTACGCGAGCGCCACGACGAGATCCTCGTGCACACCGGACAGCACCACGACGACTCGCTCTCGCACGTGTTCTTCGCCGAGCTCGGGCTCGCGCTGCCCGACCGCGAGTTGGGCATCGCCGGCGGCACGAACACATCGCAGGTCGCGCGGATGCTGACTGCGCTCGAGCCGTTGCTCGCGGAGCTCCAGCCTGAGGTTACGCTCGTCTACGGCGATACCAACTCGACGCTCGCCGGCGCGCTCGCCGCCGCGCAGACCGGCATTCCGGTCGTGCACGTCGAGGCCGGCATGCGCTCGTTCGATCGCACCATGCCCGAGGAGCTCAACCGCGTGCTCACCGACCATCTCAGCGATCTGCTGCTGTGCTCCTCACCCGCAGCCGTCGAGAACCTCGCCGCGGAGGCACTGTCCGACAGGGCAACGGTGGTGGGCGACGTGATGGTCGACGTCGCGCTGCGCTGGCAGGCCGCCGCCCGCGACAACAGCGACGCGCTTGCCGCATACGACCTGCAGACCGGCTCCTACCTGCTGCTCACCGCGCACCGCGCCGGCAACGTCGATGACCCCGAGCGGTTGCGCGCGCTCGTCGGGGTCATCGAAGCGCTGCCCGCGCCCGTCCTCTTCCCCGTGCATCCGCGTACCCGCGCGCGGCTTCACGGCGCCGGCCTGCTGGCCCAACTGCGGGCGATGGAGGGACTGACGCTGACGGAGCCGCTCGGATACATCGAGTTCGGCGCGCTGTTGTGTCACGCGCGTGGCGTGCTCACCGACTCCGGCGGCGTGCAGAAGGAGGCCTACCTCGCGGGAGTGCCGTGCGTGACGCTGCGAGCGAACACCGAGTGGGTCGAGACCGTCGAGGCCGGGTGGAACACGCTCGTCGACCTCGACGCCGACGCCGCCCTCGCCGCTCTGGAGCGCGAACCGCCCAGCGCGCGACCGCAGTTGTACGGCGACGGACACGCTGCCGAGCGCTGCGTTCAAGCGCTCGAGACGCTCTAAGCAACCCTCCCCATCTGTCCACTCCTCGCGGCGGACTACCCGCCAGGTGCAACGTGGACGATGGGTACACGTGGAGGTCGATCCTCGCATTCCACCCCCGCAACCCCCGCGCGACTGGTCGACGCCCGGCACGGGCGCCACGGTCGCGCTCGCGATCGCGCTGTTCCTCGTCGTCTTCGCGCTCCGCGAGGCCGACCCGGACGTAGTTGCCGCATTCCTCGCCATGCACGATCAGCCGGTCACCAGCGCGGGCGTCGGCACGCGACAGCCGATGCCCACGATCGGAGCTCCGAGCTGAGTGGCGCAGCAGCTCGTGTGGCGGCCATCGTCACGGCGCTGGAGCCTGCGCGGGAATAAAGTGCGCGAGCCGATGCGAGCAATACCCAGACCCGCTCCATGAGCGACCAGGAGCGGCCCGTACGGGTCGGCGTCGTCGGCCTCGGCTACTGGGGGCCCAACCTCGCGCGTAACTTCGCCGCGATCCCCGGGTGCGAGCTGACGTGGCTGTGCGACGCCTCGGCGGAGGCGCGTGCGCGCCTGGAGCGCTCGTTCCCCGCCGCGCGCTCCACCGGCGAGCTCGAGGATCTGCTCGGCGATCCGGAGCTCGACGCGGTCGTGCTCGCCACGCCCGTGCCCACCCACGCCGAGCTCGCAGTCGCGGTCGCCGCGGCCGGCAAGCACTGCTTCGTCGAGAAGCCGCTCGCCACCACCGCCGCCGACGCCGAGCGCGCCGTCGCCGCCGCGGAGCGCGCCGGCACGATCCTGATGGTCGGCCACCTGCTCGAGTACCACCCAGCTGTCGCTCGGCTGAAGCACCTGATCGACAGCGACGAGCTCGGCGGTCTCTACTACATCTACGGCAACCGCCTCAACCTCGGCAAGCTGCGCGCGGACGAGAACGCGCTCTGGAGCCTCGGCGCACACGACGTGTCCGTCGCCCTGCACCTGATCGACGAGGAGCCCGACGAGTGCTTCGCGCAGGGCGCCAGCTACGTGCGCGAGGGCGTCCAGGACGTCGTCTTCTGCTACCTGCGATTCCCGTCCGGCATCGTCGCGCACCTGCACCTGTCGTGGCTCGACCCGCACAAGGAGCGGCGCATCACCGTCGTCGGCGAGCGCCGCATGGCCACCTTCGACGACATGCTCATCGAGGGCAAGCTCACGATCTACGACAAGGGCTTCGACGAGGACACGCGCTCGTGGGGCGAGTACATCGCCCGCTCAGGCGACACGTTCTCCCCGCGCATCCCCAACGTCGAGCCGCTGCGCGTCGAGTGCGAGCACTTCGTGCACTGCGTGCGCACTGGCGAGACCCCCCGCTCGGATGGGCGCAGCGGGCTGCGCGTCGTGCGCGTACTCGAGGCGCTGCAGCGCTCGCTCGACCGCAGCTGAAGCCGGGGACGCGGCTCGTGCCGCCGTGCTTCGGCTCGTGCCGCCGTGCTTCAGGCGACGCTCGTGTGACGACGCCGCTCGACGCCGTCGAAGCTCTGCCCGCGGCGTCGATCCTCGCGCAGCACCGGGCCGGTCCGGCGACCAACCACGCGCAGCACATACGCCTCGCGGATGGCGCTGTAGCGAAACAGCGGCCGCGCCAGCAGCAGCCAATGGCGAGCTACATAACGGCGTGGTCTTTTGACTCTACGCATCACGGTGTCCCTCACGGCCGGCTTAACAGCCGCGAGAAGCAACAATTCTTGCAGAAACCCTCGTCGGGCCGCGCGGGCTACGCCGCCGCCCGCGTCGCCCGGCCGCGCCTAGAACGGCTCCTCGACCGCGACCGTTCCCTCTCCCGAGAGCTCAAACGCGCCGTGCAGCGCCTGCACAGCCTGCTCCACGCGGTCGCGATCGATCACGCACGAGATCTTGATCGGCGACGTCGAGATCATCTCGATGTTCACGCCCTCGGCCGCGAGCACGCCGAACACCTTCGCCGCCACGCCGGGATGCGAGCGCATGCCCGCCCCCACGATCGAGACCTTGCCCGTGTCGTCGTGCGCCGTCATCTCCGCAAACGCCTCGCCCGTCAGCGGCTCGAGCGCCGCCGCCGCGACGCGCAGATCCTCGCGCGGCACCGTGAAGGAGATCTCTGCCTGTCCGCCCGCCGCCACCGGCTCGTTCTGGACGATCATGTCGACGTTGATGTTCGCCTGCGCGAGCGCCTCGAAGATCCGCGCAGCCGCGCCCGGAGCGTCGGGTACGCCCGTCAGCGTCACCCGCGCTTCTGAAGTCGAGTGCGTCACAGCTGTGATCAGTGGCTGCTCCATCATTTCCGATTCCGCCACCACAAAGGTACCGGGCTGCTCGTCGAACGACGAGCGGCAGTGGATGCGCACGCCGTGGTTGCGCGCGTACTCCACCGAGCGCAGCTGCAGGACGCCCGCTCCCGAGGCAGCCATCTCGAGCATCTCCTCGAACGACACCGTCTCCAGCTTGCGCGCGTCCGGCACGATCCGCGGGTCCGCCGAGTACACGCCCGCGACGTCCGTATAGATTTCGCACACGTCCGCGCTCAGCGCAGCCGCCACCGCCACCGCGCTCGTGTCAGAGCCGCCGCGGCCCAGCGTCGTCACGTTGCGCGCGTTCTCCGACACGCCCTGGAAGCCCGCCACAAGGACGATGTGGTCCTCTTCCAGCGCCGTGCGGATGCGATCCGCGCGGACGTCCACGATCAGCGCCTTCGTGTGCGAGTCATCCGTCACGATGCCGGCCTGCGACCCCGTCAGCGAGATCGCCCGGTGGCCGAGGTCGTTGATCGCCATCGCGCACAGCGCACACGAGATCCGCTCGCCCGTCGAAAGCAGCATGTCCATCTCGCGCGGATCCGGCGCCTGCGAGATCTCCTGCGCCATCGCAATCAGCTCGTCCGTCGTCTTGCCCCGCGCCGACAGCACCGCCACCACCTGGTGGCCCTGTTCGCGCTTCTCAACGATCCGCCGCGCCGCGCGCTTCACCCGCTCCGCGTCCGCCACCGAGGTGCCGCCGAACTTCATCACGATCACAGAGGACATACGCCGCAGGATATTCGGCGGGAGCGTGATCGCCTAAAGGTGAGCCGGGCTCAACGCTCGTGAACTTGATCGCGGTCGAGGCGATCGCGTGCGCTAAAGGGCTTGGAGAGACTCCTCTCGAAGGCCTCGACGAGCGCGAAGAGCTCGCCGCATTCCCAAACGCGCCCCCATTTGCGCTCGTTGAGCTTCTGCAGAACGCCGGCCTCTTCGAGCTGAGCGATCGCGTTGCCGACGGCGACGTGGGACTTGCCCGTGAGCCGCTGCGCGGCGGCCACATCGATCACGGGCTGCGCCGGAAGTACGCTCACGATCTCGCGTACCGCCGCGTCCCGGCGAGGCTGGCCGAGACGCTCGAGCCACCTCGCTTGTAGGCCTTCGATCGTTACGGCTAGTCGCTCGGCCTCGCGCGCGGCCAGCGTCGCAGCGTAGGCGAACCGCTCGCACCAGCTACCGACCTTGCCTTGGCTGTACGCACCGAGCCCAGCAACGTAGTTCTTGGGCTGGCCCACGAGCACAAGACTGATCGGTGGGATGTAGTTGCTGATCTCGCCGCGGCGGCGAAGAACCGTGTAGATGAGCGCACGCCCCGTGCGGCCGTTTCCGTCCACGAACGGGTGGATGTTCTCGAACTGCGCGTGCGCGATCGCCGCCTGCGCCACGGCCGCGACATCGGTGCGCGACATGAACCCACAGAGGTCATTCAAGAGCTCTGGGACCCGATCAGCCGGGGGACCGATGTACGGCGCACCGATGGGGTGGTAGTCGTTGCCGCCGATCCAACTCTGCTCGGTCCTGATCACGCCAGCGATCTGGCGATCGTCTGTGAAGCGCAGAAGCGTCCGGTCGATGTCTTGGATGTCGGCGGCTGAGAACGGCTCGGCGCTCGAGCCCAGATCGATGGCCCGCTCCATCGCTTCGACGTTGCCCAACACCTGCGCAGCGCGTTGATCGCCTCGACGGTTACCGCCCCGGGCGTAGGCGGCGCGTGCGAGGCGCTTGTGTGAGATCTTCACGCCCTCGATGCGGGACGACGCGGCGCTCTCCGAGCGCAGCAGGTTGCGGGCCACAGCCGCCAGCGAAGCCAGCCGCGGGCGCGTGTCGTTGAGATACCCAAGGGCCTTCGTCGCCTCCGCGATCGCAGTCACCGCTCCGCCTTCGAGTGTGAACTCGCGCTCCGCTATCGGCTCCGGGATGAAGACCTCATAGGCCCCGCCGCGTCGACCGCCGGGAGGAGCAGTCGGGTCAGCGGGCCAGTAGCGCTCCTCGTGATGACCAAGACGCGCAGTAGTCGTGCGCCGGGTTGTGGGTGGCATCGCGTTCCTTTCAGAGCTGGCGGGGCTTTGTAAGGATAGCTTCCTATCATTACGGAGCGGGAGCCGATCCGAAAGGGCTCTCAAACAGCGCGCCGACCCGCGAACGCCTTGCCTAGCGTCACCTCGTCGGCGTACTCCAGGTCCGAGCCCACCGGCAGCCCGCTCGCCAGACGCGTCACCTTGATCTCCGGCGCGCGCGTGCGCAGCTCCTCCGCCACGTGCAGCGCCGTCGCCTCGCCCGTCGTCGTCGGGTTCGTCGCCAGCACCACTTCGCGCACCACGGCGTCCGGCGCCGTCGCCCGCGCGAACAGCTCCGCGATCTTCAGGTCCTCCGGGTCGACGCCGTCGATCGGCGACAGCGCTCCGCCGAGCACGTGGTACACGCCGTGGTACTCGTGCGTGCGCTCCATCGGGATGACGTCGCTCGGCTCCTCCACCACGCAGATCAGCCCGTGGTCGCGACGCGGGTCCTCACAGATGCGACAGCGTGTCTCATCCGTCAGGTTGAAGCACACCTCGCACAGCCCGATCTTCTCCTTTACCTCCACGATCGCCTGCGCCAGCGCGCTCGCGTCCTCACCCGACGTGCGCAGGATGTGAAACGCCAGGCGCTGTGCCGTGCGGCTGCCGATCCCCGGCAGCTTCGACAGCTCCGTCACCAGCCGCTGCACCGGCGGCGCATACGAGGTCGTGCTCACCCGGTCACAGCCCCGGGAGGCCCAGGCCGCCGAGATTGCCCAGGTCGAGCCCCGCCGTCGCGCCGCCCAGTTTGCTCTCCGCCAGCTCCTGCGCCTTGCGCAGTGCCTCGTTCACCGCCGCCGTCACCATGTCCGCCAGGATCTCCACGTCCTCTGGGTCGACCGCCCCCGGATCGATCTTGATCTCGCGCACCTCGAGCGCGCCGCTGACCGTCACCGTCACCATGCCGCCGCCCGCCGACGCCTGCACCACTTCGTCCTTCAACTGCTCCTGCGCCAGCTCCATGTCCTTCTGCATCTTCTGCACCTGCGCCATCATCTGCTGCATGTTCGGCACCCGCGGCTGCTTCGGCATCACGCGCCTTTCTCGTTGCTGGTCGCGGCCTGCGCGCCGCGCTCGTCGTGCGCATCCGTGAGCTCCTCCGCGTCGAACTCCTCCATGAAGCGCGCCACCCATTCCTCCTCCGAGCGCTGCGGCGAGGCCTGCTCGCCCTCCGCCGCCGGCGTATCGCGCAGCTCGTAGCGCAGTTTCCAGCGTCCCCCCGCCAGCGCCCCCAGCGCCTCGCCCACCGCCGCGCGGTTCGCCGGGTCCTCCGCCTTCTTCTTGTAGAACTCCGCCGTGAACGGGTAAGCCAGCGTCAGCTCCTCGCCCTCCACCGCCACCGGCCTCGCTTCGCCGATCACCGCCCCCAGCAGCGCATGCTCGCTGCGCACCAGCTCCACCACCGCCGGCCACAGCGCATACACCGACTCGATGTCCCGCGGCAACGGCTCGCTCACCGGCTCCGGCGCCGGCTCGCGCACCGCCTCCGAGGCCGGCGGCTCCGGCTCAATCGCAGCCGGCGCGGCCGGTGTCGGCGCATCGGCCTGCCGCGCGCGATCCATCGCAGCCGCCGCAGGCGGCTCCTTAAAATCGTTGCCGTTCCCATTCCCTGCAGGCGCGCCCTGGGCAGCTCGCTCCAGCCGCTCGATGCGCGCCAGCAACGCCCGTGTCGAGCCGTCCGTCTCGGGCCTCGCCGCCTTTACCAGCGCCAGCTCCAAGCGAGTGCGCGCGTCCGCGCCCGCGCGCACGCCCTCCATCGCCTCGCCCAACAGCTCCAGCACGCGCACCACCGTTGCGCGGTCCACGCGCTCGGCCTGTGCGCTCAGCGCCGCATCCGCCTCCTGCGTCAGCGACAGCTCCGGCGGCACTTCGCCGAGCACCTGCACCACCAGCAGTTCGCGCGCGCGCACCTCCAGGTCAGACGCAAACGAGCCCGCGTCGCGGCCCTGCTCCACGCACTCCTCCAGCGTGCGCAGCGCCCGCGCCGCGTCGCCCGTCGCCACCGCGTCCACCGCGTCCTCCAGCAGCCGCGCGTCCGCCACGCCCAGCACCGCCAGCACGTCCTCCAGCGCGATCTCCTGGCCGCTGTACGTCACGATCTGCTCGAGCGTGCCCAACGCGTCGCGGAAGCTGCCCGTCGCCGAGCGGGCCAGCGCCGCCACCGCCGCCGGCGGGATCTCGATCGACTCCGCCTGCGCCGCGCGGCGTACCACGCTCGCGATCTGCTCCACCGTCGGGCGGTGAAAGTCGAAGCGGTGACAGCGGTCCACCACCGTCGCCGGCACCTTGTTCGCCTCCGTCGTCGCCAGCACGAACACCGTGTTCGGCGGGGGCTCCTCGAGCGTCTTCAAGAACGCGTTCCACGCCGCCGTCGACAGCATGTGCGCCTCGTCCAAGATGTACACCTTGCGCCGCCCGCTCACCGGCGCGTACGCCACGCTGTCGCGCAGGTCGCGGATGTCGTCCACCGAGTTGTTCGACGCCGCGTCCATCTCGATCACATCCAGCGACGTCGCCGCCGCAATCGACACGCACGAGTCGCACCTACCACACGGCTCGACCGTCGGGCCGCGCTCGCAGTTCAAGCACGCCGCCAGGATCTTCGCCATCGACGTCTTGCCCGTACCGCGCGAGCCCACAAACAGGTAAGCGTGGTGCACCGAGTCGCGCTGCACCGCGTTGCGCAGCGTCCGCACCACCGGCTCCTGGCCAACCACCTCCGCGAATGTACGCGGCCGTTGCCTGCGATACAGCGAGCGCTGCTGGCCCCGAGAGCGCGGATCGTCCTGTGGCTGCTCCTCTAGCGACACCGTTCGCCTGAGTCTACTCACGCCGGTGGGTGGGCTCGAGACCCGCTCCGCCGCCCGCCCATGCTGACTCCGCCGGCCGCCCCAACGGAGTATGCCGGGGGCGCCAGCGGGTACCGTCCCGCCCCATGACAGCCTCGATCGAGCGCCTGCGCGCGCGTCTCGCCGCGCCGCTCGCCATCGCCGTCGGGGCGCTGGCGCTGCGCCTCATCGCCGGTGTCGGCTTCGCCAACTACGACACGCTCTATGCACTCGCCTGGGGCGGACAGCTCTCGCGTGGCAGCACCCCCGCCTACGGCGTGCCCATCGCCCCGACGCCGCACCCGCTGCTCGAGGCGCTAGGCCTCGTGCTCGCGCCATTCGGCCCGCGCGCCGCCGAGGACGTCACCGTCGCGCTCGCCTTCCTCGCGCTGTCCGCGTGCGGCTGGGCCATCTACCGGCTGGGCGCCGAATGGTTCGGGTGGGCCGCAGGCGCGCTCGCCGCGCTGATCTTCCTCACCCGCGAGGAAGTGCTCTCCTACGGCGTCCGCGCCTACGTCGACATCCCCTACCTCATGTTCGTCCTGTTCGCCCTCGCCGTCGAGTCGCGCCACCAGCGCGCAGGCCGCGGACCCGCCGGGACGCCCGTGCTCGTGCTGCTCGCGCTCGCCGGACTGCTGCGTCCCGAGGCCTGGGCGTTCTCCGGTCTCTACTGGCTGTACCTCATGGGTCTCGTTCCGAGATGGGCTCGAGGCCCCTCGTGGCGGGCGCGCCCCCGCGCCGAGATCGTTCGGCTGACACTGCTCGCCGCCGCCGCACCGCTCGTCTGGGTGCTCAGCGACCTCGCCGTCACCGGCGACCCGCTGTGGTCGCTCACCAACACCAGGCACACCGCCGAAACGCTCGGCCGCGAGACCGGGATCGCGAAGGTCCCCGAGTACATCCCGCGGCGGATCGGCGAGATCCTGCGGCCGCCCGTGCTCGTCGCCGCCGCGCTCGGCGGTGTGCTTTCGCTGCTGTGGCTGCGCCGCAGCGCCATCGTCGGGGCCGTCGCAGGCGTGATCGCAGTTCTCGTCTTCGCTGCGTTCGCCACCGTCGGCCTGCCAATCAACACCCGCTACGCGTTCCTTGCCTCCGCCATCCTCTGCGTCTTCGCCGGCGCCGGCGCGTTCGGCTGGACCCGCCTACCGCCGGGCGACCCCCACCGTCGTTGGTGGATTGCCGCAAGCGTGCTCGTGCTCGTCGCGCTCGCCGCCTACATACCGTCCGACTACAGCTCGGCGCATCGTCAACTGGGCAAACTCGCGCACACGCACGAAATCGAAGGCGAACTGCTCGCGCTCGTCGACGACCACGCCATCAACCTGCGCTGCGGACCTGTCGGCGTTCCCAACCACGCTCCCGTCCCGCTGCTCGCCCTGTATCTCGAAACCAGCCCGCGCAACATCGTCAGCCCCGAAGCCGGACACATCGCCTCCGGCGTCTACGTCGACCCCACCGACAAGGAAGTCGAAGAAGACTACGTGCTCGACGCGCGCGATCCGGTGCCCAAGCACGCAAGCGTGCCGCCGGGCTTCACCGAGTCTGCAGCCAACCGCTCGT
The DNA here is from genome assembly GCA_963827455.1 of uncultured Solirubrobacteraceae bacterium. Lineage (GTDB taxonomy): Bacteria > Actinomycetota > Thermoleophilia > Solirubrobacterales > Solirubrobacteraceae > Palsa-744. Next base: position 63,168 of record CAWHAW010000006.1, on the reverse strand, counting down.
GGCTCATCTTCCAGGGGTGCCGGTAGGGGTCGCGTCGTGCCGTGCACCGTGTTCCATTTTGGAAACGCTGTATAACCATAGTGATACGGTCGGGGTCGAGATGGACCGTGCACCCCTCGTCGAGATTCAGCGACTACCCGGTGCCGATCGTCGCCCACGGCTCCGGTTCGGGAGCTCCCGCTGCGCCTGCCGGTGATCGCTTAAGGCTGCTTCCTTCCGGACCTGACCTGGTTCGCGAGCCAACACCGCGCGGGACCCGAACCATCGACGCCCCGAGCGACGGAGCAACCGGGGTCGGAACCCCTCGGAAGGGAGTTCAGCCCCGCTAGAGCGGATTGCGGATTCAGGGCACCGCTACCTCCCCGCCTAGCACGGTCCGCAACGGATCGTAACGCACGCTCGCGCCACACTGCCCACGCGCCGGCCAAGTTCCGATAGGCTGCCCGGCCGTGAACTACTTCAAGAGACCCCCCTCCACCATTTGCTCCCGCGCCGGCGCCACCGCCGCCGCCCTCGGCGCGGCGATCCTGATCGCCGGCTGCGGCTCGAGCGGATCGAGCACCGTCACCGTAGGCAACGAGAACAGCGCCGACAACTCGCTCATCACCGCCGCTGAAAGCACCAAATCGACCGGCTCGACCACGGCATCGGCGACCGCCACCACGCCGACCAGTGGCCCGCTCTCCAAAGAACCCACGGTCACGCCGCCCTCCGGGCCAGCGCCGACGAAACTTGAAACCAAGGACCTGATCGTCGGTACCGGTCCCGAAGCCAAGTCCGGCGATCCCGTCACCGTGAACTACGTGGGCGTGCTCTACAAAGGCGGCAAGAAGTTCAACGCCTCGTGGGAAACCGGCAAACCGTTCCCGTTCACGCTCGGCAAGGCCGAAGTCATCAAGGGCTGGGACCAGGGCATCGTGGGCATGAAGGTCGGCGGCCGTCGTGAGCTGATCATTCCCGCCTCGCTCGCCTATGGCGCCGCAGGCAGGCCGCCGCAGATCCCGAAGAACGCGGCGCTCGTATTCGTCGTCGATCTACTCGCCGTCTAGGCCGATCGACGACGGACCCGAGGAAGACCGCACCGCATTGCGTGGGTAACCGCCAGCGGTCGCGACGGGTCGCTCGCCTGGCGGCGCCGGCGCTGATCGTAGGCGCCGTATTCGCCATCGCCGGCTGCGGCTCGGGAGCGCACGCCACCGCTCCCGAGTCGCGCCTGGAGCGTGGGGACCTCGTCGCCGTCGCGCACGCGCTCAGCGCCGCCGAGCCCGCGGTGCAGAGCGAGGTGCAGGCGACCAAGGCGGCCTGGCCGCTGATCATCGACGGCCTGCCCACGGACATCCGCAAGCTGCCCCGCACGCCGGTGCGCATCGCCACCGAACGCGCGAGCGCGCTGCACCTGCCGAGCATCTTCGAAGAACACCACGCCGCCTCGCTCACCGGGCCGGCAACCAGCCTCGCCGGGACCTTCCGCGAGTACTACCTGCTCACCGGGCGCGGCTGGCGACTGATCAGCGCCGCGATCGAACAGAGCGAACGTGGCCCGGCCACGGTTGCGAGCTTCGCGCGCGCGAACGTCGCGCTGTACATCGAGAGCGTCTACGACGCGCATTTCGCGCTCGCGCAGATCGGCAAGCAGATGCCGATCGACTACGAACGGCTCGGCGGCGGCGGCGCCTTCGGCGCCTCGCTCACTCCGAGCGAAGTGGACGCGCTCGCTCGGAGCTACTCCGAAGCGAACAATCGCCTGCAGCCGCGCGCACGAGTTCGACTGGGCTCGTGAGCGGGAGGCGCCGGCGAGGCCCACGCCCACGGCCCAATAGACTCAACTGCCCAGGGCGCGTAGCTCAGTGGGAGAGCGCTCGCTTCACACGCGAGAGGTCGCAGGTTCGAAACCCGCCGCGCCCATAAGGGGATCCTCCACATCGACGTTTCAGACGCCGGGTAGGGCGGCTCGCTCGTCCAGCGGCTACTGCTAGGGCGATTGTGGCCGGGTGTCGGCGTGGGGGCGCCAGCTCAGCTGAGCACGTCGCCGGCGCGAGATCACGGCGTGACCGCGAGCAATTGCCACTCGCCCGGAACGCCCTTCAAGGCGTGAGCGCCGCGGTCGGTGAACTCGATGTCCGATCCGGCCACCAGGTCGCGAACGGTGCTGGTGACGAGCACCTCGCCCGGGCTGGCGAGGCTGGCGACACGAGCGCCGATGTGCACGGCCACGCCGGCGAGATCCTCGCCGCGCTCGACGCACTCACCGGAGTGCAGACCGGCCCTGACCTCCAGGCCGATTGCGCCGACCTCCTCGCCGATCGCCCGCGCGCAACGGATCGCACGGGCCGGGCCATCGAAGCTGGCGAGGAACCCATCGCCGGTGCTCTTGACCTCATGGCCGTGGAAGCGCGTGAGCTCACGGCGCACCGTTAAGTCGTGGGTCGCGAGCAGCTCGTCCCACAGCCGGTCCCCCATCTGCACGGCCCGCTCGGTCGAGCCAGCGATATCGGTGAACAGCACGGTCTTCAGCACGCGATCGATCTCATGCTCGGCTCGCGTGCCCGTCAGGAACTGTTCGATCTCATCGAGCGCGTCCTCGTCGTTGCCGATCGCGCTGAAATGAAAGGCGCCCGGGAACACCGCAAGGCGGGCGCCAGGAATGTGCTCGGCGAGATAGCGCCCGTGCGCGAGCGGGGTGACCGGGTCATCCATGCGGTGGACAACCAGCGTCGGCGCCGAGATCGTGCCAAGCGCCTCACGAGCGTCGACCAGCAACGCAAAGCGGTTGGCCGCCGACGCCATCGCAGGTGTCGCCGCGTTGCGTTCGAAGTGTGCCAGGCGACGGCGCGTGGCCTCGTCATCGGGCGAGTCGTTGATCGAGATCATCGGCCACACGAGACCGGTACCCCAGGCCGCTTCGATCTGGTCGCCGTACATCTCCCCCAGCTGCGGCTCGACGCCAAATGGGTAGTCGGGCGCCCAGGCCAGGCGCGCGAAGGTCGACCACAGCACGAGCGCGGTGACCCGCTCGGGATACGTGGCGGCGAACAGCAGCGACATCGGTCCTCCCTCGGACATGCCCACGAGCGCAGCCGACTCGCTGCCTGCCGCGTCCATCACGGCCCGCACATCGTCCATGCGCTCTTCCAGCGTCGGCAGCGCGGCGCTTCGGTCGGAGAGACCCATGCCACGCTTGTCGAAGGTGATCAGGCGGGCGAACCGCGCCAGCCGCCGATAGATCGACGCGGTCGCCGGCGTCTGCCAGCCGAGCTCCACGTGCGAAAGCGATCCTGCGACGCATACGAGGTCCGGCCCTTCGCCGGTTACCTGATAGGCGATGCTGAAATCGCCGCTTTTGGCATAGTGGATCTCACCCGGCTTGACCTGCTGGTGAGCGCCGCCGTATGTCGCCTCGTCCGTCATCGTCGTTCACACCCTACGCCGGGTGCGACATGTCTCGATGCCCGTCGCCTCATGTCGAGAGCGATCGCGTGCCTACACCGATCCGGTGACGAGGGCGGCGCGTGCGGCGCTGAGCGCGGCCGTCAGCTGTATCGCCGGCACGCCGGGGTTGTAGATCGGACTGCAGCCGTCGCGCAGGAGTTTGCGCACGAGCGCAACGGCGTCTGGATCCGGGTCCGACGAACACTCGAGCGCGGCCGCGAGATCGAGCATCTGGATACGCGCGCTGGCAATCCGGTCGAGGAGGACGGGAATCGTGAGGCGATCGAACCGTGATGGCGGCTCGGTCAGAGCAGCGGTCCTGCGCAGCTCGCTCGCGAGCGCACGCCGCCTGCGCGGCCGCACAGCCCATGCGCGCCTGGATGCACGCAAATTGTCCTTCCCGCGCCTGTGTCTACTCGCCCCCAGGATCTCTCCGAGCGGATGCGCCCCGGACACCCCAGCCGCAAGCTGCGGTTGGCGGATGAGTGTTTGCTGTGTGGTCATGCGGCTCTCCTGTCCTTAGGCTGTGGGTGTTAGGCCTGTGTCGCGAACCTGCGCCTCACCCCATCCTTCGCCCCTCAGGACGCCCTGTCTGTGACAGTGAGCACTTTCGCCGTGTGAGCTTGGACACCCGGACTGGGAACGTTGTGACTCCCGCTCGGCCGAGTGGGTTGACCACTCGTGTGCTCAATTGCACAGACATACGGATCCGCTAGCCGTACGGTGCACGCACATAGTCATCGAACACTCAGGGGGAAAAATGTCTTTGCCAGCCGCACTCACCGTCATCGCACTTCTCGACATCGCTTTGATTGGCTTCCTCGCGTGGATGATGTCTCACCCACGAGGCCTGACGCCGCACGTGTCTGCCCGCCACACTGAGTCATCGCGTCAATCCGCGGAGCTGCGCGAAATCCATCTGGCTGCATAGGACTGTGGCGACCCGGACGCACACGCCGGAGTCGTCGGGACGGCGCTCAAAAACCGGGGCCTTTACTGCTAGAGTAAAGGGATGGCGCGAATCTCGACCAAGAACCAGATCACGATCCCCGTGACGGCGCTCGACGAGGTCGGGCTCCACGCCGGCGAGCGAGTCACGGTCGAGCCGGCCGGAGATGGGGAGCTGCGGATCCGCCGCGCGACCACGACCTTCGAGGATGCGTTCGGGACGCTGACGGGCACCTACCCTGCCGACTATCTCGAGCAGCTCGACGCCGAGGATGAACTGCGGTGAAGCTGCTGCTCGACGCGGACGTGCTGATCGGAGCGCTTGACGGCAGCGACCCGCATCATCGTCGCGCTCGCACGCTGTTCACCAAGTGGCGCGACGACCAAGACGCTTGCGCGGTCAGCATCGTGAACCTGACCGAGGTGCTGATCGCTCCCTCGGCAGACGTGTCGAAGCTCGCCGCCGCGCGGGAGGCGATCGCCGCCCTCGGCGTCACCGTGCACCAGCCGAACGAGGCGATCGGGGTTGAGGCGGCGCGCCTGCGACAACGCCACCCGATCAGCCTCCCCGACGCCTACTGCCTCGCGACCGCGAAGCACACGAGCTCTGCGGTCTCGTCATTCGATCAGAAGATCCTGCGGGCCGCGAAGCGCGAGGGCATCAAGGCCGCCTAACGCCACGAGACATCACCGGCCCACATCAAAGCTCGGCGAGGCGCCGTTCTAGGAATCGGCGCTCGCTCTCGGCGCGCGCAAGGTCGAGCGCCCGCCGGTAGGCGTCACTCGCCTCTCGGTCGCGACCGAGCCGACGCAACAGCTCGGCGCGCGTCGAGTGAAAGTACTGGTAGCTGTCGAGGTCGAGCCGCTCGACCATCGCCAGAGCGGCGTCAGGTCCCCGCGATTCCGCGACCGCTACCGCGCGATTGAGCTCCACGACCGGGGAGCCCGTGGTCTGAGCGAGCTCGCCGTAGAGCGCCTCGATCTGAGACCAGTCCAACGGCTCTGCGGCCTGCAGCGAGGCGATCGCGGCCTGCAGCACATACGGACCGCGTCCGCGCAGCGCCAGCGCCCGGTCGAGCACGCTGCGTGCGTGTTCGATCTGGGAACCATCCCAAAGGGAGCGATCCTGGTCGCCCAGCAGCACGAGATCCTCGCCGGCGAACCTCGCCGCACGACGCGCGTCATGCAAGAGCATCAGCGCGAGCAGTCCGTGAACCTCGGACTCATCGGGCATCAGCACCGCGAGGACGCGTCCCAGCGCGATTGCGTCCGCCGCCAACCGGGCGCGGCCACCGTAGCCCTCGTTGAAGATCAGATAGATCACCGCCAGCACCGCCGCTAGCCGGTCGGGAAGCAGATGTGCCTCGGGGACGCTGAAGGGAATGCCCGCGGCCTTGATCTTGGCCTTCGCGCGGGTGAGCCGACGCTTCATCGTCTCGCGTGAGACCAGTAGAGAGCGCGCGATCTCCTCGGTCGTGAGACCACCCAACGCGTAGAGCGTCAGCGCCACCTGAGCGTCGGTAGCCAGCGCAGGATGGCAGCACGTGAACAGCAGCTCGAGTCGTTCATCGGGAATCGTCGTCTCGTTCATCTCATCCTCCACCGTCTGTGGGAGCTCGAGCCGCCTGGTCTTCTCATCGAGTACGCGCGCGCGGCGCAGGCGATCGATCGCCCGGTTACGGGCGGTTGTCATCAGCCAGGCGCCCGGGTTGGCGGGTGCTCCGTCGCGAGGCCACCGCTCGGCCGCGGCCGCAAAAGCCTCCTGAGCGGCCTCCTCGGCGAGATCGAAATCACCAAGGAAGCCGACCAGGAAGGCCAGCACGCGACCCCACTCCTCGCGAAAGACACGCTCTAGCAGGGCTAGAGCTCCACCAGCGGGCGGACCTCGACGGCGCCACCGAGACGCGCCGCGGGGATACGCGCCGCAATCTCGATCGCCTTGTCGAGGTGCTCCGCGTCGAACACGTAGTAGCCGGCGAACACCTCCTTGGTGTCGGCAAACGGACCGTCGCTGGTCAGCGTCTGACCGTCCTTGACACGAACGGTGGTCGCGGTCTCGACCGGCTGAAGCTGGCCCGTGCCCACGACACCGGGGAGTTCGTTGACCGCCACGTACTCGCTGTACATCGCCTTCCGCTCGCTCTCGCTGAACCCGTCCAGCATCCCGGGTCGCGTGTAAATCAACAGTGCGTACTGCATGTCAGCCTCCTGGTAGGGGTCTAATTCTCGTACCTATGACGAACAGAGGCGACCGGAGGGGACAGCGGCTCCCGGATCTCCGCGCTCGACGCGCCCGTGGGCGCCGGTTACTACGGGCGGCCGCAGGACGCAATCATTCAATCAGGGGCCAGGCGCTCAAAGTCGGCGCGGCCCGCCGAGCGTCTCAGTCCCGCCCCTTCGACAGGCGCACCGTCGTGCTTTCGGAGGACACGCACAGCTGCACGGCATCCATCAGGCGAGCCATCAGCGCGAACCCGCGACCGCTTTCGCCGCTCGTCGCCGAGGCCGCCGCGGACGCGGCGAACTTGCCGCAGTCCCGGACCGCGAGCGTCAGGCGCTCGCCATCGGCGAGCGCGCTGAGGTGGATGTATCCGTGCTCGTCGGGCCGACCATGCCTGATGGCGTTGGTCACCGCCTCGTTGACGGCGAACGCCACCTCGTAGCAGCGCTCGGCGTCGAAGCCGAACGCCGCAGCCGCCTCGTGCGCGTATTCACGCGCGGCAGCGAGCTTCGCCGGGCGTGCCGGCAGCCGCAGCTCACTCGTGTCCGGCTCTGCTTGAACGCGCACCTCAGCTCACCGTCGCAAGTTCGGCGATGGCGTCCTCGCGCGAGCCGTGCAGCGCGATCACGCTGTCCACGCCGGCGATCTCGAAGATGCGCAGCACCCGCCGGTTCTCCTCGGGACAGACCACGGCGAGCGTTCCGGTGCCGAGCTCGTTCAGGCGCGTCGCGCCTGCGACGAGCGCGCCGATGGCGGTCGAGTCGATGAACGTGACGGTCGAAAGGTCGAGCACCATCCGCGTGCTGCCACCGTCGATGCGCTCCGCGAGGCGCTCGCTGAGCTGCGGGCTCGCCGAGTAGTCGAGTTCACCACCGGCGACCAGCACGGCAACGTCGTTCCCGCGCTCCGCGCCATCGACCGTTCCGTCATCGCTGATGTAGAAGAATCCCATCGCCTGTCCAGAGGAGCATTACCCCGTGCCGCAGACCCGTGCTGCAGATAATTATTGGAAATTGCGCCTTTCATGCTGAAGGATCGACGTACGCGTCTGGACGTTTGTTCTAGTGCCGCCCGCTTCGAGCTCCCTACCGAGACACCCGCGGCGTCTGGCTAAGCTCAACCCCGTCGAGCGCACGTGCTCGCGGGACCCGACATCGGAGGTGGCGCATGCAGTACGTGAATCTGGGTGCGACAGGACTGCGCGTCTCGCGCATCTGCCTCGGCATGATGAGCTTCGGGAACGACAGCGACAAACCATGGGTGATCGACGAGCAGGCCGCGCAGCCGATCGTGCGCGCCGCCGTCGAGGGCGGGATCACGTTCTTCGACACCGCGGACACCTACTCCCAGGGCGCGAGCGAGGTGGCCACCGGGCGCCTGCTCTCGAAGCTGCTCACCCGCGACGAGCTCGTCGTGGCGACCAAGGTGTTCATGCCGATGACACCCGGCGAGAACGGCGGCGGCCTCTCGCGCAAGCACATCCTCAGCGCGATCGACGCGTCGCTGAAGCGCCTCGGCATGGACTACGTCGACCTCTACCAGATCCACCGCTGGGATCCGCGCACGCCGATCGAGGAGACGATGCAGGCGCTGCACGAGGTCGTACGCGCGGGCAAGGCGCGCTACATCGGCGCCAGCAGCATGTTCGCCTGGCAGTTCGCAAAGGCCCAGCAGGTTGCCGCCGGCGCCGGCCACGCGCGCTTCGTGTCGATGCAGAACCACTACAACCTGGTCTACCGCGAGGAGGAGCGCGAGATGATCCCGCTGTGCATCGACGAGGGCGTCGGCGTGATTCCCTGGAGCCCGCTGGCGCGCGGCGTGCTCGCCGGCAACCGAACGCGCTCAGGCGAGCGACGCACCACCCGCGCCGGCAGCGACCAGTTCACCGACTACCTCTATGACCAGCCCACCGACTTCGACGTCGTCGAGCGCGTCGCCGAGGTCGCCGGCGAGCGCGGCGTCCCGCCCGCGCAGATCGCGCTCGCGTGGCTGCTGCACAAGCCCGGCGTGACTGCGCCGATCGTCGGCGCAACCAAGCTCGAGCACCTGCAGGATGCGCTCGCCGCCGAGCAGCTGACGCTCAGCGACGAGGAGATCGCGCGCCTGGAGGAGCCCTACGTGCCGCACCCTGTGCTGGGCCACGGCTGATATCGCCGAGGAGCTACTCGTCGGCGACGCGTTCCAGCACGACCACGGGGATCTGGCGGGTCGTTTTCTGCGCGTAGTCGGCGAACTGCGGCATCAGCTCGGACTGCTGGTTGAACAGGCGCTCGCGCTCCTCACCGGTGGCGACGCTCGCATTGACGTCGAATGTGTCGCTGCCGACCTCGACGGTCACTGAGGGGTTCGCCACGAGGTTGTGGTACCAGGCGGGGTTGGTGGGCGCGCCGGCCTTGGAGGCGAAGATCACGAGCCGCTCGCCGTCGGGGAGATACATCAAGGGAGTGGTGTGAGGCGCGCCGCTCTTGGCGCCGATGCTCGAGAGCAGCAGCAGCGGAGCACCCTCGAAAGGTCCGCCGACACGGCCACCGTTGGCGCGGAACTCCTCGATGACGCCCTTGTTGAAGTCAGCCATATCCGACACGTCGCTCCTCCGTTCTGTTCGCGTGGCTGTGAGCCTAGCGCTCACCGGCGCCCGCGCTCGCGCGCCGGTGACACGGCGCGATGCCCGCGCGCCGCGGACCCGGAGGGGCCCCTATGGCGCCAGGCGGACGGGCAGCGACTTGAGCTGATTGAGGAACAGCGATTGCACGGATTGAGGCCCACCCGCGCCGCTGTCGAGTGCGATTGCGGGGTAGCGCTCGAGCGTCTCTTCGAGCATCACCTTCAGCTCGAGGCGCGCGAGCGCGGTGCCCAGGCAGAAGTGCCGGCCGCCGGCGCCGAATGCCTGGTGCTCGCATTCGCGTCTCAGATCGAAGCGATCGGCGTCGTCGAAGCGCGTCTCGTCCCGGTTGGAGGAGACGTACCACATGACGACCTTCTCACCCTCGCGGATCTTCTGTCCGTGCAGCTCGGTGTCGCGTGTGGCTGTGCGGCGGAAGTGTGCGAAAGCCGGAAACATCCGCAGCGACTCCTCGACGGCGGCGGGAATCAGCGCGGGGTCCTCGACCAGCATCTGCATCTGCTCGTGGTCTTCCATCAGCGCGCGCATACCGCTGCAGTAGGTCGCCTTGGTGCTGTCGTTGCCGGCGGCCATCAGCAGGAAGAAGCCCATCACGATCTCGTGTTCCTCGAGCTTCGACCCGTCGATTTCAGAGTGCACGAGCACGCTGGTCAGGTCGTCGGTCGGGTTCTCGAGGCGCTCCGCGATCAGCAGCCGGCAGTGCTCGAAGATCTCGGGGAGGTCTTTCTCGATCGCGCCCTCGAAGCCGCCGGGGTTGAGATCGGGGTCGGCGGCACCGAGCGTCGAGTTCATCAGCCGCGCCCACATCGCGTCGTCCTCCTCGGGGATGCCCATGAAGCTGCCGATCACGCGCGAGACGATCGGCTGCGCGACGTCGCTGACGAGGTCACACGTGTCGCGACCATCGAGCCGGTCGAGCACCTTGACGGCGATCGCCCTGATCGCGTCCTCGTGCGCGGCTATCCGTCTGGGCGTGAAGCCCGCCTGGAAAAGCGCCTTGAGGCGGTCGTGCTTCGGCGGGTCCATGCCGATGAACATCGCCTGCGCGAGCTCCAACGGGAAACCGCCCGCGGCCGCGAGCACGCCGCCGGCTTCCGAGGAGTAGGTGCGCCAGTCGCGGCTGACGGTGTGGATGTCCTCTGCCGTGGTGACCGACCAGAAGCCGCCCTCCTCCGGGAACTCTTGGAAGCTCTCGGTCCAGTGGATCGGGCACTTGCCGCGCATCTGCTTGAACAGCTCATACGGCGGGCCGTCAGACCACAGCTCATCCTCCGTCAGTTCCACCGCCTCGATATCGCGTCCGATCGTCGCCATTCTCAAACCTCCAAGCTTGCCCAGCGGATGGTGCGCACGATCATACTGGCTAGCTGGCCAGTTTTGTGGAGCTCGACGTGACGAACCGTCGCACGCTCCCGGTTGGGTAAACGCCGGATTGGCAGTGCCAACTGAGCTCCCCGTCAGACTGGTGCCGGCGTGACGCGAACGACCCCTCAACCGAACGTGCCCGGTCGCGGGATCGTGGCCTCCTACGGGGTGCGGTTCTGGGTGTTGGTGGTCGCGGTCGGGGCCGGTGCGGGGCTCGGCGGCGCCGCGCTGATTGAGCTTCTGCGCGCCGTTCAGCACCTGGCGTGGTCGTATGACTCCGGCAGCTTCCTCGGCGCGGTGGAGCGGACTTCCAATGCCCAACGCGTGCTGGTGCTGGCGATCGGGGGAGTGGTGGCGGGCGTGGGCGCGGTGCTGCTCGCGCATCACAGCCCTGGCGAGGTCTCCGAGGCGCTATGGCTGCGCCGTGCGCGGGTCCCGTTCTGGCCGAGCGTCGCGCGGGGCGTGCACTCGATCGTGATCGTCGGCCTCGGCGCATCGCTCGGCCGCGAGGCGGCGCCGCAGCAGTTCGGAGCGGCGGTCGCGAGCGGGTTGAGCGACTGGGCGCGGCTGCCGGAGTGGCAGCGACGGCTACTGGTCGCGTGCGGTGCGGGCGCGGGCATGGCGGCGGTCTACAACGTTCCCTTGGGCGGCGCGCTGTTCGCGCTCGAGGTGCTGCTCGGCACGCTGACGCTGCCGCTCGTGCTCCCGGCGCTGGCGACGTCGCTGATCGCAACCGCCGTCGCGTGGATCGCGCTGCCGACCGCGCCCACGTACGAGATCACCACCTATCCGGTGAGCGCCTCGCAGATCGTGTGGGCGGTGATCGTCGGTCCGATCGCGGGCCTGGCGGCGATCGCGTGGATACGGCTGATCGCGCGCGCGCACTCGATGCGCCCGTCCGGATGGATGCGCGTGGCGGCACCGATCGGCGTTTTCACGGCGCTGGGCGTCCTCGCGATCGAGTATCCGGAGCTGCTCGGCAACGGCAAACCGGTCGTCCAGCTCGAGCTGGTGGGGAGCGTCAGCGTGGGACTGCTCGCGGCGCTGCTCGTGCTGAAGCCGCTCGTCACCGCCGCGTGCCTCGGCAGCGGCGCACCGGGCGGGCTGTTCACGCCGACGCTTACCTACGGCGTGCTGCTCGGCGGACTGTTGGGTGAGGGCTGGGTGCAGATCTGGCCCGGCTCGCCGGCCGGCAGCTACGCGATCATCGGCGGCGCGGCCGTGCTCGCCGCCTCGATGCAGGGCCCGCTGGCGGCGGTCGTGCTGATGCTCGAGCTCACCCACCACGCGGACGCGCTGATGGTGCCGATCCTGCTGGCGGTCGTCGAGGCGACGGTGCTCGCGCGCCTGTTCGGAGCACCGTCGATCTACTCCGCGCGGCTGTCGGCGAGCCCCGAGGAGATCGAGGCGGCGCGCGAGCGCGACGACAAGCGGGGTAGCGCGGCGACGGGCTCGGGAGAGATGTATGCGCCGAGCGACCTGCTGCCCGCCTCGCTCCAGCAAGACGAGGATTGAGCTTTGCGCCAGCCGCTTTGCAGCGGTGTTTACGCGCGCCCAGAGCTGGTACTACTCCTGTATGCCGCGCGCGATCTGGACGGGCACGATTAGCTTTGGCCTGGTCACGGTCCCGGTGAAGCTGTACAGCGCAGTGGATCGCAAGACCGTGCGCTTCCACCAGCTGTCGGGCAAGACGGGCGTGCGCGTGGCGCAGAAGCGCGTAGACCCGTCGACCGGCGATGAGGTCGCGTACGCGGACATCGTCAAGGGCTACGAGCTCGCTCCCGACCGGTATGTGGTGGTCGAGCCCGGCGAGCTGGACGCGCTCGAGCCGAAGAAAACCAAGACGATCGAGATCGAGGAGTTCGTCGCGCTCTCCGAAATCGACCCCGTGTACTACGACCACCCGTACTACCTCGCACCCGGCCCCGGTGGCGCGAAGCCCTACCGGCTGTTGCTGGACGCGATGCGCGAGGCCGGCAAAGTGGCGATCGCGCGCGTCGTCATCCGCTCGAAGGAGCAACTCGTCGCGGTGCGCCCGATGGGCGACGCGCTCGGCATGGCGACAATGCTGTTCGCCGACGAAGTCCTGCCGCCGGATCGCCTCGACGAGATCGCCGAGGTCAAGGACGTCAAGACGACCGCGCGCGAGCTCGACGTCGCGACGCAGCTGATCGACTCGCTGGCGGGCCAGTTCGAACCCGAGCGCTTCCGCGACACCTACCGCGAGCAGGTACTGGAGCTGATCGAGCGCAAGGCCGAAGGCAAGGCGATCGCGGTGCAGCCGGAGCCCGAGGAGGTGGCGGCTCCGGCGCCCGACCTGATGAGCGCGCTGAAGGCGAGCCTGGACGCGGTGCGCGCACGCGAGGGCGCCGGCACCGACGGCGCGACGGCGAAGCCGCACACGGCTGCTGCGAAACCGCGCAAGGCTGCCGCGAAAAAAACGGCCGCCAAGAAAGCCGCGACCAAACAGACCGCAGCGAAAAAACCCACCGCCAAGCGCTAGGCACGCTGTATAGCGATGGCTATACAGCAAACGAAAAAGGACAAAAGCCCGGGGCTGAAGTCCTACCGCGCCAAACGCGACTTCGCGGTGACGCCCGAGCCCGAGGCCGGCGCGGCAAAGCCCGGCCGCGAGGAGCGACGCTTCGTGATCCACGAGCACCACGCGACGCGCCTGCACTGGGACCTGCGACTGGAGCGCGACGGCGCACTGGCGTCGTGGGCGGTCCCGAAGGGGCTGCCGCAGGCGCCCGGCGAAAACCACCTGGCGGTCAGGGTCGAGGACCATCCGCTCGAGTACCTGGACTTCGAGGCTGAGATCCCCAAGGGCCAGTACGGGGCGGGGCTCGTGAAGATCTGGGACCGGGGCACGTATGAGTGCCTGAAGTGGGAGCCGCGCAAGGTGGAGGTGGCGCTCCACGGCGAGCGGGTGAACGCGCGCTACGCGCTGTTCCCGATCGACAAGGGTGCGCAGCCGAAGAATTGGTTGATCCATCGCATGGACCCGCCTTCGGATCCGGACCGCGAAGCGATGCCGAGCAAGATCGTGCCGATGCTGGCGCGCGCGGGCTCGCTGCCGGCGGACGACAGCGATTGGGCGTTTGAGATCAAGTGGGATGGGGTGCGCGCGATCGCGTACTCAGAGCCCGGCGAGCTGCGCCTGGAAAGCCGCAACCTGAACGACATCACGGACTCCTATCCGGAGGTCTTCGGCGTGAACGCGGCGCTCGGCTCACACAGCGCGGTGTTGGACGGCGAGCTCGTGGCGTTCGACCACGACGGGCGCCCGAGCTTCGCTGTCCTGCAGCAGCGGATGCACACGGCTTCGCGCGCGCAGGCGCGGCGGCTGGCGAAGGGCACGCCGGTGACGTACGTGATCTTCGACCTGCTGTGGCTGGACGGCCACTCGCTGATGCGCGAGCCCTACAGCGAGCGGCGCAGGCAGCTGGCGGCGCTGGCGTTGAACGGCGCGAGCTGGCAGACGCCCGACCACGTGGTCGGGCAGGGTGCGCAGCTGCTGGCGGCCAGCGCGGAGCGGCATCTCGAGGGCGTGGTTGCCAAGCGCCTGGAGTCGATCTACCAGCCGGGGGTGCGCTCGCGCGACTGGGTGAAGGTGAAGACGCTCGCGCGCCAGGAGTTCGTGGTGGGCGGCTGGATGCCGGGGAAGGGCAAGCGCAGGCAGAGCATCGGCGCGCTGCTGCTGGGGGTGTATGAGGCGGGGGGCGTGCTGCGGTATGTCGGCCGCGTGGGCAGCGGCTTCGACGAGGGCGACCTGCAGCGCCTGTCGCGGCTGCTCGCGCCACTGGAGCGCCCGACCTCGCCGTTCGGCGCCGGCGAGAAACCCCCGCGCGGCGCGGTCTTCTGCGAGCCGCGCCTGGTGGTGGAGGTCCAGTTCACGAGCTGGACGAGCGCGGGCAGCCTGCGCCACCCGGTGTACAAGGGCCTGCGCGAGGACAAGCCCGCGCAGCAGGTCGTGCGCGAGGATCTCCCCGAGGCGGTCCCGAACGCGCAGCCCGCGGGCGGGACTCCGGCGGATGCCCCGGACCCCGATGGAGAGGCGCTCGGGACGCTGTCGATCCGCAGACACGGCGCGAGCTCGGCGGAGACGACGGTCGAGGGTCGCGAGCTGAAGCTGTCGAACCTCGACAAGGTGCTTTACCCGAAGACCGGCTTCACGAAGGGCGATGTGATCGCGTATTACGCCACGGTCGCGCCGGTGCTGCTGGGCCACCTGGCAGGGCGGCCGCTGACGGTGGTGCGCTGGCCGGACGGCGTCGAGGGCAAGTCGTTCTTCCAGAAGCAGGCGCCGGCGCACCGGCCGGAGTGGGTGCGCACCGTGACCGAGCCCGCAGAGCGCAAGCCGATCGACTACGTACTGGCGAACGACCTCGCGACGCTCGTCTGGCTGGCGAACCTCGCGGCGATCGAGCTGCACGTGCCGCTGGCACGCGCGCCGGCGATCGAGCGCCCGACGGCGGTCGTGTTCGACCTCGACCCGGGCGCGCCGGCGAGCATCGTCGAGTGCTGCCATGTGGCGGCGCAGCTGCAGGGCATGTTCGAGCACCTGGGCCTGCAGAGCTACGCGAAGACGTCGGGCTCGAAGGGGCTGCAGGTGTACGTCCCGCTGAACACGCGCGAGGCCTCCTACGAGCGCACGAAGCCGTTCGCGAAGGCGGTCGCGGAGCTGCTCGAGCAGCTCGGAGCCCGAGCTGGTGGTCTCACGCATGACGAAGACCCGGCGCACCGGCAAGGTGCTGATCGACTGGAGCCAGAACGACGCAAAGAAGACGACCGTGTGCGCGTACTCGCTGCGCGCGAGCGAGCGCCCGACGGTGTCGACGCCTGTCGACTGGGAGGAGGTGCGCGCGACGCGCGACTCCAACGATCCGGCAGCCTCTCGTTCGACGCTAGCCAGGTCTCGCGCGCGTAGCCGAGCGCGGCGACCTGTTCGCGCCGGTGCTGTCGCTGACGCAGAGGCTGCCCGACTAAAGCAATGATCCATCATGTCGAATTGCCTCCATGTTGATTGTCGCCGTCAAGCATATCGGCTCCAGTCTGGCCACGAGGTCTCGTCGCGATCATCGGCGGGACGATGCTGACCCTGGCTCTTGGCCCCCGCAACTGAGTTGGATTAGGACGGTAACTCGCGGTCATCGCACAAGGCGCCTTTTGCGGAGCGTGCCGTTCACCGCATTCTCTTTGTGATGAGCGGCTATGCGGCGTCGACGTGTTCCTGGATTGCCCTGTACAAGGAATTGGGCGCTGAAACCGATGATCTGCTCAGGGGCGCTGCGTATTTTCTCGTCTGTCTACGCGGGGATAGTTCACTTTGATCCGTTCGCCGACGGGATGAACCGATTCGTGAGCGTTCGTCACTGCCATTCTGTATGTGTCGTTCGCATTCTCGGCGGCGGTAATCGGCGCGGTGATCGCCGAGTTCAGCCTGACGTCGAATGTATCCCGTGGCTTGGGGGGCCTCGCGTTGAGCTTCTCTGTCGCCACTGGCGTGATGTGGTCTCTCTGCAGGTTCTCCCCGCAGCTCCGGCCGGGCTTCGACCGAGGGCTGGACTTGATGTTCAAAGCGATCCTCCGTCGGGTCCGCCAATTGACCAGCGCCGAGGAGACCAGCTGAGCCGGCGCGAGAGCTACTCGAACTCCGGCGCGCTCCAGCCGGGCATCACGTCGGGGAGGCCATCGCT
Organism: uncultured Solirubrobacteraceae bacterium; assembly: GCA_963827455.1. Taxonomy (GTDB): domain Bacteria; phylum Actinomycetota; class Thermoleophilia; order Solirubrobacterales; family Solirubrobacteraceae; genus Palsa-744. The sequence goes on along the minus strand of CAWHAW010000006.1, from coordinate 46,883 downwards.
GACGCGGTCGGGGAAGCTCGCGGGCCGCTTCTCGAGGAAGGCGGTCATGCCCTCGACGGCGTCCGCGGACTGGCCGCGCGCGACCATGCCGCGCGAGTCTGCGCGGTGGGCGAGCATCGGGTGATCTGCGCCGAGCATGCGCCACATCAGCTGGCGGGCGAGCGCGACCGACACGGGCGCTGTGTTCTCGGCGATCTCGCGCCCGAGCGCGCGGGCGGCGTCGAGCAGCTCGTCCTTGGGGTGCAGGCTGCGCACGAGGCGGCCGTCGAGCGCCTCTTGTGCCGAGAACACGCGGCCCGTCGAAACCCACTCCATCGCGCGGCTGATGCCCACGACGCGCGGCAGGAACCAGCTCGAGGCCGCCTCGGGGATGATGCCGCGGCGCGCGAACACGAAGCCGATGCGCGCGTCGTCTGCCGCCAGGCGCACGTCCATCGGCAGCGTCATCGTCGCGCCGATGCCCACCGCTGGGCCGTTGATCGCGGCGATCACCGGCTTGGTGGATTCGAAGATCCGCAGCGTCAGTTCGCCGCCGTTGTCGCGCCTCGCGCCCGCGACGGCCTCGCGCTTACGCGCGTCGAACGTGTCGCCGCCGCCGCCCAGGTCGGCGCCCGCGCAGAAGCCCCTGCCTGCACCGGTGACGATCACCGCGCGCACGTCGTCGTCGGCGTCCGCGAGGTCGAACGCGGCACGCATCTCCGCGCCCATCTGCGCCGTCCACGCGTTCAGCCGCTCGGGTCGGTTCAGCGTGATCGTGAGCACGCCCTCGGCGGCCTCGGTGGTGATCTGTTCGAAGTCCATATCGCCGCGGGATCATATGGAATGCTTCCCGCCGGCCACCGCAAAGCGCATGTAACGACGGGTGCGGCGTGCGCCACCTATTGGATGTGAGCCACTTGACCAGCGAGGCCGTGTCGCGCAGCGTGCGCGTTGCGGGAAACGGGCGGCTGGGCGAGTTCGAGTCGCTGTATCGCGCTCAGGTGGCCGCTGTGACCGGATTCTTTGCGAGGCGCAGCCGCGATCCGCAGACGGTGGCCGATCTCACCGCCGACACGTTCGTCGAGGCGATGACGTCGTTCGCGTCCTCGCCACCGAACGCCGGCAGCGAGCGCCCGTGGCTGTTCGCGATCGCGCGTCACGTCTACGCGAAACACTGCGAGCGCGGCGCGCGTCGGGACGACGCCACTCGCCGTGAGGCCGGGAGGCGGGCGCTCGACGAGGACGAGCTAACGGAGCTGACCGAACGGATCGACGCCGAGCAGCGCGGCCGCGCGCTGCTCGAGCGCCTCGCAGGACTCACGGCGGTCGAACGGCAGGCCGTCGAGCTGGTCGACCTCGCCGGGATGACTCCCGCTGAAGCGGCGCTGACGCTCGGCGTGTCCGCTGGTGCCCTGCGAGTACGGCTGTTCAGGGCGCGAGCCAAGCTCAGAAAGGAGCACCGCTGAATGTCCACGTTCGAGGATCGGCTCTGGTCGGAACTACATCGCGCTCATGGCGCCGAGCTGGCACGCGCCCACGCCGCAGGCGCGTCCGCGACCCCTGCCGACACATCGACACCCGGCGTCGGCGATCACTGGGCTGGACGCGTGCGACAAGCGCTCCGGCGCCGCCGATGGCGTGTCTTGGCGGGTGTGGTCGCGGTCGCCGTGCTCGCCGGAGCAGGCACCGCTGTGTTCGGCCCGACCGGCAACCCGAAGGACTTGGCGTCGTTCGAGTGCGGCCTGAGCGACCACAGTGGCTACTCAGGACAACTCGTGGGCCCCGACCCGGTGGCTGCGTGTGCGGCCCTGTGGCCATCGCTCTATCACCATCCCGCGCCCCCGCTGCGCGCGTGGGTCGGGGAAACCGGGGGCGTCGTGTGGGTGTTGCCCGCGAATGTTGCACCGCGCGAACGAGGCTGGATACGGCTACCGCCGGGGTGGCGGGCGAACGGTGCACTGATCGAGCTCACCGACCAGCTCGAAGACATCACCACCGGGCTGCCCGCGCGATCGTGCTGGCCGGCGAGCACCGCGGCCGCGCTCGTCTCCTCGATTCTGCGCAGTGATGGCTTCGCCGGCTGGCACGTGATCAGTCACGTCGAGCCGAGCACCGAAGCGGACGCCACCTGCGCCGCGATCGACACTCCGCCGAGCATCGAAGCGCCGACACACACAGTCGCGCTGCGCCTTCGCGCGAGACGACTGCCCGCGGGCGGGTCCTGGCCATCACCCGTAGGGCGCGCGGAAGGGCAGCGCCTGACGTCCGTCGAGACGGGTGTCAACCGCGCACTGGCGGCCACTGGACGCTGCGCCAGCGTGACGCAGGCCGCGGCCCTGTGGCGCTCCGACGCCCACGCAGGCGGTGTGCGCCAGCGGTACAACCTGGTCTCGCTCACGACCAAGCCAGTTGCCGGCACGCCGTGTGCGCGGATCATCGTCGACCTGCTCGGCGGCGGCACGATCAACGTGCTCGCGACCTACTACCCCTGAGCCGGCGTTCGCGGTTGAACGACGTCGTCTGGCGGGGGGCCGCGCGCGAGACGCTCACGCCGCGATCCTGAACGTCACAGGCCGAGGTCCCGCCGGGTGAGCTGACGCTCATATGGGCCGCGACCCGTCAGGCACACCGCGCCGCAGCGCGCGCCGAGCGCGAGGGCGTCACCGAGCGCCATGCCCGCAGCGAGCCCGTAGGTGAAGCCCGCGGCGAACGAGTCGCCACAGCCGTAGGAGTCCACCGCCTCGCCGGGCGGCGGCACGGCGGCCCACCTGCCGCTCTCGCCGTCGCGGCGCCGGTAGCGCCCGCCCCGCTCGCCTTCCGTCCACACCACCAGCTCTGCCTCCTCCAGCACCGGTTCCGCGTCGCGCAGCTCGATCTCGTCATCGCCGCTCAGCACGACCGCGTCGAGCACAATCCCGTGGCCGAGCGCGTCGCGGGCGCGCGGGCTCGCGACCAGCACGCGCGAGCGCGAGCGCGCCATCCCCAGCTCAGCCGCATCGCCAGCGGTGAAGTACAGGCCGTCGATCCGCTCGAGGCCGCTCCAGCGCTCGCCGTCGTGGCCGCCGCGCGGTTCCAGGCGCGGGCCGAACGTCGTGATCGTGCGCTCGCCCGCGTCGTCCACCAGGGTCACCGCGCTGCGACTCGCGCTCCGCACAACCGACGCGCGCACGTCCACGCCGAGCTCGCCCAGCCGCGTGCGCGAGCGCACGCCGAAGTCGTCCTCGCCGAGGCACGTCACGAGCGCCGCACCGCCGGCGAGCCGCGCGAGCTGCACAGCCGCCACCGCGCCGCCGCCCGCCGGCTCCGCGAACGGGTCCTCCGCGTGCACCACCTCACCCGCGCGGGGCACGTGCGCCACGCGCGCGAACTGCACCCACTCGACGTGGCCCACCACCGCCACCGTTGGCCCGCTCGACTGCACACGCGCCAGTCTCACATAGGATCCCCCGCGATGAGCGACCTGTTCGACGTCTCCGGCAAGACCGCGCTCGTCACCGGCGGCTCGCGCGGCATCGGCTTCATGATCGCCCGCGGGCTGGTTGGCGCCGGGGCACGCGTGATCGTCTCCTCGCGCAAGAGCGCCGACGTCGAAGCCGCCGCCAAAGAGCTGAGCGCGCTCGGTGACTGCCACGCGATCCCCGCAGACATATCCACACAAGAAGGCGCCCAGGGGCTCGCCGCCGCCACGCGCGAGCGCTTCCCCTCGCTCGACATCCTCGTCAACAACGCCGGCGCCGCCTGGGGCGCGCCACTCGAGGAGTTCCCCGCCGTCGGCTGGCAGAAGGTGCTCAGCACAAACGTCGAGGGCATCTTCCACCTGACCGTCGCGCTGCTCGGCGAGCTGCGCGCCGCCGCCAGCGTCGAGGACCCCGCACGCGTTATCAACATCGGCTCGATCAACGGCCTGCAACCGCCCGATGTCGAGAACTACAGCTACAGCGCGAGCAAGGCCGCCGTGCACATGCTCACGCGCCACCTCGCCAAGCGCCTCGCGTCCGAGCACATCACCGTCAACGCCATCGCGCCGGGGCCGTTCCAGAGCAAAATGATGGCCTACGCGCTCGATGACCCCGAGACGCGAGAAGCCGTCGAAGCCCGCGTGCCGCTCGGGCGCATCGGGCAACCGGACGACGTCGCCGGGCTGACGCTGCTGCTCGCCTCGCGCGCCGGCGCCTACATGACCGGCACCGTCATCCCGCTCGACGGCGGCATCACCGGCTGCAGCTGACGCTCACGCCGGATCAGGCCGGTACGGCCCCGGCTTTGGACGCACCTTGCCGCCGGGGAACGCCAGGCGCAGGATCGTGCGGTGGACCGTGCCGAGCTGCTTGTGCAGGGGGCCGGTGTTGTACGGCAGCCCGTAGCGGCGGCAGATGTCGCGCACCCGTGGCGCGATCTCCGCGTAGCGACTCGACGGCATGTCCGGGTACAGGTGGTGCTCGACCTGAAAGCTCAGGTTGCCCGCCAGCAGGTGAAACAGCGGGCCGCCGTCGATGTTCGCCGCGCCGAGCAGCTGGCGCACGTACCAGCCGCCGCGCGTCTCGTTCGCCACCTCCTGCTCGCTGAACGTGTATGTCTGGTCGGGGAAGTGCCCGCAGAAGATGATCGAGTACGCCCAAACGTTGCGCACGATGTTCGCCGTGAAGTTCGCCGCCGCCGTCGACTTGAACGTCTGCCGCGCCGAACGGCGGCCCGCCAGCCCGGCGTTGAGCGCTGCCGCCAGCGCCGGGAACGCGATGTAGTCCTTGACGATCTGGCTGCGCGCCTTCACGCCGATCGCCTTCAGCTCCTCGATCACCTGCTCCTTGGGCTTCTCACCCGAGTGAATCGCGCCGCGGTTGAGATCGTGCACCGCCACTCCCCACTCGAAGAAGCCCATCAGCAGCAGGTTGTAGATGGGCTGGAACAGGTAGATCGGATGCCAACGCTGATGGGGATCGATGCGCATGATCTCGTAGCCCAGGTCGCGGTCCTTGCCGCGGATGTTCGTGAACGTGTGGTGCTCGTAGTTGTGCGAGTGACGCCACGCCTCAGCCGGCGAAGCCGTGTCCCAGTCCCAGTTCTGGGAGTTGATGTCCGGGTCGTTCATCCAGTCCCACTGCCCGTGCATCACGTTGTGGCCGATCTCCATGTTCTCCAGGATCTTCGCCAGCGACAGCGACGCCGTGCCCGCCAGCCACAGCGGTCTGTAGCGCGAGCCGAGCAGCAGCGCGCGCGCCGCCAGCACCAGGTGACGGTGCAGCTTGATCGTGCTGCGGATGTAGCGCGCGTCACGGTCGCCGAGATCGGCGTACACCTCGTCGTGGATCGCGTCGAACTCGCGTCCGAGCTGCTCGATCTGCTCCGGCGTCAGACGCGCCAGCGGGCTCTGCGACTCCTCGCTCGCTGTCGCTGCAGCGCGTCCGTTTTCGGCGCCACGCTCGGTCGGTGGGCTTTCTGTCTGGATGGCTGACACGCGATTCCTTTGCTCGGGGTGGTTACAGGTTCGTGCAGGTTGGTTGTCGCTACAGGTCGATCTCGACCGCGCCCTCGGGCGCGTTGATGCACGTCTGGACCGTCTCGCCCGGCTGGCCGTGCACGCGGCCCGTGCGCAGGTCGCGCACCTGACCCGCGCGCAGGCGCCCCACGCAGCTGTGACAGATGCCCATGCGGCAGCCGAACGGCAACGTCACGCCCGCGCTCTCGCCCGCCGCGAGGATCGGCTGCTCGCCGTCGCTGCACGCCTCGACGCCGCTGCGGCGGAAACGGATCGTGCCGCCAAGCCCCCGTTCGCCGTCGCCGACGCGCTCGTCGGGCTGGAAGTGCTCGACGTGCAGGCGCGCCGGGTCTCCGTCGCGCCGCCATCGCTCGGCCATCGCGCTCAGCAGCCCAGGTGGTCCACACAGGAAGCTCTCGCGCGCACGCCAGTCGCCGCACAGCTCATCGAGGTGGGCCGCCGTCAGGCGTCCCTGCTCGCCGGTGATCTGCTCGTGCAGGCGGTAACCGCCGTGGGCTAGTGCGAGCGCACGCAAGTCCTCGCCGAAGATCACCGTATCGCGCGTGCGCGCGCAGTGGATGTGGACCACGTCCCTGAGCCCATGCGCGGCCGCGACGCTCCGCAGCATGCTCATGATCGGCGTGATTCCGCTGCCCGCGCTGATGAACAGCAGTCGCCGCGGCAGCTCGTCCGGCAGCGTGAACGTGCCTTCGACGCCGCCCAGGCGCACGATCGTCCCTGGCCGCACGCGCCCGAACAGGAACGGCGAGACCTTGCCCTCGGGCACCAGCTTCGGCGTGATCGCGATGCACCCGTCCGCACGTCCGGGGTCGGAGGTCAGCGAGTACGCCCGCCAGTGGTGGATGCCGTCGACCTCGATGCCCAGGCGCACGTACTGGCCCGGCCGGTGGCCCGGCCACTCCCACCCCGGCTTGATCAGCACCGTCACCGCCTCCGGCGTCTCGCGCTCGATTCTCTCGATGCGCCCGCGCAGCTCGCGCGTCGACCACAGCGGGTTGACCAGCTCCAGGTAGTCGTCCGGCAGCAGCGGCGACGTGAACGAGCGGACCAAATCCAGCGCCCTACGACGCACCGGCGACACCTGCGGCACCGCTCCGCGTTCAGCCACGGTGTGATTGGTGGGAGTCGGATGTCATGACGCGAGTTGATGTTACCTCGAATGAGGGCACATAGGTAGAGGTACCCTCATCCGCCGACAGTGTTACCCTGAAATCAGCAATGGCAACCGCGCGTCCCCGCAAGCCCAGCGCCGGCAACGCAAACGGCAACGACGGCAGCCCCGCCGAGCCCGGGGAGCAGGTATACGACCTCACCGTCGAGCAGCTCGCCGCTCAGGTCGGCATGTCGGTGCGCAACATCCGCAACCACCACACCCGCGGGCTGCTGCCGCCGCCAGAGGTCAGGGCGCGCGTCGGCTACTACAGCGCCGAGCACGTCGCCCGGCTGCGCCTGATCCTCGACCTGCAGGCCGACGGCTTCAACCTCGCCGCAATCGAGCGGCTGCTCAGCGGATCCGACGGCCTCGCCGAGCGCCTGCTCGGGCTGCGCACCGCCGTCACCACCCCGTTCGAGCCGGAGTCGCCCGAACTCATCACCGCCGAGGAAATCGCCAAGCGCTTCGGTGACGCGGACACCAAGGACATCGAGCGCGTGCGCCGCCTCAAGCTGCTCGTGCCGCTCGGCGACGGGCGCTTCGAAGCGCCCAGCCCCGCGCTGCTCGACGCCGCCGAGCAGGTCGTCGCGCTCGGCATCCCGCTGCATGCCGCGCTCGTGCTCGTCGAGAAGGTCAGCCGCGACTGCGAATCGATCTCACGCGCGTTCACACGGCTGTTCCTGCGCGAGCTGTGGGAGCCGTTCGACCAGGCCGGCCAGCCCGACAAGGGCTGGGGCGAGCTGATCGTCGGCGTCAACGCGCTCAGGCCGCTCGCCTCCGAGGCGCTGCTCGCGCTGTTCAAGCAGCGCATGTCCGCGCAGCTCGAGGACGCCTTCGGCAAGGTGCTCGAGCACCAGGCCAAGCGCAAGTAGAGCCTAGACCGCTCGCCGCCCGCGACCACGCTCGCGCACCGCGGTGAGCGGGCTGCGCACGCGCGCCTCGGCCAGCGCCACGCGCGCCGCCGCGCGCCCCGGCACGCCGTGAACCCCTCCGCCCGGGAACGTCGCCGCGCTGCCAAGGTACAGCCCACGCAGCGGCGTGCGATACGGGAGCAGCGACGGCACCGGGCGAAAGAGCAGCTGGTCGAGCGCGTAGCTGCCGCCGCCCACGTCGCCGCCCGGCAGGTTCGCATCGCGGCGCTCCAGGTCGGCCGGGCCGAGCACGTGGCGCGCCAGGATCAGATCGCGAAAGCCCGGCGCGAAGCGCTCCACCTGCGCCTCCATGCGCCCCACATGGCGCGCCTGCTCCGCCGGCCAGTCCAACGACTGCGGACCGTGGGTGTAGGCCCACGCCGTGTGCTTGCCCAACGGCGCGCGCGAGGGGTCCGCCAGCGACTGCTGGCCCAGGAGCATGAACGGGCGCTCAGGCAGCCCCATCGTGAACGTCGTGCTCGCCAGCACCTCCCGCGCCGAGCCGCCCACGTGGACCGTCCCCGCCTCCCGCGCCTGCGGCGCCGTCCACGGGATCGGACCGTCCAACGCCCAGTCGAGCTTCAGCGTCGCCGGACCCGCGCGGTATCTGAGCAGCGCCCGCGAGTAGCGCGCCGGCAGCGACTCACCCGTCAGGCTCGCAAGCGCCCCGGGCAGCAAATCCGCGACCACGACAGGCGAGCCCACAGGCTCGCCCCCATCAATCTCAACACCGACCACGCGACCACGCTCCACCACGATCCGCGTCACCTCCGCACCGGTGCGCAGCTCACCGCCCAGCTCGCGCAGGTGCGCCACGAGCGCATCCGCCAGCCGGCCCGCGCCGCCCTCCGGGCTGGGCCAGCCGGCGCCGTGACCCAGCAGCGTCATGTACGCGCCCGCGATCGCGCTGCCCGCGCTCTGCAGCGGCGCGTCCGAGTGGAGCGCCGAGCCGTACAGCCACGCGCGCGAGCCCTCATCCTCGAACAGCTCCTCCGCCAACGCCTGCGCGGGCATCAACACCACGCGCGCCAACTCGAGCATGCCGCGCACACCCAGCGCCGATGCCAGGCGCAGCGATCCCGCGACCGGCGGAAAGCCCGCCAGCATCGTGTCGCGCAGCGCCTCGAAATTGGCCACCAGCGGCGACGCGAACTCGCCCCAACGCTCGCCGTCGCCCGCGTGCACCGCCTCGAGGCTCGCCACCGTCCGCTCAAGATCGCGGTACAGCGCCACCGCCGTCCCGTCCGCCAGCGGGTGCGCCACGCACGCACGCGGGTGCACCCAGTGCAGGCCGTGGCGCTCGAGTCCCATGCCAGCAAACACCGGCGAGGCCGCCGCCGCGGGATACACCGCCGAGAACGTGTCGTGATGAAAGCCCGGCAGCGTCAGCTCCTCCGTTGCCACCGCCCCACCCGTGCGCGCCGCCGCCTCCAGCACCAGCACGCGCCACCCCGAGCGCGCCAACGTGATCGCCGCCGTCAGGCCGTTCGGGCCGGACCCCACGACCAACGCGTCGTAGCTCATCAGCGCCAAGCATAGGCGCGGGCGCATGGACAGTCGCGCCGCCGGTCGAACATAATGCCGTCGCATGCGCCACATGCGCCACCAGAGCAACGGCCGGAGCTGAGCGCGCTTGCGCGCTAGCTTCTGCGGCGTCCGGGGCTCGACCCCAGCGCCGGGCATCGAGTTCGTACGCTACGGCGGGCACACCTCCTGCGTCGCGCTCACGCACGACGACGCACACACGCCCGCGCTGGTGCTCGACGCAGGCGCCGGGCTGCGCAAGGTCACCGGCATGCTCGACGACGCGCCCTTCACCGGCACGATCCTGCTCAGTCACCTGCACTGGGACCACGTGCTCGGGCTGCCCTTCTTCGCCGCCGCCGACCGGCCTGACGCGCGCCTGCACCTCATCCTCCCCGAGCAGCACAGCGGCAAGGACGCCGAGAGCGTGCTCGCGGGGATGATGTCCCCGCCGTACTTCCCCGTCGGCCCCGCCGAGCTGCGCGGCCAGTGGACGTTCGCGACCGTCGCGCCAGGTGAGCACCAGATCGAGGGCTTCACCGTGCTCGCCCGCGAGATCCCGCACAAGGGCGGGCGGACGTTCGGCTATCGCATCAGCGACGCCCATTCCACGCTCACCTACATGCCCGACCACTGCCCCACCGCACTCGGGCCCGGCGAGCACGGCTTCGGCGCCTACCACCCCGCCGCCGTCGAGCTCGCACTCGAAGCCGACCTGCTCGTCCACGATGCGCAGCTGCTCCCCGAGGAGCTCGCCGCGGAGGCCGACTTCGGGCACTCCGTCGCCGACTACTCCGTCGAGCTCGCCCGGCTCGTCGGCGCGCGCGCCGTAGCGCTCTTTCACCACCGCTACACGCGCACCGACGATCAGCTCGACGCGCTCGCCCAGCGGCTCGCCGGCGACTCACCCGAAGTCACCCTCGCCGCCGAGGGCACCGAGCTCGCGCTGTAGCCCGCATAACTGCTGCCCGCCGGGGGGTACCGTAGAGAAGGGTTGACTGAGCTGATCCAGACCTACGGCGCGCTCGGCGTCTTCCTGCTGATGGTGCCCGAGAGCGCATGTATCCCCGTGCCCAGCGAGGTCACGCTGCTGTTCTCGGGAGTCGCCGTCAACCAAGGCTGGATGAGCTTTCCGCTCGCCGTGCTCGCCGCCACCGCCGGCAACCTCGTCGGATCGCTGCTCGCCTACGGGCTCGGTGCGAGCCGCGTGCTCGCCGGCGTGCCCGGCGCCAGCGTCGTGCTCGAGCGCTGGGAAGGCCTGTTCGAGCGCCACGGCACGCGCGCCGTGTTCCTCGCGCGGCTGCTGCCGCTCGCGCGCACGTTCGTCTCGCTGCCCGCCGGCGCCCGGCGCGTGCCGCTCGTCGCGTTCGTCGTTCTGACCACCATCGGCTGCGCGCTCTGGGCGACCGCCTTCGTGCTCGCCGGCGTGCTCGCCGGCACCGCCTGGGCCGCCATCAGCTCGGTGCTCGGCAAGGCGCTGCTCGGCGTGGGCGTCGTCGTGCTCGTGCTCAGCGTCTCGCGGGTGGCGCAGCGCCACGATTGAGGCGTAGCTCTCCGCGCGCAGCCGCCGCACCGCTCGAGCAGGTCGGGATATGGTTCGCGAAATGGACGAGCCATTCGTTGTCAACCTCGACGAAGCCCCGACCCAGCGCCATCCGCGCCGCGCGATGGTCATCGAGCTGGAGCCCGACGACGTTCGCTGGCCTGACACCGGTGTCAACGTCCAGGTCATGGAGCCCGGGCAGCCCAACTGCCGCTATCACTCCGAGCCGGTGCAGGAGGACTTCCTCGTGCTGCACGGCGAGTGCATCGCGATCATCGACGGCGAGGAGCAGGAGCTGCGCGAGTGGGACTTCTTTCACTGCCCAGCCGGCGTCGAGCACGTGTTCGTCGGCGCCGGTGACGGCCCGTGCGCAGTGCTGATGATCGGCTCGCGCAGGCTCGACGAGGCCTACTACCCCGTCAACGAGCTCGCCGCGCAGTACGACGCGTCGGTGACGAGCGCAACCGACGAGCCCGCCGTCGCATACGCCGACTGGGGCCAACAGCAGTGGGAGACCATCGCCAGCCCGTGGCCGCTCGGCGGTCACAGCTCGCGCTCGTAGTAGTAGCTGACCGGGCCGTCGCGCTTGCCTTCTCGATTGCTGAAGCCGAGGCTCTCATACAGCGCCCGCGCCGCCACGTCCTGCTCGCCTGTTCCGAGTTCCATGTGCGCCGCGCCGCGCTCGCGTGCCAGCTCGATCGCCGCGTCCATCAGCGCTCGCCCCAGACCCCGTCCACGCAGCGCCGGCGCCACGTACAGCTCCGCCAGGTAGCACTCGAGCGCCTGCGACCAGATCGCCGGGCGAAAGCGCAGAACCGCTAGACCCTCGGGACCTGGACCCACGAGCAGCACCGCCGTGTCGCCCGCCTCGAGCAGCTCTCCGATGCGGGCTGCGAGACGCTCGGGGCCGGGGGTCGGCTCGCCGAACTCGCGGTTGAACTCGTCCAGCAGCCGACCCACGCTGTTGGCGTCCGCCGGGCCCACGCTGCGCACCTCGTGTGGACTACGCAGGTCGCCCATCGTGCGAACCATAGTCCGCGTTGTCGCCCCCCCTCGCGCGCACGCGCGCGAGGCGCCAGGGCCGCATCGGCGGACATGCGTCATGGCATGGACATACGGCCCCGCTCGCGGGATACTCGGTCGGTGCCTGCGCTCGGTCGTTCACGGCTGCGTCTCGCCGGCGTCCTCAACTCCGCGTTCGCCGAGGGCCTGCTCAGCGAGCAGACGCACATATACCGGCTCGGGCTGCTGTTCGGCCCGCACCTGATTGACCAGCAGCAGCTCATCGGAGACCTCACGCTTCGTCCTGAGCGCTCGCGGTCGTTGGAAGTCGCGCGACGCGCCTGGCGCGGTCTGGCCGCGAGCGTCCGCACCACAGCCGGGCTCGGTGGCAGCTCGAACTTGCCGATGCTGCTCGTGCTCGACCGCGGCGGCAGTGACCGGCTGCTCATCGGGCGCCATCCGGCATGCGACGTCGTCGTCGCGGATCTGAGCGTGTCCCGTCGACACGCTCAGCTCACGTTCCGTGACGGGGTCTGGGTGCTGCAGGATCTCGCCTCGACGAACGGGACCACTGTCAACGGCGAGCGGGTCGGTCGAGCCGCGGTGCACAGCGGGGATCTACTCGAGGTCGGGAGCCAGGCGATACAGATCGACTGAGCTCCCTAAGACTGGCGTTTTGCACGCAGGCCACGCCATGAGCTGACGACGGCGACCACGGATAGGACCGCGAAGGAAACCACCGCCGTCACGTTCGAGATCGCGTCGCTTGCGAGGTTCGTGATCACAACCGCAACGGCGCCCGCAACGCAAGCAAGCGCAAAGCCGAGCCACGCTCGCGCTCTCGCTTCGCCCGCAGGCCACGGCGCCTCCGGCGTGCTCGGCAGGCTGGCGAGGGCCTGCGCGTTGTCAGAGCCGAGGTCACGAAGGATCTCGTTCCACTCAGGGTTGGGGGGTTCGCGAAGGGCGCGGAGGTCTGGATCGGTCTCGATCCAGGCGCCCGAAAGGGCGGCGCCACCCTCCTGGATCGCCTGAGCGAGATGTCGGAAAGCGCGCCGCCTGCGTCGCACGTGACGCTTCGCGAGAGGCGGCGCGCCGAGCCGCTCTTCGCGAGCGAGCAGGAGCGCATCGAAGCACGCCGCGAGGTAGTGGCTCTGCCAGTTGACGCCGCCGATCCCGAAGAACAGATGCCAGCCTTGAACTGCAGCTTCTCGATATCGAATCCTGACATCAACCAGCCACCCAGCGTCCGTGTCGATCGACCGGATCCCGAGGCAGTGTCGGGATATGCTCACGGCGCGTTTGAGCGTCCGCCGCTCGTCGGCCTTGGGCTCGTACGCGCAGCGCGGGCGGTGCAACCTCAGGAGCACATACCACGGTCTGAGCAGTTCGAGCACCGCCTGCGATTCGCGGTCAGCCGAACGATGCAGCCAGGCCACGAGCTCGTCAGAGTCGAGCGTGCTGCCCAGTGCTTCTTTCACCGTCGTTAGCTCTCCTTCGGTGGAGGAGGTGAGGCCGCCGGCGATCACGCTCGTGCGGTAACGGGCCTGCACCAGCCACGGCCACTCGACCGCGATATCGAGATACAAGCGCAGCGCTGCGGCCTGTTCCGCGCGGTTTTCACCTGCTTTCTGCTCCACGAGGCTGGCACGCTGAAGCTGCGCCAGGGCGTTGCCCGGATCCGCCTCCACCGCTTCGCTGAGGTGTGTGATCGCCTCCTCGACGTCGCCGCGTCGCTCGTAGTCGCAACCCGCGGCGTAGCGCTCGAGAGCCTCAGCCCGACTCCATCGGGCCCACACTGGGAAGGCTTGGGTGCGCTCCGCAACGATGTGCAGATAGATCTTCGAGGCCGCCTCGATCACGGCCCCTTCATGGGTTGGGGCTGGCAGCGTGTGGAGCAGCGGTTGGCCGCCGTGCGAGGGGCGCAGCCAAATGCTGATTCCGCATTCCTCGTTTTCGTTTTCGCCCAGGAGCGTGGCGCTCAGCCGGTACTGCGGCGGTTTCGGGAGAGCCGGGACGAGCTTCGCAATCCACGCCGCTTGCGGGATTTCGCTGGCCTCTACGGCCGCGATCAGCTGTGCTTCGGGCGCACCGGCGGGCACCGCCGGCGGCGGGGACAGGCCGCTGTTCGCGAGTCGCTCCCGAAGGAGCGCGGTAAGCGCATGCAAGCTCGGCCGAGCCGCTCCTTCGTACTGCAGCAGCTCGACTTCAATCGGCCCCACACGAGTCGCGGCGCGCAGGCTCGTCCAGATGTAGAGCAGCGCCAACGCTGCGAGCCCAACCAAAACCCAGTCAAGGGCGTCCGGCCGCAGCGAAATGCTGGCCGCAGAAAGTCCCGCCGCCACGGTCACCGCCGGTCCCATCGATCGTCGCCGTCGCCGTCGCCGTCGCCGTGGCGTGTACTTGCTGTGTGGTCGTCGCTATCTACGCTGTTGAGCCCATTCCTGCCGTTCGCGCCGTTGTGTCCAGCGGGACCGCTCGCGCCGTTCTTGCCGTTTGCGCCATTGAGACCGTTCTTGCCATTCTGTCCGTTCAAGCCGTTGCGTCCCGCGGTGCCGGTGGCGCCGTTCGTGCCGTTGACTCCGTTAACGCCGTTCTTGCCGTTGATTCCGTTGACGCCGTTCTTGCCGTTCGTTCCGTTGACGCCGTTCTTGCCGTTCACTCCGTTGACGCCGTCCTTCCCGTTCACTCCGTTGACGCCGTTCTTGCCGTTCGCCCCGTTCTTCGCGGTGACTTGGACCACGTTGACGAGACAGGGTTTCGTCGCCGACTGAGGACATAAGGCGGCCGGGTCCGCCGCACTCGCGCTGCGGAGCCCAGCTACGCCGCAGCGATGCCACGAGACGGTCTCCGGTTCAACTTCCAAGAGCGTGTCGTAGACCCGCATCGCCTCACGAGGGGCATGCTCGGCCACCAGCTCGTTACCGCGGTTGCACAAGGCCAACGCAACCTTTGCCATGCCAGTCAGGCCACAGCGGTTCGTCGGTTCCCCGGCGAGAATCGCGCGATAGGTGTGCTCGGCCTGTGCGACCAGCCCCTTCTCCGCGCTGCTGTTCGCCGTCGCGCACGGTCCCGGATGGCTAGCGGCGTCGAGGAGCGCGACGACCACGAGAGCCACGGCCACCGCGCCAAGGAGCACGACACGCCACGGAGTCAAGACCCCGCCCTCCCAGCCCTTCTCTCCAGCCGACCGCCGTGCTCGCGGCTCATCCGTTGCCAGGCATTTGGGGCGCCGCAGGCGGCGGGTCAGGCACATCTCCAGCCGGAGGCGCTGGAGGTGGCGCGGCTGGCGGCGCAGGCGGCACGGCAGCCGGCGCGGCCGGAGCTCCTGCCGGTGGCGCGGGTGGCGCAGGCGGCACCGCGGCGGGCGCGGCTGGTGCCCCCGGTGGCGGTGGCGGAGGCGGTGGCGGTGGCGGCGGTGGCGGCGCGCCTCCGGCTGCTGCTGCGGGAGTTGGCGTACCGGTCAGTGACGGAAGCTTGCCACCCGCGTAGCCGGCATAACTGATACCGAGGAGCACCAAGAAAGTCCCGGATATGTCGGGGAGCGCGGTCACGGCGCTAGCGGTTTTCGCGTCGACGATTGCGTGAATCGCCATCGCAATGTAGGCAACGACCAGCACGATCGTGATCAGGAAGCCCTGGAACTTCGTCACATCAACTACCTCGTCCGCGAATTCTCCTTCCTCGACGAGGAACATCTGTCCGAAGAACGGCGGTCTCTGCGTTGTCGCGAACGAGGCGAGAGTGGGCACTTCCGCCTTTGCGGACACAGCCGACTTCGTCGCCTTCACAGCTCCCACGGTGACACCCGCGCCGAGGCTGATCCCAAGCAGACCAAGCACGCGTTCGGGGATCGTGAACCCGAGCGGATCACCTACGTCTTCGATCAGACGACCGAAGAACACGCCTGCGATCAGCGAGATGACCACGACGCTCCAGACCACCAACTGAAGATGGTTGAGGCTGTATCGACCGCGGGTGTCGACGAGAATCCCAAGCGGTCCGGGCTTCAGTTTGACGAACGTCCCGAGCACTCCTGCCAGCAGCAGCACAATCGCTGCCGAAACCGCCCACGACCACAGTATCGCCGTCATGCGAGCCCCCCTTTTCAATCGCCCCGCCGGCTGGTTTCTAAGAATACGTCGGAACGATGACGGCTACCTGCGCCAATGTCTGTGCGTTCCGTCACTGACTGGCACTTTGCACCTACGAGGCGCTCGATTCACACCGCGACGCTGTCTGGCGACTGCTTAGCCTCAGGACCCGTAGGCTGCGCGTTACGCATGGACTTCCTGCTCGCCAAGGACGACCTGCACCGTTGCCGCTTCGACGACGCGTCGGCGCCGGAGCCCGACGACGGTCAGGCGCTACTGCGCGTCGACGCGTTTGGACTGACCTCGAACAACATCACCTACGCGACGTTCGGCGAGGCGATGTCCTACTGGAGCTTCTTTCCCGCCGATGACGGCTGGGGGCGCATGCCCGTGTGGGGCTTCGCCGAGGTGCTGAGCAGCGACGTCGCCGAGCTCGAGCCCGGCACCCGCGTTTACGGCTACCTGCCACCGTCGAGCGAGCTGCTCGTCACCCCCGCGCGAGTCAGCGCCCACGGCTTCATCGACGCCTCGCCACATCGCGCGCCGCTGCCGGCCGCGTACAACCGATATGCCAGCGTCGACGGCGACGCCATGTACGACGCCCAGCACGAGGACGAGCAGATGCTGCTGCGTCCGCTGTTCCTCACCTCGTATCTGATCGACGACTTCCTGGAGGACGCCGACTTCTTCGCCGCGGACGCCATAGTGCTCTCGAGCGCCTCCAGCAAGACCGCCAGCGCACTCGCGTTCCTGCTGGCGCGGCGCGGCGGGATCGACATCATCGGGCTGACCTCAGCGAGGAGCGCCGAGTTCGCGCGCGCACTCGAGGTCTATGACCACGTCGTCGCCTACGACGAGCTCGAGTCGCTGCCACAGGGGCGCGCCGTGTATGTCGACATGGCCGGCGACGCGGAGTTACGCGGCGCCGTCCACAACCACTACCGCGAGCAGCTCGCGCACTCGGCGGTCGTCGGCGCTACGCATCACGATCGCATGGGAGCCGTGCCCGACTGGCTGCCGGGTCCGCGGCCGACATTCTTCTTCGCCCCCGACCGCGTCACCAAGCGGGCGGCCGACTGGGGCACCGCCGAGCTCGAGCGTCGCATGGCCGACGCCTGGCAGCCATACGTGCAGTGGACCGCCGGCTGGCTAACGGTGATCCACGGTCACGGAGCCGACGCGCTGCGGGGCGCGTATCTCGATCTGCTCGACGGGCGCATCGATCCGGCCAGCGCGCACGTTCTCTCGCTCCCTCGCTGAGGCCACCCCGACCGGCAGACGGCAGGTTGGTTTTGGCGAGCGGCGCATGGGGTATTGAGCTACTCACGGGAGAGAACCGACGGGGGAGCGATGGGAGGGATTGCGAGCACAGCGGTGGGGAGGCTGACCATGAGTCGGCGCAGCGTGATCGCGCTCGCGTTCGCGCTGACCCTGTTCGCCAGCCCAGCATCGGCCAACGCCGAAGCTACGCCGTTCGGTCATCCCTGCAAAGCGGAAAACGGCGTCCGCTTCTGTCCCACCGAAACGCTCGCTCAGCGCGTGCCCTCGTTCGACGGCGTCCCGCTCGACGTGGACGTCACGCTTCCCTCCACCGGCGCCGGGCCGTTCCCGGCGATCGTGATGATGCACGGTTGGGGAGGCAGCAAGACCGAGTTCGAGTCGAGCACGCCGGCGGGCGACGGCAACGAAACCTTCGACTACAACAACATCTACTACGCCGAGCACGGCTACGCCGTCATCAACTACTCCGCTCGCGGCTGGGGACGGTCGTGTGGCAGCGAAGAATCGCGCGCCGAAGCGCCCGGCTGCGACGAAGGCTGGCTGCGACTCGCCGACCAGCGCTACGAGGCACGTGACACCCAGTACCTGCTCGGCGTGCTCGCCGGCGAGGGCATCGTCGAGCCGCGCGCGATCGGCGTCACCGGCATCTCCTACGGCGGCGGGCAGAGCATGGAGCTCGCGTATCTGAAGAACCGCATCCGGCTGCCGAACGGCGAATTCGTCGCCTGGCGGAGCACGGACGGCGCGAAGATGGAAATCAAGGCGGCGTTCCCGCGCTGGCCATGGTCGGACCTGGTGAACGCGCTCGAGCCCAACGGTCGCTTCCTCGACAGCGAAGTCGCTCCCGCTGGACAGAGCTACGAACCGCTCGGCGTCGAGATCCAGAGCTACGTCTCGGGGCTATACGCAGACGGCCTCGCGGGCGGGGGCTACTACGCACCAATCGGCCTGGATCCTGAAGCCAACCTCACCGAATGGTTCGCCGACGTCAACGCCGGTGAGCCCGCCACCGCCAAGGACGAAGAAATCGCCCACCAGATCTACACCTATCACTCCGCGTACGGCGTGCCGCTGTCCGGCAAGCTCGCGCCGCTGCTGCTCGAGAGCGGCTGGACCGACGACCTGTTCCCCGTCGAACAGTCGCTGCGCGCCTACAACCAGGCGCGCGCCGCGCGCGGATACGCCGCGCTGCTGGTGGGCGACCTCGGGCACGCCCCCGCCTCCAACAAGGAAAACACCGACCACGCGTTCAACGAAGCAGGCGCCGCGTTCTTCGCGGCCGAGCTCGAGCACGAAGGCAAAGCCCCGACGGCTGGGAGCGTGACCGCGTACACGCAGACCTGCCCCAAGAGCGCCCCCGGCGGCGGCCCCTACAGCGCGAAGACGTGGGCCAAGCTGCATCCGCACACGCTCACCTTCGGCTCGCCGACAGCGCAGACGTTCACCTCGGCCGGCGGTAACCCCACGATCGCCGCCGAATTCGACCCGATCGCCGAGGACGAGCTCGAAAGCGGCGGGAACGCGTGCAAGGAAGTGACAGCCGAAATCGAACCGGACGCCGCCACCTACACGATGAGCAGTCCCGGCTTCACTTTGATGGGCCTCCCGACGGTGACGGCCACCGTGAAAACGCTCGGTCCGTTTGGTGAGATCGCCGCGCGGCTGTGGGACGTCCTGCCCGACGGCGAGCAGCGACTGATCAGCCGCGGCGTCTACCGCCTCGGGGAAAGCCAGACCGGCGCGATCACCTTCCAACTGCACGGCAACGGCTACCGATTCCCGGCCGGTGACACCGTCAAGCTCGAGCTGCTCGGACGCGACGCGCCCTACTACCGCGCGAGCAACGGCACGTTCAGCGTGGAAGTCAGCAGCCTCAGCGTCTCGCTGCCTACAACTTGAGCACGAGCTTGCCAGTGTTCTCGCCGCTGAACAGGCGCAGCAGCACCCCGGGGAAGTTCTCGAGACCCTCGGCGACGTCCTCGCGCGAGACGAGCTGCCCGGATGCCAGCCAGCCCGCCATCTCGCCAACCGCCTCGCCGTAGCGGTCGAGGTAATCGGACATCACGAAGCCCGTCATGCTCGCGTTGTTGACCAGCAGCGAGAGGTAGTTGGACGGGCCGCGCACCGGTTCGGTGTTGTTGTACTGGGAGATCGCCCCGCAGATCACGACGCGCGCGTGGCGCGCGAGGTGCGCCAGGGCTGCGTCGAGAATCTCACCGCCGACGTTGTCGAAATAGACGTCCACGCCGTTCGGGCACGTCTCGCTGAGCGCCGCGTCGAGATCCCCTGACTTGTAGTCGATCGTCGCGTCGAAGCCGAGGTCGTCGAGCAGGTGGCTGCACTTCTCGGGGCCACCCGCGATGCCCACCGTGCGAGCGCCCTTCAGTTTGGCGATCTGCCCGACGATGCCGCCGACCGCGCCGGCCGCGCCCGACACGAGCACCGTCTCGCCCGCCTGCGGTTTACCGATGTCGAGCAGGCCGAAGTACGCCGTGACGCCCGGCATGCCGAGTGCCCCCAGATACACCGGCAGCGGTGCGAGGCTCGCGTCGACCTTGAACACGCCTTTGCCGTTGGCGATCGCGTACTCCTGCACGCCCAGCAGCCCGCCGACGTGCTCGCCGACCGCCACGTCGGGGTCGTTGGAGGCAACCACCTCGCCGACCGCGAACGCGCGCATCACCTCGCCGATGCCAACCGGCGGGATGTAGGAGCGTCCGTCGTTCATCCAGCCGCGCATCGCGGGGTCCAGCGAAACGTAGGCGACCCTCACCAGCACCTCGCCGTCGCCCGGCTGAGCCACCGGCTGCTCCGTATAGGACCAGTCACTCGGCTTGGGAAGACCGACCGGGCGTTCTGCGAGTCGGAACTGGTGGTTCACCGCATCCATTGGCGTTGCCTTTCGTTATCCCCCGAGGAATGGCCTGCTGCTGTCGCCGACACCATATCCTGGCCCCACCGATCGTCCCGGACCCAAGGAGCCCACATGCCCGATATCGAGTTTCCCACCAGCGACGGCAGCGCACCCGGCTATCTGGCTGCACCTGACGGCGAGCACGGACCAGCGGTCATCGTCCTGCAGGAGTGGTGGGGGCTGGACGAGCACATCCGCTCACTATGCGACCGCTTCGCAGCGGAAGGCTTCTACGCGCTCGCGCCCGACCTGTATCGCGGCGAGACGACCACCCAGCCGAGCGAGGCCCAGCAGAAGATGATGGCGATGTCGATGGATCAGGTCGAGAAGGACATGTGCGGCGCGGCCGACTACCTCGCCTCCCAGCCGGGCGTCGAAGGGCCGGGCGTCGGCGCCGTTGGATTCTGCCTCGGCGGCGGGCTCGCGATCTGGGCCGCCGCCAACTGCCCAACGATCGCCGCCGCCGTGACCTACTACTACGTCATGCCCCACGGCAAGCCGGACTTCAGCAAGATCAAAGGCCCGGTGCTCGGCCACTTCGGTACCGCCGATGAATTCATCCCGCACGAGGAAGCCAAGAAACTGGAAGCCGAACTGAAGGACGCCGGCGTCGACACGACCTTCCACTACTACGACGGCGCCGGGCACGCGTTCTTCAACGACACGAATCGCCTCGGCACCTACGACAAAGAGCACGCCGAGACCTCGTGGCAGCGCACCGTTAGCTTCCTGCGCTCGGCGCTCGCTTCTTGAATCTCGCGGCGCTGCTCGCCGTCGCGGCGGCGGGCGTGACGCCATGGTCGGCGCCCGCGATCGTGAGCCCCTGCGCGGCGGGCGCGAGCGCGCACGTGGTGTTCCCGAGCGACAGCCCCAGCAATGCGACGGGCGCGGGGGCCATCGTGTGGAGCGCCCCAGCGGACTGCGCCGGAGGTGAGGGCGCGCGCGTAGCCGCCATCGGCGCCGGCGATGAGCCGGGCCCATCGGCGATCCCGCGGAGCGCCTCGGGCCGGCCACTTCTGCCGCACGGGCCGCTGCTGGCTGGGGGCGCTCCGCACGGGAAGGTGGTGATCGCCGGCTCTGCGCACTCAGGCGCGACAGCAGGTCTGCTGGTCCAGGGAGCCGACGGAGGGCCGTTCGCGGCGCTCACGTCTCTCGGCTCCTCGACAGCGCCGCTCGCGCTCGCCAGCGCCTACCTCGGCGACGTCGCGCTCGCGTCCACGCCCGCGCGCGTCCGAGGCCAGCGTGCAAGCGCGAGCAGCGGCTTCGACGTGCACGTCGAGCGCTTCTACTCGAGCCACTTCGGCCGCGACATCGCCGTGCGGACCGCGGGGTCCGGCCCCGTGCAGGAGCTGACGCTCGCGATGGACTACCGCAGCGAAGTGCTCGCCGTGTGGGTCCAGGGCGGGGCGATCTACGCACGCGTGCTGGCCGTCCGCGGAGCCGCGCAGCCGCTTCAGCGCCTCGCGCGCACGGGCGAGCAGCCGCACATCGCGGCGGTGCTCAGCGACGACGGCCGCGCGATCGTCGCCTGGAGCGAGCAGCAGGGTGCGCGGACGAGCGTGTACATCGACCGCTCGGGCAGCGGCGTGCGCTTCGGAGCGGCGCAGCTGCTCGAACGCTTCGAAGACCCCGACGGGCTGAGCGCCCCGGCGGCGTCCCCCAGCCTCGTGCGCCTGAGCTCTGAGAGCGTGATGCTCGCGTGGGCCGGCTCGGCCGCGGGCCACTGGGTCGTCCGCACGGCCTCCGTCGATATGAACGGCGTCGGGGCCCCCGGCACGATCGCCACGCCGGGAGCCGACGTCCTGCTGGCCTGTCTGACGGCCGGACCGGCCGCTGACGCGCTCGTGTTGTGGACGCAGCCGCTGCCGAGCGCCACCGGGCTACCGGATCTCGAACGCGAGTCGATCTTCGCCGCGCGCGGGTTCGACGCAGCCGAGCAGCGCACCGCGTTCGGCGCGCCTGAACTCGTCGCCGCGCCCGCGCCGGTCCACGATCTGAGCGCCGGGTTCGACCCCGACAGCGACCGCGCGGTGGCGGCCTGGCAGGGCGAAGCCGACAGGATCGAGTACTCGGTTCGCGCGCACGCTGGGCCACCGTGAGCGGCGCCCGCCGAGGAGGCGCAGCGCGCCCGGGGCGCCGTTTAGGAAAAGATGCCCGCGGATGGACAGAGACTACGAGCGGCAAACGCATCAGGCGGAGGACCGCCACTGGTGGTATCGCGGGCGACGAACGGTGCTCGACGGCGTGATCGCCGGACTCGAGTTGCCGACCCCCGCGCGCGTGCTCGACGCAGGCTGCGGCAGCGGACGCAACATGCTCGAGCTCTCGCGTCTGGGAAGCGTCACCGGCGTTGAGCTCTCCGACACGAGCGTCGCGCTCGCACGCCAGCGTGACGCCGGCGAGGTCGTCTCGGGCTCGGTGCTGGAGATGCCCTTCGCGGACGACAGCTTTGACCTGGCCGTCAGCCTCGACGTGATCGAGCACCTCGAGGATGACCTCGGCGCGCTGCGCGAGCTACGCCGCACGGTCACCCCGGGCGGCGCGCTGCTCGTGACCGTGCCCGCCTACCAGTGGCTGTGGAGCGGCCACGACGAGATCAACCATCATCACCGCCGCTACACCCGCCGTTCGCTTCAACGAGTCGCCGAGCAGGCCGGTTGGACGCAGGTGCGCACCACCTATTTCAACTCGCTGCTGCTGCCCGTCGCGATCCTGCTGCGGGTGCTCGACCGCGTCAACAGGGCCAAAACGACCGAGTCGAGCCTCGATCTGTGGATCCCCCCGGAGCCGGTCAACTGGCTGCTGGAGCGCCCGCTCGCGCTCGAGGCCGCGCTGGTGGGCCGCGGCGGGCGCATACCTGCGGGCCTTTCGCTGCTCGCCGTCTTCCGCTAGCTCTCGCCGTCGGCCACCGCCACGTGCGTGTGCACGCGGAACGTCCACGCGCGGTTGGCGAAGAACGTCGCGACGGTGACGACCGCAGTCGCGCACACCTGCGCGAGCAGCTTGTCGAGCTTCGCGTCGTGCACGAGCACGTACAGCATCACCTCGTCGATAGCTAGCCCGGCCCCCTGGACGATCGCCCAGCGAACAGGCGTGAGCGCGTCCCCGACGTGGTCGCGGAAAGTCCAGCGGCGGTTGAGCAGGAAGCCGTTGGTGGCGCCCACGATGAAACCGATCGCCGACGCCGCCAGGTACCAGACGCCGAACACCTTCAACAGCACGGTGTAAACGACGAGCGTCAGCAGCGTGTTGGACACGCCGACGATGCCGAACTTGATGAACTGAACGAGTACCGGCGCGTTCACACGTGCCGTCCGTCGCGCTAGGCTGGGGGGCGGTTCGCGCATGTCAGTTGGCTCCATGGGCATCCATAGACAGGATGAACGATAAATTGAGCACCGGCTTAGGCCGTTCGTCCAAGATCAAAGCCGCCAATCCTCCCCAGCTTCACGCGGAAAGCAACGTCATGCCGGACACACCACTTCGGACTCCCACCCTGCTCAGCGTAGTCGCACCCGTCTACGACGAGGAGGAGCTCGTCGAGGAGTTCGTCGCGCGCGCGTGCGCCGCCGTCGCCGACTACGAGTTCGAGCTGGTGCTCGTCAACGACGGCAGCTCCGACCGCACCCCCGAGCTGCTCGATCACCTCGCCGAAACCGACCCGCGGGTGCGCGTCATCCACCTGTCACGCAACTTCGGCCACCAGGCCGCGCTGACCGCAGGACTCGAGCACGCCGTCGGCGACGTCGTCGCGATGATCGACGCCGACCTGCAAGATCCGCCAGAGCTGATCCCCGACATGATCGCCCAGTGGAGCCAGGGCTCCGACGTGGTCTACGCGGTGCGCGCGCAGCGCGAGGGCGAGACCGCGTTCAAGCTCGCCACGGCCTCCTGGTTCTACAAGCTCTTCGACAAGCTCGCACAGGTCAACCTCGAGCCGAACTCGGGAGACTTTCGCCTGCTCGACCGGCGCGCGCTGAACGCGCTGCTCGCGATGACCGAGCGCTCGCGCTTCCTCCGTGGGATGACCGTCTGGGTCGGATTCACCCAGAGCTCCGTCTCCTACCAGCGCGACGCCCGTCACGCCGGCGAGACCAAGTACACGCTGCGCAAGATGCTGCGCTTCTCGCTCGACGCGATCGCCTCGTTCTCGCACCTGCCGCTGCAGCTCGCCACATACGTAGGCATGCTCTCCGCGAGCGTCGCGTTCATCGCGATCCCCGTCGTCATCGGCCTGCACTTCGCGGGTTCCTACCTGCCCGGCTTCGGCTCCATCACGATCGCGATCCTGCTGCTGGGGGGTATCCAGCTGATCGCTCTCGGGGTAATCGGCGAGTACGTCGGGCGCATCTACGACGAGGTCAAGCACCGACCGCTCTACATCGTCCGCGAGGAGCGCAACCACCCGAGCGCCAGCGGGCGCATCGTCGCGCTGCCCACCACGCGCGCGGGTCTGCCTGCACGGGCGCCCGAGCGCGTGTTGTAAGACAGCGCCCAGCGGCGCCGTCGGGCAGATCACACCGGTCTGGCGCCGGTGGGGACGCCAGTGCGTCCCCCGTGAGTCGGCGGTGTGTGTCCCCCGTGAGTCGCCGGTGTACCCCCGTGAGCCGGGGCCCCGGGTTTTGTTCCTCACGAGAGTTCTGTATAGCCATGGTTATACAGAACTCGCCGGAAGAGTAACCGCGCGGCGCGGCCGTGCCCTGCGGACCAATCCTCTTGCGCCCACGCCGTGTTGTGTTTCGGCGATGACGCCCTACCGTCCTCGCAGCGTCATGACCGTGCCACGTCGGCCACGCGGTGCCCGCGCCACGCTCGTGCTCGCGTGCACGCTCGCCTCGATTGCAGCACCGGTGGGTGCCGCGCACGCCGCGGCCGGCGAATCGTGCCCGGGATCGGGCGCGGCCCCCTGTCCGTACGCGGCTGTGCAGGTCATCGGGCGACGCGGCGAAGGCCTGCTGCGCTTTCCGGAGGCGGTGGCCGTCGAAGGCACCGCCCCCTCAGGGAGTGGTCAGGGCAACGTGTACGTCGCCGACCAGCTGAGCTACTTGGTGCAGAAGTTCAGCGCGACCGGAGTGTTCGAGACCGAGTGGGGGTCCTACGGAGGCGGCGACGGGCAGTTCGGTCCGATCGGCGGTCTTGCGACCGACGCCGCCGGCGATGTCTATGTCGTGGATTCGAGCCACAATCGGATCGAGAAGTTCGGCCCGACGGGCGAATTCCTGACGGCATGGGGCAGGCGCGGCAACGCGCTGGGGGACTTCTCGTTCGGCTCCTCGCAGAACCCCACCCAGCCGCCCGGCGGCGGCATCGCCGTGTCCGGCGACCACGTGTACGTCGCGGACTCGGGC
Source organism: uncultured Solirubrobacteraceae bacterium (assembly GCA_963827455.1). GTDB lineage: Bacteria > Actinomycetota > Thermoleophilia > Solirubrobacterales > Solirubrobacteraceae > Palsa-744. Next base: position 21,640 of record CAWHAW010000006.1, on the reverse strand, counting down.
AACGACCGCATCGAGCGCTTCAACCTCGAAGGCGGCGAAGCGATCGCGTGGGGCACCTACGGCAGCGGGCCGGGCCAGTTCTCCTACCCGCGCGGGGTGGCGGCCAACGAAAGCGAGGTGATCGTCTCCGACGACGACAACCACCGCATCGAGAGATTCAGCCCCGAAGGGGCCTTCGAAGCGCAGACTGGCTCGGCTGGCGACGGGCCTGAACAGTTCGGCTTTCCCTACGGCGTGGCACTCGACGCCGCGGGCGACGTGTACGTGGCCGACGACAGCAACCATCGCGTCGTGAAGCTCGGCCCGCAGCTGGCGTTCGACGGCGCATGGGGCGGCCTCGGCGCCAAACCGGGACAGCTGGCGTTCCCGCGTGCGCTGGCGAGCGATCCCGCGGGCGACACCTACGTGGCGGACACCGCCAACGAGCGCATCGAGGTTTTCGGCCCGGTCGGCGACTATCTGCGCACGATCGGCGGCCCGGCGCGCGGACCGGGTGCTCTGACGGCACCGCGTGGGCTCGCGATCGACCCAACCGGTCGCCTGCTCGTCTCCGACACCGTGGATCAGCGCATCGAGACGTTTGCGCCGGGCAGCGACGACTACCTCGAACAATGGACGCTGGCCGGCGGCCATGCTTCCGGCTTCGCGTCGCCGAGCGGCATCGGCATCGACCCGCGGGGGTCGGTCTACGTCGCCGACACCGGCAACGGACGACTCGTGCATCTGTGGGGCGACGGCACGTTCCTCGGCGAAATCGGCGGCCCGGCCGATCTCGGCGGCGCGCAGCTCGCCGCCGCGGGCTCGGTGGCGGTGTCGCCGGCAACGGGCCAGACCTACGTCGCCGACACCGCCCACAACCGGGTGCTCGTATACGGACCGGAAGGAACGCTCCAAGCGAAGTGGGGCGCTGGCGTTGGCGACGGTGAACCCGGAAGCGCCCCCGGGGCGTTCAACCATCCAGACGCCGTCGCCGTCGCGCCTGCAGGCGAGGTCTACGTGGCCGACACCGGCAACGATCGCATCGTCGAGCTCTCGCCCGTGGGTGGCGTCATCACCGAATGGGGCTCCAAGGGCACGAGCGACGGGCACTTTCGCTCGCCGGCCGGCATCGCCGTCGACGCCGCCGGCCGCGTATACGTAGTGGACGGCGAAAACAACCGCGTCCAGGTGTTCGAAGCCGACGGGCGCGCGCTGGCGAGATGGGGGCTGCGCGGCACCGCGCCGGGTGAGTTCTCCCAGCCCACCGCAATTGCCGTGGACTGCAGCGGCGAGGTGTACGTGGCAGACACGAACAACAACCGAGTCGAGCGCTTCGATCTCGCCGCTCCCGCCGCCGACGGCTGTCTCGCGCCAGGCACCTGGCCGCCGCCGCTGAACGTCGCGCCGGTGCTGAACGTCGAGCTGCATCGCCCGGCCGGCGTGCTGGCCCGCCGCACGCTCGCGCTGCAGGTGAGCTGCAAACGCGGCTGCAGGATCCTCGTCACGGCGTCGCTGTCCGCGCCCGGCAAGCGTCGTCCAGCTCGGCTGAGCGCGGTCGCGCGCGGTCTCCCAGCTGCCGTCGCCGGCCACGTACGCCTGCGAATCGGTCCGCTTGCACTTCGCCACCTACGCCGGGAGCTCGGCCCGCACCGACAGTTGATCGCGCGCGTCACGATCGTGGCCGCCGGCCCCACGGGCCTGCGAACGATTCTCACGCGCAGCTACACGGTCAGCCGCTGAGCCTCGATAATGAGCGCATGAGCATCGACGAGCTTTCAGCCGACGGCGATCCACCCGGGATCGATCACCGCACCGAGCGGATCAGGATCGAGACCGAGCGCCACCGCATCGAGGGCATCCTCACGCTTGCTCGCGATGGCTACCGCAGTCGCGTCTCCGATGTGCTGAACGCCTCCGAGCGGGACTTCATCACGCTCACCGACGTCACCGTCGCGCCGCTGGACGGCGGCCCGATCGAGCTGCACGCCTACCTGAGCCTTGCGCGTCGTCACATCGTCTTCGCGGTCACCGCAGGCGACGACCCACAGTAGATTACGCACTCGCCGAGAGGACCTTTAACTTGCTAAGCCTCCGGCGTGTCTGCGCGCGGCTGACTCGGCGCACCGGGAGCGCCGTCCGCCGTCTTGGCTGCGTCGCCCGCCGTCTCGGGAGCGCCGTCCGCCGTCTCGGCTCCGGCCTGTCCAGGCCCGCCCTTGAGACCGTCGAGCAGGCTGCCGGCCTTCGCGCCCACCTGCTCGATCCGCTCGTGGTACTTGCCGCCGGTGCGCTGGTCGGCTGTGCTCGCCACCTTCTCGACCGCTTCCTGGATCTTGTCGCTGTGCTCCACAGTGGCATCCACGGCCTTCGACTTGAGCTCGTTCAATCGGTCTGCGATTCCCATGTTTGCCTTTCGAGAGCCCGGGGTGGGCGGCCGGCGATGTAGAACGGAGAGGGCGGGATTCGAACCCGCGATGGAGTTTGATCCCCATACTCGCTTAGCAGGCGAGTGCCTTCAGCCACTCGGCCACCTCTCCCTGAGGTTGGCATCGCAGTTTAGAGGCTGGCGGGTACGGGCGTTCATCTGCTCGAGTGGCCCGGACGGCGCACACCAACCGCCTCAGCCGAGGAAGCTCAGCAGCGCTTGGTTGCACTCCTCCGGGAAGGTCCAGCCGACGTTGTGCGGGCCGTTCTCGACCGGAACCACCCGGATGTTCGAGTTGAGCGCCTCCAGACGGCCCGCCGTGTTCTGGAAGGGGAGGATCCGGTCCTTGGTGCCGTGCACGACCAGCGTCGGGATGTCGATCCGCTCGACGTCCGAGCGGAAGTCCGTGAGCCACGTGTCGACGCACGCGTAGCTCGCGTACCACGAGGAGCCCGCAGCGACCTGGAAGCTGGCGCGCAACGCCGCGTCGCCGATCCGTTCGGGCGCCAGTTCATCGGTGTTGTAGAAGTTGGCGAAGAAGTCGTCGAACCACTTGTAGCGGTCTGCCAGCACGGCCTCCTTGATGCCGTCGAAAACGGATTTGTCGACGCCTTCCGGGTTGTCGTCGGTCTTCAGTAGGAACGGCGGGATCGCTCCGAACAGGACCGCCCTGCTGACACCGGCCGAGCCGTGCTTGCCGAGGTAGTGGGTCACCTCGCCGGTGCCCATCGAGAAGCCGCACAGCACCACGTCCTGGTCGAGCGAGAGGTGGTCGAGCAGCGCCTTCAGATCGGCGGTGAACGTGTCGTAGTCGTAGCCCGTGGTGGGCTGGCTCGACTGCCCGAAGCCACGACGGTCGTAGGCGATCGTGCGGTAGCCGGCGTCGAGCAGCGCTCGCTGCTGGCGCTCCCAGGAGTGTCCGTCCAGCGGATACCCGTGAATCAGGACAACCGGCCGACCGCTGCCGTGATCCTCGTAGTAGATCTCGATCGGTGAGTTGTTCTCGGTTCCAACCGTCACGGAGGGCATGGGTTTCTCCTTTGATTGCTCGGTAGCTCGCTCACTTGGGCTCCTCGGGTCGGGGATAGGTGCCGACGCTCACGACTCAAGGCTCATGCCTGATGTCCCCGGCCGGCGCTCGGACACGACCGTTCGCTTCGGGTACGTCATCGCCCGCGTCCGCGGGCGTGCCGAGACGCGCTTCCCACCATGACACCGGCACGATCTTCACGGCGAGCTCGAGCGTTCCCCTGTCCAGCTGCTCGGCGAGCTGGGTGATCGCGACGAGCCTCTGGGCGAGGCGGTCATCGTCCATGTCACCTCTGATCTGAACAGCAGGGTTGCTTCGAGCCCTGTGCCAGCGCAGCTGGTCCCCATCGCTTGGCTCGGACTGGTCGAGCAGGCTCCCCAGCCACGCAAGGCTTCCGGCGAGCTCCACGTGACGGTCGACCACCTCCGCGTAGGCTTCTGCGTTGAGCATCACGGCGGCCCATCGTCCCAGCACCTCGTCGTTGTGAACCACCAGTCTCGCGACGTGGTCTCGCAGGACTCGGCGCCGATCAGGATCGGCCAGCAGGCCGTGAACGGCTTTGGTCAGGCGCGGCGTGTCGCGCACCACGAGGGCCGCAGCGTCGATCGCCGCCGGGGGGTTCGCGTCGGCCGGCATCAGGCCAGCCAGCTCTACCAACCCCGTCCAGACCATGCGCGCACCGCGGACCAGCTCGAGCATCACGTACTGGGCGAGGACGGTCCAGCGTCGACGCCTGCGGATCTCCAGCGCCTCGTTCACGACCGCCACCGACAGCATCACCACAATCGCGCTGGAGGCAAGGCCGGCAAGGAGCGGGTGACGCACCCACAGATGCTCGGCGAACTGTTCCGACCCTATCGCCGCCGCTAGGGCGAGCACCGCCAGCGCAGCGCCGGCGCGTGTTTGGCGTAGGTAGGACTCGACGGATTCCGAGCGTCGGGGTCCAGAGGAGCGCCGCGACATTTGATCGAGCTTACGCTCCGTCGTGCGTTGGGAACGCTAGGGACACGATATGCGGGTCTCGGGGTTCAGGGCGTCCAGTTCTCGGCGAGCGGGGTGAGCTGGAGCTCGTGTGTCGCCGAACGCGCGTCCTGGTTGGCGAGGAAGAGGGCGGCATCGGCGATCCTGCGCGGGTCGGCCAGCGATTCGGGCGACACACCGGCGCGTGTGGACCCGTCGAGCGGCTGGATGCCCGCGTCGACGATTAGCAACGTGACCTGGATGCCGTGTGGGCGCAGCTCGAGCGCGGCCGCGTTGGTGATCGCTCGTACGGCGAACGATCCTGCCGCCCACAGGCCGCGGCCCGGCATCGCGCGCCGTGCCGAGCCGCCGGTGACCTGCACCAAAGTCGCTGCTCGGCCCTGCTCCAGCGCGAATCGCCCACTGGCGGACAGGAACGAGAAGGCCGCGCGGGCGGGAGCCGCAGCCCACGAGTCAAAGCCGTCTAGATCGGCCTCGGCAATTGGGCCGCCGCCGAAGGGACCGCTGCGCTCGCCGCCGTATGCGGCGGCCGCGTTCAGCACGAGCTCGACTCCACCGTGAGCGGCAGCCGCCTGCTCAAGCACGCCGTACACGCTCGCCGGGTCCGTCACGTCCGCCTTCAGCGCGAGCGCACCGGCAGCGCTGACGCCATCCAGGGTGCTCCGCGACCGCGCCACCCCCGCCACCTCCCAGCCGTCGCTCACCAACAGCTCGATGACCGCGCGACCCAGATTGCGTGCTCCGAACACAACCGCACTTCGCTGCTTACCTCGCATCTCGCTCATCGAATCGCTCCCTTTCGTATCTACATCGACCGGTGGGGCATGAAGAGAAGGACCCCGCCGCGGCCCATCTTCGCTCTGAGCTCTGCGCTCGGCTCACCAAGGAGTTCGCCGGAGACCATTCTCCCTGCTTGGTATGTCGATCAAGCACTCGTCTCCGGTCGCCCGATCAATCACTCGTCTCCGGTCGCGACGAGTGAGGGAGTGCGCGACACCGCGCCGGCGTCGAGCTCGCCGCGGCGCGCGGCCTCAGCCTGCTCGCGACTGTCGCGCGACGAGATCAGGACGGCGGCGAGGATCGCGCCGAAGATCGCGAACCCGGCGCCCACGAGAAAGGCACGGTCGAACCCTTTTGTGAGAGCGACGGAAGGGCGCACGCCACCACTCAGCAGCGCCTGAGTGCGGCTGTTGGCGACCGTCGCGAGAATCGCCAGACCGAGCGCGCCGCCCACCTGCTCGGCGGTGTTGATCAGTCCCGAGGCGAGGCCGGCCTCACCCGGCTCGGTCCCCAGCACGGCGCCAATGGTCACCGAGACGAACGAGAACCCGAGACCGAAGGCGGCGAGCAACGACGGGCCCAACACATCCGCACTGAAAGACCCACCCGGTGCGGGGACCGTCGAGAACCACACCAGAGCACCTGCGATCAGCAGCAGGCCAGCGATCAGGACCGGCTTGAAGCCGACACGTGTCACGAGCAGCGAGCCGACTCCGGCCGAGATGATTATCCCGACGGCCAGGGGCAGATAGGCGAGTCCTGTCTTGATCGGGGAGAAGTGCAGAACGTCCTGGAGGTAGAGCGAGAGGAAGAAGAACATCGACAAGAGCGACATGCCGACCAGCAGGCCGACGATGTCCGATCCCCGGAGCGTTCGCAGCCGGAAGATCGAGAATGGCAGCAGCGGGTGGCGCTCGCGGCGCTCGATCACGACGAACGCCGCGAGCAGAATGGCCGAGCCGGCGAGTCGTAGCACGGTGCCCGTCGAGCCCCAGCCGACGTTGACGGCGTCGATCACCGTGTACACGAGCAGCGCGAGGCCTGCCGTTACGGTCACGGCGCCAGGGATGTCAAACCCGTCCGCGCCATCTTCCGCCTTGCTCTCGAGCAACAGCCGAGGAGCGGCCGTCGCCAGTGCGATCCCGATCGGTACGTTCACGAACAACACCCACCGCCAGCTCAGCCCGCTAGTGAGAATGCCGCCCAACAGGACGCCGGCGGCCGCGCCGGCGCCCGCGACTGCACCCCAGATACCGAGCGCGCGGTTGCGCTCAGCCCCTTGCGCGAATGTAGTCGTGATGATCGAAAGCGCTGCCGGCGAGACGATCGCCGCACCGAGGCCCTGAACCGCACGCGCGGCGATCAGCCATGCCTCAGACTGGGCAAGGCCGCCGGCCAGCGAGGCGATCGAGAAGACGACAAGCCCGATCATCAGCATCCGGCGGCGCCCGAGCAGATCGGCCAGGCGTCCGCCAAGCAGCAGGAACCCTCCGAAGGTCAGCGCGTACGCGTTCACGACCCACGAGAGGTCAACGCGAGAGAAATGCAGGTGGGCGCCGATCGACGGTAGCGCGACGTTTACGATCGACGCATCGATCACCACTATGAACTGCGTCATCGCCAAAACTGCCAAAGCGAGGTTCTTGCCTCGCTGTGAGCTCAGATCGGCCGCGGCCCTGCGCGTGCCAGCGCCGATGCTCGTTGCCTCGCCAGGCTGGGTCTCTTCCTTGGTTCTGGTCATTTCACTCTCCTAAGTGTCAGCCGAGCTGCGTCGGGGGGCGGCTCGTCGAGCCAGGCCCGCGGATGGAAGTCCGGGCGGGCGTCGATCAGCTTCCCCAGGACCGGGTCGGCACGCTGCAGGAACGCCCGCGCCGTCGGATCTGCGACCGCGGAGCCCGGTGTCATTCCTTCAGCAGCCTGTCGGTGAGCACGATCTCGACGAGCTGCGGCACCGTCTCCAGCCGGTTCCAGTCGCGCTGCAGCTCGCACGCGAGCGAGACCCAGCCGATCGGTACGCCTCCGGCCTGGACGACGCGCTCGATGCCGGCACGGTGCGCCTCCACCGATGTGCCGCCGATCGCGTCGACGACGGGATAGACCTCGTAGCCCTCCCTCAACGCGTCGAGCGCCGCGAACGCCATGCAGACCTCTGTCCAGAGCGCACAGAAGATGAGCTTGCGTCGACCCGTGGCATGCACGGCCGTCACGAAGTCGGTGTCCTCCCACGAGTTGACACTCGTGCGATCGATCGGGGGGCTGTCCTCGAGCAGCTCGGCAAGCTCGGGGACGGTCGGCTGTTGCTGGCCCGATGCGACGTTGACGGTCGAGTGGACGATCGGCAGCCCGAACGTCCTTGCTGCCTCGACGGTTGAGACGATGTTCTTCAGCAACAGCTCCGGGTCCATCGAGCGGACCGTCCCGAACTGGGATGGCTGATAGTCGATGACGATCAGCGCCGCGTTCTGGGGGGTGATCAAATGGTCGCCAACCTGATCGCGGATCGGTGCACTGGCCATTGGTTCCTCCTTCAGATCGATGCGTGTGGTGTCTTGATGGATGAGACGCCCGCGGGTCTCTGCGCACTTCTCAGCGCGTGTCCGAGCAACGCCCCCGTTACGGCGACGCCCAGGCCGACCGACGATGGCGAAGCCGAGCACCGTGTCTGGTCGCGCCCCATGCTTCCGCCGCTGCCGGTGACGACGCAGACCTTTCCCTCAAGCCGAGAGGACATCTACCCAGCCACCGCGGCTTGTGCGCGGTCCGCCTCCGCCTCGGCGACACCCACGGTGTCGGTCACCTTCGGGACCTCCCTGAAATACCACCCGCTGAGCTCCTGGGCCGCGGGGCCGAGCGGCCCCGCCCAGTCGCGGAAGAGCTCGCAGAACACCCCGATCGCGGTGTTCGGGACGGCGCCGGCGTGCGACAGCCGCTCGATCGCGGTGCTGTGCTCGACCTGGGATCGACTGCCGACTGCGTCGGTCACGAACTGTGCCTCGTAACCGCTCTTCAGTGCGTCGACGACAGCGAGCGCCAGACAGACCTCCGTTTGGAGTCCCCCGAAGATCAGCCGCTTGCGCCCTGTCGCCGCCACAGCCTCACGAAAGGCCTGATCCTCGAACGAGTCCATCGACGAACGGTCGATCGGTTCGATGTCAGGCAGCTCGGCGAGGATCGCGGGTTGCGTCGGGCTGTTGAAGCCGTAGCCGACCCCGACGGTCGACAGCACGATCGGCACGCCGAACGCCCTGGCGGTCCTGATCAGGAAGCGGACATGAAGTTCGATCAGATCCGCGGGCGTCTGCGAGCGGATCGATTCGAGCTGCTCTTTCTGATAGTCGATCAACACCAGCGCACAGTCCTCGTGAGTCCACACACCTAGGTCCCTGTTCATGGTCTGTCTCCTTGCGTTAGTTGCCACTGCTTGTTTGGGCTGCGTGATGGTTGGGGATACGGCTTGGCGAAGCGCCCGACATGCCGTCTAGTCCCAGCTCATGGGTGGACCTGTGAGCCGTAGCCCAGGTCGAGACGCAGCGACTGCATGACGTGGAACGTCGTGCTCGCGGTGAACACGTCGGCTGAGGCCAGGACACCGGTGTACTTCTCGATCACGGGCGTCGCCGCCGCGGCGGCGACCGCGTCCAGGTAGCCCCTGACCCCCGCCCAGGTGTTCTCTCCGTACTTGACGAAGTACGGCGTCGGGTCGACGGTATCCAGCGCCGTGCGCGAGCTGGCGGCGATGTCGGCCATGTACTGCTGGTGCAGCGCGATGTCCTCGCGCGTCCCGAGCCGGCCCATGTGGCCGCCGATGAAGTGCTTCCACGGGTAGGTGAGAGCCGTGGCGGGAGCCTCGAGGTACCCGGGAATGTCCTCGGTGAGGTTGCTCTGGTACACCGGCGCCCAGCCCGGGTTGACGATGTCGACGAGCATCAGCGCGTCGTGGTCGGGCAGGTGGATGAAGATGTTGTCCGGCGAATGGTTCGTGCCGTGCCAGGCCAACTCGATACGCTCGCCGCCGATCTCGAGCGTGCGACGATCCTGGAAGGTCTCCTCCGGTGCGGGTCTTGCGGGGTCGTCATCGCGCAACAGGAGCTTCCGGGTGTCCGCGTGCCCGATGCGCGCGACGCTTTTGTCGAATAGCGACGACGCGCCGGCGTGGTCGGCGTGGTGGTGGGAGTAGACGAGGTGGGTGACCCTGTTGCTGACGCCGTTGGCGGAGGCGATCTCGTCCACCGCCCGCTGGATGTTGTGACCGATGGTTGGCGGCGCGTCGAGTAGGACAACGCCGTCCTTCGTGGTCAGGAACGCTGACTGGTAGGTACCGTCGGTGACCCAGTAGAGGTTCTGCTCGACACGTCCGACGTAGTAGCCCTGCTCGTTGAGGGCCGGGCCGAGCGACGGCCGGGGGATCGGCGCGTAGTCGGGCAGGTCCTCGGCGCTGCTCGGGCGGGTGTTCGCGTGCGCCTCGGTTGTCGTATCCGGTGTGCTCATGGACATGATCGTGAAGCGACGAGCCGGCAATCGAATCCTTGAATTCCTTAGTCCGCGACCCGAGTGTCGTCTTCAGTCATGCTGTTTGGCGGAGATGGGTTCGCCGTCACACGTCGGGACGCTCACGAGGCCACCGACACCCCAGTTGCTGGGCCGACAGCGCGAGAGCGAGGTGCTCGGCCGCCTGCTGGGCGCTGTGCGCGGCGGCGACGGCGGGGTCCTGGCGGTGCATGGAGAGCCAGGCGTCGGGAAGACTGCGCTGCTCGACTGGACTGTCGAGGAGGGGCGGCAGTTCCGGGTCCTACGGACCGTCGGGGTCGAGGGAGAGATGGAGCTCCCGTTCGCCGCGCTGCAACAGCTGTGCTCGCCGATCCTCGACCGGTCGGAGGGTCTGCCAGATCCCCAGCGCGACGCGCTTGGCGTCGCCTTCGGGCTGAGTGCCGGACAGGCTCCGAATCCGTTCCTCGTCGGACTGGCGGCCCTCGGCCTGCTGTCTGAGGCTTCGGAGGAGCGCCCGCTCCTGTGTGTCGTCGATGACGCGCAGTGGCTCGATCGCTCGTCAGCGCGCGCGCTCGCGTTCGTGGCCCGCCGCCTGTTGGCAGAGAAGATCGCGCTCGTGTTCGCGGCCCGTGAGCTGGGCGACGCGCTCGCGGGACTTCCGGAGCTTCGCGTCGAGCCCCTCGGACATCGTGATGCGCGAACGCTGTTGGAGTCCGCGTTGCCCGCTCGCCTGGACGAGCACGTGCTGGATCGGATCGTTCTGGAGACGCACGGCAACCCGCTTGCTCTCTTGGAGCTGCCGCGCGGGCTGACGCCTATACAGCTCGCAGGCGGATTCGGGCTGCCGGCGGCGGTGCCCCTGTCCACGAGCATCGAGGAGAGCTTCACGCGGCGCCTGGCCGGGCTTCCGGGTGATGCGCGTCGCCTGTTGCTGATTGCGGCGGCCGATCCAATGGGCGACCCGGCGCTCGTGTGGCGGGCAGCCCGGCAGCTCGGAATCCCCGAGTCCATGGCGGGGATCGTCGAAACGGAAGACCTGTTGGAGTTTGGCGTCCGAGCCGTCTTCCGTCATCCACTGGTTCGCTCGGCTGTCTATCGGGCAGCCGGGCTGAAGGAGCGCCGCGCTGTCCACCGAGCGCTGGCGCAAGCAACCGATCCGCAGGTCGATCCGGATCGCCACGCCTGGCACCGGGCGCAGGCGGCATCGATGCCCGACGAGGACGTCGCCGCAGAGCTCGAGCGTTCCGCCGGACGGGCACAGGCGCGTGGCGGGTTGGCGGCTGTCGCTGCTTTTCTCGAGCGCGCTGCCGCGCTCACACCCGAGCGAGCGCACCGGGCGCAGCGCCTGCTCGCGGCCGCCGGCGCCAAGCGCGACGCCGGCGCTCTGGAGGCTGCGCTCGGGCTGTTGGCAGGTGTCGAGACCGGACTGCTCGACGAGCTGGGGCGGGCGCGCGTCGAGTTGTTGCGAGGCCAGATCGCGTTGGAGCAGGGGCGCGGCGGCGAAGCCGGTCGCCTGTTTCTGAGCGCGGCGCGACGCCTCGAGCCACTCGACCCCGAGCTGGCCCGCGAGACCTATCTCGAGGCGCTCGCGGGAGCCATGTCACGCGATGTCGAAGTCGCCGGCGGCGCGCCGGCGGTCGCCGAGGCCGCGCGGGCAGCGCCGGCCGCCGCCTCGCCGCCTCGGGCGGTCGACGTGCTGCTCGACGCGTTCGCGATCCGCTTGACCGAGGGATACGCAGCCGCGGCGCTGACACTCGCTCGGTCGCTTGAGCTCCTGCTCGCGATGGACGCCGCGAGCGATGACGTCGGCCGGAGGCTGTCAGTCTCCAGCAGCAGAGACGGCAATATCGTCGCCCTCGAGCTGTGGGACGAGGAGTCCGTGCATCGCCTCGCCGCTCGCCAGGTGCAGGTTGCCCGCGACGCCGGTGCACTCGTGCACCTGCAGTTCGCGCTGAGCTTCCTCGCCAGGAGCCACATGCTCGCCGGCGACCTGACCGCGGCCACTCTGACGATCGACGAAGCCCGCTCGATCGCTGAGGCGACCGGAAATCCGGCGCTCGTGAACGCCCCGATGATCCTCGCCGCTTGGCGTGGCGATGAGTCGCAGGCGTCTGAGCTGATCCAAGCCACCTCGGAGGAGGCGTCCGAACGGCGATGGACGTCCAACAGCTACGCGAGATCCGTGCTCTACAACGGCCTCGGCCGTCACGACGCCGCGCGCGATGCGGCCTGGGAAGCGTTCCAGCCCGACCCGATCGGATATGGATCGTATCTGGTGCCCGAGCTGGCCGAAGCGGCGTCGCGGACCGCCGACCGGCCGCTGCTCGAGTCCGCGCTGGATTGGCTTTCGGTGCGCACCGCCGTGACCGGGTCAAAGTGGGCGCTCGGAATCGAAGCGCGGGTGCGCGCGCTGCTGAGCGAGGACGAGACCGCCGAGAGCTTCTACCGCGGATCGATCACCCACCTCGCCCGTACCCGTGTGCGCCTGGAGCTCGCCCGGAGCCACCTTCTTTACGGAGAGTGGCTGCGACGCGAACGCCGCCGCCTGGACGCCAGGGAGCATCTGCGCGCCGCCCTTGAGATGTTCACGAGTATGGGCGCCGAGGCGTTCGCGGGCCGCGCCGAACGCGAGCTGCTGGCGACCGGCGAGCGCGCCCGGAAACGGACCGTCGATACGCTCGACCAGCTCACTCCGCAGGAGGATCAGATCGCGCGCCTTGCCGCCAAGGGAGCCACGAACCGAGAGATCGCCACTCAGCTGTTCATCACCCAGAGCACTGTCGAGTACCACCTGCGCAAGGCATTCCGCAAGCTCGACGTGAAGTCACGCACCCAGCTCGCACACCGTATCTCCTAGTCGTCCCCCGGTGAGCGCTCAGCCGGTTCTGGGGCCGCGCCGGTCGTTTGCGTTCTAATGTTCCGGGGATGGCTGTGGCGGAGCGTATCGAGGTGGCCGACGCGCCTGATCGTGAGCGCTACGAGCTGTCGATCGAGGGCGCGGTGGTTGGCTTCACCGCGTATCGCACACGCCCCGGCCTCATCGCATTCATCCACACCGAAGTCGACGAGCGTCTCGAGGGTCGCGGACTCGCCGGTCGGCTGATCCGGTTTGCTCTGGAAGACGCCCGCGCACGTGGTCTCGCGGTGCTGCCGTTCTGTCCCTTCGTCAAAGGATTCATCGAACGTCATCGCGAGTTCGAGGCGCTCGTTCCAGAGACCTACAGGGAGCAGTTCGGGTTGTGAGGCGGTGCCGTCGTGCCGTCAACCGACGCTATTCAGCTCGGTAAGGTCGCTCTCGGAGAGGGCGAGCGCGGCGCCTTTGATGTTCTCGCGCAGGTGCGCGACGGATGAGGTGCCGGGGATCAGGAGGATGTTGGGGGAGCGATGCAGGAGCCATGCGAGCGCGACTGCCATCGGCGTGGCCTGGAGTCGGGCGGCGACCGATTCCAGCGTGCCGGACTGCAGTCGGGTGAAGCCGCCGAGTGGGAAGTACGGCACGTAGGCGATGGACTGGGCGGCGAGGGAGTCGATCAGGTCGTCGTCGGCCCGGTTGGCGATGTTGTAGAAGTTCTGCACGCATACGATCGGCGCGATCGACTGTGCCTCGGCGATCTGCTCGGCGGAGACGGTGCTCACGCCGAGATGCTTGATCAGGCCCTCCTGCTGCAGCTGTGCGAGAGCGCCGAACGGCTCAGCGAGCGAGCCTGGCTCGGGGCTGTCGAGGCCGCCAACGCGCAGGTTGACGACGTCGAGCGCGTCGAGACCCAGGTGTTCGAGGTTCTCGTGGACGGCCTGGCGCAGTTGCTCGGGAGCTCGCGCGCTGGGCCAGCCGCCGTTGGCGTCTCGCAACGCTCCGACCTTTGTCACGATCCGCAACTCTGTCGGGTAGGGGTACAGAGCCTCTCTGATGAGTTCGTTGGTGACGTAAGGACCGTAGTAGTCGCTGGTGTCGATGTGAGTAATGCCCAGTGCCACCGCCTCGCGCAGCACGGCGATCGCCGCGTCCCGGTCCTTCGGGGGCCCGAACACGCCGGGGCCGGCGAGTTGCATCGCGCCGTAGCCCATGCGGGTGACGGTTAGACCGTCGGCCATCGTGAACGTACCGCCGGGAAGTGTCTCGGTTGCCATCAGTAATCCTCGTTTCGTAGTCGTAGATGAGGTGCGTCGGGGCATCGGGCCTGACCAGCGATCGAGAGTATGGATGCTCGCCTCCGGCGACTTGAGCGGGATTCGGCCGGTCGCTAGCCGCGGCTGTACGGCGGCGCGAAACCGCAGGTCGGGATTGTTCGTTTCGGGCCGACCTGCCACCTCCAGCGTGAGAGCTCGCCCCAGCCAGCTGGTCGGGCCCGTGATCAGGACGGTACCGCCGTCGATGCTCGCCATCATCATTCCGCCAGAAGGCCGAGGTCGCGCAGACTTTCGGCGGTCTCGATGATCGTGGTCTCGGCCGCGCGTGGTTGCCAGCCGAGCTCTTGCTTGGCGCGGTCGTTGTGGATCGTCAGCGGCGAGGGGTCCTCGCCGGGCGCCTCGTCGGCTGTGACTCGCTCGCCTGCAGGGCCGAGGTGCTCGCGGAGGATCTGTGCCAGCCCCAGCCAGGTGATTGTCGGGCCGTCCGCCAACAGCAGATAGCGCTTCCCGGCGGCAGCAGGAGTGGCCATCGCCGTGATGTGCGCGTCGGCGACATCGCGCACGTCGACGACGCCGAAGCGCTGGCGCGGCAGCGCCGGCATCGTGCCCTCGATGATCGCCTTGAAGTAGGTCAGCGTCGAGCGCAGTGCCACAACCAGCGACGGGCCGGCAATGAATGTCGGGTTCATCACCACCAGCTGGGTGTCGCCCCCCTCAGTCCCGATGAAATCCCACGCGGCACGCTCGGCGATCGCCTTGGAGCGCGGGTATGGCGGCAGCCCTGGCGTATCCGGGTCGGTCCAGTCCTCCTCGGTGTAGTCGCGGACCGCCTTGGGCGAGTAGCCCACCGCCGCGAACGAGGAGGTCAGCACCACCCTGCGCGCACCGGCGTCCCGCGCTGCCTTCAGCACGCGCACCGTGCCCTCGCGGGCGGGGACGATCAGCTCGTCCGGGTCCTTGGGCTGGGCGGACGGGATCGGCGAGGCGACGTGGTGGACCTCCTCCACACCATCAAGCGCGGCCGGCCAGCCGTCGTCGGAGGTCAGATCTGCTGCCACCAACTCGATGCCGGTCTCGTCCACACCACCGCGGCGCACGGCCGCACGCACAGCTTCCTCAGCATCCAGGGAACGCACCGTCGCGCGCACTTCACGCCCATCCCGTAGCAACGCCGCGATCAACTGCGTGCCCAGATATCCGGACCCGCCTGTCACCAACGCCTTGGAGCTCATCCGAGCACCACCTCCTCCAGTCGTGGGAGCACTTTCTGCACCTGCGAGTTCGCCTCAGCTTCCGCGTCCGCATCCTCACGGCTGCGGGCATCCCAGAGCGCCGCCTTCGCCCGTAGGTAGTCGAGGTGCAGGCGCAGCGTCTTGATCTCGGCCTCGACCCGTTTCGCGTGCTGCAGCAGCAGATCGCGCTGCTCACCCGCCTTGGCATGCCCAAGCTCGCGGTTGGCCTGGTAGGTGCGCATCTCCTCGATTCCGACGCCCATCGCGCGCAGACAGGCCAGCACCTGCAACGTGTCGAGGTCCTCCTCGCGATAGCGGCGATGCCTACTGCTCGGGTCGCGGCCAATCGGACCAATCAGCCCGACCTCCTCGTAATAGCGCAACGTCGGCCCGCTCAGCCCGCTGCGCCGGGAAACATCTTGGATGGTGAGAGTCGTCATGAGGCCACCTTGACATACCTCAAGCGCTTGAAGTCAAGGGCACAGATGAAGTTTTTTTCCAGGGACGCCAGTGGGCAGCGTGACGGCTGGTTGGTTATGCGACAGCTGCCTCAGCCCTGCGCTTCGTGGTAGGCCGCGACCGTGCAGAGATGGAGCCGATCGCGACGTTGGGCGCAGCAATGATCGCGGCGATCAACAGTCCTCGCTGGAAGCCCGCCGGGTTGCGCGCTGGCAGGATCATGACCGTCTTGCGGCACGGCGGCTACTCGGGTTCTCGACCGCCATCGCCCGTGAGATCACCGCGAAGTCTTCTTGTGGGATCTGGAATAGGCCGACCCGGAACGTGTATCCCCAGCGGCGCTTGTCCTTGATGAAGCTGAGCTGGTCGATCAGCGGTCTGATCGGCTTCTCAATGCTCTTGACGAACTCGATGTTGCGGCGCCACGGTGTGAACCCCGGCGCCTGTTCTACCTGGTAGAGCTCTTCGTCGACGACCCGGCCTATCGCCGTGAAGGCCTGCACCGGCTGGCCGTCTCGCAGGCTCGTCTTGGGCGAGTAGTAGACCAGCCAGTCATCAGCCCTCAGCTGCTTGAGCCCGGAAGCCTTGCCGTGGCCTGCCTGGGTGAATCCGCCCTCTACGCTCAGCCGCACGTGATCACGGCTGATCGTGCTCACCCAGCAGGTTTGCTGGTGGGGCGAGTCGAGCGCGGTCGTGCAGATGCTTAGCTGGCGGTGAAGGTGCTCGCGCTCGGCGCGGCTCAGCGTCGCGAGCATGCGTTGCTCGATTGCAGCGACGGTCGAGGAAGCCGTGCGTAGGCGAGTGCGCCCCTCGGCCGTCAGGGCGTAGCGTTGGCTGCGGCCTTGGCCGACGGCGGTCACGAGTCCTCTAGCTCTTAGCCCGGTGAGGAGCTGGTGCATCGCTTGTCGGCTGACGAATGCGTCGCGCGCCAGGTCTGCGTTTGAGATGCGCGGACGCGAGGCGAGGATCTCAAGACAGGCGTACTGCGACACGCTGAGCCCGTAGTCGCGCAGCTCCCGCTCCATCGTTGAGTGCAGGGCGTGTTGGGCGCGCTTGAGGGCGTAGCCCACGGATTGGTCGACATCGACTTGCGGCATGTCAAGATCTTGACATAGTATAGTACGTCAAGACCTTGACAACACCAAAGGAAGGATCTCACCGTGTCTACCGTTGCAGGCCCCGATTTCATTGCCCTCCAAGTCGGCAACATCGAGCGTGCCGCCGAGTTCTACGAACGTGAGCTGGGGCTCACGCGCGCGCCCGGACCCCCGCACGCCGTCGTCTTTGCCACCCAGCCAATCGCGTTTGCGGTAAGAGACCCGCTGCCCGGAACGGACCTCGACAGTGGACAGCCCGGCCTCGGCGTGGCGCTGTGGTTGCGGGCCGACGACGCCCAAGCCCTTCATGACCGACTCGTCCAGCACGGCGTGACGATCCTGACCGAGCCGGTCGATGGTCCCTTCGGCCGGGTGTTCACGCTCAGAGACCCAGACGGCTATGCCATCACGATCCACGATGCAGGCTGACGATCTCAGCCCGCACCGCACTGAACGCGGCGGCTACGGTCCGCGACGCCCCTCGGCGGTAAGTCGTCGGGAGACCTGCAATGCGCGGACACCAGGTGCCCGGCTTCTATTGCAGGCTCCGGAGTGTCGCGTCGATGTCGGCGGTGAGTAGGTAGAGGTCGAGCTGGTCGGGCTCGTTTGGATCGAATGGCTGAAAGCCGAGTCGTTCCCACCAGGTGCGAGCTCTGTCGGTGAGCGCGGTTACGACAACGGCTCGGCATGCCGCCTTCTGGTTGAGTTCTACGGCGGTGGCGAGCACGTGCGCGACCAGCGCGGTCCCGATCCCCAGGCGCGAGTAGTGGTGGTCGACCGCGAGGCGGCCGAGCAGCAGCGCCGGGACGGGGTCAGGAGAGCCTTTGGCGAGCACCTCTGGGGCCACTGGCCGATTAATGCCGGTCATCGCGACGCTCGCGTACGCGACCACGATGTTGTTGGCGTCGGTGATGACCCAGGTGGCGGCGGTGTCACGGCGGCGGTTCTGGCCGGCGTAGCGGCGTAGCCACTGGTCGAGCACGGGCTCGCCGCTGTCGAACTGCTCGCGGTCGTGTCGGCGCGCATCGAGCGGCGCCGGGCGGCGCAGCTCAGTCAAGCCAGCTGAAGGTGCGCTTGCGGCGCAGCGCCTTGGCGAGGCGGTCGTTGACCTGTGCGGGCCGTTCGAGTGCCTCGGTGAACGCGGCCGAAGCCTCCGCTGAGAGCCTGATGCTCGAGCGCTCTGCGAGGACCTCCTCGGCCTTGGATGCCGCGGCCTGGACCACGAACGCGGACATGTTCAGATGTGATGCGGCCGCCGCTCGCTCGAGGAGGGCCTTCTCGGCCGGGCCGACGCGGATCTGCAGACGTTTTTCCTTGGTCGTTGACATGTACTCACGATGGCAGTACAGCAGGTGTTTGTCAAGCATCCAACGACAAGGGAGAGACTCATGCAAGCCGTTCTGCTAGACGCTGCCGGGCACCGGCGCTCTCCGGCGACACTCGCGGGCTACCACCGCGGTCGCCCACCACGCAACAAGGGCGAGCGCTACCCAGCCGACCCGCCAACCGTCGAGAAGATCGTCGCGGTGATGCGCTCGTGGTCATCCAACGACATGCAGCACCCCGTCCGCCGGGAACGGAGAAGAACCGCCGTCAGGACTGGATGAACGCCAGCAGATCGGCGTCGATCGTTGGAGCCTCGGTGGTCGGCATGCCGTGCGGGAAGCCTTTGTAGCTCTTCAGCGTCCCGTTCTGCACGAGCGCCGCGGACAGTGGCCCGGAGTCGGCGTAGGGGACGATCTGGTCATCTTCGCCGTGCATCACCAGGACCGGCACCGTGATCTTCTTCAGGTCCTCGGTGAAGTCTGTCTGGGAGAAGGCAACGATGCCGTCGTAGTGAGCCTTGGCGCCGCCCATCATCCCCTGACGCCACCAGTTCTCGATGATCGCCTCTGACGGTTCCACGCCAGGGCGGTTGAAGTAATCGTGGAGCACCTGATGCAACCGGTCGTCCCCAGCTAGGGCGATGTCTTCCAGCGCCTGATCGAAACACGTGATCGCCCGGCGGTCCATCTCCTCGTGAGGGCCGTTGCCGCTGTGGATCTGCACTACCGAGGTCTCGTCGCCGTACGCGGCCGAAAATGTGGTCGGCCCTCCAAGTGCCTGCGCCCAGTATGCGGCGAGCCGCTCGCTGTGCTCGGGGTGAAAGCCGTGGCTGAAGGCGTGGCTCACCACCTCGTCCGCCATCACTCTGGCATGCCAGGCCCGGGCTAGGCGAAGCAAGCCCTCATAACCACCAGCCGCCTCGTAGACCGTCTGCACCCTTCGAGGATCGTATTGGACGGGGCGTCATTGGGCTCTCGCCCGGGCCGCCCGGAACCACTCACCCCGGAGACCTGCTCTTCCGTCGCCGCTGCATTCCGCCGCTTGTGTCCTCAGCCTCGCCTAGCGCGGAGAGGGGGCCTTTGGACCGGCGACGCGAATCACCACGCTTGAGGTTCGCGAACGAAAGCTGCCCGATGTGATCGAGGAACTCGTCGATGAGGTCGCTTCGACACGATCCTCAGCCCGGCGAGCTGGCTCGCTGCGCCCGCGGACAGCCCGATAGCCTTCGTCGTGACCGTGGAAGGGTGGCAGAGCGGTTGAATGCATTGGTCTTGAAATCCACACGTCGGGAAAGTTGCATCTTCTGCTGACGCCCGGATTCTTGGCTTTCCTGAGCCGTTTTCGGCACCGTTGAGCGGGATTCGGTCGGTTGGTAGCCGCGATTTCGCGGGTGCCGCGAGACCGCTGTGAACCGCCCGAAACCGCAGGATCCGCGCTTGAACTGGCGCGGATTTGGCGCGAGTCGGGCCGGGTCGGTTGAGGGTTGCCCGGCATACGGTGCTCTGGGCTGCCTGGGCATTGCTGAACCTCAACGACACATGGATAGCGCTGTGGTTAATCGCCCGGTTCTCGAGCTCCGTCGGCGCATCGAATGCCGTATGCGCTGAGACCCGCTGCGAGCGACCCGCTCGCGAGCGCAGGGTTGCGCCATGCTGGGCTGGCTCGGCAGAGGAGCATCATGGTGGCGGCGTGGAGGGCGTCAGTCGAAGCACCGGCGAGCATAGATCTACGCGTGGGGCGCCACAGCAGCAGCAAACCCTCGCCAAGGTGTCGAGCGCCCAGCAGTCGCGCAAAGGCGCGCCACTGACCGGTGGAGATCTCGTTTGGCTGTAGCGAGGGTGTCCTTGACGCGGCGAGCCAGCCGCTACCGCAGAGCAGGTGCAGGCCGGCGAGTAGGCGCGGCGGGGAAACTCGGAGCCGCACGACAGCCGTGACTGCGCTCACGCTGGCGTCGCGCTCTTGAGGGCCGGCTCTCGCTGTTGGACAGCGCACTCGAGCAGCAGGGCGTGCACGAAGGCCTGCGGCAGGTTGCCGCGCAGCTGGCGCTGCAGGACGTCGAACTCCTCGGAGCAGAGTCCCGGGGCGCCGCACGCGGCGCGGTTGCGCTCGAACCACCGCGCCGCGCTCACGTGCTCGCCCTGCTGGGCGTAGGCGAGTGCCATCACGAAGCCGCACAACAGGAACGCGCCCTCGGCCTGGCCGAGGGGGCGCTCGTCGGGACGGAACCGGTAGCAGTAGCCGTCCTCGGTCAGCTCTTCTGCGACTGCGTGCAGCGTCGCGATCGAGCGCGGGTCCGATGCGGGTATCGCGCCGCGGATCGCTGGGAGCAGCAGCGCGGCGTCGAGCCGGGGGTCGTTTGCTGAGCGCTGCCAGCGTCCGGACGGGTGCAGCGCGTGCGCCGCCGTGTCGGAGACGATTTGGTCGGCGAGGGCTACCCAGCGACCGGCCTGCTCGGCGCCTGGCGCCGACTTTGCGATGCGGCGCAGTCCGGCCGCGCAGATGAGCCGGCTGTGGGTCCATTGGTCGGGCTCGATCTCCCAAATGCCTGCGTCGACGCCCGTCTCCTGCCAGCGCTGCTCGATCGCCTCGACGGCTGTCTCGGCGGCGCGCCAGCCGTCGGTGTCGAGATGGTCGTGTTGCGCGGCTGCGGCGAACAGCAGCAGCGCCTCGCCGAACGCGTCGAGCTGGAACTGCTTGTTGACCCAGTTGCCGACTATGTCCGAGCCGCCCGGATAGCCGGCGAGCTGCAGCTTGCGCTGGTCGGGAACGCTGGCGCCGGTGGTGGTGTACGCCGGCTTCAGCCGGGGGCCGTCCTCGAGCAGCCGCTGGGATACGAAGTGGACCGCGTCGTCCATCAACTGGTGAGGACCGGCCTTGGCCACGGCCTGCCCGGTGAAGCACTGGTCCCTGATCCACACGTACCGGTAGTCGTAGTTGCGCCCTCGTCGGGCGCGCTCGGGCAGTGATGTCGTCGCCGCGGCGACCATGCCTCCCCCCGCGCTGGTGAGGCCGGCGAGGACGGCGTAGGCGTGTGTTGCGTCGCGCGGGGCAACCGTGCCTGCGAGCTCGGGCACGCGCTCGCGCCAAGCCGCCTCGACTCCCTGCCAGGCCTGGTCGGGGTCGGGCGGATCGCCGGCATCGCCGGTGGCCAGCACGAGCACGAAGTCGTGGTGCTCGCCCTCCTCGAGTGTCAGCGCCAAAGTGAGCGCTTTGCCGCCGTGGCCGTCGGGCTCAGGGCTCGCATCGTCCCCGCCCGTCCAACACACCTCCATGTCGGGCAGCCGGCCCGTCCAGACGCCGTCGTCACGCTTGCCGAGCTTCTGGAACGGCTGCTCTCCGTACTCGCCTCGCGGGCTCAGGATCAGGTCGAGGCCAGCGGTCCCGCGATGCGCGAGCACGCGGCGCAGCACGACCGCGCGCTCGGCGTCGCTGGGTAACGCGAGCGCTTCGCGGCACTCGATCGTCGCGTTGGGGGTGACCCAGCGGCTGCGCCAGATCAGGCTCCGCGGCTCGTAGTAGCCGCCCCACACGTGTCGTTCGTGCGGCGTGATCGCGTAGACGCCGGAGCCGCCGATCAGCGAGGAGAAAACGGCAGCAGAGTCCCAGCGCGGAAAGCACATCCACGCGAAGTCGCCGCGCGGCCCGACGACGATCCCTCGCTCGCCGTCGCCCAGCACCGCGTACTCGCGCAGCACGTGCGGCGCGTCGATGCCGATAC